>CASGDA010000020.1 GCA_949300145.1 uncultured Treponema sp. | reverse complement strand
GGCAATATCATACTCTTCAAACGCGGCGTGGATATCGGCAAACCAGCGCAGCGTACTTTCCGGATCGGCTTTGTCGATTACGCCGTACTCCCCGCAGTAAAGGGGAACGTTGTACTTTTCGCTGACAGCCACTGCCTCCGCAAACAAGCGGTCAAAAAACGAACTGTCGATGGTCTTGTTACCAGAACCGAACTCCCCATCATAGGAGTTGCCGAAAACTTCCTGCGATTTTTTTCGTAACACCTGAAGATTTTCAGGATACGCAACCGACAAGTCCCTGGGCATATTTTCCTGGTGGGTAAAAATCATCGGGCTGTAGGAATGAAAAGTGAAAACAATATTTTCATCATACGGTTTATCAAGAAGTTGCAGACCGTAAATACTGCTGTTGTAAATTCCGCCTATAATTATTCTTACATCCGTATTTATCCTGCGGATAGCTTTTACTGTTCTTTCCGCAATCCGGTTCCAGATTTGTGCAGTTTCCGGTGAGGTTATTTCATTGAGAAGCTCAAAGGCAACCTTATCGGAATATTTCCCGTAACGCCGTGTGAATTCTTCCCACACCCTGACAAAATTATCCTGCAATGATTCATCGGTAAAAAATCGGCAGTAATTTTTATCATCAAAAATATAACCGATTGTTTTGTGTAAATCGAGGACGGTGTTAAGGTTGTATTTCCCGCACCACCCGATGCACCGGTCAATGTATCCGAATCCGCTTTCAATAAAACTTCCGTCTTCGTTCTGGAACAAATGAAAATCCACCGGCAGCCTGACATGCCGGCGATTTTTTCAATGTCCTTTTCGGTGATGAACGTATCAAACCGCTCCTTTGTGTAATTTCCTTCGCCGCATTGCGACAGCCATCCGCCGAGATTCACGCCTTTCTTAAAGCCTTTGAATTCCCTCATCGAATAATTCCTCCGTTGTATGCTGTTATAAACCGGAACCGGTTTTTTCAAGAATAATATTATCGATACAGATTCTATGTTGTTTTGAAATACGTTTACCGTCAACAGCTCCCATGGACAAACTGAAAACACTTTGATCATCAGTATCATGATTCATGGTGAAATCAAGGGAGACAGTCTCATACTTATCTGTCAGTGCCACGATTTTCTCTCCGGAGTACGGTGTCCAGTCATCATTATGCTTGCTGCCGTCACGTTGTATTGCGAACATGATTTTTCTGTCAACGCTGGACTTCGCATCGAAGGAAAGCCGGTAGCGCTGACCTTTTTCAAGGTGGATTCCGTTCTGCTTCAACTGAATGTGCCATGCCTGCGGGCCGGTATCTTTAATGGTAAAATCCGCCGCGTTGTTTTCGGAAAGGCTGTCCACAACCCAGCTCACATTATCCGGCGCATATGCGTAAGGTTCAAAACCGGAGAATCCGGCGTTGAAACTGCCGTTCCGGATCAAGCTATCTTCCGTCAACGCTACATTATCGATGAGGTAAACACCGGGAGATGAAAAGGTCAAAGACACATTCTTGTCGCCCGGGTCGTCAATAGAAAATTTGATGCTGTAATTTTTCCGTCCTTTCTCAAGAACAACCGGAAAACTTGTGCCACCGGCTTTCACCATAATCGTGTCACCGGCTTTGCCTTCGATATCCGCAGTAAACACATAGGTGCCTTCCGCAAGTGCAAGTCCGCTTTGCCGGAGCACAAGCGCATTTGCCGGGTTTATCTTCATGCCGTCAATCGAAAGTCTTCTGCCGTCTGCGAAGTCTGTTACAGAAATGATTGCCGCCCCATTGTTCTCTATTTCCCAAAAACCAAGCCGTCCGTTACCTTCCTGGAATTTCCCGTTGTAAATATAATTGCCGTCTGCAAGCACCTGTTTGGATTTTTCATCTGGAGCACGCAGAACAACTTCCTTTTCAGGCTTTGTTACGTTTTCATCATAGTTTTCTTTTTGCCAGACCCGTACATAGTCGATTTCATAACGGGCGTTTTTAAAATCGGTTGTTCTGTCTGGATAGCCCACCCAGCTTCCGCCGACAGCAAGATTCAGGATTATGTAAAAAGGCTGGTCGAATGGAGCCGGATAAGTAATTTCCCCCTGTCCTTCAGTGACAGAGTACCAGTCGTTTTCCCGGTGGATTAAAAATCCGTCCACGTACCAACTTATTTCGCCCGGCTCCCATTTTACTGCATAAGTATGGAAGCCGTCCGCAAATGTACCGTTATCCAGGGTCTTTGTTGCCTGGCTTTGCCTGTGAGGATTACCGTAATGAATGGTTGCATATGTTGTCTTTGTGTCGCTTCCGTGAACTTCCATTATGTCTATTTCCCCGCATCTGGGCCATTGTCCGTAAATGTTTTCATCCGTAGCCATGAGCCAGAATGCCGGAAGGAAGCCATTGCCTTCCGGGACTTTCAGGCGGGCTTCAAAAACACCGTAGGTAAAATCCCGTTTGTTTTGCGTACTGATCCGTCCCGACGTGTAATGGATTTTGCCGTTTACCGTGCTTTTAACCGGACGGATAACCAGATTCCCGTTTTCAAAAAAAATGTTTTCTTCCGAATCAACATATTCCTGAAGCTCTTCATTCACCCAGCCTGGTTCATGAAGCTCCACATTCCAATCATTCCTGTTCAAGCTTGAACCGTCAAAGTTGTCCTCCCAGACCAGGGAATACCCGTCAAGGTTGAGGTCATTGCCCATTGTGACAGACACTCCGGACGGTTCACCGGAGGAATCAATTCTTTCCGCACTGCCGGTTGTTGTCGTGCACGCAGCGACCGTCAAAACAGATATTGCAGCAATAATCATGTAAAAATTTTTATTCATAATAATAATCCGCCTTTTTTATAAAATTCCGGCACATAAAAATGCGCCGGACAATCCACCCGTGATTATGGTTTAACCACAATTATGTTTATTTCTGAAAGCTCAACGCTTTCATATTTATCTTCTTCAATAGGAAACTGAAAAACAACCTGCCAATTTACCGACGGGCCACATTTTCAATCCTGCAAGAATACTCCGTCCCTTCAGGAAATCCTTCTTCCTGCCACTCTGCTTCATGCCAGACATAATCGTCTAAATCAGACAGAAATCCCATCTGCTTAAAATTGTCTGCCCCGGAAATAACAAATGAAAATTCCACCGTATCTCCGCAGGACACCTGCAAATTGCTGGCGACCTGTCCGACCAATTGCAATGCATCTCCACTGGCTTCAGTTTTAGCAGGAATTCCTTCCAGCTTAAAGGTACCGTCAATACACTCTACTGAAACCGGCAAGGCATTTGCCTCTGTCAACGATCCACCTCCACCTGTATCACAGGAAGAGAACAAAACCGCCGTTAAAACGGCACACGCAAGCGCAAAGAATACTTTTTCATGTTGCACCACCTTAAAAAATATTAGACATTTTGTCTTTAAAAAAAGACTAACACCGCTCCGGGCAGCCATATATCACGATATTATCTTTTTTTGTACGGGATTTTCCTGAAATGCTTTTTTTATTGTTGCAATTTGAATTCAAAAATAAAGAAAACCGTTTGTTTTCTCGAAAAAAAATCACACAAACGCCGGATGGATGTTATAATATCCCACAGGACGGGGGAAACGTTCATGCCGGCAGAAAAACAGACGACTGACAAAAAGTTATCCAAAGACATATTCCGCAACCGGGAAAACGGCATCACCCATTTGCCCTACGACAGGGAGCTCGCTTTTTACGATGCGGTGAAAAGCGGCGACGAGGAAGCCGTCAGGGCGCTTATGCTGCCGCTCAAGGACAGCAATCTGGGCGTCCTTTCCGACAATCCGGTCAGGAATTTGAAGTACCATCTGATTATCACGGTCGCCATGATTACGCGGTTTTGCATCGAAGCCGGGATGCCGGCGGAGAGCGCCTATACGCTGAGCGATATTTACATCAAGCAGGCGGACAGGCTTCAGTCCGAGGATGAAATCAGCGGGCTGCACAGGACGCTGGTGTTGGATTATACCGGAAGGATGAAAGCGCTGTCCCGGGGGAGCGCCTGTTCCAGGCCGGTGATTCTGGCGGTAAACTACATCGAAAAGCATTTGCACGACAGGATTTCTTCCGCTGATTTGGCCGCCTGTGTGGCAGTGAACAAAACTTATCTGTGTAGGCTTTTCAAAAAAGAGACCCGCCAGACAATAGGCAGCTACATAAAAAAGGCGAAAGTGAAAGCGGCTTCGAATATGTTGCTGTACAGTGAAATGTCCCCGCTGGACATTGCCCTTGCCCTGTCTTTTTCCTCCCAAAGCATTGCCCTTGCCCTGTCTTTTTCCTCCCAAAGTTATTTCATCAAAGTGTTTAAGGAGGAAACCGGATACACGCCGGCGGACTACCGGAAGCGTTTTTTCTCCCGGCATTTTGACTGCCGCTGAAAAGGCGGGCTCCGGCTGTTGACGCGCCCTTCACCCGTTTACCGTTCTGCCGCCCCAGCCGCGGGAATGCGCTTTTTCCCGCGCGAGCGCCGCGTCAAAGTCTGCGCACGGGTCGAAAAATTTGCAAAATAATCATTTTGAAGCCGGGAAAAGCATGGGCTGATCTCTATGTAATGCCTAACCGCAACTTGGACTAAAACAGGAAAGCTAATAAGGTGTATAATAACAAAAGGACGTACACCTTATGGGAAGAACAAGAAGAAAGCTC
>CASGDA010000019.1 GCA_949300145.1 uncultured Treponema sp. | reverse complement strand
TTCCCCGGCGGATTCCTCTGTCCCGGCTGCGGAATCCATTTCAGGCACACCGGGAATATCCGGCATGTCAGGGAAATCCGGCATCGAAAACCCGGAATCCGTGAACGGGTCTCCGTCCGCAAAGGAGTTTTCACCGGAAAGGTTTTCCGCGGCGGAGGCATCCGTACCGTCAGGAGGAGTATTCAACCCGGAAGCGCTCTCTCCGGCAGACGTCTCCGGTAAATCAGCTGGATCCCCCAGGGGAAGGGACGCCAGCATTGCATCCAGGGCCGCCAAATCAGAATCAGAGGCGCTGTCATTGTTTTTATCCGGATCACCGTCAAGCGAAATATCAGAAAAATCCGTAACCGGCGGCGACACAGGGTCTTCAGAGACTGTCTCTCCCTCTCCGGGAATTACAGCGGAGATTCCCGCTTCAGTCTCATTCTTTTTTACATCCGCGGAAATGGATGCAAGAAGATTATCAACATCGAGGGAGGAAACGTCAGATACTATACCGGCGGATTCAGTGGGCAGGGGAAGTTCTTCATAAATTTCGCCGCGTTCTTCGACTATTTTTTTCTCATCCCCCAGGGAAGCGATTTCCTCCCTGAATTTTTTCAGCTCTTCAATTCCAGGCATGTATCCAAGTTCCTTCCGCAGTATTTCCTAATAATTACATTTTCTCTTATCTTACATTATACACTGCAACTGTGACAATTTCCTATTGTTTTTATCATCGGAAAAAATAAGCCAATCTTTACCTGTATGTGTTTTATGGAAAAAAACAGGAAAAACTGAAAAAAAACAAAAAAAAACCGATATTGAATTCAGGAAAATACGATGAAAAAGCTGCTTTTTATCCTTGCCTCAATTTTTTCAGGCTGGCTTGTTTTTGCCGCGGAATATCAGCCGGAAAGAACCGCATCGGTCCCCCTGGGGGCTGACAGCGTGGAATACAATTCCCTTGTATCAGAAATATCCGGCCCTGAGGCTCCCCGTGTCTCAGGAAGATACGCTGTATTTACGGCGCCGGGAAATGTAAGGCATACAGGCATAGCATTCGAGCATGAAAATTATAAGAAAATCCACAATTTCAACCGGCTGATTCTGCGGGACGAATTCGGAGAACCCCTCCGGAACAGCGACGGAACATACGCGGACACAACACTGTTTTTCATCCTGAAAATTCCCCAGGAAACAAAGGAAATCCGGTACAGGATTGTCCGGGACGGCATCTGGACAGCCGACCCCTACAATTCCCGGAGTGAATACGATATTACAACCGGGACACAGGTCTCGGTACTTCCTGTCGAATATTACAAGGTTTACGAGACATCCTCGGAAGAGAAAAAATACGTGCATTTCATCTATCAGGGAAAAAGCGGGGAAACCATCAGGCTTGCAGGTTCATTCAACAATTGGGATCCATTCATGTATGAAATGAAGGAAGTTGCCAGGGGAAAATACGAGCTGAAACTTCCCCTCCCTAAAGGAACCTGGTATTACGCTTTTTTTCAGGGAATGACGCAAATCCATGACACAAGCGCGACGGAAAAGGTTTACACAAGGGACGGCCGGGTGGCCTCGGTGGTAACAGTACAATAAGCGGACATACCGGCTTGCATATGGAAAACACCGGAGAATTGCAGAACATTTCCGCAGGCAGACTTATAAACCTCGCCGCGGAGGAAATACGCCGCTCAGGTTCAGAGACCCCGAAACTCGACGCCCTCGTCCTGCTGGAAGATATTCTGGGTAAAAGCCGGGGGAAACAGCCGGGCGTGGAAATGTCCAAATCATGGATTACCGCGCATCCTGAATTCACGCCTGAAAAGCAGGAAGTCCGGGACTTTCTTCATGCGGTCAACCGGAGAAAAACCGGTCTGCCGGTCGCATATATCACGGGAAGAAAATTCTTCTGGAAATATGAATTCAAAGTTACGGAAGATGTCCTCATTCCCAAACCGGATACGGAACTGCTTGTCGAAAGGACAGAAGAAATAATACAAACCTTTTTCCGTGAAGAAAAAGAAACAGCGGGAAGCGTTTCCCTGCTGGACATGTGCACCGGCTCCGGCTGCGTGGCGGTTTCACTCAAAGCGGATTTTCCCCGCCTTTCAGTAACCGCGGCCGACATATCACGTCCGGCACTGGATGTGGCGCAAAAAAACGCCGTAAAAATCCTGTCACAGACGGCGGGGAGCGGCCCTCCTTTTTACAGGAATATCAGTTTCATTCAATGTGATTTGAGAGAGGGAATACCCGGAAATAAATGGAACATAATAACAGCCAATCCGCCTTATGTCCCCGCAGACGTTACGCGAAAACTTTTAAGTGACGGGAGAAACGAACCTCGTCTTGCGCTGGACGGAGGGGAGGACGGGCTTGAGTTGGTGAAACCGCTCGTATACAACAGCGCCGGCGTTTTAGCCCGGGGAGGATTCCTTCTTGTTGAGACCGGAGAATATAATGCGGATAAAGCCGCGGAATATTTTCAAAGAGCCGGATTTACTGATATATTTATACACAGGGATTTAGCCGGGGAAAAACGGCTTGTGGAAGGTAGAATCAACGGTAACTGAAAGACAGGAAAAACAAATGACTTATGACTCTGACAAACTGCTCTCCGGATTTTTTGATAAATTTCCATATTTTACCGAACCTGACAGGCAGAAAATAAAAACCGCCTGGGATTATATATGTGAATACAAAAAGGATGTGGACCGTCCCTGCGGGGAACCGTTCATTCTGCACCCTCTCCGTGTTGCGGAAATACTCGCCTCCCTGTCTCTGGATGCGGAAAGTATTGTGGGAGCCATACTCCACGGTTCCGCGGAAAACACAGGTCTTTCACCGGAAGAACTAAAAGAGAAATTCGGCCCCACAACCGCATCCCTTGTGGAAGGAACATCCAGAATATCAGGACTGAAAATAACCAACCAGACAATACACCAGGCTGAATCCGTCAGAAAAATGTTTTTCGCCATGGTTGACGATGTGAGGATTATCCTTATCCGGCTTGCGGACAGACTGGATAAAATGCGGAATCTCAAGAATTTTCCGGAGGAACAGCAGAAAACCCTCGCACAGGAAACAGCCGATATCTGGGCGCCTTTGGCAAACAGGCTCGGAATGTCCACAATAAAAGATGAGCTGGAAGACCTCAGCCTGAAATTCACCAACCGGGAAGTTTTTGACCAGATAAAGGCAATTGTTGCAGCCAAAAAAAGTGAAAGGGCGGGTTTCCTCGACAGGGCCGTAAAAAAAATAGAGGAAGAAGCGGCGAAGGCCGGCATTGAGATAGACGTGCAATCAAGGGCGAAACACTTCTGGTCGATTTACCAAAAAATGAAGCGCCGTGGAAAAAGCATAGAAGAATTGTATGACCTCCTCGCCGTGCGAATTCTCTGCGGGACAGTCAGCGAATGTTATTCCATGCTGGGAATCGTACACACAATATGGAAACCACTTGAAGGACGTTTCAAGGATTATATCTCCATGCCTAAACCCAACGGTTACCAGAGCCTTCATACAACCGTTATGTGCGATGAAGGACGCCCTCTTGAAATCCAGATAAGAACAAAGGCTATGCACGAAATCGCTGAAAACGGAATCGCAAGCCACTGGCTGTACAAAAAGGGAAGCAGCCATGAGGAATTCTCCCGGGATGACATCCCCATTATAAACCAGCTGAAAGAATTGACCCACAGCCGTTTCACCGATGACGATTTTCTGGCACGGATAAAAAACGATCTGCTGGGGGATTCAATATACGTGTTTACGCCGAAGGGGGATGTCGTTGAGCTTCCCGCCGGTTCCACTGCGATAGACTTCGCCTATTATATCCATTCAGCCATAGGTGAAAAAATTTCCGCGGCGAAGGCAAATAATGCCATCATCCCGTTATCCAAACCTCTGAAAAACACCCAGGTGGTGGAAATCATCACACATCCCCAGGCGCATCCCACAATCAACCAGTATAACAGCGCCAGAACAGCGAAAGCCAGACAGAAAATCCGCTCCTGGCTGCAGGAACACGGCAACAACAATTTTGAAAAACACGAGACGAAACATGACGCGGCCTCCGCACAGGAAAAACCCGATCAGGGGCATCCTTCAAATGCAGAACGGCCCCATCCAAGCCGTGAAACCAATTCATCTGTCTCCCTTCCGAATCTTCAGGAAAGCGGATCAGCGCAAAAAAACTTTGCCGCTCCGGTATTGAAAATCCGGGTCGGGGATTCAACCAGGTTTTTAGTGAAATTCGCAGGCTGCTGCGACCCCGCACCGCCGCAACCTGTCGTAGGCTATGTATCACGCGGCCGCGGCGTTATAATCCACAACAAAGACTGTCCGAACATCCGGCGCATACCCGAGGCGGACACCAGACTCATAAACGTGGAATGGGTGGAACCGGAAGTAAAAGACAGGCAGGAACCGGGCACTATCCGAAAAAAACAACGGTAACCCGGACGCCGCCGGGAAGCTATTTTTTCCGCTGCATCCGGGATGCGGTTGACACCATGAATTTGAAGAAATTCTTCAAATCGGAACCGGATGACGACACTTCCTCCGTGACAAGCTTTTGAACCGCTTCCGGCGGGCCGGATATAAGCAGCACATCATCGGAGCAAAAAACATAGTCCGCATCGGGCAGCAGCGAAAAATTCGCGTCATGCTCTTTCCGCAGCGCAACAATGTTTATCCCGCTTTTCACCCGTAGGTTCGCGTCCCGCACAGAAACACCCACATACGGCTCCATCATCTTGAGTTCCGCAAGAACAAGTGAAGGGGAAATCTGCATATACTGGAATAAATTTGCAGAGGCAAGCAGGGGCGTAAGACTTTTCGCCGTCTCCCTGTCAGGAAACACAACCTTGGTGGCGCCCACAATCTTGAGGACTTCCCCGAGCTGATCGCTTTCAGCCTTGACGATGATTTCCTTAACATTCATCTTTTTGAGAT
Source organism: uncultured Treponema sp. (assembly GCA_949300145.1). Classification (GTDB taxonomy): domain Bacteria; phylum Spirochaetota; class Spirochaetia; order Treponematales; family Treponemataceae; genus Avitreponema. Next base: position 1,749 of record CASGDA010000019.1, on the reverse strand, counting down.
AGTTGGTGACCATGATTGTGTCTTCGATGCTGGAACCAAGATCCACAACAGCCGCATCTATATCCTGCGGAATGGTCCGCTCGAGAACCTTCTCATTGCTTGCGTCCATAATCAATACTTCCCGCGCAAGATCCTTATACAGATTCGCGGTCTCCTCGTCCCTGTCCACGACAATTATATCGCTTGTGACCAAAGACAATTGTTCAAGCATCCTGATACCGAATGTACCCAGCCCGATAATGGCAAACTGTTTCAATATGCCCTCCTTTTCATCCCAGCATAACCTGCCTGGTCGGATATTCCACCACGTTTTCGGGCCGCTTCCCGGAGCCGGGCAAGGCCAGCAGCATCGAGAACAACCCCGTCCGGCCGATAAACATTGTGACGCTGACGACAAGCTTGCCCGCGTCCGAAAGCTGCGGAGTCACACCCCGGGAAAGTCCCACCGTCGCAAACGCGGAAACGGATTCAAACATAATGTCAAAGATGGAAAACAGCCCGGCCTCCATCCTGTAACGCTCGGTGAAAGACAGCATGAGAATGGAAAGAAAAAGGAAGAAGAAAGCTTTCCCGAAAATATTGAAAGCTTTTTCAATCTGCTCCGCATTTATTTTGCTTTTGAACAATCTCATCGACGTCCGGCCGACCCGCTCTTTGAATGCGTATGTCGCCATGAGGAAAAACGTTGTCGTCTTGATACCGCCGGCCATCGATCCCGGCGAGCCTCCGATGAACATCAGTATCATCGTCAGCAGTGATGAAACAGGCGAAAACCGGCTCTGGGCTGTCATTTCAAATCCGGCCGTCCGGGTTATCACCGACTGAAAAAAAGCCTGGGAAAATTTTTGGAAGAGGGTCTGTCCTGAAAAAGCGTCGCCGGATTCAAACAGAAAAAAACACAGCGTCCCGCCGGCAACCAGAAGCGCCGTCACAAGCAGGACAATCCGGGAATGCAGGGACAGCCGCTTTTTCAAGCCATGCTTCAGCGAAGAAGCGATGTCATTTATGACGGAAAATCCGATTCCGCCGGTGATTACCAGCACGCAGATGACGAAGGGCACATACAGGGCGGAACCAAAGCCCGCAATCGAATCGCTGAATGTGGAGAATCCTGCATTGCAGAAAGCCGAAACAGAATGAAAAGCCGCGTCGAACAGAGGCCGGGAAGACAATCCGGAACGCGAAAAACCGATATACAGCGCACCGACTCCAACCGCCTGGAAGAAAAAAGTCGTTATAACGATACGGCCCACAATCTGGCGGGGATTGACAGTGCTGTCATCGACAAAGAAACTGCGTATCATCCTCCTGTTGAGCAACGATATGCGCCTTTGCGGTGCGGCGACATACAAGGCAAAGAAAGAAATGAGCCCCATGCCGCCCAATTCTATGAGCAGCATCAACACGACAAGACCGAAGGTGGAGAATTCTTCCATCCCGACTGAAGTCAATCCTGTGACGCAACACGCCGAAACAGAAACCAGCAAGGCATCGGTAAACGCAAACGGACTCCCGGAAGATGAAACAGGGAGGGACAACAGTAAGGTTCCCAACAGAGATATAATGATGAAATAAGAAAACAGAAGGACTTTATCAAAAGAAGGAAGTCTTTTCATAACCCGAACCTGAATCCAACCTGAGTAATGGCAGCATGAAGGCGGAAGGAAAAAGAAAAAGCCCGGCAGCTACCTACTTTCCCACTTGATCAGCAGTATCATCGGCGTAAGAGAGCTTGACTTCCGTGTTCGG
>CASGDA010000018.1 GCA_949300145.1 uncultured Treponema sp. | reverse complement strand
ATATATTCACCTCCGGCCCGCCGTTACTGGTGAAAATCGCTGTGACATCGCAGTTCTCGATTGTGCCGCCGTCCAAATGGCCAGCAACACCGCCCAGACGCATCAGGTCGCCCCCAACTTCTATGGTGACATACAGTTTGAGGTTGTATACTTCTGAGTCTCCGGCCAAACTTGCGAAAAATCCGGCGAAGACGTTCCTGTCCGCATCGGGGTCGGCTTTAATCTTACCGCGTATTGTGTAACCGTTGCCGTTGAATGTTCCGTAATAATATCTTCCGTTGCCCCAGTCGATACTGTCCCAATTGAAGTAACTTTCAGAGTCAGTTTTATTATATACAAGTACACCGCTTTTCATTTTGACATAACCGATCGGTTTCCAGTCCGCACCGTCGGGTATCTCGATGTCCGCCTGAAGCTCGGCGTTCAAGTCAATCTCGCCGCCGTTCACCCGCTCGGCGAATGCAACGAGGTCATCATAGGTTTTGATTGTTATGGTGTCCGGGCCGTCGTCCCCGCCGCTGGAACAGGAGGTGAAAAACACGGTCAGCGCGGTCAACGCGAACGCAAAGGCGAAAATCCACATGAATTTCTTCATAAACAACTCCTTTTTGGTTTAAGAGGTTTTATTGTACCCCCCCCCCCCCGTTATTTCCGACAAGCTTTTTTCTTTCCGGCGGAATAAAAAAAACGCCGGGCGCGCTGACCTTGCCGGCGGAGGAAATCCGTGTTTCCCACTGGGAAAATATTTTTTCTCACTGGATAAATTGATTTTCCCACTGGATAAATATTTTTTCGCACCGGGAAAATATTTTTTGCCGGTGGGAAAACAAGGTTCAAACGCTACGGAGCAGGAAAACACCATATTTAAAGCCCGGGCTCCGGTGTTTTTATGTTTTTTCCTGCCGTGCAGGTAAGCCTGCCCCGTCATTAAAGGCGTCCCGCACCGGAACACCGGATGAAAACAGCCGCCGCTCCGCTTCCGCGCCCGCAGTTTCATCAGGATGAAACACTTAGTTTAATTAAAACAGAGAATGACAAATCCGCACATATACCTTATAATTAAAAACACCGGCGTTTCCGGCGGAAAAAATCCGCCCAAATGCGGGCAGGAAGCAGGTTTCCCCGTATATATAGTTATACAGGAGGAATCCGTAATGCAAAAAAACGGGGCAAGGGGCAAAACGCCCGGCCGTTGGGAGGATCTCACCATCTCCAACGACTTCATGTTCTGCCGGGTGATGTCCGACGCTGACGTCTGCGGGGAGTTTATCGAGCGGCTTCTGGGCCGACATCGAGGTGCAGACTGCTGACAGGGGATACCTTCCGCTGCGATCGAGGTACTACCAGGCGGCGATTGACCTTGACACGCTGAGAAAGGGACAGGCTTTCAAGGAGATAAAGGAGAGCTGGGTTATATTCCTTTGCACCTTCGACCCTTTCAGGAGGGGGAAGCCGGTGGACGGGTTTACCGGCAGGCTTGAAGGGCTTGTGGCGGAGGCGCGGAGGAACGCGCACTGGAGGACTGAGTATATGACGCTTGAGATGATAAAGCAGGAGGAGAGGCAGGAGGGGATCGCCATCGGCTTTGACGAGGGCGTTGCCGTCGGGGAAGAGCGCGGCATAGCCATCGGAGCGGAACAGGTTGCCAGGAGTATGCTGGGCAGGGGATATGACGTCACGGAAATTTCGGAGCTCACCGGGCTTTCACTGGAGCGGGTGCGGCGGCTTGCGGAGACAGAGCCGGAGAAGGATAAGTGAGCTGACGACGGTATTTTAATTCTTGCAAATTCTTTAAATTATTGCGAAAATGACAGTAATATGAAGTTCTTCCGTTCTTTTCTTCTGCCGTCTTTAACGGTTATATTTTTGATTTTCTCCTCCTACGAAGCCGGCGCCCAAGAGCTTCCGGAACAGGCTGTCCCTGAAGAAGGAACACCTGTTGAAAAAATGCAGGCAAAGACGGTTCCCGTGCCTCCGGTTCCGTCAGCAATAAAAGCCGAGTCCGACGGACAGCGCATAACCCTGAGCTGGAAGCCCTGTCAGGGACAAAACACAGGTGCGAAGATTTTACGCCATTCAAAACCGATAACCCTGTCGAATTACATGGAAGCGGAAGAAGCGGGGATAACCCCAAAAGACATATTTTCCTTCACAGACTCTATAGAAACCTCCGGTGAATTTTATTACGCTGTTCTGCCTTATGATGAAAAAACCGGTGCACAGACAACCTTTTTCGTGCCGTCGGGAAACTCCCTGGTTTTCCCGGTGGAAATCACCGTAAGCGAAAAACTTCCCGGCGTTCAGATTTCCCTTTTCGACGTGATATTGAAAAACCAGGCGGTGATAGTAAGCTGGACCTCGTCCGCCGGGGACAAAGCGGTTTTGCTCTACCGTTCCACCACCCCTTTTGAAAGCCAGACGGCACTGACCCGCGCGACTATTATAGCCACTTTGAAAGGGGATGACCTTCCGTATGTGGATTACCCAGTCCCGGGAGTTCCGTATTATTATGCGGCGGTCCCGGAGGACACCATCCGCAGCGGAACGGCTTCATTCAAATTCGGGGAGAATACAAACGAAATTCCGGTGGAAGTCCCCGCCGAATACGCAGGACTGACCCCTGTACGAAAGGCCACAGCCCGCGCCATCCCCCTGCCCACACTTAACCTGGCGGAGGGGACTTCCGGCAAAAACACAGTGACTTTTTCGGAAAATACGGAGAAAATAATCGCTTCATTGAATGACTTCACATCGGGAAACAGAAAGCCCCGGAACAGCGCACAGGACACCCCTTACCGCTTCCCGGAAGATTATGAAGCCTCCGGAGGGGAAGAATCCGCCCTGAAAAAAATACTTGATGACAATTTCACGGACGGGCAATGGGACAAGCTGTCTTCCGAATTGTCGGAATTCATGAATCTGAGAAGGACGCCTGAAATCTCCGCAAGGGTTCATTTTTACCTGGGGCAGGCTTATTTCTTTACGGCTGATTACGGCAAAGCCCTGCAGGAATTCCTGCTCTCCCAGGAACTTTATTACAACAAGTCCCGGGAATGGATCCAAAGAACAATGGAAAAACTGTAGACCTTCCCTATCTTATACTGCGCAAAATAGAGAACAGCCCCGGCTCCCACGGGGAATCTCCTGAAATGACGGTTTGTGACGCAGCGGGTTCCGTGCCGGTTCCTGTGTTTCCGGCGGCGGGCTCCGCTGTCCCGGCTTCCGGTTCCGGTTCAGGAGGAAGAAGAACGGCAACGTCGCCGGGATTCATCCTGTCAAAAAATCCCTTCCGCGAAAAAGTTCCCTCGCTGACATCGGAATCAACAGCGGTGATATCCACATAACCCAAAACGGACTCCTCCGTAAAGTCAACGCCCAGCCCGTCGGTAATAAAGGACAGGGCGCCGGAGGGGATGACCGCGAAACGGGCGCCGGCGGCGATTCCGTCGGTCTTCCCCAAATCAATCACAAGGTTATTCTGGTCTCTCTGGATGACAGTCCCGTATACAGGGAAGGATGCGGCGGCGGTATCCGCCAGACGGCGCAGCGCGGAGGAGAAACGCCCGTTTCCCGTCCTGAAAACGGAAAAAACAGCGGCCGGCGCACCGGTCCTGGACAGGAACACTTCCATTTTGACGCTTATATCCGTATTGTTTTCATCCAAAGTCACAAGGGCGAAATAATCATCACCGTTTTCACGGGATTTTCTGAACGCCTCCGCATATCCCGACACCGGCGTTTTATCCGTATAAATATCAAACCGGCGGTAAAATGAAAGGACATCCGCAAGGGCGGAAGCGGTTGTTTCCTCCGCTCCGGGGTGGATAAGATTTTCGGAAGAACCGAAAAAATAGAGCCCGATGGAAATATGCCCCTTATCCACATAAAGGGAGTCGATGTTCCACCGGGAAGAAACCGACTGGCTCAGTAAATTCCCGTAATTTTCAACCGCATCGCTCACCTTTGTGGAGGTGTCTCCGAGAGACTGGATGAATACCATTTCCTCCAGATATCTTGTATGGTATCCGCCTGCAAGAAGCAGGGATGCATAGGCTGATCTTGCGGCTGTATCATACGGGTTGAGCTTTAAACCCCTCCTGTATTCCAAAATGGCGCGGCCCGGCATATTGTGCCGTTCAAATGACGCGGCATTCTTAAATCTGGCGGAAGCCCACCCGGCGCGTCTTGAATCCTCCACAGGAAAGGCCGCCAGAATCAAATCCTCGGCGAAACTTCTGAGTATCTCGTCATCCTGTCCGGATTTCAAGCCCGAAGAGGCGGCGGACACAGCCTCATCGATACGGTTTAATTTGGAGAGGGCGAGAACCTTCTGGTACCAGAATTTCGTTTTCCCCCTGTCTTTCCCAATCAAAGTGTCCGCCACGGAATTCATTTCCTGGTAACGGGCGGAATAATACAGAACGGAGGCGAGGGCGTCCAAAGCGTCGATGTATCCGGAATCAACTGTCAGCGCGGCCCGCAGATATTTGTCCGCCAGACCGTAGTTTTTCCTATTCATCTCAAAAACACCGGCTATATACAGGGTTTGTGCGTTGTCACCGTAATATTTAAGGGCCTGTTCAATGAAACCCGCGGCGGCTTCGTTTTTCCCCTCCTCCTGGCAAATCATTGCGAGGGATAAAAGCGCCCGGCGGTTTTCAGGACTCCGGTACAAAGCCTGCATATACTGGTTCTCCGCCGCGGAAATACGGCCGGCCGCCACGTCAAGCTCACCGAGACCGAACCTGGCGTTAATGTTATTCGGCCAGGAGGTGAGGACGGAGGAAAAAACAGCCGACGCCTCCTCCAGTTGTCCCAGTCCTATAAGGATGAATCCGTGGAGCGTCTGCACATCCTGGGAATTGGAACGCAGTTTTCCGGCCTCAAGCACATAGGTCAAAGCCCTGTCATATTCCTCCAGTTCATAAAAACACTGGGCCAGGGAATAGAGCGCATCAAAGAAAGAGGGATTGATTCTCAGGGCCTCCTGGTATTGTTCTGCCGCGGAATACCAGTCCCCGCTGTTCTGCGCGTTTTTTCCCCGTCTGTAAAAATCCACCGCAGTCTGGGCGGAAAGGCCGGGGAAAACAGACAGAATCAAAACAAAGACAATCAAAACCCTTTTTATGTTTTTTCCCACGATTTTTACCATCCGTCTATTTTCAGTGTCCGAAACAGAAACCTACTCTGTTTTTTCAGGTTCCTCTTTCTCAATGATTTTTACTGTATTGATTCTGTGCCCGTCCATATCCTGAATAATAAACTCAAAGTTATTCCAGCACACTTTCTCATAACGTACAGGGATTTTCCCGAAAAGATTAAAGACAAAGCCTCCCAGAGTGTCGAATTCCTCCCCGGGAACAGCATCGCCGAAAATATCCGACAAATCATCCAAATCGGCTCTGGCGTCACAAAGCCACACCCCGTCGCTTATGGGCACAATGTCCTCGCGCTCGTTGTCAAACTCATCCTGAATATCGCCTACAATTTCTTCTATAATATCTTCCATACAGACAATACCGGAAACACCGCCGTATTCATCCACGGCGATGGCGATATGTATATGGCGGCGCTTGAATTCACGCAGCAGGGCGTCGATGCGTTTTGTTTCGGGGACAAAAAACGGCTTGTGCAGGACTTTTTTTATTTCCAACGCCTCGTTTTTTGACAGCAGATTCAGAAGGTCTTTCACATACAGCACGCCGACTACATTGTCGATTGTCTCTCCATATACGGGGAACCGGGAATGACCGCTTTCAGCGATCTTCATAAGAAGCTCGTTGCCTTCAATATCCAAAGAAATAAAATCAACATCAATACGCGGCACCATGACTTCTTTCACGGAAGTTTCAGACAAATCCACCACGCCGCGGATCATATCCCGTTTTTCTTCGTTAAGCCTTTCCGCTAGATTTTCTTCTAAATCTTTGGAAGAAGAATCCTTTTTTTTCCGGGTTAATTTTTCAAGAAATCCCATTTTATTCCTCTTCAAAAACAATTTCATCAACCAGGGTATTCAATATATTTTCCTGTATTTTGAGCATTTCCTGCTCCGGGGAATTGTCAGAATGATCCATCCCGCTTAGATGAAGGATACCATGAATAATGAGGCGTTTCAATTCTTCATTTACAGTAACGCCGAATTCGGAAGAATTGGAGAGAAGTTTTTCAAAACTTATTATTACCTCCCCCGCACTGAAAACAACCTTTCCGCATTCATCCTCGTAATCCACGCCGAGCTCAAAGGAGAGGATATCCGTGGGTTCATCGATATTCCGGAACTTTTTATTCAGCCCTCTGATAAATTCATTTCCGCAAAAAACAACCGAAAAATCCCAGAATTTTCCGCCAGGATTCACGGCAGGGTTTTCCAGCACTGTCCCTGCTGTACGGGCTAATCCTTCCATATTCACAGGGAATTGTTTTCCGTCTTCAAATGAAAGCTGGAAACGGAAATTCCCCCCTTCATACACAGACGCAGGGGACACAGAAGGATTTTCACTGTACTCAGAACCGCTCACTCCGATTTTCCTTTGCCGGCTTTTTTTACCCCGGCCCCGGAATTCAGCCGCTTTTTCCCGGCCGTCTTACCCGCCGCGGAGCCGCGTTTCCCGGTCTTTGAAGTTTCCTTTACGGCATCCCCGGTTGTCTCCGGCGCGGCTTCCTTAGCCGCCGGAACCCCGCCGGAAGAGGCGGTTTCCTTCGTTATCTCCCTCACAATTTCACGCGCCGTTTCCTTCACCTTTTCCTTATCCTGATTTTTTTCGACTTCATCTGGATCCTTCTGGTTGGGGTATTCTATCCTTGTATGGTAATATCCGGCGAGAATATTCACAAAGGTCCGTTTTATGACGCCCAAATCCCTGAAAGTCAGGTCGCTGTCTTTAAGCTGGCCGTGTTCTATTTTGGCTTTCACAAGCTCATCGATGAATTTCTCAAGTCTCGGGGCTGAAGGTTTTTCCAGACTCCTGCAGGCGGCCTCAACGGTATCCGCAAGCATCACAACAGCCGATTCCTTTGAGCGTGGCGGATTCCCCGGATACATAAAATCCTCCGGATCGGTTTCAGGGTTTTCTTCCTTCGCTTTATTGTAGAAATACGAAATGACACTGTTTCCATGGTGCTCTGAAATAATATCGATTACTTCCTGCGGAAGCTTCAAATTTCTGGCTTTCTCCAGCCCCTGTTTGACATGGCTCCGTATAATCGTGGCGGACAATCTCGGGGCTAAATCCGAATGCTTGTTTTCGCCGGTTTGATTCTCGACAAAATATTCACCCTGCTCCATTTTACCGATATCATGGTAATAAGCGCCTACCCTGGCCAGCAGGGAATTCGCGCCTATAGCCCTGCAGGCGTTTTCCGCCAGGGAAGCCACCATCTGGGAATGGTTGTAGGTTCCGGGAACAGTCAGAAGCATTTTCTGCATAAGCGAAGTATTCAAATCGGAAAGCTCCATCAGCCTGAAACTCGTTACGGCATTAAGAAGGTTTTCCAGCAAAGGAAGGAAGCCGATAACCAGTATCCCGCTCAAAAAACCGTTCACCGCGGCGCCCATGACATAAAAAGACATTCCGGGGAAGGAAACCGTATACACAACTGTTATTATAAAACTGGAGACGGCGCTCATTACGGCGAGGAATCCCGCTGAACGGACAAGATCCAGCCTCTTCCCCGTATCGCGGATTACAGCGACGGCTGACATTCCTGAAAATATTGAAAAAAGGACGGGCTCAGGCATAAAACTTGAGGCACAGAAAACCCCGGCGGAAAAAATAAACACCATTATTATGGCGGCGATTTTATTCAGCAAAATCGCGGCAAGCATCGCAAAAAAAGCCACCGGAAGGACCAGCATATAGTTAAGGGGCCTCTGCAGAACCTGGATATGTGAAAACACAAGGCAGGAAACATATACAATGGCAAAACAAAGCATCAGGAAAAGCTGGTAGCGGAAAAAGCCCAGCTCTTTGCAGGAAACCAGGGAAAGCATAAAAACTGAGGCCACCATCGATATAAACAAAACCAGCACCGTTGCAAGGAAACGCTCCTTGTTGATTTTCACGTCGGCTTTGCTCAAATACTCAAGCTGGCTGTAACTTTCCTCCGTTATGACGAACCCGCGCCTTACAATTTTTTCACCCTTAGGAATCACAACCAAAACGGGGGAAACGGACTCAAGGGCCAGCTGAATTTTCGCCTCGCTTTCATCACTCTGAAAGATAAGGTTTTCTTTCAGGAACGGGACAACAAATGCCAAAACATATTTTTCCCAGGCTGAATTCAATCCCGCAGAAAAAACCTCGGAATTAAGGAAGTCTGACAGATTCTCCCTGGTCAACAAGGAAGATTTCGGAACCGTAATCCTTTCATTTCCGCGGACAACTTCAACTTCGGTTTTGCTGAATTGCTCCAACCCTTTATCCGGAAACGCGGCAAGCCCCTTCGCATTCACAGCGTTAAAAAAAGCGGATGTAAAGCGCAGTATCTCGGACTGGGCTTCAGGAGGCAGGGAAAAAAACGATTCCAGGACAGACAGAGAAACGGTTCCGGGGTAGGATTCCTGGACTTCCAGAGAATTGGTCACAGCATCAGAGGAATCCATCCGAAGCTTTTCAATATAATGGAGGAATTCAAAAAAATTTATCTGATTCAGAGAAAGTGCGGTTGATTCCGGGGAAGTTCCAGAATCCGTGGAAAAATAACGGAACACGGCGGTTACCAAATTCAACCTGGCATTCCGGCGTATTTCGGTCGCATTTTCATCAATATAAGAAAGATCCCTGGGAAGAACCACATCCCGTTCCGCGATTGTCCCCACTTTAAAATCATTCAGGTTTATACGTTTGAATCCTGAACTTTCCACAAGAGAAACACAAGTCGCCAGCGACAGAACAAAAAATCCCGTCAACAGCAGGATTATTTTTTCTGCATTCATATGCAGTTTTTTCAAACACGCAGGAATTAATCCCGGCGTAGAGTTATTTTTTCTTCTGTTCATAAGCCTGTATAATTTTCTTTACAATCGGGACACGCACAACATCACCGTGTCCAAATGAAATTATGGCGATTTCTTCAATATTCTTCAACACCTCCAACGCATGGGAAAACCCGGAAACCTCATGTCTGGGTAAATCCACCTGGGACAAATCCCCGGTGACAAAAGCCTTTGAATTTTCACCCAATCTGGTTAAAAACATCTTCATCTGACCCTTTGTCGTGTTCTGTCCCTCATCAAGAACAACGGCGGCATTATCGATGCTGCGGCCCCGCATATAGGCCAGTGGAGCCGCTTCTATAGCCGAAGAATCCATAAGCCTTCTTATAACTTCCCGTGGAAGAATCTTCTCCATCGCGTCATACAACGGACGGAGGTAAGGATTGAGTTTCTGCTCCAAATCCCCGGGAAGAAACCCCAGATTCTCGCCGGCTTCAACAACAGGCCGGGTAAGCACAATTTTCTGAACCCGTTTTGAAAGCAGAAGATAAAGGGCTTCCGCAAGGACTAAAAAAGTTTTCCCTGTTCCGGCGGGACCCTCACAAAAAACCACGTCACTTGTTTTTACTTTAGAAAAAAATTCAGCCTGTTTAAGCGTTTTCGGAAAAATTTTCCTGTAGGAATGAGGTATGTCGATGCAGGAATTCATCGGGAATTCCTCATCATGGGGATTTTCCAGGGAATTGATGATGCCGGTTAAAATCGTTTCATCCAAAACAGGGATATTTTCGGAAGAATAACCGCAATCCAGCAGGAATCTCCGGTCGTTCACAGCTGAAAAGTCATAAAATCCGGAATTATCATTATTACCGGAATTACCGGAGGAAAATGCAATGATTTTATCAACAAGAATTTGAAACTTTCTGCAGATTTCGGCATCAGAGGAAAGCAGGGTAAGTTCATTCCCCCTCACCACAAGAGGCGCGCCTAAATATGTTTCCAGAACAGCCAGATTATTATCATTGGAGCCGCATATTGATATTAAAACGTCAGAATTTCCTACAACAATAGTATATCCAGTTTCCAAGGAAAACCCCTTAAAACAACAAATAATTATATTCCCACGGAAACAGCTAAGTCAAGATGACGGCGATAACAACTGAAGCATGAAACATGAAGGCGGAAGGAAAAAGAAAAAGCCCGGCAGCTACCTACTTTCCCACTTGATCAGCAGTATCATCGGCGTAAGAGAGCTTGACTTCCGTGTTCGG
>CASGDA010000017.1 GCA_949300145.1 uncultured Treponema sp. | reverse complement strand
CCAGAATCCATCCTCTCTATAAATTAATACATCATCAACATCAAACTCATCTATATTCATCTTATTTTTTATATAATTCCATTCCCATTCTAGTGCACAGTCATGATATTTTCTAGGGTCATGGCTGAATCTAAGCTGTTTGCCACTAGTAATTGCATCATCTATTGCCGGTCTGTTATATTTGGGCACATTTTTGCTGGAAAAACCAGGCTTTCCGCCATTCCGCTGCCGCTCCAGCCGCTTTCTTCACTCCGTTCAGAAAGCGGCCGCCTCCGGCGTGGCTCCAATCCTTTGTGCGGAACCAGAATGCCGTTGATGTTTCTCCGCAACCGTGGTTTTTCAAAATGTCTTTTCTGCACGGGTAAAGCCGTCTCTGTTGTCTTCCTGTTTTTTGTCAAGCTCTTTTACAATAGCCCTGTCTGTAATCAGCAATAAAATTAAATTCACTCACAATTATACTCACTTACCAGATTATCGTTATTGTAAAAGGATATTTTCCTGTCTGTAATAACCGCCTTTTGGACAAATCTTTGAAATGGAATCATTTCTTTAAAAGATTGACACTGCATCAGTATGTTATCATAGTCAGAAATTTTATATTTTTCCGAATACTTATAGTAATAATACTCCTGCAAGGCGCTTCCGTTACTTTCTACTGTCATAAAGCCGCGGAACAACTGTCTGTTTTTTAACACAAAAGTAGCTTCAAAAGATTTGATATGATTATCATTATCAAAATAAACTGTGATAAAACTGATTCCCCTAACATTTCTGATTGCTTTTGCCCGGATAATCATTGATTGAATTGTCAGGAAAAAATCATCAGCAGGTATTTGCGTAAAACAAAAAGAAACATCTTTATTATATGGTGATGTATATCCACGGGGTTCATATTTTTGTTCATAAGCTTCTTTAAAAATAAACAATATCAGCAGCGTTATTATTAAAAACAAGAAAATAAAAGAATATTTAAACAACGCTATTAAAAAATATTTGATTTTTTTATTCATTATAAACGTCTAGATAAAAACAAGCCAAATCAACTTACCCACGATATGGAACAATGCGTGCCCTAAAATTGCATAAACAATCCCATACTTGCGATACAGCCAACCGAATGCAAGTCCGGAGCCACCGTTGAGCAGGAAGCAGCGGAGTAAGATCAGAGGTGTCAATGTACCAAAAATACCCATTGTAAACGGCAAATGTCCTGCTGCAAAAAGAAATGCCGCAACAATGTTTGCAACTACGGATACGCTTGTTGGAATGTTCTCTTTGCCGTGTTTCCTGAAGAACAATTTCCACACAATAAAAGCAATCAGCGACATAAAGAATAACCGCAGCATTATTTCCTCTATGATGCCGCCGTACAGAACAGATGCAATCACACCGCTTACGGTTAAACTTGCGGCATTGACAGCTTGAATGCCGTCAATCATACTGCCAAACACCCAATGGTCAAGACTGAATACAATACCACCGGTTACGGAGATTACAAGCGTAACAACCAAGCCTCTTTTCTCAAATTGAATAGGCTTCCAGAGCCCGGTTTTATCTGCAAGAATATAGCCAAAGAATCCAAAGAATAGTGCATAGCCTACTGTCTGCACCGCAGCAACCACAATTAAAATATCTGTGTTTCCAAATTCGGCAAGCACTTCGGCAATTATTTCCTCAGAATAGACGTCTAATTGATAAAAACCTACGGAAATTCCTGCAATAACCGCAACCGGCAAAAGACTGAGGGAGAACAATAACGGTTTCTTATATTTAGACATTGTTTGCACCATCCTTTTCTGCGTATACTTCGACGCACAAGCCCCAAGCCGGGCGGATTCTCCGTTCAATCCTCTTCTGCGCCGCGGAACAGGGAAAGAAAGTATTCCCGTAATTTTTTATTTCTTTTGTAAAGGGGCAGCATTTTGGTACCGGCGGAAAAGCGGTTCATCCACCGGTTGTAAAAATCCAGACTGCGCTGCGCCTCTTCTTCTTTTGAATAGCGGTTGAGGTCTTTGGTGAAGGGATCAAAATCGATCACGGAACCGATCAGGCAGTTTCTCAGCTCCTCCGGCGGCGGGTACAGAGGGCGCAGCAGGTCGTGGACTTTGCCGTAATAAGCGGGAATCCGTTTCGCTTTCCGGTCGCCCAGCTCCGGTTTGGGGCCGGCCTGGATGATAAATCCGTCATCATAACGGGCAATGGGATACTCCTTTCCCAACGCCCGGAGACTTTCCTCTCCGCCGACTTGTTCCGCAAACCGGCGGCAGATAACCGTCAGCCAGTTGATGCCGGCGATGTGGTTTTCAAACAGCCGGGTGTCTTCGGGCATTGTTGGCAAAGGCGGCAGTTCCAGTCCGGGAAAGCGCAGCAGTTCTTGGGCAAAGGTGTCCTGGGCAGCAAGAAAATTGAACTCGCTGGAATGCTGGCTGATTCCCCAGCCGGCGGTTCCGCTGAGGGGATGCAGGGCGTTGCTCCACTTCAGCACCAAATCGGTGAATGTCAGCGGCTGTTTGTCAATCAGAAAAAAGGAAGGAGGAAAGACCGCGCTGATCATGCTGACTTTTCTTTCCGGAGGGATTTCATCCTCACTGTCTTCGATGTCAAGCTGCAGGCTGACAAACAGCGAAAATTTCGGCGGCACAGTATTGTATTCCTCCATGGTTTCGTGGGAAGCCATAAGGAATTTCACCGTCTTGCGTTCGCCCTTTTCCCGGACTTTACGGATATCGTTTTCAGTCAGCAGTTTAATCCGTCCGTTTTTTGCCAGATGCAGCCGGGATGTGACGGGACTCACATAGAACTTTGCCTCTTTGCCAATAAGAGAAGCGTATTCCCGGACACAGTCACACACCCGGTGCTGCACTTCGGGCAGATGTCCGTTCAGAAAAAAGAGAGTGACGGTAAAGGAAGTCCATCCGGTAATCATATTTTCGTTGTCGTTCCAGCCGATGGCACGGACAAAACCGGAGTTGTCAAGCCTGCGGCGGAGTCTTTCTTTTTCTCTGTTTAAAGATTTGTCTTTCATGATTGCGTATTCCTGCCGGTTTATAAGAACATCAGCCGGTCATAAAAAAAATTGTTTTTGCAAACAGCAGGCAGACAAGTCCCGCAAACAGTATATAGTAAATTTTCTTACGGGGAAAGACTTCCATCAGAAAAAAGAATGGGACGGCAACTTGCTCAATCACCAGACACAAGAGAATGAACTTCCAAAGAATATGATAATAACCGCAGCGGAACAGAATAAAAAACGAACTCGCCAGCACCGCATCGGCAGTCAGCGCCGCGGCGGAGACGGAACCAAGAACCGCTTCTTTTTAATAAAAGACGACTGTCTCAAAAACCTTTTTATGTTATAATAAAAAACCACATAAGGATTAAACTCATGGCAAAAAAAGAAAAAACGGGAACCGAAAAAACCCGCAACAACGCCGACATCGGCTTTGAAAAACAAATCTGGAACGCCGCCTGCGTTCTTTGGGGGCATATTCCCGCTTCCGAATACCGAAACGTCATCATCGGTCTGATTTTTCTGAAATACATTTCCACCGCGTTTGAGAAACGATACAATCAGCTTGTTCAGGAAGGCGAGGGCTTTGAAAACGATCCGGACGCCTACCTTGAACAAAACGTTTTCTTTGTACCGGAAGCCGCCCGCTGGGCAAACATTGCCGCCGATACAGCGGGCGCTGTCCGGGAACGCGCCGCTTTTCTTCTGCGGCACCGCATTGCGCTCTGGGACGTTCTTGCATCCTGCGATATAGAAGGCGCGTCGGATTCCTCCATCACGGACGGCGTTCCGAATGATTTTTCGCCGCTGCTTTCAAACTCAAAAATCAGCCGCATTTTCTGCACCGGAAAAACCGCCTTCGCGCTTTACAGAAAATATTGCGCGGAAAAATACGGTGTCGAATATTTTTATCTTCCGTCAACAAGTCCTGCGAACCGGGCGGCATGGCCGGACGAAAAACTTGCGGAAGAATACAAAAAGAAAATCCTTCCGTCACTGTGATTGTTGCCGCTTTTATAATGTATAATGGTTCCCGTATAAAACAATGAAAGAAGAAAACAGCGAATATCTTACGACACAGATAATCACGTATCTCGGAAACAAACGGCAGCTTATCGGCAGCATCGAAGCTGAGGTCGCCGCCGTCGCCCGCACATTGGGGAAAGAAAAGCTTGTGTGCGCTGATTTGTTTTCCGGCTCCGGCGTTGTAGCCAGGATGCTGAAAAAATACAGCGGTGTTCTGATAGTCAACGACCTGGAGGAATATTCCCGCCTCATCAATGACTGCTACCTGACGAACAGGGAGGATTTCCCGAAAGAAAGGTGGGCCGCCTACCGTGCCGCCATCGAACGGGCGTATGAGGCGGAGAAAATTCCGGGAATCATCACGGAACACTATGCGCCAAAAGACGACGCGGCCATCCGAAAAGGCGAGCGGGTTTTTTACACCCGTGAGAACGCGCTCCGGCTCGACACGTACCGGGCGCTCATCGACAAAATCGTCCGTGAAGATGAAATGAAGAAATTCTTTCTTGCGCCGCTGGTGACCGAAGCCTCGGTTCATGTGAACACGAGCGGCGTGTTCAAAGGTTTTTACAAGGACAAGAACACCGGCATCGGCTGTTTCGGCGGCGCCGGGAAAAACGCGCTGACCCGCATCTTCGGAAAAATAGAACTGAAAGAGCCGGTGCTGAGCAATTTCAATTCCCGCGCCGAAATCCACCGGACGGATGCCGTGGAACTTGCCGGAAGCCTGCGGAACATCGATGTAGCCTATCTGGATCCGCCGTACAACCAGCATCCTTACGGCTCGAATTACTTTATGCTCAACCTCATCATCAAGAACAAACTGGATGTGGAAATCAGCGCGGTTTCCGGGATAACGCAGGACTGGAACCGGTCGGCGTTCAACAAACCGCGTTCCGCGCTGGAATCCATGGAAAAAATCATCGCCGGCCTTGACGCGCGCTTCATCATCGTCTCATACAATTCCGAGGGTTTCATCACGTTCGACGGGATGAAAGCGATGCTCGGGAAATACGGGACGCTGAAAACCGTCGAGATGCCGTACAACACGTTCCGCGGAAGCAGAAACCTGAACAGCCGTGACATCCATGTATCCGAGTATCTTTTTATCCTGCGCAAAGGGAAATAAGCGGGCGTCACGCAACGGTGGCGGTGCATAAGGTTTTAAAACTCTTTTTCATCGATTGTTGTGATTGAAACAGCCTTCGATGTTTCCCGGTTAATGTCGATGATGCAGCCACGCAGCGCCGCCGGTCCTTCCGCTTCCCGCATTTGGAGAAATGTTTGCCTGAGGGCTTTTTGAACTGAATCCTCCGGGTTCGAGCCGATTACGGAGCGGACCGGACCGCACATCCCCAAATCGGAAATGCAGGCGGTTCCCCCTTCCAGAATCCGCGCGTCCCCGGTCTGGACATGCGTGTGGGTTCCTGTAACCGCTGAAATTTTTCCGTCAAAGTAAAGGCAGTACGCTTCCTTCTCATTGTTCGATTCCCCGTGGAAATCCACTATGACGGGGATGCCGGGATATCCTTCAAGCCCTTCCAGGATTTTTTCCGTGTACCGGAACGGGCAGTCCAGCGGTTTCATGAATTCCCTTCCCTGCACATTGATGACGCACAGTTTCTCCGGTGTACCGTTTATCATTTTTTCTAGTGTTATATATCCTCTGCCAGGAAGGCTTGGCGCTGTATCCGTAAACAAGTCTTTTTTTTCCTGCGGTATTTCATCCGGCGGGCAGGGGAAGTTCCCCGGTCTCAATATGGGTTCAAATTTGTCCAGAACAGGCCACAACGCTCTTTTCTCAAAGGAATGGTTCCCTCCCGTTATGACATCGACTCCGCAGCCGAAGAGCTTTTCCGCCTGTTCCTCCGTAATGCCTGAACCCGAGTCGGCATTTTCCCCGTTGACGATGCAGAAATCTATCTTTTCGCTTTCAATCAGGGCGGGCAGAAGGCTCAGGACGCACCTCATCCCGCTTACGCCGAAAATATCGCCGCCGGAAAAAATCCGTATGACACCCCTCTGTTTTTCAGGCGCTTTCATCTTTTTTCCGGGTTTCCGTTTGTGTAAACCGCGCTGCGCAGGCTGTTTATGATACCGTTGCGCCATGGAACCTGCTGTTTTTTCAGGGCGGCCACGTTTTTTTCAATGTCGTATTCGAAGCGTACAATTTCAAAATCCGGTTCCCCCGGGTTGTCTTTTGTACCGGAAGGAATATCCACAATGCCGAATGCCCCGCGGTTATCCCCGTCCAGAGGCTTCCCCAGGCTGCCCGGATTTAAAACGCGGTATCTTCCCGCGGCTGTTTTTCCTCCGGTATCCCGCGGTACATGGGTGTGCCCGCATATGAAAATTGTATTCCCCTGAAAAGACGGAAGTTTCGTATCGTCTATTGTTTCCTCGTCGGAACCGTAACGGCCGTGTATCAAATTCACCGTCCAGCCTTCCGCCTCAAAAGAATATTCCGCTTTCAGGTTCGTGAGCCAGTCCAGGTTTTCCGCGGACAGGCATTCTTTTGTCCACACACAGTGCCGGATTCCTTCCTGGTCGTCAATGTAGGGGTTGTGCATTAAAGATTGAAGGTTGACGATATACCTGTCATGGTTTCCCATAAGGAAGAGCGCCGCTTTTTTTGACCGGAGAAGTGAAACCGTTTCATCCGGAAAGGCACCGAGATTCACATAATCGCCCAGAAAATAAACCGGGGTATCGGAAAGTCCCCTGGAGTCAAGGAGTCCGTAAAAAGCTTCCAGAGCCGGCAGGTTAGCATGTATATCAGAAGCGACAATAAAACGCATTGCAAAAATTATATCTTCATTTCGGCTAAAAATCAATGAAGGGGATGAATTCCTTTTAATTTGCCGCCGCATATAAGGATGAAACAATATTTGAAAATACATCTTTTTCAAATTTTTTCTTTGTGATATTCTATAGTACGATGAAATTTACAGATTTAACACTTGATGAAAATCTTGTTCAGGGAATATCCGACGCCGGATATGTTTCATGTATGCCTGTTCAGGAAGAAGTCCTTAAAGCCGGTTTACAGGGTTCCGATTTGTATGTCCAGTCCCAGACCGGTTCCGGGAAGACAGCCGCTTATTTGATAACCGTTTTGCAGCGGATGCTTTCCGACGGCGAACTGAAAGGGAAAAAAGCCCTCATTATGACTCCCACCCGTGAACTTGCGGTTCAGGTTGAAGAGGAGGCGAAAATTCTAAGCGCCCATACGGGTGTAAAATCCGCAAGTTTTTACGGCGGCGTGGGTTATAACCGGCAGATTGCCCTTCTTAAACAGGGCGTTGATATTATTATAGGCACTCCGGGCCGGGTCATAGACCTCCAGCAGAGCGGCAGCATGGATTTGAGCGGTGTGGCATTCCTTGTGATTGACGAGGCGGACCGTATGTTTGACATGGGGTTTTATCCGGATTTGCGGAAACTCATAAAGGTACTTCCGCCTTCCTCCGCCCGTCAGACAATGCTTTTCAGCGCCACCCTGAATTCCTGGGTGAAAAACCTTGCATGGGAATACACTTCCAATGCGGTTGAGGTTACCATTGAGGCTGAAAATGTCACTGTGGATGAAATCGACCAGCAGCTTTTCCATGTGTCCAGCGATGAAAAAATGCGCCTTCTGTGCGGTATCATCCGGAATGAGAATCCCGAAAGCCTTATAGTTTTCTGCAATACAAAGCGCATGAGTGAAGTTGTGGCGAAAAGAATGCGTATCAACGGCTTTGAAACTGATTTTATCATAGGAGACCTTCCCCAGACGAAGCGCCTCCAGGTGATAGAGTCCTTTAAATCCGGTTCCCTGCGCTGTCTTGTGGCCACTGATGTGGCGGCCCGCGGGCTTGATGTCGATGATTTGGCTATGGTTATCAACTTCGATTTGCCGGAGGAAGCCGAGAATTATGTGCACAGAATCGGGCGGACCGCCCGTGCAGGAAAGACCGGTAAGGCCTACAGTTTTTGTTCCGAACAGGATGTGTATAACCTGCCTTCAATAGAGCGGTATATCGGGGCGAAAATCCCCCTGGGAGCTGTTTCGGACAGTTCTTTCTCGGAAGATAAGAGCGACGGTATGTACATAAAGATTGCCCGTTATGAGAATGACTACGATGACGGGCCGGACCGCCGGAAACGCGCCGGAAGGGACGGGGAAAAAGGCGGCCGCTTCCGCATGAAGGGGCAGAAAAACTTTTCCGGCGGCAGGGACCGGAATCCCCGCAGGAATGAAAACCGGCGCGGCAAACGTCCTTCCTTTGACGACAAGGATTTGTCCAGGCTGTCTTTTGAAGAGAGAATGCGTTATTACCAGAGTAAATACGCTTCCGGTGAAGAGAACCGGAGCCAGGATTCCGGCGAAAAATCCCGGCACTTCAAGGATAAAAGACGCCGTGGAAAAGACGCTTCCGCCTCCCGCGGGAAGTCCGGGGCGGGCAGGAAAAAAGCAGCTTCCTCCAGATTCAACAGTGAAAAGCAGAAACACAGCGGAAGGCCTCAGGGCTCTGCGTGTCACGCCCCCGCCGCCGCAGGTAATGCGGGAGCGAAAAAATCCTCCGGCAAGGGTATTAAGAATTTCATAAAGAGACTTTTCGGTATAAGGGGGAAATAACCTCCCGCCGGTTTATTGTTTCTTTTTAACCGCCTTTATGTTTGCCGTGCCGGGAACCACGAAAGGGAAAACGTCCGCTTCCGGATCAACCCTGAAGCGGATAAAGCGCGGCCCGGAGCCTTCAAAGGCTGTCTTCTCCCATCCGGGGGAATCCGCGTCCGCCGCCGGTATCCCGTAAGCCCCGGCTATTTTCAGCAGGTCCGGGGCCTTGGAGTAAATGCAGGCGGAATGCCTTCCTCCGAATGAAAAATCCTGCTGCTGCCTTATCATTCCGAGAATCCCGTTGTCAAAGACAATCACCGTAATGTTGAAACCGTTTTCCGCCAGTGTCGCCAGCTCCTGGATATTCATCTGGATTGAACCGTCCCCGGAAAGACATATAACCCGTTTCCCCGGATTTGCCGCGGCCGCCCCCATGGCGGCGGGAAGGCCGAATCCCATTGTTCCCAACGCCCCGGATGTCAGGAACTGCCTCGGCCTCAAAACCGGATAGCTTTGAGCCGCCCACATTTGATGCTGCCCCACATCCGTGGTGACAATAAGGTTACCGGCTTCAATCCCGTATTTTCCCGCCGCCGCAGGAATCGAGGAAATAAAGTCCTTTACCGGCGAGGGGAATTTTTTCTTTTCGGAGATAACCGCCGCTTTGTTTTTTTCGAGCCAGAAAGCGCTGTTTGTTTCCTTGCCCTTCAGTTTCTCCTCCAGCATATGTGCGAGGACGGGCAGGGCTGACTCCGCGTCCCCCACAATGGACAGGGCCGCCGGAAGAAGTTTGTTTATTTCCGCCGCGTCTATGTCTATCTGTATGATTTTTGCGCGGGGACAGAATTCCTCCGCCAGCCCCGCCGCCCTGTCGTCAAACCGTGTTCCGACTGCCAGTAGCGCGTCGCAGTCATGGACAGCCTTGTTCGCGGTGAGGGAACCGTGCATACCCACCATTCCCAAAAGGAGGGGGTTGTCCGCCGGAACGCATCCTGTACCCATCAGTGTCGTGGCCACAGGAACCGGGAAAACCTCCGTCAGGCGCCGCAGTCCCGCGGCCACGTCCGGGGAATTGCATCCGCCTCCCGCCAGAATAACCGGTTTCCCGGCTTCCGCCAGAATTTCCGCGGCCTGTTCCAGGATTTTCCCGTAAAAGCTATCCGGGGTGCGGAAGCATGCGGCGCCTTTCACGGCTTCTCCGGGTTCAGGCCAAGCTGAGAAGGAGATTCTTTCCGTCTGGACATTTCTCGGCACGTCTATAAGAACAGGACCCGGCCTGCCGGAAGCTGCCAGGGAAAAAGCCTTCGGGACTGCCTCCAGAAGTTCCGCGGCTGATTTTACCATGATGCTGTGTTTCGTTATGGGAAAAGAAAGCCCGAAGGTATCCACTTCCTGGAAAGCGTCTGTCCCGATGCATTCTGTGTTAACCTGTCCGGTGATTATCACGATGGGAACTGAATCCGCCCTCGCGTCCGCCACGGCTGTCAGAAGGTTCATGGCGCCGGGGCCGCTTGTCGCAAAACAGACCGCCGGTGTCCCCGTGCTTCTGGCGGCTCCCTGGGCAAAGAAGCCGGCGGCCTGCTCCTGCCGGACCAGAATGTGTTTCAGGGAGGACCGCCCTAATGCGTCATATAATGGAAGAATCGAACCGCCCGGAATACCTGCAACGACAGAAATTTTCTGCCGCTCCAACAGCTTTATTATAATTTCGGCACCGGAAGCTTCTGTTATTGAGGACATAAAATTTATATCGTCATCCCGTCTGCTTTTTATTACGGATATGTCTTGTAATCGTGCACAATCGAAATGGCGGATTCGATTTTCCTGTCCGGTGCCAGTGAACGGGCAACCGAAAGGGCGTTGTCAATGACCGCGGCGGAATCCGCGACTCCGTGAAGCACGATTGATTCGTCGGAGGGCACCGCTTCAAGGAAATGAACCGGTATTTTCAGGTCAAAGGAAATATGGTTCACGATTTTCTGGGCTTCCAGAAGTTTCCTGATCATATTCACACCCTTCGCCGCTCTTTCCTGGGTTACCGCTATGGAACATCCTTCCTGGATGATTTTAGCCCCCTGGGCGGGCGTTATTCCGTCCGTATTAAGAACCATCCTGTACTGTACAGGGTCGTCGTTTTCAATATTGAAGAAACATTTGTGGTATCCCTTCCGGTTTGCATCGCTTTCCTGAAGCAATGCCCGCGCCGCTTTTTCAGTTGAATTGAACTCATTCATAAGCCGTTTTATGCGTACTTCTTCCGGAGCCACAAGCCTTACGGAATAGCAGGAGGGTATGTCTTTCAGGATTGCAAATCCGCCGCGACCGATGAATACGCAGTTCCCGTCTTTCGCCCTTTCGTATACAGCCTCCCGCAGATAGTCGAAATATTCGTCGCGTTCCCTTGCAAGGGAAGCGATGAATCCGGGTTTCCTCTCGTCGTATTTGTGAAGATTTTCCTCGGTTATCCCATGGGCAAGAAGATCGGCTTCAAGCATTTTCCTGTCGAAAAAAGTATATCCGAATTGCTTGGAAAGTTCTTGAGCGATTTCATCCCCATAGGAAGCAATTTGTCTGGAAATAGTGATAATAGGCATACAAAACCTCCTTGCTCCATGATATACTATAAGCATATATCGATAATCCTTATCTGTCAAAGAGAAAAATGCGGGCGGTGGTGGTATGAACGATGCCGGGTTAATGTGGAAACCGGGAAAACCGGAACTTGTTTTTTCAGTCCCTATCGTGGACGTTTACGAGGTTGAAAGCCTTTCTCCGGACGGAAGGCAGAAAGGGAAATATTACCGGATAAAGCCGAAGGACGGTGTGATTATCGTTCCTGTGCTTAAAAAAGACGGCGGGGATTTTTTTGTGATGGTCAGACAGTGGCGTCATGGTAATGAAACCGTCACGACGGAATTCCCCAGCGGAATTATAGAAGACGGGGAAGACCCGGCTTTGGCCGCTGCCCGGGAACTGCGGGAGGAGACGGGATTTTCCGCGGGGAAACTGACGTTTCTGAGTAAAATTTACCAGAATCCGGCGATAATGTACAATACCTGCCATATTTTTACGGCGGAGAATCTGTCTGATACTGGTTCCGTGCTGCCGGACGAAGACGAATATATAGAACATACCCTTGTTCCCGCTGAAATTTTACTGCGGGACATAGGTACGGGGGAATTTTCCCACGCCCTCACATCGGCGGCCCTGTTTTTCCATCTCCGGAACCTCCGGGGTTATTGATAAATCTCCGTGTATTTTATATCCTTCTTTTTGAAATGAGAGACCAGCAGATCAGAGATGTACGTATTTTAGCTTCAAGCCAGCTGCTTTCCCCGGAGGAAATGGAGGAGGAGCTTCCCGTTCCGGAAGCCGCCGCCGTGACCGTTAAAACCGGCAGGCAGGAAATCCAGAATATCCTCCGCCGGGAAGACGACCGTTTCCTGATTGTCGCCGGTCCCTGTTCAATCCACAACCCGGAAGCGGCCTATGATTACGCCCTCCGTCTCGCTGAACTGCGCCATAAGTATGAGGACAGAATGTGCATAGTCATGCGTGTTTATTTTGAAAAACCCCGCACGACTGTCGGCTGGAGGGGGCTCATTCTGGATCCCGGTCTGGACGGAACCGCTGATATCGCCCGCGGTCTGAAGCTTGCCCGTGAAATCCTCATAAAAGTGAATGCCGCCGGACTTCCGGCCGGCTCGGAAATGCTCGACCCCATTGTACCCCAGTACACGGCGGACTTGATAAGCTGGGCTTCCATCGGCGCCCGCACAACTGAGAGCCAGACCCACCGGGAAATGGCTTCCGGCCTTTCAATGCCCGTGGGCTTTAAAAACGCCACGGACGGCGATGTCCAGATAGCCGTGAATGCGATTGTTTCCGCCCGCCAGCCGCACGCTTTTATAGGCATAACCAGGCAGGGCGAGGCCTGTATTATGAAAACCCTCGGAAACCCCGACGGCCATTTGATTCTCCGCGGCGGAAAAAACGGCCCGAACTATGATGCGGAATCAGTGGGGAACGCAATCGCCCTTTTGAAAAACGCCGGTATCAGGCCTTCAATTATAGTTGACTGTTCCCACGGGAATTCCCGGAAGATGCCTGAAAATCAAATCGGGGTTTTGCATGAGACAATCAGGCTGAGGAATAATGTGGATATGCCGCTTCGTCCCCTTTGCGGATGTATGCTTGAAAGCAACATAGAAACCGGCTGTCAGCCTATAACGGCTGATCCCGCCGATTTGAAATACGGAATGTCCATCACAGACCCGTGTTTGGGCTGGGATTTGACAGCCAGTGCCATTGCGGAGGCTTATAAACTTTTGGGAGAGAAACATTGAGTAAAGAAACTATAAGTGTTTATACGGACGGCGGGTGTTCCGGGAATCCCGGTCCGGGCGGCTGGGCCTTTGTTATATGCAGGGGCGCCGCCGCAGCATTGCAGAAGGCGGAGACTCAGGAAGGTCTCGCTGAAGGTGATATCGCAAGGTCCGGGGCTGAAAAAGACACCACGAACAACCGGATGGAACTGACAGCCGCCATAAAAGCCCTTGCTTTTATGGAAGAATCAGGGATGGAGACATCCGGGGCAAAAATAAAGGTTTATACAGATTCGCAGTACGTGCAGAAGGGGATAACAGAGTGGATTCCGTTATGGAAGAGAAAGAACTGGAAAAACTCTGCGCATGAACCCGTCAGGAACCGGGATTTATGGGAAGAGCTGGACAGGCTCAACATTAAATTCTCTCCGGAATGGTTTTGGGTAAAAGGCCATGCCGGAAACAAATACAACGAAATCTGCGACAGCCTTACCAGAGAAGCGGTCAACGCACTTTGATGTATTCCGAACGCATATCCTGATTGTAGTATTTACCCACACACATATATACACACACAGGCCTGGACTGAGGGCCGTCTAAAAAAATTAGTCTTATTATAAATCCATATTCATAATGCGCCGCGTATATTTAGCGCGGATGCCGCTAATACTTTTCTCTAATACTTTAACAAATATTGATGCATAAATACTTTGGACCATAACCGTATTGTAAAATTTTGCCAAAAACATGAAAAAAAAACTTGCGCAAATAGACGGGGGGAGGGGGGGGGGTAAAATTATTTATAAGATCATCTCGTGAGTTTTGATGTGATTTATTCCCAATGATTTAGACAATGTAAACAGGATGCAATGATATGGATTTGGTATTGATGGAAGATATACGCAAGAGTTTTTTCGGTGTTGAGGTATTGCATAAAGTCAGCTTTTGTCTGAAGCCGGGAAGTGTGCATGCTTTGATGGGAGAGAATGGCGCCGGGAAGTCTACATTGATGAAAGTTCTTGCCGGTGTCCATAAAAGGGATGGCGGAAAAATTTTCGTTGATGGTGAGGAAGTTGAGATTGAATCCCCTGCAAAGGCAAGGTCTCTCGGAATAGCTATGATTCATCAGGAGCTGTCTCCTGTAAGCGAAATGTCTGTTGCGGAAAATATTTTTCTTGGCAGGGAGCCGGGAAAATTAGGTTTTATAGATTATCCACAGCTTTATAGAAAAACTTCGGAAATTCTTGATGGTCTGGGAATCAATATAAATCCTAAAAGCAGGATGAAAAGTCTTCGTGTAGCTGACCAACAGATGGTGGAAATAGCAAAGGCGATATCTTGGAACGCGCGGATTGTTATTATGGATGAGCCGACTTCAGCCATTACGGATCATGAGGTGGACAGCCTTTTCCGGATTATCGATGACATGAAAAAACGCGGTATCGGAATTGTGTATATTTCTCACAAAATGGACGAAATATTCCGTATTTCTGATGAAATTACCGTCTTAAGGGACGGCTCAAATATGAATACATGGAAAGCTGAAGATGTGGACCAGGAAACTTTAATCCGCAGTATGGATGGAAACTTTCGGTGCAAAAATCAAGTCTGCATCTTTGCACCATGAAAGTTCCATAAAACCATCACGTTTACATCCTTTGTACTCTGTATTTTCGGAACATAAACAACAAGCCAGCCCGCAGCGCGCTATTCCAAGTTCTCGTTTTATTGGATTTTCTCCTTTTCAAATACCAATCGCTTGCATATCTTTTTTCTGAATCCTGGAATTCGCCGGAGTTGACCTTTCAGGTTAAATCCATTCCATTCAGAAGGTTTTTCAGGGCGGAAAGCTCTTCTTTTGTGAGGGTCACTCCCTTGCCCATTTTGCTGTGATCCGGCGACCAGCTTCTCAAGTCATATTTCGCCGGTCTGTCTCCCCATGAAACCATGTTCAGTTCCAATTTCCATCCTGTCTTTGATTCGGACAAAGCTCCAAAAGAATCCTGTATCGAAAAACTGAAATCGTCCGCCATTTTATCCTCCTTGCAAAACTTTTGAATGCATACAGAAACAAATCTAATTGAAAATTAAATTTGTTGTAATATACTCTAAAAGTGTGTATTCTTACAATGATATGGTTATAATCGACGGGAGGTTTTTTAAATGAAGAAAATACTATATTTGCTCTCTGCCGTCTGCCTTTCATTCTTTGTGATTATGGCGGTTGGATGTGCAAGTACTCCGGAACAGCCGGCGGAAGTCCCTTCTGAAACTCCTTCTGAGGTCACTGAAGAGCTGGTGGAAGAAGTAGTTGAACCAGAAGCGGTCGAACCGGTTTTACCGGAAGAAGAAGTTGACTACGCCGCTCTCGACGCTTTGAAGGCCGAGGCTGATGCGTTGCGTGACAAAGGTTTATCCTTTAACGTGGCTGACTGGTTCACTGAAGACTGGCAGGAAGCCGAGGACGCCTATAACAGGGGCGTGGAAGCTTACGGAGTGTCCTATGATGAATCGGAATCCGCTTTCCAGGATGCAATCGCCAAATACAGGGAAATAGAGGCGGAGGCCGTCGTTTTCATTAAAGATACGTGGGACTCAGGGGAAAAAGCCCTTGAGGAGATAAAGCAGGCCGCCGAAGATGCCGGCGCCCGCGGATATTATCCCGAACAGTTCGCCATGGCTGAAAATGTGGAGGCGGAAGCCCGCGCTTCCTATGACGCCTTCAATGAAACGGCTTCACCCGAAGAATTGTCCAATGCTTTTGAGAAAGGTGTGGATGCGTTGAACTATTACACCATGCTTAAAACCGGCATGGATATCCGGGATTTGCGCCGGAAGATAATAGAAAACAGTTTTGATTCGGAATTCAGCGAGGAATATGCTTTCGCAGAGGAAAAATACTCTGAAGCTGTATCCGCATTCGGCGTAGACAATGAAAAAGCCGTCGCCGCCTCTGATGAGGCTCTCGCCGCTTACGAGTATGTTTGTTCAGCCGGTTTTGAGGTTTTGGCGATGCAGGAAAAAACCCGTTCCGACGAGATGAAAGAGCTCTGTGATTCAATCAAAGCTTCACGCTCAATGGCACCTGAATACAATGAAGCTTCCGAAATCTACGCCACGGCTGTATCCCTCGGCGATTCCGGTGATTGGGAAGCCTCCTACAAAACCTACCGGGACGCCGCCCTTTATTTCGCTGAAATTTACCAGAATGTTCTGTATAAAAAGAATGTTGCTGAAGAAGCCATGAATGCCGCCAAGGCAAAACAGGACGCCAGCACCGCCCTTGCCCTGGAGGCGGACAAGATTGCCCCCCTTCCCGATGATTATGAGGAAAACGAGGCGGAAGGCGCGGAAAGTGTTGAAAGTTCCGCAGACACCGGAGCCGTTGAACCTGAGGATGAAAGCGTTCCTGAAAATACTGAACCTGGGCCTTACACTGAAGGGGACGGCGAAGCGGAAACCGGTGCCGAAGAATTCACTGTTTATGAGGGAGAGGAATTCACCGTAACAGAGGAATCGGCCGAAAGCTCCGCTGAAGAAGTCGGTACGGAAAGCGGTATGGAATATTCTGTCATTGAAAGCTCAACTGAAAATGCGGAGGTAGCGGAATGAGAAAGATTGTCTTGATAATTGCCCTTTTGTGTTTTATTGCGGCGTCACTGCAAATCTCTGCGGCATCTTACGATAATAACTCTTTCCAGCGTAAAAGCCGTGAATATTCCGCCCTTGCAACCTCGGCTTATGAGGAAGGCGACTATGACATGGCAGTTGAATACGCCCGGGAGGCGGAAAAAAACGCCCAGCTGTCCGAGGATTACATCAGGAAAATGCTTCTCCGGGCTGAAGCTGAAACTGAAATGAACAGGGCCAGAACCCGCCTTACATGGGCGCGGGAAATAAAGGCCGATGTGAATTATGCAGAGGCTTTTTCCGCCGCCGCTGATAATGTGGATAAAGGTTCCAGGGCGTTCAACAATGAAGATTACGAGTCTGCAAAGAATTATGCCGCCCTCGCACTTGAATGCCTTGCGGGTATCAGTGAAGACGGCACAGGGGAAGCCGTCGCTGTGGAACCCTCTTCGGACGGAAAGATTCCTCTGCCATCCAGGTACAAGGTGGGTAACTGGAATTCAAACCGCGACTGTTTCTGGAACATAGCAGGTAACGAGGCTGTGTACGGCGATTCATTCAAGTGGAAAAAGCTGTACAATGCCAACAAGGATTTGCTGCCGGATCCTTCAAACCCCGATTTGATTCTGCCTGATACGGTTCTTGAAATCCCCAGCCTGGGAGATGAATACCGCGAAGGTCTCTATGATCCGGCTGTTGATTACGGAAGTGTCAATGACCGTTGACAGTTTTTCTATTGTGGTTTTGTAAAACGGGCGGCACGGCACAGGCTGTGCCGCTTTGTTTTTAGGTGAAAACGGGAGGAAACATCTGTATTTTTCGGGAAAAAGATGTAAAAAAGTGTGGCGGAGGGGTTGACTGTATGCCGGGAGTGTGGTAAAAAGGATGTCACCGA
>CASGDA010000016.1 GCA_949300145.1 uncultured Treponema sp. | reverse complement strand
GACATCCTTCCAGCGCTCTTTTACCGGCGCCGCTGCGTTCCAGAAGCTCTTCTTCTGTGAGAATCATATCCGGCGCTGTGAAAAGAACACTGATAATTTTTTTCTCTCTTTCTGTAGGTAGATACATATTTGTATCCTACTGGAATATTTTTACCGCTACAATAGTAAAAATCGGGTACGCATATGACCTTTCGTGACCGCTACTGCCGCCACCGCCACGGGTCCGCCATCGTCTCCGGTTCCGTGGCTTTTTTTATTCCGGTGAAAGTTCTCTGATCTTTTGTTGAAAGTTCACTGATCTTTGGTCAAAACTTCAGTGAACTTTTACCCAAACTTCACTGATCTTTTACTGAAACTTCAGTGAACTTTTATCTAAACTTCACTGAACTTTTGATCGGGCGGAACATACGTACCAACAGAAGTGTTATACAGGAAATTTTTGACAGATTGATGAGATTTTTACAAAAAATTTGACGATTGAGGTTTTCTTTAGTACATTTTTCTATAGCGGTCTTCGAGCCGTTTTTAATCTAAAGCCCTGATGGGGCTTTCGGATGGCGCAGAAGAAAGATCTTTTAAAGAACGAGGGAAGGACTTCATACAGGGTTTATATTGGAGTATAAAATGAAATTCACAACAAAAAAAATTATAAACCCGCAGGATGCACAAAGTCCTGCACGTTTTCATCCCGCACCGGTGTACATTGACACCATGGATTTGGACGCACTCGCTTCCGATGTTTCCCATTCCACTTCTATGACTCCGGCAGATGTAAAAGCTGTTATTGTAGAAGTGGTTACGGTTCTGCAAAAGAACTTGATTCGGGGAGTGAAGATCAAAATCGACGGATTAGGGTTGTTCAAACTCTCATTCGGTGGTACAGGGCATGAAGATGCAGCGGATGTTTCGGCTTTGGATATCAATGGTGTCAAGGTAACGTACATTGCCGATGCCAAGATTAAAAAATTTATTTCGTCATCAATTTCTTTCGAAAAAAAGAAAGAAACCAAAAATGACGAAGCTGTTACCGAAGGAGTAGACGCATAGGTAAAGTGGTATACAAGACTGGTAAGATGGGGTGCTTGTATACGGTAATCTTATAAAATCTGTTATAAGGATAAAAATACAAATAATTTTTATGGAAAATATTTTAACCGGAAACATGGTTTCCTTGGAATTCTGCGCCAGACAAACCGACAGGTTTCCGGTTGAATATTTTGTGTTGTTGGACTTCAAGAGTTTTTCTTGGAGAGTTACCCGGTTTTGAACATACTCAAAACGGGTAACAGATAGGCCGTACTGCCCGGTAATATGGGTGGTACGGCTTTTTTTGTTAAGGGTGACACTTTACTTTTCGTGGGATAATATATATTATGACTTTGGATTATCCCATAAAAAGGAGCGTTTTATGAATCTAATAGAACGTCATGCATCCAGAACCATAGAGAAACTTGCAGGGGAATTCCCGGCTGTTTTGATTACCGGCGCCCGGCAGACGGGCAAGACGACGGTTTTAAAAAAATACACGGATGAACACGGTATTGAATCATTAACCTTTGACGATCCGCAGGAAGAGCTTTCGGCAAAGACAGATCCCAAAACATTCATGGAATTTCATAAGAATCCTTACATGTTTGATGAAATCCAGTATGTTCCTGATTTATTTCGGTATGTAAAGATGTCCATAGACATGAACCGCCGTAACGGCATGTTTTTTTTCACTGGAAGCCAGCAGATGCCTTTGGCCGAAAAGGCTTCCGAAAGTCTTGCCGGCCGGGTTGGAATCCTTCAGTTGTATCCTTTGTCCCTGCGGGAAATCAGGAATGACGGCTTTGATGTCCCTTTTGTTCCCGGCAAAGAATATATTTCCGGCAGGTTTCAAGCCTTTAAGTCATTCCGTTATTCCGCCGGTGAAACGTGGAAAGCTGTTTTCAGAGGCGGATATCCGGAAATTGTCGCCTCCGGCATAGATTTCAATGACTTCTTTTCTTCGTATGTCAAAACCTATATTCAGCGCGACATCAATAAAATCACTCAGATTGAAAATGAATTGCAGTTTATGCAGTTCATAACGGTAGTTGCATCCCGGACAGGCCGTCTGGTAAATTATGCCGATATTTCCCGGGACGTGGGAATCAGCGAAGTCACCGCAAAAAAGTGGCTGTCCCTGCTTGTCACCTCAGGATTGGTGTATTTGCTGAAACCTTATTCAGCCAATATTGAGAAACGGACTGTCAAAACCCCGAAATTGTATTTTATGGATACAGGTTTGGCGGCGTATCTTACAAAATGGACTAATCCCGATATTTTACGCAACGGAGCCATGGCGGGTAATTTTTTTGAAACCTTTGTGATAAGCGAAATTGTGAAATCTTTTGCGAACAGGGGAATCGATCCGCCCCTCTATTTTTACAGGGATAAAGACAAATACGAAATCGACCTGCTTATCAATGTTGACGGGATGCTGTATCCCGTGGAAATAAAAAAGACAGCCACTCCCGGACCTTCGGATGCAAAAAACTTTTTTGTCTTGGAGAGGATAAAACAAATTGAAATTGCGGAACCGGTAATCATCTGCAATTGTTCCGGCCCGGTCGTGGTCGGTAAAGGAGTCACCGCCGTTCCCGTTGATTGGGTATGAGCCCGGAGCAGCCCTCTTTCAGACTTGGCGGAACAGATAAAAAAATCAGGGATAGGGCAATATCGGGGATTTTGTTGTTTTTTAATTGAAACAAATAATTTCAGCTTGTTCCATTCCTTTAACGGTTCCGGTGACAGTTGATAAATCTTGTTTTTTAGTTTTGCATGGCATATACTTAAACCACATGAATAAACCGCACTGATACTGTGCGGCGGAGGTGGTTTTGTGGAGACTGATATCCGCTGGAAGCAGCGGTTCGGGAATTTTTGCCGGGCATTCGGAAATTTCTCCGCGGCGGTGGAGCTTGCCCGGAGCAGACCTCTTTCAGAGCTTGAAAAGCAGGGTCTCATCCAGAGTTTTGAATTCACCCAGGAGCTGGCGTGGAAAGTCCTCAAGGATTTTCTGGAATACAGGGGGACTGCGCCGGAGATTGTCGGCTCAAAAGACGCCGTCAGGCAGGCATTTTCCGCGGGGATAATCAGCGACGGGGATGCATGGATGGACATGATTGCCAGCCGGAACATCTCAAGCCATACATACAACAATGAAATTGCGGAAGAAATAGCGTCAAAATCCGTGGACGTGTATTACGCCTGTTTCCTGCAGCTCAAAGAACGGCTCGGAAAGGAGCTGTGATGGAATTCGGGCTTTCAAAACGCCACCGGGATATTATCAGCGGTATTTTTTCACGATACCCTGAAGTGCGGAAAGTGCTGGTATACGGCAGCCGGGCAAAAGGAAATTACCGTCCGGGCTCCGACATTGACATGACTGTTGTCGAGCGCAGTGACATCAGCACGCAGACGCTTCTGCGGATGGTGAATGACTTTGATGAATCAATGCTGCCATTCACCGTTGACCTGTCGGTTTTCAGCCGTCTGACTAATCCCGATTTAATTTCCCATATCGAGCGCTGCGGAAAATGCATATATGAACGCTCCGCGGAGTGAATCCCGTATCATCTTCTCTTGCAAAAGTAAAATTTATCCGTTAAATTGGAGTTATATCTCATTTTAACGGATTTTTTATGGAAGAAAAAAACATGACGGCGGTATCTGAGGATTCTGAAGACGAAATTTCGCTTATTGATTTGCTTGCAGTGCTCTGGCACAGGAAATGGATGATTATCGGTATTATCGCAGCCACCATGATTGTGGTTGTTGGTATATCCGTAATTTCTTTAATGCAGCCTCCTGAAACCTCAATTCTTCCAAATAAGTACAAGTCACAGGCAACGGTGAGCATAATCTCGGAACCGACTTTGATGAACTCCCTGTCTGCCATGATGGCATCGGATGATTTTTTCGATGCTGTCGTTGAAAAATTCTCCGGAGCCTCCGGTTTTAAAACGCCGGACAGTGCGGAAGCGGATATAAGGGCAGGTCTTGAGACAAGCTTCGACAAATCCTCCGTTATAATGAAAACCGACGACAGCAGGATTGCAAGAGCTTTGTCTGTGAGCTTTGAGGGACTCGACCCTGTTGTCACAGGGGACATAGTATCTTTCTGCATTGAATATACAGAGCAGTGGCTTTTTGATTCGGAGAAAGAATACAATGACTCAAGGACCGCAGTTCTGGAAGAAAATTGCAGGGCGATCTATGACGAAATTTTCAGCCTTGAAGAAGAAATCCAGAAACTGAATCAATCCGCAGCCTACGGTTCAGAAGGACGGAAAGCCGCTCTTGATGCTTCCATGCTTGCATTGGAAGTGGAAGCTAAAAAAGAAATTTACAAGCAGCTGAGGGAAGAGACCGAGCTTTTGAAACTGACCATGGAAAACGAAAAAAGCGAGTTTGAAATATTGACCGCACCAAAACCGGGGGTGAAAACAGGGCCGTCCCGCGGGAAAATATGCATTATCGCTGTGTTTGCATCCGCTTTCCTGGCTGTCTTCCTCGCTTTTTTCCTGAATGCTTTGGATAATATGAAAAAAGATCCCGCTGTTTTGGAAAAATTTAAGAAACAGATTTCTGAATAGACGGTTTCACTGCAAAGCGGTTGTCAGTGGAGAGGGCGGAAAATCCGCCCTTTTTTTGTCTGCGGTGTTTACCTGTATCGCCTGCATAAATTCTTCTGGTAAAATTCTCCCATCTATTGTATTATTATAAGATATAACAGTTTATTAATTATTAACGTTTTAACGGTGTACAGGATTCATGGATAATTATTACAGGGAAGACAACATAAGCGCGGCGGATGCCCGCTTCGAGGCGCAGAAAATAGCCTTCGCCCCGTTCACCTTCCAGGCGGCGTATACGATGGTAAGGCTTGGGATTCTGGACGTGCTCCTTAAAAGCGGGGAGGGCGGGCTTTCGGAAAAAGATATTTCGGAAAAGTGTTTCATTTCAGCCTACGGGGTTTCCGTTCTCACACAGGTTGGGCTCGGCTTGGGGATTCTGAAACTGAATGGGGAGGACCGCCTTGTTCTCGGGAAAACGGGATATTTCCTTGCGGATGATTATTTGACAAAGGTCAACATGGATTTTATGCAGAATGTCTGCTATGACGGCGCGAAATATCTGGAAGAAAGTATTTTAACAGGAAAGCCCGCGGGCCTCAAAACATTCGGTGAGAACTGGAAAACCGTGTACGAGGCCCTTTCATCCCTCCCTGAAAAAGCAAGGTCCAGCTGGTTCGCCTTTGACCACAATTATTCGGACAATATTTTCCCTGAAGCCCTGGACATTGTGTTCTCCGGCAGACCGAAAAAGCTTTACGATATAGGGGGGAATACAGCCCGCTGGGCGATTTCATGCGTGAGGCACGACCCGGACGTGGAGGTTACCATAATCGATTTGCCGGGGCAGACCGCCGTCGCCGAAAAGAACGCGGCAAAGGAAGGCTTTTCCGGCAGAATCAGGACATATCCTGCGGATATCCTCGCTGAAGACACCGTTATCCCTTCCGGCGCAGATGCCGTGTGGATGAGCCAGTTTCTTGACTGCTTCTCTCCGGAGGAAATAACCGCCATATGCTCAAAGGTTGCGGATTCCGTTTCCGCGGATACGAAGGTGTATGTGCTGGAACCTTTGATTGACAAACAGCGGTTCAGGGCTTCATCCTTCTGCCTGCAGGAGACGAGCCTGTACTTTACATGCATCGCCAACGGGAACAGCCGTATGTACACTTACGGGGACATTGTTCCCGCGATAGAAAAGGGCGGGCTGAAACTTGAGACAGCCCATCATAACCTCGGGATTTTCAGCTACACGCTTCTTGTTTTCAGGGGAAACGGGGAATGCTGAATTCATTTTCACTTTGGGCGCCGGGGCTTGAGACAAAAGACGACTGGTACGCCTGGCTGGAAGGCGGGAAGGACATCGGGGATTCAGCGGAATCCCCGAAAATCGGTTTCGCTTCTCCGATAGTCACGAGAAGATTCAGCCAGCTTACAAAAATGACGTGCTGGATGACACACCGGCTCAAGCTTGACACGGATATTTTGTTTTTCACCTCCGCCAGAGGGGAAATCGACATCCAGTATAAAATCAACATGGCCTTTGCGCGGGACAATGCGTTGACGCCGGCGTTGTTCACCCTCTCGGTTTTTAACACGGCGCCTGCCGAAGCTACGATACTGCTCGGGTCGAAGGTTCCCTACAGCCCGGTGTATTCCGGTTTCGACAATGTAATCAGGAACCTCGTCACCGTGGGCTGTGCGCCGCTGAAATCAGGCAGATTGAAATCCGCGATGCTTGTTTACGCCGAGGAGCGTATTCCGGAAGAGTACCGCGGCAACCTAACCGGGCCTTTCCTTCCGCCGATGTGCATCGGTTTGAAAGTTTCCGGCGAAAACGCCGCGGATGATTTTCCGGCGGAGGCTCTGGAAGGGCAGAGGGCTTTCGTGGAATACCTGTTGAAGAATAAAGCTGACTTATGGCTGGAATAGGGAAATTCAGGGTGAGCCTTCGGAAATCCCTTATTTACCTGATTTTCGGGATAGGCGCGTTTTTTCTTGGATTCATCATCCTCCCCCTGGAAAGGCTCTTCATCCGGTCGGAGCGCAGGTTCCGGAATGCGGGCCGGCGCTCCGTCAACTTGTCCCACCGGCTGGTTGTATGGGTGTGCAGGGTTTTGGGGCTGATAAGGATTGAAGGCCCCGTGCCTGATTTCTCCGACACGGGCGGAAAAATCATCGCGCCGAACCATCCGTCCCTTCTGGATGTGGTAATCCTCTTTTCGCTGATTCCGGGGGCCAACTGCATTGTCCGCGGCGGTCTTCTTCATACTGTGGTGGGTTCCATAGTGCGGGTGCTGTACATAGCCAATAACGAGGACATCGATGAGCTGAAAAAGGAGTGCGCCGAGTCCCTCGCCAGAAAGGAACCCCTCATTGTTTTTCCTGAGGGAACCAGATCGAAAAAAGGTGTGCCGGTCACCATCAAGCGCGGGGTGGCGTGCATCTCTCTTTTTGCGGACGCACCGGTGATTCCGCTGTATATCGGCGGGAACGACAAGGAAGGATTGAGGAAGGGGGATCCCTTCTGGCGGATAAACGGGGACGGCTTTTATTCGTATACTTTCACCAGGGGAGAGGAAATCCTTCCGTCCGGGATTGAAGGAAAAACCATGCGGGAGAAATCCATAAAAATGACGGAATTGCTGGAGGACTTGTACCGCAGGAATACGGGTTGAAATCCCCGGTCTTCCTCAGGTATTGATTTTTAGAATTATTATAAAGTAATATAGAAGAATATTGCAATTATTTATAATTTATTAACGTCGCCGGGCGGGGGTGTTTTTTATGGAAGACTTGAAGGCAGAAATCAAGGATTTGATTATTTCCAGTCTGGAACTGGAAGGGGTTTCCCCTCAGGATATCGGGGATGACGAGGCTCTTTTCGGCGAAGGGCTCGGGTTGGACAGTGTTGACGCATTGGAGCTGGGGATTGCCCTTAAGAAAAAATACGGCGTTTCTTTTTCCAAGGAAAACGGGGATAACAGGAAATATTTCCGTTCGGTGAATACTCTTGCGGAATACATCTCGGCAAACAAGGAGTAATCCATGGCACTGGAAGAGGAATTGTTCGAGCGCATCAGGAATATCCTTGCTGAAGAATTTGACATCAACAGGGATGACATCACCCTTGACTCCAATTTGGTGGAAGACTTCGGTTTGGACTCAATCGATGCCGCCGAGCTTATTGTGAAATTCAAGAATTACCTTCCCCCAAAAGTTGATGCGAATATGTTCAGGGAGATCAGGACAATCAGGGATTTGATCGGGCTGCTTTCAAAAAACAGCGGATAGAAATGTCTTTGCCGAAAGCCGCCGGATATATCACGGTTTTAGTGTATCCGGTTTTTGTTTTTTTATCCGTTTCTGTTTTCCGTTTCCCCGTAAGAATTGTCGGCCTGGCGGTGATTGTCGCCGCCGGCTCCCTCCTTTTGATGCAGAAAGGCCGGTTTTCCCTTTCTCCCCTCGTAATGTGCGTTTCCGCCTTTTTCGTTATCCTGACAAACAGCGAAAGGGTTTTGAAGTTTTACCCCGTGGCCGTCAACCTGGTTTTTCTTTTTACCTTTGCGCTGTCGCTTGGGAACAGCGAAACCGTCATCTTCCGGTTCGCCAGGTTCGGGGACAAAACGATAGAATGGAACAGCAGCCGGAATTTCATCCGGAGATACTGCCGCCGTGTGACTTATGTGTGGTGTGTCTTCTTTGTGCTGAATGCGTCGGCCGCTTCTTTCACGGTTTTCTACAGGGGAACTGAAATATGGGCGTTATACAACGGGTTGATATCCTACATACTGATGGGATTTCTTTTCGCCGCTGAATTTATTGTGAGGATTAAAATGCAGAAAAAACTTGCCGCCGGATTTTCCTTCCGGACTATGACGGAAACTTCCAGACCCGGAGACAGCATTGTGTGCTGGTCCGGAAAATTTTCCGACGGGGATTTCAAGCTCTGGAACGATTATCTGAGGGAATCCGCGGCTCTGCGGGATTTTCTGTCGGGAACGGATAAGGGGAAAGTAATCATCCATTCCGATGATTTCTGGTATTTCATTGTGGGGCTGACCGCGGCCCTTCAGTGCGGAAAGGAAGCTTACGTGTCTTCAAATTTTTCTCCTGAATTCATAAAGTCAATCGCGGATGAAAACACCCTCTGCCTTTCGGCTGATAAATTACCCTGCGCGGAATGTATGCCGGAAATTATAAGCGGCCGCAGGGATGTGCCTGACACGCCTCTTCCGTCCATACCCTGGGACGCAAGGATTTATCTTTTCACGTCGGGATCAACCGGAGAGCCGAAAGGGGTTCTGCACGAAATCAGGGAGCTGGAAGAGGACAATGATTCCATCGGCGGTAAATGGCGCGGCGATTTCCAGAAACGGCTTCTTGTGTCCAGCGTAAATCCGCATCATGCTTTCGGAATAGTCTTTGCGGTTATAAAACCCTTCCTTTACGGCGTTCCGTTCCGCCGGGAGAGGATAACGCAGCCGGACGACTTCCTGCGTCTCGGAGGCGAGAAGTATGCGTTTATCACCACGCCTTCTTTCCTTAAAATGAGCGTGAAGGATTCAGCCGTCCAGGAAGCGATGAAAAAAATACGGGATATCAGCATCGTTACAGCCGGCGGAGTGTTGAGACGGGACGAAGCGCAGGGAGTCTTCGCCGCTTACGGGTCGTACCCGCTGGAAATATACGGCAGCACGGAAACCGGCGCTGTCGGCTGGCGGATAAACAGGGATGATGAATCCGAGTGGTGGACCCCCACAAAGGATGTGGTGGTGAAAGCCGGCGATGACGGATGCCTCATGTTTTACTGTAGCTCAATACACGGCGGAGAGTTCCATTCTTCCGATTTGGCGGAATTGCGTGAAGACGGGAAATTCAAGCTCATCGGCAGGAAGGATTCCGTTGTCAAAATCGCGGAAAAAAGGGTTTCCCTTTCGGAAGTGGAAAGCAGAATTCTGGAAACAGGCCTCGCCTCCGATGCGGTTGTCCTCGCCATGGCTTCGGAGAAAAGGCAGTATCTTGCCGCCGCCGTGGTTTTGTCCGTTGAAGGACACCTTCTTCTGGACAACGAGAACCATGCCGCTAAAATGAAGGTTTTCCGGTCAAAGCTTTCCGGGTATCTCGAATCCGTGACAATCCCGAAACGCTGGCGTTTTGTTTCCGCGATACCGTGCAACAGCATGGGGAAAATCCAGAGGCAGGAGGTTCTGGCTTTGTTCGACAGGGAGCTTGAAGTTTGAGCGGCGGCGGTTTTGAATCAGTGGATTTTTCAAACAGGGAGGAGGTCTCCGGCGGCAGGTGGAGGTTCTCGTTTGTTGTTCCGGAATCATCCCCTTATTTCAAGGAGCATTTCGAATCCTTCCGCCTTCTGCCTGCTGTGGCGGAAATTGATATCGCGGTCCGCTGCGCCTCCGGTGTCCTTGAAAGGGATATCAGCGTCACTGCGTTGAAGAAAACGAAATTCATCAGTCCGGTTCTGCCGGGCAGTAAGATGATTCTGGAGCTGGATTTCCGTTCCGGCGGAAGCATCGGTTTTACATTTTTCACCGAAAAGGGAGACAAGGCTTCCTTTGGTGTTATATACTATAGTATATGAGTTACGGTTTCCTTATTCCGGTATACAATCACGGCGCCCCGGCTTACAAAGTGGTCAAGGAGCTTCTGCCTTACGGACTTCCGGTTATTCTCGTTGACGATGCGAGTGACAGCGAAAGTAAAAGATGGCTGAAGGATTGCGCGGATTTGTCCGGGCTCGTCCGCCTGATAACCCTTGAAAAGAACCGGGGGAAGGGTAAGGCTCTTACCGCCGGATTCAGGGAAGCCGCCGGAATGGGGTTGAGCCATGTGGTTCAGCTTGACGCCGACGGGCAGCATGATGTTTCCAGGATTCCGCGTTTTATTGAGCTTTCAAAAGCAAAGCCAGGTTTCCTTATCGCCGGATGCCCTGAATATGATGAGTCCGCTCCGGCAAACCGTGTGAAGGGAAGACGTGTAGCCAACTTCTTCACCCACCTGGTGACCTTGAATAGAAAGGCGATAAAGGATTCCATGTGCGGTTTCCGGGTTTATCCCGTGGAGCAGGCCTTCCGGCTTTCTTCCAGAGGGTTGTGGGACCACAGGATGGGCTTCGACATTGAAATCCTCGTAAAAATGTATTGGAAGATGGTTCCCGTTATTTCCGAAACCGTCAAGGTTGTTTACCCGGAAGGTGGTATGTCAAATTTCAGGATGGTGAGGGACAACATCCGTATAACGCTGGTTTTTATCCGTCTGTGCCTCGGAATGGTTTTCCATATTCCGTCGCTTATAAAAATGAGGAAATTGTATCAATGAAAAAATGGCAGCGGACAGGGGATTTGGGAAGCGCATTCTGGTTCAGTGTGATGCTTTCCCTCGTGAGAATTCTGCCCCATGCTGTTTTGGTTCTTATAGCTTTTCCTGTAAGCGCTGTTTATTTTGTCATTGCCTCCGGCGCAAGAAAAGCCACAAGAAAATATCTTGATAAGGTCGCTTCATTTACAGGCAGGAAACTTTCAGTGTGGAAAAGTTTCCTCGCTTTTTCGATAACCTTGATTGAAAAATGCGAGGGCTGGGCGGGAAAACTGGATTACAGCCATCTTCATTTTCATGCTGATTCCGTTGACGAATTCAATGACGCGCTTAAATCCGGGCAGGGTGTCTTCCTGATTGTCTCGCACCTCGGTTCGGCGGAAGAAATGCGCGCCCTGTCCGGGGAGCTGGCAAAAAACAAGCTGGACATGAAAATACCTGTCCTCAGCATAGTTGATTTTGACGTGACCGGTAAATTCAACGCCATGCTTAAAAAACTGAATCCTGACTCCATGCTTAATCTTTTCAGTATCAGGAACATGGGGCCGGAGGGAATCGGGATAATACAGGAAACTCTTGACCGCGGCGGTATCGTTATCATAGCCGGCGACAGATCCGGGGACAGGAATATCGAAACGGGTTTTCTCGGGGAGTCCGCCCCTTTTCCGTTCGGCGCTTTTTATCTGCCTTCATTGTTTGGGGTTCCGTCTTATTTCGGGATATGCGTCAGGAGCCGCGACATATCATTCAAAAAAAGTTATGAGATATATGTTGAGAGAAACCGGAACAAACCTGAGGCTCAAACCAAGTCCGCCAGAAAATTATTCGCCGGAGCTTCCTGCAGTGATTACGCCGTGTTTCTGGAAAAACATACGCTTGAATATCCGTACCAATGGTATAATTTTTATGACTTCTGGAGTAAATGATATGTTTTGTTTGGAAAAAGAATTCAAGGTTGAGTTCAATGACTGCGATCCCATGGGCGTTGTCTGGAACGGAAAATATTTTGATTATTTTGAAATGGCGCGGTCAGAGCTGCTGGAGCGGATGCATTTGAATTATATGTCGATATTCAAAAAAGGTTATATGCTGCCGCTGACAAGAAACAAAATCAAATATATCCGTCCTCTGTCTCCGGGGCAAAGGGTTCTGATCAGAATAACTGTTGTTGAATATG
Source organism: uncultured Treponema sp. (assembly GCA_949300145.1). Taxonomy (GTDB): domain Bacteria; phylum Spirochaetota; class Spirochaetia; order Treponematales; family Treponemataceae; genus Avitreponema. The sequence continues at coordinate 18,949 of CASGDA010000016.1, read as the reverse complement.
AGTTTCTCCTGAAATTCAAATATGAAATCATTGATAAAAAAACGGGACAGGTTACGACAAAAGGTGAAAGCAGCCAGATGGTCACAGATCTGGAAGGAAAGGGTACGGGCTTTGTTCCGGATTTTATCACCGATGCGTTCAAGGAGTATATGAAAGGCCTATGAAAAAGATACTGCCCGCCGTTTTGTTTTTCTTTTGCGTGCTGGCCGCGGTGTGTGCCGTCGATATTTATGATGAAAGCATATACGCTAATCCGCTGCAGGAAGGCGACACCGGATTTGAAGCGGTGAAAGCTTCTTTTTCCCCGTCGCCGATGACGGCTGATTATACCCAGATGAAAACCGTCAGGCGGCTTGATAAAAATTTTGAATCCTCCGGCAGGATGATTATACTTCCGGGGACGGGAATCGTCTGGATTACGGAAAAACCGTATGCGTCCAAAATGGTCGCCGGGCGCAGTGGTATGAAGCAGCAGGTCGGCTCCAGGATTGTCGCCATGGATGTGTCGCAGAACGGTATTTACCTTTCCTTCGCCGGCGCGCTGGAAAGTATCTTCGCCGGCGAATTCTCCGGACTGGAGGATGTTTTTGACTTGTTTTTTACCGCGGATGAAGGCAGATGGTTTCTGGGGCTTGTACCCAGGGATGAGAATGTAAAGGCTTTTATCCGCTCGATAACGATAGAAGGTTCCGGCACTGTCGATGCTGTTTTGATGGAAGAGAATTCCGGCGACAGCGTTTTGTACAGGCTTGAGAATGTTGAACAGAGAAAACTGACCGAGGATGAAGAAAAAGAATTTTCCTTTTAGCCTGCTGTTTACATTGTATCACGGTATTCTTGCGGCCGGTTTTTTAACCGTGCTTTTATCAGGTAAGCTGTCTGTTACGACTGATTTTATGTCGCTGCTTCCGGCATACGGTATTTCCGAAGGCGTCAGCACGGCGGAAAAACAATTCGCCTCAAGGCAGAATGCGTATGTGAATATCCTTGTGGGGCATCATGATTTCAATACGGCGAAAGCTTGTGCGGAAAGGTTGTTCCGGGAATTGGACGGCAGCGGCGTGTTTGCGGAACTGCGTCTGCAGGCCGCGTCTATGGACACGGATGTTTTTTCCGGTCTCCTTTCAAAATACCGTTACCAGCTTCTGCCGGATTATGCAAGGGAAGAGATTGTAAAAAGCCCCGATACTTTTCAGGCTGACAGCCTTTCTTCGGTTTTTTCCCCGGTGACATTCGCCGCCCTCGGAAATCTTGATGCCGACCCGTTTTTTGTGGATAACATCATAACCACGGATTTTCTGGCGAAAATCAGCGCGTTCACCCCCGTGTCGCCTAAAGAAGGGGTGCTGGCTGTGGAGAACGGAGGAATGTGGTTCGTTCTTTTGCAGGGAACCCTTTCGGATGAAAGCCTCGATATATCAAATACAGACGGAGGTGTCTCCCTCATATACGCCGCCGGTGATAAAATCGCCGCTGAAACGGAAGGGCTGGACATAAGTTATTCCGGGTTTCCGTTCCACAGCTATGAAAGCTCTTCAAACGCCCAGAAAGAAATCACCGTAATCACGACGGTTTCAATCGGGCTCATAATCCTTTTGTTTCTGGCTGTCCTGAGAAACATCCATGTGGTGGGATTGTTTTTGCTGAGCACCTTCTTTTCCATTATGTCCGCTTTGGCGGCCGTGACAATCTTTTTTCCGGATGTCCATGTCCTGACAATGATTTTCGGAACGTCACTCATAGGAACCAGCATAGATTATGCGATCCACTATTATCTGGCTTACGGCAAAAGGGCGGAAGGCGAAGACGGACGAATTGTCGCAGGCAGGCTTTTGAAAAATCTTGCAGTCAGCTTCGGTTCAACAGTCCTCTGTTACTTTTTGATTCTTTTCAGCCCTTACGACATTTTAAGGCAGGTCGCCTTGTTTTCCGTCGCGGGGCTGACCAGTTCCTTTTTGACAGTAATGGGTTTGTTCCCTGTTATTTCCCGCCCTTCGATGGTGTCGGAAAAAGCCCCCGCATGGAAGCTTCCGGAAGGGAAACCGCACCGTTCCTGTCTGCTGCCCCTGCTGGCGGTCTTTGCTGTGCTGTTTGCCTTTACGGCGGATAACCTGAAAGTCAGTAACAGTGTCCTTGATTTATATCAGATGAGTGACCGCCTGCTGGAAAGCGAAAAAACCGCCGGCCGGGTTCTTGGCTTCATGGGGACAAGTTACGCAATCGTCGAGGGCGTTGATGAATATGACGCGCGGGAAAAAGAATATAAATTCTCCCTGGAATTGGAGAAACTGAAGAAGAGCGGCGTTATAGACAATTATCTTTCCGCCTCTGTTTTTATTCCCGCACCTTCTGTCCAGAAACTGAATTTTGAAGTTTCCCGGACCCTTGGGCCTCTTTTGGAAAGCCAGTGCGGGATACTCGGTGTAAATTATGAGCGGGCTTTGTCGTTCTGGAATGAAAAGCCTGAAATCCTCGGTTTCTCCGACATCCCTCCTGCTTTTTCAGGTATGCTCAACCGCATTATAATAGGCGGAACCGGAGACAAGTATTATCTCGCTGTCCTGGTTTTCGGCGGAGACGGGCTGGATGCCGTGGAGGATGCTACACAAAAATGCTCCGGCGTCACTTATTTCCGGAAAAGCCGGGATGTGAATATCCAGCTTGATGAGCTGACAAAAATCATACTGAAAATACTTGCCGCCGCCTTCGTCATTATAATTGTGCTTCTGCTGGCGGTTTTCAGGAAAAAAGGTTTTAACCTGGCCCTTTCACCCGTAATAATTATAACGGCGGTTTTAGCCTGTACCAGTATCGCCGGTTTGAAAATCGACTTCTTTTTTGCCGTGGGTCTTCTACTTGTAATCGGGCTGGGACTGGATTATATGGTTTTCGCGGGAAATTCCAGGCGGAAACCTATGCTGGCTATTTCCCTTTCGTATCTGACCACCGCCTTAAGTTTCGGTAGCCTGATGCTCAGTTCATTCAAGCCTGTGCATACTTTCGGCCTGACGGTTTTTATCGGCATTACCGCCGCATTTCTGACAGCCATTTGCTCAAAGAACGGCGGTAAATAAAATTGTTTTTTCTCTTTATTTCAACGGGCACATCGTATATAATAAGATTGTTTATGCGTGGTAAAATATTTCCCTGCGTTTTTCTGGTGTGTGCCCTGTTTGTTTCCTGTAAATCAGTGCGGGAATCCCGGCCTGTATACATCACGGATGAAAACACAATCACTCTGCTTCCTCCTTCCGCTGCCGGCGCTTCCTTTGAGACTTCCCAGCTGTTGACGGGAAGCTTCAGCGGTCATGAGGGTTTTTCCGGGCAGGCTTTCCTCGTTGTTGACGAAAGAAGGCTTGATCTTATGATGATGACCACCACCGGGCAGACAATATGCACCATTCTGTGGGACGGTGAAAATCTTTGTTTTTCATCCCCTTTTATTCAGGCTTCAAAAATAAAGGCTGAATATATAGTGGCTGATATGCAGATGGCTTTCTATGATCATAATGAAGTCGGAAAACTCATCAGTTCTTCCGGGCTGTTGTTCCGGTTTTCTTCCGGCGGAAATACTGAAGAGAGGATGGTTTACCGGGACTCGGAGCTTGTCTGGAGCATGGTTAAGGACGGGAACATGATTAGTGTCGTGAACCATCTCCGGAATTACAGATATGATATTGAAATCCTGTCGTGGGAGTCTGAATGAGAAAATATTTCATGACAAAGCCGGTTATGATTACCGCGCTCGGTAACAGCGCCGATGAGACGATGGAGAACCTTCTCAAAGGCAGACAGGAATATTTTGTCCGTAACAGGGTCGGCGCCCTTGTGGGAAGGGTCAGGCTTGAAGGTGATGATTTGTTCAATGCGATACTGGAAAACGCCGCCGGACAACTGGAAGCAGATGCCGGGCTTCTCCTGGAAAAATATGACGCCTCCAGAATCGGCGTGGCAATCGGCGGTTGTGATTATCACAGCCAGATGGCTTCGCCGGAACACAAAAGATATCTGGAGGAAGGTTCCTTCGGTTCATACAATGTGGATTTGCAGAATCCGTGTGTTCCGGCGCAGAAGCTTTCGGGACTGCTCGGTTTGCGCGGCCCTGTTTTCACTGTGGCTTCCGCCTGCGCTTCCGGGATTTCAACGGTTATCCGCGGCATTGATTTGCTGCACGCCGGCGTTGCCGACGCTGTGCTGGTCGGCGGAATTGACCTGTCCAGTGATTTGATATCGGCAGGCTTCATGTCACTGTCGGCGGTAAGCCCCGTTCCGACGAATCCCTTCAGCGTAAACCGTAGTGGTATTACACTCGGTGACGGGGCAGGGCTTTTTTTTGTGACGAAGGAACAGGTTGTTCCTTTCCCTGTCGCAATAACCGGTTTCGCCGAGTCCAGTGACGGATACAATATGACAAGCCCTGATCCGGAAGGTACCGCCGTCATCAGCATCATGAGGGGCGCCCTTGCGATGGCGGAAAAGGAACCGGGGGATATCGGCTACATAAACCTCCACGGCACGGGCACCGAAGTGAATGACGCCATGGAAGCAAAGGCTGTCGCCTCCGTTTTCGGTCAGGGCGTGAAGGTTTCCGCCACAAAGGCTCTTACGGGGCACACCCTCGGGGCCGCCGGTTCCATCGGCGCGGCGATCTGTGCGCTCACTCTGGCTTCGGAGGCGCCGCAGACTCTTCCGCCACATGTGAATGACGGCGAGGAAGACCCAGCGCTGGCTGAACTCAACTTTGTGCGCACCGGGGAATCCGCTGATTTGAAAGCCGCAATGTGTTCCGCCTTCGCTTTTGGCGGGGCGAACGCCGTTCTGGTTATGGAGAAATTGTGAAATGAAAAGTCTTGGGCTTCCTCTCATGGGAAAGGAGAATCTTTCGCCTTTTATCCCACACCGCGGGAACATGCTTTTGATAGACGGTATTATCTCCGTCGGAGATTCCGGATTGACGGCCCACGCAACCCTTGATGACAGCTCGCCCTTTTTTTCTGACGGCGGGACCCCCGGATATGTTTCTTTTGAATTGATTGCCCAGGCGGTCAGTGTGTATTCCCACGTCATGGAATACGCGGGCAATGACGGACCGTCAATCGGGTTTATTCTGCGGGTGACTGATTTTATAATTTCACGTCCTTTCCTCAATAAGGATGAATGTGTGATGATAGAAATTGAGCAGGAAACGGATCTTTTCAACGGTCTTTTTTCATTTAAGGGGAAGGTTTTTAATGACGCCGGAATTATTGCACAGGGAAGGCTTCTTGTCATGAGTGTCGATGATGTGAACCGGGTTTTGAAACTGGAGGAATACAATGGATGAAAAAGCGGTGCTTGTGACAGGTGCCCTGCGCGGAATCGGGCGGGCCTGCTGTCTTCAGCTTGCAGGCGAAGGATATAAGGTTGTCGTCAATTACCGCGGGGACAACCTTGAAAAGGCGGAGGCTCTGGCGGGGGAAATTGAAAGCCGCGGAGGCGCCGCATCCCTTATAAAGTTTGATATTTCCGACAGGGAGGAATGCCACGCCGCGCTGGAAAAATATCTGGAGGCGGAAGGCTCTTTCTGGGGCGTTGTCCTCAACGCCGGAATATGCCGTGACAACGTTTTTGTCGCTATGGATGATGATGACTGGGATTCCGTCCTCCGCACAAACCTCGACGGATTTTACAATGTCCTTCATCCTGTCATGATGGCGATGTGCAAAAAACGGAAGGGAAGGGTGGTTGTCCTTTCTTCTGTTTCCGGGGTTTGCGGGAACCGGGGGCAGGTGAATTACAGCGCCTCAAAAGCCGGTCTTATCGGGGCGGCGAAAGCCCTCGCCCTCGAAGTCGCTTCAAGAAACATCACCGTGAATGCAGTCGCTCCGGGGGTAATTGAGACGGATATGATAGAAGGACTTCCCCTTGAAGAGGTTCAGAAAATGATTCCCATGAAAAGACTCGGCAAGCCCGAAGATATCGCCGCCGCTGTTTCTTTTCTTTTGTCTGAAAACGCAGGATATATTACCCGGCAGGTGATATCCGTTAACGGAGGTTTGCAGTGAAACGCAGGGTTGTGGTTACAGGCGGAGGTATTGTCTCTTCCCTTGGGATAGCGGATGACGAAGTGTGGCGAAGCCTTAAAGCCCTTGAAAACAAGGTTGCCGCCATGCCTGAATGGGAGGTATACGAGGGTCTTCGGCCGCATCTTGCGGCTCCTGTGACGGCGGAGCTCAGGGCTTTTTCGAGGAAGGAGACCAGGGGTATGGGGCGTGTTGCGATTCTGGCGTTAAATGCCACGGAAAACGCACTGGAGAAGGCAGGGCTTCTCGGTTCGCCGGAACTCACGTCCGGTTCCACCGGGATTTCCTACGGGTCTTCCGCCGGAGATGTGGACGCCCTTGTTGATTTTTACCGTCTCCTCATAGACAAGGATTCCAGCTCCCTTTCAGCGTCCACCTACATCAAAGCGATGCCGCAAACCTGTGCGGCGAATCTGTCGGTGCACTACGGGCTTACCGGACGGCTTATAACCACGAACACCGCCTGTACATCCGGCAGCATGGCGGTAGGCTACGCCTATGAGGCTGTGGCCAACGGGATTCAGGACATCATGATAGCCGGCGGCGCGGAGGAACTTACTCCGGCGGATGCCGGTGTTTTTGACGCCCTCTTTTCCGCCTCAACCGATAACGCGCATCCTTCGCGGACACCCCGCGCCTATGACAAAACCCGTGACGGGCTTGTGGTCGGGGAAGGGGCCGGAACCCTCATTCTGGAGGAATATGAGCACGCCGTCCGCCGCGGGGCGAAAATATACGCCGAGGTCGCAGGCTTCGCCACAAACACTGACGGAACGCATATCACGCATCCGAACCAGAGCACGATTGAAGCTGTGATGAGGATGGCGCTGAAGGCCGCCGGCCTTGAGCCGGAGGATATCGGATACATCAATATGCACGGAACCGCTACGGTCTCCGGCGATGTGGTTGAGTCAAGGGCCGTCCACAATGTTTTCGGCGGCAGGGTGCCGGTCTCAACCCTGAAAAGTTATACGGGGCACACCCTCGGTGCCTGCGGAGCCATTGAAGCCTGGTGTTCGATTATGATGCAGACCAACAAATGGTTCTGCCCGAACCTCAATCTGGTTGAACGGGATGAGGAAGTCGCTCCGCTGGACTTTATCACCGGAGAGGGCAGGGAAATCGACTGCGAGTACATTATGTCCAACAACTTCGCTTTCGGCGGCATAAACACGTCGCTCATTTTCCGCCGGGCTCCGGAGGTGAAATTATTGAAGCTTTGAGTTTAGGGTATGTTTCTCTTAATAATCTATGGTCTTTATATAGTATTTCAAAAAAGAAATACCGCTTCTGCTGTCTATGAATCCTTGCCTATCCGAATATATTTGCAGATCTATTAATTCAGGTGTTTTATATTTCAAATCCTCAGGTTTTATTGTATTTGCAGGGATTTTTAGAATGTGCAGTTTTCGTTCATCAGTATTGACCAATGCGATCCACCAATCTTTAAAAAGATTTTTTTTATTCGGATTTGCCCAATATCTGGGGGTAGCTGCGTTTAATTTTGCTTTTGTAAATTCAAAGGGTATGTCTACATTGTTTTTTCCACATAAGTCTTTTATTTGCTCCTTGTCTAAATCATTGTTTTTTAAATCCGGCATCGTAGTAGCAAAAGTTTTTTGTTTACATTCAAATAAAAATCCTTCCATTGATTTTTCAATATCATAATCTTTGTATCCATGTTTTTTCAGGTAATCTTTTACCGCTTCACAGATGAAAGTCCCTGTTAATTTATTTTGTATTTCCGAAACCATATTTTTTTGTCTTTTCCGGCTCTGAATAAAATCCCTGATTTTTTCTTCGTCAAAATTTTCTTTTGAAAAAAGCTCCACAAATTTTTCGCCGTCAGGATTGTCTTTCGTGAAACGGATTTCAAGTTTGTTTTTATCATTTTCTTCATCGGATTTGGTAAAATCATAATAATAGATATAAAGATGTTCGCAGACAAGAAGTCCAAGGTGGACGGGATTATTTTCACTGCTCAATATTTTCATATAACTGAAAAGTTGGGCCTGTCCATTATTGCAATGCAATGTATGCTTTTTCAATTCGATTACGACTGCATCTTTGCCATCCTTTTGCAGAACGATATCGGTATATTTTGTGCTTCCCATCTGCACTTCTTTGTGCGGAATAATTTCTGAATTATAATTTAATATTTCATGACAAATTTTCTTTTCCCATGCAAGTTGAATTTTTTTCTCATCATCATGGTGAATCATATCAAAGTAATTTACAATCTGATTCCATTTTTCGTTATTTGTCATTTTGTATGTTCCTTACAATAAACAGATTCTGTGCGCAATGGAGGCAGAAAATCCATCTTTCAGACAACATAATTCTGTCACATAGACGGATATAAAGCAAATAAAATAATAATCCGTCTATAAGACGGTATGTAAAACCGGGATTGGTTTTTATTATGGATTCATGACTGTAAGAGAAATATTCAAATTAAATCTGAAATATTACAGGAAACGGAATGCCATTACCCAGGAAAACCTTGCGGAAATGATAAACTGCAACCCCAAATATATTTCGGAGATTGAATCCCGCAATAAGTTCCCTTCAGCAGAAACGATAGACGCTATTTGCGCCGCCCTACAGCACCCGCATGACGGCGCACTTCAGGTATTCCGATTTCGCATATCCGGCGAGTACCGGATGGTCGGGCCCCGCGCCGCGCTTCTCGAAAATCTGGAGCCGGCGGTGTGCGTCCGCCGCGGCGTGGACAAGCATATCGTAGAACAGTTCCGGCCCCATGAAGTGGGAGCAGGAGCATGAAACGAGTATTCCGCCCGGCGGCAGAAGCCGCATCGCCCGCAGGTTGATTTCCTTGTATCCGCCGTATGCCTTCCCGGTTTTGGCGGCGCTTTTTGCGAAAGCCGGCGGGTCGAGGATTACCATGTCGAAGCGTTCGCCCGCCTCCTCATACCGCCGCAGAATGTCGAAGGCGTCGGCGCATACCGCCCGCATCACGGAGGCGGCGTTGTTCCGCCGGATGTTCTCCTCCACGCCGGCGACCGCTTCCGGGGAGATGTCCACGGAAACCACTTCCCGTGCGCCGCCCGCGATGGCGTTCAATCCGAATGCGCCGGTGTGGGTGAACGTATCGAGCACCCGTCGGCCCTTCGCGAGGGAGGCGACAATCTTCCGGTTGTCTTTCTGGTCAAGGAAATATCCGGTTTTCTGTCCGTTCTCCAAATCCACCGCCAGCAGGATTCCGTTTTCCCGGATTGTGATGACCGGATTGTGTTCCGCCCCGATCCAGCCTTTTTTCAGGGGAAGCCCCTCCAGTTCCCGTACAGCCGCGTCGCTTCGCTCATATATGCCGGCCGGGCGGCACACGTCCCGCAGCGCTTCGAGCAGCTCTTCCCGGAACACCTCCGCGGCGAGCGAGAGGAACTGCACGGACAGGAAAACCCGTCCCGCTTCATCCACGTAGCGGTCGGCCGTGAATCCGGGGATGAAATCCGCCTCCGCGAACACCAGCCGGTAGGATTCGGCTTCATTATAATAGAAAAATCTTGCGGCCTGTGCGCTTTCAACACGCTCCAGAAAGAAGCGGCGGACGGATTCCCCGTGGAGGGATTCCGGAACGGCGCCGTCCGCCTCCGCCCCGAACAGCGCTTCGGCACGGTCTTTGGATATAAACCGCACCGTTATTTTCGAGCGGGGATTGAATACGCCGGTGCCCAGGAACATTCCGCCCCTGGAAAAAACTTCCACCGGCGTGCCCGGAGCGACGGCGCAGTCCTTCAGTTCCTGCTGGAACACTTTTCCGCCGGTTTTGTGTTTCACAAAGGCTATTTCGTTGTCGAACACCCACGGTGAACCCTGCTGTATGCCGGTCTCTTCTTTCGGTTTAAGGAAAATGCGGGGAAAATTCATATGTGCCATTGTCCATGTTTCGCCGCCGGGCGTCAAGGACAGCGGGCCTTACTTCGGTATCGCCTCTATGCGGTCCGCATAGGCCGGCGCCTTCCGTGATTTGTATTTGTCGAGGTGTTTTTCAGGCACGTATATTTTGAGATCCTGCGAGCAGCCGCTGAATGCGGAATCGTAAATCATCGTCGTCTCTCCGCGTATAGTGACGTTTTTCAGGGCGGAACAGCCATGAAAAGCCTTCCCTTCTATTGACGTGACGGAGGCGGGGATTTCAATGCTTTCAAGTGATGTGCAGTTAAAAAATCCCCCTTTGGCTTCGGTATAGGCGTTGGTGCCTCTGATTTTTTTCAGACTTTCCGGGAGAATGACGTTTTTTAGTGACGGGCAGTTCATAAATGATTTGGAGTATATAGGAAGCAAGGCCCGTACAAAGACAAAGTGCCGCCACCGCACATAAAAGAGCAGTAAGTCTTGTCGTTTTCGTCATCGTCATATGACGCCCCTTTTTACGAAAATTATTCCAAGACAAACACAGTTTTACACCGTACTTTCACTGTTCCATAAATTCGGAAACAGACTCTGTGTACGGACCGTATTGCTGCTTCAGTATGTCACAGGATTTTTGTTTTGTATTGAGTATTTTACGCACGATTTTGCATTTTTTTGACCGATATGCTACAATTCAAACATCCTTTTGTATTTCGCAGGACTGCTTCCGTGGCTATGGAAAATTCATATTCTGTCATTATCCTTGATGACCACCGCATGATGCAGGAAGGGCTTTCCTCGTATCTGGAAAGCCACGGCTGCACGATTACGGCGCGCTTCGTCTCCCTTGCGGAGCTGGAGGCGTTTTTAAAAGACGGCCCGCCGCTTCCCGACGGTACCATCGCGATTGTGGACAAACAGCTCGGTGCGGAAAGCGGTCTCGACGCGGTTTCCATGATAAACGCCTCCGGACGCGGGATAAAATGCATCATGTATTCTGCCTTTTACAGCGTGTCCGCCGTTATGCAGGCGCTTGAACGGGGCGCGTTCGGTTACATCACCAAAGACACCGACGGGAAGGAGCTCCTTTCGGCTCTGGAAACGGTGGCGGGCGGGCACCGGTACGTGCAGAAGGAACTGCAGAACAAAATGAATTCGGTTTCAAGGCTCCTCACCCTGCTGTCAAAAAAAGAGCAGGAGATAGCAATCTGCCTGTTGGACGGGATGGACAACGCGCGGATTGCATCGCATTTGTACATCTCCAAGCGGACGGTCGAAAACCACATGAGCATTATTTACTACTTTTTATGGACACCGCATTCACCATGCTGGCCTCTTTTTACGGAGCGGTTTCAGGCTGCATCGCGGCATTCATGTATCTCCTTTAACGGCGGTATCGGAAAAATCGGCGGCGCGGCCATCGGTGTCGTGATTTTCACCGGCCTGACCTATTGTCTGACCTTCCTGGGAATCGACACGAACCTGCAGTTTGTGTTCAAAGGATTCATCATCATCGCCGCTGTTGCATTGGACAGCGTGAAGTACCTGAAGAAGAAATAAGATTCTTCTGCGGAATTCGGAAAGCCTCCCGGAAACGGGAGGCTTTTTTTATGCGCGGAGTATGACGGCTTGGCTGATGTTAAAAAGACTAAAAAAGAAAAAATATTGACGGAGGGGGGGGGGTAGATGTTATAATGAGATATCTTTTACAAGGAGGTTCCGGTATGGATAATGTGAAAATGAAATCGGGACTTGTGTTGGCAGAGGGCGAACAGCTTGTTATGGAGCTGGAAGCGGAGTTGTGGGCAGAAAGCCAGAATCCGGTTGCGCAGTTTTTCGGCGCAATCCGGCGTATTTTTGCAATGATTCTCGGTTTCCGGCACAAGGGTTTTGTGGTTATCACAAACCAGCGCGTGGTAGAAATATACAATGCGATTTCCTGCTATGTGTTCAATACGTCCCGCCAGATGAAATGCCTGCTCCCCAGCAGCATAAAAGAAGTGGGGTATTTTAAAACGGCCACGTGCGGTTTCTTCTGTCCGTCCTATAAGCTGTATTACGAGTCTTTCACACAGCGCACTTCCATTCAGCTGTCAGCGATGAGCGACGGAGAAGCGCAGAAAGTTGTGGATGCTTTCTACAACGCCATCGCAAGGGCGCAGTGAGGCAATGCGTAAAACCGGGGCGTTCAGGTTCTTATATCTGAACGCCTATTCATTCCTGCTGCTTTTTGCCGCGCTGGCTGTTCTTGCGCTTCCGCTTTTCCGGCTTCATCCTTTGTTTTTAATGGCGCAGATTGCCGCCGCTTTGCCGTGTCTGTATGTTTCTGCAAAACTGTTTTCCGTATGGAGCGATAAAAAGCGCAAATATGCATTGCTGCGGGGAAAAAATAAAAACGGATTCCGGGAGGAGTCATTCGGGGTCTTTATGCAGGCTCCCTGCGGCAGACTGCTGGTCCGGGCTGTGCTCAGGGATCTTGGCATGAGGGAAAAATATGCCGTACTGCGGAAATACCGTAAAAGTTTCCGGGAAGAACTGCGGCAAAACTGCCGGCCTGTGAAAACGGCCGTGTACATTCGTGAGGATTCATAAATGGCGCTGCTGATACTTTTTGTTTTATGCGGTCTTGTTTTCTGCCTGCTGCTGAATATGCTTGCCGTTCCCAAAACGGCGCGGCCGGGAACGCGCGCGCTTTTGTTTGCGGTTTCCTTTCTGGCGGCGGAAATCCTGTTTGCGGCTTTTTCGCTGACGTTCCGGCTGAAACCGGCTGCGGAGTTGGCTGCCGCGCGCACGGCGGAACAGCTTGCTTCGGTTACAGAAGAATATTTTCCGGGCGCTTTCAATACGCCTGCGGATGCGGAAGAAATTATCCGCGTGCTGTCGCTGGCAGACACCGATGCGCTGCTGGAAGAATTGACGGCTGGTATGGGAACGCTGGAACGGTTTGTTGCGCAAAAAGCCGTGCGCGTTTTCTTTCCCGCCTCCGCAGGAATTGCTTCTGCATCCGGTGCGCTGCGCGCTCTGGTTGAATCCAACGCGGACAGTTCCGGACAGATTTCCGCCGCAATGGTTCTTTCAAATTTGCAGGAAAAAATTTCAGACTGGGCAGACACCGCGGTGTTTATACTGCGGATTATTCTTGCATCACTGCTTGTCATATTCTCGCTGGTCTTTTTTGCGGTTGCCCGCGCATACAGAAGGGAAGGCGGAACGGGCAAAGGCATTGTGTTCGGGGAAGGCGCGGAAGACGTGTCCGGAGCAGGAAACCGGGACAGCGGAAAATAACGGACAGCCGGATGGAATTGCACGGGCGGACAAGGAATTGTCAGCACCGTCCGGCCTTTGCCCGCAAAGCCTTGGTCCTCTGAAGGTTGGCTTTCCGCTGTCCGCGGATTTCTGTTCGCGTTTACCGGTAATGGATGGGTTCTGAAAATGCGCAGGAATCCTGCCGGCGTATTTTGCATAAAAAACTGCAAGGAGTTTTATTATGAAGAAAAAATGCTGTGCTTTGCTGGTATGCGCTTTTGTTGTGCTGCCGCTTTTCCGGCTGTCTGCCCAGATTTATGAGATAGACTGCCTGGTTAAAGATTATGCGGAAGCATACGATGAACTGAATACCGACGATTATATAAAAAAGAACGACGTCGGATATAAAGACAAGTCGGTACGGATTCCAAACGGAACCGAGGTAACGCTGAAACAGGTAATCAAAAACAAAGCGTACAATTTACCCAATCACCTGCGGTATAACGCGGAAATCGGATACGACGGAAAAACGATGTACGTTTTTGCGTGGAATCTGAAATTCTCGGACAAAAACCCGGAGGGTACCGCAGACCCGCTGAAAGAGTACGACATGAGCCCCAATTCCATAACCGTTACACACGAAGATCCGGAGACGGGCGGAGGATATAAGCATACTTATAATATGCTGGATGTAAGATCCGCAGAAGGCCGGATGCTTCTTTCGCGGACATATCTGATTGCCGTTCTTGTCCTTCTTTTGAGTGCAGCGGTATTACAGTTTATTGCTTCGCGTATCGTAAAACAGGGCTTTACGTATCTGACGGCGGTTTTTGCCGTTTTTGCGCTGGCCGCCGCAATTCTTATGGAAGGCTATTATTTAATCCGGCTCGGGCCGTTGAGCATATGGTTCTGCGATGTTCAGTATTTTACGATCGGGCAGGCAGTGCGCAACAGTATTCCGTTTGTTTTCACGATATTCCTGCAGGTGTTTTCGATCATCCTGTTCCGGAACAACCTCAGTGTTTTTATGGAAAGGAAACTTACGCTGAAGCCGTCTGTCATTCTGTTCTTTTTCTCCCTGATTGCCATCTTTTTTGCGCTTCTCCGCATACCCTCGGAAGCGCTTGGTATTTCTGAAGAAACCCTGAATACTCCCGGGCAGTATGCAGCCGCCGTCCAAAAAATGTTTTTGTTCATTGCGGTTGCCCTGCCTGTTCCCGCAATGCTGTTTTACGGAATCAAGCATAAATTCATGGGGCTTTTTGCGGGAATATTCTTAACCTTTTACTGGCTGGGAACGATAACGGCTATCGGTTTGCTGGCATACGCCGTTATCCGGATTTTTATTGCCATTATGTGCCAGGTTATCATGTATATCGCCGCGTTCATTTATGCTAGGTTCACCGGCTACACGCAAATCGGGAGTTTCTGGGTTGGTCCTGACGGAAGCACAAGCAGGGAAAAACCTGCCGAAGTAAAAGCCGAAGAAGCCCGCCGGGCATACCTTGAAAAAAGAGCTCAAAAGAACCTGAAGAATTGAACGGCGTCTGCCCGTGCGGTAGGCAAAAGCGGCGGTTTTGGGATAGAATCCGCACAGAGGAGAGTGTGCGGTGTACCGGTTTGAGCTGAAAACATTCGTGGCGGTGGCAGAATGCCGTAGCTTTACCGCCGCCGCGGAAAAAGTGTATGTTTCCCCGACGGCTGTGATGAAGCAGATGAATCAGCTGGAAGGGCAGCTCGGGCTGATGCTGTTTACGCGGACAAACCGCGGGCTTTCGCTTACGCCGGCCGGCGAAGAATTCCTGCGGGAAGCCCGCGCAATGATTGCCCATTGCGACCGGCTGGTGCAGCGGCTGCGGGAGCAGCAGGAAGCGTCCCCGCGGATTCTGCGCATCGGGGATTCGCTGCTGAATCCGTGCAAGCCGTTTATGGAATTATGGCGCGGCGTAAGCGGCGTTTTTCCGCAAATCAAAATCCAGATTCTTCCTTTTGAAGATACCGCCCGCGGTATTCAGGATGTTATTGCCCAAATAGGAAAAACCTACGACTTTATTGCCGGACCGATGGATTCCCGCGATTGGTCTTCCCGGATCAATTTTTATCCGCTTGGGAGTTATAAAAAAATGGTGGCGGTTCCACTGGGCCATCCGCTTGCCGGGAAGGAAAAACTTTCCCCGGAAGATTTGCACGGATATACGATGACGATGGTGAGCCGCGGCGACTCGCCGGTCAACGATGCATTGCGCAGTTTCCTGGAGCGGGAGCATCCGCAAATCCGCCTGTATGACGCCGGATGGCATTACGATATTTCCACGTACAACGACTGCGCGGAAAACGGACGCCTGCTTTTAAATATGGAGTGCTGGAAGGATGTGCATCCCGTTCTCCCTGCCGTACGGCGTGTTCTACGCCAAAGACCCTCCGCCGCTCGTAGAAGAAGTCCTTGCCGCCATCCGGGATTTTTGCACAAAGCCTGAAAGTGCCGGGCATAGCGCCGCTGCAGCTGCAGAGTATGCTATAATCTGATAAAAACGGAGGATTATAGCATGGCAGAATCCAGCAGCGGAAACAATGAATGGTTTTCCTTCGAAAATGAATGCCCCGCCTGCAGTGCGGGAAACCGGGAATGAAAAATACCGGCCGGTGTGCTGTCCGGGCAGGCGCGTTGCGGATGGATATGAATACAAAATCCGCCCGGAACTGGAAGCAGCATTGAACAGGACAGGTGTTCTGAGAGGAGTTAAGGTGATGGAAGAAAAAGATATGAAAGAGTTGTTTAGAAACTGGATGAGAAAAACAGGAAAGGAAAATGGTGAACCATATTCTGAAAACACTATAACTTCATATTGTAATGCAATGAATAATGCACCGAAAAAACTTGAAATTGATCAACAATATCGGAAATCGATTTTCTCATATACAGATATAAATGAATATAACAAAGTAAAAGAAATAATTTTTAATGCACCAAATTTTAAAGATGTGAATGAAAAGGCTGGGAAACAGGCTTTCAAATACGGCATGATTCGTTATGTACAATTTTTAAATGACGTATTCAATAAAAAAAATATTTTAGAGTCAAATAAAACTTTTCAAACAAACAATCTTAAAGGCAAACTTTCCGATCTTTTAGAACACACCCACAATCTGATTTTCCATGGGGCGCCGGGAACGGGAAAAACTCATCTTGCAAAAGAAATTGCCAAAGCCATGGGAGCGGAAACGGCCTTTGTGCAGTTTCATCCATCATACGATTACACGGGACGGCGTGTTTAAGGAATTCTGCGCAAAAGCGTTGGAGAATTTATTGGACAGTCAGAAAACAGAAAAAGAAATAGAAGAAGAGCAGTCCCTGGACGAAAGAATAAATGATTTCATTGACAAATCAATAGAAGAAAATACGCAGTATACGATTGCTCTGGGAAACGGATTTGTCATAACAAATGCAGATGAAAAAAATATTTATATTTCAATTCCCGGCAACGAAAAGACAAATAAACTGACGCTCAAAAAAAGTGAAATCGCAGCCCTGCTGAAACAAGGGGAGAATATTGAAAACGGAAATGAAATCCGTGGTTTCTTTGGAAGAAAATGGAGAACCCAGCAGGACTCCTACACACTTTCACTGTATAAAAGTATCAAAGCTTTTAAAAATACGTCACCAAAGAAAGAGATAGTTGAAACAATAAAAAAGCCCTTCGTCTTTATCATCGATGAAATCAATCGGGGTGACTTGTCAAAGATTTTCGGGGAATTGTTTTACGCTCTGGATCCGGGTTACCGGGTAACAGCCGAGGCTTTAAAAGCTGTCAAATCAGGTGAAAGTTTTCCTACGATTCGCACCCAGTACGCCAACATGGAACGGGACGGCAACACATTTGACAACGCCCTGAATATTTCCAAACAGGATGACTTTGGTCATTTTTTCGTACCGGAGAATGTCTATATCATCGGAACAATGAACGACATTGACCGGAGTGTGGAAACCATGGATTTTGCTTTCCGCCGGCGCTTTACTTTTGTGGAAATACAGGCTTCCGATCGGGTGGAAATGCTGGAAGAAATTACGGACGACACAATCAGACAGCAGGCTCTTGATAAAATGAAAGCTGTCAACGCACTAATTTCCAAAACGGCAGGACTTTCTTCTGCCTATCACATTGGGGGAGCTTATTTCTTAAAGCTCAAAACCTTGGACAATGATTTTGAAAAACTATGGGAGTACCATCTTGCCCCTTTGATTAAAGAATACCTTAGGGGAACAGAAGATGAATCCGAAACCTTTGACAAAATAAAGCAGGCTTACGATGCACCGGACGAGTCCTTTGTATCGGATTCTTCCCAAGAAGCAGAATAAAGAATAAAAAGGCTTCCCATGATTCGGTTAAAAACCACAGATAACTGCACCGGAAAAACAATTTCCCAAATGGCTGTGCCGGAAGGATTATCACCGGAAGATATTGCGGCAGCCTTTGAAGGGCTTTTGCCCCTTTCCAACAAAACCTTAAAAGATATTACCTGCGAGACGCCGGATCTGCTGGTGTTTCCTGACTGCATCGAAAAAACGGAAGACAGAATTAAGGATATGCCGGTCATTACGGTGGACATACCGCTGGGAAAGAATGGCAGTTCGGAAACAGCAAAAATCAAAACCGGCAACATAGCGGGATTTATCGGCATTCCTTCTGACCGGCCGGGAGGAAAAGAAGTCCACATGAAAATTACTTCCCGTTTTGTCAACGAAAGTCCCGGCGAAGAAGACAGGGACTATTTTCTCTATTACCTTTTGGAAAAAGTTTTTTCCGTTAATCTTTTTGACTTAAAAGACCTTTCCCGGAAAGGCCAGTTTGATTTTCTGCTCTTTTTATTTCCCTATTACCTCAAAAAGGCTTTGTCCCGGGGCTTGTTCAAAACCTACACCTTTTACAAAAAGAACGACATGAATATCCGGGGACAAATCGATATGGCACGGCACATCAAAGAAAACACTCCTTTCCGGGGACACATCGCCTGCAATATCCGCGAGCGGACTGCGGACAATTACCTGACCCAGCTGATACGGCACACAATCGAAGTGATAAGGACACGGAGTTTCGGAAGACACATTCTTTCCTGCGATAAAGCAACTAAAACCGCCGTGGAACTGTCAACGCCCTCATACAAAAGCGGCGAACGGGACAATATCATCAGGGAAAATCTGAAACTGATTAAGCATCCGTTCTTTACTGATTATGCCGCTTTACAAAAACTCTGCCTTGCCATTTTGCGTCGGCAAAAAGTAAATTACGGGGCTGATTCAAAAAAGATATACGGCCTGCTTTTTGATGCGGCATGGCTTTGGGAAGAATACCTTGCCGGATTGTTAAAAAGCCGGGATTTTAAACATCCCCAAAACAAAAAGGGTTGCGGCTGGCTGTATATGTTTGAAAATAAAATAAACGATACGGATGCGGATAAAAAATACAGTCACATTTTTCCTGATTTTTACAAGCCGGACGAATGGGTTCTGGATGCAAAGTACAAAAAAATAACCGACGGAAAAATTTCCCGGGAAGACCTGTTCCAACTTATCTCCTATATGCACGTGATGAAAATCCCCCGGGGCGGTTTTATTTTTCCACGGAACGAAAAAGAAAACGGTGCGGACGAAAACAAAACCTTTGAGCTTAAAGGTTTCGGCGGAACAATACAGACTTTCGGCTTGGAGATTCCTTTAAATCCACAGTCCCCGGAAGACTTCGCGGAAAAAATGCAGGAATCGGAAG
>CASGDA010000015.1 GCA_949300145.1 uncultured Treponema sp. | reverse complement strand
CGTCGTCAAAACCGTCGCAGGCGGAAAAGGCAAAGACCGCGGCAAAGGCGGCCAGACAGGCAAAAAGGGTTTTCTGTTTCATGCATTACGCTCCTGTTTTCCGTTTCCGGTTTGCCCGCAAACGGACACGCTTCCGCCATTCTAAAGCATAGCGCCCCGGAAGGCAAGAAGCGGATTCTGCCGCACGCCTGACCCGCCGCGCGCAGCGTATGCAAATAAAACCATCCGGCGGCCGGAAAGTTTCGAAAAAAAAACTCCGGCCGGAGCCGGAGTTTTTGCCGGGACAGGAATTAATACATTCCGTCCATGCCGCCCATTCCTCCGGCGGGAGGCGCGGGAGGATTCTTCTCGGGAATGTCGGTGATTGCGCATTCCGTCGTGAGCAGCAGGCTCGCCACAGAAACAGCGTTCTGGAGAGCGGAGCGGGTTACTTTCGCAGGATCCGTGATTCCGGCCTTGAGCATATCGACCCATTCCATTTTCGCTGCATCGTAGCCGATGCCTTTCTTCTCATTGCGGGCGCGTTCGGCAATTACGCCGCCGTCCGCACCGGCATTGATGGCAATCTGGCGGATCGGTTCTTCAAGGGCGCGTTTCACAATCTTGAAGCCGACTTTCTCGTCATCGGTGAGGTCGGAAATCTCAGCCTTGTCCAGAGCCGCAGCGGCCTGAATGAGGGCGACGCCTCCTCCGGGGATGATGCCTTCTTCAAGAGCGGCGCGTGTAGCGGACAGGGCGTCCTCGACGCGGTGTTTCTTCTCTTTCATTTCGACTTCGGTGACCGCGCCGATGTTGATGACGGCGACGCCACCGGCCAATTTGGCAAGGCGTTCCTTCAGTTTTTCCTTGTCATAATCGGAAGAAGATTCTTCGACCTGAGCCTTAATCTGTGCGATGCGGTCTTTGATTTCCTTCTGTTTTCCGGCGCCGTCAATGATAGTTGTGTTGTCCTTGTCGATTTTAACGCTCTTAGCCTGTCCCAGCTGGGAAATATCGGCGTTCTCAAGCTTGAGGCCGAGCTCTTCAGTGATAACCTCGCCGCCTGTCAGGATAGCGATATCCTCAAGCATTGCTTTGCGGCGGTCACCGAAACCGGGGGCCTTGACGGCACAGGTTTTAAGAGTTCCGCGGAGATTATTCACAACCAAAGTGGCAAGAGCCTCGCCGTCAACATCCTCCGCAATAATAAGAAGAGGGCGGCTGCTCTGGGCGATTTTCTCCAGAAGGGGGAGCATATCCTTCATGTTGGAAATTTTCTTGTCGTGAATGAGGATGTAGGGATTTTCAAAAACAGTTTCCATCCTGTCGCGGTCGGTTACAAAATATGAGGAAATATAACCGCGGTCAAACTGCATACCTTCCACATAATCCGTGGTGGTTTCCATTGTTTTCGCTTCTTCTACGGTGATAACACCGTCCTTACCGACCTTTTCGATTGCGTCCGCAAGGATTTTTCCGATTTCTTCGTCATTGTTCGCGGACACGGAAGCCACGTGGGCAACTTCATCGGAGCTTTTAATCTCTTTGCTTGATTTTTTAATGTCATCCACAGCAATGGTGACAGCCTTATCCATACCGCGTTTCAATTCAATCGGAGTCATTCCGGCCGCCACAGCCTTCAACCCCTCGCGGACCATTGAATAAGCAAGCACAGTAGCGGTTGTTGTTCCGTCACCGGCGACATCATTTGTCTTTGTGGCAACTTCCTTTAAAAGCTGCGCACCCATATTTTCATACGGATCCTCGAGTTCTATCTCTTTGGCAACGGAAACCCCGTCTTTTGTTACAGTAGGTGCACCGAATTTCTTGTCAAGAAGAACATTGCGACCTTTGGGACCGAGAGTGACCTTAACGGCTTGAGAAATCTGTTCCACTCCCGAAAGAAGTTTTTTACGTGCTTCTTCATTAAACATAAGCTGTTTAGCCATTTCTTTATCTCCTTAGACTTTAAAATACTGAAAAAAACGTTTAACGGCAACAGTTTTGGCATTTTATTATGAAGAAAACTTGACGAGTCTTTTTTTACGGTGGATACTTGAAGAATGTTTCAAAACACAAATCAAAATATATATCAGGCCGGCATGGAAAAACAGCACAAAAAAGGCAGGCTCCATGCCATCGAAAGAATAAGGGCCCTTCTGGACAAGGATTCCTTTGTGGAAATTTACTCCGGAGTCCGGCACAACTGCTCGGAATTCGGCATGGATAAAAAAGAAATACCCTACGACGGCGTTATAACCGGTTTCGGAACCATAAACGGAAGACAGGTCGCCGTCTATTCCCAGGATTTCACCCTGCAGGGAGGTTCCCTGGGCTTCCTCCACGGCAGGAAAATCGCCGACATTATCGAGGCGGCTGTAAACGCGCGGTGCCCGTTAATCGGCATAAACGATTCCGGCGGAGCCCGCATACAGGAAGGTGTGAACGCCCTGGCCGGCTACGGCGAGATTTTTTACAATAACGTACTGGCGTCCGGATACATCCCGCAGATTTCCATAATAGCAGGTTCCTGCGCCGGCGGGGCTGTATATTCGCCGGGAATCACTGATTTTGTTTTCACGGTGAAATCCCTGAGCCTTCTTTTTGTCACCGGGGCGAAGGTCGTCAAGGCGGCGGTCAACACCGACATCACCGATGAAGAGCTCGGAGGAGCCGAAGTTCATGCCGAAAAAAGCGGTGTGGCTCATTTTCTGGCGGAAAACGAAAAAGACTGCTTTTCCACGGTCAGACGGCTTCTGGATTTTATCCCCCATTATTACGGGGACAAAATGAATCAAACGCGGAACGACTCCCGGATTATTCCCTGGAACAAGTCAAATTTCAGCAAATCAAAGCTGAAGAAAATAACGGAAATTCTTCCGGAAAAACAAAACAGGTGTTATGACGTACATGAAATCATCGACTGCCTCACCGATGACGGGGAATTCCTCGAAGTCCACGCCGGTTTTGCCCGGAATATTGTAACCGGTTTTGCCAGAATAGCAGGTGTTGTAACCGGAATTATAGCGAACCAAAGCGACCATCTCGGAGGTGTCCTTGACTGCGACGCATCGGACAAAGCCGCAAGATTCATCCGTTACTGCGATGCCTTCGACATACAGCTTTTAACCCTGACCGATGTGCCCGGCTTCCTGCCCGGACCCCAGGAGGAGCAGAAAGGGATTATACGTCACGGGGCGAAACTCATCTACGCCTACGCGGAAGCCACCGTCCCCAAAGTCACCGTCATCCTGCGCAAGGCTTACGGAGGGGCTTACATAGCCATGTGTTCCCGGCATCTGAAAGCGGACTTTGTTTTTGCCTGGGAATCCTCCGAAATAGCGGTAATGGGAGCGGAAGGCGCCGTCCAAATTTTATACGGAAAGGATTTAAAATCCGGTTCCATGGAATTTGAAGAAAAGAAAGAAGAATACAGAAAGTCCTTTATGAATCCGTGGACAGCCGCAAAAGCCGGAAACATTTCCGAGGTCATTAAACCGGAAGAAACCCGTGGGAAAATAGAGGCGGCTTTCGCGTTTCTTGCGGATAAAAAAGACACCGGCAAAATCCGGAAAAAGCACGGCAACATCCCGCTTTAAATTCCGGGAAATCCGCCGGCATTCAGCTTACAGGACGGCGTTCCAAAGCCCTTTTCAGGACACCCATATCGACAAGGCCGTCCGGGCTGACAAGGTTTTCATCCGCGGTATCAAGCTCGAAAGTACGCCGCGCTATATGCTCGGGAAAATGCGCGTCACTTGAAACCGTCAGCGGGAAACCTTTTGTGTCTACGGAAGAGGGAATACGCACAACTTCCAGCGCATCCCACGGACCGTTGGGGACAAACCCGAGCTGGCTTGTGAGGGAAAAAGCCGGACGGTCCACATGGGCGGGAATCACCAGACCGCCCATCCCGTGAACCTTATCCGCCAGCCCGTAAATATCAAGATCAGCTCCCGTCACCAGATATTTTTCAACCTCACCAAGGATGTTGTCCTCTTCATCCACATAAACCTGGTCGCCTGTTTTTTCGGGATTATTCATGACGGGAGGAAGCAGCCCGTAAATTTCCCCGGACAATTCAAGCGCCGTATCAACATTATTAAAAAGACAGAGGATATGGCATTCTTCCTGGGTTTGTGCCTCCATCCCGAAAAGGGCTGTTATTCCGTATTTCCGGCAGGCGGAAGCGAAAGCGGGACAATTCAAAGCCGAATTGTGGTCCGTAAGAGCGGCGAGCTCCACACCGCGGGCGGCTAACAAACGGGCGATTTCAGACGGCGGAAGCTCAAGACTGCCGCATGGAGAAAGACAGGAATGTATATGAAAATCAGAACAATAAACCATCCGTATCTCTGCAACGGCTTCCGCCGGAAGCGCTCAACCTCCGCCGCCTGTCAAAACCGGATAAAGTTTACCGGAGACGGTGAACTGGTTTTCCGGCGTGACAAAAACAGCGATACGCTCTGCTCTGGCGGCCTGTATCATATCATCCGGCACGGGCCTGCCGCCGCAGATTATTATCGCCGCCAAATCCTTCAGGGTAGCGACAGCCACAGTGTTCTTATGGGCCTGCACCGTTATCAGAACCCCCTCATCAACGGCGTGACCCATCGCATCGCTCAATAAATCGGATGTATAACCTCCGGCGATTTCCTTGTCGTCATACTCAGCCTGAAGGCATTCAGCTCCAAGAAAGCCGGCGAGCTCAGAAGTTTTCATGCATCCACCTCCTTCATTCCGTTTCGTGCTTCAAATTAAAAGAAGCCCGTACAATCGTTCCGGTGGATTCATCGGAGGATATTTCAAAAGAGTCGGAGACCCGTTTTGTATTGGGAAGCCCCATTCCGGCACCGAACCCGAGCGCGCGGACTTTCTCGCTGGCGGTGGAAAAACCTTCCGTCATGGCTTTCTGCACATCCGGAATACCCGGACCGGTGTCCTGGGCTTCAATCACCAGCAAATCCGGGGTGATTATATAGCGCATCACACCGCCCTTGGAATGCACAACCTGGTTTATCTCCAGCTCGTAACTGGCGATACCGATACGGCGGGTTACTTCCGCGGTTACACCGGAACTGCGGAGAATCTTTTTTATTTCAGTGGAAGCCTGCCCTGCAAGCTCAAAATTGAAGGGTTCCGTCTTGAACTCAATGACACGCCGCCCGCCTCCGTCAGCAGACACTTTTTCCGCCGGCTCCGTTCCCTCCTCGCTGTAAGAACCCATCGACTCTTCTATTCTAGCAACCTCCTTGTTGAGGGCGACGAGCAGTGTTGAAATAACATCGGAAGCAGTGACAATACCTGTAACCTTTGAATCACGGTCGAGCACGGGGAAACGCCCGAAAGAATATTTATTGAAATAAGAAACACAGAAGGAAATCGGCATGGTTTCCTGAAGAACCATCACCTGCGTGGTCATATGAAGGGCGGCGGGATCCTCAATCCAACCCCCGTCCAGGGCGTTCATGATGTCTTCCACCGAAACGATTCCGATAAGCTCCCTGTTTTCACCTGTAATGGGAACTCCGGTTATGCGGTTCTTTTTCATCACCTGCTGTATGTGCCGGAGAGAATCGGACGGACCGGCTGTAAGAATGGGATGCGTCATTACATCCTTCACTTTCAGCTCGAACAAAATCTGCATCACAGCTTCGGGGGAATTATCCTGGTTAATCGGAATTGTCAGCATTCAGACATTATAAACCGGATTTATGGAATTAGCAATCAGAATAGTTTTACGGAACATCCGGTTTATATCAGGCCGCAGACATCCTCGATATCTTTCAGAATTCTTCCTGCAAGCTCCTGCTGCAGGGATTTACCGTAAATGCGCTGGAAAGAAATTTTTATGTTTTCAGGACAGGCCTTGTCATCAAACAGTATCGAAGTCCTGACATTGAGCGCTTCCGCTATTTTATCTATTGTCTCCGCAGAAGGAAAACGCTCCCTTGCCTCCATATCGCCTATATAGGAAGTGCTCATGCCTATCGCTTCCGCAAGCTTCTCCTGGGTAAAACCTGCCTTTTTTCTGTAATATTTCAAATTTTGAATAAAAATATGCCTTATTCCCATGGGAGTATTTTCTGTCAATTTAAATCCGCTTGTTATCATCTAATAACCATAATTTTCTATATATATTGAGTTTAAGTATATAATAATATCATCTTAAACACAGAAAACACTAAAAACACATTGAATCTTGTTTTTAACCATAAAAAGGGCAGGTTATGGCAAAAGACATATCAGAAAAAGACATAGTAATAATGGGAGGGCAGTCCGTCATACGGGTCATCACAGAAACCGGCGTGACACTTTTGAGAAGCCGGGAAAACCTTGTGATAAGCCTGTTTTTGAATGACGATTACATCGACTTCCTGCTTGATTACGGGGAAAACGAGAAATTCATCCTGCCGCCGGAAAACCCGGACCAGAAGGATTCAACGGACTACTACGTTCTGTCCACGGAAGAGGCGCAAAAAGAATACCTGGAATTCTGCAGAAGCATAATATACGGGAGTACTTGAAAAAACGTCCTGCCATAATTCCATACTGAAAATTAAAAACATACGGTCACGGGTTCATCCGTAAAAGAAGAAAAAACCGCGGAACCGTTTTTCAAGTAAAAAACTTCCGTTGCAATAGATTCTGTATACCATAAATATAACACAAACACCGGATGGAGACATCCTTTAAATGGTAAAAAACAAAAAACGGGTTTATACTGAACCGATGGAAACAACACGCGAAAATAAAATAAAAACATGGCGGATACTGGAGATAGACAAACTTATAAGGACAGGGAAATTCCCCAATGCTTCCGATATCGCCAGATATTTTGAAATTTCCCGTTCCACAGTATGCAGGGATATAGAATTCCTCAGAATATTTTACAACGCCCCGATTGAATTTGACCAGCTGAAAAACGGGTATTTTTATTCAGACGAAACTTTTTGCCTCCAAAAACTTGATTTAACGGAAGGCGAACTTTTTACAATTTCCACTGTATACCCGCTGCTGAAACAATATAAAAACACACCCATAGAAAAAACAATGCGCACATTATTTGACAAAATAATAGCCATGCTTCCGGGAAATATAAGCGTCGATACAACGGTGCTCGGAAGCGATATTTCATTTATCAGCGATCCGCTTCCGGTAATAGACAGGGAAGTTTTTACACAGATTCTTAAAGCTTTAAAAACCAGAAAACGCATAAGCTTTCTTTATTTATCGGGGAACGAAAGTCAGGAGACGGAAACAAAACAAACAAGACGCAGCGCCCTTCCATACCATGTTATATGCCATCGCGGCAACTGGTATATGATAGCTTTCTGCAACAAACACAATGAAATAAGAACTTTTTCCTTTTCAAGGATATCCGCCCCCAAAATTGAAAAGGAGTATTACACAATTCCGGAGGATTTCGACCCCCGGTTGTTTTTCGACACATCCTTTGGAGTATGGAACAACAACCGGAGGAAGGAAAAAGTGGAGCTTTTATTTTCACCCTGTCTTGCACGTTACATCAAGGAACACAAATGGCACGAAACGCAGGTTGTCAAACAAAACCGGGATGGAACAATCCTCCTCACTTTTGAAACGAACCAGGTTTTGGAAAGTACATCCTGGATTCTGGGATTCGGTCCTTTGGTGAAGGTGCTTAACCCGGAAGATCTCGTTAAGGCGATAAAGAAAAAAGCGCAGGAAATACTTGATGTTTATGTAAAAAATGACAGTCCTGAAAACCCTAAACCGTAATTTTAATGACAATACCGGTACGGCCTTCCTGCAGGTTTCCTATCCGGACAAGCTGCGCATTGTAATTAAAACGTAACGGCCTTGACATCCGTATAACGGCCGCTCCGGAAGCACGCAGATAACCGGCTTTTATCCTGCCTGTATTCCCAGCTATTTTTGCCTCAATATCATCCACAAAGACCTCTATGGCATTCGGGTCATAATTATTGGACGGTTCCGCCTGGGCGCAAACCGAAAGAGACCCCAGAAAATCCCGTTTCGCGTCTTTCATCTTTGTACTTGCAGACTGAAAATCATCCCCGGTCTGTATCTTGATTACAGAATCCAGAAACTCAAGACCGTCCTGCCAATTCCGGAATCTTTGCCCGACAAGACCCATCGTCAACTGCACCTCTTTTCTGCCCTTAAAATACCGGATAAACATTTCCTCCACATCCTCCTTTTGTGGTTCCGGCAATAATTCATCCTTTGCCGCCTCAAAAAATACGCAGGCTGTATCCGTACACGAAGAATCGAACATGGAACCAGCCTTATAAAATGAAAGGAATTCCGCAGTATCTCCGAAACGACCGAAAACCCAGCTGAACAGACCTGAAACAGCAACATTTTTTATCAAATAAAGCGTTAAAGAAGCGTTCTTCATAAAAATCCCGCTGCGTCTGGAAAAAATTTCAGCGGCCAAAAGTCCGTCGTTTTCATCAACAGCCATTATAAGAGGACCTATATGGGTAAGATATGAAAACATTCCGGCGCTATCCAAAATGCAATCAGGATGTACGGCGATTTCAAAACTGCATGCAAGACCAGGAGACAGATATGTATAATATGACGGGGAATAAAAAGGACTGCCCTCAAGAATCTGCCATCCTTCAAATGACATGGAAGAATCAAGTTTTCCCGTATAATCAAGCTGACCGGTTATACTTTTCCGGAATCCCCAGACCCTTCTCTCCGTACCACGATTTGAGTTTACCGGGGAAGCGATAACAGCAATATTAAAATCCAGTGAATCTTTACTGTTTCCTGTAATGTCCATAAAAAACCTCCTGCAACCAGCCTGTTATGATTATATTTTACAGGAAGGGCTGTATCAAAGAATGACACAGGGAATATTTTTTTTTACATATTTTTTTACCGACATAAAAAAAGACTGGATTCCTGATGGAATCCAGTCCTGAAGTGCAACGGTTTTCAGCTTCGGTTATACAACTTTATTTGTACAATTCCCGTTCAGTATAATGGGTATGCAGAAGCCTGTGGGCACGTTCGCCAAGCGGTTTCCCAAGATATTCATCATATGCCTGGATAACCGCCTCATTTTTATGGGAGCATCTGATTACAGAACGCTCGTCATCAGTATAAAGCCCGTCGATCCGCATTTTCCGGACTTCATCCGTGGCACCGTAAGGCTGTCCGCCGCCGGCAATACAACCGCCGCGGCATGCCATCACTTCAATAAAGTGGTATGGAGGCTCGGCTCCGGCTGCTTTCGCCTGGCGGACTTTTTCCAGAACAGGCTCCACATTTCCAAGCTGGTTTACTATCGCAATCCTGACTTCCGTTCCGTTTATGTCAATCTTAGCTTCCTTAACGTCTTTAAGGCCGCGGGCTTCCATAAAGTTCACGTTTCCGAGCTCTTTCCCTGTTATAACCGTATACGCGGTACGGAGGGCCGCCTCCATAACACCGCCGGTTACACCGAAAATGGTTCCAGCCCCGGAATAAGGTCCGAGAGGACTGTCCGCCTCTTCTTCTTCCAGATTGTTGAAATTGATGCCGTACATCTTTATAAGCTTGGCGAGCTCACGGGTTGTAAGAACAACGTCAACATCATGGGTTCCGGAAGACTGCATGGACGGATCCCGCTTGCTTTCATATTTCTTCGCTGTACACGGCATTATGGAAACCGAAAAGATTTTTTCCGGAGCGGCGGAAACTTTCCCCGCCCAGTAATTCTTTATCATGGCGCCCATCATCTGCTGGGGACTCTTCGCTGAAGAAAGATGGGGAAGCAGGTCGTGGCAGTTTTTCTCCGCATAATCCACCCAGGCGGGACAGCATGAAGTGAACAGAGGAATTTCACCGCCATGGTTTACAAACCGGGAAACAAATTCATTGCCTTCCTCCATGATAGTGAGGTCGGCGGACCAGTTTGTATCAAAGATATACTTGAAACCGATTCTGCGTAACGCCGCGTAAATCTTTTTCGTGGAAATATCCCCAGGCTTCATGCCGAATTCTTCACCGAGAGCGACACGGACCGCAGGCGCAATCTGAACCACACTGACAAGCTCCGGATCCGCCAGTCCCTTCTGAACATCGTCCAAGGCGCTGTGCTCGTAAATGGCGCCGACGGGACAATGGGCCGCGCACTGCCCGCAGCGGATACAGGGGGAATTCTCGAGCTCGGCGAGGGCGGCGGGACCTATAACGGTTTTTCCGCCGCGACCCTGATACTCGATTGCGTTCACCTTCTGAACCTGCTGGCATACCTCGACACAGCGGCCGCAGCTTATGCACTTGTTCCTGTCAAAGACAATCGAGCCGTTGGAATCGTCCACAGGCCGGTTGATAATGTAGTTATCGAATCTCTGGGAAGTAAGCCCGAATTCGGCGGCAAGCTTCTGAAGCTCGCACTTGTTGTTTCTGGTACAAGACAGGCATTCCTGGGGGTGATTCGACAAAATCAATTCAAGAACCGTCCTGCGTGCTTTTGTGATTTCAGGATCATGGGTGATAATACTCATGCCTTCCGAAACCCTGGTGCAGCAGGCCCTTATCATACGGGCTGTTCCTTCCATGCGGAC
Source organism: uncultured Treponema sp. (assembly GCA_949300145.1). Classification (GTDB taxonomy): domain Bacteria; phylum Spirochaetota; class Spirochaetia; order Treponematales; family Treponemataceae; genus Avitreponema. The sequence continues at coordinate 19,171 of CASGDA010000015.1, read as the reverse complement.
AATACAAATTCCGCAGGAAGCCCAGGCCGGAAGATCATCATTATAACAAAGGGAAGGAATCTCAATATCCGCTTTACGTGCAGCCTGGAGGATTGTTGTTCCTTCTTCCACAGTTACAGGTTTTCCGTTTATTTTCAAATTAATCATTCTGCGCTCCTCTACTGCTTCACAATGGCGTTGAATTTACATGCGGTGAAACACGCGCCGCATTTCAGACACTTGCTCTGATCTATCACGTGGCGGGTTTTCTTCTCGCCGGAGATACATTCAGCGGGACAGCGACGGGCGCACATACCGCAGCCGATACACTTGTCAGTGATAACATAGCTGATAAGTTTTTTACACTTTCCTGCGTCACATTTTTTCTTCACGATGTGATCGATGTATTCCTGCTCGAATTTACGCAGGGTGGAAAGGGTCGGATTCGGAGCCGACTGGCCGAGAGCGCACAAGGAGGATTTCTGCATGGCGAAGCCGATTTCCTTGAGTTTGTCCAGGTCTGAAAGTTCACCGTTTCCGCGTGAGATTTTGTCCAGCAGGGCATGAATCTGGCGGGTTCCTATGCGGCAGGGAGAACATTTTCCGCATGATTCATCCACACAGAATTCCATATAGAATTTGGACACATCGACAACACAGTCATCTTCGTCCATGACAATCATACCGCCGGATCCCATCATGGAACCCAGTCTCTGGAGGGCGCCGAAATCTATAGGTGTATCCAGGTCGGATTCCGTCAGGATTCCTCCGGAAGGACCGCCGGTCTGCACACCCTTGAATTTCTTCCCGCCTTTGATGCCGCCGCCGATTTCAAAAATGATTTCACGCAGGGTTGTTCCCATGGGGACTTCCACAAGCCCGGAATTATTCACCTTTCCGGTAAGCGCGAAAACCTTTGTACCCTTGGAATCCTCCGTTCCTATCTTGTTGAACCAGTCCGCACCTTTAGTCAGGATAACCGGAATATTCGCCCAGGTTTCCACATTGTTGATGACGGTCGGCTTCCCCCACAGACCGGACTGGGCCGGGAACGGCGGTTTCGGAGTCGGCATACCCCTCTGTCCCTCGATGGAACGGAGCAGGGCTGTCTCCTCGCCGCAAACGAAGGCGCCGGCGCCGAGGCGGATTTCAATATCAAAATCAAAACCGGAACCAAGGATATCTTTTCCAAGAAGGCCGGCTTCCTTCGCCTGGTCCATCGCAATCCTGAGCCTTTCAACCGCGAGAGGATATTCCGCGCGGATATAGATGAATCCCTGATGGGCGCCGATTGCCTTGCCGCATATAATCATCGCTTCAAGGACAGAATGAGGGTCACCCTCGATTGTCGAGCGGTCCATGTAGGCGCCGGGGTCGCCTTCATCGGCGTTGCAGACGACATATTTAACATCGCCGGGAGCCTTTAAGCCGGCCTCCCATTTAAGCCCGGTGGGGAAGCCCGCGCCGCCGCGTCCGCGGAGCCCTGACTTCTTCACCTCATCGACAATCTGTTCCGGAGTCATTTCAAAAAGAGCCCTTTCCAGAGCGTGGTAGCCGTCACGGGCTATGTATTCTTCAATATTTTCCGGGTTAATTACACCACAGTTCCTCAAAACAATGCGCAGCTGTTTTTGATAGAACTGGATTTCCTCGACAGATTCTGTGCTGCGTTTTTCTTTATTGTAAAGAAGGCGGGGAACCTCACGGCCTTTTACAATCTGCTCGTTTATGATTTCCCTGGCGTCTTCCGGACGTACTTCAACATAAAAAGAATCTTCCGGAAGGACCTTTACAATCGGCCCTTTTTCACAGAATCCGAAACATCCTGTTTTTACTATCTGGACATCCTCCGCAACACCCGCGGATTTCGCCTCATTCATCAGGCTGGTGTAAATACCGTCGGCATTGCTTGATTCGCAGCCCGTGCCCCCGCAAACAAGTATATAGTGCTTATATGCCATTCTACGCTCCTGTCTATGTTTTACCTTGCATTAGTTCCGTTCAGGACTAATTCTTCATGATATCCCTGGCGGGCCTGTCCAGAATCCTGTCTTCCAGCAGCTCTTTCTTGACAAGGTGCCTTTCAACTATCTCCTTCACCACATCAGGAGTAACCCTTCCGTAAATGATGTTGGGCATTCCCGTCATGACAACCTCCACAGTGGGCTCATTCTGGCAAAGCCCCATGCATCCGGTCTGGCGTATAATCACGGAACCGCCCATCCCGTGGTCATCAATTTCCTTTACAAAAGCATCGAGGGTGGCTTTTGCGCCGGCCGCAATCCCGCAGGTTCCCATAGCAACAATAATCTGAGCGGTTTTACCGTCAGTTTCCCGTTTTTTAATCTGCTGCTGGGTGGATTCCCGCAGCTTTCTCAATTCTTCCAAAGTCATTTTAGCCATTATTTTCCTCCGATTCTTCTGATTCAAGGGACTCGAGATATGTTCCCATCAAACTCAACACGGAAACCTCCGAGAATTCTTCCGGGGATTCCAGCCCCAGCACATCCAGAAGTTCCGTCCGTTTCAAGCTGTACTCCGTCCAAGGCGACCTGCGTTCGATTTCCATCTCATAACTCCGGTTGAAGGTTAAAACCTGCCTGAAAAACCCGGGGACATCCCCCAAAGGCGGCAAGTCTATGTTTGTCAAATCGAACGAACAGGCTAAAAAAGTCCCCGTTCCGCTGTCCGCGGCCCGTCCTTCCGTGATTTCCGCACCGGAAGCCATTCCCGCGGATTCACTGCCGGCAGCCCTGGTTTCAATTTTCCAGGAACCGCCTGTCTCATCGGCGGTTTGAATCAGGAACGGAATGCCGAGCCCGACTTTTCTGCCCGGATGTTTAACACCGTCCGTGTAAAAGGGGTCGGCGGCTTTTTCAAGCTGTTTTCCCGTCATTCCCTTTCCGTCATCCTCGACACTGAAAAACACTGTCGCCTCGGTTTGATTCAGACGGATTTTCACGTTTCCGGCGCCTGCCTCTATTGAATTTTGAGTTAAATCACTGAACATATCGCAAAGCGAGTAATGCATGAAACTCAGGTTCTATATTTATCCAGAATTTCGCTGATCTGGTTTTTAGTCAGCTTTCCATAAACATCATTGTTAATCGATAAAACCGGCGCCAGTCCGCAGCAGCCTATACAACGCACAGGCTCAACGGAGAAAAGGCCGTCTTCGGTTGTTATCGAACCCTCAGGAATATTGAGGATTGACTTCGCCTCGTCAATCAAATCCTGTCCGCCTTTCAAATAGCAGGCGGTTCCAAGGCATACACTGACTTTGTTTTTTCCGGGCTTCACCGTCTTGAAAAAATGGTAAAAAGTCATCGTCCCGTAAACCCTTGCCAGCGGATTGCCTGTCCGCGCCGCAACTTCGGCCGCAGCCTCCTTGGAAATATACCCTTGCTCTTCCTGAACCTTGTGAAGGATCATAATGAGGTTTCCGGGTTTTTGTTTCCATTCATCAATAAACGCATTGAGCTCATTAGAGAACCCGCACGCTGTTGCCATGTAAACCCCCAAGAAATCAAGTAAATAAAATTTTATACATGGCTTTTATCGATAAAATTATATCGATAAAAGCCATGCTTCATTATACATTAAAAGCCGGTGTTGGGCAACCGTTTTCAAGACCGAATCATATTTTTTACATAGGGTTAAAAACCCGGAAACCTCCGCGGATATCAGACAATCCTGTTGAGCCTTTCGCCCCGGATAAAAGCCTCCAGATTGGAAACAGCTATCCCCATGAGCCTTTCCCGTGTTTCCCTGGGAGCCCAGGCGATATGGGGCGTCAGGATGCAGTTCGGGGCGCCCAGCAGGGGATTATCGGCGGACATCGGCTCCACGGATATAACATCCGCAGCGTAACATCCCAGCACACCGGAATCCAAAGCTTCCCGGACAGCCTTTTCATCCACGAGGGGACCGCGGGCAGTGTTTATCAGCATCGCGCCGGGTTTCATTTTGGAGAGGGTGGAGGAATTAACAACACACCGGGTTTCATTTGTAAGAGGCGCGTGAAGGGTTATGAAATCGGATTCAGAAAACAGCTCTTCCAGAGACACGGCTTTCACATTCAAGCCGGAATCCGCTATTTTAGCCGGAGTCCGTGTATAGGCAGAGACATTCATCCCGAAAGCCAGTGCCACAGCCGCGGCCTTCATACCGATTGAACCGAAGCCGAAAATACCGAGCGTTTTTCCGGCGATTTCCGCAAGGGGCGTTTTCCAATAACAAAAATCGGGGGAAGATACCCATTCCCCATTCATGACGGACTCATTATGCACGTGGACGCGGTTTGTCCTCTCGAAAATGAGGGCGAACAAATGCTGGACAACCGCATTTGTACTGTATCCCGGAATGTTGGTGACAGCGATTCCACGGCGGGAAGCTGATTCTGTGTCCACAACATTGAACCCGGTCGCAAGGATGCCCACATAACGCAGTGAAGGACAGGCCGCAAAAATCTCATCGGTTAGAACCGTTTTATTCGTAAAAACAACTTCAGAATTTCCTATCCGGGAAACAACCTGTTCCGGCAAAGTCCTGTCGTATATACTGATATCCCCTCCGCTGCAAAGCTTTTTAAATCCGTCCCAGCTCAAATCTCCGGGATTAAGACCGTGACCGTCAAGAACCACAATATCCATAAAAACCTCCTGCTTACAGCGGATGCGCTTTTTAATCTGACGGCAGAAAGAATCCTTTCTGCCTGCGGAATTCATAAAGAAGAATACCAGCGGCCACTGAAACATTCAAGCTGTCCAGCCGGCCCGCCGCGGGAATCGAAACAAAGCCGTCGCAGTTTTCCCGCAAAAGCCTTGCGATTCCGCTTCCTTCGCTTCCCATAATGAAAACAGTCTTGTCCGGCAGATTCACTCCGGAAACAGCCTGTCCTCCGGCTTCCGCACCGTACACCCAGAACCCGGCCTGCTTAAAGCGTTCGACGGCCCTGACCAGATTGGCGGTCCGCACAAGTGGAATCCACGCTGAAGCGCCGGCGCTGGCCCTGGCCACGACACCGTTTTCCTCACCTCCGTCTTTTGCGGACCGGCTCTCGGGAATAATGACAGCGGAAGCCTGGAATTGGTCGGCGCTGCGAAGGACAGCCCCCAGGTTGTGGGGATCCGTGACGTTATCCAGAACCATTACCAGACAGGAAGACGCGTCCTTTACGGAATCCAAAAACGCATCCAGGGAAACCTGTCTGCCGGAAGACACCTTTCCGCAGGCGGCGGCATCCATGGAAAGAACAATTCCCCGGTGATCCCTCAATCCGGGGGGAAGGGAGGAAACCATTGAATCAAGTGTTTCATTGTCCGTCTTAACGCAGGGAACGCCGGATTTTTCCGCCGAAGCCAGAATCTTTTTAACCCGCGGGCCTTCCCTGGAGAAAAAAACGCGCATTCCGGCTGCCCCCGTTTTTTTTCCGGATTTCCCCGCGGCAAAGTTTTCAGCCGCGGCACGCACTGTTTCTTCAATCGCATGGAAACCGGTTACAATCCTGCATCCGGAAGAAGTTTTTGTCATAAAGTGTAAACTTCCTTACGCTTCACAATCTGAACGTCTTTAAACCCGTTTTCACCCAGGAATTTTTTGAAAGAAGCCTGGACACCGGGTTCTCCGTGAACCATAAAAATGCGCTTTAAATTCGAGCGGTCACATCCGTTAAGCCATTCCAGCATCTCTTTGTAGTCGGCATGGGCGCTCAAGGCATTTATCTCCGAAATTTCAGCCCGGACGGTGTGCCATTCCCCCATAATTTTAAGCTCAGGTTCCCTGTCCTTTATTTTACGTCCCAGCGTATGTTCCGCCATATATCCAACCAGAAGAACCTGCGCCGTGGGATCGCCTATGTTATTCGCAATATGATGCACAACCCGGCCCGCCTCGCACATTCCGTCAGCGCTTATGATAATCATCGGGCCTTCCATATTGTTCAAAGCCTTTGATTCCTCGACGCTCGTTATAAAATGAAGGGAGTTGAATCCGAACGGGTTTTTGTGATGAACCACAAAAGCCTGGTGCGTTTCCTCATCATAACATTCAGGATGAACCTGAAAAATCGTCGTAGCATTTACAGCCATGGGGGAATCCACATAAACAGGGATTTCCGGGATGCGCTTTTTGTCCACAAGCTGGTGCAGGTAAAACACAAGTTCCTGGGTACGCTCTATGGCAAAGGCAGGGATTATGATTTTCCCATTCATTTTAACGGCCTTCAAAACTATTTCAGCCAGTTTTTCAAAGGCATTTTCCCTGCTTTCATGGAGCCGGTCGCCGTAGGTACTTTCCAGCACTATATAGTCCACAGGGGGAAGGTATTCAGGGTCCCGGATGATGGATTTCGCCTTACGTCCCAAATCGCCGGTATAAGCTATTTTCACCTCTTTCCCGTCTTTATCCCTCGCCGTAATGAGGGCGATTGAGGAGCCCAGAATGTGCCCGGCGTCAAAAAACTCAAGCTTCACATTGCCGGAAATCCATACCGGCCGGTGGTAGGAGACAGTCACAAACTGGTTCATGGTGTTAATCACATCGCTTTCCCGGAAAAGCGGATGCCAGTTGAATTTTCCGCCGGTTTTCGCGGCCTGTTTGGAAAGGTACTCCGCATCCCGCGCCTGGATTTTCGCGGAATCCATCATTATAAGGTTCGCCAAATCCCGGGAAGCGGGGGTGGCGAAAATATTCCCTTTAAAGCCGTTTATTCCCAGCATGGGCAAAAGCCCGCTGTGGTCATAATGGGCGTGGGTTAAAACAACCGCATCAAGCTTGTCGGCGGGGACTTCAAAAGCCCTGTTTTTCGCATCCGCCTCCGCGCGTCTGCCTTGAAAGGCACCGCAGTCAATCAAAACCAGCCTGCCGTCCACATCCAACACATGTTTAGAACCGGTAACCTCTTCGGCGGCACCGAGAGAAAAAATAGAAATGCTCATATTTACAGATGATAAGCTGAAAAAAACTGTTACGCAAGTACAAACGTATGATATAATAACCCGCCACAGGATTCACAGATGTATACCAGAGAATTAAAAGAAGCCCCGGAATATCCGGTTTTTAACAGGGAAGCCAATTTCGGCTCCTATACAGGAAATTTCAGGTTTTTTGATATTTCCGGAATGAAACGCCCTTACGGAGGATTCCCGATACCGGCGGCGGTAACGAAACTGAGGATTTTCGGATTTTCCCGATTTATGTTTTGCACCGGGGAATTTATAGGCGAAACCATGTTTTTTTCCAACCCGTTCTTCGCCTATATGGAAACGGTGATATGGGACAGGGAAACGGGTGCGAAACACGTTTACAGCAAACCGATTTTCGACAGGCTGACACGCATTCCGCGGAAAGTCGAGGGAGGGGTGACGGCATGCAGGGCGAAAAGAAAATTCGCCCGCATCATGATCCGCAACGGGATAAAAAACATAGCGCTGGAACTCAATTTCAGCGGCGCCCACACAAAGCGCCACAAGGATAAAAAACCGGCTCTGCTGGCAAAACTGATTCTTTCCTCCGCGGCGGCAGGAGGCGCCGTGTTTTCAGCCCTCACCCCGTACGTGACACGGAGGCGCTGCCAGGCGTCTTTTTACTCGGCGGGCTACGCCGGCGGGGAAGTCGTCCGCGGAGAAAAGCCCCGGAGGATACAGGGGGCCGCGCTGTTTGAAATGCAGAAGGCTTATTTCTCCCTTAGAACCAAAACTTCGGGGGTTTACGCTTTTTCACTCCATGAAGGAAGGGTTCTCGCTTTCCATATCGGGGATTCGGTCTCAAAAGATGACTTCAACTGTAACAGCAACGTGCTTTTTTATGACGGAAAAACCACCCCCCTGCCGCCTGTACGGATTACGAGGCCTTACGGTTCAAGCGGGGAATGGATTATCCAGGACACGGAAAACATGGTCGATTTGAAATTCCTGCCGTGTTCCGTCCACTCCAGAAAAAAAAGCCTTTTTGTTGTACGCACCCAGTATAAAATAGTTTACGGCAATTATGAGGGGGTTTTGAAAACAGCGGACGGACAGGACATTGTGCTGAAGGATTTTCCCGGAATAGCAAAAAAACTTTTACTGAGAATGTAAACTATAATATAATTATAAAATAACGGCAAACAGTAATGACGAACATTGAAAGAGGCCCGGACGGGCTGCCCGTAACAACAGAAAAAGAGCTGGCGGCTATCACCCAGCTTTTGACGGATAGAAAGTACAAAATACAACTCAATCCGGGTTTTTTCAGAAGCGACAAAAAAAGTTCGCTTAATCCTGACTTTGTGCTTTATACGCTGAATGATTTTCTGGGGCATATACAGAATTATGTTGTGGCGACAAAAAGAATGATTCCGGGCGACAGGGCGGTTTTCATAAAAGAACTGTCATCCGTCTTTTCAACCGCTGCCGGAATCTTTTCGACAGCGGTAAGCATAGATCTTAAAACCCTCAGTATCATTCTGGAGCAGGTTCAAAAATCCAAGAGGGGATTTTTCATCCCGATGCTCCTTCCTTTTATAAGGGTTTTATACAAGTCACTTATACGCATATATTACCTGCCCCCTGATTACACCGCGGATTGTTACAGGAAGGTTTACAGATACATAACAGGAAAGTCCGTCCCCGCCGACCCGCAGGCATTGAAGGACAACACAGTGACAGCGATACACGAACTCCAGTACATATACACAAAAATTTTCCCGGAACTGTATCCCCTGGTTCTGCGGATGGTTTCCCCGGTTTTTCTGAGTGAAAAAGACCTGTTTTACAAAAACGGCTCGAAAATACTGGCATGGCTGGGGACGGATCCAAAAGAAATACTTTTACCGAAACCCCAGGAAAAAGAAATACCGTCCGCCAGGATGAAAAAGGCCTCGCAAAAAAAAGAAGAAAGCACGGAACACGTGATTCCTTCCAGGGTTTTCAGGGGATTTGAATATCTGGAAAAACTTTTTCCCGAAGCGGGCTGGCATAATATCCCCTATTTTCCGGATTACGCACAGGATTTCGCGCCCTACTTAGCCCCACTTCTGCAGCTGTCGGAAAGTTTTATACAGCTTTCACCAAATAATCCCCTGCATTTGACAATGATTTTGTTCCAGATTCTGGCGGAATTATTCCAGGGACTGCGCCACGCGACTTTCAATATACTTATGGCCGCTAACGACAAGGATCCCCCGGATGATGACATATACCACATTCTGGATAACTGGATTCTGTACAAAGTGAATATCTTCGACAAAAGTTTCAGTGATGATTTGAAGTCCTACACACACCAGATTTACACACAGCGTGACTTCGGAAAAACGCTTTACGCCCAGAAACTCATGTCCAATATGTATTCAGTTATACGTCATTACTTCATGCCTTTTTTCGACACAAAACTTTACGGCTTCCAGAAACTCCCGAAAGACCCCCGCCTTCCGCCCATGTTTTCCAGGGTGGCCAGACTGCGGGTACTGCTTGAGAATTACATGAAATCAGTGGAAAAAGCCGAGGCCGCCGCCATGGCAAACGGGGCGGGGCCCGGAAGTGCCGGAGGAGACATGATAAACGCCTTTGACAAATACCGCTTCGACATTCCCAACACCGTATCGAGGCGGCTTGACGCACTGTGCGGCGGAAAAAATTCCGCGAACAGGACAAACGCCGTTCTTCTCCGGTACAGTCTTTCAATCCTGAGCGTCCTTGACTGGTGGATAAACGACCACTACAGTCCGGCATACAAAATACAGACCGAATCCATTTACAGAACGGTGGAAACGGGAGGGACAAGCCCTGCCTTCGGTATAACACCGAGAACCGATCAGGATGAAATTTTCAAACGCTATCTGCACAAACACCTTTCCTGACCGCATATTACTGACAAAACAGCGTTTTTTTTATAAACTTCCCCATAACTGAAATATAGGAGTTTCCATGCCTGTAAAAATCCCTGCGGCGCTGCCGGCCGCCAAGACATTAGCCGATGAAAACATTTTCGTAATGGACAATATGAGGGCATCTACACAGGATATCCGCCCTCTGAAAATAGCGATTGTAAACCTCATGCCGACAAAACAGATTACGGAAACCCAGCTTTTACGCCTTCTGGGGAACACCCCTCTGCAGGTGGAGATAACTTTTTTGACGATGGCGACCCATGTTTCCGTGAATACAAGCAGCGAGTATTTAAAGACTTTTTACCGCACATTCAAAAGCGTGAAGGACAGCAAATTCGACGGGCTTATAATAACCGGCGCGCCGGTTGAAAACCTTCCTTTCGAGCAGGTCGATTACTGGGAAGAATTGAAAACCATCATGGACTGGAGCTCAACCCACGTTTACAGCGCGCTTTTCATATGCTGGGCCGCACAGGCCGCCCTTTATCATTTTTACGGGATAGAGAAACACACGCTGGAAAAAAAGGTTTTCGGTATTTTTGACCATAAAGTATTGAATCCGAAACACAAGCTTGTCCGCGGTTTTGACGACACTTTCAAAGCCCCTCACAGCAGGCATACCGCGATTTCAAAGGAAGACATAGAAACCCATCCCGGATTGGAGATTCTGGCGGAGTCAGAGGAAGCCGGCGTATTTCTGGTGGAAAGCGAAAACGGCAGACGGGTATTCGTCACAGGACACGCGGAATATGACGCAGACACACTGGCAAAAGAATACCGGAGGGACATTGAAAAGGGGATGAATATCGATGTTCCCGAACATTATTTCCCCGGAGACGATCCTTCCGCGATTCCTCCTGTGGGCTGGAGGGCACATGCGAACCTGCTGTTCGTAAACTGGCTGAATTACTTCGTCTATCAGGAGACGCCTTTCAACATCGAGTCCATAAACTGAAAAGGAAAAAGGAAAATGAAAGAAAACCGTCTTTTTTCCATAATATACAAAGACGATTCCATGGTGGTCTTAAACAAAGCCTCCGGTCTTTCCGTGGCTGCGGACAGATGGGATCCGGAAGCTCCGAGACTCGACAAAGCCGTATCTGAAGAATTGTTTCCTGAAGGCGGAAAACTATACGCCGTGCACAGAATCGACAGGGACACATCGGGTCTCGTGGTTTACGCCCTCACATCCGCAGCGCACAGAAAACTCTGCCTTGACTTTGAACACCGGCGTGTGAAAAAAAACTACCACGCTTTAATCCGCGGATATCCCGAATGGGACGCATATACCGTGGACGTCCCTCTTCTGGCTGACGGGGATAAAAACCACAGGACTGTGCCCGACAAAAGGGCGGGGAAAAAAGCCGTCACGGAATTTACAAAAATGGGGAAATGCGGCCCATTCACTTGGATTGAAGCAAAACCGGTTACAGGCAGAACCCACCAAATCCGCGCCCACTTAGCCTGGCTGGGATTTTCAATTGTATGCGATCCCCTGTACGGGAACAGCGAGCCGGTTTTCCTTTCAAAAATAAAACGCTCCTGGAGGGGAGACGTCTTTGAGGAAAAACCGCTTATAAGCAGACTGGGACTCCACGCCTTTGAACTCGAATTAACCCATCCGGCGGACGGCAGGTTACTGAAATTCAGCGCCCCCTACCCGAGGGATTTGAATGCGGTGCGGAAACAGCTGGCGAAACTGTACGGCGCGGATCCACTTGCTTCCCGCGGGGAACAAGATTAATTACAACAGCCCCGGATTTGGAATCGACAGGGGAATCCTCATTCAACGATGGCATACCGCTTAGTTCCAAATCCACAAGTGAACCGAAGGGAAGCCGCTTCAGAAAGTCCGCCGGGGACGCAACCCGGTCCCTGCCCATGTCTTTCTCCTGTACCGGAATATCCTTCCCGGACAATAAAACCATTCCTTTCCCGGAACAACCGTAACGGCCTGTCCTTCCTCCGGGAAGCTTTATCGGATCGGAGATAATGCGGACGGGGAAAGCTCCTCCCGTGGAACCGGCTCCGGAAGCACAGGAAGCCTCCGCCTTCCCGTCCTGAGGGCGTCTTAAATACACGAAGGAAAGAACAGCCCTGTCTTTCGACAAACCCGCCTGCTCCGAAAACAGGCGCAGCTTCTCCGGCGCATAATCCACCGGAAAAGCAAAGTGGCACCATTTTTTCCCCCGGCCGCCGGGAAAGGGGCATTTACCGGGATGCGGGCACGGCGAAACAGGAAGGAACCCTGCCTGCAGGGCTTTTTTCCGGAAACCTGAAACGAAGGAACCGCCTTCAGGATTGCCCGGCTCAATTAAAACGATTTTTGAATCCGGGGCGGCGTATTCACTCACAAGGGAAAAAGCTTTGGAAGCGGCGCCGCCCACCTTTCCGGCCTCCAAATCGGAAGAAAACATTTCGTTGAAAACATTGGCGCATATAATCAGCCCCGCTTTTTCCCTGACGGGCACACCGGCGGTTCCCCGTACACGGATAATCTCCCATGGCTCACCGCCGGTGAGGGCGACAAGGCGCAGGAATATTTCCTCTCCTGCGGCGAGCGCATCCCGGGAAATATCCACGCAATACCAGGTGATTTTTTTACGCCTCAACTCCGGACAGGAAATCCACAGGGCGCAGACAGCCGTCAACGGGCCGGAACCCAGGTCAACAGCGTAAAAGCTTCCGGGAAAAGAGCTCCCGGAAAACAAACCGGGGAAAAGCCTGGAAAACCTGACAAGATTCCACCACATAAAATAATGGACGTATGCGGAAATATTCGCAGGATTATTCATATAACCGACGCGCCTTTCATTCCTGGTGTCTGTCAACAGATGGGAGAGGGCATTCACGGTTTTCGGAAGGGAAGAAAGCTTCTTCCTGTCCAGAGGAAAAACTTCACGAAGGATATCTCCGAAACGGCTCAAAACACCGGAAAGATTTTTGGATACCGGAACATAAACAGCGCCGGATGAAGAAACAGGCACAGGCGCCGACGGAATATTTTTCCGTCCGTCCGGACCGGAAGCGGAACGCTCCTGCCGGTCCCGGGCATACGCCGGTTTTCCGGTTCCGGCGGTTTTGTCCGTCCTGCCGGCTTCCTTTCCTGCAGGAGAGGTGGAACCCTTGTTTTTCTTTTTTAATATGGAAGCGTAAAAAGGAACATTCCCCTGCCCCATCTCCCTGCCTTCAGTTTTCTTTTGTCTCATCTGAACCACCAACAATACCGTAAATGCGCAAAAGCTCGCTGCGTATTTCCTGTATGGAAGAAGCAGCAGGGACGGAAGACAATCCCGCAAGTTCCCGCAAAAGCTGTTCCCCCGCACCACGGGCGGTAAACTTTTTTTCGTAAACAAGATACTTCAGTCTGAAAAGAAGGGAAACATCCCTGGAAGAATAAAACCTCCGCCCCAGGGAATCTTTCCGGGGACGTATCAGAGGAATCTGCTCTTCCCAATAGCGGAGTATATGGGCTTTCACACCCGTCATCCGCTCCACCTGTCCTATGGAAAACCCGGTGGACTCAGTTCCCCTGCTCATTTCAAATCTTCCCACTTACGGCGGCTGCCTCTGACTTCTATCAGAACAGGAATCCGGGAGAAGCCCAGGTCTTTCCTGATCCGGTTTGTAAGGTACGAAACATACTGGGCCGAAACAGCTTCCGGTTTCGAGGCGAACAAAATAAACTTAACCGGATTCGTCTGGGCTTGAACGATATAGCGCAACTTAAAGCGGCCGTTACGGTTCTGGGGAGGAGGAAATGCGGCAAGCCAGTCCTGAAGGGCCATATTCAGGGCGGAAGTCTCAATGCGCCTTGAAAGCTGCCTGTAAAGGGACAGGGCCGTTTCAAGCAGGGTTTCCACCCCCTCGCCCTTCAAAGCGGACAGGGAGACAACCGGCGCATATTCCATTACACCGAACATCACTTTTATATTGCGGACAGCTTCCTTAAAATTTTTTTTGTCGGCGGGAAGCGCATCCCACTTATTCAAAACAAAAATCACTCCGGCACCGACTTCACAGGCGTGGGCGATAATCTTCTTGTCCTGGTCCGATAAACCTTCCTGGGCGTCTATCATATGGAAAACAACATCGGCATTTTTTATTGTTTTTATCGCCCGGTTCACTGAATAATACTCTATATTTTCGCTGACACGGCTGCGGCGCCTTATTCCGGCGGTATCCAGAACCCTGAAAGGTTTGTCCTTAAAGACAAAACAGCCCTCCACCACATCCCTGGTTGTGCCGGCGATATCGGAGACAATAGACAGTTCACGGCCTGTAAGAAGGTTCGCCAAAGTTGATTTACCCGTATTCGGCTTGCCCACGATGGCGATTTTAACGGGCTCGTCACCGGAATCCTCCTCAACCCGGGAAAAATCCAGGGTTGAAACCAGCGCCTCCGCCAAATCGGAAATATTATCACCGTGTTCCGCGCTTATGAAGAAAATCCGCTTGAATCCCAGTGAAAGGAAATTCCACGCCTCCGCTTCGCGCCGTCCGCCCTCGGTTTTGTTTACAGCGGCAATAACCCTGTCCCAGTAAGGACGGAGCAGGGCGATGAATTCCTCGTCTTCAGCGGTAAACTCCCCCGCCTCCAGAAGCAGGATTATCGCATCGGCTTTTCCCAGTGATTCCCTGGTTTTGGAAACTACGAGGGAATCCATCTCCGCCTCATCCACCAGACCGGAGGTCCTCGCGCCCCTGCTCAAAGGTTTCCCGGAGGAATGCCTCCCGGCGCCGTGGTCAAGCTTGAAACCGCCGGTATCCACAAGCCGGACGGGTTTCCCGCAGATAAACGCGTTTTCCTCGATTGGGTCCCTGGTTACACCCGGCCGAGGGTCTGTTATCGCCCGCCGCCTGTGAAGGAAGCGGTTGAATAAGGTGGATTTCCCCACATTCGGTCTTCCGGCGATAACCACCAGAGGCAGATTTTTATAACGCAAATCTTCGTTAAAGGCTTCTTCCTGGATATCCTCTCCGCCGGCACTTTCAAAAACCATGTCTTTCTTCATCTTTAACCGCTCAAACTAATGAATCACAACCCGGCGGTAATCCCGCCCAGTTCCCTTTCCAGAATACTTTCCGCTTCCGCCGAGGAACAAGCCCGCAAAACCGCCTCCGCCGTCTGTTCAAGTTTCACTGAAGAACATGAAGACAAGGCCGCGGAAACCTGCTCCATAAGGGCGGCCGACATACTGAATTTCCTGAGACCCATTCCGAAAAGGAGGCAGGCTGAAACAGGATTTCCTCCCATTTCCCCGCAAAGGGAAACCTCCGTTCCGTGTTTTCCACCGGCATCTATCACGTTTTTTATAAGCCTGAGAACAGCGGGATCAAAACAATTGTACAGGTAAGAAACCTTCGGATTTTCACGGTCAGCGGCCATTGTATACTGGATTAAATCGTTGCTTCCTACAGACATAAATGAAACCCGCCTCGCCATTATATCGGCGCACACCGCCACGGAAGGAATTTCAATCATTACACCGGTCATGATGTTTTCATTGAAATTAAATCCGTCCCTGCGGCAGGAAGCTTTCGCCTCTTCCAGAGCGGAGAGGGCTTTATCCAACTCGTAAACGGAAGCCACCATCGGAAACATTATGCGCACATCCCCGAAAGCGGAAGCCCGCAGAACAGCCCGGAGCTGGGTCTGGAAAATTTCCTTCTCGTCCAGACAGAACCGAATAGCCCGCCAGCCCAGAAGGGGGTTTTTTTCCTTCAAAGCCGCCTGGGAAGAAAGGGACTTGTCGCCTCCTACATCCAGAGTCCGGATTGTGACAGGCCGCCCGTCCATGGCCCTGGCCGCGGAAGAATAAGCCTCAAACTGCTCCTCTTCATCCGGAAGGGAAAAAGAATCATCCCTGAGGAACAAAAACTCGGAGCGGAAAAGCCCCACCCCGGCGGCTCCGCAGGACAAAGCCCCGGCGCAGTCCCCGGGAACGGCTATATTAGCCAGCAGGGAAAAGGGAACACCGTCCGAAGTTTCCGAAGGCAGCTTTCCGGTTTTTTTAGAAGAAGCCGCCTTTTCCCGTTCCGTTTTTATATAGTCTTCCGCATACTTTTCCGGCGGATTTATGAAAACCGTTCCCGCCCGTCCGTCAACAAGCATACGCATACCTGAAAAATCCCCGGCTGTCCCGCAAAGCCCCCTGACGCCCACAACAGCCGGAATATTCCAGCTTCGGGCCAGAATCGCCACATGGCAGGCCGGGCCGCCTTCTTCCAACACGATGGCGGCTACACCGGCTTTTTTCAGCGAAACCGCATAAGAGGGAGAGATATTTCCGGCTGCAAGGATTTTTCCCGCAAGCGTCGCGGAACAACCGCATCCGCCGGAGTCACCGGAACATTCTTTCCGTCCGCATCTGTCCAGGAGTCTGCGCATAACCCGGCCGAAAGCATCCTCTATATCCGCGGCACGGCAGGCAAGGTATTCATCACCGGAAGAACGCAGCAGGGCGGTGGCGGAACATATGCAGGAGTCCAAAGCCGATTCAATATTAACAAGCTTTGACTCAAGCTCTTTCTTTACCAGGGGAAGGAATTCAGGGTCGTTAAGCATCAAAAGCTGCGCGTCCAGAATTTCATTCTGGGTTTTGTCCCCTCCTTCTTTGAGGCCGGCAATCTCTTTTTTTGAAATATTCAAAGCCCCTTCAAAGCGTTTCCATTCATATTCAATCTGATCCTCGGAAATATTTCTGCGGGGAATCTCGGCGGAAGATTCTTCTTTCGCGGCGACAACTTCTCCATAAACAACACCCGGCGAAACCGGAAAGCCCCGGAGGCTCTTACATTCTGAATTCATGCTTACAGTATAAAATAAAAAATCAGCCTTGCATACCATTGTGTTTCTGCGTATTATGGAAATATGGCTGAAAAGAAAAAAAAACAGGCTCCTTTCGGCTGCCTTTTTTGGATTGCATTCATACTGCTCGTTTTCGTGCTTTTCTTTATAAACAAAAACAATATAGCCGACGCCCTGCGGGGACTGGAAGAATCAGGATTTTTTGATAAAAAAGAGGATATTGAAAGAGGCCCCGACCTTACGCCGCGGACAAGGGAAGACGGAGAACTCCACCTGAAAATCCAGCCTGAAAACGCGGAGACAGACGCAGAAGCCGGGAAGGACGAAACCGTGGAAGCCCCTTCCGGAGAAAAAGAAGAGCCGGCTGTATCCGGGAAAAACGACATAACCGAAATAATCTCTCCGGAGGACAGGGAAAAAGAAGCCGCCTCAGGAAGAGAAGAAGAAAAGCCCGCCGGCGAACCGGAAACAACGGAAAAAGAGGTGTCAGCCGGAGGAAGCCAGTCCTCCCAGGAAACAAAACCCTCCGCCGTCCCGATGAGGAAGCAGAGGCTCTACTTTATTTCCATAGATCCGGAAGGACGTGTATTGAGGCAGGAAGTCGTAAAAGACATACCCAAGTCCGATTCCCCGCTGGCTGACGCACTGCTGGCACTCTTCGCAGGCCCGTCGGAGAATGAAAAAAAGAGGGGGCTTATATCCCTGATACCGGAAGGAACAAGGCTTTTATCAGCAGTGGTGAAAGACGGAACCGCGACACTCAACCTCAGCGAAGAATTCCAGTTCAACCAGTACGGAATTGAAGGTTATCTGGCGCAGCTCTCGCAGATTGTATTCACCGCGACAACCTTTCCCACGGTAACAGCCGTGCAGTTCCTCATTGACGGACAACGGCGGGAATATCTCGGGGCGGAAGGCGTATGGATAGGCACCCCTCTCGGAAGGAAAGAATTCACCAACTGAGCGTGCCCAATCTGCGCATCCTGACCGCTACTTGTCCGCAAGGGCGACAGCCGCCAGGGATTCCGCGGAATCCTTTCCGCCGCCTCTTTCCACATTAAGGAGAGACGGGTCGTAATCGGTGTTGTTTTTCAACACGGCATAAATTATATTCAGCAGCTTGTGGCACACAAAACCCATAGCCTGAAAATGAGTTTTCCCGTCCGCAAGCTTGTTCCGGTAAATCCTGATTATTTCCTTGTTGTGGTGCACGGAAACAAAGGCCGCGACCCACAGTGAACGGCGCAGATATGAGGAGCCCCTCTTGGACATATGGTTTTCCGTACCGGTGAACTGCCCTGACTGGATGACAGACGGGTCTATTCCGGCATAGGCCACAAGCTTTTTCGGCGAAGCGAAGCGGTTGATATCGCCGATTTCACTCAGAATCGAGGCTCCGAGCACAGGGCCTATACCCGGGATCTGGGTGATTTTTGTGTCAAAGGAACGGAATTTGCCGGCGATAAGCTCTTCCAGAACAGCTGTCTGCCTTTCCACAAGAGAAATCTGCTCCATCATCTGCTTAACAAGAAGGGAAAGGGTCTGGGAGGAAAGGCGGGCGGCGAATGAATTTTCAGCAAGGTTTGTAAGCTCGATGGCTTTTTCCCTGCGGAATTTTCCGTTACTGGCGGTGCGCAAAAGCTCCGTCAGGTTTTCAACCCCCATGGAAACGATTTCTTCCGGGGTGGTGCAATTCCTCAGAATCTCGGCGGAGGATTTTCCGAAGGTATCAGAAAAAACCCCCTGATATTCCGGGAAAATCCTGTCCATCATGACAATTATCTTGCGCTTCAAGTCCGCCATTATATCCACAAGAAAAAAGCGCTGCCTGCACAAATCCCGCATCGAAAGCATTGTATCATCGGCAAGTTTTGTCTCCGAATACTGACCTATCCTGATTACCTGGGCGATTATCTTTGCGTCCACAGAATCCGTTTTTGTCTTGCGGAGGTAAAGGTTTCGCAAAGCATCAGACTGAAGCGGATTTATCACATGGATTATGACCTGCTTTTCCGCCAGCCATGTGTAAAGATTCAGCCAATAATGACCTGTAGCCTCCATCCCGAATTCAAAATTCCGTAAATCGGTATCCACCGCGGTAATTTTCGACATAAAAAACTCGAAGCCTTCTCTTGTATTTGGAAACCTGAAAGATTTTCCCAGCAAAGAGCCGTTTTTATTCATTATGGCTGCCTGATGGGACTTCTTTGCTATATCGATTCCCACTATATACATGAATACCTCGCGATTTATCGGATGTTTGAAATGGATATCCTAGCTTAAAAAATAAGCGGAGTCCTATTCTTAGGTACGGGCTCGGGTCCCAAGGAGGCGATTAGGATTTCTTTTCGGACAATCCAGTTCAAACGGTTTTATAATACCCGCTTTTACCCTCTGTGTCCAATCCTTAATTTAGGAGGCTAAGAGGATGAAAAAGACTCTTATTGCAGTTACGGCAGTATTGCTGCTGGTAACCACTTCTGCATTCGCAGATGTCACAATGGGCGCCTGGC
>CASGDA010000014.1 GCA_949300145.1 uncultured Treponema sp. | reverse complement strand
GAGTATATGACGCTTGAGATGATAAAGCAGGAGGAGAGGCAGGAGGGCATCGCCATCGGCTTTGACGAGGGCGTTGCCGTAGGCAGGGATGAAGGTATCGCCATCGGGGAAGAGCGCGGCATAGCCATCGGAGCGGAACAGGTTGCCAGGAGTATGCTGGCGGAAGGCTTCCCTGTGGAGCAGACGGCGCGGCTGACGGGGCTTTCACTGGAGCGGGTGCGGCGGCTTGCGGACGAGGAGCCGGGGAAGGAATGCTGAAAGTCGAGGCGCCGGGCGGTATTGGACGGCGGCAGCCGCTGTAAATTGAACCGGCGGGAGTGCATTTACCCCCTTGAAAAAAAAAATAAAACCTGATAGAGTTAGGAACCATGGCGCCATACCCAAGTGGTAAGGGGCAGGTCTGCAAAACCTTTATCGTCAGTTCGATTCTGACTGGCGCCTCTGTATGGAGTATCTGGGTCTTCCGGATACTCTTTTTTTTGAAAATTTATTTTTAAGGATGGATTCTTTTAATGGAAGTCCGTGTGCGTTATGCCCCGTCTCCTACGGGGAAACAACATATCGGCGGTGTAAGAACCGCTCTTTTCAACTACCTTTTTGCGCGTTCCTGCGGCGGTAAATTTATTCTCAGGCTTGAAGATACAGACCGAACCCGTTATGACGAACTTTACGTGAAAAATCTCTTCGATACAATGGAATGGCTCGGCATTGACTGGGATGAGGGCGGCCCGAAAGGAGGTGATTTCGGGCCTTACATTCAGTCCGAGCGCTTCGACCTGTACAGGGAATATGCCCTGAAGCTGGTGGAAAAAGGGAACGCTTACTATTGTTTCTGTGATTCCGAGCGTCTGGAACGTATCCGCAAGGTGCAGACCATGAACAAAATGGCCCCCGGTTATGACCGCCACTGCCGTCATTTGACAAAAGAGGAGGTTGACGCGGCTCTTGCGGAGGGGAAGCCCTATGTAATCAGGCTGAAGGTTCCGATGGACGGGGCGACACGCTTTACTGATATGCTTCTGGGTGACATCGAGTGGAAGAATGAAGACGTTAATCCGGATCCTGTTTTGTTGAAAAGTGACGGTTTCCCGACTTACCATCTGGCGAATGTGGTGGACGACCATTTCATGAAAATAACCCATGTCATGCGCGCCCAGGAATGGATTCCCTCCACTCCGCTGCACATCCTGATTTACCAGGCTTTCGGGTGGGAGCCGCCGTGTTTCTGCCATCTGCCGATGGTAAACGGCGCGGACGGCCAGAAACTTTCCAAGCGGCACGGCGCCACCAGCGTGGACGAATTCCGCGCACGGGGTTATGTGCCGCAGGCTGTGGTCAATTATGTGGGTATGCTGGGCTGTTCGTATGAAGACGGCCGGGATTTGTATTCGCTGGCGGATATGGAATCCCTGTTCCGGATTGAGCATCTGAATAAATCCGGCGCCGTATTTGATTACAAGAAATTGGAATGGTTCAACGGGCAGTATATACGCATGATGTCCGACAGCGAACTTCTGGACGCCGTCCTGCCGTTCATCACCGGTACCGGCGACGCCGCCCTGGAAATCGCGGGAAGTGAGGAGCATCCCCTTCCGAAAACAGGTCCGGCTGTTTCAGGGATTATGATGAAGGATGACGGATCCCTCGCCCCCGCTTCCCCGGAAACCCTTTCCTCCGGTGCTTTCGGCCTTGCTCCGGCCAAGTCAGCCGGCGGTTTTTCCGACAGCCGGATCCGCGAGATGCTTTCCGGTCTTATGCCTCTGATAAAAGAGAGGCTGCATTTCCTGTCCGACGCGGCGGAAATGGTCCGTTTCCTGTTTGTGGAGCCGGCTGTTCCTCCTCTGGAAATGTTTGTAACCAAGCGGCTTGATGCCGGAAAAGTTCTGGCCGTGCTCGGCCGGGCCGTGGACTTTATAAAGGCTGTCCCCTCTCTTTCGGATGAGGAAGGGGAGGAGGCCGCCCGCAAGGCTGCTGATGAAGCCGGTGTGAAGCTGGGTGATTTTATGATGCCCATCCGTCTGGCGGTTACCGGATCAAAGGTTTCTCCGCCCCTGATAGGTTCCATCCGGGCTCTTGGGGTTGAAAAAGCCCTTGCCCGTGTTGAAAAAGCCGTTTCAGCTTTGTCCGGTAAATGATATGCCGGGCGGTGGCGGTGTGCCGGCTGTATTGTATATATAGAATAAAAAGCGGATTATGTATAACATAACCCGGATTGCAGAATAAATAAGGGATGGTGGATAAAATGGAAAGTCATGAAGTAACAATGGAAAAAATCGTGAGTCTCTGCAAAAGGCGCGGTTTTGTTTTTCAGTCATCGGAAATATACGGCGGCCAGTCCGGCGCTTGGGATTACGGTCCCCTGGGAATCGAGCTGAAGAAGAACATCCAGAATGCGTGGTGGAAGGAGATGACGCAGCTGCATGACAATATTGTCGGCCTTGACGCGGCGATCCTTATGCACCCCCGTGTCTGGGAGGCTTCCGGCCACGTGGCGAACTTTTCCGATCCGCTTGTTGACTGCAAGCAGTGCAAAATGCGCTACCGAGCCGACACGATGGATCAGGAAGCCCTCGCGGCGAAAAAGTGCCCCGCCTGTGGCGGAGAGCTCACCGAGCCGCGCGCCTTCAATCTGATGTTCAAAACCCATATCGGCCCCGCTGAGGATACGGCCAGCGTTGTCTATCTCCGTCCCGAAACAGCCCAGGGCATTTATGTGAACTACAAGAATATCATCCAGTCAAACAGGATGAAAATTCCGTTCGGCATCGCGCAGGTCGGAAAGGCTTTCCGCAATGAAATCGTCACGAAAAACTTCATTTTCCGTACCTGTGAGTTCGAGCAGATGGAGATGCAGTTTTTTGTGAAGCCCGGCGAAGATGAAAAATGGTTCGAATATTGGCGCGGACAGCGCTGGGAATTCTATAAAAAGTACGGCGTCCGCATGGACAAGATGCGCTGGTATCACCACGAGAAGCTCGCGCATTACGCGAAGGACGCCTACGACATCGAGTACGAATTCCCGATGGGATTCAGCGAACTTGAGGGAATCCACAACCGCACCGATTACGACCTTTCCCGCCACACGGAATATTCCGGCAAGGACATGCAGTACATTGACCAGGATAACGGGGCTGATAAATACATTCCGTTCATCATCGAGACTTCCGCAGGATTGACCCGCAATGTGCTCATGTTCCTCTGCGACGCGTATGAGGAGCAGAATATCGCCGGGGACGGCGCCGCCGAGGATTACCGCACTGTGCTTCATTTCCATCCGTCGATAGCGCCTGTTACCGTGGCTGTCCTTCCCCTCATGAAGAAGGACGGACTTGCGGAGCTTGCACGGGAAATTCAGAATGAGCTTAAAGAGGATTTTGTAACCGACTATGACCAGTCCGGCGCAATCGGCAAGCGGTACCGCCGCCAGGATGAAGTCGGAACTCCTTTCTGCATCACCGTGGATTATGACTCAAAGGAAGACGGTTCCGTAACCCTGCGGTTCCGCGATTCAATGGAGCAGGTCCGCATCCACCGGTCTGAAATAGCCGCCCGTATACGTGAGGAAATAAAATCCTATAAACGGACATGATATGCCGGATGCAAACAGGCTCCAGACAATCAATAATTCACGTGTCCTCAGGTCTGTGCGGCTTAACCCTAAGATAAGCCGCATACAGATTGCGGAGGATTTGGGATTGGACAGATCCACCGTGACGAAGATTGTCCAGAACCTGCTGGAAAAGGGCATCATAAAAACCTCCGGCAAAAATGCGTTGAAGAAGGGTGTGGGGCGTAAACAGATAAGCCTTGTGGTGGATGAGGATTTCGGGGTCATCATAGGCCTCGAAATCCAGAACATAAAGTGTTCCGCCGTTGTGGTGTCGTTGTCCGGGAAGATACTGCATTCATTTTCTGAACCGGTTTCATGTGACGTTAATCCCGGCACCCTTCCTTCCCTGATTCTTTCCGCTGTCGGCAGGGCTAAGGATTTTGTTTCAGCTGAAAAACTCAAACTGCTTGGGATAGGCATCGCTGTTCCGGGCATAGTAGACCCGCATAAAGGCGTGGTGGTCCGCTCGGCCCCCCTGTCCGTTACGGAGCCCTTCAATCTTCGGGAAACCCTCGCGGAAAAGTGCGGGAATTTCATCTGCATTGAAAACGACGCCAACTGCTGCTGCTGGGGGGAGCTTGCCTTTAACCCTGAAAGCCGCAACCGCAATTTTATTGCCGTCCTCGGCGAGTTCAACCGGGGAAAGGCTCCGGGCGCCGGGAATGCGGGCGGTTTCGCCGTCGGCCTCGGTTTTGCCGTCGGCGAGCGGGTCCATTACGGCGATCATTTTACCGCAGGTGAATTCCGTTCATTCGTAATGAAGCCTCCCAAGCTTACCCAGTTCAGCTTCACCCCCGAAGAGCTGCTTTCTCTGCCGCAGGATGCCGGCCGGCTGGAAACCGTTTACGGAGAATTGTCCAGGAATCTGGCCTTCCTTGTAAACTGCTTTGATTTCACCAAAATTATTTTTACCGGCGATATTCCGCAGTACCGTGGAAATCTGAAGGAGCTTCTTGAGAATGCCGTGGCAGAAAACCGCCTTTATGACCTGCCGAAAGACATCCTGATAGATTTCTCCTCCGAGGGAGTTTTTTCCGTGGCGCGGGGGGCCGCCGGCTTTTTTGCCGGGAAACTTTTTTCCGTCCCCGATGTGACGGGTTTCTCCGGTGACCTTGTGGGATACAGCCTTTTTGAGCGTATCCTGTGAAAATTCCTTTGCATACATGAGTCAGAATGATACTGTTTGTCCCGGTGCCTGAAGAAAACCCCCTGCGGTTTTGTATTTTGTAATGAATGTGTGTCAAAATAATACTATTTATTGTGTCATTTTGACAGAAAGCGGAAAGAAAGACCCTTTTTACCGGGTTTAATTCTTTTCACCCTGTCAAAATGATGGTTTTTTCCCCTTGTGTTTTAAAATTTCCGCCTCCGGATAAAAACCTGCGCACGCCGGATGATTTTTTTTTCTTCATCTCTAAATCTTTATGTTATAAATAAATACGAAAAAAATATATATATTGGTGAAAAAAAATATGAAAGTTGGCATGTTTATTGCTAATATATAAGTGTAGTTTGAGAAGAAACTCAGGCTGCAAGATTCCGGTTTGACCGGAATTATAAAACTGCAAAACTTTATTTAAGGAGGTTCACTATGAACTCATTAAGCCTTTTTAACCCTGCTTTTTCGGACATTTTCGATGCATTCGACCGCGGCATGAACTTTTTGGTTCCCGCGACAACCGCTTCGGCGCCCCGCGTTGACGTGAAGGAAACCGAGAATGCGTACATTATGGAAATGGAGCTTCCCGGCTACAAAGACAAGGACGTTGAAATCAGCCTGAAGGACCGTATCCTTTCGATTTCTTCCAGGCACGAGGACAGTGTCGAGAAAAAAGCCGAAGGCAAAGACAACAAAGCCGGCGAGTATCTCATCAGGGAGCGCAGGATGACGTCTTTCAGCAGGAAGTTCACTCTTCCCGCCGACATCAATCCCGACGCTGTGCAGGCTTCGTTCAAAGACGGTATTCTGGAAATCAACATCCCGCGCCGTCCGGAAAACCAGCCGAAGATGATTGAAATCAAAACGACTTAATTTTCCATAAAGAGCCTGAAGCCGCCGTTTAACGGCGGCTTTTTTTTGCGCCGCTTCCTTGAAAAATTGAAAAAAATGCGGAAAAAGAGCGTAAGTTCTTGACCCGGTGGTTACTCCCGGCTTTATGATTCAAATATATTTCATGGTAAACCATTGTTCGGAGGTATAAAATGAACATGAAGAATACGCTGAAACGCATTTCCGCTGTATTGTCGCTGCCGCTTCTTTTTTCCTGTGCAAGCTCAAAGCAGGTTCCGCAGGGTGTGCCGGGGGAGACCTCTGTTTCCGGGGGAGGAAGAATCTTTGCGAAAGAGGAGATTGAATTCCCCGTTGGGAGGGACATCAGCTCCCCGTCCTTCATCGGCACCGTGTACCGTGAGGACATGATAGTCGCCGACGGCACATATGATTTTCCGCAGACAAACAACATTGTGTTTGAGCCCGGGGCGCGCAGCGCATGGCACCGTCACGGCGGCATGATCGTCATGGTGACGGGCGGCGTCGGCTATTACCAGGAGGAGGGCAAAAAAGCCTGGATTCTTCGGGAGGGTGATGTCGTGCAGATTCCCGCCGGAGCGAGGCATTGGCACGGCGCCGCGCCCGACAGCTGGTTCTCGCAGATGGTGATTTATGACGCCGGATATACGGGCGCGCATGATGACGGGCCGGTTCAGCATGTGAGCGACGAAGAATACGCCGCGCTGGAGCAGGAGGAGTTCCCCGGCCGCAAACCCGGGGACGACGGCTTTATGTTCCCCAAAGGGCAGGCGTCGGAATCCGTCAATTTCAGCGGGACGGTTTATCTTTCGGATTTGGCCGGGGACGGGAATGCCGCCGGTTCTCCCGGCCTGCACTATGTGGTTTTTGAACCCGGTGTAATCAACCGCTGGCACCGTCACGAGGGCGGTCAGGTTCTGATTGCCACCGACGGAATCGGCTACCACCAGATTGAAGGGCAGGAAGTTCAGGTGATGCTCCCTGGCGATGTGGCTATCTGTCCTCCCGGAGTCGTTCATTGGCATGGTGCCGCCGCGGACTCTCCGTTCGCCCATATCGCCGCGAACGCTAACCTGAATCAAAGGGCTGTGGAATGGCTGGATATGCTTCCGCAGGAAGCGTACCGGGCGCTGTCCGCCGAATGACGTTCCCGGCGCATCCTGATTCCGGCGGGGCAGCCTCCTTGATTTTTTTTCTGTTGTGCGCAAATATTCGCATATGAAACTGAATCGTGATGGCAAAGAAATTTCCCCGCCGGTGTCCGCCGTGAACACCGGCTTTTCCCTGCTTCCGGCGGTCGCCGGGCTTTTCACCGGGGTGCTCGTCCTTTCCAACATTCTTGCGGCGAAAATGCTGCAAATAGGACCGTTCGTTTTTGACGGCGGGACAATCCTGTTCCCGCTTTCGTATATTTTCGGGGACATCCTCACCGAAGTATACGGTTACCGCGCGGCGCGGAAGGTCATCTGGACCGGATTCGCCACGCTGGTGCTCATGAGCCTGTCGATTGCGTTTGTCGGCGTGCTTCCCGCCCAGGCCGAGTGGACGTTCCAGGGTGATTTCGACAACATTCTGCGGCAGGTTCCGCGGATTGCCGTCGCAAGCATCCTCGGCTATTTTTCCGGCGAATACGTGAATTCCGTCGTCCTGTCGAAAATAAAAGTCGCGACCGGGGGGAGGTTCCTCTGGTTCCGCGCGGTCGCCTCGACTTTGGCAGGCCAGCTTTTTGACACGGTGATTTTCGTGGCGGCGGCGTTCTACGGCTCCTATTCGCTTTCAGTTCTGGTGACGATGGCGCTTTCAAATTATCTTTTGAAAACCGGGGTCGAAGTCATTCTCCTTCCGCTCACGTATTGCGTCGTCGGATTCATCAAAAAAATTGAAAAGACCGATGTGTACGATTATTCAATATCTTACAGTCTTTTTCCGGGGCGCGGTAAAAATATAAAGGAAAATACCGGCCGGTGATTTCCACGGGCTGTTATAATTTGTAAAAATCATATATACTGTAAATCTATGGGACAAACATTTGTTTTTGTGAATCAGAAGGGCGGGGTAGGTAAGACAACCTCGGTTATAAACATCGGTGCTTATCTTGCGTTGGAAGGTAAAAAAACACTTCTTGTAGACTTTGATTCCCAGGGAAACATGACCTCCGGTATCGGACTGGACAAAGAATTTCCTACCATTTATGATTTGATTGCGGAAAAGGTTTCGGCGGCGGAGGCCGTGAGAAAAACGAAGGTTCCCCTGCTGGATGCGATCCCTGCTTCCATTGACCTTTCCGGGGCAGCCGTTGAGCTTGTGGATCAGGAGGACCGGGAATTCTTCCTCAAAAACGCATTGTCTCCTTTAAAAGATTCTTATGATTATATTCTTATAGATTGTCCTCCTTCCCTGGGGATTCTGACGTTGAACGGTCTTGCCGCCGCCGAACAGGTTTTAATCCCCCTCCAGTGTGAGTATTTTGCCCTGGAAGGGCTTACCCTGCTTCTTCAGACTGTGCAGAGGGTTCAGAATACTTTCAACCCGTCGCTGCTGATAGGCGGGATTTTTTTCACGATGTATGACCCAAGAATGAAGCTTCCGCAGGATGTGGTCCGCCAGGTGAAAATGTATTTCCGGGAAAGGGTTTTTGATACGGTTATCCCCAGAAACGTCCGCCTTTCGGAAGCGCCCTCCCACGGTATGCCCGTGTGCGCCTATGACCCTGATTGTTCCGGCGCCCGCAGCTATGAACAGCTGGCAAAAGAGGTGATTGCCCGTGGCTAAGCAGAAACACGGGCTCGGACGCGGTCTTGACGCCCTTCTTGAGACAACTTCCCCTTCCGCTCCCGTTCCGGAAGGCGCTGCCGGGCTGACGGTTGATCCGGCTCTTCTTCTGCCGAATCCCAGACAGCCCAGGCGGGAATTCAACGAGGAGGCCCTTCAGGAACTGGCGGATTCCATCAGGGAGCACGGAATTATTCAGCCGGTGATCGTTGAGCAGACCGATGACGGGAAATATTTCATCATCG
Organism: uncultured Treponema sp.; assembly: GCA_949300145.1. Lineage (GTDB taxonomy): Bacteria > Spirochaetota > Spirochaetia > Treponematales > Treponemataceae > Avitreponema. Next base: position 31,820 of record CASGDA010000014.1, on the reverse strand, counting down.
CGGGTGAGAGGCGTACAAGGGCCGCACGTCTCGCCGGACTTTCGGAAATACCGGTTATAGTGCGTAAATATTCCGATGAGCGGAAACTGGAAATCGCGCTTATTGAGAATATCCAGAGGGAGGATTTGAATCCTCTTGAGGAAGCCGAAGCCTACCACGAACTTATGGTTTTGGGGAATTTAAGCCAGGAGGAGGCAGCCGCCCGGGTAGGGAAGAGCCGTTCCGCTGTGGCGAACGCCCTCAGGCTGTTAAAACTCCCCGGCGACATGAGGGAGGCGCTGAAAGACGGCAGGATTTCCCCGGGACATGCGCGCGCCCTTCTTTCCGTTGTTAATCCTTCCGACCAGCAGATTCTGTTCGCAAGGATTCTTGGAAGCGGTCTTTCCGTCCGTGACTGTGAAGCTTATGCGGCGGAACTTAACGGCGGTGGGCGCGCCTCGAAAAAGGAGGCTGCGAAAAAGCAGGGGCCGGATAAGCTTCCTGGGCCGGAGGATGCGGATATGGCCGCCCTTCAGGATAAATTCATAGAACTGCTTGGAACAAAGGTGTCCATCAGGGGGAATTCCTCCGGCGGCGTGATTGAGATATCTTATTTTTCCTCCGATGATTTGAACAGGATTTTTGATTTGCTGGACAACCGCTGAGGATTTTCCCCGCCGCGTTTCTTCTCCCTTTTTTTTTGCCGGTTGTTGTGCTACTATTTATTCATATGAAAGGTATTATTCTTGCCGGAGGTTCCGGTACAAGGCTTTATCCTTTGACGAGGGCTGTTTCAAAGCAGATACTTCCTGTTTACGATAAGCCCATGATTTATTATCCCCTTTCGGTTTTAATGCTTGCGGGTATAAGGGATATCCTTGTCATTTCTACGGAGAGGGATTCGGGCATTTTCCGGGAATTGTTCGGTGACGGTTCAAAACTGGGTATGCGCTTTGAATATGCGGTGCAGAAAACCCCCCGTGGTCTGGCTGATGCATTCATAGTCGGAGAGGATTTTATCGGAGCAGATCCCGTGGCCCTGGTGCTGGGTGACAATATATTTTACGGCCGTTCATTCGCCGGGCAGCTTAAAACCTGCGTTGAATCCGTCGAACAGAACGGCGGCGGGATAATTTTCGGATATTATGTGAAAGACCCCCGTTCTTACGGCGTTGTTGAATTCAATCCGGAAGGAAGGGCTGTTTCAATCGAGGAAAAACCCTCCGACCCCAAGTCGAACTACGCCGTCCCAGGCTTGTATTTTTATGACAATTCCGTTGTTTCCATTGCAAAGGATGTAAAACCCAGTTCCCGGGGCGAAATCGAAATAACCGCCGTGAATAACGAGTATCTGTCGAGGAATTCCCTGTCTGTGGAGGTTTTGGGAAGGGGTATGGCGTGGCTTGATACAGGTACCTATGACGGACTTCTGGAAGCCTCCAATTTTATCGCCACAATCCAGAAGCGTCAGGGTATGTATGTCGCCTGTATAGAGGAAATTGCCTTTGCGAACGGCTGGCTTTCCAGGGAATCCCTTCTTTCGCTGGCCGCGGAATACAAAACCGATTACGGGGAATACCTCCGTTATATTGCTGATTCGGCTGATATTCTCTAGGAGGAAACAGTGCCTTTTACTTTTTCAAAATGCACCGGAAAAAACGGCGTTGAATTTCCGGGCTTGTACGAGATACAGCCGAAGGTTTTTCCGGATAAACGGGGTTGTTTTTTTGAATCCTACAATGAACGTGATTTTTCCGAAGCCGGATTAAAAATGCGGTTTGTGCAGGACAACCAGTCTTCCTCCGTAAAAAATGTGCTGCGCGGACTGCATTTCCAGTCAAGGCATCCGCAGGGAAAGCTTGTCCGGGTTGTTTCCGGCCGGGTTTATGATGTGGCTGTGGATTTGCGTAACGGTTCACCTTCTTTCGGCCTTTATTACGGGCTTGTCCTTGACGGGGAGACAAACCGGCAGTTTTATATTCCGCCGGGGTTCGCCCACGGTTTTTTTGTCCTTTCCGATTATGCTGTGTTCAGCTATAAGTGCACTGATTTTTATCACCCGGAGGATGAGCAGGGGTTGATGTGGGACGATCCTCTTATTGCGGTTGACTGGGCGTCCGCCGCGGACGGTGATTTTTCCCCCGTACTTTCCGAAAAGGACGGCAGGTATCCTTCTTTTGAAAAAGAGGGGGAATATTTCTCCGTTGACGGTGTATGGAGGGGCTTGTGATTTGGGTTGTTGGTTCCAGGGGTATGCTTGGAAGCACTTTGGTACGGAAAATAGAAGCGGAAGGGCTTCCCTGCACGGGAACTGACAGGGAGGTTGATATCACTGATCCGGCGGCCTTAAAGGAATATGCCGCGGGAATTTTCTCCGGCGGCGCGGACCGGGGCGGTGACTGGATAATAAACTGCGCCGCCTATACCGCCGTTGATAAGGCTGAGGATGAGCCTGAAGCCGCCGCCGCCTTGAATGCCGCTGGAGCCGGGAATCTTGCGGCCGCCGCGGTTGGATCCGGGGCCGGATTTATCCATATTTCCACCGACTATGTTTTTGACGGCAGGGGAAAAACACCCTATAAAGAAACTGACAGGGTTTGCCCCTCAGGTGTTTACGGAAAGACGAAATTGGAGGGGGAGGAGCTTGTCCTTCAGGCTTTTTCACGGCATAACGGCGGAGCGGACGCGAAAGGGCTTCCATGGTATATAATCAGGACAGCCTGGCTTTACGGTCCGCGCGGGAAGAATTTCGTTTATACGATGGTCGATTTGATGAATTCCAGGCCGGAAATAAAAGTTGTCAATGACCAGTGGGGGACGCCGACTTTTTCAGTGGATCTTGCCAGGTATATTGTCATGCTTTTGTCTTCGGGAGCGGAATCCGGTGTTTACCATTATTCCGGGGAAGGGGAGACCACCTGGTTTGATTTTGCCTGCGAGATTTACCGCATAGGGCGGGGCAAGGGTCTCATTACGAATGAATGCCGGGTTTCACCGTGTGCAACGGAGGAATATCCCGTAAAGGCTGTGCGCCCGGCTTATTCCGTCCTTTCAAAGGCAAAACTGAAAAGGGCGCTCGGTGTCCCGCTTCCTGACTGGAAAGAGAGCCTGCTGGCTTTTATGAGCGGTCCGGATTTCAAAAACCGCCCTGATTGCGGAAAATAGAAAACAGGTTTCAGAATATTAGATTTGTATTGCGGAGGGTTTATGTGCTCTGATGCTTCCAGAAGAAAGTTGTCGAACATTCTTGTTACAGGAGGAGCCGGGTTTATAGGATGTAATTTCATACATTATCTTTTCGGTATTTCATCCTGCCCGGAGAAATTCTCCGATGCGGGATTTTCAGGCAGGATAGTCAACCTGGATGTGCTGACATATGCCGGCAATCTGCAAAGCCTCCGGGATGTGGATGAACGTTTCGGTTCAGGCGTCCCTGAATCAGAAAGGCGTTATTTTTTTGAAAGGGCTGACATTTGCGACAGGGAAGCCGTGGAAAGGATTTTCAGGGAATATGATATAGATACAGTTGTCCACTTCGCGGCGGAGAGCCATGTTGACAGATCCATTTCCGGCCCGCAGGCTTTTATACGGACAAACGTGGACGGTACATTCACCCTTTTGGACTGCGCCAGGGAATTCTGGAAGAATCCGGACGGTTCCTTCAGGGAAGGGGTTCTTTTCCATCATGTTAGCACGGATGAAGTTTACGGTTCCCTTGGCGGGGAGGGTTTTTTTACTGAAACAACACCCTACGACCCCCGCAGCCCGTATTCCGCCAGCAAGGCTTCCAGCGACCATCTTGTTTCAGCTTATTCCCATACTTACGGTCTGCCTGTAACTTTGTCGAATTGTACGAATAATTACGGTCCCTTCCAGTTTCCTGAAAAATTCCTTCCCCTGATGATAACCAATATCACTTTGGGCAGGAAACTTCCCGTATACGGCGACGGACGGAACATCAGGGACTGGATTTACGTCGAGGATCACAACCGTGCTGTATGGCAGGTACTCCGTTCCGGCGTCTGCGGTGAGAAATATAACATCGGCGGCGAAAATGAATGGGAGAATATCAGGCTTCTGCATAAGGTCATTGAACTGACAGCCGAAGAAATGCCTTCCGCCGGATATGGAAAAAAGACGAAGGACGAGCTTGAATCCTTGATTGAATATGTCACTGACAGGCCGGGACACGACCGCCGCTACGCCATTGACTGCTCAAAAATCCGCAGGGAATTGGGCTGGGAAAGGAAAATGACCTTTGAGGAAGGTTTGCGGGGAACTGTAAAATGGTATTTGTCCCATAAGGAATGGACGGATAATATTCTTTCCGGAAAATATATGGACCGTTGATACTGTTGATGTGAATATTGCGTCGTACAGGAAAAATGAGTATACTATATCCATGGTTTTTTCTGTCGTGCCTGTAGTTTTAGCCGGCGGTGAGGGTACCCGTTTGTGGCCTCTGGGGCGTTCCCAATATCCAAAGCAATTCCTTTCCCTGGTTTCGGAAAAATCCATGCTTCAGGAAACAATCCTCCGTGTTAACGGAATCGAAGGAACCACGGATCCCCTTGTGTTATGCAATGAAGCCCACAGGTTTACCGCCGCCGCCCAGCTTGTTGAGCTGGGTATCGAGCATCCCGCTATTATGCTGGAACCCTGCGGACGGAATACCGCCCCGGCGATTGCCGCCGCGGCTTTTTATTTGTCACGGAAAGCTGAAGACCCGCTGCTCTTTGTTCTGGCCGCTGATTCGGCGGTGGAAAATGTCCAGGCTTTCAGGAATGCAGTTGAAACCGCTGTAAAACCTGCCCTTGAAGGAAAACTTGTCACCTTCGGTATAGTTCCGGACCGTCCTGAGACGGGATATGGTTATGTTAAGGCGGGTAAAAAGGGTTCTCCGGATTCAGACTGGTTTGAAATCGAATGCTTCAGGGAAAAACCTGATGAGGAAACCGCCGCCTCTTATTTGAGGGAGGGCGGTTATTACTGGAACAGCGGGATGTTCCTTTTCCGGGCCTCCGTTTTTTTGGCGGAGCTGGAGAAATTCGCGCCGGAAATATATTCGGCGGTAAAGGCTTCCGTGAGCGGTATAAACAAGGATGCTATTTCCGGAAATTTTGATTTTCTCCGTTTGAATGCCGGTGAATTTTCGGCTTCCCCCTCGGATTCAATCGACTATGCGGTTATGGAAAAAACCTCGGCAGGCGCGGTTGTTCCGATGGACGCAGGATGGAGTGACGTCGGATCCTTCTCTTCCCTGTGGGAGGTTTCTCCGAAAGACGGGGACGGAAACGCTGCCAAGGGGAATGTGTTTTTATATAAGTCTTCCGGTAATATTGTTTTTTCGGAAAAACGGCTGGTTGTCGGAATAGGATGCGACAATCTGGCTGTTATTGAAACCCGGGACGCAGTCCTTGTGGCCGATAAAAACGCGTCCCAGGACATAAAGAAGGTTGTTTCACTTCTGAAAGAGCGGAAATATTGTGAAGTTGAAGACCCCCAGATTGGATTCCGTCCTTGGGGGTGCTACGACTCCATTGAAAAAGGAAACCGTTACAAGGTCAAGCATATAACTGTAAAACCCGGTGGAAAGCTTTCACTCCAGCTTCATCATCACAGGTCGGAGCATTGGGTTATCGTGTCCGGAACCGCGAAGGTCAGGAACGGTGATGATGTTTTGATTCTGACGGAAAACCAGTCCACTTTTATTCCTCTGGGAGTTCTCCATTCACTTGAAAATCCCGGCAAAATACCGCTGGAGTTGATTGAAGTTCAGTCCGGGACATATCTTGAGGAAGATGACATCACACGTGTTGAAGATGAGTATGGACGCTGCTAGTAAAAGGGATATTTTATGGAAGTGTTTTTTTCATTGGCTTTTTGCGAATTGATTTTTTCATCTGTTATTATTTTTCTTACTATAAAGATAGCGAATAAACTTGCCATTTATGATTTTCATGATGACAGGCGTATGCATAAGGACAATATTCCAAGGCTTGGCGGACTCGGAATATTTTCCGGCTTTGCCGCCGTGATGGCGCTGCTTTCCACCGGGGCTTTTTTGAATTTGCAGATAAGCGGTCCTTATATTGTTTTGCTCGTTTCCTCCGCCGTTGTTTTTCTCATGGGGTTTCTGGATGATTTGCGCCCATGGAAGGCCCGTTATAAACTGCTGGTGCAGCTTTCAGCCGGATTTGCTATATGTGCGGCGGGCTTCAGGTTTAACGTTATTTCTTTTTCTCCTCTCAACCTGAATATGAATCTGGGAATATTTTCCTGGGTTATAACAGTCCTTTGGATAGCAGGAATTATCAATGTGATCAATATGTTTGACGGCCTTGACGGTTTGGCCGGAACAACTTCCCTCATTGTGCTTTTGTCTTATACAGTGTTTTTTGTGAATCAGCGGATTGTGCAGAATTTGTCGCTCTGCTTTTTTGTTATACCTGCTGTCGTGGCTTTCCTGATTTTCAATCTGCCGTTCCCCAAGGCGAAAATTTTTATGGGTGACGGAGGAAGCCAGTTCCTGGGATTTATTCTTGCGGTTCTTCCTCTTCTGCCGTCACGGACCGGAAATCCTTCTGTGCCTGTATGGTACGCGATAACCCTTCTGGTTTTCCCGTTCTGCGATGCCGTGGCCGCTGTATGGAGGCGTGTCAGGGAACACCGTTCAATAATGTCGCCCGACTTTTCCCATCTTCACCATAAGCTTGTGGCGATTGGTTTCTCCCAGAGGCAGACGCTTGTTCTTCTGGTTATTCTTCAGTCTGCCGTGGCATTGCTTGTGGTTACGGCTTATCATTCCGGAGGAACCTCCGCCCTTGCCATTCTGCTGGCAATATGGTTGATTGCGGTTTTGTTTTTCACTGTCATTCATATAAATAAGAATATCCGCTTTACCCCCCCCCCAGCGTCCCGTGAAAAATAACGGCAAAAAAACATGACGCGTCTCTCTCCATTTACAAAAAAGGTGGTTTCAGTTATACTTCCCTCCGTCTTAATGCTGTCTGTGAAATGTCTGCATAAGAGAAAGGGGGAAGGTGGAACCGATGAATGTTGTTGTTGTCGGAGCCCAGTGGGGTGATGAAGGTAAAGGCAAAATAGTTGATTATCTTGCGTCTGAAGCACAGTGCATAGTCCGTTATTCCGGCGGAGCGAATGCCGGTCATACAATTGTAAGCGGAGGCGTTCAGTACGCCCTCCATCTTGTTCCTTCCGGAATTCTCCATGAAAACAGTATTGTTTATCTCGGTGCAGGAATGGTTATAGATCCCGAGGCTTTGTTCTCGGAGTTGTCCATGCTTACTGAAAAGGGTGTGGTCTGGGAAAACCGTGTCTTTATTTCCGACAGAGCCCATCTGGTGTTGCCGCGCTACAGAAGGCTGGATGTCGAGCGTGACAAACAGCGCCGCCGTCCCATCGGAACCACCGGCCGCGGAATCGGATCCACTTATGCCATGAAAAGCGAAAGGGATGGTATCAGGATTGCGGATCTTCTCTGGAAAGAAAAAATGGCTGACCTTGAAAAAGAAGATTTGGAATTTCTGGAGCCGTATATTCCGCGTCTGCTTAAAATGAAAGTCAATTTGACTTATGAGCTGTGCAAGTACAAAGGGAAAAAGGTTGTTTTTGAAGGAGCCCAGGGGGTTTTGCTGGATCTTGATTTGGGAACATATCCCTATGTATCATCGGGCTTTTCCTCCGCGGCCGGCGCCGCAATCGGCGGTTGTGTGGGCCCCCGTTCCATAGATAAGGTTGTCGGTGTATTCAAGGCTTATTCCACACGGGTCGGCAACGGACCGATGCCCACTGAATTCGACGAAGACAGCCAGAGCGGCTTGTACCGCTATGTCCGGGATACGGGGCGTGAGTACGGTGTCACTACAGGACGGCCACGCAGGTGCGGTTACCTTGATCTTGTAGCCCTGCGTTATGCCTGCCGGTCGAATTCCATTGATTCCCTGGCCCTTACCCATCTGGATGTGTACGATACCCTGGAAGAAATTGAAGCCTGCGTTGCCTATAACATAGGCGGGACTGTCACAGAGGAATTCCCTTCTTCCGTCGAAGAATTGAATGCGGCGAAACCCGTTCTTAAAACATTGAAGGGATGGAGAACATGCCTGAAAGAATGCCGGTCGTACGATCTGCTTCCTGTTGAAGCCCAGGCTTACATTGATTTTATCGAGCAGTATTGCGGTGTCCCGGTGGATATAGTCTCTGTCGGCTATGAAAGGGCGGATACATTTATCCGCAGGGACGTCTGGGCGTAATCATAATCCGGAGGTTGCCGCGGAGCCGGTTATTCCCACCCGAAAGTAGCTGGAGGCTTGTTCGTTATATCGTAATACACCGCGTCCGCGAATCCCATCGCCGCTATCCTCTCTGTGATATGCTGTAGCAATGGTACAGGCAGCCTTGCGAATCTTGCTGTCATCACGTCTTCGGAAACAACAGGACGGAGGACGATGGAGCATCTTCCGCTGGAAACGGCGAAAGGAAGGTTTATCGTAAGGTGCTGGAAAACACTCCTGTATAATCCGGCTTTTCGTAATTCCTCCAGGACAACCGCGTCAACCTCCCGTGTTTGATCAAGCCGTTCCTTTGTGCATCTGGCTTTTTGCAGGCGCAATTTTCCATTCACGTCTTCCGCTTTCCACAAAAGAAGGATGGTTCTGTTCACGTCCGGAATTGAATTCGTTATGAACGACGAAAGTTTCTCCAGAACGTCCCATTGGGGGAAGTCTTGGAATATGCAGGGAAAACCGAGGACTGCGGGAAATGTGTATGTACGGAAGTCCCCCTGCACCCCGACGGATTTTACCGGAAGAACCGAAATTTCCGGCGCTTTTGTACAGCCTGTTCCGGTTCCGGAGTTTGCAAAGAATCCCTGCAGGTCCAGTTTCCCCAGTTTTTCCTCGGCGGTTTTCAGTTGCTGTCTGTCGATGTCTGTCTGCGGGTCAATTCCGTCTCCGCACAGAACATTGATTGACAGCCCCGGGCCGGGGAAGGGGTGACGGTATATCAAGTCATCAGGCAGACCCAGTTTGCCGCCTATGGCCCTGACTTCATCTTTATACAATTCTTTCAGAGGCTCTATGATGAGTCCTTTTTCAATCAGCGCCTGTATGCCCTCAACCCGGTTGTGATGGGTTTTTATGGTCTTTGAGTTTTCAGTGCCGCCGGACTCGATTACGTCAGGGTACAGGGTTCCCTGTCCGAGGAGCATATTCTCCGCGTCGAGCCCAAGCTCCCGGACTGTTTCGTCCCGCACTTTGATGAAGGTCTCGCCGACCGCCTTCCGTTTTTTCTGCGGATCAGTTTCATCCTTGATTGCATTCAGGAATGTATCCGATGCGTCTTTGCAGATGAAATTTGTAAACCCCGCCTCCTTGTAGCGTCTCGCTATTTCGGCGCTTTCGTTTTTTCTCATGAACCCGTTGTCGATATGGAGTCCGAGAACGTTGTCCTGTCCGAGGGCTTTGTTCAGCAGGGCGAAAGCCACCGTGGAGTCTACGCCTCCTGAAAGGAAGAGAAGGACTTTTCTCCGCGGTTTCCGGGTGCCGTCCGGTAACGGCGAAAAACCCGCGTCGTGTTTTATCTGTTCAACCAGCAGTGAAAGAACCTTATCCTGATCCCAGTTTTTCCGCATCCCGCAGAATTCCGCGAAATTCCCGAAAATCCTGTTTCCGCACGGCGTGTCCTTGACCTCCGCATGGAACTGAAGCCCGAACTGCTTTTTCTCCAGGTTCTGGACGGCGGCGAAACGGCAGTTTTCCGTGAACGCCACGGGCTCGAAACCGGGAGCGCATGAGGTGATTTCATCCTGATGACTCATCCATACCTGGGTCGGAAAGGATATTCCTGCGAAAAGTGGACAGTCCACGCCGTTTGTTTTAAGGGTTGCGAAACCGAATTCCCCCCTGGAGCTTTTTGCGATTTCCCCGCCGTTTTGCTTTGCGACGACATAGTGTCCGTAACATAAACCCAGAACCGGAATTCCCAGGGAGAAAATCCCGCTGTTGTATTCGGGGGCATCTTCTTCATAAATTGAGGACGGGCCTCCGGAGAGGACGATTCCCTTTGTGTTTTTATAAGCTGAAACAGGTGCTGCAGGCTGTACGATTTCAGAGTAATACCCGAGCATCCTGAACCGTTTTGCGATTAAATGGGCATACTGGCTCCCGAAGTCCAGTACGGATATTCTTTCTTCCGGCATAATTCACAATAACAGGAAAAAAATAAATTTGCAATGCAATTTTCAATGCGGATGAAGTGAATGAAAAGAATCGATTCAGGTCTTGATTTTTTCGGTGTTAATATGTATTTTAATATCAGGCTGCGGAACTTATGAGGGGGTGTCCCGGATTCGACTGGGATGTTCAGGGTTCCGGTTGCAGGTGAGGCCGTCCGACCTCTGATCGGGCAAAACCTATAACTGCCGAAAATAACGACAGTTACGCTCTCGCTGCGTAAGCAGGGGAACGCGGGACGCTGTTGATGCTGCTCCGAAGCGACAGCTGTTCCCGACGCCAACCGGAGCTTGCTTTGTACCGGGTTTGGACGGTACGGGGGACTTTTTCCAAAATACGGAACCGACGCTTGCGGTGCTGACACCGGTTCCCGACAACCACCTCGCACCGATAAACCTGTAGAGGCCGTTGCGCTGCATTTTAGGACGGGGGTTCAACTCCCCCCACCTCCATCACCGGAAGGCTGTCCTGCAAGTTCTGAAAAGAACCGGGACGGCTTTTTTATTGCTTTATGCACCGCGTTTTCAGCGGACCGGTGTCAACGCCTTTTCCATGCGTTTTACGGCTGCGGGAATCCTTTCCCTGCTTATCCCGGAGTAGTTTATGACCAGCGTTTTATCCGCGGCTTCTGGAAAGTCCGCCGCACTTTCTTTCCCGTGAAAATAATCGGAAAGAAGAGCCGCGTTTATTCCTTCTTCAGCCAGTTTCCCCTTAAGTTTTTCTCCTGAAATGTCAGTGTCCAGGGTGAGCAGAAAATGCAGGCCGGCGTCCTCCTCCTTTATGTGGGAAATATCCGCGAGTTTCCCGCTTTCAATTGCGGTGATTAAATTGTTTCTTGTAGTCCTGTAATAGTTTTTCATTCTGAGAATATGCGTTTCAAAATTTCTGTTTTTCATGAATTCCGCCAAAGCCATTTGATCCAGATTCGGTACGGCACAGGCGAAGAAGCCGGCTTTTTCCGAAAAATCTTCAAGCAGGGTTTCCGGAAGGACTATGTAGCTTATCCTGAAAGAAGGCGCCAGGGTTTTCGAGAATGTGTTTATGTATATCACCCTGTTCCTGCCTGAGCTTTCAGACAGGCTCTGGAGGGTTTCCAGAGGTTTTCCGGTAAACCTGAATTCAGAATCGTAGTCGTCTTCTATAATCCAGCGGTCTTTTGCGGCATCATCTTCACCGTCGTTTTTCATGCTCCATGACAAAAGCTCCATCCTGCGTTTTACCGGCATAACCCTGCCGGTGGGGTAGTGGTGCAACGGTGAGACATGGATTACGGAAACGTTGAGTTTTTCGATGATGTCAGGACGTATTCCTTCTTTGTCCATGTCTACCGGACAACAGACCGCGCCGTTTATGCGCAGGACATCCGCTGTCTTTCTGTATCCGGGATTTTCAACGGCGTATATTCTTTCCCGCCCAAGAATTTGAACCAGCATACCGTAAGCATATTCTGTTCCCGGACAGATGATGATTCTTTCAGGAGACGCTTTGATATTCCTGAACCTGAGCAGATAGGATGATATTTCTTCTCTCAGTTCCTTTAAGCCTGCGGTTTCACATCTTGAAAGCACCTTTGAATCAGGCATATGTAATATTTTCCGTATTATTTTCGACCACTGTGAAAAAGGGAATTTTTCCAGGGCTGTGGAATTGTCCCGGAAATCCGCGAACCATTTTTCTTTTTGCGCGGTGTTTCCTGTCTCCGGGCGTTCCGGTATTTTTCCGGCGGCCGGGATTTTCTCCGCGCGGCTTGCCCGGAAGGTTTTTTCAGGAACGGATTCCCCGATGTTTGTTACGAAAAAGCCTCTGCGTTCTATTGAATAAAGCCAGCCCTCCGATATCAGCTGATTGTAGGCGGCGGCGACTGTTATCACGCTTATACCCAGGTGGGAGGCCAGCGTCCGTTTGGAAGGCATTTTTTCATCCGGGGAAAACAGGCCGGATATTACAGCGTTTTTTATTTCAGTGTAAAGGAATTCCCATAAGGGAAGGTTTCCTCTTTTTGAGAAATCGCAGGTGAACATAATCTGATTATATTAAAAATTATTAAAAATGGGTATATCAATAATACCAGATTTTTATTATCTTTTTGTAAAATCCTGTTGGAACGGGATTTCATATTCCAGGAAAAGGGAGAATGTTTTATGGATAAAAGACTTCTTACGATTCAAGATATTTCCTGTGTCGGCCAGTGCTCGCTGACTGTCGCCCTGCCGGTTATTTCAGCCTGCGGAATTGAAACAGCTGTTCTGCCGAGTTCCGTCCTTTCGACGCATACCGCGGGGTTTTCAGGATATACGTTCAGGGATTTAACCGGCGACATGGCGGATATTCTGGCCCACTGGAAGAAGGAGAAAATAACCTTTGACGCATTTTATACGGGGTATGTGAGTAAAGCCCAGATTCCGGTTATTCTTCGGATTATGGATGAAACCGCAAGGCCTGACAGTTTGAGGATAGTTGATCCGGTTATGGCGGATAACGGTGTTTTGTATACCGGGTTTGACAGTGATTTTCCGTCCGAGATGAAGAAACTCTGTTCCAGGGCTGATGTTATTCTCCCGAATTTGACGGAGGCCGCCTTTCTGGTAGGGGAGGACTTTGCCGGTAATTCTTATACACCCGGATATATCGAAGACCTTTTGAAAAAATTAAAAGCCCTCGGTCCTTCATATATTGTTCTCACCGGTGTAAGCTTTGCTCCGGATAAGCTCGGATGCGCTGTTTACGACGGTATGGAAATAAAGTACTACTTTAACACGCGCCTGGATGCTTCCATGCACGGAACCGGGGATGTTTATGCGTCTGTTGTGGCCGGGGCATTGTGCCGCGGTTGGTCCGTTTATGACGCAGCCGCCCTCGCCGCCGATGTTGTCGTGGAGTCAATGAAGGCCACTTTAGGGGACAGGGATCATTGGTACGGTGTCAAATTTGAAAGAGCCCTGCCGTATTTAATCGGCAGACTGTCCTCCGGCAAATAACGTTTTCCGGTCCTGGGCATACCGGAATTTTATACTTGTTTTATGTTTTGCATAAATGTAAAATATATGTATGAATAGACGATATGGATTATATTATGCCGCCTCTGTGTATTTGTTGTATCTTGTGTATGGATTGGTCTCTGATTTGAAAAACGGGCAGTCTGATAATCCAGCTGTGTCTGTTGCAGCCGCCGTGTTTTTTGTCGCCGCGGCGGCCGCGATAGCCTTGTATGCAAGGCATAAATCGAAGATGGAATCTGCCGGTGCTGCCGGTGCGGATGCCGGGTCTGAAGAAGAGGGGGAGAATCTTTCCGGATCCGAAGCTGAAGAAACACCATCCGGGGAATCCTCCGGAGATAAGACGGATTCAGAAGAAAACACAAAACAGTAATGTTTTGTGTGCCCGGATTGGTGTTCCGCATTTAATGGTGTGCTGGTATGACGTTTGATGAATTGACTTCTGTTATCGCCCTGATTCAGGGAATGTTCGATTTGGTGAGGGTAGTTAATGTCTCGCTGACGAAGGAATTTGTTTTCAAGAAAGGCTCCCCTCCCGTAGAAAAAGATTACGAATGTTACGCTGTTTGGCATAAAGACCACAGATGTTCCAATTGTGTTTCAGCAAAAGCCCTGTCCTGTAAAGGCAAAGTCACGAAATTTGAATTTGTGGATAACGATGTGTATTTTGTTGTTTCACAATATGTGGAGGTTGATGATATGCCATATATCATTGAAATGGTGACAAAAACCTCCGATGAAACCTTGTGGGATGCCGCCGGTAAAAATAAATTCATAAATGCGATTTCACAGCACACCAAAAAACTGTATTCCGATTCGCTGACAGGCGTTTACAACCGCCGTTATTATGACGAGCAGATATCTGTTTTGTCCTATCATCCTGCGGTCGCGATTCTGGACGTCGATAACTTTAAGCGGATTAATGACACTTACGGTCATGCCGCCGGCGATGCCACGTTGAAGGCAATCGCTTCCGGAATGGCGGAAAAAGTTCGTGCCACCGATATGATTATAAGGTACGGCGGTGATGAATTCATCTTTATAATGCAGAACATCTCCGAAGATAAGTTTTTTTTAAAACTGGATGAGATGAAAAAATTCCTTTCACAGCTTGTTGTGGACGGATTCCCTGAAATCAAGGTGTCGGTGAGCATCGGCGCCGTTTATATGCCCGATGTATGTGTAAAAGACGCAGTGGATGCGGCGGATAAACTGCTTTACGAGGCTAAGAAAAGCAGGAATACCATTGTGACCTCTTAGCCTGTATATTTCAGCACAATAACCGTGAGGTCATCCCTCAGGGGAACCGCTTCCGTGTATGCGTCGAAAATATCCTTTATGAAATCGAGGGTCTTTTGCGCGCTGCCTCCCGGTGCGCGTTTGAAGATATCCTTGAGCCTTTCCACTCCCATTTCATCTCCCGCAAGGTTCCTGCTTTCGATGAGGCAGTCGCTGTAAAGAAGGATGTATGTTTCGCCTTCAAGTTTTTCGGTGACGGTTTTCGCGCCGCCGTAAATTTCCGGTATGCCCAGAAATGTTCCCCTGTAGTTTCCTTTTTCACCTCCAAGAACCGAAACGGAAGAGGATGAGCGGGAGGTGTTCCTTTTGAGCAGAACATCTGTGTGCCCGGCATTGACGTACTCTATTTCATTTTTTTTGATTTTCAGGACTACGCCCGTCAGATAATTTTCGACCATACCCTTTGCCTTTGACAAAACTGCGTTGAATTTTTCAAGGGATTCATCCAGTTTCCGTTGCGTGCTTCTCGCAAATATCTGCTCCGCCAGATATTTTGAAAGGATTCCTACAAGACCTGATGCGACTCCGTGACCGGATACATCAAAGAGGGCGGCTCCGCAGAATTCCCCCTGTTTTGTATAATAGAAATCGTACACATCCCCGGAAACAGAGGCCATCGGTTTGAACAGGAAGGCGCATTCCCATTTGTCTGTCTTGGGTGCTTTCGCCGGATAAAAACTTTTCTGCACCAATTCCGCCATTTTCATGTCACGGTCATTCTGCAGTTTCTGCTGCTGGAGTATTCTGTTTTTAAGGCTTATTTCCCTTGTCCTTTCCATGACTTCAACATTGACGATGCTGTCCAGCAGGTCTTTTATTGTGACAATCCCTCCGTACCGGCCGTCTTTTTCAACTATGATGGGGTCGTATATGTTTTTTTCGTCACGCGCTGTGGCTTTCGCCGCGGCTTTTTCGACGGCTTCATCCGCGTTTATTTTCAGGAACTCTGTCGTCATCATGTCCGCCGCGAGTTTTTTTGAATGCAGACTGAATCCGTATCGTGTGCCGAACAGGTTGAGAAGGGTGCTTCTGGGAATTATTCCGAGAGCCTCGCCGTTTTCCCCTGTCACCGTTATGAGGGTACACTTCTGGTTCTGCCGGAAGAATTCCAGCACATCCGTTATTTTTGTGCCGGGGGAAAAAACTGTTCCGGGAGTACAGAGTTCCTCTATGGCCCGGCTTTTTGTTGAAGCGGTGGAGAATTCCTTCCCTTGTTTTTTCTGTTCCGTGTTTTTTGGTTTCCCTCCGCCGGGGTTGTTTTTCGCTTTGGCCGCTTTGGCGTCTTTTTTATTGTGTTCTCCGGAAATTGCGGGCGGCGTGGTGTCCTGCTGTGCGGCTTCATTTTTTCTGAACATGGCGATGCATGAATATGCTTCCGTTTCCGTTTTCGTAAACAGTCTGTCCGGTTTCCCCAGATAAAAGCCCTGTCCCAGACATACCCCGAGAGACAAAAGTGTTTCGAGTTGCGTTTTTGTTTCCACGCCTTTTGCGACAAGTTTTGAACCTACGCTTTTACAGAATTCCACGAGGCTCTTCACCATCTCTCGCTTTATTGAATCCGTTTCGATTCCGCGGATTATATCCTTGTCTATTTTTATGAATTCAGGGTTTATCTCGCACACACGTTTTAATCCTGAATAGGCCCGGCCTATCCCGTCAACGGCTATCCTGTATGTTTGACGGCGGTAATAGTCAGCGATTTCCGACAGCATGGTTTCGTTTTTCAACGGGAACGCTTCGCTTATTTCAAGGACTACGGTGTGCATGTCCACAAAATATTTGTTTAATTGTTTTTTTGTAAACCCTTCTTTAAAATCTTTTTCGTATATGCTTTCCGGATTTATGTTTATAAAAAGTTTTTTTTTCAATCCAAGCCTTTTCGCCATTTTTATTGCTGTTTTCCGGCACAGTTTGTCCAA
Source organism: uncultured Treponema sp. (assembly GCA_949300145.1). Classification (GTDB taxonomy): domain Bacteria; phylum Spirochaetota; class Spirochaetia; order Treponematales; family Treponemataceae; genus Avitreponema. The sequence goes on along the minus strand of CASGDA010000014.1, from coordinate 15,371 downwards.
ATCCCATACGCAACCCTCTTCCTCGGCTTTTTTGAATAAGTCGAGAGGAGTTCCGTGGAAGACGTTCTTTTCTATTCTGGTGAAAGCTTCGTAACCGTATACCTCTCCTGTCTGAAGGGAAACAACCGGCTGAAAAACCGGATAAATATTCTTACGGGATATTATGTCTTTTACTTTCATGATGCGAATTTAAATAAAAACGGTGAGGAATTCATTCGTGCTATGTTAAAAAATGTTAATAAGAAGTTAGCGCCGTACAAAGAAAACAGGGAGGACTGTGGCAATGCGTTCTCCCTGTTTTGACATAAACGGCTTACAGTATTTTTTTCCAGCGCAGAGGTCTTATCGAATTCGCCACCGCGATGAGGGCGACTCCGACATCCGCGAATACCGCGAGTTTCAAACCTATGATGCCGGCCGCGCCCAATGCAAGGAAGATAAATTTTACGGACAGGGAAACGGCTATGTTTTCAGTGACTATCCGCTTTATTTTTTTTGCAAGCAAAATTGCTTCCGGTATGAGTAAAAGTTTGTCATTCATCAGCACCACGTCAGCGGCTTCCACCGCCGCATCGCTTCCCAGAGCGCCCATGGCGATGCCCGCATCCGCGCTGGCTATAACCGCGCCGTCGTTTATGCCGTCGCCGACGAACAAAGCTGTTTTTCCCGGGTTTTCCGCTTTCATTCTTTCCGCGAGTTCCGTGAATTTTTCCACCTTTTCGTGGGGCAGAACCGAAGACGCCGCTTCTGTTATTCCAAGTCTTCGCGCTGTTTCTTCTGTAGCCTGCTTTGTGTCTCCGCTTATGATTCCTGTTTTCGTGATTCCGTTTTTATTCAATATTTGAATGGCTTCCGCCGCATCCGGTTTCTCCTGGTCCCTGAGGAATAATTTCCCCGCGAATTTTTTGTCAATGCTTATAAAAACCGTGGAGAAAGTTTCACCGCTGTTTTGAACCGATGGAACACTGCATCCGTTTTCCTGTATGAAGCGTATGGAACCTGCCGCGATTTTTTTGCCTTCATATTCAAGTATTACGCCACCCCCGGCTTTTTCTGTGATTTCCGGGATTTCTCGTATGTCGATATGAATCCCTCTCTTTTCCGCCTCGGTGCAGACCGCAATTCCAAGCGGGTGCCTTGATTTTGATTCCGCGGCCGCCGCAAATTTCAGTAATTCATTTTCAGTGAATGGTTCTTCCGGAATGATTTTCTCAACTTTGAAAACACCTGTGGTCAATGTTCCCGTTTTATCGAAAACAACACAGCCCGCGTCGGCCAGAACATCAATGTATTCCCCGCCTTTTATGAGGATGCCGTGTTTCGCCTCCGCTCCGATGCCGCCGAAATATCCCAGAGGAACTGAAACGACGAACGCGCACGGACATGAGATGACAAGGAAAGTCAAAGCCCTGTATGTCCATGTTTTAAATAAAGCACCCAGCGGCTCGTCAGTGATGCCGAGCGCGTAAAAAATACCCAGAGGGAAAAATACCGCCATTATGAAGGCGGCGGTTGTGACCGCCGGAGTATACACTTTGGAAAAAGATGTTATGAACTTTTCCCGTTTAGTTTTTTTTGCCCTGCTGTTTTCTATTATGTCAAGCATTTTTCCGGCGGCTGTCTGTTGCCATGCAGCAGTAGTTTTTACGGTTATCTCTCCGCTGCCGTTTATAAACCCGGCGAAAACTTTTGTTCCTTTTGACGCAGGCCGCGGCAGGCTTTCCCCTGTCATGGCTGTTGTATCCAGAAAAGATTCCCCCTGTTCGATAATGCCGTCAAGGGGTATTTTCTCGCCCGGAAAAACTTTCAGCAGGGTTCCGGGTTGTATTTCTTCTGGCCGGATTTTTTGCCCGTTTACGAGACGCGCAAAGTTCGGCCGGACATCCACAAGGTTTGTTATGGATTTCCTTGTACGGCTTACGGCGGCATCCTGGAGCATTTCCCCGATGTTGTAGAACAGCATTACCGCCGCGGCTTCCGGGAATTCCCCGATGATAAACGCTCCTATCGTTGCGATTGTCATGAGGAAGTTTTCATCGAAGAAATCTCCCCTGAGAATATTCTTTCCGGCTTTTGCGATTACTTCCCTTCCGCTTATAATCCATGATGCCGCGAAAAACAGGAAGTTTACTTGCACCGGCAGATGTTTTTGCGTGAATATTCCTGCGGCCGCGAATACCGCCGCAAAAATGAATGCAGCCAGTCTGCGGCGGGTTTCCCCGTTTTTTCCGCCGCCGGTATCCGGCCCGTGATGGCAGCTGCAACCTGCATGATCCTCAACGCCACATTCCATATTCAATCCTCCTTGTCAGAATTCTTTTGACGACTCTTCCCTTATGTGTTCCAATGCGACACTGTACAGGATTCCCACATGATGATCCTCTATAGAGTAAAAAATCTGTTTTCCCTGCCTTTTCGGCCTGACTATTTTTGCGGCGCGCAGAATCCGCAGCTGATGGGAGACGGCGGAAACCGACATATTAAGCACCGAGGCCAGGTCGCATACACACATTTCCCCGCCGATTAAGGCCGCGACAATCCGCACCCTTGTGGAATCGCCGAAGGTTTTGAAGAATTCCGCCAGGTCATACAGGAGGGACTCCTCCGGCATTTTTTCCTTTGCGTGGATGATGTTCTCAGGATGGATTTCGTTTGTTTCGCATATATTCATGAGGAAATCCTGTCCGTCTTTTTTTGAAGCGCTTTTCTTTTTCATTATTTGAACATATATTCAAATGTTCAAAATGTCAAGTCCTGTTCCGGTGTTTTCTTGACCTAGATACTTTGCGCTGGTATTATAGTAAACATGGATTTAAATGAAGGGAATTTCCACGGCCACGGCCTTATCAAGGTTCCGGAGAACGGGGGCGCCGCTGGAAAAGTAAAGACCGGGCGTGCCGGAAAGGAAAGCTCTTACAGAAAAGTCGCAAAATTCCTGATTCTCATTGGAGCTGATGAGGCCGCAAAAGTGCTGGCAAAACTTTCCCAGGATCAGGTTGAAAGGATTGTCCTTGAGATATCTTCGATAAAAAGCGTTGACCCTGATGAGGCGGAAGCGATTTTCTCGGAATTCCAGGATCTTGCGAAAAGAACCTTCGGGCAGGAGGGCGGCATAAATACAGCCCGGACAATCCTTGAGAATGCTTTCGGTTCCGACAAAGCCAGGGAAATGATTGAAAAATCGGTGCCCCTGTCCGTGGAAAAACCTTTCGCGTTTTTAGAGGCGGTAAGCCCTGAAAAACTTTACCGGCTTGTCTCCGATGAATCCCCGTCGGTGCGGGCGGCGACCCTTTCCCAGTGTCCCTCAAAACTTGCGGCGGATACAATAGCCCTCATGCCGGATGAAATGAAAAAAGAGACGGTTCTGAATCTTGCGAAGCTGAAAGAACTGAACCCGGATGCTTTAAGGCGTCTGGCGGCTTCGATGGAAGAAAAGCTCAGAACCCTGGCGGTATCTTCCGCCATGAGTGTGGACGGTCATTCCGTGTTGGCAGATATCCTGCGCAAAATGGACGGACGGGCTGAGGAGGGGATACTCGCTTCGCTTGCGGAATCAGACCCGGAGCTTGTCCAGGATATCAGCCGCAGGCTTTTCACCCTTGATGATGTCATTCTGGCTGATGACCGCTTCCTTCAGGATGAGCTTAGAAAAATGAAGGACCATGATATCGCCGCGCTTTTGTACGGTAAAAAAGAAGATTTCCGGAACAAGATTCTGAAAAATATTTCAAAGCTCAGGGGAGCTTCAATTCTTGAAGAAGAGCAGGCATGCAGTCCTTTCTCCAAACGGGAAACGGATCAGGCTACGGCTTCTTTTTTTCTCACGGTCCGCAAAGGCTGGGAGGATGGAAAGTTTTCCATCAACGGCACTTATGATGACGAGTGGGTGAAATAAAAATAAATCGAGGTGGTTATGCCTGAAGTAAATAATTTGGCTAAAGGAAAAAAAATAAAAGGATTTGAAATTCTTGAGACCGTTCAGATTGATGAGCTGAAGGCTGTAGGAATCTATGCCAGACACATTAAAAGCGGTTGCGAGGTTTTCCATATTTTGAATGATGATACGGAAAATTTATTCAGCTTTGCTTTTTCCACACAGCCTGAAAATTCAAAAGGAACCGCCCATATCATTGAGCATTCCGTTTTATGCGGCTCGAAGAATTTCCCCCTCAAAGATCCTTTTGTCGTCCTCTGCCGGCAAAGCATAAAAACATTTTTGAATGCAATGACCTATCCTGATAAAACCGTTTATCCGGCCAGTTCAACTGTTGAATCCGATTACTTCAATTTAATGGCTGTGTACGGAGACGCCGTCTTTTTTCCGCTTCTGGAAGAGTGGACCTTTTTGCAGGAAGGGCGCCGCTTCGAAATGCAGAAAGACGGAAGCCTTTCCATTCAGGGTGTTGTTTTCAACGAGATGAAGGGAAATTATTCTTCCTTCGATTCCGTCGCAGGCGACTGGACTGTGCGCTCTCTTTTTGAGGATACCATCTACGGGTATGATTCCGGCGGCGACCCTGAATGTATTCCCGATTTAACATATGAGGAATTCAAGGCCTTCCATAAAAAATATTATCATCCCTCGAACTGCAGAATCTTTTTATACGGTAATATAGCTATAGAAAAGCAGCTCGAATTCCTTGACAGCCGTTTTTTATCGAAATTCAGCGGGGCCTCTCCCGTTCTGCTTCCTCCTCTGCCTGAAAGATGGGACTCTCCGCGCAATGTGCGGAAACCCGCTCCTCCGGGAGATACGGATACGGAGGACGGCAGGCTTTCCGTGTCACTTAACTGGCTTTTGCCGGAGACCTCCGATGCCGGGACTTTCATGAAAGCCTGCCTGCTGGAGGAAATCCTTTTGGGGCATGACGGGTCGCCATTGTCCCGCGCCCTTCTTGATTCCGGGCTGGGCGAGGACATCCTTCCCTCAAACGGGCTGGAAGCTGACATGCGGCTGCTGTGTTTTTCCGCCGGGTTGCGTGGTGTCGATGAAAAAAACGCCGGCAGGGTTGAATCCGTCATTCTTGAAACCCTGAAGAATATCGCTGAAAACGGGATTCCGGAAAAAGAACTGCAGACCGCCGTCCGTTCCATGGATTTTCTCAACAGGGAAATCCGGCGCGGCTCCGGGCCGTTCTCCCTTGTGCTGATGTCCCGTGCGCTGCGCGGATGGCTGAGGGGAAAGGCACCGTGGGAAACGATGCGTTACATTCCTGTCTTTGAAAAACTGAAGGAGGACATCGCCCGCCATCCCGGAATGTTGACGGATTTAATACGCTCCTGGTTTCTGGAAAACAACCACAGGGTTCTGCTCAGCGTTTACCCGGACAAAGACTGGTCCGCCCGGCAGGAATCTGTTTTCAGGGAAAAAATCAGCCGCTTTGAATCTTCCGCCGGGCTGGGCGACGGTGAAAAGCGCCGGATTTTTCTGGAGAAGCAGGAAGCTTTGTTTGAGAGGCAGCGGACTCCGGATTCCCCCGGAAATCTTGCCCTCATCCCCCACCTGACGCCCGGAGAGCTTCCGTTGCCCTGCGAAGAAATTCCGTACAGCACCGCGACGTTCGGGAATAATGCTGTAATGATGCTTCATGAGCAGAATGTGAACGGCATAGCTTACGCCGACTTTTTCTTTCCTGTTGACACCCTCGCTCCGGAGGATTATCCGTACCTGCCTTTCTTTGCGGGCGCTTTCTCGAATGCGGGCGTTTCCGGCGCTTACGGCGCGCCTCTGTCCTGGGCCGAAGCCGCTTCTGAAGCCGCGGGCCTTTTCGGAGGCATAGGCGTTTCCCTGTATGTGTCCTCCCCCGTGCCAGAGACGGAGCTTCCGTCTCCGTTCGGTAAGGATGACGCCGGGCGGGATTTCCTGGTTTTCAGGATAAAAATGCTGGAAGAGCTTTCAGAGGAAGCCTTCAGGTTCGCTTTGCGGATTATCCGGTCGGCGGACTTTTCAGATGTAAAAAGAATCAACACCCTTTTCTCGGAATATAAAAATGATTTGGAGTCTTCCATCGTTCCGGCAGGACACCAATACGCTTCTTCCCGAGCTTCCGTCCGCACAAGCCGCGCCAGGGCTGTGGACGAATTATGGAACGGCTTCTCCCAGATACGCTTTGTCCGCGGCTTGACGGGAAAAAGCCGGGATTTGGGCTTCCTTTCCTCCAAACTGGAGGAACTGCGTTCTAAAATCATTGGAAGCGGTGTTTTTGTCCATTTGACGGGAACCGCCTCCGGTCTGGAAACCCTCTCCTCCTGCGTCCGCACGCTTATGGGGGATTTCTCCGGATTCGCGCCCGTAAATCCCCTTTCCCGTGACGCCGGCACCTTCTTCAAAATGACCGAAGCCGGCTGCGGGGATGGGGCTGAATTTGAAACCGTGTATTCCGAAATGCAGGTGGGATTCTCCGCCCTGGCGCTGCCTGCTCCTCCTTACATCTGCGAATTGAATGCCGCCGTCACGGTTTTGGGGCACTGGTTTTCGAACGGCCCGCTGTGGGAGAAAATACGGACGACAGGCGGCGCCTACGGGGTTTTCGCCTGTCCCGATTCCCTGGAGAATGTTTTCGTTTTCTCTTCTTACAGGGACCCGGATCCCGTCCGCTCCCTCTCGGTTTTCGCTTCCGCATTGGAGGACGCTGTTTCTGTTCTTCTTTCGGAGGAAGAAACCCACAGTATGATAACGGGCTGTTACAGCAGGGAAATCAGGCCGAAGACTCCCAGCGACAGGGCCTTTACGGACTGCATCCGGTTTTTATACGGAATAACCCCTGAATTGCGGAGAAGGAAGCTTCAGATTATGAAGGCTCTTTCGCCGGAGAATCTCCGGGAGGCGGCGGAAGCTTTAAGGAAGCGCCTCGGGGAAAGAAAAGAGGTTGCCGTTGGTACGGAAAAAATGCTGAAACCTAGGGAAAAAGATGATTTTTGTGGAAAAATCCATAATTTCAGTATATAATGAAGGCACAAATTTGAATGCCTGTTTTTCGGAGGCTGTGAATGAAAAAGATAGATCGAGATGGTTTAGCGATTTTAAAACAACTTGTCTCTGATGTTCAGGGTGCGCCTTTTCCGCATGATATAAATAATGAGCTCTATTATATCTGGTATGAGCACGCCCAGCGTGTTGCCATCCAGTGCCTTGAATATCTTGACCATCATTTTCCTGACTTGAAGGATGAGGGGATTCCTAAGTTTTAATAAAGAAAGATAACAGCTTTTAAATATTTTTTTTTGTCCCGTTTATTTGTATATTTAAAGTATGAATATAGATAAATATACAATCAAGGCGAGGGAAGCCGTCCAGGATGCGTCTTCCCTTGCACAGCGTAACGACAATTCCCAGATAGAGAACCAGCATATCCTGTATGTGCTCGCAATTCAGGAAGGCGGCGTCATTCCGCCCCTGCTGGAGCGTATAGGCGTTTCCCCTGATAAAATAGCCTCCGAGGCGGAGAACGCGGTCAGGCGTCTGCCAAGGGTTACAGGCGATTCCGCGCAGCTGTATTTTTCCCCGGCAGCCGGAAAGGTTCTCGCCTCCGCTGAAAAGGAAGCCGCGGATTTAAAAGACGAATATGTTTCCACCGAGCATATTTTCCTCGCCATGCTCAACGGGAAGGACGAGGCCGCATCCATCCTGAAGAATGCGGGTATAAACAGAAATCTTGTTTTAAGCGCCTTGAAGGAAATCCGGGGAAACCAGCGGATAACATCCGAGGATCCGGAAGCCACAATGCAGTCATTGGAGAAATACTGCAGGGATTTGACGGCTCTCGCAAGACAGGAAAAAATCGACCCGGTTATCGGCCGCGATGAGGAAATCCGGCGTGTGATGCAGGTTCTCAGCAGGAGGACGAAGAACAATCCCGTGCTGATAGGAGAGCCCGGCGTCGGTAAAACCGCGATTGTGGAGGGGCTGGCAAGGCGAATCGTTTCCGGCGATGTTCCCGAAACCCTGAGGGACAAAAGGCTTTTGACGCTTGATTTGGGCTCCCTTGTGGCAGGCGCCAAATTCAGGGGCGAGTTTGAGGAGCGGTTGAAGGCTGTCATCCAGGAAGTCCAGAAATCCGACGGGCGCATAATTCTTTTCATCGATGAGCTTCACACGCTTGTGGGCGCCGGGGCTTCGGAAGGCTCCATGGATGCCTCCAATATGCTGAAGCCTGCCTTGTCCCGCGGGGAACTGCACGTGATAGGGGCGACAACCCTTGATGAGTACCGCAAATACATAGAAAAGGATTCAGCGCTGGAGAGGCGTTTCCAGCAGGTTTACTGCGCGGAGCCGAGCGTGACAGACACAATCGCCATTTTGAGGGGCTTGAAAGAGAAATACGAGGTCCACCACGGTGTGCGCATAAAAGACGAGGCCCTTGTCGCCGCGGCGACCCTGTCGGACCGGTACATCACAAGCCGGTTCCTGCCGGACAAGGCCATTGACCTTGTGGACGAGGCAGCCAGCCGGCTCAAAATGGAAATAGAGAGCCAGCCGACCGAACTGGACCAGGTTGAAAGGAAAATCCTTCAGCTTACAATAGAAAAACAGGCGCTGTCCAAGGAGACGGATCCCGCTTCGCTCGAACGGCTGAAAAAAATCGAGCAGGAGCTGTCAGTTTTGACTGAAAAACGGAACGCCATGAGGCTTCAGTGGGAAAACGAGAAAAAGCGCATAGGGGAAGGCCGTCATTTGAAGGAACAGCTTGAACAGCTGCGCCTTGATGAAATCCGGTATACAAGGGAAGGCGACTTGAACAAGGCCGCGGAAATCAAGTACGGCAAAATCCCCGAGCTGGAGAAAAAGCTCAGCCTCGCCTCGCAGGACGGCACGGACGGCTCCGGGGAGAAAGGCTCCGGCAAGCTGCTTCGGGAAGAAGTGGGCGAGGAGGATATCGCCTCCGTGGTTTCCTCCTGGACCGGAATTCCCGTCAGCAAGATGATGGCCAGCGAAAAGCAGAAATACATAGAGCTGGAAAATGTCCTGCACAACCGTGTCGTGGGGCAGGACGAAGCTGTGTCCGCTGTCGCCGATGCAATCCGCCGCAACAGGGCGGGGCTTTCCGACGAGAACAGGCCGCTGGGAAGTTTCCTTTTTATCGGCCCCACCGGTGTCGGTAAAACGGAGCTGGCGAAAACCCTTGCGGATTTCCTTTTCAATGACGAGAAGGCGTTGACCCGCATAGACATGAGCGAGTACATGGAGAAATTCGCGGTGAGCCGGCTTATCGGCGCGCCCCCCGGATACGTGGGCTATGACGAGGGCGGCCAGCTTACCGAGGCTGTCCGCAGGAGGCCGTACAGTGTCGTTCTTTTTGATGAAATTGAAAAGGCGCATCCGGATGTATTCAACGTGCTCCTTCAGGTTCTGGACGACGGCCGTCTCACGGACTCCCAGGGCAGGGTCGTGGACTTCAAGAACACGATAATAATTATGACCAGCAACCTTGGAAGTGACCTGATTCTTCAGGCTGATACGGATGATAAACTGAAGGCTCTGGAGGGCAGGATTCATGAATTGCTCAAGCAGTCCTTCCGCCCTGAATTCATAAACCGTATCGACGAGGTGATAACATTCAGCCGTCTGGGCAAGGACAGTATTTCCGCCATTGTCCGCAAACAGCTGGAAAGGGCCGCCAAACGGCTCGAAAGCCGCCGGCTCAAGCTGGTTGTGTCGGATTCGGCTGTGGATTTCCTGTCGGATGTGGGGTATGACCCTCTGTTCGGCGCGAGGCCTGTAAAACGGGCTATCCAGACTTATCTGGAGAATCCGCTCGCAAAGGAAATTATCGCCGGAAAGTATCCGGAAGGCTCCGCAATTGAAGTGACCAAAGACAAGTCTTCCGCCGGTTTGGTGTTTACTAAAAAATAGCCGCCCGGAAAATACAAAAAAACCTGCGGAATTTATTTCCGCAGGTTTTTTTCACCCTGGATTTTTCACCGGATGACAATATCCTTTATTAGAAAAGCCCCATGTTCCATGGAATCGTATTCAGCGGTGAAAAACAGGGAAGCGGTTTCCCTCCAGTTGAATTTCCCCGGCTCGCCTTCCTTCCATTCCGATGCGGAGGAAATCCACGCCCCTGTTTCCGTCATTCCGGACAGGGGTATCCGTATTGTGTGGAATTTGCCGTCATCGGGGCAGTCTGCCTCGTTAAAATCGGTTCCAATACGCCAGGGGATTGATGTTTCCGTTTCGGGATTTTCAAACCGTATTTGAATCCTGCCCGTGCTGCCGCTCCGCTTGATTTTGAATTCAAGGGAAGCTCCTTCCGCAACCGGGTACGATAAATCCACCGGCTTAATGAAAGACAAACCGAGCCGGCCGTACCTTCCGCATTTTCCCCAGCCCAGGGCTGTTCCGCTTTCCCCGTCGTCTTCATCGGCGGCCACATATCCTCCGTTCCAGCCGTCTTCAAGTTTTATTCCGTTCCTTATTCCCCGGAATGGGGTGGGGGAACTGTTGTGGATTAAAAACCGGTTCCCTTCCGCCTTCCAGGACAATTCGGAGTCCGGGGTGTGCCACTGGAATCCAATGTTATTTTCTTCGGCAAACTGTATCGCAGGGCCGGTGTGGTCCGGAACCGAGAATCCGATGGCTTTTGCCAAAGGCTTGTTTATATCATCCGGATAAAAGCCTCCTGCGGCGGAATTGAAAAGGCCGAAGCTCCCGTAATAATCCCACATGGTCCACGGGATGTTCCTTTCATTTAAAAGAGCCGCCGTTGTCCTGTACCATTCAACCCTTTCATTTTTATCCGCAAAAGTCATGTATACCCCCATTTCCCCGCAAAAGACAACGGCGTTCCTTTTTGCGGAAAATTCCGCGGCTCTGTCCAAAGCCTTCTCCATGGCAGCGGCATTCCCGTCCCTTTTGTAATTTGCCAGCAATTGGGCGGCGTACTGGGTTTTTTTCCGTGGTGTAGCCGGCATACTGTCTTTTCTGTATGGGAAGGGAATCCCCCTGATATTCCCGATGTCAGTCCAAGCCCCTCCCTGGTGTGTAAACAGATAGGGATCGTAAAAATGGAATGTGTAGACAATATTGTCATCCTTGTATTCCGGAAGTTTGAATAAGGACTCTATGTCATTCCAAACCGCCCCGCCTGCAATTATTGTGTGCGTTTTATCGATGGAGCGTATAACCTTTATTATGTTTCCCTGTATTTTCCCCCAGCGGGAAATTGAAATACCGTGGGGTTCATTCAGAATCTCGTACATGACATACCGGCTCCTGTCCTTGTATCTGGCGGCAACCTGCCTCCAGATATTTTCCAGCCGTTTTTCAATGTCATCCGGGGTGGAAACAGCCGGGTCAAAAGAATGATTGTCCAGAATGATGTATGTTTGTACCTCTTCAGCCCAGGAAACCACCTGGTCCAGATATGAGAATATTTTTTCGTTTATCGTCCAGTTGTTTTCTTCTCCGGAAAGGTTTTCAAAGTGAATGGGAAGCCTGACTATATCAATCCCCATGTCCTTCAGTTCGTAAAATGTTTCCCGGGTGAAAAGATTAAACTGTACCGAATCCGGGCTCTCCCTTTCAAACCATTGGGAAAGATTCACTCCCTTTGTGAAGGGCGCTTTGACTGGATTCTTCACCGGGCTTTCCGCAAAGCCGGGAAGAAAACATAAAAACATTGCAAAACCGATTATGAAGGATTTATTCAAACTGATTTTATCCGAAAGCTTCATTTTACCCCCGCAATTTTCCGTAGTATTTTATAGTTTATGTCTTTTTTAAGAAAGGTTTTTAAAAATAATCTTTACTTGACGGTTTTTTAATCGAAGAAGTATAATTTTTTTAATGCAGTGTAAAAGAATAATGTTTTTTTGTGCCGTCATAACGATTTTCGCTCTTTTGTCCGGCTGTGGGAATGGAAGTAATGAGGCTGTATCCGGCTGGAAATTCCCCCTCGCTGCGAATATTTCAGACGGATGTATTTTGCACTGCTTTTGTTGGGATTTTAACACCATAAAAAATTCAATGGCTGATATAGCTGCCGCCGGATTTTCCGCGGTTCAAACCTCGCCGGCCAATGCCTGTTACGAAGGTGACGGCGGGGGAATGGAGTTATTCGGCGACGGCAAATGGTATTACCATTACCAGCCTGTGGATTGGAAGCTGGGGAACTACCAGCTCGGCACAAGGGACGAATTTGCCGCCATGTGCGCCGAGGCTGAAAAATACGGGATAAAAGTTATTGTGGATGTGGTTCCTAACCATACAACCCCCGTGATTTCTGCCGTGAGCGCTTCCCTTGCCTCCGCCGCCGGAGGAATGCACAGGCTTTACCACAAAGGCGCGGAAAATGCCCTCTCGGATTTTTCGGACAGACTGAAATGTACCACTTACAGCATGGGCGGACTGCCCGATGTTAATACGGAAAATCCCGGTTTTCAGGATTATTTCATCGCTTATTTGAATGACTGCGTGGCCTGCGGGGCGGACGGTTTCCGTTTCGACACGGCGAAACACATAGGACTTCCTGATGATCCCAAGGAAAACGACGGGTATCAGAATAATTTCTGGACAAGGGTGAAGACAGAAGTAACCGGCGCTGACGGCCTTTTTATGTACGGCGAAGTCCTTCAGGGCGCCAATGAGCGTATTTCCGCCTATATCGAGGCGATAGGCGCCGCGACCGCCAGCGCTTATGGTATAAAACTCCGCTCGGCGGTTTCCGGCGGGAGATTCTCCGCCGCCACGCTCGGTAATTTTTTTGCCGGTGGAGAAACCCGCCGGCTTGTCACATGGGTTGAGTCCCACGACAATTATATAAACGACGGAAACTGGGCTGTTATGGACGAGGATGATGTTATCCTCGGATACGCTGTCGCCGCCGCCCGTTCAGGGGGGACACCGCTCTTTTTCAACAGGCCCTACGGAGCGGACAAACAGAACCGCTGGGGAGAGATGAACCGGATAGGGTGTGCCGGCAGTGACGGGTATAAAAATCCTGCCGTCAGGGCTGTTAACTTTTTCCGCATTGCAATGGCTGGCGAGGACGAGGAGCTGTCCGAGGCGGCGGGCGGTTCCGTTTTGATTGTCAGCCGTGGAAACAAGGGTGCTGTCATTATCAATGCAGGAAAAGCCGTTGAGGTTGATTTCCCCGTCAGCCTCCGCAACGGAACTTATATAAACCGTGTTGACGGTGAAACGGAATTCCGTGTGAAAGGCGGAAAGCTCACATCAGATTCCCCTCTGCCCGCTGAATCCGTTGTGGTTTTGTACAATAAAAATTACATAAAAACAGCCGGACAGATATATCTGGGTATAGAAGGAAGCACACGCTTTCAGTCCGGGAAACCCTGCGTTGTTTCTCTGGAAGCTGAAAATGCCGTTGAATCCTTTTATTCCGTCAACGGTTCCGCCGGACAGCCTTTTTCCGATGGAACGGAAATTGAAATTCCGTGGGACGGGGAATCTGCCGTCGTCCTTACTTTGACCGCAGCCGGGAGTGAGGGACAGACATCATTCAGGGAATTTGTATTCACCGGTTTGTGAAGGAGACGTGTTGTGTATATGAAGGACGCCGATACAGTCATTATCATTGATGATGACCAGATAACAAGAACCGTTTTGGGCAATATTTTCAAGGACAAGTACAGGATTATCGAGGCTTCCGGCGGCGGGGAAGGTTTGGAGAAAATCCTCGGTAAAAAAGATGAAATATGCGCGGTTCTGCTGGATGTGATTATGCCGGGCATGTCGGGGATAGATGTCCTCCGGAAACTCCGCGGCGAAAATCTCATGGACAGGATACCCGTTTTCCTGATTACCGCGGAGGCCACCGATTCCGTTTTGAAGGAAGCCTATGTCCTCGGCGTGATGGATGTTATTTCAAAGCCGTTTGTTTCATATGTGATTGAAAAACGCATCGGTTCCGTCATCGAGCTTTTCAGGGCGAGGAGACGCCTTTCATGCACTGTGGAGGAGCAGCGGGATAAAATAACCCGGCAGGAAGAAAAGATAGTGGACTTGAACCGCGGTATGGTTGAAGCCCTCGCCACCGCCATTGAATTCCGGAGCATTGAATCCGGAGAGCATGTAAAGCGCATACATGACATCACAAAGTATATGCTGGAGAATACGGTTCTCGGCGAGGGATTCACCGGCGGACAGATTGACCTGATAGCCGTCGCATCCATTGTGCATGATGTCGGTAAAATTTCCATTCCGGATTCAATCCTGAATAAACCCGGCAGGCTCACCCCGGATGAATATGAAATAATGAAAACCCATGCCGCAAAGGGCGGGGAGCTGCTGGAACAAATCCCCCAGCTGCGGGAGCACGAGTCCTTCCAGTACGCCTATGACATTGCCAGACACCATCATGAAAGGTGGGACGGCACGGGCTATCCGGACGGGTTGAAGGGGAACGAAATCCCTGTTTACACCCAGATTGTGTCAATCGCTGATGTTTACGACGCGCTGATAAGCCGCCGTGTATACAAGGATCCACTGGAGGCGTCCACAGCCTGGGACATGATATCTTCCGGGGAGTGCGGCGCGTTTAATCCGCGGCTGCTGGATTCCTTTTTTTCGGTTGAAAAGGAGATCCGCAAATTTTACAGGGCAAAATCCTGAGGCTCAGGAAAATTTTGAAAAGGAGGTCTCCTTCAAATTTCATTATGGATGAAAAAACAAAACAAATCCTCGAATCTTCAGGAATCAATGTCGAAGAATTTTTCGGCAGGGTTATGGGTAACGAACCCCTTATGCTGAAGCTCCTGCGCATTTTCCTCAAGGATGAGACTTATAAGGCGTTGAAAGCAGCCGTTGAAAACGGCGACAGGGAAAAGGCTCTGGAGGCGTCCCATTCGCTGAAAGGCATGACGGGAAACATATCGGCTGTACGTCTGTTCGATTTGTTCTCGCAGCAGGTCGCCCTTATGCGGGAGGATAAATGGGATCTCGCTTTCGCCATGATGCCGGAAATTTCCAACGAGTATGAATATTTGACCTCCGCGATTTCAGGGAATATTTCATAACCTGTATTTTATTTTAACCCTTGTTTTTATATTTTTGCAATATTTTTTCAAACAATATCATAGTGCAGTAGACGATTAAAGTCGGCCCGAATAAAAAAATCAGGATGCGGGTGGCGGGAAATCTCATGAATAGAAAACCGGCGGCGCCGTATAAAATTACGGCGATTAAAGTTACCGGGGCGTACATAAAGGCAAAAATAAAAGCATTGAATAATATACCTGAAAATTTACCGGAAAAGCCGCTTGTAATGCCTAACCGCAACTTGGACTAAAACAGGAAAGCTAATAAGGTGTACAATAACAAAAGGACGTACACCTTATGGGAAGAACAAGAAGAAAGCTCAGCTCGGAAGAGAAGCTGAAAATGGTAACGGCAGTTATTCAGGATGGAAAGG
>CASGDA010000013.1 GCA_949300145.1 uncultured Treponema sp. | reverse complement strand
GCTGTTTTTCAACTGCCCGGCGTACAGCATGGTAAAAACGGAGCCTTTGCGGAACATTCTTGAGTATATAGCCAAAGGAAAGGCGGTGGACGGGTTTACCGGCAGGCTTGAGGGGCTTGTGGAGGAGGCGCGGAGGAACGCGCACTGGAGGACTGAGTATATGACGCTTGAGATGATAAAGCAGGAGGAGAGGCGGGAGGGCCTTGACGAGGGCATCGCCATCGGGGAAGAGCGCGGTATAGCCATCGGTCGGAACGAAGGTATCAACATCGGTGCGGAACAGGTTGCCCGGAGTATGCTGGGCAGGGGATATGACGTCACGGAAATTTCGGAGCTGACCGGGCTTTCCCCGGAGCGGGTGCGGCGGCTTGCGGATACAGAGCCGGAGGCGGAGAAGGGGCGTTGAGACCGGAACGCTCATAAATGGCGCCCGTGTTTTTCAGGATACGGGATATCATCTGAGAATATAAAACATATCAGATTCCGTGGGAAAAACGCGGCGTTATATTCTCCTGTACGCTTTGCGCAAATCTTCAAAATTGTAATATTTTTTACAATTTTAACATAATATAACACAACATTTTATTGTAAAATAAAACCCACTATGGTAGACTGTGGATGTATTTATTTTAATAAGGTAAAAATTTGCGCACGGGACATGTAACAGAAATAATAACAGAAAAAAAGATAAAAAATAATCTGGTTATCCTTTCGGCTCTCGTTTCCGTTGTCACATTATTGTTGATGGCGGCGGCGGTATTGATGTCCATAGCCCTTCATAATATCGAAAACGATTCCGTTGATTTCAGAATTTCCGCGGAGACGAACGCCATTTCCAGCAATATACAGAGGCATATAGCCGCTGATTTCCGGGTCCTCGAAACAGTATCGTCTTTTGTGGAATCGACTGTTTCCAGAGAAAGCGACAACGTTGACCTGGATGTAATCGAGAAAGCCCTCCAGGAATCGGATTTCCCCAGGGATTTTCTTTCGGTGCTGTTCTTCAGGAAGGACGGAAACGGCATCGAAAAAAACATTAAAAATAAGTCCGCTTTCCATAAAAAACTGGCTGATACTAATCCAGCCATTCAGGAGGCGGTGGCGGCCGCCTTCGCCGGAAACAACGCCAGCACCAGATTCTTCTTTTCGGAGGAATTCGGATGCAAAATATCTGTCCATGCCGCGCCTGTTTATCACGAAAATAAAATTGTGGGCGTTATCACGGGAAGCCACGGGATAGAAGAGGTATCGAAAATCATTAACCTGGTGCCCATCCCCGATGCGGATTACAATTTCTTCATTCTGGATGAAGAAGCCAATCTGCTTGTGGAATCGGAGCATAACAAATTCCCGGTTGCAGACAGAGAAAATAATACCGGGGGATATTTCCTGCCGCCGCATTTTTACTCCAAAGTATGGAAAAATATAGCGCAGAAAAACGAAGTGATGTTTTCTTTTGAGCACGGAGGCATAAAATGCAGGGCGTATGTTAAACAGCTCGATTTCTGCGGCCTTTATCTTTTGTGCGTAAAAACCTCCTTTTACTCCACCACTGTGACGGACTATTACGTTTACTTTACACGCATAATTTTCACCTCCATGTGTGTTATCATGATTCTGGTGATTCTGATAGGATACCGCCTGCTGAATAAATATTCGAAGCATCTCATATCGATAATGTATTCCGACCCGCTGACAGGAGCGGACAACCTGAACAGATTCAAGGCTACGCTTTCGTACAAGTGCGAGAAGGGAAACAGGGAAGACCTTTCCGTTGTCACAATGAATGTGCGCCGCTTTAAGTTTATAAACGAGATTTTCGAAACAACCGGCGCGAACAGGATTCTGTTTATCATAAAGGAAACCCTGGAAGAAAATCTTTCCGCCATTGAATTCTTCTGCCGGGAGAATGTCGATGTTTTCCATCTGTGTATGTATGAAAACGACCGGGAAAAAATCAAACAGCGCATTGAAATCATCATTTCCGAAATCCAGAAGAAACTTTCAATATTTTACGATTACCACCTGCAGATATACGCGGGTGCGGCCACATTCAAAAACAACAAAGGCAGCGTCATAACCGTTGACGAAATACTGATCCATGTTTCGCTGGCTCTTTCACAGGCACGCCTTGATACTGTCAATACAATAAGTTTTTATGACAAGGATCTGCACGAAAAAGAAAAAACGAAGAACTATATCGAAAGCCATATGGACACCGCCCTTGCAAAGGGAAACTTCAAGGTTTACCTTCAGCCCAAAATCGACCTGCGGACAGGGGAGCTGGGCGGCGCGGAGGCGCTTGTACGCTGGGAAACAAAAGACGACCGCATAATTTTACCGGAACAATTCATCCCGCTGTTTGAGCAGAACGGTTTCTGCACGAAGCTGGATATGTTCATGTTTGAAGAGGTATGCAAATTTCTGCGCGGACGGATAGACGAAAAACTTGAGCCGCTGCCGGTTTCGGTGAATCAGTCGAAGCTCATGTTTTTTGAACCGAACTACGTGAATGACATAAAAGCTCTTGTCGCGAAATACGGCATTCCTCCTGGAATCATAACCCTGGAAGTACTGGAGCAGCTGGCGCTGGAAGATCCGGAGGCAATGGACGCGAAAATTTCGATTCTCCGGCAGGAAGGGTTCCTTATCTCGATGGACGACTTCGGAAGCGGCTACTCTGCATTCAGCGCACTCGGAGATTTGAGTATCGATGAACTGAAACTCGACCGTGTGTTTCTGCAGAAAGCGAACAGAAAGGAAAACTGGCGGACAAAGATTGTCATAGACCAGATTGTGCGCATGGCAAGGAGACTTCATCTTTCCGTTGTGGCGGAAGGCGTTGAAACGGAGGAAGATGAAATACTCGTGAAAACCCTCGGCTGTGATTTCGCCCAGGGGTATTATTACTGCCGACCGATTCCGGCGGATGAATTCACGGAATATTACATGAAGACTTCACCCCCCCCCTCCCCCACCCGCAAGTTTGATTAACCTGATTTCCAATAATCCGCTTTTCCCCAATTAATGGAGGGGGGGGGGATGCGTTATAAATTCGTATACCCCATCAGGAATTTATCTATTTCCGCGGCGCACTGCCGTCCTTCGGCTACAGCCCACACGACAAGTGACTGTCCCCGGCGCATATCGCCTGCGGCGAAAACCTTATCCGCGCTTGTCCTGCAGGAACCTTCATCCGTAGCGACAGTACCGCGGGAGGAAATCCCCGCCTTGAAGGCTTCCGCAGTGTATTTTTCACAGCCGGTGAATCCGGCGGCGACAAGCAGGAGGTCGGCGGGGAGCTCCTTTTCCGTGCCGGCTTTCTCCGTCATGACACGGCGGCCGCCCTCATTTTTGAATTCAACGCCAACTGTTTTCACGGCGGAGATTTTTCCCTGACTGCTTATGACTTCTTTTACCGTAGCCTCATACACACGTGGATCCCCGCCGAATTTCGCGGCGGCTTCCTCCTGCCCGTAATCGGTTTTCAGGATGCAGGGCCATCTCGGCCAGGGATTCCAGCCGGGGCGATGTTCCGGCGGGCGGGGCATCATTTCAATTTGAACGACGGAAGCGCAGCCAAGCCTGATACAGGTTCCGGCGCAGTCGTTCCCCGTGTCGCCGCCGCCGATGATGACGACATTCCTGCCTTCGGGGCTGAAAAAGGAGCCGTCCGTCAGGTTGGAGTCGAGCAGGCTTTTTGTAACCGATTTGAGAAAGTCCACGGCGTAAAGAACTCCGCCGGCGGATGCGCCGGAGGCGGAAAGTGGACGGGCGGCTTTTGCACCGCAGCACAGGGCCACGGCGTCAAACATTTCCAGTATTTCCGCCGCATCGGCTGTCCTTCCCACATCGGCTCCGGTTATAAATTTAACGCCTTCAGCCTCCATGAGTTTTATCCTGCGCTCCACAACAGACTTCTCAAGTTTCATATTCGGGATTCCGTACATCAAAAGTCCTCCCGGCCTGTCATCACGTTCATACACCGTGACATTGTGCCCGCGCCTGTTAAGCAAATCAGCGGCAGCCAGCCCGGCGGGACCTGAACCGATGACGGCGACTTTTTTGTCCGTGCGGACAGCGGGAATCCTCGGCTTAATCAGTCCGCTTTCAAAGGCTTTTTCGATAATAAAAAGCTCGTTGTCGCGGATTGTAACCGCCCCGTCACCCTCGCCGTAAACAGCGGACGCACAGTTGCAGGCTTTTTCACACAGAGCGGGGCAAACCCGTCCGGTGAACTCGGGGAAGCTGCTTGTCTTCAACAGACGGCCGGCGGCCTCGGCGAACAGACCTTTATACAATGCGTCGTTCCATTCCGGTATCAAATTATGAAGCGGACAGCCCGTAACCATGCCGCCCAGCGTCAACGCCGACTGGCACATCGGGACGCCGCAATTCATGCACCGGGAAGCCTGGGTACGCCGCTCCTCCATCGGCAGCGGCACATGAAAATCACGGAAGTCACCCGTCCGGTTAAGGGGAGAGCGTGTGCCGTTGGCTTTGACGGCATAATCCAAAAAACCTGTATTTTTTCCCATTTGATTTTTCCTCCGAGTTTCCTTCATTTAGATCCGGTGACGGCATAAAAAGCTTCAAGCACGGCTTCATCGTGATTCAATCCCCTGCTTTCCGCGCGGCTGATTTCCATAAGCATCCGGCGGTAATCATTCGGAATAATTTTCTTGAAGCAGTGAATCCTGTTGTCAAAATCGTCGAGAATATCGGCCGCGAGGCTGCTTCCGGTTTCTTCTTTATGCATGGTTATCAAATCCCTAAGCCGCTGGATGTCGTATTCTTCGGAAACCTCCTCCATGGACACCAGTTCCTTATTCAGCCGGCGGTACAAATCATGGGCGGAGTCATATACATACGCGGTGCCACCGCTCATTCCGGCGGCGAAGTTCCTTCCGGTGCGGCCGAGAATAACAGCGGTACCTCCGGTCATGTATTCGAGCCCGTGGTCGCCGCAGCCTTCAACCACAGCCGTGGCCCCGGAATTGCGGACACAAAAGCGTTCGCCTGCGACACCGTTTATAAAGACCACGCCTGATGTAGCGCCATACAGGGCGACGTTTCCGATGATAATATTTTCCTCGGCCTTGTAATTCCGTCCGGCGGGAGGATAAACAACAATCTTTCCGCCTGACAGACCTTTACCCAGATAATCGTTCGCGTCACCTTCAAGGCGCAGCGTAAGCCCCTTCGGTATAAAAGCGCCGAAAGACTGCCCGCCGCCTCCGCGGCATTTAACCGTGAATGTATCATCCTCCACATTTCCTCCCCAGCGTTTCTGGATTTCAGAGCCGAAAATCGTGCCCACGGTCCTGTTTATGCTGGACACATCAACAGAAAACACGGACCTCTTTTTCTGCTCAAGGGATTTCCTGAATTCTTTAAGAAGGACATCCATGTCAACCGTCTTTTCAAGCTGAAAGTCAAAAACATCCGGCGGATTGAACCGCGAGGGACCGCCGTCCTCCTGTCTTGCGAGTATTCTTCCAGGGTTGATAAGGTTTGCGCGGGAAGAGGGCATTTTGGATTTCACCTTGAGCAAATCAGTCCGTCCGACCATCTCGTCAACGGTCCTTACTCCCAGAGCGGCCATTATCTCCCTGAGCTCGGAAGCTATAAACCTCATGAACGCCGCGACATATTCCGGCTTTCCCCTGAACCTTTCCCGCAGCTTTTTGTTCTGGGTCGCGACTCCGAAGGGACAGGTGTCAAGATTGCAGACCCGCATCATCATGCAGCCCATCGCCACAAGAGGCGCCGTGGCGAAGCCGAATTCCTCCGCCCCGAGCAGCGCGGCTACAGCCACATCCCGGCCGCTCATCAGCTTGCCGTCCGTTTCGATTACAACACGGCTGCGCAGGCCGTTCCGCATCAAGGTCTGGTGGGTTTCGGCAAGCCCCAGTTCCCAGGGCAGCCCGGCATGGTGGATGGAGCTTATGGGAGCGGCTCCTGTTCCGCCGTCATGACCGGAAATCAGGACAACCTGGGCGCCGGCTTTGGCGACACCGGCGGCTATCGTTCCCACGCCGGCTTCGGATACCAGCTTTACGGAAATACGGGCGGAGCGGTTGGCGTTCTTCAAATCGTAAATAAGCTGCGCCAAATCTTCTATAGAATAAATATCGTGATGAGGAGGCGGTGAAATCAGGGAAACACCCGGCGTGGCGCAGCGTGTTTTGGCAATCCACGGGTAAACTTTTTTCCCCGGCAGGTGGCCGCCCTCCCCCGGCTTTGCGCCCTGGGCCATTTTAATCTGGATTTCCTTTGCGCTCAAAAGATACTCTTCCGTGACACCGAAACGCCCCGACGCGACCTGCTTTATGGCACTGTTGTATTTGGTTCCGAACCTTTCACGCTTTTCGCCGCCCTCGCCGGAATTGGACTTGCCTCCCAGACTGTTCATGGCGGCGGCCATGCATTCATGGGCTTCCTCGGAAATGGAGCCGTAAGACATGGCGCCGGTCTTAAACCTCCTGACGATATTCTCTACAGGCTCAACTTCCTCAATTGGAACCGCCCCGTCTTCCGGGAAGTCAAAATCAAGGAGGGCCCGGAGCGTATGGGGCCTTGAGGAATCATCCACCATTGAGGTGTATTCCTTGAACCGCTTGTAATCATTGTTGCGGACCGCCTCCTGCAGGGCGATTATGGTTTCCGGATTATACAGATGGTCTTCGCAGGCGCCGCCCCGGCGGAGTTTGTGGTTACCAACGCTGTCAAGAGACGTGTCCACGGCAAGCCCAAGCGGATCGAAAGCCTTATTGTGGAAATAATTTATGTCCTCTTCTATCTCTTTAAGGCCGATTCCCCCGATGCGGCTTATTGTATTCGTGAAATACTTTTCTATAACCTCTTCGGAAATTCCGACCGCCTCAAATATCTGGGCGGACTGGTAGGACTGTATTGTTGAGATTCCCATCTTCGCGGCGATTTTGACGATACCGTGCAGAAGGGCGTTGTTAAAATCGTCAACCGCGGTATGGTAATCCTTGTCGAGTATTTTCTTTTCGATAAGCTCGCCGATGCATTCATGGGCAAGATAAGGATTCACAGCCCGCGCGCCGTAGCCGAGAATCATGGCCGCCTGATGAACATTCCTTACTTCCGCGCTTTCGAGAATGATGGAGACCGCGGTGCGTTTCTTTGTCCTTATCAGATACTGTTCCAACGCGCTGACAGCGAGGAGGGACGGAATCGCGACATGGTTCTCGTCAACCCCCCTGTCTGACAGAATCAGAATGTTGTAACCGTTGCGGTATTCCCTGTCGCAGTTTACGAAAAGCTCATCAAGGGCCTTTTCGAGAGAATTGTTCTTGTAATACAAAAGCGGAATCACAGCCGTCTTAAGTCCGGGCCGGTTGAGGCTTCGGATTTTCAGGATATCCACGCCTGTGAGAACAGGGTTGTTGATTTCCAGAACCGAGCAGCTCTTTCCTTCCGGCTGCAGAAGGTTTCCGTCAGAACCGACATACACGGTTGTGTCGGTGACTATTTCTTCCCGGAGGGAATCTATCGGCGGATTCGTGACCTGGGCAAAAAGCTGCTTGAAATAAGAAAACAAAGGAGGATGCTTCTCGGAAAACACAGCCAGGGGAATATCTATCCCCATTGACCCGGTGGGCTCGGAACCTGTTTTAGCCATCGGGAGAATCATGTCGTTGATATCCTCATAGCTCCAGCCGAAAGCCTTGTACAAGGTGTCCCTCTGTTTTTGCGTTGACACGGGAACCTGCCTGTTCGGGATATCCAAATCCTTAAGGTGCATAAGGTGCTGGTCAAGCCATTCGCCGTAAGGATAAAGGGATGAATAATATCTCTTGCATTCCCCGTCGGAAACAATTCTTTTGGATTCTGTATCCACAAGAAGAATCCTTCCGGGCTGAAGCCTCGCCTTCCTGATTATTTTTTCCTCCGGAATTTTCAACACGCCAACTTCCGAAGAAAGGATGAGCTGGTTGTCTTCCGTAATATAGTAGCGTGAAGGCCTCAGCCCGTTCCTGTCGAGCACCGCCCCAAGGATGTCGCCGTCACTGAATAAAATAGCGGCCGGACCGTCCCATGGTTCCATCATTGTAGCCCAGTAGTGGTAAAAATCCTTCACGTCCCTGTCGATTGTGCTGTCATTCTTCCACGGCTCCGGGATGCAGACCATCACAGCCAGAGGAAGGGGCATCCCATTCATCATGAGGAATTCAAGGGTATTGTCCAGAATGGCGGAGTCAGAGCCGTTCACATTCACCGCCGGAAGAACACGCTGCATATCATCCCCAAGGACGGGGGAAGCCAGTGTTTCCCTGCGGGCCGCCATCCTGTCCGTGTTCCCCCTGATTGTATTTATCTCGCCGTTGTGGGCCATCAGCCGGTTGGGATGGGCGCGCTCCCAGCTCGGTGTAGTGTTTGTGCTGAACCGGGAATGCACTATGGCAAGGGCGGATGCGTAGCTTTCCGACTGCAGGTCCCTGTAAAAAGTCCTCAGCTGGCTTACAAGGAACATCCCTTTGTATACAATCGTGCGGGAAGACAGCGAAGCGACATAAACACCCTGTCCGGAAAGCTCGAACTGCCGGCGCAGAACATAGAGTTTCCTGTCAAAATCCACGCCTTTCCCGACTCCTTCAGGTCTGGCAATAAAGCACTGGGTTATCACCGGCATACATTCACGGGCACGTTCGCCAAGCACGGACTCGTCAACAGGGACAGCCCTCCAGCCCAGAAATTCCAGACCTTCTTTTTCCGTAAGAAGTTCAAAAAGTTTCCTGGCGCGCGCCCGCTCAAGCTGGTCCACCGGAAGGAAGAACATCCCAACTCCGTAGTCCCTTTCCCCGCCGATGTCCATGTGCAGCTCGGCGGCTACCTTTGAGAAAAACCCGTGTGAAATCTGAAGAAGGATTCCCACTCCGTCACCGGTTTTACCCTCCGCGTCCTTTCCGGCGCGGTGTTCGAGCTTTTCCACAATGTGAAGGGCGCTGTCAACAACCGCATGGGTCTGCCGGCCGTCGATGTTCACGACAGCCCCGATTCCGCAGCTGTCATGTTCAAAGGAAGGTTCATATAAAGTCCTGGCACCGTTTCCGCCGTAACAATTATTATTCACATTTTCCACAGTTCATGTTCTCCTTCAAAAAGAAATCCGCCTTATTTCCCGCTGTCGCCGTAATTTGAAAGGACACGGGCGGAAGGGTCATTCACATTGCAGCCTTCCCAGGTTTTATTCGGCATCCAGAAATCAACAACCATTTCACTTTGTCCCGGATAATATTTCTCGAATATTTCCCTGTAAAGAAGGGACTCTTTTGTAAACGGCCTGGCATGGACGTAGCGGGAACACCTGTCCTCAAATTCCGCATCGGTGTAAGCCGTTTCCGCATACTCCTTCAAATCATCAACAAGGGAATGCCCCACAGCATCACTGAAAGCGGCTTTTTCCCTCATAAGAATGTCTTCAGGAAGCCAGGAACCTTCAAAGGCTTTCCGGAGAAGATACTTGCCCTTGCCGTATCTGTTTATCTTTATTTCAGGGTCAAGGCTCATGACATATTCCACAAAGTCCAGGTCTCCGAAAGGAACCCTCGCCTCGATGGAGTTAACGGATATACACCTGTCAGCGCGCAGCACGTCGTACATATGTATTTCCCGGATGCGCTTTTCGGATTCCTTCTGGAAGGCGGCGGCATTCGGGGCAAAATCCGTGTACTTGTATCCGAACAGCTCGTCACTTATTTCCCCGGTCAAAAGAACCCGGACATCCGTCTGTTCATGGACGGCCCTGCACACAAGATACATTCCTATACTGGCGCGGATTGTGGTTATGTCATAGGTTCCGAGCGCGGCGATGACGGTTTCAAGGGAATCAAGGACATCCTTTTTTGTGATGATAACCTCATGATGGTCGGTATGAAGATAATCAGCCACTTCCCTTGCGTACTTCAAATCGATTGCGTCCGTATCCATACCGATGGAAAAGGTCTTTACCGGCTTACCGAGGATTCCGGCGGCGACCGCGCACACCAGGGAGGAATCAAGCCCTCCGGAAAGGAGGAAGCCCAGAGGGGCGTCGGCGTCAAGTCTTTTCCTGATGCCTTCAATGAGCTTTTCCCTTATATTGGTAAAGACTGTCTCAAGATCATCATTTATGACTTTTTTAACCTTTGTCATATCACGGTAACAGATGAATTTTCCGCCGGAATAGTAATGCCCCGGAGGGAACGGAATAATTTTCTCCACAAGGCCGGTAAGGTTTTTCGCTTCGCTGGCAAAAACGATCCGGCCTTCCGCATCATAACCGTAAAACAGCGGCCTTATTCCTATGGGATCGCGGGCGGCGACCAGGCTGCCTTTCCCTGCATCGTAAATAACCATGGCGAATTCCGCGTCGAGCTTTTCAAACATGGAGCAGCCGTATTTGCTGTAAAGAGGAAGAATGATTTCGCAGTCGGAGTCGCTTTTAAACCTCCAGCCCTCCTCCTCCAGCTGCGCCTTTATTTTCCTGAAACCGTAAATCTCCCCGTTGCACACTACATAGTTCCCGCCGCTTTCAAAAGGCTGCATACCCTCGGAATTCAGTCCCATAATCGCAAGACGGTGGAAGCCGAGGACACCATATTCAAGGGACACCACCTTTGTGGCGTCCGGGCCGCGGGATTTAGTGCGGGAAAACCCTTCCGCAAAAACTTCAGCAGGGACATTTTTCCCGCTGTAACCCATGATAGAACACATTATATCGCCTCCTACGGGATTTAAAATAAAAAACGGCAGTGACTTCGAGACTGAAAACAAACCCCGACGTCATTGCCGTTCTTATTTGGGCAAAAAAAAACGAACCCGCAGATTAAATAAACAAAAAATTAATCCACGACTCCGTTGCCGTAATCAGCATAATAGAGGAAACAGGAATTTATGTCAATAGTCCGGGACAAAATAAGTGCGGGGACATTTTACCGGAGCATCTGCGCCAGAACGGATTCAAATTCCTCACCGGTGCATTTTTCCGAAAGGAAGGCTTTTATGAGCTTCTGGACCTGTGGCGGAAATTTCCTCCAGTAAACGGTGGTCCAGTCCCCGATATTGTTCCGCAAATCAGCCTCGTCATAAAAAGACAGCGTACCCAGACTGTAGGCTACAAACTGATGGACCATTTCATCCAAAACGTCGCAGGGAATCCCGTTTATTTTCCCCTTTTTGGCAAGTCCGGTATACCCCTCAGGCGGGATAAAGGCGGAGGCGTCCCCATCCGCCGCGGCAGGAGATACCGCGGGGCTTGACTGCGGAATCCAGGACTCCACGAGCTTTTCCTTCTCCTCTTCCGAAAGCCCGGGCGCCTCCTTGTCCAGAAGGTCGAAGGCGAAATTCCTGAAGGTGTTTTTAACGCCTTCCATACTTCTTTTGATGCTTCCCTGCACCGCATCCGTCATTTCCTTTGCGGCCTTTTCCGGGTCGAGGGATATAACGCCTGTCTGCCTTGCAAGGTTTTTCCTGCGGCGGGACACAGCCGCTTCCAGTGCGTCAATTTCCCGCAATCCGGCTTTATTGAGGATATAATCCAGAACCTGCATCAATTCAGCGTCATCAAACTTTTTCACGCAGGGAAAGTATATCATTCTTTCCTGAAATTAACAACGAAATGAAAAATTATTGCAAAAACATATACTTTCAAGTATATTAGAAGATGACATGGGGCCGATTCAAATAGGAAATGTGTTTTTTTGCCGACAGATATAAATTTCTTTGTAAGGGTAATTTGCGCCATTACGGCCTTTGTAATATTTTTTAAAGCCGACACCATTAAAAGATACAATCATATTTACAGAATTCTGCAGGTCTTTACCCTTTGAATGGGCTGCTGGAACCTGTTCTACGTAGGGTATATGCTTGCCCGGAGTCCGGAAAGCGTAGCCTTTTTCAACTCCCTGATATATACAAGCAACTCCTTTGCGGCGGCTTTCTTTTTCCAGTTCGCTTTTACATACACCTTTCCCCTCTCAACCAAGAAAAAACGGTGGCTCAAACTGGTTCTGGTAATTCCCGCCATGACATCCTTTTTTTTCGCTGACATATATGTTCCACGAGTTCATGATATACTACGATTTCGTCCTTGTTGACGAAATAACCCGCATACCGGAGCATTTCGGACCGTGGTGGAACGTACACCTTACATACAGCTATCTGATAATACTTGCGGGAC
This sequence comes from uncultured Treponema sp., assembly GCA_949300145.1. Taxonomy (GTDB): domain Bacteria; phylum Spirochaetota; class Spirochaetia; order Treponematales; family Treponemataceae; genus Avitreponema. Next base: position 41,924 of record CASGDA010000013.1, on the reverse strand, counting down.
TCATATGTCTTTTAATAAAACTGAAGAGGAAATCCACCCCGAACAAAAAAACCGTATTCGCAATTCTCATCGGAAGTAGCTTCCTGATTTTCTGGAATTTCCTTTTCGCGGTGCCGTTTGATTTACAGAGTACAGATATGTCGGTGACTTTGAGCGGACTCTCGCACCTGTTCTGCATAGTAACAATATTCTCGGCGGTCCGTTTCGACAACATAGAACAGATGATTCTGCTGACAGAAAAAAACAGGGAAATCCTGACACCCTATCCGGTTTTTATTGTTGACCTGCATGGAATCGTAGTATACTTCAACTCCGCCGGGGAAGATCTTGTCAGACAAAAATCCCTTTCGCCTTACGGGGAATTCACCTTTGAAAATTTTCTCGCCAAATACAATAAAATAGAAATCTCGAAAAACATACCCCTGGCGGGCGTTTACACAAGCTTCATGCTTGAAGATCCCGTGACAAAAATGATTTGGTATGTCCAGGGGCACCCTCTCTACAACAGGTTTTCCACAAAAATGGGCTTGTCCTATACATTCAACAATATTTCATACATCAACCAGCTGATGGCGACGATGGAAAAGTATGCCTTCCGGGATATGCTGACCGGAGCATACAACAGGCATTTCTTTGAGATAAAGAAAGACTCCATATATGAATCGGCACAGGAGTCCATGAGTATTATTTTGTGCGACATAGACAACCTGAAAAAAGTGAACGACCTTTACGGACACGCTGAAGGGGACGTCTACATAAAAGCGTGCAGCAGAATGATTTTCAAAAGCGTAAGAAAAAAGGATTTGGTTTTCAGGATTGGCGGAGACGAATTCCTCATAATGCTGCCGGATACAGAGGAATCCACGGCGGAAACCATCGTCAGCAGGATACATGAAAAAATGGACGTCCCCGCATACGACGGAAAATTCCTCACCGGTTTATCCATAGGTTATGCCACAAGCAAAGTCAAAAACACCGATGATTTCCGCAGCCTTATGATTCAAGCTGACAAAAGCATGTACAGGAACAAGCAGGAACGCAAGGTAGGCCGGTAACACCGCAGACACTGCGGCGGTACACCCGTGCCGTTCAGCCGCCTTTCAGTTGACGGATTCCCGGCAACCCCGTATATTTTCCTTATGGAAACAGGGCGGCTGGAACTAAACCAACAGCAGAAATTATTCTTGTCCCGGAAGATGATTCAGTCATTGAATCTGATGACCCTGCCGTTTGCGGAGCTCCGGGAAAAAATCCTTGAAGAAACCGAAAAGAATCCCGCGCTGGAGATAATTTCCGATCCGTCCGTTTCAGAGGGTATCTCTCCGGCTGACTCTTTTGTGCCGAAAACCTCGGATGCGACCGTCAAAACTTCCGCCGCGGCTGTCTCAAAGGAAAAAAGCGAAACCAACCGGGATTTCCTGGAGAAAGCCCTGAGCCTGCATGAAACCCTCCAGTCCCATCTTATGGAAGGCCTGCGGGAAATAAAACTTGGGCCGGAGGCGGAAAAACTCGCCGCCATGATTATACAGAATCTGGATTCGGACGGGTTCAATATTTCCCCGCCGGAAACCCTCCCCGGAGCGGAAAACCGCGCGGCCCTTGAGCACGCCCTTCATGCCGTGAGGAACCTTGATCCGCCGGGCTGCGCCGTGAAGGATTTCCAGGAATCACTGGCGGTGCAGGCGGAAATTTACGCCTCGTCCTCCAAAAACAGGGAGGAACGGGAGGGATTCAAACTGCTCGCTTCCCTGCTGCGGGAGCACTTTTCCTGCTTCGTGAAAATAAAGCCGGATGTTTTTATACGGAACATCAAAAAAGAAGCCGGCATACAGGTTTCCACGGAACAGGGCGAAAAACTGCTGGAACTCCTGCGCACGCTGACGCCATTTCCAGGAAGGGCCTATCCGTCCGGGCAGACCCTTGACGATTTTTCCGCGGACGGGAGCACGTACATCGTCCCCGACATAATCGTGAAAAATGAAGGGGAAGATTTCTCTATTAAAATCAACGAGGAGGAAATCCCTGTTGTCGGAATATCCCCTTTTTTCATGCAGGTGGAAAAAGACGGCGGGCAGGGCAGGCAAACCAGGGATTTCGCGAAGGAATCCCTGAAAGAAGCCCGGTGGTTCATGAATTCCGTAAAACGCAGGAACCTGACTGTGCTGAAGGTGGCGAGAAGCATTGTCGTTTTCCAGAAAGATTTTTTCATCAAAGGCCCTAAATTCCTGCGTCCCCTGAAACTGTCGGATGTGGCGGACGAAACCGGGCTGCATGAAGCGACTGTTTCCAGGGCGACTTCCGGCAAGTACCTCCAGTGCGACCGGGGGATTTTCGAGCTGAAGTATTTCTTCAGCGGAAGGAGCGGAAGCGGAAATTCCTCAAAGGGCGGCGGAACATCCCGGCAAAGCGTAAAGGAAACAATCCGGGAAATAATCGGGAATTCCGGAGGGAAACTCTCCGACAGGGAAATCATGGATTTGCTCGCCGAACGCGGAATAAACATAGCGCGGAGGACTGTGGCCAAATACCGCTCGGAACTTTCCATCGGCTCATCTTTTGACCGCTGACCGCGTACACATCCCGCAGCAGGGGAAATACACGCCGGCAGGCCGGACTCCGCCGCGGAATCCGCGGGGGAAACCCCTTCGGCTCCATTTCCGCTGTAATGCGGACGGCAAATCCCGTATCGTATGTTTTTGAAGAAACCTTTTGATTTTCACGTGGTTTAGTAGTATCATGGTTATTCAGGAGGCTATATGAACATCAATGTAAACGCAATTAAATTCACAATGGACGATGAGCAGCGGGAATTTGTTGACAAAAAACTCCAGAGAATAAAATATGCGGAGGATTTGATTACAGACATAGCTGTTTCTGTAAAGCTGGACAAGAAATTCTCCTGCGAGGCCACCGTGAATTTCAGGTGGGGAGGGAACGCCCATGTTTCTGCGGACGACTATGATTTTTCAGCCTGCGTAAACAAAATGATGGACGTTCTGGACCAGAAAGTAAAGAAGGAAAAGGATAAAATACAAGAGCGGAAGTAGTTCGTCAAAGGCCCAGCCTTTACAAAAAAAACTCCTGCGGGTATAGTCAAGTATGTTTTCAAAACGCTTTTCAGTTCTGGATCTTCTCAGTCTGGATTTAAGGGAACATGATTCACTGGACTTGCGCTGTATCTGCGGGAGACGGGGTCTGGTGCGCCTGATTTCGATTCCTGACTTGAACCGGCCCGGTCTTGCGCTCTCCGGCTTTTTTGATTCATTTGCATACCAGAGAATACAGTTGTTCGGACGCGGTGAGGTGGCATATCTGAACAATATTGTCCAGAACAACCTCACCGAGAACGTGAAAGCGCTTTTTGCCTATCCCCTGCCCTGCTGTATTTTTACCCACAGCCTTCAGCCGCCGCAGATTTTTATCGATATGGCGGAGGAAGCGGACTGCCCGGTTTTGTCCACAGGGCTGGAGTCCTCCGAGTTTTCCTCCAGAGTGATGAGGATTCTTTCAAACATCTTTGCACCGAGGCTGTCCCTGCACGGTGTTCTGGTGGAAGTCTACGGGCTTGGAATATTGCTCCTGGGGGATTCCGGTGTCGGAAAGAGCGAGACCGCCCTGGATTTAATTGAAAGGGGGCACCGGCTTGTAGCCGATGATATAGTGGAAATTTCCTGCATAAACGGAAACATCCTCATCGGGCAGGGGGCGAATAAGTTCGTCGGGCATCATATGGAAATACGGGGGCTGGGAATAATAAACATCACCCAGCTTTACGGAGTCGGCGCCATCCGGGAACGGAAGGAAGTCCAGATTGTCGCAAAACTGGAGGAATGGGACGCCACAAAATCCTACGACCGGCTGGGGACGGACCAAAAGACAATGGATATTCTGGGGGTCAAGGTTCCCATGCTGGAAATTCCTGTACGCCCCGGACGGAATATTCCGATTATAATAGAAACCGCGGCGATGAATGAACGCTTAAAGAGCATGGGATATTTTTCGGCGAAGGAATTCAACAAGAGTATTTTGCGCTGGCTTGAAACAGATGCGGTTCAGTCGCCGTATTACGATGCAGACGATTCATACTGATTTTACAAGGGGTAGATTCAAAACATGATACACAAGGTTCTGAAAATAAAAAACAGGGCGGGGATACACGCCAGACCGGCATCGTTAATTGTCCAGACAGCCAATAAATTCGCCAGTGAAATTACTTTTGAAAAAGGCTCTCTTACCGTCAATGCGAAATCCATAATGGGTATTATAATGATGGCCGCAAGCTATAATACAGAAATCAAACTGTCCGCGAACGGTACGGATGAGGCTGAAGCGGCGGCTGCCATAGAAGAACTGTTTGAGAATAAATTTGAAGAAGATTGAAAACACAGAAAAAAGCTGAAACAAGAATTTTCCCGGTTGTTTTTTCACTGCCATTCATGGTTTTTGTCTTTCTGCTGGTAACGGCAGGATGCTTCCTGCTTTTAAATAAAAGCACGGACGGACTTTTCGACAGAAATTTCTTCAGGACACCGGAGGGATTCTTCCTTCTTGTTGTGATACCGGTTTTTTTCACAGGACTGGCGGCATTTCTGTTTTACGGTTTCGCTTCCGAAATTTTCAAGACCGGCAGAATGCATAAAAGCGGTGTACGCTTTTTCCAGATTTTCTGCGTTTTCGCAATATTGACAGCGGTTATATTCTGCGTGTTTTCCGGCTCCTTTATAAGCAATATTTTTTCAATATATAATGACAGCAAAATCCGCACTTCCCTGCTGACCGCGGAGAAAACGGCGGAGGAATACACAAAGCTGCGGCAGCACCAACTGGAAACCGTGGCGAAGGAATTCATAACCGGACTGAATATAGGCAACCACAGGAGATATCCACGGCAGTGGATTCCGGAAATCAGGGACTTTGACTCAAATGCCATGGCGGTGCAGGTGTATCTGGTTGACAACGCGGGAAAAAACACGCCGTCATACCTGCCTGTAAAGGAAGAGGGGGATTCCTCCGTATTCATCAAGGCGGAAAAAATCGCCGGAATGGAAGACGGCATAATCATGGACAGCGAAAATACTTCCTGTGTAAGGATACGTAAAACGGCAAGATATGCAGGAAACACATATATATGCCTTTATACATCAGCTTTTCCGGTGGCAATAAAAAAATCGGGTAATTTGACGGAGGAAATAAAAAATTATATTTTAACCCTGGAAAAACTGACTTCAGTCATGCCCTATTCCGGGATATGGCTTTTTTCAAGTTTCATCCTGCCGCCGGTGCTTATCATGCTGCTGGCGGTCCTTTACATCTGCGTGCGCTTCTCGGATCCGCTGGCGTCATTGAACCGTGTATGCGCAGGAATTTCCCGCGGGGAAGCTGATACAAGCCTCGTGCACCACAGGATATATGACATGAACGAAACCTTTTCGTTTATAAACAACAAAGCGGAGATGACCCAGATTCAAAATACCTCCGCCAATAACAATAACAAAACAAGCGGAGCTGATGCAGCGCCCTGCGAAGACGGGGCCGCGGATGCAAGCGTATCCGGGACTGACACGGAAGAGACAGGAAAAACCGGAGGCACCGAAAATGACGGCTAAAACGGCGGCGAAAAACACGGGCACGGCTCCGGTGTGGCTTTTTACGGGACCGGAAAACGGGGAAAAAAACGCCGAAGTCGAAAAAATACGGCTTCAGGCTGAAAAGCGGTACGGAAGCCTTGAAACTTACAAATACTACGCCTCCGACATCAGGGCCGGGGATCTGGTATCGCTTTTACAAAACGGCTCGCTCTTTTCAACGGGGAAATTCGTGGTTCTGAAAAACGCGGAACTCATAAAGCTGAAAGATGAAATCACAATGCTTGCCGACTGGATTTTCTCGGTTTCTTCCGCGAAAGAAAACCCTGAAAACAATTCCTTCCTCATCCTTCTTTCGGATGAGATTTCCGTTGACAAAAAATTAGAGGCGGCCGTTCCGGAAAGCCATAAAAAGATTTTCTGGGAGCTTTTTGAGGACAGGAAGGAACAGTGGATTGTCTCATTTTTCAGGAAAGAAGGCCTGTCCATAGACGAGAAGGCGGTGCGGCTGATTCTGGAAATGGTGGAAAACAACACGGAGGCGATGAGGGCGGCCTGCTCACCCTTCCCCCTTTTCTACGAAAAGGGTTCGGTAATCACGGAAAAGGAAGTTGAATACATCATTTCCCACAACAAGGAAGAATCCCCTTTCACTCTCTTCGACGCCCTCGCGAAACATGATTTTGAGAATGCGGCGGCGGTGTTCAGGAAAATCTCCCTGTCCAAGGAATCCTCGCCGCCACAGATTATAGCGGGATTATCCTATTGTTTCCGCAGGCTTCAGGACTGGCATTCACTGGCGGAACAAGCCGGCGGCCCCGGGCGGAGCATCCCTTCCGACGTTCTCAGGCGGGGAGGCTTCAGCAGCACAAAGATGCAGGCCCAATACCGTTCCGCCGCACGCATATGGAACAGCGCCGCGGTGGAGCGTATTCTGGCCATGCTGACCTACGGGGACGAGGAACTGCGCTCAAACAGCGGTCAGATTCAAAACATGATGTTTGAATACCTGTTATACCGGATAGCAAAGGAAGGGACGGTCAATAATGCCAGAGGAATCCGGTTTTGACTATGGTTTCAAAATCCTTTTCGCCTTGATTGTGGGAAGCGTTTATCACATAGCGTAAATCCAGGCCGGCGGAAGCCTCGAAATGCTTTCCGAAGGGCCATGCGCCTTCAAGTAAAAAGCAGTGGCTGTGTTTGTCCGGTTTATCCAATATTTCCGCGACCTCCGGGTCGGAAACCTGATCATAATAAACAGGCACGTATTTGCCGGCACTATTTTTGATTATTCCGTTCAAGTACACGGGGCCTTTGATAAGATATTTATAGCCCAATTCAAACCTGCCCCCCCCCTTAGTCACGGCTCCGAATGAAACGCCGAAAGAATCCACATCGCCGCCTTCGGAGTGACCGAGAGGTGTGTCCAGCCCCGAGTGCCCGCCGCTGGAAACCTGACGCTGGTACATGCTTAAATAAGGCTGCCAGCGTGTATAAGTCCAGCGGTCAGCGTGGGAATATTCACCCCTGACAAAGAAAATCCAGCCGGGGACATCAACAGGAAGGGTGTAAAGCACCCCCAGCTCCCAGGCGAGGCAGTTGGGCTTTGATTCGCCGCTTTCAACAGCGGACTGCAAATCATCCACAAGGAATTCACCATTGATAAGAAGGCCGTCAAAAGGAAGCGTCCAGAAATCAACCTGGAACATGACGTTGGTGACGGCGGCGGAATAAGTGTTGTGCCATGTGACCATCGGAAGCAGATTGAATAAATCAGGGATTTTCCCGCCGATAAGCTGCATTTCAGTAACCCCTATCCCGAAACGCTGCACAGGTTTCCATTCAAACCGGTGGTATGTGAACATTTTGAGAGGTATGTCAGCTTCCGCGGAAGAATCATGGTTGTTCACGGAGTCCCAGCTGTTATCTTTCTGGACTTCCCATTCTTCGTCGGAAAGATGGGAGGATGAAGAGCCGATCATCGAAAAGAATTTGAACTTCTCATCCCACCAGGTGAACTGGAGGCTGTCGTACCAGGAAGCCTGTCCGTTCAATATCAGGTTGTCCTCTCCGAGCCCGATTCCGGTTTTCATTCTGCCCGCAAAAAAAGAAATGTTTTCACCCGCCCATGACAGATAACCTTCCCTGGGAAAGGTCATCCATTCGCCGTAAACCTGCGGCTGCCAGAAACCAAGGTATCCGGAAGAATCCGCCTTGCGGATAAGCTCATCGGTGGACATGTCAAACTGGAAAGACGCGTAAAAAGATTCCGTGCCGAAGGAAAACCCGGCCGCAAGGATTTCATCTTCCATGCCAAGCCTTTTCCGCAGGGAAAAATCGCGGGTTCCTCTTTCCGTGTCAATATTGTTCCACGCGGTGAAAAACGGCTGCACTTTAAGAATCGGGGAAATAAAGGTTTTACGGCCTTCAGGAATGAATTTATCCACGGTAAAACCGTAGGAGACAGCCTCTGCGGCGGAAATGGAATGAACCGCCGTAGGCATATTCATGCCGTTCCGCATACGGTCAAGGCGCTGCCATTCCATTGAGCGGGAATGAAGATTCAGCATATGGGATTTCTGAAAAACCCGGTTTACGGAACCACCGCTGTCCGCCGAAGGATCCGAGTTTTCAGCATAAAACACTGACGGGATTATAAAAACAAATGAAGCCGCGAAAAAAAAGACGGCGCGAGAAAAGCGCATACCTTACTATAAAAGAGGAAGATAATTTGGGCAAGAGGTCCGGCGCCTCCCGGCAAAACGGAAGGAAACAGGCTGAAAACACAATTGTCCAGAATCAATATTTAATGTACAGTAGCATAAAATGAAGCCCAGGGAACCCAGGAAACTCAAATGAAAAAACCGGACAGACAGCGGCAATCCTTTTATTCCGGTATTGTATCCGCCGTTATTTTTTTCGGCGCGGGACTTTTATGCGGATGCGGAAACACGGACAGGCAGGAATCTCGCGAATTCATAGCGATGGGAACATACATCACGCTTACAGCCTGCGGCTCATCAGCCGGAGAAGGTCTTGCCGCCGCAGAAGAAAAAATAACGGCTCTTGAAAAACTTTGGTCCGTCAATGACGAAAACAGCGAGATTTACAAAGCCAACCGCAGCGGCGGGGAAGCGGTGCATTTGCACAAGGAAACAGCCGGCCTGCTGCGTTCCGCATTGGAAACGGCGGAAAAAACCGGAGGAGCCTTTGACCCCACAGTTTATCCGCTCGTGGAAGCCTGGGGATTTAACAGCCACGAATACAGGATTCCAGAAGATGACGAAATAAAAAGGCTTCTGGAAAACGTTGGATACCGGAAAATCAAACTGGAAGGCGAAACGCTCCGCCTCCCCGCAGGCGTGCGGATAGACCTGGGTGCCGTAGGGAAAGGGTATGCGGGGGATGCGGCCGCCGCTTTATTGAAAAAAGCGGGGATAAACTCCGCGCTGCTTAATATCGGGGGAAACGTCCAGGCTGTCGGAAGAAAACCTGACGGGAATAAATGGATAATCGGAATACGGAACCCGTTTGACAAGGGCGGACTGGCAGGCATTATCGAGGCGGAAAACACCGCCGTAATCACGTCCGGTGGCTACGAACGATGTTTTACCGGAAGTGACGGCAGAACATACCACCACATTATCGACCCTGAAACCGGAAGACCAGCGGAAAGCGGTTTGGCTTCCGTAACTGTCATAGCCGAAAGCGGAGAGTACGCTGACTCACTGTCAACCGCACTTTTTGTCATGGGTCAGGAAAAGGCCGCGGCATACTGGAGAAACCTCGGAACGGCGGAGCCGGCCAAAGAAACAGACGCTGGCGAAAAGCCCTTCGACATGATTATAATCACAAACAGCGGAGAACTATTTATTACGGAAGGCGTCAGCGGAAATTTCACTCCGGCTGATGACTATACAGGCTCCCTGACCGTGCTGGAGAAGTAAGGAGCAGTTTGTAAACCAACAAACGGCTGTGTGTTTCTGTAAAAGATATTTGACAGTATATTTCCGGCTAGTTTTCCTTTAATAGATTATTGAAAAATCCCATCACATCTATAAAATTATGCACATTACGTATTTTGTCGTCTTCATATGTTTCTGCATCATGTACCGCAATATTTCCCGCCATCCGGATTGCATTCAGTTTTGTGACAATGTTTTTTGGAATATAGTTTTGTTTTTCCAGTTCTTTTAAAATAGAGTATAAAGAATATTCTCTGCCGTCATTTCTCATACATTCAATGACCTCAGAATAATGATGTTTTATTTCAAGTTCAATGATATCAACAGTTCGTGATATTTTCGCCTTATAAGCAGTTCGGGATGCCCTTCAATTCAATGCCGACCATGACGGAGTGTGCTTGCAATTCCGCTGTGTCTCCTGGTCAAAAACGAGAAGATGTTCAGAAGACAAAAGCCGGCTGCCATAAAGACACAGCCGGCCTTGTCTTCAGCATACGCCCGATTCTACAGCAAAGAGCGGTACAGTTTTTCTATGTCTTCCACCGTCGGATCTTTCGGGTTGCCCGGAGTGCAGGCGTCGGCAATCGCGGATTTCGCCAGAGCCGGGACATCTTCCGGTTTGACAATCTCTTTGAGGTCCGCAGGAATGCCCACGTCGGCGGACAGCTTCTTTACCGCATCGATGGCCGCCTTGCGGTATTCCGCCTCGGACATTGATTCCGTTCCGGGAACGCCCATCGCCTTTGCGATGTCCCGGTAGCGGCTGCCGGTCGCGGAGGCATTGTATTCCATGACGGTGGGAAGCAGAATCGCATTCGCCACTCCGTGCGGCGTGTCATAAAAGGCGCCGAGAGAATGGGCCATGGAATGGACGATTCCCAGACCGACATTGGAGAATCCCATACCGGCGACATACTGACCGAGCGCCATGTCTTCCCGGCCCTTCGGGGTATTGGCGACGGCATCCCGCAGGGAACGGGCGATGATTTCTATCGCCTTCAGATGGAACATATCGCTGAGCTCCCATGCGCCCTTCGTGATGTACCCTTCAATGGCGTGGGTCAGGGCATCCATACCGGTGGCGGCGGTCAGCCCTTTCGGCATACTGCTCATCATGTCGGGGTCAATCACCGCGACGACGGGAATGTCATGGGGATCGACGCAGACGAATTTGCGCTTCTTCTCAACGTCGGTGATGACATAGTTGATGGTGACTTCCGCGGCGGTTCCGGCGGTTGTGGGAACAGCGATGATCGGAACGCACTTGTTCTTTGTGATGATTGCGCCTTCCAGAGAACGGACATCCTCGTGCTCCGGATTCGCGATGATGATGCCGATTGCCTTGGCGGTGTCCATCGAAGAGCCGCCGCCGATTGCGACCAGATAATCGGCGCCGCTTTTCTTGAAGGCGGCTACACCGGTCTGGACGTTCTCGATTGTCGGGTTCGGCTTTATGTTGGAATACAACTCAAAGTCCAGCCCCGCAGCCTTCAGCAAATCGGTCACTTTTGACGTGACATTGAATTTGACCAGATCAGGATCCGAGCATACAAAGGCTTTTTTGAAGCCGCGAGTTTTCACTTCCGTCACAATCTCCTTGATTGCCCCGGAACCATGATAAGATGTTTCGTTTAATACAAACCGTGCCATGAAGAACCTCCCTGATTATGATTTACGCGCGTGTTTACGCATATCGAAGAACACTGCAATAATTATAATACACCCTTTTACAAGATATTGGAAATAAGAATTGACGGCGAGGAAGTTCATTCCGTAGGTAATGATACCCATGATGAGGACACCGCATATCATTCCGCCCATTGTTCCTACACCGCCGGACTGGGACACGCCGCCGATTGTGACCGCCGCGATGGCATCAAGCTCCATACCGACCGCGGTAAGGGAGTTTGCCAGACCGAGACGAGCGGTCTGAAGGGCGCCGGCGATACCGTACAAAGCTCCGGCGAAGGTATAGGCAAAGAGCAATCCCCTTTCCACGTTAATACCGGCAACCCGCGCGGCCTGCGGATTTCCGCCGATAGCGTAAAGATTCGCGCCGAGACGTGTATGGCGCAGAATCAGCCAGACGATAAACGCCGCTATGGCGACATAAATCATCAGAAGGGGGAACGGGCCGAGGAATCCCTGCGCGAGGGCTTTATATTCGTTCTTCACGCTTCCAACTACAGTCGCATTCGTGTAAATCAGCTGTGTTCCGCGGCAAAGGGAAAGGACACCAAGCGTCGCGATGAACGGCGGAAGTTTGGCGTAGGCGACCAAAGAACCGTTTACCGCTCCGACCAGCATACCGATGAGGACTGCAACCAGAATAGGAAGGAAAATCGGAAAATCAACACCGGGATACATCGCCGCACTGTATGTGACGCTCTGCGACAATGAGGCCGCCATACTGGCTGTCAGACAAACGGCATAACCGATTGAAAGGTCGATTCCCCTTGTGATGATGATGACACCGACACCCAGCGCCGCAAAAGCCCTGATTGATTCTGCAATCACGAGGTTCTGCAGGGACGGCAGCTTCCATGAATCGAAACCGGTCAAAATACCAAGTCCGACAAACAAAACAATAAAGATTATGTATGTGGTGTATTTCGACATAAGGTCTTTTATCCGGGTGGCAGTAAGCGGATTTTTTGCAACAGATATTTTATCATTCATAATGACTTCTCCTTGAACCTATTTATGAAAACTGCGTGGCATAACGCATTATTGCTTCCTGGGTAGCGTCCTCTTTATTCAAGAATCCGGTTACCCTGCCATTACACAAAACCATGATACGGTGGGACATACCGATTAATTCCGGCATTTCGGAGGAAATCATTATGATGGATTTTCCCTGTTTTACCAGTTCGGACATAATCGTGTAAATCTCATATTTGGCGCCGACATCAATACCACGGGTAGGCTCATCCATGATAAGGATATCCGGAACCGTCATAAGCCAGCGGGCCAAAATAACCTTCTGCTGGTTTCCGCCCGACAGGTTTTGTATCGCGGTCTGCATGGATGCGGTTTTAGTGTGCAGGGCGGAGTTAACATCCACCGCTGTTTTTGACACATACGCATGTTTTATGAGGCGCAGTTTTGAGCGGTATTTATCCAATGACGCAATAGACGTATTACTCAATACAGACATAAGCGGAAAAATACCTGTACCACGCCGGTCTTCGGTAATAAGCCCGATCCCGTTACGGATGGCATCCTTCGGGGAATGTATTGTAATTTCCTTTCCGTTTATAACTATCCTGCCGGCCACAACGGAACGCAGCCCGAATATCGCTTCCATAAGCTCGGAACGCTGGGCGCCGATAAGGCCTCCGACGCCGAGGATTTCAGATTTATGCAGTTTGAAGGATACATCCTGAAATGATCTGGGATTCACAGACGACAGATGCTCCACTTCGAGACAAACATCACCCGGAACGGCAGTCACTTCAGGGAACTGTTGCGTTGTTACACGGCCAATCATCAGATTGATAAGCTTGTCGTTATCAAGATCCTTCGCATCATATGTGCCTATCATTTCACCGTCACGCATAACGGATATTTCATCCGCTATCTGGAATATCTCATTCATACGGTGGGAAATATAAATAATCGCAACGCCTTTGCTTTTCAAATCATTGATAATCTTGAAAAGATGATCGACTTCCTTTTCAGACAGGGAAGAAGTAGGCTCATCCATTACGACGACAGAAGCGCCGTAAGAAACAGCCTTTGCTATTTCACACGCCTGCTGCTGGGATATGGATAAAGAAGACATCATGGCGTTGGGATCGACTTCCATATCCAATTCCTGCATCAACTTGACTGTTTCTTCCGTCACTTTGCGGTGATCAATGAGACGCAGCCCTTTCACCGGGAGAACCGGCTCCCTGCCCATCCATGTATTTTCCGCCACAGTTCTGAAAGGAACATTTGACAATTCCTGTTGTATCATGGAAATACCGGCGTCAAGCGCGTTTTTGACACTGTGGAATTTCACTTCTTTGTTCTTAAAAACCACAGAGCCGGAATCGGGATGATATATTCCAAACAAACACTTCATCAATGTCGATTTACCGGCGCCGTTTTCACCCATCAAAGCGTGCACAGTACCCGGACGGACATTAAAAGAAACTTTATTGAGTGCAAGGACGCCTGGAAATTGCTTAGAGATTTCCTTCATTTGAAGGATATATTCTTCCTGCATTCGGTCCTCCGTTATAATTAAAATAAAGCCGCAGAAATCACAAAATAAAAGTTAAAATCTGCGGCATCTGACTGAAGGATGCCGGAAGCCAGTCTGACTCCCGGCACAGCTATTAACAAAATTTAAAGATCAGATTTTGTGACTTTCTTGAACGGAACAAGGAAGCACTGATCCAGAACAGCGGGATCCGTCGCGGGATCTTCCCCGATTTCCGTGGTCGCTGTGATTCCACCGGCTGTTGTTCCGATAGCAGATCCTTTTGTCGCCGTGGTGTACATCAGCTCAAAGGCTGTTGTTGACTGACCGACAGCATCCTGGAGAACTGTAGCATACATCTTGTTTTCCCTGATGGACTGCTGTCCGGCGGGGGTGGCGTCAACACCGACAACAGGAACCTTTGTCACAGTTCCGTCACCGTTTGTATCCTTTGTGATGTCGTTGGGATCATCGGTGAATTTGTTTGTCAGCATGGATTCAACAGCACCCATAGCCATATCGTCATTCTGGGCGAAAACCATATTGAACTGTCCGCTGTAAGCCGCGAGCCATGCGTCCATCAAAGCCTGCGCTTCCGCCGCGGCCCAGTTAGCGGTCTGTTCCGCCACGATGTTGACGTTGTAACCGCGGGCTTTCAGGCCGTCGATCGCTCCCTGGCGGCGGTTAACCTGGGCGGGATGTCCAAGCTGACCGTTGATGATAAGCAGGTTAATGGTATTGTTCGGACCAAGTTTGTCGGGATAAGCTTTGAAGTACTCATCCGCGATTTCCGCCTGGATGTTGCCGGCGACTGTTTCAGGGGATGACGCCAGATAGAAATTCTTTCCGACTTTCAGAGCTTCAACAGAAGGCTGGATGTTGGAGAAAGCGGCGGCTCCGCCCTTTGCGTTAATCAGCTGGCACATCTGCTCTGTGGCAGCGGTATCCTGCGGAATGATGACGAAATATTTGACACCCTGGGTAAGCAGCGTATTGAGCTGGTCAAGCTGGGTGGCTACATCACCGTTTCCGTCAAGCAAACGCAGTTCAACACCGGCATTCTGAGCGAGCGTCCTAAGGTTATCCGCATAGTTGGCGACAAACGTTTCATTCAGGTTACGGATTAACGCACCCATAACGATTTTGTCGCTTCCGGAATCTTTTCCGCCGGCTGCGAAGGCAGAAACGACACAGAGCATCATCAAGGCAATGCAAAGTCCCTTAATCAAATTTCTTTTCATAAAAACCTCCTCGAAAGAAATCAGACCTCAGTCTTCTTTATAATGTTTGTAACCGGGATGTTTCCCTGTTACCCCATATTGGGCGCGCATATTAATCAGGCGGTCGATATTTTCCCTTGAAATTTCCTTTTCGCCGCCAAGAAGATGAGCTGTCAGACATATTTTGGCATTCAGCTCAAGTGTTTCCATCCGGTAGTAGGCTGTAATCACGTCGGCGCCTACAGCAAGCGCACCGTGATTTTCCAGCAGCATCACGTCATGATAAGGCAGATACGGAGTGATGGCATCCGGCACCTCATATGTCGAAGGCGTTCCGTAAGGCGTCACCGGGACAGAACCGATACTGACAACGGTTTCTATCATGCAGTATCTGTCCAGCGGTATGTGTGCGACAGCATATCCGGTCGCCGTCGGCGGATGGGCGTGGACAACAGCGCCGACATCTTCCCGCTGCTCATAACAGCGCAGGTGCATCTTTATCTCCGATGACGGCTTGTATCCGGGAGCGCCTTCAACCACATTTCCGGAAGCATCGATTCTTACCAGCTTCTCCGGGGTGATGAAAGACTTACTGATTCCGGTGGGCGTGGCGAAGAATGTTCCGTCATCCAGCTTGACGGACACATTGCCGTCATTTGCCGCGACCCATCCCAGCTGCCACATTTTGTGGCAGACATCGCAGATTTGTTCTTTTATCTCATTGTAATCCATGATTCACAGCCTCTTCTGATTTATTGTTTTGTCATTCATTCCGGAATAACAACGCCTTTTTGCAGCATGATGTTCGCATATAACGCCGTTTCACCGCTTGCGACAACCGCATAAGTTTTCCGCGCCTCGTCATAAAAGGCGAAACGTTCAATATGTTGCACGGCGTCACCTCCGCGTTTATCGTATTTTGCAATAATCTTCTTATATTCATCCCAGATTGGAGTCGCAACGGTGTCTCCGGGAACTTTCTCCATGAGTGCGACAGGCTTGTCCACATACGTATCCAGCGGAAAAACCTTTAAAACAGCTTCCAGCAGTTCGCATCCGGAATGACCGTCGCACCTTATGACGATTCCGTTCTGTCCAACCGACTCTGACGGAAAATTACCGTCGGCGATAACAATCCGGTCTCCATGTCCCATTTCGCAGAGAACCTTCAGCAATTCAGGGGACAAAATCGGAGGTATTCCTTTCAGCATTCGACAACTCCTTTGAACATTTCAAATCCTTTTTCAAAATCATCCGCGCCGGAATTCCCGTAACGGACAATGCCGGGCATATCCCTGATAATCCGCCGGAACTGCGCCATGTCCTGAAGTATGCCCGCGGAAACCATCTGGACGCCGATATTTCCCAGAACGGCGCCTTCGACAGGCCCGGCGACAACAGGAACACCGCAGGCATCCGCAGTCATGCGGCAGAGCAGCGGGCTTTTCGCGCCGCCGCCGACCATATGAATGCAGGGATACTTTATTCCGGTCAGCCTTTCAATTTTATCCTTAACGTTGCGGTAGGTAAACGCAAGGCTTTCCTGGATACACCGGATGATTTCGCCCTTTGTCTGCGGGACTTTCTGTCCGGTGCGTTTGCAGAAATCCTGAATCCGCCCGGGCATATTTCCGGGGGCAATAAAATCCGGGGAACACGGATCTATAAAGCAGGCGAAGGGGCGCGATTGCTTCGCGGCGGCATCCAAGTCATCGTAGGAAACCGTCTCACCCTGCAGCTGCCAGTATCGTCTGCATTCCTGAATCATCCATGTACCGGTGATGTTGGTCAGCAGCGATATAC
Source organism: uncultured Treponema sp. (assembly GCA_949300145.1). Lineage (GTDB taxonomy): Bacteria > Spirochaetota > Spirochaetia > Treponematales > Treponemataceae > Avitreponema. The sequence continues at coordinate 25,162 of CASGDA010000013.1, read as the reverse complement.
CGCCGCCGAAGCCGCCCTCGTTGGAAAAACCCGCAGTCCTGGCTTCTTCAGATACGTTCGGCCGGAGACTGTGTGTTCCCATCAACGCCCATGTACCGCAACTGATGAAAAGGAAATCGTCAGCGTCTGCGGGAACCGCGGCTATGGCGCTCTGGGTGTCGTGTCCTGCAACGGAAACAACCGGCACAGACTGAATTCCCAGTTCCCGGCAGATGTCTTCACGGAGGTTTCCCGCAGGGGTTCCCGGCTGCACTATTTCCGTAAACAGGCGGCCGGGGATTCCCAGTTTTTCCAACAGCGGCTGCGACCAGGTTTTAGTCCGGACATCCAGAAGCTGGCTGGTGGACGCTTCCGTGTATTCACTTTGAATCTTCCCGGAAAGGAAATAGGTGAACAAATCCGGCATCATCAGCAGTGTATGCGCCCGTTCAAGGACCTCAGGCTGTTCCCGCACCAAGTACAGCAACTGGTACAATGTGTTCAAGTCCATCGTCTGTATTCCCGTAACGGAATACAAATCTTTTTCGGAAATGTAGCTTTCACGGATTTTCGCCATTCCGGCATTCCGTTCGTCCCGGTAATGAACGGGATTGCCAAGCAGATTTCCGTTTTTATCCAAAAGCCCGAAATCGACGCCCCAAGTGTCAATGCCGACACTCGCAAAGGAAGTCCGGGAGGCTTTGACCAGCCCCTGTTTTATTTCATGAAACAGCCGGAGCACATCCCAGTACAAGGTTCCGGCGACATTGACCGGCTCGTTGGGGAAGCGGTGGATTTCCTCATATGTGATGGTCTTTCCGTCATATGAGCCGAGCATTGCCCGCCCGCTGGACGCACCGAAATCAAATGCCAGAACCTGTTTCGTCATATGCACTCCTTTTCCGTCTCAGGAATTATTTTACAATTCCCTTGAAAAGCGGGCCGTAAGCGGCGCAGGCGCGGTAGTCCTGGCCCTCCTTGTCCATACCAAAGGCATTCCATGCGGCGGGACGGAAGATGGCCTCATCCGGTACATTGTGCATACACACGGGGATACGGAGCATTGAGCACATGGTGATCAAATCAGCGCCGATATGGCCGTATGAGATGGCACCGTGGTTGGCGCCCCAGTTATTCATGACGGAGTAGGCGTCCTGGAAGGGGCTGCCTGCCTTGCCGTCGCAGCGGGGGGTGAACCATGTGCAGGGCCAGGTGGGATTGGTGCGCTCCATCAGCGTGTCGGTGACCTCGTCGGGCAGCTTCACGGTCCAGCCCTCGGCAATCTGCAGAACCGGGCCAAGGCCTTTCACCAGATTCAGCCGGATCATGGTGACGGGCATTTCCGTGCGGGTCACAAAGTGGCTGGAGAAGCCGCCGCCCCGGAAGTTGTCAAAGCCGGCCTCACACCATACGGTGGCGTCGGTCATCTTCTTAATATCCTCATCGGTAACCTCCCACCATCTCTTCATGACGGGGTTGCCGTTCTCGTCGGTGCATTCACCGCAGGCGTCCAGACAGGCGGCGCCGGAGTTAAGCAGGTGGATGATGCCGCCGTTCTCCTTGGCCCTGCCCGCCAGCTCATAGCCGGTGACGCGTTTGGTAGCCTCGGGAGACCAGAAGGTACGTACATCCGCAAATATCTGGGCGCGGTGAGTCAGCAGGCGCATAAACAGCATACCCAGACCGTTGAGCACATCGTTTTCGGTAGCCAGAGTGTAGGGCTCCCGTGCACCCTCATAGTCAAATGTTGAGCTGAGCAGGGCCTCGGGGTAGTCGCAGTTGGGCCAGTGATCCGTCCACTGCCGCTGACCCTGGAAGCCGCCGGCGATGGCGTTGTGGCCAACCTTTTCCTCCTCAAAGGCATCCGGCAGGTTGGGATTGCCCGCCATCAAATCCTTGATGATGCAGTACATCTTGACGGTGAACTCCCACTGCTTTTCCTTTTCCTCGGGGGTGAACCGTATCCGGCGGTCCTCACCCAAAAACTTGACAGACTCTGGATTGTCGTCCCGGCCTTCCTTGCAGTGCTTTTTGGTCCAGGCCAGAGCCTTCTGATAAGCTTCTTCGTCGTAAATGCCTTCCTCCATGCGGCGCAGAATCTCCACCTCGTCCACGGATTCCACACGCATACCCAGATAGGACTCGATGAAATCCTGATCGATGATGGAGCCGCCGATGCCCATGCACATGGAGCCGATCTGCAGATAGCTCTTGCCGCGCATGGTAGCCACGGCAACGGCAGCGCGGCCGAAACGGAGCAGTTTCTCCTTCACATCCTCAGGGATGGTTTCCACATCGGAGACATCCTGAACCTCATGACCGTAAATGCCGAAAGCGGGCAGACCCTTCTGGGCGTGGGTGGCCAGCACGGAAGCCAGATACACAGCGCCGGGGCGCTCGGTGCCGTTAAAGCCCCAGACGCCCTTGATGGTCATGGGATCCATGTCCATCGTCTCGGAGCCGTAACACCAGCAGGGGGTCACGGACAGGGTGACGGCCACATTTTCCCTGCGGAATTTCTCAGCGCAGGCGGCGGACTCCGGCACACGGCCGATGGTGGTGTCGGCCATAACCACCTTCACAGGCTCGCCGTTGGAGTAGCAGAGGTTTTCCTCAAACAATTTTTTTGCGACTTGGGCCAGGGCCATGACCTGTGGCTCAAGGCTTTCCCGCAACTGCATGGGACCGCGGCGTCCGTCCACAATGGGGCGAATACCGATGGCGGGATAATCGCCGATGTATCTGTTTTTTGCCATATATATATCCTCCTTCCACAATATAATTGATTTCGTAACATTTTTATCTTGCACCCTGTTTTAAAACAGATGTATTATTAAAATATGATTAAGTATAATTATTTTCAGAATTACGAAGGATAATCAGGGCGTGTATGTACCATTGGCATGATTTTGAAAACATCAAAAGAGGCACTTATCATTTTCCCATTGAATTTTATCATGTGACCAAAGCGCATCCCAGATACGTGATGCCGTACCACTGGCATCAGGAAATAGAAATTATCCGTGTTCTGGAAGGCAGTCTCACGATTTATATAGATGAAAAAAAATACATTCTGCAAAAAGATGAGTATCTGTATGTATCCCAGAATGCCATACACGGCGGATTCCCGGAAAACTGCGTGTACCAATGCATTGTATGCGATTTCCTTGCCATACTCCAGAACAACGCATCTTTCAGCTGTTATTCGGATTTGTTCACAAACAGAAAAATAACGCCGTTTTACAATAAAAACGACACGGAAACACTTCACGTTCTGGAAAAACTGTTCGATACAATGAAAAACAGGGCCGAAGGCTGGCAGATTACCACGATAGGCTGTCTTTTCCAGTTTCTGGGAACTGTACTGGAAAAACATTACTTTGAGGATAATCCTGAAGACAAAAGGGCGGAAACGCCGAATATAACCAGGTTCCGGAATGTTTTCAAGCTGATCCGGAGTAAATATGCCGAGGCCCTGACTCTGGAAACAATGGCGGCGGAAGCCCATATGTCCCCGAATTATTTTTCACAGATTTTTAAAGAAATCACCCATTATTCGCCTATAGAATATCTGCTGCACTACCGCATCGAATATTCAAAATATTTGCTGTGTGTCAAAGATTTGTCCGTGTCAGAAGCCGCAATCCATTCAGGATTCAACAACTGCGCCTATTACATTAAAGTGTTCAAGAAAAATACAGGCATCACCCCGAACAAGTACAAAAAACTGCATTTACCGTACAAAAATCTATAAACCGCATACAGCGGAAATCAATAGCTGTAACTTACAGCTGCGCCCGCAGGTGAAACAGCGAAACTGACGGAATCGCTTCCCCTGCTTTCCTGAAAACGTTCATTCAGAGTATGGATAAACGGAACCAGAAATCCGACAAGAGAGCCGATTGCGGCTCCTGCAAGAACATCGGTAGGGAAATGGTTTGCACTGGCGATACGCATACCGGCTGTCGCGGCGGCAAGCAAAAAACTTCCGGCGTAAACCGGATATCTGTAAACTGAATCCGGATAATACTTTGTGAAAACATAAGAAAAGAAAGTTGCGGAAGTGAAAGCCATCGTTGTGTGCCCGGAAGGGAAAGACCTTGCATAATCACCGCTTTCAACATCATCTCCGGGAGGATTGTCAGCATACATATACGGCCGGACACGGGAAATGCTGTTTTTCATTATTTCTTTTATACCGTTTGCAATTAAAAGCGTTTCCGCATACATAACCGTCAAAGGCAGCCACTCTTCAGGCATTAAAAACACCATGGAGGCGGGGGCGGCCATGGAAAGGCCGAGCAAAATATGTCCGGCTAAATCAAAACCTTTGTTGTAGGAATGAATGACGGACCGGTCAAACGCATTTACCCTGGAAGAATCATATTTCACCCCGTCCCAATCCGAATATTCCGGCTGCGCAAAAAGACCGGCCGCGGAAAGGGCAAGCCCGCCCCCGAGTAAAAAAGCATCCAAAGTCAAATCCAGCTTGAATGCATCTGTCTTATAAGCTCCGGTATTTTCAGGGGTCGCCTGCCCTTCTTCATTTAAATCCAAAGCAGAGAGCCCTGAAACAGACAAAAGATATAAAGAAAAAAACACAATACTGAAAAATCTGTTTTTTATAAAATACACAGCAGAATCCCGCAAAAAACAAAGCTGCCGAAATTCTACACTTTTAACAGAAAAATAACAATAATCCGACTCAATTTAACAGAACTTCAGGCAGCCGGTAAACATCTTCAACAGCCTCTACAAGAATTCCGCCCATTCCCAAAGAAAGAGGAACAGCAATGTCTATATCAAACCTGTCTCCGACAGAAATACTTTTTTCCGGCCTGGCTCCGCACAAGGCGGCGGCTTCAAGAAAAAGCCTCTTATGAGGTTTTGACAACATAAAAGTATCAAGCCCGATTATCCGCGGGAAAAAATCCGCCACGCCCAAAGTCCTCAAAGTCCTCCGCCCTATATCAGCGGGATTATTTGTCAGCACGGAAAAGTCGAACCGTGATGAAAGGGAAGACAGGGCTTCCTTCAATTTTAAGTCAACATGAAGGTATTTTTCCGGCTTAATCAGCATTTTCCGCCATTCCACACTTTCTTCTATGGGAATACCGAGCTCCGCCAGCGCGTTCCCAAGACTGGCTTTCACAGTGCGGGAAGAATCCGGGCCGTTCCCGTGGGAATGTTTTTCGGCATAACGGATGCGGGCGTTTTCAATCATACCGCAGGCTTCGTCATAGGATACGCCCCGGACGGAAGCAAAGTGCCTGATCTGGCAGTCCACCTGCTCCCGCTGGTAACAGGCGTTTTCGTACAAGGTGGAATCAATGTCGAATATGATGCAGGAAGCCTTTTCCGGCAGGGAAAATGTTTTCATCACCGGGACTCACTTAACCGTCATGCGGAAAACACCGTCCCAGCCTGGAGGCGGAGGATTCTTTGAAAAAAGAACAGTACGCTCAAGAAAAACTTCCGACGGTCCGTCCCCGTAAGTTTCCATGCATTTTTTGAAAATTTCCTCAGCTTTTGCCCAGTTTTTCTTCCGGTAATAAGACAGGCCTTTTTCAAAAGAGGCTTTAAGTTTCAGGATTTTATCATCGGCTTTTCCAGCCTCCTGGAGCAATTCATAAATACGGACAGGTTCATTTTTGCCTTTTACCGCTATAAAATCCAGTTCCCGGCAAATAAAACGCTCCTCGATTTTTGAATAAACGGCTTCCGTTATAATCGCTTTCGACATGTAAACCTTGTTGGCCCCCTCAAGCCGGGCGGCAAGATTCACGGTATCGCCTATGGAAGTAAAATCCATACGGTCATGGGCGCCCACAGAACCAAAAACCACACTCCCTGTATTTATCCCTATACCGATGGAAACAACCGGCTTGCCCTGCGCCAGTCTTTCCTCCCTCTCTTTTGCCATGACGGCGCACAACTGCATTGCGGCCCTGCAGGCATTCAGCTCCTTGTCCGGGCCTTCAAAGAATCCCATGACTTCGTCACCGACAAATTTATCCACATCGCCATGGTTTGAAAGAATTATTTCAGTCTCAAGATTAAGATAATGATTTAAAATCGAAACAACTTCCTCCGGCTTCATCCCTTCACAAAGGGTCGTAAAACCGCGGATATCGGTGAACAAAAAAGCCAAATTACGTCTGGAAGTTGTCGCAGTCCCCTTTTCAGCCTGTTTCAAAGTTGACGCTGAAATATAAGGGACAATTCCACGGATTACAGTCACCATATCGTTTATTTCCCGGGAAAGAGCCTTTATTTCATCCCGGCTTTTCACGTAATCCTGATAAACCAAAGCCGAAGAAGAAATGCGCATATTCCCCGAAATCATATTGGAAAGGACATCAGATATTTTCCGGACATTCATCCTGAGGAACAAAAGCGGGTTTACTATATAATTCCCGATGCAATACGTAAGTATCACAGCGATGTAAATTGAAAAAAGCGTTATTATAAACACTGATATTTTTGTTTGAAAATAAGACTTTGTAATTATATCCCGGTTAAAATCCAAAACTGAAAAACCTATAACCCTGGAACCCCTCACAATGACAGGCATCACAAAACGGACAATCCGCGCCTGCGAATCATAAAACGGAGGGATTTTTCCGTCTGTTTCCAGATACGCGCGCAAATATTCCGCGGCCTTTATCCCCTCAAGTGCAGGAAGAGGCGGGAACTGTTTTTCCGGAATTTCCGTTGTATATTCAAGCTTAAAATCAGGAAGGTTTTCGGGAAGATTTTCGGTGAGAATTTCAGTCTGTAAATTCGTGTAAATGTTCAAATGAATATACCTGAATTCAGCACTGTCATTTATTTCCCTCTGCCGTATTAAATATTCCGTCATGGCTATACTGTCCCCCAAATTAACCCTGTAAGTGGTGGACGCCTGAATAACCTGGTTCTGTGCCATATCCGAAACCATCTGCATTATCGTCGATTTATACCTGATAAGCACAAGAAAAGAAACAGAAAGTATTATCGCTAATATTATTCCGATAAAAGCTATGAAAAGCTTGGATCTTATCCTCAACAAAACCTCAAAAGAAGACGATGCTTTCGGGTTTCTGTATCCGGTTTTTCCAGCGTTTTTTGTTTTTTTTGGTTCCACGCTGTTTTTGGCGGTCCGCACGGCATTTACCGCATTTTCAGGGGCGTTTTTCCCCGCGGCCCTGGATTCCAGGCGTTTTTCCCTGGCTTCCTTTTTCGCGGTTTTCTTGTTTTCTATTGCGGTGTGTATGAATTCTTTATATTCCGCGAAAGCGGGATTCCTTTCATTCACGCCCCTCAAAAAATATATGACAGAACAACAGTGAAAGGAAACCGCGAAGACAAGGCCAATCCAGCCCGACAAGGGATAAGCGGCAAACCACAGTGAAGAAACCGCCCACAAAAGCATGGGGAGGACGGCGGCATAAACAGCCACAGCCGAAAGAAAAATCCTGAAAAAGACGGAAATTCCGTGGGAAGGAGAAAACCAGGAACGGATTTTCACCGCAAATTTAACACGGAAACAAAGCAAAGCCAGAAAAAGAAGTTTTATGAATCCCCAAAGCGGAATCAAATACAGCAGGAACAACACAAAACCCTGAATTGATTTTCCGTTTACTTCCATAAAATAAAACGGAAGATAAAAGGAACATATTGATTCCGGCGACACGGAAGAGCCGGCTTCCATAACACCAGCGGTTACCGGTAAAAAGAACCATACTATACACCAAGCAGAAAAAAGCACATCCAGAACACGGACAGGGGTGAGCTTTTTCAAAAAAGTTTTCACACTTACTCCTTCCACCTTTGCAAAACCGAAAGGGAACAGCTTATTCAACGCCTGAAAGAATTTTCAGCCGGGATGTCGCCCTGTCTAAATAAGCCCGGGCCTGTTCATAATCAGGGTTTATTCCGACAACAATGCGGAAATATTTAACGGCGGATTCATAATCCTCGCTGTTATAGGCATCTATCCCGCTACCGTAGAACGAAGGAACGGAACTGTAAATATCAGCTTCCCTTTGTTCAAGGGCGGAAATACTGGACTGAAGCTTTAAAGCGGGTTTAACTTCAGTGATTTTATCCCAGGCTTCAAGCATTTTATCTTCCGCAATGAGCCGGTCAATTTCAGAGCAGATGTCTTTTATTTCCGAATCATAGTCCGGTCCGGTATCCGCTTTTACAGCGGCGGAATTGGAGGAACTTCCCTTCCGCGGCGGTTCATTCGTTCCCGCCTGTTCCAGTTTCAGGGCTATCTGCTGCTTATACGCCAAAGCCTCTTCCGTTGGATTAAGGTCTATAGCCATATCAACGGTTCTGTCCGCCTGATTGTATGCTTCTACCGAAATAAGGGCACCCACCCATTTAACATAAAGGCGGTATTTAAAATCCTCAACGGCAGGGACAGGGGCGGAATAATAATGACCCAAATTTTTTTCAACAGAAGAAACAGTTTTATTGGCGTCACCGTACTGGCGTTTGGAGAGATGCTCCTCAGCCTTTTCCATGTCCTGGGCAACAGTACGCATTAAATTCGCCTCCACCACGGCACGCTGTTCATCCTCCGAAGAACCATATGCACCTATGGAATCCAGTTCGCCAAAAAGCTCCTCAGCTTCGGCTGCAAGCTTCCCTATGGCATCGGGGCTCTCCGCCGCCGCGATTTCTCCTTCTATTTCTTTCAGTCTGTTAGTCCGCACGGAAGCAAAGTCGGAACGGATTTTCATGCTTTTTATCCGCAGATTCATAAAATCCTTGGAGCCGGCGTCTATGTCACCGGCAATTTTTACATCACGGAGCAGCGTGTAATTTTCCCGCGAGGTTCTGTCCTCTTTTTCCAGCAGGGCATAAGCTTCCGATACATATTTGTCAAAATTCGTTTTGGCATAAGAATCAAGTTTTTCCATATATATTGGAGCCAGAGGATGATATTGGTTTATCTTCAATGCAGACTCAAAAGCGGAACGGGCTTCCGCAATCTTGGAGAAATCATTATCTTTCAGCACATCGTTTTCATATAAAGATTTTCCCTGAAGGAATAACATCTCAGCTTTTTCAGACGAACTGAAGCTTTTTGCAAACTGCGCATCAGCCCCCACGGAAATACAGGAAAGAAACACCAAAGGGGAAAAAACAACGGCAAAAATAAAAACAAAACTTTTAAACATTGAATTTTTCATAACGGAAAACCTCCGGAAACATCAGTATAACGGGAATCTTTTTCATTATCAATGGAAGCGTAAAGTGTATGGAAGTTAAAAATCCAAAGTATTCCCCCGCCCGTTGAGGTTTTTAAAAGAATTTGATATCCTGTAAACAGCAAGAGGGAATCTCAAAATGAAAATGTCAGAATTTTTTATGCCCACGCTCCGGGAAGTGCCCGCGGAAGCTGTCATCGCCAGCCACAGACTGATGCTGAGGGCGGGTATGATCCGGAAGCTTTCCAACGGCCTGTTCGCTTATCTTCCGATGGGACTCAGGGCTTTTAGAAAAGTGGAAAAAATAATAAGAGAAGAAATGGAAGCCATCGGCGTTATAGAATTCAAACCGCCTGTAGTGCAGCCGGGCGAAATCTGGAGGGAATCCGGACGCTGGGAAACAATGGGCGACAGTATGCTCAAACCAAAAAGCAGGACGGGGACGGAGCTTGTCGTCAGCCCAACTGCGGAAGAAGCCTTCACCGCCCTCCTGAGGGATGAAATAACCTCCTACAAACAGCTTCCCGTCTCCGTATACCAGATTAACACAAAATTCCGCGATGAAATACGGCCCAGATACGGTCTGATGCGCGCGCGGGAATTCACGATGAAAGACGCATATTCCTTCCATACAAATGACGAAAGTCTGGACGAAACCTACCGCAGGTTCGGTCAGGCTTACCGGAAAATTTTCCGCCGCTGCGGTCTTTCCGTTATCCCTGTAAAAGCGGATTCCGGAGCCATGGGCGGAAGCGGGTCTGAAGAGTTCATGGTGGAATCAATGATCGGCGACAACAATCTGGTTCTCTGCCCGAAATGCGGGTACGCCGCGAACGACGAAAAAGCCCAATGCGCCCCGGATGCCCTCACCGAAAAAGACGGGAATATCCCCGCAAAGGAAATGTATGAACCTATAGACACTCCCGACGTGAAAACCATAGACGACCTTTGCGGCTTCCTGAAAACACGGCCCGGGTTTTTCATTAAAACCCTTATTTACAGGGCGGTGAACTGCGAAACGGATCTTTCCGGTGCGCCGGGTTGTTCAAACCTGGAAAAAACCAAGACGGAAAACGGGCAGGATTACTATCCGGAAGCGTTTTTCGCCGTCTGTATACGCGGCGATTTGGATGTAAACGAAGTCAAGCTTGCCGCCGTACTGAAAGCCAGCGAAGTCCAGCTCGCTTCAGAATATGACGTGGAACGCCTTACAGGAGCACCGGTGGGATTCGCAGGTCCCGTCGGATTCACATCAGCGCCTGTAATCGCCGACGAATCCGTAATTTCCGCCGGCGGGGAAGTCTTAATCCACAATGCGGTTACCGGCGCGCTCAAGGCTGACACGCATTTTATACACGTGGAACCGGGAAGGGACTTTTCACCCTGGATGACCGCCGATGTGCGGACCGTAAAAGCCGGGGACAAATGTCCGGTATGCGGTGCGGAATTCTACACCAAAAAAGGAAACGAGCTGGGGCATATCTTCAAGCTGGGTTACAAATACACGAAAACCATGAATATGACCTACCTTGATGAAAACGGAAGCCGGCAGACACCCACGATGGGGTGCTATGGAATCGGAGTGGACAGAACCCTGGCTTCAATCGTAGAAGAGCACAATGATGAAGACGGAATAATATGGCCCGTAACCGTCGCGCCTTACCATGTGGCGGTTGTTCCGATAAAATACGAAGGCCGCATGAAAGAAGCTGCGGATACGGTTTACAAACAGCTTTCCGAGGCAGGAATCGAAACCCTTCTGGATGACAGGGAAGAAAGGCCAGGTGTAAAATTCAAGGACATGGATTTAATCGGAATCCCCCTGCGCATCGTTGTCGGGGAAAAGAACCTGCCATCCGTTGAACTGAAGGCAAGGGACAGCAAAAACACTGAACTGATTCCGGTTGAAGAAGCGGCTTCTTACACAGCCGGTATGCTGAAAAAAATGACGGAAGCCTTTGCAACCGAAGGGTGAATCTGATGCGGCCACGGCGGGAGGACAGCATGAAAAAAAACAGGAAAACCCCGGCTTTTTTTACCGCTGTCTTGATAACGGCGTTTTTCTCCGTTTTTCCGCTTCGGGCGCAGCAGCCGCAACCCGCTGTTTCCGCCGCCGGTAACGGATTATTGAAGGACTTCGCCTTCAGGGCTTCCGGGGAATTCGCCTTTTACAGGGATTATACATTCAACGAGCCCACATGGACGGGAATCCTTTTTTATGATGAAAACACATGGGCGGCGCAGACCTTTTCACCTGGGACGGGACACCGGATCATTGTTTTTTTCAAGACGGAAGTACAAAACGGCAGACTTGTCCTGACAGGCCAGAAAAACGATTCCAATTTACAGCAGGATGTGCCTTTCATCAATTACCTGATGAAGATTTTCCCATTTCTGTATGATTCCCGGCTCACCGCGGAAAAAAACGGTAAAACCATCGCCGGCAGTGACACACGCGGCGGAAAACTATCCGCAGGACTTCTTTCCCCTGACGTGGAAACGGACACAGAAAGCCTTCTTTTCGGCGGAAAATGCAGGGTTTCCCTGTCCCCGGAAACACCTCTTTTCAACGTGACCCTTGTAAAAGATTCTTCCGGGAAAAAACTCTTTGAATTTGAATACGGCGGAATCATTTCGGAAGAAAGCAGCGGGGCTTTTTTTAACTTCGAGCCTGTCCCTGACTCCGTGAAAAAAAGCATCGCCGAAATAAAAAGCGGCGGGGCTGCTTACGTGGATTTAACGGATATCCAGATAACATCCATAACCCCTAATTCTTTCTTTTTGGGAGAAAATGCCCTGGTTTTAATCGCCTCAGAAGAGAACCGGCAGGACTTCAATCCCGCGAAATTCCTTGCGGAAATGGCGAAAGGGACACTTATTTCCCCTCCGAATTCTTCTTTTATCCCCGTTCCGGGTAATTTCTCGGTGACAGGCGCCAGGAACGAAATCATCCTGTCACAGATTTTTTATGACAAGGAAAGCGGTGACATAATCAGGGACATGCGGCTTTTGTATCTGGATTTTGACTCGGGAAAATACACCTGCGCTGTCATTTCAGGATACGCGGCGGGCTTCCACAATAACGAAGAAAAACTGAAAAACATAACCCGCGGCCTTGTTGAAAACGGACAGCCTGCAAACATTGATTAAAACTCAATAAAACGTTATCCTTGATACAGTATGCAGATTGTGAAACTCGGGACAGAAACACTGAGGGAAAAATCCCGTCCCATACAGGAAGTTACAGAGGAAATCAAGGCGCTTGCAGCTGAAATGCTGTCCACAATGTACAGGGAAGAAGGCGTCGGTCTCGCGGCCCCCCAAATCGGGAAAAACATCAGGATGTTCGTTGTGGATGACGGCAGCGGCCCCAGGGTCTTTATAAACCCCCAGATAACCGGAATGTCCCGTGAGCTTGTGGAAATGGAGGAAGGCTGCCTGAGCATCCCCGGAGTTTACGAAAAAGTAGTCCGCCCTGCGGAAGTCAGAATACAATCACAGAATGAAAACGGCAGACGTGAAATAACAGAAGCCACCGGATTCCTTGCCCGGATTATACAGCACGAATACGATCACTTGGAAGGGGTTTTATTCATCGATAAAATCGGGGAAACAAAAAAGGAACGCATAGAGAAAAAATTCCAGAAGAAAAAAGAAAAGGAATCTTCCAGGAATAAGAAAAACAGCCCGGCATAACAAAATTTCGGACGCACGGTTTAAACATCCGCTGAAAGCCGGCATAATAAACTGATAGAAAGGAAAAAAGAAACAATAATGCTGAGAGTTTTGTTCGCGGGAACGCCCGCATGTGCCGTTCCCGCCCTCGAAAAAACAGCCGGATCCCATACAATAGCAGGAATACTTACAGCCCCGCCGTCTGCGAAAGGCAGATCCGGGGTTTTACTCCCGTCTGACGTGGCGGCCGCGGCGGAAAGGCTCAAGGCAGCCGGTAAAATTCACAGGGACTGCCCCGTCCTTCAACCTGAAAAAATCACGGACGCGGTAAGAGCCGAAATAGAAGCCCTAAAAGCGGACATCCTCGTATGTTTCGCCTACGGGAAAATCTTCAGCGGAAAAACCCTTTCCCTTTTCCCCCTGGGCGGAGTCAATATCCACCCATCCCTGCTCCCCAGATGGAGGGGCCCCGCGCCTGTACCGGCTGCGATTCTTGCGGGCGACAGGGAAACAGGCGTAACAATCCAGCGCATCACCCTCGAAATGGACGCGGGCAATATCCTGGCCCAGAAAAAAACGAGCCTTTCCGGGGATGAAACCGCCGACAAACTTCTGGAAAGCCTTTCAATTGAGGGGGCGGAACTTCTTCTGGAAGTCCTGGATTCAATCGAAAACGGAACCGCAGGGGAAACCCCCCAGACAGGGGAACCCTCTTTCAGTAAAATGCTGAAAAAAGAAGACGGCGAAATTGACTGGAACAAATCCACAGGGGAAATCGACGCACAAATAAGGGCTTTCACGCCCTGGCCGGGAAGCTTCACAAAGATGCCCGACGGAGCGCTTTTATTTATCCGGGAAGCCGGCATATATAAGGACGGGATAAGACAGGAGCAGCCCGGAACGGTTCTTTCCCCGGACAAAGGCATTCTTATTCAAACAGGAACCGGCATCCTGTCGGTGAAAAAACTGCAAAAACAGACAAAAAAAGAAACGGACTGGCGTTCCTTCTTGAATGGGAACAGGTCTCTTATATCATGCAAACTAGGGAACAGCTAGGAGAAAATAATGAGGTTTTGGGATTTTTTGCGAATTGATGTTTCCTCTCTGACGGACAGCTTCCGCCGGAATTCGAGGGTGATTCTACTGACAATGCTTTCAGTTGTACTGGTTGTGTGCGCGGCCTGTGCCGTCGTTTTTTTTCTGTCACTGAAAGGAGGGGAACAAGTCATGGTTCCTGCGGTAGAAGGGAAAGACCTGTCGGTCGCCCTCCTCGAAATGCAGGCGAAGGAGCTTTATCCGCGTATACAGCTCAGATACTCTGACAGACCCGACGACAAGGGCAGGATTATAGAACAGGAACCGAAAGCCGGTTCCATCGTAAAAGCCGGGCAAAGAATCGCCCTCGTTGTAAGCCGCGGCGTAATTATCGAAAAAGTAGAGAATTACATAGGACAGAATATCGATGATGTGAGGATAAACCTCCAAACGCTTTTTACCTCGAACACTGTCCCGCTTCTGTCCGTAAAAGAGCCTGTCCTGTATAAATTCAGCCAGGAACCGGCCGGGACAATACTTGAACAAAATCCGGCGCCGGATACTTCCATAACAGAGCCGATCCAGCTTACCTTTGTTGTAAGCCGCGGCACACAGAACGATCAGCTAAGCGTACCGACCCTTACAGGCCGCTCAATCGCTGAAATCATAGCCGTTATGGAGCAGACGGATTTAATTTTCAATTTCACCGCAAGAGCGCCCCAGAATGATGAAACCGCGGGAACGGTTGTTTCCCAGCTTCCGGCAGGAGACACCCAGGTCACAAAATTCAGCGTGGTGGACGCAGTGCTGGCGGTTCCCGTCACCGCTCCCAAAGGCTTCATATACGGAATCTTCCAGGAAGAGCTGCCCGAATATCCTTATCCGTTCAAAATAACAATTGACGTCATCTCACCTACAGGAGAACGCCGGGAATATATTTCCGTCAGACATCCGGGCGGCCCGTTGTCGGTGCCCTACCTTCTGCCGGAGGGAAGCATGCTGTCTTTAAGCGTCCTCAACAAGGAATCCGGGGTTTACAGCCTCTCGCCCGTCAATCCGGGCGGACAAGAACAGCAGTAGCAAAACACGGAACTGCTCCGCATAATCCGTAACAACCCCGGGTAAATCCGCCGCCCGGGGTACGGATACTTTTCCGAAAAGCCTTTTTAAATTATAATAAAGGCGAAATGAGTACCAAGATATGCTTAACTCTCACAGCACCGACTTTACGGCAAAACCTGGAAATACTGGAACGTTACCGTAAATATATCGACATTGTTGAATTGCGGGCGGACTGGCTCAGCGCAAACGAGTACCCGTACATACGCAGCTTCCCAAAACTTGCAGGATTACCCTGCATTCTGACAATCAGGAGGGAATCCGACGGCGGGAATTTTTCGGGCGGCGAAGGCTCCAGGACTGTCTTGTTCGCCAGAGGCCTCGCCTTTGCGGATACGGATCCATGCAAAAATTTCGCCTATGTCGATCTGGAAGAAGATTTCCAGATATCCAGCATCGAAGAAGTTGTGAGGGGCTTTAACATAAAAATCATCCGCAGTCTCCACAACATGAGAAATCCCGTGACAAATCTGGAGAGTCTGATACACAATTTACGGAAAGGAAAAGATGAAATAGCAAAAATCGCCTTCATGCCGAAAACCCTGTCCGATGTGACTTCAATTTTCAGGGCGGCGAAATCATGCAGAAACGAGGAATTCACCATGATTGCGATGGGCCCACTCGGAATTCCCACAAGGATACTTGCCCCATTTTTAGGCAGCCAGATAGCATACTGTTCCATTCCGGAGGATGATCCAACTTTGTATCCAGACCAGACGGAATCCGCCGGGCGGCGAAACATCATCGGACAGCTGGATCCGGTGACACTGAATGAGGTATATAATTTCCGCAATATAGACCGCGACACGGAAATTTTCGGGATTGCGGGGTATCCGCTTGAAGCGACCTCAAGTCCCCTTATTCATAATAAAGGCTACCGGAAACAGGGACGGAATGCCGTTTATATTCCCATCCGGGCCGAAACAATCGAAGAAATATTCGATTTTGCCGATGAAATCGGGATAAAAGGAATGTCAGTCACACATCCGTTTAAGGAGAAAGTCCTTTCAAACCTTGTCGAAATTTCCGCGGAAACAGGCGAAACAGGGGCTTCCAACACTGTCCTGAAATACAACAACGAATGGAAGGGATTCAATACGGACATCTCGGGTTTCACCAAGGCGCTGCAGGAATTCCTCGATATGAAGGATTTGCGCCACATGAAGGTTGCAATAATCGGAGCGGGGGGAGCATCCCGGGCCATAACCCTGGCGGTAAAAAGACTGAAGGGAAAAGCCTGCATATTCAACCGCACCCCGGAAAAAGCGAAAGCCCTTGCGGAAACCTTCGGCTTTCAATGGGCCCCTCTTGAGAAAGCGAGCCTGCCTAAACTGGAAAAATATTCAGACTTAATCATTCAAACCACAAGCGCGGGGATGCTCCCCGACACGGGCAAAGACCCGATTGATTTCTACACATTCACGGGTTCCGAGGCAGTATATGACGCCATATACGTGCCGGAAAAAACAAAAATGCTGCGGAGGGCGGAGCAGGCCGGATGCAGAGTATGCAACGGGTGGACGATGCTGAAATACCAGGCATATGACCAATACAGATTATTCACAGGGGAAAATTATGAAGAGTGATCTCGGGGAAGAAAAAAAACTGGCGGCGGAATTTGCCGTTGATGATTTGATAAAAAAAGGATTGATTTTTTCCGGAATGAAAATAGGCCTGGGGACAGGTTCGACCGCCATGCCTGCCGTGCGGCGGCTTGCGGAAAGAATAAAAGACGGAACCCTTTCACAAATAAAGGCTGTCGCCACAAGTTTCCAGACGACGATTGAATGCGAAAACCTCGGCATCCCCGTCTTTTCCATGAATGCCAGGGAAATAAACGGAAGCCTGGACTTAGCCATAGACGGGGCTGACGAAATTTCCCCTGACAAACACCTTATAAAAGGAGGCGGCGCGGCCTTACTGCTGGAAAAAATCATAGCCTACAATGCCGGAACCTTCGTAATTGTGGCTGATTCCAGCAAGGCTGTAGACGGGCTCGGCATAAAATTCCCCCTGCCGGTTGAAATTATTCCGGAGGCCCGGACAAGCATTATCCGCAGGCTGGAAAGCCTGGGTGCGAAACCGACACTGCGGGAAGGCGTAAGAAAAGCGGGGCCGGTCATAACTGACAACGGCAACCTCATCCTTGACTGCTTATGGGAAGCGGATGAAAACGGAAGGTCTCCTTTGAATCCGGCGGAAATGGAAAAGCTTATAAACGGCATAACAGGCGTTGTTGAAAACGGCTTTTTTACCTGCAATGTTCCTATAGTATACATAGCGGAAAACCGGGAGAAAGTACAGGTAAGATAAACGTCACGCCGTCAGACCAGCCTGACGATTGTTTTTCCCGTCCCCCCGTGTTCCGGCAGGGCAAAATGAAAATCAGCGACGGCGGGGTAATTCTTCAGCACAGCTATCACCGCATCCTGAAGGATTCCGTTGCCTTTCCCGTGGATAACCGAAAACTCCTTCAGCCCCTTCATGGCCGCCAAATCAAGCTGGCGTATTAAAAGTTTTTCAGCTTCCTGGCGGCGGAGTCCGAGAAGCCGGAGCTCAAAAACAGGATTCTCCTGATTCTCCGCGGAAAGGATTTCCACTGACACACGGGGAAGCGGGGTATTTTTGGATGCATTCTTCCCCGCCCCCTTCACAATGGAAAGGGCGTTCTCCCTGACCGAAATCCGGACAGTTCCGGCCGCAACAATCCAGGAATCCTTTTTATCCCTGCGTATTACAGTACCGCGCATTCCTCCAGGGGAGATAATAACTTCCATTCCCTCTTTTATTTCTCCGGGAACGGTTTCCGGATTCCCCGCCTCCTCCGGAACACCGGATTCAAGACGGCTGACGGCTTCTTTTTCACGGACAATTTCCCCGTATTCTTCCGCCAGCTTCCTGTCAAAATCTTCACCCCATTTTTTCACGGCGGTTGTGGTTTCCCGGCTGATGTTGCCTTCTTTTATCTCCCTTACAAGGTTTTCAAGCTGCTTTCTGTTTTCCAAAAAGAAATCCTCCAGCCGCCTGTATTCCTTTTCCCGGAGAAGAAGTTCTTTTTGTTTTATCCTCAGCATCCGCAAATCAGCTTCCCGCCGCATTTCCCGGAGCTCCGCCTCTTCTTTCTTTTTCTCGTCTTCAAAGGCACGGAGCTGCCCGTACTTTTCAGTGAGACCCTGAATCAGGGCGGAAACATCCGCGTTGCCGTCCGACAAATAAGAACGGGCGCCGGAAATAATCTCCTCCGGAAGCCCGCTTTTTTCGGCGATATCCAGCGCACGGCTCTCCCCGGGAATCCCCATCAAAATCCTGTAAGTCGGGGACAGGGTTTCAGCGTTAAATTCAACCGAAGCATTCACACACCCCCGGCGGGTATATCCGTAATGCTTTATGGCTCCGTGATGCGTGGTTACAAGCAGAAGCGAGCCTTTTTTTATCAGCCCGTCCAAAACCGCCATCGCAATCGCAGCCCCTTCCTGCGGATCCGTCCCGCTTCCGAGTTCATCCAGAAGGATTAAACTGCGTCCGTCCGCCCTTTCGAAAATTTCACTTATATTTTTCATGTGGGAGGAAAAGGTGGACAAAGACTGCTCTATTGACTGGTCGTCCCCTATATCACAGCCGACATAATCAAAAACAGGCAGGGAGGTTCCTTCCGAAGCCGGGACAGGCCATCCGCACTGATTGGCAAGGGCAAAAAGAGCCGCGGTCTTTAAGGCGACCGTTTTCCCGCCCGTGTTCGGCCCGGTGATGATAACAGCGTATGTATCCCCGGAAATCTGTATATCTATTGGGACGGCCTTTTCCCGCAAAAACGGATGGCGGGCTTTAACCAGATTAAAAACAGGCCGCGCAGTCTCATCGGCACCGCTGCCGGACTTTGTACAGGA
This sequence comes from uncultured Treponema sp., assembly GCA_949300145.1. Lineage (GTDB taxonomy): Bacteria > Spirochaetota > Spirochaetia > Treponematales > Treponemataceae > Avitreponema. The sequence continues at coordinate 6,264 of CASGDA010000013.1, read as the reverse complement.
AGCGGAGGCGAACACACATTTGTGTTCCCTGCCCCATGAAGCGACCGCATTAAGCCGGTCAAAGAAAACCATCTCTTCAAATGCCGTGACAAAATCAGCATGGAAGTCCTTCAGGGAAACCGTCAGCTCCCGGAGTATTTCCGTCATCTCCCTGGAAAGCCGGAATTCCTCGGAAATCAAATCATTGTTGCGCTCAACAATCTCCTCCGGCTCCACATAAACAGTCTGCCCGCTTTGTGAAACCTCATGGACTATACCCCTGATGCGTCCCCGGAAATTCGCCTTCACCGCAAGAACCTGGCGCCCGTTTTTAAGGGCGGGTAAAAGAGACTGAAGCATTACGGCAGTATCCGGATTATTGAAAAACGAAGCGGTTCTTCTTTCTATATCACGGCGGATTTCCGATATTCTGGCGCGGATTGAAGCGAGTCTTGGCAAATCCCTGAATTCACCGCCCGGCTCAATAACTGAAAAAACAGCCGACACCGCACCGGACAAATCAGGCAGATCCCGTATACGCCGTACAACGGAACGGACGGCGCAGCCCGCAATACCTTCCGGGGAAGCCCAGGAACGCAGGGTTTGAACCGCCCTGCAGAAATCGCCGATATCCGAAACCTGCAGCGCTGAAAAAACAGCGCCGTCTATATCCAGCATCGGGAAAAGGGAACTGACCTGCGGCCAGCCCCGGAACGCAGGAGGATTTTCGGAAAGACAGATTGCAAGCCATTCCTCCGCACAGGCTTTAAGGCGCGCAACCTCCCCGTCATCGGAAGAAGGAAGTATTTTCAGGAATTCATCCCTGCCCTCTTCCGAAAGACAAAAAGCCGCCATCTCTTCCCTCAGCCTGTAAAATTCCAAAAGTTCAAAGGTACGGTGATTCATTCTTCATCCTGAAAATCCAACAAAACTTTTTCAACGGAAGAAATTATTTCCTCCGGAGTGGAGGCGCCGGCAGTTATCCCGATACAGGAACAGTTGAAAACTTCCTCCGGAATATCGTCGGGACGTTCTATAAGCCAGGCTTTGCCGGTAAGATTCAAAGCGGTCGTAAAAAGCCTTCTGGTATTAGCGGAATTCTTCCCGCCGATTACAATAATCCCTTCTGTTTTCGCGGCAAGTTTTTCCAGCGCTTTCTGTCTTTCTTCCGCGGCGGGGCAGATCGTGGGGCAAACCTCAAGCATGGGGATACGTCCCTTCAAAACCCCTGCGATTCCGTCATATTCCGTCTGCTTTATGGTTGTCTGTCCAATCAAAGCCGCCCGGCCGGGAACATCCTCCTGTTTGATGTAATTTTCCGCATCGGCAATATTTTCCAGAACAGTGCATTCCGGCACAAAACCAGCTATCCCGGTTATCTCGGCATGATTCCTGTCACCGGCCAGAATCACATGGATTCCCTCCCGCCTGTATTTCTCCGCCCGTTTCTGGCTGGAAAGCACACGGGGACAGGTCGCATTGACAATCACCGCACCCCGCCGTTCCAATTCAGCATATTCCGCCGGAGGAATCCCATGGGCACGTATAACGACAGTACGCCCGCCGAAATTGTCGGGAAGAGAGGAGGAAGCGGAGGATTTTTCCGGGGCCGGAGGCGTGAGGATTTCAACCCCCATCCCGGCAAGCTGCTCCAAAGCCGCCGGATTATGGATTAAAGGACCGTAAGTATAAACAGGCCGGAGGGAATTATTCTTCAAAGCCTTGAAAACAGCTTCAACAGCCATATTCACACCCATGCAATATCCCAGGACTTCAGCCCGTATAACAGAAATTCTTTTTCCCATAACAAACAGTCTACCGAAGCGGGGGACTTACCGCAAGAGACGTATTTTTATCTTTTCCAAGACACCGGGAAAATGATATAATTAACCATGACAATCGCAGCAAGGAACAGACTGATAAAACTGGGGATGCTGTTTTCCTGCCTCCTCTCAATCATTTCAATATCTATTTTCATATTTATCTGTATAAACCCGGATTCAGCGGGAAGCGGAGGGGAAAGACGTTTTTTGACTTTCCCGGATTTTTTTCTGTTTGACTTCAATTTTTATGCGGCGACAGCAGGAATCCTGGCAATGACGCTTCTGAGCACAACCACCTGTTTCAGAATGTATTTCCTTTTTGAAAAAACAACCTCAATCGAAATAACATTTTTCGCGGCAGGGATTATATCAATCTCACTGGAAAGCATCCGAATGATGGTTCCCTTATACAATCTGTGGCAGGCGCAGCCCTTTTTCATATATATAATATCCAGAACGGTTTTCTTCTCAAGGATATTCTTCATTCTGGCGGTTTTTGCCGGCGCAATATTTTCATTCGAGAAAAACTTTCAGCAGGGAGGCACGGCGCTGTTCTCTCTGGTCTTTCTGGCGTTTCTGACCGCGCGCTTTCTGCCCGTCAATTATTCGGATTCAACATCGCTGTTTTTCCTTGCACCGGGATACCTGAACATACTCATATTCCTGTCCTGCTTCCTGTGCGTGACGGCTGTTATATCCTTCATAATCCAGGGAATAACAAAAAACGACAAGGCATACTATACAACGGCCGCCGGCTGCACCTTTATGCTCACCGGCTGGATTCTCCTGTGCCTGTGCGACAACTGGGTGTTTTTGTGCGCGGGCTTAATCCTCCAGATTCTGGGAACCGAAAAATATCTGCGCTCGCTCCACACATATTATATGTGGCAGTAATTCCTCCGATTTGAATCCTAGAACAAGGCGAAGGAATCCAGAACCGCCGCCAGAAAAGAAATCAACAGCGGAATGATAAGGTTGTCGTAATCCTTTAAGGGAAGCACTTCAAAAACAGCGGCGCTTATTCCCAGGAACAACGCATGAAAAAAGTTTCTGGTTATCATGAGGGAGGTGAGAAAAACCATTATGAAGCAGGCCATGCTCCCCTCGACGGTTTTCCCGTTTGTGCCGGGAATTTTCCTCCTGCCGAAAATCTTCCCGGCCAGGCTTGCGGTTCCGTCCCCGAAAGCCAGCGCCAGAATACCGACAGAGGCATAGCCGAGAGGGAAAATCAGGAGAGACAGAAGAATCCCCGCCGCAAGAGTAACCGGCCCCAAAACAAAACGGCCGGCGTCACGGCTCCTGGCCGCATATGCCGTCACCCTGGAAATAACGGGGACATTTACACCTTTAAGACGCAGAATTTCACAAACCGAATAAACGGGGATGGCCACGGCAAGTAAAATACAGGCCGCATTAAGATTGAATTTCGCAATGACGGGAACAAAAGCAGCGCAGATATGTATGAATTTACGGAAAAACTCTTTAAGAAGTGTTTCAACAGTAGCAGTCTGTGAAACGTACCGGTATCTTACATTTGAAAGAATGCCCATGTCCATATCACCGCCTGAAGACCGAGCTTGTTTTGGACGATACTGGATTTGAACCAGTGACTTCTACCGTGTGAAGGTAGCACTCTACCACTGAGTTAATCGTCCGTCTCAGTCAAGTCTAATATAAAAATATGAAATATGCAAGCAAGTTACATATTTCATATCAACATTTTGCAGAATCCGTAGAAAATCAATCCTGCCGGCTTTGCAGAACCTTTTCCCCTGTAAGCGTTTTTGGAATATCCGTATAAATTTCAGGGGAGAAACCGGAAGACGGAGCGGTGATATTCTGCATATTGAGGTAAGCAAGATTTGTCCCCTGCGCCCTTATCATGGTATCAGGATTCCTCGTGAGGGCATCCCAGGCCCTGGCGGATTCCGAAAACAACGCGTAAGCCCTTCCCTGCATATCCTTTCTTCCGGTCTGAAGGGAAATATTATACAAAGTCACGCCCAGATTGTTCGATGTATGCATGTACTGTTCCACAAAGGAACCGTGGTCGCTGCGGACCTGCGGCAGGATAACACCTTTACGGATTCTTTCAGCCTCGGATATTTCCATAAGCTGCTCATAATAACCGCGGGCGGCGTTGAAGCTTCCGCGGCGGAACAAAGTATTACCGAGGGAGAAAAGGATATTCCCGTCCGTATTCACCTCGCCGTAACTGCGGACAAAGAAACGCAGGGCATCCTCATAATTCTGCTTCTGATACTGGATATAGCCCATCTTATAACGCACGGAGGCGGTATCGTAGAGTTCCGAAGCCGCTTTACTATAGTTGTCCATGGCGGAATCCCAATCGTTCGAGATAAAATAATCTATATCGGCATAATCAGCATAAAGCTTACCGACACGCGGATCCTGGGGGACGGATCTTGCGGCCTTCCGGTCCTCATAAAGGGATATACCCGCGGCGTATAATTCCTGGGCGTTTATGTATTCCCTCTCGCCGGCGCGGATTTCCCCCAGGAGCCTGTAAGCGTCCACATTGGTTACCACACGGCGGGGCGACACCTGTTTTAAACCGGGGAACAACATGAGGGCCTCATTCAGAAAAACAGAGGCGACATCGTTTTTATAGTTGAAGATATAAAAACGGCCCAGGTTATAATGTCCTTCGGGAATTGAAGGGTCTGAATCAACGCCACGCTCAAGGATTGTCCGCAAATCACCGATTGCATCCCGCAGGATGTCAGAATCCCCGGCGGAAGGCATATAACGCTTTTCCAGAAGGTATCCGCCCAACTCAATCAAATCCGCCGCACCGATTTCCGCCCGTTTATCCATAAAATGCTCTTTCAGGGGAAGAACTTCCGCAAGATTGTTTGTACGTATAAAATAACGCATCATCCTGACCAGAACGGGGTCCTCCCGGCCGTAAATCTCCGCCGCAGACGCATACTGTATTCTTGCCAGCTCGTATTTTGAGGGATCTTCCTCCGCCCAGTCAAGGAAAACATCACCCAGAAGAAGAAGCCCGTCCAAATTATTGACATGATAATCAAGAACCCTGCGCCGTAGGATTGTTTCCGCCTTTTCAAAATTACGTAAATCAGTCCGCAGCATTTCGGCATATTCAAGGCCGCCATCCAAATCGTTGTCAAAACGGTCAAGAAGGCGCGTATACATTGCCTCCGCGGAAATATACTGGTTCTTATCCCTGTAAGCCCTGGCATAAGTGAAATACCAGCGTTTTTTCTCCCATCTTTCGACAGCCTGATCAAAAAGCTCCCGGGACTGGGTATAACGCTCATCCTGAATAGCCACATACCCGCGTTTATACAAACTTTCCGCAGAAACAGGTCTGTAAATAAACTGATACGATAAAAATACAACACAAGCCGTAAGAACAAGGGCTATCAGTGACATCACGGTCACGGGAAGGATTCTGTTGAAAAAAACATACTTCAGGGAGCTTTTTTCAAGTTCATATTCCTCGAAATTCTTTTTTTCAAAATCCCTGGGAATTGAAATCGAACGGTCCAGATATTTTTCAAGGATGTTCGCTGTTTTCCGCAAAGGAAGTCCGGTAAGAATATTGTTAACCAGCTCCATCTTCTGGAGTTCCGTCCCTTCTTCTCTTGAAAGATACTCCTCCACAGCAAGCCGCAGATTCAAAGGGAAGCGGGACAGGATGCTCAAAAACCTCTCAAACTCTTCTTCCGAAATTTCAGTGGGAATCTCTTTTTTCGCGGATTTCCCCGCCCTTGATTTTCCGCCGGTACCGTCTTTTTCAAAATCCGAAAAGCCCGGAACCGCATCCGAAGAAGAGGCGTTTCTTATGGCGGCGTTGAGAACCTTTTCATCAAATTCAAAGCCGTCCAAATCCTGAAGCCCGTCAAAGTCTTCCATATCGGATTTGTCAGCTTTTCCGCCGCTTATATCTTCCCCGGAAAAATCCTCCACGCCGGCGGTTATTTCCTGCGCATCCTGAATTCCGGAATCAGCGAATCCATGCGAGCCATCTTCCTGGAATGAAAAATCATCCGGAGAAGTCCCGGCAGGTGAATCACCTAAGGAGGGCTCTTCCACGTTAAAATTAAACCCGTCACTATCTATACTTCCGATATCACCGGAAGAACCAGAGATATCCGGCATATCGGGCATCTCCGGCATATCATCCAGTCCCGCGGCACCGAAAGCATCTTCCCCGGCGGATTCCTCTGTCCCGGCGGCGGAATCCATTTCAAGCGCATCGGGAATATCCGGCATGTCAGGGAAATCCGGCATCGAAAACCCGGAATCCGTGAACTGGTCACCGTCCGCAAAGGCAGCTTCTTCCGGCCGGGCTTCCGCCTCCTCCGGGAAAACATCCTGCCCGGAAACCGGGGAATCCCCGTCACCGTCTGAAACCGAAAGAACATCGGCATCATCCACGGGAAGGCCGCCACCCGGAACGCTGAAATCCTCA
>CASGDA010000012.1 GCA_949300145.1 uncultured Treponema sp. | reverse complement strand
AATATGTCCTTATGCGAAAACATGGAGGGTATAAACATTGAGCTTCTGGTTGCAAGAGTAAAGGAAAAGTATCCGGAAGCAAGAGCACGAATAATCCACCTTATAAGCTTTCCTAAAAAAGTCCAAGTTCACTTTGGGCAGGACAAAACTCAATTCCTTGTGCACGACGGCACGACATACGGCTTTACCTACGAGGGTAAAATCTACCTCAATCCTGATGTGATGAACTCCAATGTTGCAGTACACGAGTCGCACTTAAGGCGAAAATATCACGAACTGTTGATAATCATAATCGGATTTCCCCCGTTGAATAATAAATGGAATTCCGTTACAATGCAGTGGGACTGATTGTTTGGAGGTTTTATGACAATACCTGAAATGCTTAGTCAGAGCGGAATTCTGACTATCTTGGGAATGGGAGTCGTTTTTTCATTCCTTATTATCCTCATCGTATTCATGAAGCTCGTTGCCTTTATGGTAAAAGCTTTCGGATGGGATAAAGAAGAGGCTGTCGAAAATCCTGCTGCTCCCACGGTGGGATCCGGACAGGATCAGGCGGTTATAGCGGCTATCGCTGCTGCTGTTAACGATAGAGACTAAGGAGTTCTTTATTATGGGAAAGAGTGTTAAAATTTCAGATCTTGTTTTACGTGATGCGCATCAGAGTCTTCATGCGACCCGCATGACCACCGCTGATATGCTTCCTATTTGCGACAAACTTGATTCCATCGGCTATTGGAGTCTGGAAGGATGGGGTGGAGCCACCTTTGATTCCTGCATCCGTTTTTTGAATGAAGATCCGTGGGAACGTCTCCGCTCCCTTCACAAGGCTCTGCCTAAAACTCCCATCATGATGCTTTTGCGCGGCCAGAACCTGCTCGGTTACCGCCATTACGCTGATGATGTCGTTGACCATTTCGTGGAAGCCGCCGCCAGAAACGGTATCGGTGTTTTCAGGATTTTTGACGCCTGTAATGATCCCCGTAACCTGAAGAGGGCTACGGACGCGGCCAAGAAGACCGGTAAACATGTCCAGATGGCTATTTCTTACGCCACCACTCCTTATCACACAAAAGAAATTTACGCGGATCTCGCCAAATCTTATGCGGATTTTGGTGCCGATTCCATCTGTATAAAAGATATGTCAGGCTTGCTCAAGCCCTTTGAAGTATATGATCTGGTGAAGGCAATCAAGGCCAAGGTGGACATCCCCGTGGAAATCCACACCCACGCCACGACAGGTCTTTCTGTCGCCACCCTCCTGAAAGCCGCCGAAGCCGGTGCGGACATCCTTGACACGGCGATTTCCTCCATGTCAATGGGAACTTCCCACAGCCCGACCGAAACCGTCGTCGAGATGCTGAAAGGCACGGACATGGACACCGGTCTTGATTTGAAGACCCTTCTTGAGGTCGCCGCCTACTTCCGCGATGTACGCAAAAAATACGCCAAATTTGAATCGAGCTTCCTCGGTGCGGATACCCGCATCCTCGCCTCGCAGGTTCCAGGCGGAATGCTGTCCAATCTGGAGAACCAGCTCAAGGAGCAGGGCGCTTCAGACAAGATTGATGACGTTCTCAAGGAAATCCAGGTCGTCCAGAAAGACTGCGGATACATTCCTCTCGTGACCCCCACGAGCCAGATTGTTGGAACGCAGGCTGTATTCAATGTCCTGTTCGGCCGTTATGCCCGCCTTACCCAGGAAACCCGTGACCTTGTCACCGGCAAATACGGCAAAACTCCGGCTCCTGTCAACGAAGAGCTTCTCAAGGAGGCTTTGAAGCAGAATAACATGGACGTCGCCGTCACATGCAGGCCCGCCGATTTGATCCCCAACGAATGGGACAAGATGGTTGAGGAAGCCAAGGCCGCCGGCGGTGATGGAAGCGAGGAAGATGTTCTTACATATGCCATGTTCCCGAAAGTAGCGCCCAAGTTCTTCAAGGAAAGGGCGGACGGTCCGGTCTCCTCCGATTCCTTCGTTGTGAAGTCTGCCCCTGTGTCCAAGGGCGGCTCCTATGTGGTTTCTGTCAACGGCAGGGACTATTCAGTTACTTCTTCCGAAGGTTCCGTTACTGTTGACGGTGTGTCCTATGCTGTTGCTTTCAAGGATGCATCCGCTGCTCCCGCAGGCGCGGCTCCCGCCGCAGCCTCCGCTTCTTCGGGCGGCGCCGATATCACCGCGCCGGTGGCCGGAACTGTCCTCAAGATTGTGGCTCCTGCGGGGTCGGTCGTTAAAAACGGCGACACTGTAATCATGATTGAATCAATGAAAATGGAGCTTGAAATCAAAGCTACCGCAGACGGTCCTGTTTCTTACACTGTCGCACCTGGAACAGCAATAACAGCGGGCCAGCTTCTTGGAAAAATCGGCGGCGGCGCCCCCGCCCCTCAGCCGGCTCCCCAGGCAGCTCCCGCGCCTCAGGCCGCGCCTGCTCCCCAGGCAGCTGCTGCAACAGGCGGTGCTCCTGTACCTGCTCCTGTCGCCGGTACCCTCCTCAAACACGCTGTTGCGGATGGTTCACAGGTGACCTCAGGTCAGACTGTAATTATAATTGAGTCTATGAAGATGGAACTTGAGATTAAAGCAGCTTCCGCCGGAAAGATTCATTTTCTTGTACCGACCGGTTCTGCTATAACAGCCGGACAGGTTTTAGCTGAAATCAAATAAGGCGGATTAAATGTTAGGTAAAGAGAAATCCAGTAAAAAAATTCTGACGATTACAGTTGCTATCCTTGCCATAGCGTTTGTGTATTCCCTCGCTGGTAATATTTTCGCTTCCGGCGATGACACTCCCGTTCCGTCGATATTCCACCTTGATGTGCCAATCAAGGGTTCCGAGAATGTGCCGAGAATTTCGGTTCTTGAATTCCTCCGGAACATCGGTGAGACTACAGGGCTTAATTCCATTATCAATGGAAGCGAAGAAGTTCCTGACCTGGTTGACCCGACGAAAAACACGACTGTTTCCGGTTGGGCGAGGCTGATAATGATAGCCATCGGTTTCCTCATCATTTACCTCGGGGCTGCGAAGGGCTTTGAGCCGCTCCTCCTCATCCCGATTGGGTTCGGAACGGTGTTCGTCAATATACCCGGAGGCGGTATGTACGGGGAGCACGGGATGCTGCGTATCATCTACGATGCCGGTGTCGGCAATGAATTCTTCCCGATGCTGATTTTCATGGGAATCGGTGCGATGACCGACTTCGGTCCGCTTATCGCCAATCCCAAGACGGCTATCCTCGGCGCCGCCGCGCAGTTCGGTGTCTTCTGCACACTGTTCGGTGTCGCGGTGATGAACCTCCTTCCCGGTATCCAGTACAACCTCTTTGAGGCGTGCGCCATCGCCATCATCGGCGGTGCCGACGGTCCGACTTCGATTTACGTGTCGTCAAAGCTGGCGCCCCACATGATGGCGGTAATCGCTGTCGCCGCCTATTCGTACATGGCCCTCGTCCCGATGATTCAGCCGCCGATTATGAAGCTGTTGACTTCCGATAAAGAGCGGAAAATCAAGATGAAGCAGCTGCGCCACGTGTCGAAGGTGGAGAGAATCCTTTTCCCCGTCTCGCTCCTGATTCTTTCGATTCTGCTCATTCCGGCGGCGGCTCCCCTTATCGGTATGCTGGCCTTCGGCAATTTTGTGAAGGAGTGCGGTGTCGTGGACCGTCTTTCCAAGACAATGGAGAATGAGCTCCTGAACATTGTCTCGATTCTCCTTTCGCTCGGTGTCGGCTCACAGATGACCCCGGAGAAAATCATGAATCCGAATGCGGTCGGTATAATCGTTCTCGGTCTCTTTGCCTTTGCGATTGCTACTGCGGCCGGTGTCATCATGGCAAAGATTATGAATATCTTTCTCAAAGAGAAGATCAACCCGCTCATCGGTTCCGCCGGTGTTTCCGCCGTCCCGATGGCCGCGCGCGTTTCCAACAAAGTCGGACAGGAATATGATCCTTCCAACTTTCTTTTGATGCATGCCATGGGTCCGAATGTTTCCGGTGTTATCGGAACGGCGGTCGCCGCAGGTGTGTTCATAGCGACCTATGCCACCTGATTTTTAATCTGGTTTTAGGGTTTGAAAACGGCATCTGTTCCTGTTTGGAGGGGCAGATGCTTTTTTTATGGTTATTTTAAAAAATGACGCTATAATTGTAGATAAGGCGAAAAAACTTGACTATAGTGCTTTTTTAGCATAGTCTGTAAGGGTGGGAGGTGTTAATGTTCGGACCTAAAATTTATGCAGCTTGCGGCGCGGCGGGGTTCGGACTGTCTTTCCTTGTGGGCTTGTTCTGCGGAGCAGGTTTTCCTCTTGTTTTAATCAGGGCGCTTGTTTTCGGTGTTGTTTTTGCTGGTTTGGCCGCGGCTTTCAATGCTGTTTTCCACCGGTTTTTGCCGGAAATTTTCGATGACATCCCGCCCCCTCCAGGAAAAGGTGCTCCGGAACCAGGAGTAGGGGTTTCTCTTGATGTTACTGTCGGGGATCACGATGAAGCGGCCGGGGATGTCTCAGGAGAAACTGACGCGGGTTTTGTCAGGGATAATCTGGATCTGTCTGTAAATGCCGGCGTTTCCGGGCCGGTGGAATCCGAACCGGCATCCGGAGAGGAATCGCTGCCTGCGGATGCGGTGTTTTCGGGTAATGCCGTGCCTGATTTTTCCGCTGAGGATGTGGAAGAGACTGAAAGGGAAGAGAGCGGTGATGAAGGGGCGGAAAAAGACGCCGAGGATATTGTGTTTTCAGAAACAGTTCCTGAAAGCGTAAGTCCCGCCGCGGTTTCAACACCTATATCTCCGGATAATCTGGATGCGCCTCCTCCTTCTTCCCAGGACGGACTGGATGTTCTGCCTGATGTTTCGGATTTTGCCGAGGCCGGGGTGGTGGATGAAGATACGGATATTGACGGTTCTTCCTATGCTAAACCGGATTTTGCGTCTGGTTTTAGTTCCGGAGCTTCCGGTTTCGGGGAAAAACCTGAAATTGAGGCGGAGACAATGGCAAAAGCGATTAGGTCTGTGCTCTCGAAAGAGTAAATAAAATATAGGGTGGATTTAATGGGGAATGCTTTTTTGGAGCAGAAAACAGAAGACGAATTGTGGATAGAGTATAAAAAGACCAGGTCTCCCTCGATTCGTGAATTTTTCATAAAGCAGTATGCTCCTTTGGTAAAATATGTCGCCGGAAAACTTGCTGTCGGAATGCCGGAATCGGTGGAATTTGATGATCTTGTCGGTTTTGGTGTTTTCGGGCTCCTGGATGCCATAGATAAATTCGATGCCGAAAAAAACGTGAAATTCAAAACCTATGCCGTAACCAGAATCCGTGGGGCGATTTTTGATGAACTGCGTTCGATAGACTGGGTTCCAAGATCTGTCCGGCAGAAAACACGCGAGATTGAGGATACCGTCGCCCGTCTCGAGTCCAATTTGGGAAGGGCCGCCGCGGATTCTGAAATTGCCTCCGCTCTGGGTGTGAGCGAGGAGGAATACCAGCAGATGCGTTTTAAAACATCCGTTTCCAGCATTGTGTCGATAGACGACGCCCGCCGGACGGGGGATGACTCCGAGCATATTTCCATCGCCGACAGTCTGGAGTCTCCTGCTTCCATGAAGCCGGATGTTATCGTTGAACGGAATGAGATGAAACGTGTGATTGCGGAAGCCATAAACGAACTCCCTGAGAAAGAGAAAATGGTGCTGGTTCTTTACTATTATGAAGACCTTACGCTCCGTGAAATCGGACAGGTTCTGAAGGTTACTGAATCACGTGTGTCCCAGCTGCATTCAAAAGCCAATGAGAGGCTGCGTTCCAAGCTTACAAATATAAAAAGAGGTATCATTTAGCTTATGGTTACTTTGGAGAAAATCCGGCGGGAAATGGAAAAGCTTTATGAAGATGATAAAGCCAGGGTTTTTGTGGAAGTTTCCGCTGATACCCTTGATGAAGCCATAGCCAATGCCGCGGTTGAACTGGATGTTTCCGTAAGAAATATTGATTATGAGGTGATTCAGAGAGGTGTGAACGGTTTTTTTGCGTTGACGAAAAAACCGTGGATAATACGTGCCTATCAAAGTGTGAAAAAGCTTTCCCCGGAAGAGCAGGCCGCTGTTGAAAAAGAAGATGCGGGAGAGCAGGAAGTCGAAGACGTTATTCCCGACAGGGACGGTGCGGCCTTTGTGTTTTTTGGAACGGACGGGGTTTATCTCAAGGTTGTCCCGCCTTCGGGGAACGGTTCTCCCGTAACTTTGAAGGAAGTTAAAAGCCGTTTGCGGGATAGGAATGTGCATGATGCGGACGATGATACTGTAAAGACCGCGGTGGAGAAACAGTCCGGCAATTATATCAGGGTAGCCCATTATGATTATAATCCCGCTAATAATCCTGTCATGTCGGTGGATATAACCGATCAGGAGATGAAGGCCTGGCTTTATGTCACTCCTCCAGGGCCCGGCGGCGCTGATTTGTCCGCCGCCATGATTATAGCGTTTTTACAGAACAACAGGGTTACGGAAGGTGTCGATGAGGAACGCATAAACGCGTTTGTGGATTCACCCGTTTATAAGCAGCAGTATCTTGTGGCGGAAGGGGTTAAGCCCAAAGACGGGGACAACGCATATATCGAATACAACTTTGAGGTTGACAGGACGAAGGTTAAATTAAAGGAAACCGAGGGCGGAAAGGTTGACTTCAAAGAGCTGAATATAATTCAAAATGTTGTCGCCGGGCAGGTCCTCGCAAAAAAGATTCCAGCTAAAAGAGGTCAGGGCGGTAAGACTGTCACCGGAAAATACCTTGAGGCTAAAAACGGCAAGGATATTCCCCTTCCTCTCGGGAAAAACACCCGGCTGGCTGAGGACGGCGTGACAATCCTGGCTTCTCTGAATGGTCAGGTTCTGATTCTCAACAATAAAATCAATGTCGAACCCATCCTGAATATTGAAGGGGATGTCTCTCTTAAAACAGGAAACATTATGTTCCTCGGAACAGTGTATATAAACGGAAGCGTGGAAGACGGCTTTACCGTAAAAGCCACAGGAAATATTGAAGTGCGCGGGTCCGTTGGTAAATCCAATCTGGATGCCGAGGGTGATATCGTTGTAGGCCAGGGAATTGTCGGCAAGGGGGAGGGTATTGTCCATGCCGGAAAATCAATATGGGCCCGTTTTATTGAGAATACAAAAATTGAAGCGGGCGAATTCGTGATTGTTTCTGACGGGATTATCAATTCCCAGGTGTCGGCAAACAAAAAAATCCTGTGCAACGGAAAACGGGCCGCCATAATCGGAGGAACGCTGACTGCCTCTGAGGAAATTCACGCGAAGACACTCGGCAGTCTCGGCGGCGGAAGCGAGACTGTTTTTTCGGTCGGTTTTGATCCCCACAGCAAGGAAAGACTTGATGAACTCATGCTGGAAAAACAGAAGGCTGAAAAAGAATTGGGCGAAGTCCAGTTAAATTATACAACCCTCGTGAACCAGAAAAAACAGAAGGCTGAATTTTCAGAGGAAAAGGAAGAAAGCCTTAAAAAGCTGGGTGAACGTAAATATACCCTTCAGGATGAAATTGAAGAATTCTCTTGTGAAATAGACAAGATTCAGGACTATTTGAGTAATCTGAAGATGCGCGGAAAGGTCTCCGCTTCTGCGAAGGTTTATGCCGGGGTGAAAATCATTATAAGGGATGTTGTTGAGGAAGTCCGTTCTGACTGTAAGGCAACCACGTTCTATCTTGAGAACGGATTAATCAGGTACGGAAAGTATCAGGGTCCGGATGAAGATATGAAGAGGGTTCCCAATGGCTATACTTCCAATTGATTTACAGACTTTATACACACAGATGGATAAGGTCGGAAAATCCGTTTTATCCCAGCAGGCCGCCATGCAGCAGGCGAAGGCCGTATCGGACGCTGATGTGAGGAAAACCGCCGAGGCAAAAGCCAAGACGGTTCAGGGGCCTGAGACGGAAAATGAATTTACCGCAAAAGTTTCCGACAGGAACGGTTCGGCTCATGATGCGGAGGAGCGGCAAAAAGGTAAACAGGAGACGGACGCCGGTAATCAGGAGGACGGTGTGCAGGAAAATACGGATGGTAAAAACAGTGATTTGCTTGCCTCCGGAGTCGGGAATAAAATTGATATTTCAATATAATTGAATGAATTGCCATGCTGAAAATCGCAGTATTTCTTCTTGTTATAAATATTTTTCTTTTTATATTTTTTTTCATTCTGCTCAAAATACGGTTTTCACCGAAACGCCTTCTCCGTGATATTGAGGATGAATTGAATCTTCTTTATAAGGATTTGCAGCATAAAATAGACATGGATGTTTCCCTTATAGAAGACAGAACCGCGTTTTTACGCGATATGATTGCAAAGGCTGACAAACGGATTCTTCTGGCTGCTTCGGAAATAGAAAAGCGGAAAAAAACTGTTTCTGCGGCTGTCTCGCCCCCATCATCCGTGGAGGAACAGCCTGTTCCGGAAGGAAAGACGGTTTACACCCGGCGGCAAATTTCAGAGAATGCAGCCGCCGCGGAAAAAGCAAGGCAGGGCGCTTCCTCTCCGCGGACCATCACGCCGGAAATCCCCGTGCGGGAACAGGTCGTGAATCTTGCAAGGAAGGACATCTCCCCGGAAGAAATCGCAAAAATCCTTTCCCTTCCACGCAGCGAGGTCGATTTCATTCTTGCTCTGGATCTCTGAATGGAAATCCAATGCGGTGTCCGGCTCCCCTTCCGGTTTGCCGGATCCGCTGTGGCTGCGTTTACAACTGGAATCTTGCGCCCAGGTTGCCTCCCCAGTTTCCGGTTGTAAAGCTGTAATTTCCTGACAAATCAAGTTTTACAAAAGCGATGTTGAATGACAGTCCCCCGTAAATTCTGGAACCGAAATAGGAATCAGTCAATGTTTTGCTTTCATCTACGATGTCGTAGGAGCTTTCAGACATGGCGTAATAACCCGTCAATCCCAAATATGGGGTGAAAATCAGCAGACTCTTTGAAACCTGTACCCTTGCCTCGAATACGTTTGTCTTGAAGTCTATGCTCAAATTCTCCGTTTGGTCTGCTGTGGAGGGAATAGTAAATCCTGCGCTATCTGCCAGATCCGATGCGTTGAATTCATAACCGATGTTTCCCGAAATGTGGTACCAGCCAAGTCCAACGCTTAAATCAGGGAGGACAAGATTTTCCTCGATAATGGCGTATCTGGCATCCACTGAAAACGAAAGGTATTCTATGTCAAGCCCGAAAAAATCATTTGAAGACAACATGCTGAAACGTATTCCTGCGTCAAACGGAAGGGCGAATCCTCCTATGCGCAGTTCAATCGCAGGATTGATAATCGGAATGCTGTCGCCTCCGAGCCAGTCCGCTGTATCCAGTGATGCTCCGACCTGTTCCGCCGCATCCATAAGACCATCTATGGGAAAGCGTGAGAAACCGCAGGAAAGCCCTATGCCGAAATGAGGCGGAAGCCCTATGAGCTGTCCGATATAAGCGTCCGACCATGTGCCGCCGGATACCGCGCTGTCCGGAAGGTTTTTGTTTATATCGCCGAGGAAATCCTCAAGATTCCCCGTGAATTTTGATTTTAAATCAGATGGACTTGTCTGGGCATGAACCGTGAAAAGTAAACCCGCTGTTAAAATTATAAGAAATAATTTTTTCATACTGACTCTCCTCCTGTCTTGATAACTCTAGTATAACAATTATTTTTTAAATTACAATATTTATCAAGGTATTGACATTTTTTCCCCGGAAAGATATATTAAACGAGCTTCAGCCGTTGTAGCTCAGTTGGTAGAGCAAAGGACTGAAAATCCTTGTGTCGACAGTTCGATTCTGTCCGACGGCACTACGGGAATCCGGTTCATGGATTCCCTTTTTATTTGTATCCGGAGTATGCAGCTTTTCCGGATGTGCCCGGTAGTTTGCTTTGAAAGCCGTAGTTTTTTATACTTCTGAATGTGAAGCTTCCCTCGAGGCTGTTTGCAATGAATTGGACAGCGCCTCCTGTCTTTATACTCTGAAAAAAATATCGCCGGAGACGAAAAAGACAATCCAGGAAGAGTTCCTGCCGTTTCCGGAAGATACGTCCCACTTGGTTTTTATTTTTTCCGAAAATTCCTGCGGTCTGGAACAACTGTGTGTTTTCATATTTTTTTCCGGTTATTGCCTCGGAAGGAATCTGCGTGCCGTTGTCATAAACGCCGGGATCCAGCTTTCCGTTCCGGAGCAGTTCAGGTCTTCGGCTACTTTTGTGGACGCAGGAGATTTTTCATCTTTTTTAAGAACTGAAACTGAAAGACTGAAGAAAGAGGAGGATATGTCGGCGGCGAAAACAAAGCTGCTGTCCATGGGCGTGTCCTGTTTTGCCGAGAATTTTTTCAAATGCGTTGAGGACGGCAATTCCTGCGAGACAACCCTTTTCCTTCAAGCCGGTTTCGATGTGAATATGCGTGATATGCGCGGGAATTCCGTCCTTACCCTTGCTGTTAGGGGTGGAAGCCTGGAAGTGGTTGAAATCCTTCTTAAAGCCGGCGCCGATATAAATGCCGTTTCCGGAGACCGGGGTTATTCCCCTCTTATGGACGCGGTTCATACAAAAAGACCGGATATCGCTGAATTCCTTCTTGAGAACGGTGCGGATCCAAATGTGAAGGGAATGGATTCCCAGACTGCTGTCTGTATCGCCGCCGGCCGGGGAGATGTGGGAACATGCCGTCTGCTCATGAAATACAATGCGGATCCTTCAATTCCTGATGCTTTGGGAATGTCCGCGGCTGGTTATGCGAAACTTTTCCATAACGATGAGCTCTGCCGCTTATTCAATGTTTAGCCTTTGCTTCCGCCGTTTCCGCCGACTTTTCAAGTTCCTTCCAAACATGGTAGAATAACGCCATGAAAAACATGGTTTTTACCGGTGGAGGGACCGGAGGACATATTTTTCCCGGCATAGCCGTTGCCGAGGTTCTTATTAAAAAAAATCTTGCCGCCGTTTCCTGGATAGGCTCGCCGGGAGGAAGGGACAGGGAAATCGTTGAAACCGCCGGAATAAAATTTTACAGTGTTCCCTCCGGAAAATTGCGGAGGTATTTCAGTTTTCAGAATGTTGTTGACATTTTTAAAATTGCGGCGGGCTTTTTTTCTTCGCTGGGTCTTTTGAAAAAATTAAAACCCGATGTGCTTTTTTCAAAAGGCGGATTTGTGAGCGTTCCCCCGTGCTTCGCCGCCAGAGTTCTGGGTATTCCCGTGGTCACCCATGAATGTGATTTTTCACCCGGGTTGGCGACAAAGCTCAATACTCGCGTCGCTTCCAGAATTCTTCTTTCATACAGTGAAACCGCCGGATTTTTTCCTGAAGGGGTGAAAGCCAGGTGCATGGTAACCGGAAATCCTGTCCGTGACGGTTTTTTTTCCGCTTCCGGGGAAAAGGGCAGGGCGTTTATCGGGATTGATTCCTCTGATCCTGTCCTTCTCGTTCTGGGTGGAAGTTCCGGCGCTGAGAGCCTGAATGAGCTTGTTTATTCCTGCCTTGAGGATTTATGCGGCAGGTTTGTCGTCGTGCATCAAACAGGAGGAAAAATTCCAAAGCTTCAGCGGGAAAATCCGGGTAAGGCTGATTATTTGAAATCCGGAAAGAGATATTTTCCTGTTGATTTTATTTCCAGGGAAATGGCGGATGTTCTCGTCGCCGCCACAATTGTTGTTTCACGTTCGGGAGCCGGCGCTGTCTGGGAATGTGCCGCCGCCGGAAAGCCGATGATTCTTGTTCCCCTTGAGAAGGGCTCTTCCCGCGGGGATCAGCTTGAAAACGCCGCCTGGTTTGAGAAGCGCGGCGCCGCGCTGGTGCTTTCCGGGGAAAATGTTACTCCTGAAAAACTGAAGGAGGCGGTGGAGACAATTCTCCCCGGAAACGGCGGTATGGATGTGTTTAATTCTATGTCGGCGGCGGCTTCTGATGCGGGAGGACCTGCTGCCTGCGGCGGTATGCGCAGTTCGGAAAAAATCGCCGGGATCCTTATGGATATTGCGGAAGGGAAAAAGTAATGGCGACTTTTTCATTTTCTAATTTCGATATCTTCCTGCTTGTTGTCATTTTATTTTTCATAGTGCGCTGCACCATCAAAGGTTTTGTCGATGAATTCTTTTCTAAAACCGCTGTTATAGGAGGGGGAATCGCCGCGGTTCTTTTTTTCAGGTCTCTTTCGCCTTTTGTGGAGAAAGTTACGGATGCGAATCCCCTGTCCGGGATTATTTCTTTCCTGTTGATTTTCATCGCTGTGTATTTCGTGATAAAAATTATACAGCGTATTGTGAACAGGGCTTTTGAAAATGAGTCCATGCGTAATTTTGACAGGGCTCTGGGATTTTTTCTCGGAGTTGGAGAAGGACTTTTGTTCTGTGCGGTCATAATTGTTGTCCTGACTTTGCAGCCTTTTTTTGATGTTTCTTTTTTGCTTTCCGACAGTTTTTTCGCGGCTGTCTTTAAACCTTTTACAATGAGGACTCCAGATGTTCTGCAGAATTTTTTATAAAACGGAAGGTTTGTATTGATTTATGTTTGAGAACCTTATTGCCCAGCCTTCCGCTGGTACTTTGATTTCCGACATCAAAGCCAACCGGCTTCCTCCTTCCATTTTGTTTTCCGGGCCGGCGTATTCCGGAAAACTTACCGCCGCCCTTGAACTTGCCCGCATCCTTTCTTGTGAAGAAGGAACGGGGGGTTGGGTATGTACCTGTGCCTCCTGTCTGAAACACAGGGAATTGAATTCCGTTGATACCCTGATAATGGGCGCCCGTTCCTGTGTGCTGGAAATAAAGGCGGCCGCATCCGCTTTTCTCTCAACCGATTCCCCCGGCATCGCTTCCCGTTATCTTTTCATCCGTTCGGTCCGCAAGTTGACTTTGAGATTCCATCCTGTTTTTGCTGATGCCGATGACGGACGTTTTTCAAAAGCTTCCCCGCTTCTTGCATCCCTGAATGATGCTCTGGAAGAAATATCCCCTTCCTATCCTCTTCCTGAAAGAGAGGCCCTTGAAAAACTTACGGATTCCATCGTGGATGCGGCGGTAAAGCTTGAGGATAATTTTTTGTATTCAGCTGTTCCCGTAAGTTATGTGCGTAATGTTTCCTCATGGCTCCGCGTAAAGCCTGCCGGAAAAGTGAAGGTGTTGATAGTCGAGAATGTGGAGACCATGCAGGATGCTTCCCGCAATGCGTTTTTGAAGATTCTGGAAGAACCTCCTGAAAATGTCCGTTTCGTTTTAACCGCGGTTAAAAGGGGAGCGGTTATTCCGACCATTCTCTCCCGTGTCAGGAATTATCCTTTTGTGCAGAGATCCCCTTCCTCTGAAGAGGAAATTATCCGGCGTGTTTTTAAAACAATTCCGGAGCCTGGTGAGAGTCTGTCCGCGTTTATGGATAAGTTTCTTCCTGTAAATCCTGCCGAATCACTTTTGTGTGCCAGGCGTTTCCTTTTCTCTGTTCTGCGGAATTCAGGGGAAAGCCAGAACCCCGGACGCAGGAATATGATTTTTCCGTCCCTGGATCCGGTTGTTTCCGCGGGGGAATCCCTGCAGGAAATTTCCGTTCAGGAAATATCTTCCCTGATGAATAAATTTAAGCCGGATGCGGTATGGAAAATGTTTTTATCATGTATAATGGATTTGATAAGGAAAGCCTTGAGGGAGCCTTCTTTAACCCCTTTGGAAACAGAACTTTGCCGTAAATGGATTGCTGCAATCAGAAAAGCTTATGATGCGACCTCTGTTTTTAATTTGACTCCCGCCGCTTCCCTTTCCCGGTTGGAATATGAATTGCGTTCATGTTTGAAATAAGAGACCGGCAGTTTTATGATTGCCGGCTGATAAAGTACCTGAGGAGAAAATCTTGCGGGATTTTATAAAACGGGCGTTAAAAAAAACCGATAAAATGACTTTTCTGCAGCTGAGGGAATTCCTTTCCGCTTTCGAGGAAGAGTATGAAATACTCGCGGGCGCCCTGGATTCCTTGTCAACCGGGATTATTATCTGTGACGTTCCTGGAAACCTTATCCTTTACAATAAAGCCGTTGTTCACCATTTTACCGGTTTTTTTTCCGACACATCGTCTGAGAAGCCTGTTTGGGATTATATAAAAAACGAGGAAATATCCGATTTTATAAAAAGAACTATATTGAATGAGGAAAACGCCTCCGACAGGGTTTTCTGCATAACCCACGGGAATATGTCTGTTTATCTCAGTTTTTCAATTATGCCTCTGGTGTCGGAAAAGAAAATCCGCGGGAATATAATAACAATCCAAAATGTCACGGAGGCGAAAAAAGAGGAAATAAAAAACAGACGTGTTGAAAGCCTTGCAAGCCTTACGAATCTTGCCGCTTCCGTCGCCCATGAAATAAAAAATCCCCTTGCTTCCATAAGTATTTATGTCCAGCTTTTACAGAAAAAAATAGCGGTGTCTGATTTAGCCGGAGACAACAATGTAAAAAAATCCCTGGATGTAATTTCCGAGGAAATAAACAGGCTGAATAAAACGATTGTGAATTTTCTGACGGCGGTACGGCCGATAAAGCTCGTCGCTTCGCCGCTGTCAATCAATTCCGTGATAAAGGATGTCGCTGATTTCGTATCCGAAGAATTAAAGTCGAAAAAAATAAACCTTTCCCTGGAGCTGGATGAATCAATTCCGATGATTCTCGGTGATGAAGAAAAACTCAGGCAGGTCTTCCTCAATTTTATAAAGAATTCCCAGGAAGCCATAGGGGAAGGGAGATCCGGTTCCATAATCATGCGTAGCAGGGTCAAGGATGACGCTGTTATTATCCAGATTCAGGATGACGGGCCCGGTATTTCCCCTGAAAATATGGCGCATATTTTTGAACCTTATTACACCACCAAGATTGACGGAACCGGGCTCGGGCTTCCTGTGGCTTATAAAATAATAAAGGAACACAGGGGGGACATTCAGGTTTGCTCTCTTCAGGGTGAAGGTGTGTGTTTCAGTATAGCCCTGCCTGTTATCCGTGAGGCAAAAAAACTGCTGCCCTACGATTCGGTGAAATCTTCCGGAGAATAATTAAGGAGGCCTTGTGTGAAATTCAATATTCTGGTTATTGATGACGAGCAGAATATCCGGGAAGGTCTTGCGACCGCCCTCGAAATGGACGGATATAATGTGGCTACAGCTTCCGACGGAAAAGCCGGACTGGATTATGCCGCCGCACATGAGGTTGATCTGATCATAACAGATCTGCGTATGCCGGTGTTGAGCGGCGAGGAGGTTCTCTCCAAGGTTGTCGCTGATTATCCCGGTGTTCCGGTTATAGTTTTAACAGGCCATGGTTCGGTGGAAACCGCTGTTGATGCGATGCGGGCAGGAGCCTACGATTTCCTGACAAAACCCTTGAATCTTGACAGGCTTTCTCTCCTTGTGAAAAGGGCTTTGCGCAGCCGTGAAATGATTCTCCAGCAAAGAGAACTTGAGGCTGAATTGGCCAGCAAAAAAACTTTTGAGCATATTATCGGAAAATCCCCTGCCATGATGAAAAACTTCGATGTATGCAGGAAAGTCGCGCCGACAAAGGCTTCTGTTTTGATTACAGGGGAAAGTGGTGTAGGTAAAGAGCTTATAGCCAACGCCATCCATAATCTTTCTCCCCGCAAAGACGGGCCTTTTGTGAAAGTTCACTGCGCTTCTCTGGCGGAATCGCTTTTGGAGAGCGAGCTTTTCGGTCATGAAAAGGGTTCTTTCACAGGCGCTGTGGGCCGGAAGCGCGGGCGCTTTGAATTGGCTGACGGCGGTTCAATTTTTCTGGATGAAATCGGGGAAATCAACCAGCAGGTGCAGATAAAGATTCTGAGGGTGCTGCAGGAGAAAAAATTTGAGCGTGTCGGCGGTGAAGAAACAATAGAAGTGGATGTCAGGATTATCGCGGCGACGAACAGGGATCTGGAGAAAGAGGTTGAGGAGGGAAGGTTCCGCGAAGACTTGTTTTACAGACTTAATGTAGTGCGCATACATGTACCTCCGCTGCGGGAGCGTAAAGATGATATTCCCATGATGGTGGCGTCATTTATAAAAGAGTTCTCGAATGAAAACCAGAAAAAAATAGAAGGGGTGGACTTGAAGGCCAGGAATATCCTGTATTCCTATGATTGGCCCGGAAATGTGAGACAGCTCAGAAACTGCATTGAAAGCGCCGTTGTAATGGCTGAAAAAAACGTAATCACCGCTGAAGATCTTCCCCCGGGAATTATGCCCGGACACGAAGGCCAGTGTATAAAAATCCCGTTGGGAACGACTGTATCCGAGGCGGAAAAAGAAATCATTCTCCAGACGCTGGCCGCTAATAACGGGAATAAGTCCAAAACCGCCGATATGCTGGGAATAGGGCGGAAAACCCTGCACCGTAAGCTCAACGAGTACGGTGTTGCGGGAGACGATACGGACGCCGTGTAAAAATCATTGACAGGATTTTTGTCCGTTGATGATTTCAGCGGCTTCGTTCAGAGAAATGTTTTCATGGGTTTCTCTGGTTGCCAGATTTTTCAAAGTGCATTTTGAGTCACCGGTGGAAAACAGTCCCCACTGGATTCCCTTTTTTTCAGCCCACGTATACTGGAATCCCTGCTTTTTTTGTTCCGGGAAAACCTCGCAGCATATGTTGTTTTTCCGGAGTATATCCGCCGCCCTGTATCTTTCAGCGGTTGTGCTGTCTTCGGTCCAGAACACAACCGCTTCCGTGAATCCCGGCTGTTCCTGTTTCCTGCCGGTTTGTTCCAAGCCGGCAATAAGGCGGTCCAGTCCTATGGATGCACCGACCCCGGAAATTTCGCCTTTCATGTACAAACCTGTAAGGTTGTCATAGCGGCCTCCTGAACAAACGGAACCTATGGAAGGAAGCTCGTTCAGGAACGTCTCGTAAACTATACCTGTATAATAATCAAGTCCCCGTGCGATTGAAGGGTCAAGGACAAAATAATCCCCGATGCCCTCGGCTTTAATACAGCTGTAAATCTCCCTCAACCGTTCCGTATCCTCCGCGGGGCCCCCCGCCGCTTCCTCTATTTTTGCGAGGACTTTTTCAAAATCCCCTGGGGAAGCGGACCGTGCTGAACCGATATAGTCGAGGACGGCTTCGGCTTTTTGCTTTGAATTTGTAAGCTCCTCCATTTGGGATGAAAGCTCTTCCCCGCTTATTTTCAGGGATTTATCGGTAAGCCTGAGGATTTCCTCGCTTTTATCCGACAGGGAAAGTTTCTCCAGAAACCTGTTGAAAATCCCCCTGTGCGAGATTTTGATTGTTATGTCGGGAACCCCTATTTCATCAAAGGCGGCTTTTATCAGGCTGAGGATTTCAAAATCGCTGCCGGCGGAATCCGCTCCCACTGTGTCGAAGTCACATTGAATGAATTCCCTGTATCTTCCGGCCTGCGGCTTTTCCCCCCTCCATACTTTTGCTATGTGATACCGTTTGAACGGAAAATAAATTTCATCCTTGTGTTCCGCCACAAAACGGGCGAAGGGAACAGTCAGGTCAAAGCGCAGGGCCACATCCCTTCCCCCGTTGTCGTTGAAACGGAAAACCTGCTTTTCTGTTTCTCCCCCGCTTTTACGCAAAAGCACTTCGGAATATTCCAGAACCGGCGTATCTATGGGGACAAAACCGTATTTCCTGAATGTTTTTGTGAGTTTCTCAATTAAAACAGCTCTCGGTATTTCCTGTTCCGGAAGGAAGTCCCGGAAGCCCTTCAAAATTCTGGGTTGTATAATCTGCGGCATACTGTTATCATACCTGCGGGAAAGTTTTTTTTCAATAGGAGGTTTCTGTGCTTCTTGCTGTTGATATCGGAAATACAAATGCTGTGGTCGCGGTTTTTGAAGGAGAGGCTATAGTCCATTCCTGGCGTATTTTCAGCGATGTGCGCAGAACCGCTGATGAATATACTTCCATCCTTCTTTCCCTTTTCCGTGATTCCGGGCTGAAAGGTTCCGCCGTTGATTCTTCAATAATAAGTTCCGTTGTGCCGTCCCTCATAGGACCGTTTATACGGACCATCCAGAATATTACCGGACAGAAACCGCTGCTGTTGAATTACCAGGTTTTTGACAAGCTGGAAATAAAAATCCCGGAGGTTTCTGTACATGAAATCGGTACGGATCTTGTGTGCAACGCTTCCGAGGCTTATGCCCGCTATAAAAGCGCCTGCATTGCGGTTGATTTTGGAACGGCCCTTTCTTTTATCGCCGTGGGATCGAAGGGAGATGTTCTGGGCGTCGCGATAGCACCGGGTCTTGGAACGGCCGTGAAATCCCTTTTCAGCAATACCGCGCAGCTTCCGTCCGTTCCGTTGGAAACGCCTCCGTCCGCTTTGGGTACGAATACAATCCACTCCATCCAGTCAGGGATTGTTCTGGGCTATTCCGGCCTTGTCGAAGGCCTTGTCGCCAGGATGAGAAAGGAAATCGCCGGGAAAGAGGGAATCAGCCCCGGGGACATCCATGTGGTCGCCACCGGAGGCTTGAACAGTGTCCTGAAACCGATAACTTCGGAATTCCAGGATTATGATGAAAAACTCACCCTGTACGGCTTGAGGCGGATAGCCCGTCTTCTCGGAACCAGGTGAGCTTTATTTTTTCAAAATCCTCTTGAAATCCTTGATGCGGACGCCGTCGCCGTTCCGCACATCCTTCGCCATCACGGCTCCCTCAAGCCGGGGAAGAAACATCGGGGAAATTCCGGGCGACAGTACCTTTTCCGTCCTCAAAACCGCGATGTCTCCGGGCTGGACAAGAGCCCCTTTCCTCAAATCCCTCATGTAGTGGAGGGAACGGTTTGTCCTTCCGTAATTCATTTTTTCTGAATCCGCCAGGGCTTTCCGCTTTTTTCCGAGGACCTTCCTTATGACATCTTTTCCGTATTCCCTTTCGAGGTCTGCCCGTATTTCCTCCCTGTCCTCTTTTTCACATCGGCGCAGGATTTTCACCATTCCGGAAAATTGTTCCGGAGTCAGCGCGACGGGATCGTCCAGACCCCCGTCCTGCTTTGACAGGCATATGTGTTTTTCCACAGCGCATGCCCCGCAGACGCATGCCGCCGCCGGAACCAGGACCGGATCCAGTGAATGGTCGCTTACTCCGCAGGGAAGGCGGGTTTTTTCCTGCAGGAATTCGAGGGTTCTCAGGTTGTAGTCTTCCGGCGGGGCCGGATATGAGGTCACGCAATGTAAAACCAGCTTGTGCCGGACATTCTTCACGGTTTCCAGCGCGAGTTTTATGTCCCTGAATTCGGATACTCCGGTGGATAAAATCATGGGGATGTTGTATCCGGCGCATTCTTTCAGGAGCGGAAAATGGTTTAATTCAGGGGACGCGATTTTTATGACTGATGGTGCAAGGTTTTTCAGTATCCGCGCGCTTTTCAGTCCGAAAGGGGAGCAGAGGAAAATCAACCCGCGCCGCTCGCAGGCTTCCTTCAGTCCGGCAAAAAAGCCTTCCTCCTTTTCCAACGCCTTGAATCTTTCATACAGAGGTATCCGCCCGCCCGGCAACTCCACCGGTCCTGAAAGGGGGTGGAGTATTTCGTCCGCAAAAACCATCTGGAATTTCGCGCAGTCCGCCCCTGATTCCGCCGCCGCCGCTATAAGTTCCTCCGCTTTTTCCGGATTCCCGCCGTGGGCGGTTCCTATTTCGGCTATAACCAGCATTTTCTTTCTGCTGAAGGCGGTTCCACCGATTTCAAATGAAATCAGATCTTCCTGTTTTTTTTTCATAGACTGAAGTTTATCACAAAAAAAAATGCTCGACAAATTATTTATGATGGGATATGATTCCATCTGGAAGCGGTTCCCGGAGGGAGTCAGCTTTTAATTTATGTTTGAAAAACAGGAGATGTTGGATGAAAGCTTTATATTGTGACGTATGCAAAAAAGAGTTGGTTAAGCCCATAAAAAACAGAACCTATTTCCATATTCGTGAATTCGATATATGTGAAGAATGCAAGGATGCCATTGATGCCAAGCTGCGTCCTGTTCTTCGCGGGCATTTTCCCTTTTCAACCGAATGGTATGAACAGGAAGTGATTTCCTTTTTGGAAAAGGGTTGTGCAGCCGGCCGTCCCTGAGTTGTTCATGTCTCTTTTTTATTAGACGGATTTCCTCTGAATGCTACGGACTGTCACCGGTGTTTCGCGCCGGTTGACAGTTTTTGACGTATTTTGTAGTATGGGACAATAATTCAAGGAGTTAATATGTCAGGACATAGTAAATGGGCAACCATTAAACATGCCAAGGGTGCGGCCGACGCAAAACGCGGCCAGATGTTCACCAAATTTATCAAGGAAATTTCTATTGCGGCCCGTATGGGCGGCGGGGATCCTAATGCCAACCCCCGCCTGCGTACAGCTATTCTGAAAGCCCGTGCGGCCAATATGCCGAAAGACAATATTGAAAGAGCCATAAAGAAGGGTACCGGGGAACTCGGCGCCACAACCTACGAGGAACTTACCTACGAGGGATACGGTCCGGGCGGAGTCGCCATCCTTGTTGACGTTCTCACCGACAACAAAAACAGGGCCGCGGCAAACGTCCGTAATCTTTTCGGTAAAAACGGCGGAAACCTGGGGGCGACCGGTTCCGTTTCATATATGTTCAGCCGGAAAGGTGTGATTGAATACGACGCTTCCTCCGTAAGCGAAGATGAAATCATGGAAGCCGCCCTCGAAGCCGGTGCTGATGACGTGGCCAATGAAGACGGTATCATCACCGTTACGACGGATCCTTCCGCCTTTGAAGCCGCGCTTGAAGCCCTGCAGGCCAAGGGGTACGAGTCTGTTTCCGCCGGAATTGAGATGGTTCCCGACACTTATTCGACCCTGGATGCGGATACAACCCGCAAAGTATTGAAATTGATTGATAAACTGGAAGAAGACGATGATGTTCAGAATGTCTATTCCAACATTGATATTCCGGAAGGCTTTGAAGCTGAATAATTCTCCGTGTCAAGGATAGATTGATGCGGGAAACAGGTTTTTCAGCCGTCTTTGGAAATTCTTCCGCCCGGATCCCTGTCCGCAGGGTTCTGGGTATAGATCCCGGTTTGGCTTCCTGCGGTTTCGGCATAATTGATTTTTCCGGAAACCGCGGCAGGCTTGTTGATTTCGGGGTTATAGAAACCTCCCCCGACACCCCCCATTCCTTACGACTTCTTTTTATACATAAAGAGCTTTCCCGTATTGTGGAAGCTTTTTCCCCGACGGAAGCCGGGCTTGAAACCCTTTATTTCGCCAGAAATGTAACCAGCGCTTTGGGCGTCGCTGAAGCCAGGGGGGTTGTTTCCATGTGCCTCGCTTCTTATGGCATTGTTCCCGCGGAATACGCCCCGAACACCATTAAGCAGACTGTTTCCGGCTTGGCACGCGCCGACAAACGGTCTGTGCAGGAAGCGGTGAAATTCCTTCTGGGACTGGAGGAAATTCCCAGACCGGATCATGCGGCGGATGCTTTGGCCGTCGCCCTTACCCATTTTCATTCTGCTGTGCATCCTGTGTTTCAGAATGCATGGAAACCAGGATAAACCTGTCGCAGGCCGCCTATGAAAAATGTGTGAATTTAAGCGGGGGTGAAAAACAGAGAATGATAAATGAGGCCGGGGCCGCGCCGCTGAAATTGTGTATGTCGCGGATATTACCGATGTCAGGAAAATTATAGGCAGGGTTGATGAATATATAAAGCGGCGCTTCAACGTAGTGAAGCCGCGGGCACATTCCTGCGGGCGATTTCCAGCAGTTTGTCGGTTTTTTCCCGGCTGAAAGGTTGTATATTGTCCCATTCCGGATTTATGCAGCCGCCGGGAGAAAACGCCGCGAATTTCCATTCGGCGTCATGGGGCAGCAGGAGGGATATGGCCTCGATGTCCTCTTCTTCAGTCAGTCCTGGGACAAGAACCGTCCTGTATTCCACCTCTATAAGTTTTTCCGCGGCGGCTTTTGCCAGTATGCTGATTGAGCGCTCGATTTTTCCTGCGGTTGCGTCTGTATCCGGTATACAGCCGGAATATCCCGGACAAAGCAGATAATAGTTCCGCGGTTTTGTTTTTATGTCCATGGCGATCATGTCGGGCCGGATTTCCTCCCGGTTTATGAGGGCTTCAAGCTTGTCCGGCAGGGTTCCGTTTGTGTCTATTTTTACAGCAAGTCCCAGTTCCTTCGCCTTCAGAATCAGCGGCTCCAGGGCAGGGGAGAGCAGCGGTTCTCCTCCGGAAACAGCGACGGCGCCGAGCACCCCGGCACGTTTTTCCAGATGGGCTGTTATTTCCTCCAGGGAAAAATATTCCTGAACCGCGTTTTCCCCCGGTCCTGCCGCGGCATCGGCTTCGGCCAGTTCTTTGTTATAGCAGTAAGGGCATCTGAGATTGCATCCCGGTAAAAACACGGCCGCAGCAATGCGGCCGGGGTAATTTACCAGTGAAGTTTTTTGAAGCCCCGCACGTAACCGCACCATGGACTTACTGTCTGTGATTTTCAGGCTGATACAGATGCGCGTATATCCAGTTTCACAGGGGCGTTCTTTATGTCCTGTACTGAATGGGCCCTGAAGATTTCATTTCCGTTTTCAGAATAGAAAATCACAGTCGGTGTGGAAAGGATGTTTTTCTTCTTCGCTTCGTCAAATCCTGTTTCTGTATCCACATCTATGATTTTTCCGTTCTCGAAAGAGTTCTCGCAGAAATCCTTTACCGGCGGGCAGTTGGGACAGGCGGTCCTGGAATAAAGCTCGTACCGTACCGGATTGTTTCCTTCTTTAGAAGAAAAAGCGCCGGGAGCCGCCGCGTTTCCGCCGCAGCATGTGTCCCTTTCTTCGATAATGCAGTTGCCCCTGCCTGTCAGGTGCCCGGATGTTTCCCCGGCGTCCGGTTCAAAGAGTTTTCTGTGGTTGTACTCTTCCCGTTTTCCCTTGTTCCAGTTGCGCACAGACCTGTAATAACCGACAATCCTGGCGTACACTTCCGTCTGTGTTCCGTGCACGTTTTCAATCTCTTCTTTCGTGCGTTCGATTTCCGCATTGATTTCTTCTACTGTTCTCATAAAATCCTCCCAAATTTATTTATGAAAATTTATTTTATAAACTTATAAACCGGCTTTAACAGCTTCCGCCTTTTCTTCTTCGAGTTCCGCAAGTTTTTTCATGAGGGCGGCTTTTCTTTCCTCCCTGCACTGCGGACATTCAAACTGTTCCCCGTTCAAGTATCCGTGGACGGGACATACGGAGAATGTTGGTGAAATCGAGAAATACGGAAGCCTGTAATTGTATGCGATTGCTTTTACCAAATCGCGGCAAGCCTCCCAGTTTTTTATCGCTTCACCCAGGAATACATGGAAGACGGTTCCTCCCGTGTATTTTGTCTGAAGGGCGTCCTGGTGGTCAAGGGCTTCAAACACATCGGTCGTGAAATTCACGGGAAGCTGGCTTGAATTAGTGTAGAACGGATCCTCCACTCCGGATGTGATTATATCCGGATAATGTTTCTTGTCATGGCGGGCAAGCCTGTATGAAGTGCTTTCCGCCGGGGTGGCTTCCAGGTTGAACAGTGAACCGGTTTCTTCCTGGAAATCCGCCAGTTTCTGGCGCATATGCAGCAGGACTTTTTCAGCGAAGGCCTTGCCTCTGGGGTCAACTATATCCACTCCAAGGAAGTTAAGGCATGATTCATTCATACCGCAGATTCCTATTGTGGAGAAATGGTTGTTCAGATGGGAAAGATAACGCTTTGTGTAGGGGAAAAGACCGCCTTCCAAAAGATGGTTTATGACCTTGCGTTTCAGTTCGAGGCTTATTTTAGCCTGCTCCATCAGGAAGTCCAGCCTGGCGAAATACTGGGCTTCTGTTTTGGCCAGATATCCTATCTGCGGCATATTGATTGTTACAACGCCTATTGAACCGGTGAATTCATCAGAACCGAACAGACCGCCTCCGCGTTTGCGCAGCTCCCTTTTATCAAGCTGGAGCCTGCAGCACATTGAACGGACATCATTGGGGTTCAGGTCGGAATTAATGAAATTCTGGAAATACGGGGTTCCGTATCTGGCTGTCATCTCGAACAAAAGTCTGGCATTCGGGCTTGACCAGTCAAAGTCCCTGGTGATGTTGTATGTGGGGATAGGATATTGGAAGCCCCTGCCGGCCGCATCCCCTTCAATCATCAGATCAATGAACAGCCTGTTTATTAAATCCATCTCCGGCTGGCAGTCACCGTATGTGAAGGACATTTCCTCTCCGCCTACAACGGCAGGTTTCCCTGCCAGATCCTTGGGACAGTTCCAGTCCAGCGTTATATTTGTAAACGGAGCCTGGGAACCCCAGCGGCTGGGTGTGTTGACACCGTAAATAAAGCTTTGCAGGCACTGTTTGACTTCCTTTTCCGTCAGATTGTCTTTTTTGACAAAGGGGGCAAGGTAGGTGTCAAATGAGCTGAAAGCCTGGGCTCCGGCCCATTCATTCTGCATAATGCCGAGAAAATTCACAATCTGCTGTATAAGCGTTGAAAGGTGTCTCGCCGGTTTTGAAGTGATTTTGTCGGGAACGCCTCCGAGTCCCTCCGTCACCAGCTGTCTGATGGACCAGCCTGCACAATAACCGGAGAACATGGACAAATCGTGTATATGGAAGGCTGCGCTGCGGTGGGCTTCCGCAACCTCTTCAGGATAAATATTTTTAAGCCAGTAATTGGCTGTTATTGTGCCGGAATTATGGAGAATCAATCCGCCCAGGGAAAAGTTTACGTTCGCGTTCTCTTTTACACGCCAGTCTGACTGGCTCAGATAACCATTCATGGTTTCGTCGATGTCCAGCAAAAGCTTCTGGGTGTCGCGGATGGCTTCATGTTTCGCCCTGTAAAGGATGTAAGCCTTCGCAACATTTACAAGCTGTGCTTTTATGAGGACGTTTTCGACTATATCCTGTATTTCCTCGATTGCAGGTATTGAATGGGCGTGACGGCCTGCCATCAGGAGACGCAAATCTTCCTCCACATTGTCTGTGAGTTTTTTTGCCTTCTCCATGTCCCCTTCGCCGTCAACCGCCTCAATGGCTTTGTTGATGGCTTTTTCGATTTTTGTACGGTCGTATCCCGTTATTTCCCCAGACCGTTTTACAATATTCCTGATGAACGAAGCCGTTTCCGGATCCTTTGATGTCCCGAGAAAATACTTCCATTCGGGAAACACACTCTGGGATGTGTTTGAATCAGTATTCTCCGCCATTTTTTTCTCCCTCCGCTTTTTTCACTTCCGAAATAAATTCTTCCAGATTTTCAAAATGTTTGTATACCGAGGCGAACCTTATATAGGCAACCTTATCCATGGAATAAAGTTTCCTGAGAACGATTTCGCCCAACCGGGGACTTGATATTTCCCCGTTTTTTTTGCCTTCCATGACAGCCAAATCTTCTATTTCGTTAAGAAGGTTTTCTATCATGTCGCTTGAAAAAGGCCTTTTTTCAAGCGCCCGGCTTATTCCCCGTCCGAGTTTGCCCCTGTCAAAGGGCTCCCTCCGGCCGTCTTTTTTTACAACCATCAGCTGGCGGTCTTCGATTTTCTCATAGCTCGTGAATCTGTATCCGCAGTCAATGCATTCCCTCCTTCTGCGGATTGTCGCGCCGTTCGCCAGAGTTCTGGACTCAAGAACCTTGTCGTTAAAGCCTCCGCAATAGGGACATCTCACAGGACACCTCACTTGAGCTACTATATACAGTGTCACTGTATATAGGGTTATTATTTATTTCGGTGTTTATCGTATCACTATTTATAGTGTTATGCAACAAAAACAGTGAAAAAAAATAAAAAAAAGGAAATTTTTTCTGCTTTTTTGTGTTTCCCCCATCCGCCTCGGGAAGAGTCAGGATTCTCCCTCCGCGGAAGGGGCTCCGCCTGCAATGTAAGAGGAAACTTTCTGTCTTAATACGCCAGCCGCAGCGGTGATTACCGCAAGTTTCACAGCCTCCGCCGGGATATACGGGACAAAGGCATATAAAAGGGCCTGTCCTATGGATATTCCCATGATATTTTTACAGGCCAGGACGGCCGGTATATACGAGGACAGGATTCCGCTTATACAGCCGTGGAGCACGGCGGGAAAGGCCTTTATTCCGCTGTCGGAGTCATTTAATTTCAACACGCACAATCCTGCGACGGTCGCCCCGATAAAATATCCGGTCATATACCCTCCGGCGACAGTTGTGAAGGCCGGAAACCCTGATACCGTTCCGGGAAAGAGCGGAAGCCCTGCCGCCCCCGCCAGAAAAAAGATGCCTGCTGAAGCCGCCCCTCCTGACGGCCCCAGGAGGATTCCGAGTAAAACAGCCGCCGCGTTGTGGAAGGTCAGGGGAACCGGGCCGTTTGATATCTCTATTTGAAGGGCTGAACATAAGCAGAGAATGAGGGCTCCCGCGATTACAGCGCAGGACTTCCGCGAATTTGTTGTCATAAGCGCCTCCTCCCGGCGAAGTTTTTTCCAGCGGTTTTAAAAACGGAAATTACAGCTGAAACAGCGCATACCGCGGCCATCAGGACAAACCAGTCTCCGAAGGCGGCGTAAAAAGTTACGAAATGCGGGTAAACAGGAATTTCCGCATTCAAAAAAGCTTCTTCAAAAATCGGCAGGGAATAAAGGATTTCCCCCGACGGGGAGATTACGGAGGTAAAGCCTCCGTTAGTGCTGCGTATGAGTGTTGTCCTGAGTTCTATGGCCCTGAAAAAGGCTGTGGTAAAGTGCTGGTATTCCGCGCTCGCTGTTTTTGACCAGGAGTCGTTCGTCAAATTTATGAGGACTTTTCCGCCTTCCTTGTGGAGGCCGGCTGTAATCCGGGGAAAGGCGTCCTCAAAGCAAATGGGGGCTGTGAAAGGGATGGCTGCGGTTGCCCCGGTTTCATCTTTCACCATTATATTGAAGAGGGTTTTTTTTGATCCCGGCTCCCATCCTGAAGAGAAACCTATCAGGGCGTCGAAAAACATGGACACCGGTTTGTATTCCGTGAAAGGAATGTACTCTGCGAAGGGAACAAGCTGCATTTTCGCGTACCAGTCCTCTATCGTTCCGTCGGGGTTCACCAGAATGACGGCATTGTAAGCCTTTTCCTTTCCGTTTCCGGTCTCAATGTATGGGGAGCCGGTGAAAAGAGGCGTGTTTATTTCTTTCATGAAGGAACTGAAATCGTCTCCGGGCGGGAAACGTTTGTAGCGGTTTCTGTTTATGTTATAGGCGTAGGGCAGGGAGCTTTCGCTCCAAAGCACTATGTCCGGTTTCCGGCCCGTGGTTTTCTTAAGCTCTGCGACGGCCTTTCTTGTCAGGTTCTGTATGTCCGTGAGTGATTTTGCGACGCCGCCGTCATTTCCCCAGGGATCGGAATTCTGCTGGATAACCGAGGCGGTGAAACTTGTTTCCGGAGCGGGAAGGGTGTGAATGGTGTACAACCCGTATCCGCAGCCTGCGGTGAATAAAAAAAACAGCAGAAGGAGACCAGGGAACATCTCTTTTTTCCCCGTGCCGGAACCGGAAGAAAATGTTTCAGTTTCCGGTTTCCGCTGGTACAAAAATTCCGCGGCAAAGGCGGAGACCGCCGAAAACATGAAGGAAATTCCCCATATACCTGTGATATCGGCTGTCTGGATGAACAAATCCATCTGACGGCTTGTCATGGGGAGGATTCCCCAGGGATAGGCCAGAAAACCTGTTGATTTAAGCCATTCCCAGCATACCCAGCAGGCGGCGAAGGCGAAGGGTCTTGCCGGATTTTTGGAGCGCAGCACCGTGAATAAAACCCAGCCGACCGGAATTCCGAGGATAAAATACGCGATACTGGAGGCGCCTAGTGTGAAAACCGCAAAATCCTTGAAGTTCGCCAGCCAGAAGCTTGAAAAAAGATGGACCAGCGCAATATGCGTCCCGCATAAAATCCCCGCGGTTTTAAAGGAAGGCGCTTCCTTCAGGGAAATATAAAGGGGGGCGAGTGAAAAAATCCCCATAAGGGCGGATCCTTCCAGAAGGAATTCATTCGGAATCCCAAGGGAGAGCATGACAGAAGACAGAACTGTACAAAAAAACAGGGAAAAAACCGACATAATTTCCATCATTTTACTCATTTTTCTTGAATTGTTTCAATATAACATCTATTATATCTTAATATGGAAAGAATTGGAGAATGCCATAAAGCGGAATATGGTTGCGAACCCGCGGCGGCGGCATCTGTTCCCGGACGATTTCACCTGTTGGGAGAGCATACCTGGTTTGCCGGGGGGAACACTCTTTCCATGGCCATTGATTTCAGGCTTTTTATTTCAATTTCCCCCAGGGAAGACGCAGGATACAGGATTTATTCTGTAAAAACAGGGGAAAGAAAGAAAATATCCCCTTCCAATTTGAAATACAGGAAGGAAGACCGCTGGGTGAACTCCCTGAAGGCGGTTATTTCCTCGTTTATGGAAGCCGGTAAGGACGTTCCTGGGTTGAATATCACCATTCTGTCTGACATTCCTCCTGACTCGGGGTTCGGTAACCCCAACGCCATGAAGGTCGGGCTTGCTCTTGTTTTGAGACGCTTCCTGTATTCCGGCAGACGCGGAAAAATGCAGGACAAGACCCTTATTTCAATTATTGAGAGGGCGAACACCTGTTTTTTAAACACCCACTCCCACCGGGCTGATATTTTCTGCGCTCTTTACGCCAGGAAGGGATATTGCATAAAAACAGATTACCGCGGGAATTCCTTCGAGCTGAGTTCTTTCCCGGCAAAGGGTTATTCGGTGGTTTTGGTTGATTCCAAGGTTCCCAGAATCTTCGCAAGGGAGGAGCTGGATTTACGCATCAAGGAATGTATCCGCGCTTACGAAATTGTCCGTGCTTCAAAGGATGTTCCCGCTGATTTTTCTTCCATGGATGAAGCGACCCTTAATGAAATTCCCGGAATTCCGGAGTCTGTGCGCAGGCGGGCCGCTTTTATTTTGAATGAGGCCGCCAGGGTGGACGATGCCGTGCGGCTTCTTAAAAAGAAGGATTACGCCGAATTTTCAAAGGCGGTTATCCGTTCCCATGAAGGCCTGCGCGACTATTTTGAAATTTCCTGCCCTGAAATTGACTGGATTGTCAAAAGGGTTCAGGAATTCATTGTGCCTGAAAAACCCGCCCTCGTCTGTTCGAGGCTGACCGGCAGGGGGTTCGGAGGATGCGCCTATGCGGTGATGAAATCCGATGATTTTCCCGCCTTTGTCTCAAAGCTGGAGGATTATGAGCGGATTTTCGGATTTAAACCGTCTTTTTATACTGTAACCCCTTCTTCGGCTGCGGTTATATTATAATGGTGTAGTATAATGTAGTATAATATTGTTATTGGTAGTATGGTGGGATATGCTTGTTTTAGTTACAAATGATGACGGGGTTGATGCCTCCGGATTGAAAGCCCTTGTTCTTTCGCTGAAAAAAAGGAATCATGACGTATGGGTTGTCGCCCCGTCGGAAAACCGGTCGGGGGTTTCCCATGGAATTTCCCTTTCAAAACCCCTCAAAATTGTTGAAACCGCCCGTCAGACTTTCGCCTGTTCCGGGAAACCCGCGGATTGTGTCATAGCCGCTGTAAGCGGAATTCTTCCCGCTATGCCTGACGCGGTTTTGTCCGGCATAAATCTCGGGGCCAATTTGGGGACGGACGTTCTGTTCTCCGGAACATGTGCCGCCGCGAGGCAGGCCGCTATTTACGGGATTCCGGGGATAGCTGTGAGCCTTGTGACGGAGGAAACCTGCGGTTCTTCCGGCGGGCCTTCCGAAAATCCTTTTCCCGGAAATTCCAGGGATGAAAACCCTGTTTACTGGGATTCCCTTGCGGATTTTTCCGTCCTCAATCTTGAGTCCCTGATGAATATGTGCAGCGAGGATGTTTTTATAAACATAAACGCCGTGTCTTCCGGGAAGTACCGGGGTTTTAAAATGACAACCCTGTGCCGGAGGGTGTACCATGATTCAATGAGGATTTCCGACCGGGATAAAACAGCCGGTGCATACGGAGAATGCAGGTCTCCTCTTGAATGTGTTTTTGAAGGCGGATTCATAAATACTGTTTCTGTTCCTGAAGATGACTGGGAGGCGGTCAGGGATGGATTTATTTCCGTGTCCGCCGTTTCTGTCCAGCCAGTATCATTTTTGCGGGATGAGAATACTTTGTTTATGCCTGATTCCTGCGCTTTGTGCGGAACCGTTTTGACCGGGGAGGGAAAATGACGGAGTCAATGAAAGAGGGTGTGCGCCTGTATAAAAAGGGTGAATACAGCGATGCTTTGTCCGTTTTTCTGGGGATTCCTTCTTCAGAAGCGGGCGGAAATTCCGAATTAGCCTATTTTATAGGTTTGTGTTTCGCCAGACTGGGAAAACATGAAGACGCGCTCGTTTATCTGGAGCAGGTTGTTACCGTTGATACGGATCTGGCCCGTGTTTATCAATGCAGGCTGACCCTTGCCGTTTTGTATGTTTTTACTGGAAGGACAAGGCTCGCCGATTTTGAGTTGAAAAAACTGATAGAATCCGGGTACGAATCCCCGCAGGTTTTTTCCTCCCTCGGATTTATCGCGTACAGTTTCGGAAAAGTCGAGGAGTCTTTGGATTGGTACGAAAAAGCCCTGGAGCTGGATGACTCCAACAGCACCGCCCTCAACGGACTTGGATATATACTTGCGGATGTCGGCAGGGATTTGACCAGGGCTCTTTCACTCTGCAAAAAGGCGTTCGGCGAAAATCCGGAGAATCCGGCTTACCTTGATTCCCTGGGCTGGGTTTACTACAAGCTGGGGTTGGACAAGGAAGCCCGCACGTATTTGAAGCGCGCCCGGGAGAAGCTCCCCGGTAATAAAATTATTGAAGAACATTTTGAAGAAATTTCACGGGGATGACGGAGTGTCTGCGGAAAATATGAAAGGCGGTTTTACAGGGAATTTCCCGAAAATATTTCTTTTAGGCTTTGCGCTGTTTTTAACGATGACGGTTTTCCCGCAGTCGCAGGTTTCATCCACGGAACCTTCTTCCGCAGACAAACTGATAGCGGAAGAGGAATTCCGCAGAGGCGTGCAGGCTTATTACCGCGGTTCCTTCAATGATTCGCTGATGGTTTTTGAAAAGGCGCTTTCGTATGTTCCGGGCAATCCCCTGATTCTGGACTGGCTGGGCAGGGCTTATTTCCGTACCGGAGCGGAAGGAACCGCCCTGCAGCACTGGGAATTTGCCGCTGAATCGGGTTACGGGGCGGAGCTTCTTCAAAACAGAATTGAAATCGTGAGGGAAAGGCGGACCATCCGTCCTTCTCCTGATTTTTCCGACAGATATGTTGAAACCGGACTTATATCCGCGGTGCAGGGGGAAAACACCCTGTTTTCCCAGCCTGTTTCCCTGCTGCCGTCCGCTGACGGTACATTCTGGGCCGCCGCTTACGGTTCCAATGAGCTTATCCGTTTTGACGTAAACGGGAAAATTTCCGCCAGGGTCCGGGGCCCCGTCAGCGGCTTTGACCGGCCGTTTGACATCTTGTACACATCAGGCGGAAATATCCTTGTTTCGGAAGTGGCCGCCGACAGAATTTCCGTTCTGGATAAAAACGGCTTTTATGTTTCGTCCTTCGGGGAAAAGGGAAGGGGTGAAGGCCGGTTTCTCGGTCCGCAATATATGACTGAAGACGGCTCCGGTAATATATACGTTTCTGATTTCGGTAACGCCCGTATTTGTGTTTTCAACAGTGCTTTTGAGCCTCTGTTTTCTTTCGGGAAGGGTTCTTCTGAAACGCCCGGATTTTCGGCCCCGTCGGGAGTCGCCTGCATCGATGGAATGATTTACGCCGCGGATTCTGTCGCCGGTTCCGTTTATGTTTTCGATACCTCCGGCAACTACATTTCAACCCTGCTTCCATCCGGTTCCCTTCCCGGGATCGAGTCCCTGCGGGCTTGGAAAGGCTCTTTGATTGCCGCCGTGAAAAACAGGGCTGTAGCCATAGATCCTGTTTCCGGGGCTGTTTCGGATCTCGCGAACCTCGGGAATGTTCCCGTCCGCATTATAACAGCGGTTCCTGACGTAAACGGGAATATCCTTCTTGCGGACTATGAAGGTAACTGCATCCAGGTCGCTTCAAAAATGAGTGATCTTGCGGGCGGTCTTTTTGTCCAGATTGAAAGGATAAACGCGGACAGGTTTCCCCTTGTGACGGTTGATGTCCGGGTTGAGGACAGGAACAGGCGGCCCATAACCGGGCTTAAAGACAATAATTTTATTCTGACGGAAGACAAATATCCGGCGTCCGATTTCAAGCTGGTAGGGGCGGGATTCTCCAACGATAACTGTGACATCAGTGTTCTAATAGACCGCAGCGCCGGTTCGGACGCTTATCTTCCCGCTGTACGTTCAGCCCTTAAAGAGATTTCCGAGGCTGTCGCAGGACGGGGGACATTGACCGTTGTTTCCGCGGGGGAGGTTCCCGTTTTGGAGGGATCAGGTAACCCCCGTGATTCCTGGTGGGAGGAATTCACCCCCGCCGCGGAAGCTTCTTCCGGCTGGCGCTTTGATTTGGGATTGCGCCTCGCCGCTAACGGGCTTGTGAATGCCTCTCCCAGAAGGGCTGTTATTTACCTTTCTTCCGGGGAGGTTTCACCGGAGGGTTTCGCCCATTACGGACTTGATTCCCTTACGGCTTATCTGCAGAACAACGGCATTGTTTTTTCCGCTGTCAATTTGAGGAAAGGTTCCCTTCCGGATGAATATACTTACATCGCTGATTTTACCGGCGGCAAAACCTGGTATGTTTACCGGGAGCAGGGGTTGTCCCGGATGGTTGAGGATATCCTGGAAGGCCCGAACGGGTTTTATTCCCTTTCTTTTGAATCTTTGAGGTCTTCAAATTTCGGAGAAGCTTACCTTCCTGTGGAGGTTGAGGTTTACCTTATGAATAGATCCGGAAGGGATGAAATCGGGTATTTCGCTCCGTTGCAGTGACAATGATTTTCTGCGTCAGGGCAAGACGGTTCATTTTCTGATGTCTTTTCCGCTGTTGTTTATTAACCTTGCCCTGGTTACTATTTTTTTTCCCATTTTTTTGCTCAGTTTGTAAACAGCCTCTTCCACGGACCGTTTCTTTTCCCTGCCGGATTCAAACAGTTCTTTTTGCGCCGGAAGTCTGCCATCGGTTATATTCTGCAGCCCGGCCCCCAAAAGCCTCACCGGCATTCCCTTCTCATATTTTTTTGCAAAAAGTGTTTTCAATCTTTGGAAGAGGTCCTGGGAATCATTTACGGACTCTTCCGCCGTTGACTGCGCTGTTGTGGTCCTGAAATCCCCGTAGCGTATTTTTATGCTGACCGTCCGGGAGGTTACATTTTCTTCAAACATTCTGTATGTCAGCTCCTGGGACAAATCAAAAAGAATTGTTTCCAGAATGTTAAAATCCTGTATGTCATGCTCAAAGGTTTTTTCGTTGCTTATGGATTTTTCCGCGGGCTGTGTTGAGAAAAACCCCGGATCTATCCCCCGGACAGCCGAATATAAAAAATGTCCCGCCGCGTCCCCTAAGATGCTTTTCAATAGATTTTCCGATACGGAAAGTATGCTTTTTGTGGTCTTAAGTCCGGCGCCTTCCAGCCTCTCCCTCGTTTTTTTTCCTACTCCCCAGACGTCTTTTAACGGCAGTGATTCCATGAAAGCCTTTGCGTCTTTATCCAGGACAATTGTCAGACCGTCCGGCTTCATGAATCCCGACGCGATTTTTGCAATGTATTTGTTCTGCGCTACACCTACAGAAACAGAGAGACCCGTTTCTGAAAGGATTTCCTTCTTTAGTCTTTTCGCGGTTTCTTCTATCGGGCCGAACAGTTTTTCCGTTCCCGTCATATCAAGGAAGGCCTCGTCTATGGACAGTCTCTGAACATCGGCTGAATACCGGTGAAATACCTCCATCACTTCCTTTGATTTCTCATGGTAACGGTGCATATCCGGCGGAAGGAAAATA
Source organism: uncultured Treponema sp. (assembly GCA_949300145.1). GTDB lineage: Bacteria > Spirochaetota > Spirochaetia > Treponematales > Treponemataceae > Avitreponema. The sequence continues at coordinate 27,048 of CASGDA010000012.1, read as the reverse complement.
CCATGTGGACACAGCTGCTGCGCCTTTGCCTTAGGCATCGCGGAATGCACCCCGAACCTGCGCGCTTCGTAGGAACAGGTTGAGACAACCCCGCGTTTCCCCTGTCCGGAAACAATGACCGGTTTCCCCCTGTACTCCGGATGATCCAGCTGTTCAACGGAGGAAAAAAAAGCGTCCAGGTCAACATGGAAAAAATAACATGGAAGAGCCATCCTTACTCTCCGTCTTTAAGCGTTGTTTTATGGCGCACAAATAAAAGAGGTTCTGTTTTTATGTCGCTTTTATCTATTACGAATCCGAAGGGGTTTTCAACACTCCAGAAAGAAATATCCGCGCAGAGGGTTCCTGTGCTTCCTGTTATGAAATTAACATGCAGGGGTGTGTCCGGATTTTCTCCTGATGCGAAGACAGCGGAAGAACCTCCTTCTTCAAATTCAAAGGGTTGGGAGGCTGTCTGGACTGCTATTCCTTCCGATGTGGAAATCTGCACGTCAATCCTGCTGGCGGGAATAGCCGGTTCAATCACAAGCTCATAAACCGTTCTGTCCAGAAACATCCGGGATGAGAATGACACGTCGAGGAAGTTTTCAGGGGTGATATCGGAGAAAGGCGGCAGAGCTTCTCCGCCTGTTCTTTTCAAATCAACTTTTCCGGGATCCGCGGGGCCTTCCATCGTGATATCGAGACCTTCATCCGTTATGTTTTGGTTCAGCCTTATTTTAAGCGGGTTCCCGTCACTCCAGGCTTTTGTGAAAAGAACCGTTGAAACCGAAACAAGTACCAAAATAAAAGCGGCCGCCGGTAAAACCGGAATGTATATTTTAACCTTTTTATCCCGTTTGAATATTTTAGGAGGATTTATTTCCATTCTGATTACGGACAATCCGGCTTTCCCTGTTTTACCTGCATCGTGTTTCCAGCTGACGATTATGCGTGAAATCATAAGCTGGACCGGAACCGCGAAAAAAGCGGCCCAGACATTCCATCCGTTGTCGCCGTTGTACAACATGGACAGTGCCGCGGTATTTCCGGTTAAAATCTGGCGGTAAAACGGGAGGAAAACCAGTACGTACATGACTGTAAATATAATTTGAAGGATTTTGTTTTTTGAGTAGAAACACACTGACGCGAGTAAAAAGCAGGTTATAAAATACGGAGCCAGCGAAAATTCTATGACCAGAAAAATGAAAATATTCATAAAGCTTGACAGCGCCGCAATATATCCGAGTATTTGCGGATTCCTCGGAAAAAGCAGTGAATTTTTTATTACGCTGAAAGAAGTCACAAAAAGAAAGGTTATGCTCAGCTTTGTTAAAAAGGCCAGTTTGGGGAGGAGAATCCATGCATCGGGTTTCCCGAATCTTGCGGAGAAAAGAAGGGCTGTTATATGCCCCCCTGCGTAAAGGGCGATTATATTAAGTACTGAATACAAAAAAGGATACGGAAGAACCCGTACAAGTTCCCTCCTCCTCCTTCTCCTTGTCACCGGATGCAGGAATGTGAAGAGGCACAGATAAAACAGGAAAACCGCCAGACACAATATGACGGCTGCAACCATAAGCCTTTCACTGAGAATAAAGAAGCGTTCTTCGGAGAAAATCCGGTCCGTGAATTGGGAGCCGCTTTCAATGTCCTCGATATCCGTCCGTATGCTTTTCGGCAGGAAATTCCTGTTTTCATAAAAAAAGCGTGAGATTCCGGATGCGGCTTTATACAGAAGGTCAGGAACAGTCAGAAGTATATAATGCCGGTCTGAAACCATCGGGGGAGGGTCTGTTTCCGAAAGTATTTCCATGGTTCTCATCAGTACCGAGGATATATTCTGTCCTGTGCAAACCGCAAGCGCGGGAACCCCCGCATTAAGGTAGGCTGCCAGGATGTGGTTTTCGGTCACCCAGCCGATTCTGTACAACTCTATTTTTGTTTCTTCAAGCTTCCATATGCCCCTGCTTTCATCAAAAGCCTTCGTCACCGCGGTCAAAAGCTCAGGCGGGGAGGTTTCGTATTTGACACCGTATTTCACGGTTGTAATTCCCGTCTCCTCCTCCGGCAGGACAAGGATTACAATTCCGGAGGATTCCTGTTCCAGCATGGAAATTACCCCCGCGGTTCCTTCAGGTACCTCCGGGCGCAGGTTCTCAGGAAGGCGGGAATAGTCGTTTTTTGTTGAAATGACGGAAATCCGCGCGTCAGGCAGGGTTCCTTTTTTTCCGGCCTCACTGAAAAAAGAGACAATCCGCGAAAACTGGATGGAATTCAAGGTCCCCGGTGTTTCAGGAACCGCAATGATGAAATTGAAGCCTTCCTGTTTCCCGAAGGTTATGACTTCATTTTCCGCACCGTAAGCCTGCGGAGAAAATAACGGCAGTAGAAAGGATAAAATCACTAAAAAGAACATTGTTACGGCTTAGTATAAGAAAATTTTCCAAACAGGTTTAAAATATGCCGATAAATAGTTATTGTCAAGCAAAAAGAAAACGTTGCATAAATTGCTTTTTTATTATATAACCTAATAATCTGGAGGGATAATGTCGTTCTGGGAGAAGAAAAGCATTTTAAGTCTGCCGCTGAAAATAATCCTTACTCAGGAGGGCTCTACTTTTTTTATCCGTCAGAATAAAAAATTGCTCCGGTTCAAGCTTGCGGATAATGTCGAGGAATACGGTATTTCCATTGATGAATTTTCCCCGGCTTCAATCCAGAGACTTTTGATGATAGATTATATCTCCAAAATTGAGATTTCCAAGCCTGAATTCGTCTCTTCCCGCCAGGAAATCATGGATTTGTCAAAGCTGATAGTTTATTCCGTTCTGTACAGGCAGTATGACAATTATATTTTCCACCAGGTTTTGGCCAGCGATGTTATAAAAAAGTGGAACCGTCTTAATCCAGCCAACATAATCGATGAAAAAACACATATAAAAGAAAATTTCCTCCGTTCGGTTCTTGTGAAAAACGAGCAGTTTATATATGAAACCCGCAGGGAAATTCTTGCCCCCCTTTACAATTTCATCAACAAAAACACGTCTCTCCTGCCGGAGGAGAAGAACATCCAGCTTTTGCTGAGCGAAAAGTTTCTGATGAATCTGAGGCCTTTCGTCTGGTTCATAATCACGAAATTCAAGGACGCCCCGAATTTTGACAGCATCCTGAAAACAATCCGTTCGAGTCTGACGGAATATATGGATAAGGCAAAGATAGCGGAATATATTTCGCTGATGTTGATGGAACTTGTCATAAATGCCGAGAACTCAAACATAAGGAAAGAAGCCAAAAATATGTATAAAGGCTCCGTGGATATGAATACGATTATGTTTGATCCCAATATCCGGAAAAAAGTCGTAAGCGAGCTGGAGCGCAAGCATGAGCTTGTATTCCTGTCCTGGAAACTGGGCGGCGGGAGTACTTCCATCGGTACGCAGGGGAAACTGCAGATAACCCTTTATAACAAAGAGGAACAGAGCGAAGCCGTCAAGGAATCCATAAACGACAAGAAAAACGCAGACCTGAAGAAAAAGTCCCTTATTGATTTTTACAGGGAAATTCCTGAGGGGGAAGACGACACAGGTCTCGGTATGTATTATCTTTCCTACCTGAGCGAAGCCTGTGAAAAGGTGAATGTACGCTTTGAATCCAACGCCAACCAGTTCAGGGATTCGGATTTAACGGTTATAAACCTTTCCTTTGTATTCTAATCTGTTTATGCATCCTTATATATTGAATATATTGAAAAAATGTGTCCGGGCGGGTCTTTTGTTGTCCGCTTTTTTTCTGCCTCTTCCGCTGCTGCTGCCGTCATGCTCGGCGGATAATCCGGTGATTCTCCGTTCCGATGCGCGGCGGCTTTGGGTTCAGGATTCTTCAGGGAATTTCGCGGAAAGGCTTTCCGTTTTTGTTTTATTCAAAAGCGGTTCAGACCCGGAGAATTTCGGCTCCATGACCGTGATCCATGATGACACCGGAATCGAATGGAACCTGACCGCTGAAAACGCCGCGGTAATTTCCCCTCCCGGAAAAAGCGGGGATTCCCTTTGGATTGGCAGCCCCGTTTTCTCCCCCGTTTATTCCGGTGACGGCGCGTCTTTTCCGGAGGGGGTGTATTCCGTGTGTGTACGTGATTTAGCCGGAAACGAGGAGATTTCTTCTTTTTCACTTGAAAGCCGCATTTTTCCGGAAACTTCTCCGGTTTCCGTGGAACTGGAGGTTTCTGAAAGAAAAAAGTCCGGGAGCCGGCTTTTTATCAGGTCCGAGGAAAATTCCCCGGAATTTTCAAAAATCACGCTTATTTTTCTGGATAAGGATGGAAATCCTTTTTACACCTTTCCGGTCGGTTCTGAAATGTTCACCGGCGGCTCCGCGGAAATTCCCGTTTCCGTTTTGGAGGAAAAGATTCAGCCTCTTGGAGAAGAGGTTGTTTCCGGGTTTGGAAGCGTGCAGTGTTTCGCCGGCAATGCCTCCGGAACCGCCGGGGTATTGTTGTTTCCGGTTTCTTTAGGTTATGATGATGGAGATGAATGAAAATAATATGCGCGGTATACACACATATGTGCTGCGTACCGGAAGGATGACAGAGGCGCAGAAAAAAGCCTATTCCATTCATTCCGCGCGCTGGTGTATTCCGTATCAAAATTCAATAATCAACTTTACGGATGTTTTTGAGAATGTTAATCCCGTTGTGATTGAGATAGGTTTCGGAATGGGCCGGGCCACGGCGATAATCGCAGCTGAAAATCCGGATAAAAATTATATAGGGATTGAGGTTCATAAGCCGGGAATCGGAAAGCTTCTTGTTGAGATAGAGCAGAGGGGTCTGTCAAACCTCAGAATCATTGAATATGACGCCATAGAGATACTCGAGAATATGATTCCCGATGATTCCGTCTCCGCTTTCCATGTTTTTTTCCCCGACCCCTGGCCTAAAAAACGCCATCATAAAAGACGGCTTATGAGGCGTCCCCGGACGGATTTAATCGCGCGGAAACTGGCACCGGGCGGCTGTATTTTTATGGCTACAGACTGGCAGCCTTACGGGGAGGAAGCCTGTTCGGAACTCGCCGCGACTCCGGCGCTGGAAAATCTTTATAACGGTTTCGCCCCCGTGCAGGCATGGCGTCCTGAAACCGCTTTTGAAAAAAAAGGAAAGGCTCAAAGCCACGGTATATACGAACTGGTTTTTAGAAAAAAACGTCAGGAAGAAAACGGGGACTGACTGGGAGAGGAACCTTTGGCCGGCAGAAAAACGGGTGACGAAAAAAAAGCGGCTTTTCATGTTCCGGACGATGTCCGTGCTTTGGAAAAGCTTATTAAACACCATCAGCAGCTTTATTATAACGGTGAGCCTGAAATATCGGATTCGGAATTTGATTTGTTGTGGGACAAACTGAAGGAAGTTGATCCCGAGAACCCTGTGTTTTCCAAAATCAATTCCGAAACAGCTGACGGATTCCCCAAGGAATATCATCTTATCCCCATGGGGAGCCAGGACAAGGCCGCGGATCCAGGTGAATTTTATGCCTGGGCCGGAAAGCAGGATTTCTCTGAATTCATTGTGGAATATAAGCTGGACGGTGCCAGCATAGAACTTCAGTATGAAAAAGGGGAATTCGTGAAAGGCGTGACCCGCGGGGACGGAAGGATAGGGGATGATATCACCCCCAACGTTTCAAAAATGGGCGGGGTTGTAAAGACCCTGCCGGGAGAATACGGACCGGAGGGCGCTCATCCTTTCAGCGGCGGTGTCCGCGGTGAAGTTGTGATGTTCCGGTCCGTCCACCGCAGGTTTTTCAGCGACAAGGCGAACTGCAGGAACGCGGCGAACGGCATAATGAAAAGAAAGGACGGGGAAGGGTGTTCCAGACTTTCCGTCATCTGTTATGACGCCGCCTCCGGAATGCCGGGAAGCCCCTTTTCAGGCTATGCCCCTTTTTCGGACGAGATAGAAAAAATAAACTGGCTTTCAATGTGCGGTTTTACGACCGTACCCTGGAAAATATGCAGCGGAGCCGACGAGGTTGTGAATTACCGTTCCCGTGTCATGGAAAGCAGGGCGTCCCTTGACTATGACATTGACGGTCTTGTTGTAAAGGGAAGAAAAATCGATCCCTCTGATTTGGCGCGGTCAAGGCCGGAGAAACAGATTGCCTTTAAGTTCAGTCTGGAAGAAGCTGTGAGCGTTCTGCGGGAAGTGGAATGGAGCGAGTCCGGGGCGACTTATACTCCTGTCGCCAAGATAGATCCCGTGCGCCTTGCGGGAACCACCGTCCGCCGTGCGAGCCTTGCGAATCCCAATGTGATTTCTGAGCTTAATTTGAAAATCGGAAGCCATGTACTTGTCACGAAGCGGGGTGAAATCATTCCGAAAATAATAGGCCTTGTGGAAACTCCTCCCGGCTCCGCCGATGTTCCCGTGCCGCATGAATGCTCCGTGTGCCGGACCGAATTGTGTAATGAGGGCACGCGCCTTTATTGTCCGAATGAGGAGTGCCCCAAGCGGATTCTGCACAGACTTGAAAAATGGATTGCGGTTTTGTCTGTCCGTGATTTCGGCGAAAACCTTCTGCGCCGCCTTTTTGAAAAAGGGCTTGTTCATTCCATAAGTGATTTATATTTGCTGACGGTTAAGCAGCTTGAGGACATAGACAGAATGGGGAAAATCAGCGCCGCGAAGGTTCTCCGTTCCCTCCATTCAAAGAAGAAGATATCCCTGTCAGCCTTTATCGCCGGTTTCGATATAGAAGGAATAGGCGAGACAATGACTGAGAAACTTGTGCAGTCAGGCTTCACCAGTCTTGAAAAATTCTTCGCGGCTTCCGCTGAAGACTTCGCCGCTGTCTACCAGTTCGGCCCCGTGCTTGCGGGCGAATTATCCGCCGCTTTAAAAAAGCTGAGGCCTGAAATGGAAAAGGTTGTCGGGGTTTCAGGCATAACCCTCACGTCTCCCGCCGTCTCCGGCGCGCCGTTCTCCGGAAAAAGCTTTTGTTTTACGGGCGAGCTTTCTTCCATGAAAAGACAGGAGGCGGAGAATTTAATCCGGAGTTTGGGGGGACAGGCGAAAAGTTCCGTCACGAAGGATCTTTCTTACCTTGTCACAAATGACCCTGAATCCGGTTCTTCAAAAAACAGGCGGGCCGCCGAGCTGGGTATCCCTGTTTTAAGCGAGGACGGTTTTTTGAAACTTGTCGAAGAAGCCGGGAAAGCCGGTTCAGGCGGTAAAGCAGGCGCCGGAAAAAAAGAACCGGCCCGGGGGAAAAAGACCGGGGACAGCCTCCAGATAGAGCTGGGAATCGACACATGAAAGGGCATTTTCCCCCGGGATATAAAAAAAGATTCCTGCGTCTTATTTTGATTCCTCCGTTTTTGGTCTGTCTGTGTGTCTGTGTTTTTTGTGTGATCCATGTTTATTTTGTCTATAACACAATTTCATCTTCAAGAATCCTGCAGATTATGCGGATGGAAAGCGGAGGAATCCGGCTGCCTGTTTCCGTCACTATTTTCGGACGCGGTTCCGATACAATAAGCGCCAGATTCAGGTTTTCAACTCCCGGCGGAAATCCTGTGGGTGTCATCGAACGCTCCTGGAGCGGATGGTCCCTGAATCTTGACTGTCTCGTTCTGACCCTTCCGACCGAACCGTTTTCGTTTTTTGAATTTTTGAAATGGATTGGAAAGCGGGGCACGCAGGATAACCCGGTGGACTCCGCTTCCATGCTGGTTTTCCCACTGCTTCTTTATTCCGATGATTCCGGAAGCCGTTCCGCCATCAATCTTCTGCCTTATTACGATTTGGACGGATATCCTCTGATTTACATGCTGCCTGAAATTTCCGAAAAAGAGAGGGCCTCCCTGAAGGATGTTTTCACGATGGTGAAGCTGGAGCGCATTTTCCCCGGCTTACTGAACGGCTTCTCAAGCCGGCGGCTTAAAATCCGTTCCTTTGAGCCTGGTGTTGAATACAGTCTTTTTCTGGATGCGGACGGATACATTTCCATTGTCAGGTGAAAAAATAAGGTGAAAAAAGGGCTGTCCGGTTTCCGGACAGCCCGGTAAACCACCCGTCCGGCGGGTGGTTGTGGCTGGGATGCGTGCGCTCCTTATTTTGTCTCGAGGACAGCGATTCCGGGAAGGGTTTTGCCTTCAAGGAATTCAAGGGAGGCGCCGCCGCCTGTGGAAACATGGCTCATCTTTGATGCCAGGTTGAATTTGTTGACCGCCGCCACGGAATCTCCTCCGCCGACAACGCTTACAGCGCCTTTTCCGGTAGCCTCGGCGACGAGATGCGCCACTTCCGCTGTTCCTTTGGAGAACGCTTCGAATTCAAAAACCCCCACAGGACCGTTCCATACGATGGATTTGGAGGCGAGGATTACATCCTTGTACAGCGCCAGGGTTTTCGGTCCAACGTCCATACCCATCAGATTGTCGGGAATGTCGATTCCGTCCACGGGAACAGCCTTAGCGTCCGCGCTGAATTCCTCCGCTCCGAGATGATCCACCGGCAGCAGGATTTTCACGCCTTTTTCGGCGGCCTTGGAAAGAAGGCTCTTCGCTGTGTCGATAAAGTCATCCTCAACAAGGGATTTGCCGATTGTGTGTCCCTGCGCCTTGAGGAAGGTGTAAGCCATTCCCCCTCCGATGATAAGGGAGGACGCGCTTTTCAGAAGGCTTTCCAGAACGGCTATTTTTGAGGAAACCTTTGCCCCGCCGATTATGGCTGTCATCGGTTTCGGCGGGTTGTTCAGCATCGGCTCAAGGTATTTCACTTCTTTTTCCATAAGGAAACCGCCGACCTTCACATCCATGAATTTGGCGATTGTCGCTGTGGATGCGTGCGCGCGGTGCGCCGTTCCGAACGCATCGTTCACGTAAATGTCGCCGTAAGAGGCGAGTTCTTTCGCCATGGGTTCCTGTGCGGCGGTGTCCTTTGCGGTTTCGCCTTCCTCAAACCGGGTGTTTTCGAGCATGAGGATTCCGCCTTCGGGGAGCGCGTCAACCGCGGCTTTCTGTCCGAGGCATCCGCCGGTGAACGCCACCGGTTTGCCGATAAGTTTTGAAAGGTATTCCGCGACGGGCTTCATTTTGTTTTTCCCGTTGATGAATTTCTCCTTGTCTTCTTCCGTGAAAGCTTTTCCGGCTTTTTCAGCCTTTTCCTGGGCTTTTTTCACGTCTTTTTTCGGATCGCCGAGGTGGCTCATCAAAACGAGGGAGCGGGGGGCCTGTGATAAGATATACTCAATCGTGGGAAGAGCCGCACGGATACGGGTGTCATCCTGGACTTCCCCGTCTTTCATCGGAACATTGAAGTCAACCCGCATTATGATGCGTTTTCCTTTCAAATCCACATCTTTTACCGTTTTAATCATATGTTTCCTCCGGAATTTATTCGGTTATACTTCCAATATATCACACTTCCTTTTATTGATACAGAGGGTCTTTTGATTATTATGCCTTTCCAGCAATCTTGACTGTGCCGTGCCCTACATGGTAGTGTATTGGATATAATATTTTTCTTTAAGGAAGTGAAGTCCAATGAATTTTATCCCGCTTTTACAAGCCCAGCCCCAGCCCGGTTCGTCATACATGACGATACTTATGTTTGTCCTGATTTTTGTGATTTTTTACTTTTTTATTATCCGTCCCCAGAACAAAAAGCAAAAAGAAACCGAAAAGATGATCAACGCCCTGAAAAAAGGCGATAAAGTCATCACAATCGGCGGAATCCACGGAGAGGTTTCCGCGGTGCGTGAAAACGAGAAGACAATAGTCATTAAAGTTGAAGACGGAACCAAAATCGAATTCAGCCGGAGCGCCATATCCTCCGTTGTGGTGGATGAGCCTGAGAAAACTTCAAAGAAGTCCAAGGCCGATAAAAAGGCGAAGGATTCCGCCGAAGACACCCAAACAGCGGAAGTTCCTGCTTCCGGCAATACTGAAAACAGCGGCGAAAAACCGGAAAACGCCGCCGCAACCGAAGAAAAATAAAAAAATAACGGTAAAACAAGATAATAAAACTAGTTGGAGCAAAAAATGAATAAACGAAGCCGTTTTGCGCTCATCATTGTTGTTTTGGCTGTTTGTTTCGCCTTTTTGTGGCCTACAGTGAAGTGGTATTTCCTGACCCCGAAAGAGGATCAGGCGCTTGCGCTTGGCTCAAGGGAGAGAATCAAGGATTATGCCAGGAACATGGCCGCAGATGATGTCCGCTATCTGATTGACCAGGCGAAAAATTCCTCCACGGAATCCCTGCCGGAAAAATTTGACGCCGTTGTAAAGACAGCCGAAAAAAGGTACAAGTCGGCCGGACGTGAATTGCCGGACACCTGGACAGCATCCGCCGTCCTGTCCGCATTCGGAAATGAAGCCGATGTGATGTCTGTCGCCGAGGAGAATTACCGGCAGGATATTCTTAAAATAAAGAGCACCCAGGAAAGCGCCGTTAAGCTCGGTCTGGATCTTTCCGGCGGTATGAGTGTCATCATTAAGGCCGATTTGGACGCCGCAATCGCCTCCGCGGGGGAAGCCGTCCAGGATGTCCAGTCCTTCAAGGACAGCGCCATGAATCAGGCTTTGGAAACCCTTTCAGACAGGATTGACCGTTTCGGTTTGTCAGAGCCTGTTGTCCGCCGCCAGGGGGAGGACCGCATTTACATAGAAATTCCCGGTACGGCTGATTCCGACAGGATAAACTCGATTATTTCCGGAAAGGGTATGCTGTCCTTCCATATGGTTGACCAGGACGCCACCACGCTCTTCAAGTCTTATTACGCGCTTCATCCGGCAACGACTTTTGACGCGGAATACAATCTCGTTGACCAGTCAATAATCCCGGAGGACTGCCAGGTTCTCGGCGTTTACACGAAGGATGATTACGGCATTGACGAAAGGATTGACTTCTCCGCAATAAAAAAGGAAACGGCGCTTGAGGGCAGGCATATCCAGAGCGCCCAGGTAAGCCGGGATGAAGTCGGCCGTCCCACTGTTGTTTTCCGCCTCGATTCGGAAGGTACGGATATTTTCGGCAAGCTGACCACTGAAAACAGGGGGAAAATGCTGGCCATTGTTTCGGACGGGAAAATAAAATCCATCGCCACCATACGTGAACCCATTACCGACGGTTCCGTTCAGATTTCAGGCTTTTCCGCGGAGGAGGCTGAGAATCTGCAGACTGTCCTGCGCACCGCCCTGCTTGATGTTCCCCTTGAGCTTGAAAACCAGCAGGTTCTGGGGGCCAGTATGGGAGGAACCTTAATCCGGCAGGGTCTTTATGCCCTTGAAGCCGGTCTCGGAGCGGTCCTTATCTTCCTTCTTATATTTTACAAAGGTGCCGGGTTCAACGCCTTTGTCGCGCAGTTCCTGAATATGTTCATCATGTTCAGTGTTCTTTCCGCATTCAATCTGACCCTGACACTGCCGTCCATAGCCGGTATGATTCTGACCATAGGTATGGCGGTTGATGCCAACGTAGTTATTTTTGAGCGTATCAAGGAAGAGCTGCGGCTGAACAAATCGAGGGCCGCCGCCATAGCGGCAGGTTTTGACCACGCTTTCTGGGCCATTATGGACTCCAACATAACGACCTTTATTGCGGCGATTTTCCTTTCGCAGCTCGGAACCGGTCCCATCAAAGGTTTCGCTGTGACCCTTGCCATCGGTGTTGTTTCTTCCGTGTTTACAGCACTCTTTGTGTCACGCCTCATGTTTGATTTCGGAACGGATGTGATGAAAAAAGAAAAAATCAGTATCAGTTGGAGGATTAAATAAATGAAACGTGTTATCCAGTTCAGTAAATTTTTTCTTCCGATGGTTGTTTTGAGTGTTGTCGTAATCGTTTTCGGAATAGCGGGTCTTTTCATAAAGGGAATAAACCTGGGCATCGATTTCCAGGCCGGTTTGATAGAACAGGTCAGGATAGCGCCCGCGGCTTTTTCGCTTTCATATGAGGGCAGCCAGTCTGTCAGCGTCTCCCTTTCCAGGACTGGAATCGACCTGGTTGTCACCGGCTTGGGCGGGGACAACAGGACTTATTCCTTCCCGTTTGACCGGTATCCTTCCGCAGGTCTTTTCACCGAGGCTGTGGCGGAAGTTCCGGGTGTGACGGTTAATTCCATGGCGCCTGCGAGTGTTCCGATGGATTCTGTTTTTGTTGACTCCTCCAAGCTCACCCGTCTTTCCGCAACCCCGTATCTTTTCCATTATGTTTCCATGAGCATGGAACAAATTTCCGTGGATGAGGTGCGTGAAGCCCTTTCGGAATTCGAAGAAGTTTCAGTTCAGGTTGTCGGGGATCCTTCGGACCGTGCCTTTCAAATACGCTTGAGCGATGACGGTTCAATTGATCAGGCGGGTTCTGTCCTCGCTTCCAAGATGGAGGATGCCCTCGCGGAACATTTCGGAGAGGATTCCGTGGCCGTCGTTTCTTCTGATTTTGTCGGGGCCCGTTTTTCGGATTCCCTTGCAAGACAGGCTGTTTTGCTTGTCGCCGGAGCCCTCCTGCTGATTCTTGTTTACGCCTCCATCCGTTTCCGGTGGGATTTCGCTGTGGGTGCGGTTATTGCGATTGTCCACGATGCTTTGATAATGATTACCTTCATTGTCTGGACACAGATGCAGTTCAATTCGACCACCCTGGCCGCTATTCTTACAATAATCGGATATTCGATAAATGACACTGTTGTTATTTTTGACAGAATCAGGGAGAACATGAGGCTGCATCCGGATAAGAATTTGACGGAAATCCTCAACCTTTCCCAGAGTGAATGTCTCGGAAGAACCCTTATCACGACAGCAACTACAATGCTGGCGGTTTTCGCCCTTTACTTCTTCACCTCCGGGGATATAAAGAATTTTGCCCTGGCCCTCATTGTCGGCCTCATAAGCGGCGTTTATTCCACGATATACATCGCGAGCGCGTTTATTAACTTCGTCGGCCGTTTCCGCAAGGATAAGGGGCTTATCAGGCAGGACCAGAAAAAGACCGTCCATCTTGGTGAAAGTTTCTGACCGCTTTCAAGGTTTCTGCAATTACGGCGCGTTTCCCGCGCCGTTTTTTTATATCCGTATGTTTGACTTTTAATCCGTTTATGGAGATATTTAAAACATGAGTGAACGTAATATTGTACCCATTGAGCAACTTCTCCCGAACAAGCTTCTTGTAATACCTCTTTCCGGCAGACCTATTTTCCCCGGCGTTTTTATGCCCATCATGGTAAACAATCCTGATGACGTGAAGTCTGTGGAAGAGGCGTATGCTGATTCAGGATTTGTGGGTATATCATTGGTAAAAAAAGAATCTGAAACTCCTTCCATCGATGATTTATATGAGGTCGGGACTGTCGCCCGGATAGTGAAAAAAATAAATCTGCCTGACGGCGGTATAAATGTCTTTGTATCCACGTTGAAGCGTTTCAGGATAAGGAAGGCTGTTAATTCACGCCTTCCGATGGTCGCCATTGTGGATTATATAGATGACGAAGAATATGACTCTTTTGAAGTGAAGGCTCTTACACGCGCCCTTTTAAGCGAGATGAAGGAGCTTTCGGAGAACAATCCTCTTTTCTCGGAGGAAATGCGGCTGAATATGGTGAATATAGACCAGCCGGGAAAAATCGCGGATTTTATCGCCAGCATCCTCAACATAGATAAAATCGACCAGCAGCGTATCCTTGAAACTGCGAATGTGCGGTTGCGCATGGAGAAGGTTCTTGTGTTCATAAAAAAGGAACAGGAACTCCTTCAGGTTCAAAAAAAGATTCAGAATGAAATAAACAAGAGCATAGAAAAGAACCAGCGCGAATATTTCCTCCGTGAGGAATTGAAGGCGATAAAAGAAGAGCTGGGCATGACGACCGACGTCCGCTCTTCCGATTACCAGAAATTCAAGGAAAAACTTGATGCATTCAATTTCACCGGCGAAATAAAGGAAACGGTGGAAAGCGAGCTTGAGAAATTCTCTTTGATGGAACCCAATTCGGGGGAATATATTGTCACGCGCAATTATCTTGAGACAATATGCAACCTGCCGTGGGGCGAGCCGGAAAAAGAGGATTACGATATACAGGCTTCCAGGAAAATTCTGGATGAAGACCATTTCGGTCTGGAGGATGTTAAAAAGCGGATTGTGGAATATCTTGCGGTAAGGCAGCTGCGTCAGGATACCAAGGGTTCGATAATCCTTCTTGTTGGGCCTCCCGGAGTGGGTAAGACCAGCGTGGGGCGTTCCGTTGCCCGTGCAATGAATAAACCCTTTTTCAGGTTTTCTGTCGGCGGTATGAGGGACGAGGCTGAAATCAAAGGGCACCGGCGTACTTACGTCGGAGCCATGCCCGGAAAAATCCTTCAGGGTTTGAAAATCGTGAAAACCCGCGCGCCTGTTTTTATGATTGACGAGGTTGACAAAATGGGCGCGAGCTATCAGGGTGATCCTTCGAGCGCCCTCCTTGAGGTTCTGGATCCGGAGCAGAATGTTTCATTCAGGGATCATTATCTGGATCTGCCTTTTGACCTTTCAAACATTCTTTTCATCCTGACTGCGAACACATTGGATTCTATTCCGGGTCCTCTGCGCGACAGGGCGGAGGTTATCCATCTTTCGGGGTATATAAATTCCGAAAAGCTTGAGATAGCGAAAAAATACCTTATGCCGCGGAGTCTTGAAAGGAACGGCTTGAAGAAAAAGCAGGTGACCGCAGGCTCAAAGGAAATTCTTTTTATAGCGGACGGATACGCAAGGGAAGCCGGTGTCCGTAACCTGGAAAAAAGCCTGGATAAGATAAACAGGAAGCTTGCTACGGAAATTGTTCTCGGTGAAAGAGGCGCTGATGAAAAAATTTCTGTTGATGTTGACATGATAAAAAAATTTTTGGGCAAGCCGCTTTTCCGCGAGGATGATATTAAGGTCGCCTCTTCCCCCGGTACGGCGGTGGGGCTTGCGTGGACGAGCATGGGCGGCGACACCCTGCTTATCGAAGCCCTGTCCAATCCCGGCAAGGGCCAGCTTAACCTTACCGGGCAGCTGGGTGACGTGATGAAGGAATCCGCTTCCATCGCTTTTTCATGGGTCAGGCATTATGTGGCGGCGAACAAACTCGCTGATTCCGACTGGTTTGACAAGCGTGCCGTGCACCTCCATGTTCCGGAAGGTGCCACGCCTAAGGACGGCCCGAGCGCGGGTATAACCATGGCGACGGCCCTGCTTTCGCTTGTGATGCAGAAACCAATAAGGCCTTCCGTCGCGATGACCGGGGAGCTGTCCCTTACCGGACAGGTGCTTCCTATCGGCGGACTCAAGGAAAAGACAATAGCCGCCCGCCGGAACGGTGTGAAGGATATTATAATCCCCTCCGCCAATGTGAGGGATCTGGATGAAATTCCGGAATATATCCGTAAGGGCATCCGCTTCCACCCGGTGACAAGGATGGAGGAGGTCGCCGGTTTTGTCCTGCTGAATACACCGCAGTCCAAGCCGAAGAAGGTGAGGGCGTCCTGATTCCGCCGTGAAACCGGAACATACAGGGGTTATGGTATGTTCCGGTTTCTGAAACGTGGCTTTCCCTTTATTTGTCTTGGATTCAATGCTCTGGACTGTTTTCCTGTTTTTTTGATATACTTTTTTCATGGCAAAAAAAGCTGTTTCATATGACGAGTCGAAAATAAAGACTCTCAGCTCCCTGGAACATATAAGGCTCAGAACCGGTATGTACATCGGAAGGCTGGGGGACGGCTCCAATCCCGATGACGGGATTTATATTCTTGTCAAGGAAGTTGTTGATAATTCCATCGATGAATTTATAATGGGCAACGGCAGGCAGGTGGATATCCTGCTCAACGGGAATAAAGTGACCGTCAGGGATTTCGGGCGGGGCATTCCGCTGGGGAAGGTCGTTGAATGTGTTTCCGTGATTAACACCGGTGCAAAATATAATGACGAGGTTTTCCAGTTTTCAGTGGGGCTCAACGGGGTGGGAACAAAAGCCGTCAACGCATTATCCACTTACTTCCGGGTTGTCTCCGTCAGGGACGGAAAGTTTTCGGAGGCTGTTTTTGAGCGCGGGGTTTTAAAAAGCCAGAAAACCGGAAACACCAAGCCGGGCATAAAAAACGGCACCCTTGTTGAATTCGAACCCGATGAAGAGCTTTTTCAGAATTATAAATTCAATATTGATTTTCTGGAGAAACGCTTCTGGAATTACGCCTGCCTGAACGCAGGTCTTGTGATTAATTTTAACGGAAAGAAATATTTTTCCGAGAACGGTCTTCTGGATCTTCTTGGTGCGGAGACGAACAACACTTTGTATCCTGTCTGCCACTATAAAGGCAAACAGCTGGAATTCGCTTTTTCGCATACGAACAATTACGGGGAAACTTATTTTTCGTTTGTCAACGGACAGTACACCTCCGACGGCGGGACGCATCTTTCTTCTTTCAAGGAAGGCCTTCTGAAAGGCGTCAACGAATACTTCCGCAAGAATTACAAGAGCGAGGACGTCCGCGAGGGAACAGCCGCCGCCGTCGCCGTAAAGATTCAGGCCCCCGTTTTTGAAAGCCAGACAAAAAACAAACTGGGGAACACCGAAGTCCGCTCATGGATTGTGAACGAGACAAAGGCGGCCGTTGTATCCTGGCTTCACAAGAATACTGAGGCCGCTCGAAAACTTGAAGATAAAATAATCGCCAACGAACGGCTGCGCACGGAGTTGAATTCCGTAAAGAAAGAGGCGAAGGAAGCTGCGAAAAAGGTCGCACTCCGTATTCCGAAGCTGACTGAATGCAGGTATCATTTCGGGGACGGACCCAGGGGCGAGAACACGATGATTTTCTTGACCGAAGGCGATTCCGCGGCCGGTTCGATAAAGCCGAGCAGGAATGTGGACACCCAGGCTGTTTTCAGTCTCCGCGGCAAACCGGAGAATATGTACGGCAAAAAACGCGCGGACATTTACCGGAACGCGGAACTGTACAACATGATGATGGCGCTGGGCATCGAGAACGATGTGAACGGCCTGCGCTATGAAAAAATAGTGATTGCGACCGACGCTGACAATGACGGATTCCATATCAGGAATCTGCTGCTCACCTTCTTCTTGAATTACTTTGAGGAGCTTGTGGTGGCCGGGCATATTTATATCCTTGAGACTCCGCTTTTCAGGGTGCGTACAAAAAAGGAAACCGAGTATTGTTATTCCGAGAAGGAGAGGGATGCCGCCGTTGCAAAACTCGGCGCGCAGAGCGAGGTGACGCGCTTCAAAGGGCTTGGTGAAATAAGCCAGAAGGAATTCGCCCAGTTCATAGGACCGGACATAAGGCTTCTTCCTGTTTCCGTCCAAAGCTTGAAAAAGATTCCCGGCATACTTGAATTTTACATGGGAAAGAACACCCCCGCCCGCCGTGATTTTATTATGAAAAACCTGCTTGCGGAGATTGACGCCTGATGGATTACATAGAAAGCCTTTTCAATAATAACTTCCTTGAGTATGCAAGCTACGTTATCAGGGACCGTGCGATTCCCGATGTGGAAGACGGCCTCAAGCCCGTGCAGCGCCGTATCCTCCACACCCTTTTTGAAATGGATGACGGCAGGATGCACAAGGTTGCGAGCGTTGTCGGCGAGTGCATGAAGATTCATCCGCACGGCGATCAGTCGATTGCAAGCGCCCTTGTGGTTCTGGCCAACAAGGAAATCTTCATGGAAAAGCAGGGGAACTTCGGCAACATTCTCACCGGTGACAGCGCCGCCGCGTCGCGTTACATCGAATGCCGCATACGTCCGTTCGCGAAGAAAATACTTTTAAATCCCTCCATCACGAATTATGTACCTTCCTACGACGGAAGGAAAAAAGAGCCGGTGACTTTCCGGGCAAAGCTTCCCCTTGTTCTGATTATGGGCGCGGAGGGAATCGCTGTCGGGATGTCAACGAAAATTCTGCCGCACAACATAAAAGAGGTTATCGAGGCGGAGAAAGCCTGCCTTGCCGGCAAGCCTTTCCAGCTTTATCCGGACTTCCCCACGGGAGGGGAAATGGATGTTTCCGGATATGAGGACGGAATGGGGAAGGTCGTTGTCCGGGCAAGACTTGATTTGAGCGATCCGAAAAAAATCATCATAAAGGAAATCCCGTTCGGATGTACTTCTGAAAGTGTCCTCGCTTCAATTGAGAATGCCGCGAAGTCCGGCCGTATAAAAATCTCGGACGGAGGCATAAACGATTACACGAAGGACAAAGCGAACATCGAGATAAAGCTCCAGCGCGGCGTTTATGCCCAGGATGTTGTGGACGCTTTGTACGCCTTTACGGAATGCGAGCAGTCCGTCTCCTGTAATCTTCTCGTCATAAAAGACAATATGCCGTCCCTCATGACGGTTTCGGATGTAATCAGGGACAGCTCGAAGCGCCTCCTGAAAATCCTGAAGGACGAGCTTGAGGATGAGAAGAAGGGTCTTTTTGACAGACTGCATATGCGGACCCTTGAGCGTATTTTTATCGAGGAACGCATCTACAAGAAAATCGAGACGATGAAAACCGCGGAAGGTGTCATTAAAGCCGTCCTCAAAGGTTTTGAACCTTTCAAGGATGAGCTCATCCGTCCTGTGACCGAAGATGATGTTGACCGTCTTTTGAAAATACCGATACGGCGCATTTCACTTTATGATATAAACAAGAACCGCCAGGAAGTGGAGGATATAAAGAACCGCATAAAAGAGATAAACAGGCTGCTGAAGAATCTGACCGCATACGCTGTCTCTGTTCTGGATGACATCCTCGCCATGCTTCCGGAGGAGCTGACCGCCCGCAAAACGAAGATTGCGCGGTTCTCAAAAGTCGATGTGAAGGAAGCCGTTTCCCGCGATATGCCGCTGCGCTATGACAACAACAGCGGCTACCTCGGAACCTCTGTCTCCACCGGACAGGAAATCATGAAGGTTTCCCCCTATGACAGGATTCTGGTGATGCGCCGTAACGGGGTTTATACGGTGACCGATGTCCCGGACAAGCTTTTCGTTGACCGGGGGATGTGGTATGCCGGTTTCAGCGAGAAAGAGGTTCTTTCAAAGGTTCTGTTCACCGTCGTGTACCGGGATGCAAAAACGGGATACCCTTACATAAAACGCTGCAGAATCGAAGGATATATCCTTAACAGGGATTATCTGATTGTTCCTGATTCCGCGGAGGTTCTGTATGTGGATACAAAGCCTAAGTTCTCTTTCACCGTCAACTATGAGCCTAAAGCCCGAGTGAAAAAAGATTCCCAGGTTTTCAAGGCCCAGGATTATGCCGAGAAGGGTTTGAAAACCCTCGGGGTAAGGCTTGCCGTCAGGAAAGCCGTCTCTGTTGTGCCGGGGGACTCTTCTTCAGATGAAAAGAAAAGCGCCGCGAAAAAGGTTTCCGCCCCAAAAGCGGAAAAGGAAAGCCCTTCCGCCTCCGGAAAGGCCGCGTCCGCTTCAAAAACAGCCGGCACGGCGGGCACGGCAAAATCCGCCGGGAAAAAATCCGCGGCGGCATCCCGGTCTTCCGGGAAAGGGCTGAAAGCGGCCGCATCCAAAATAAAAGAAGCCGACAGGAAAAAAAGCGGGGGCAGATGACGCCGCACGGATACGGCGGCAGCGCCCCGTGCCCGCGGTTTTATCCCGCACAACAAAAAACGCATATTTTTCCGCATTTTCCGCAAAAAAAACTTGCCGTCCGGCGCGCGTATTATTATATTGATAAATGCCGGAACCATACCGTGCTGTATGCCGTTTCCGGCGGGAGATATATGCATCGGTCATATATCTATATCACAGATAAGGCTTTTTCCAGCCTTACGCAACAGGAGTCGGTTATGGAAGACATAACACGCGCGCTGCTTGTCATGGACGGAGGTTACGTCCGCACCTGGTACAAACACCTTGCCGGAGACGGTATTGAAGGCAATTTTTATTCAATAAACTTCGGCCATCTGATCAGGCATATCGGCGCGCTCATCGAAAAGGATTCCGGCAGGCGCTGTGTGTTCACGGCGAAAAAGCTCTACATGGGCACCAACTCCGAGATTGATTTCCAGAACCGGACGTTCTACCGTTCGCTCGATGACGCCGGGGTGCAGCGGCATACATTCCCGCTGCGCGAGCGGGATGAGGAGTCAGGATATCCCGCCCTGAAGGAAGAGGCCTGCGACACCACCATTGTGTACAACACCGCGAAAGAATTCTTCTCCGCGGGCACCGACAACCGCTTTGACATGTTCGTCCTGTTCGCGGGGGACGGCGACCTGACGCCGCTTGTGCAGGGACTGCGCGCGGAGGGCGTGACCGTCACCGTCGTCTACTACGACTTTAAGACGCCGTTTTCAACAACCCGCGCCTCGCAGAAGCTGCTGGAATCGGCTGACAAGGTGATAAACTTCGGCGCTTTCCTGACGGAGCGGGTGGACAGGAACATCATTGACATTTTCAGGAAACTTGAGGAGCCGGAGGTATATGCGGTGAGGAGGCCGACCGTCCGCGTCGCGGCGAAAAGGTTTCCCGGATCCGCCGCCGAAACCGCGCGGACGTTCCCCGCACCTGTTTACGCGCTGTACACGCCCGGGGAAATCGCGGAAGCCATACGGGAAATCCCCAGAAAAGACGGGGAGGGATACGTTCTGGTAGCGCAGCTCGGAACATACCTTGAGCATAAAACTGGGAAGGTTCTTCCCTTTGGAATAAAACTGAAGGATATCCTGACGCGGCACGCGCAGGATTTTGAGACAAAGGAGCTGCCCGCCTACAGCGTGCGGCTCACGGAAAGCCGGATACCGTCCGAGCAGGAGGGCGTCCCTGATGATTAAGGAGGAAAACAAAATGGGCTTTTAAAGATCCCCGGATGCCGCGGGAAGACGGCACAGGCTGTGAAGGAAATACTGTATGTTTTTACAGGAGTTTTCTTCGTTCAAAGGAAATATCAGGCAAGACGGCTGTACAGGTTACAGTAAGTTCTTGGATCGTAAGGGATTAATATTCACCAAGGAGGTAAAAAATGAATATTAGAACCTTAGCTAAAAAAGAGGCAAAGTATAAATCTGGTAATCTGCCGGTCGCACTCTAAAAAATACACTGGTTTCCGCCGCAGACGGAAAGAACCAATACTACGCGATGACGATTTCGCGGGGCGTATGCACCGATGAAGACATCGCGAACGATATTGTCATTTCCGGTCTGCTGGAAAACATGTCGAAGGAGCAGATTCTTTCGGTGATGGAGACCGCCCGCAATGCAAGGCTCGCCCGGCTTGCCGACGGTTATGCTGTTGACGACGGAATCTGCAAATGCCAGCTGAAAATCAAGGGGAGCTTCGAGTCGGAATCGGACACGTTCTCCCGCGAGCGGCATTCGGTCAGCATTTCGTCGACGGCAGGGGAATTCCATAAAGCCATTCATCACCGGGGTGTATGACGCGGCGTCAAAAAGCGGCGGAACGCTGACAAAGGGCGGTTTCCTTGAAATCCGTGGTGAGAACATCCGCATCTGCGGCGATGAAGAGGAAAACGGGCTTTACTTTGTCAACATCCAGGACGAGTCGAATACGGTGAAGCTTTCCGCCGGGGAACTCGGCATAAATAAGTCCTCATGCATCGCCTGTGTTGTTCCTGCGGACCTTGAGAGCGGAACATACAGCATCAAAGTCGTGACCCGGTTCATGGGCGGCGGGACTCTCAGAAAAGAGCCTCAGGAATATACTTTCGGGAATTTTTCCGTAGAGTAACCCGTTATGTTTATGGCCGGCGAAACCGGCCTGCGTCCGGTGCGGGAAAGGCGCCGGGCGCTTTTTTTTGTCAGTGTGCCTTACGTTTTACAGAACAGGTGACTCCAGGCTTCCAGAACAGACTACAACTGAGTTCCAGAATAGACGGCTCCAGACTTCCAGAACAGGCGACTCCAGACTTCCAGAACAGGCGACTCCAGACTTCCAGAATAAGCAAGGGGGAGTTTTTGGATAACCGACGGGGACTTTTCAGAATAGGCAATTTGAAATTATTTTATGGATTTTCTAAATTAGATTCTAATTCTTTTGAAAAACACTTTGCTCTAAGAATGGGGAATCCTGACGAATACGCTCCGAAAAGAAATATTTTATCCCCGCCACCTAAGCAATAAAAATCTATAAAGGATTGTTTGAAACTGTCTTCTACAGTGGAAAAAGTATAATCCATATGAATAAGTTCCTTTGCTTGATTTACGATATGTACTCTCGATATTTTATTTATTTCCATTAAAAATGAAAGTGAATCCGATGTGACAACAACCTCAGTGTCATAACAGTTGATAATCTCTTTTATTTTGGATATACAATGTTCCAAAAATATTTTTTGCCGTACCGCATTAAGTGGTTCGAAGTGTTTCTCTTTAAAATCTCCAAATAGATTCCTATGTCTAAAGCAAATTGATATATATGCCTTAGGAAGAAAGCTTTTAACTGAATAAAGTGATTTTTCTAAATGATTAGACGGTCTAAAAAGTTCGTTGTATAACGTTGCATAATTAAAATTCGTTTTGTAAAAATTATTGATTTTATCAAGACAATCCATATTCGCATAGACATGAACCTGTGTTTTCTGTATGTAATTTATAATTTTAAAATTTTTATACCATAAATAATCTCCCGACAATACCAATGGTTTTGATTGTGCTTTGTCATAGCTGATTGCTTCGGAATTTATTTTCCAGTTATATGTTTTCGATTCCAAAAAATAAGATAAATCAAATGGATAAGAAAAATTTATTTTAAATGGTATTCCATATATCTTGCATAAGGCATAAGTCTGTAACAAGCCAAAAATCTATCCGCAAAACCTCCGTGATGAATATGTCCGTCAATACAAAATACTACCCCGGAAAAGATAGAATTCACTTTTTGGTTTCTATAATATTTGTAAAAGAGTTTTACAGACCGAATTGCATTAAACCCTGTCGTAAAATATTTATACGTCCTAGTTTAAATCTTATATTATATATAATATCTTTCATTATTTACCGATCCTTTCTTCTCATTCTTTTTGTTTTACAAAGTCTTTTTTAATCTGATTTTATATATATACTTGTTATATTTAATTTTTCCTAGAATGTTTATTAGAAAAATATGTAACATCTTTTTTATTTTTACTGTAAAACTGTTTTTGAGCCAAGCTGAATTAAAATGATGCACAGAAAATGAATTTTCTGTTGGAGATACTTTTCCGTTGAATCCGTTTTTTACAGAAAAATAATCAAATGGACAAATCAAGCCTCCGTTGATCTCATGAATTTCTCCGTCATCAATGAGTTTATATCGTTCAATAGTTTCAAATCCTTGTTTCATGATAAGCGGAGCGATTATTCTGTTTAATGATTTGTCAGAATTTACAAAATTTTTCTCTCTATACCAGTTAAGGCATGCTTTTATCCATGTAGAATATTTTTCACTTCCCACACAGGCGGCTTCAGGTAATGCAGTATATTCATAACCGAAAAAAAACCTATGATGCAGTAAACTGTCAAAGGATTTTAAGATTTCCACATCTGAATCAAGATATATTCCACCGTAATTATAAAGGGCAAAAAATCTTACATAATCTGATACAAATGCATATTGCTTCAGCTCGAATGCTTCTTTTGTCCATGGAATTTCATTTATCTCAAAACTGTCTGCGGTCCAAAGACGTAATTCATAGTCCTGGAGATATTTTTTCCAAGAGTCGATACATCTTTTGATTTTTTCAGGATACGGTTCTCCTGAAAGCCAACAATAATGTATAATTTTAGGAATCATTTATTTTTCCATCCTATATCGGTATATCATTCTTCAATGACATATTTGTATGAAACAAGTCCTTTAAGCTTGTATTTTAGACCGGTAAAATAATATTTTTTATGTCTGCTGATAATTAAAGCGATGATATTTTTTACCACTGCAATGAAAAACTGTTTTTTTGCATATGGTGCTTTATAATACGTGATAAGCTTTTTATATAAAGCGCCGAATCCCAGCGCGTAACTACTGCATCGGATTAGATTATAGTCATTCCCTTTATATGGATGCTCGATATAAATATTTCCGAAGAATCTTCCCGTTCTGTTTCTTGACAAAAGCCATGCAATCAAATCCGTCTCTTCTCCTGCCCCGAAAGCAGCTCCCACACCAAGTTGCTCGTCAAAACGGAAATCTTCTATACATGAAGATTGTATAAATACCGTATAGGATATGGCTGATCTGTATATATTTTTAAAAGTGATATCATGCACAGAAGGAATAAAATGATTAACATTGCATTTCTTGTCGATTGAATTACACGCAACAAAATCCTTTTCACTTTCAAGAAAACTTTCTGCGATTTTCTGTAATGTATCTTTTTGATATTCGCAGTCATCATCAGGGAAAGCGGTCACATTTCCTTCTGTATATTCCAGTCCGATATTTCGGTTACGACTTAAACCTTTTTCGGAGGATTTTATGTGTTTTATTTTAAATAAATAAGAGTTTTGGGAAATTATTTCGTCAAGCCTACCGTCCAAGTTTTGATCCACAATAATGAGTTCAAAATTTCTGTACGTCTGTTCGTTCAATCTCCTGCAAAACATATCCACTTCATCTTTCCGGTTGATCGTGGCCATAACCAATGAAAATAAAAATGGCTCCTGTTTTATCATACTATTTCTCCTAAAGCATCAGATATGTTCGGTAGGGAACAGCATTTCCGCTCATGAGTGTGTATATAAAAATCATGCATGAAAGTGCAAAGAGACACAAAAGTATATACATGTTCTTCCGCGTAACTTTTATATTCATATCCGCAAAAAGTGGTATCATAAAGAATTCAAATGCCAGCGAAATCCGGGATGATAAAACTGTGTTTCCCATAAACAGCACATATATCAAAAATCCTGTGAAATATATGTTGAAATACACATTTGTAAATATTCTTTTATTATTAAGGATTATGAAAGCAAGCAGTATCATAATGCGGCGCAGAAAACCGATAGTGATAATACCTGCAGAATCATCGTTCAAATAAACTAAAAGCCGCTGTGTGAATTCCGATAATGTACTGTCTAAAAAAGAAGCCGAAAATGATATGAGCTGTATGCGAATAAATCCGAAGAGAAAATATTTCAGCACTAAAAAACAAATAGAATATACGGCGACTTTCCGTACGGATATACTCCCGGTGCAAAGAAAATACACCGGAAGAAACATAATAGATGAAATATGAAATCCTGTTGCCAGTACGACAAGTATAAAGAAAGGTAAGAGTTTCCGTTCTTTTACATATTTTGAAGACCATAGCAAAAATGAAACCGAAATGCCCTGCCGTACAGTGTTCCATTCACACATGATGTAAAAAAAACAAAGATAAATGAAAACCGCTGTGAGAGGATGTTTGAGTTTTGAAAAGAAAAGCAGTTTTACCGGAATAGAGATAATGGCAAGAACGAACACAAAGACATTATAGTTGTCTGCAAGGAAATATTTTGTGAAATTTATAATCCAGTAAAAAAATGGTTCTATCCCTGGATTTTTACTGGATTTGAATATTCTGGCGTAACTCCAATAGTCGGTTTCGATACCATAGCGGAATCCCGCAAGTAAGATAAGCAGAATTCCAAAAAGAAATAGATTTATACTATTTCCGCATAGTTTCATATATCCACGGTCATAAGAGCATAAAGCGCAGAATGCAAAGACAAACATTATTGTAAGATAGAAATTCATTTTTCAGTTTCACCGATAAGTCCGTAAAGTTTACGGACATACTGTTCCTTCCCGAATTCTTTTTTCACAATATCATGGATTTCATAACGGCATGACGAATATTTCTTCTTTAGCTTCAACGCTTCCTCAATGACCTTTTCAGGAGAAAAATCCTCAATACGTTTTGCAAAGTCATATTTCTGTAATTCAACTGGAACCGCATAGTTTGATCCTAAAATCGGAATGCCAGAACACAAGGCTTCAAGTGTAGCCATTGAAAACCCTTCATATTTAGTGGGAAAGAAAAGCACATCTCCTGAATTATAAAAATCATTCATCTGGTCAAATCTTAATCCGGAAAGAAATGTTGTGTTGTGAGAAAAATTTGAGAACAGACCTGCATTTGTATCCGAAGGACTTGCTATCTTCAGAAATACATTTTTCTTTCCCTCGATATAAGCAGCAAGATTTAAAAGATGCTCAACACCTTTTCTTTTTCCCGCGGAACCTGAAAATAGAAGCGTTAAGGATGATTTTTCATTTTTATTCTCAAAAACGAGCGGATGGAAATGTTCTTCATCGACAAAATTGTTCAATACAAAGATTTTATCAGGAGAAATTTTGTAAAGATTGACAAGCTCCTTTCGACAATTTTCGCTTACCGCAATAACACGTTTCGCTCTTCTTGCACTTACTTTTTCCATCCATGAGATATAACAGGCTCCAAGACTCTTCGATTCGGGGAAATTATTGATATAACCTGCCGTTGTACCATGATGTATCGAAAAATCAGAAGGATACAAAAAAGCCTGCCACGAATTTGAGATTACAATCTTTTTACGAGCAAACAGGAGTTTGAATGAAAACCAGAGCGGATAGAAAATAATTTGAAATTTCCACAAATTTATATGAGACTGTATTATTTTTACACTATCTGTATCAGAAAGGATTTCTTTTAAATTGTTTACAACACGCTCTACTCCGCCGACAGGCTTGGTTCCTATCAACGAAACTATTATTATTTTCTTCATAATTATTTCTTCCTCCTGAATTTACCTGATATTTTACAGAATAAAATAAAAACTCCTTCACTGTTGATTATGCAGATACAATAGAGGGGTAATAAAATTGCTTTCGCTATTCTTTCTGGAAATCTTTTGTAAAGTTTTTCCGTCATTCTGTCATAATATTTGAACAGTTTTGTTCCCCAGCTTCCATCATAATGATGTATCGTATGGGTATTTTCGGTTATACGGATTTGTCGGGTTCGTAAATCCTTCGGACAGAAATATTCCGCCGGATATATCGTAACCCCAGCCACTTCTTGTATTTCGTTTTTATCCGTGAATCCGTGTTTTCTGAAAATGCCGCT
>CASGDA010000011.1 GCA_949300145.1 uncultured Treponema sp. | reverse complement strand
ACAGGCTTTACGAAACGATTTCAACCCTTGCAGCAAAGGGAATTCCGTATTCAGTCACAGAGAGCTTTTACGATGAGGGGACAGGAACCGCTTTTGTGAGGGTTGAGTCCGCATTGTAGTATTTCTTTTTGTTCAATTAAAGTCATTCTTCCAGTGTAAATTCACTAATATGAATGAAATCTAATTTAAATTTTACAGGCCGATGTTTTTCACAAAAACAATATGCGACACATCATACTGTTCCGATTCAAAAAGGACTAAACAGGGGACTTCCACGCAATAGCAGTTTCCGTAGTCGTATACCGGCAATTTGTAATCCTCGCCATACCAGGAATTATCCCGGGCTGCAAAGTATGCGCCTTCCGCATGGGGGATAATATTTTTCCCCACCATGACACGGAACTTGGCGAAAAGAAGCATCATTTGAGCCATTTCCCTTTCGCTGCTGTCTGAAAAATCCGATGAATTAAAGGAATCCAAAATCCCTGCAAAAAACAAGATACGGTATTCATTGCCGGATTTTGTTGGAAGGAGTATTTTTTCATCTTCGTTTTTTGTTTTGGGATCCAAATATGCGGATATTTCCATACCCAATTCGAATTCCGTATCCACCGGTTTAATAGTCACTGAATCGGGAAGTTTTGCAATATTATTTTCGTCAAAGTCTTTGAAAAAAGAATCCGTGTCTTCCCCGGACAGCTCCATCAAATCCTTTGATACGGTGAATTTCATGTACCAATAGTATTTTCCTTTATCGTATGATATTGACTGAACGGAATCAAAACAGGAGGTTAATACCACCAGGGCAAAGATACATAAAAAAACCGGCAAAATTTTCATTTTCATAGTGTTCCTCTTCGGGTAAAAGATGTTTTTTCCAATTCTCCACATATTTATTATAACCAGCTTTCTGTAAAAGTACAGTGTTATTTGATTGAAGAAATGCCGGAAAGCTGTTCGGTACCCAGTATATTCCTGTAAAAACCCCCTTCTTCCTCGGCCGCCTTCCCGTGAGGTTGAGAGTGGCAAAACCTGTTCTATTTTCCGCGATGCGTTTCTGTTTGGCAGGAGACGGAAGAGGGAATAAAAAATATTGTCACAATTTCCGTTATACAGCCCTAAGCATGATTTCTCTATTTGTATTTGTTCTTAAAGCAATTTTTCTTTACATTCTTCCCATGGCGTATTATCTTAATAATACATAAAATTAAAAGGAGGCAATCACAATTATGCTGAATGACGAAAATGGACAGCCTGTGAAATCGGCAAATCAGATTAAGTCCATATCTAATCAAGACTTGGAGAAAATTGAGGCGTTCTTACAGGGTTGTGTATATACATGGTGTAATACAAAGAAAAAGGAAGCTTTTTGTGCAGCTGATTTCGTAGGCGGTACTAATAAGGAATGGAAAGGAACTCCACCATACACTTTGTTTAGCTCTCGACTAGAGCAGTACCGGAGAGAATATTCACAGGAGAGTGAAAACAAATTAATGCAAGAGCATTTGATCAGGCAGGAATAGATTTGGGATGGATACTGAAAAGTATTCTTATTAAGGACAAAAGAACCTTCAATACACAGAAAGAATTTCATTCCGCATATTATACGTGGGACGGGAAAACTGACAATGATACATCAGAATAAGAAGTTTTAAACGTGTATGATACATACAGGCTGGCTATCCAGAACTGAATGGTCAGTCTACTCGTTTTCCTTAAAATTTTCCACCTGCTCCATTACCTGTTTGAAAACTTCCGGGCTGTATTGGGGCGGATAACCGTTTTTGACCAGACAAATCTTTATATCGAATTTCAGCTGGTTGCGGACATTCTGATTATTGAGCCAGTCGGCAAAAGAAGACTTTGTATCGATAATTTCTTTTATCTTTTTGGCAAGATCTTTGCATTTTTTGTTGATTAAAACACCGTCAGCTACAACATCCTGTCCGTATTCAAAATCATATTTATTACGCAGCATCAAGAGAATATCGTAAAACGCTTTTTCCTCAAAAGTCAGCCCCATTTTTCGAAAGCTTTCCCGGTCTTCCTGCAAGTCGCGTAAAAGACGCAGCGCCTGTTCCGTGGCGTTTTTGATAATTTCCTCGGAAGCCTGTTCCTGTGTTTCGCCGGCTTCTTCCGCTGTCAGATGTTTGCGCCGTTCATGATACAGATTGATTGTTTCCTCCAGCATTTCCTGATACTTTTTTGCGGCGGTCAGATTTGTTTTTTTGTATTCGGCGATTTGTTTGCGAAGCAGCTTCACCAGCAGCTCCAGTTTTGAAGCCGGCAGTTTTATGTCGGAAAGCCGTTCGATAAATTCGGGACTGAAAAGGTCTTCCTGCTCCCCGTTTTCCAGAATACTTTCCACTTTATTGTACTTGAGCGCTTCCTCCACCATTTTAGCAACAATCCGGTCCATGGTGTCGGTATCGGGCGCATCTGTGCCGCTCAATTTGCGGACAAAGCCGGCAATCGCCATAAAACACTGGGCAAGGGCTGTCTGCTCTTCTTCCAGTTCCCCGGAAGGCTGGCAAATATCATACGCCTGCCGCATCCGTTTGACAACCGATAAAAAATAGGTTTTGAAGGAAACCCGTTTTATCTGCGTTCCTTCGGAATTTTCCGAATTGAGTGAAGAATTTGACGCAAAAACATATTCGGCAGCTTTTGCCAGAAGTCTGTAACGCTCGGCGGGATCTGTTTCAGGATTTAAAAACGGCGACAAATCATACCCCGAAAAAAGATCAATCAAAATCTCAAGCTGCTCCCGGAAAACGGCCGCAGCCTGTTCCACGTCATCCCGATTCGGCGCGATGGAATTCCCTTCCCCGCCGTACATTTTGACTGCCTGCCGCATATTGTCCCGGATACCGATGTAATCCACAATGAGACCGTATTCTTTGCCCGGATATTTGCGGTTGACCCGGCTGATTGTCTGAATAAGCGTATGTTTTTGCAGGGGCTTGTCGTTGTACAGATATGTCAGACAGGGAACATCAAATCCGGTAATCCACATATCGACAACAATCACGACACGGAAATTCGATTTATCCTGTTTAAAAGCCGCATCCAGATTGTCGGAACGTTTTCCGTTTTGTACGCCTCCCAAATAGTTATACATTTCTTCTTTGTCGTTGCTGCCGACACTTGCCACCATGGCGATAGTGGGCATAGGTTTCAGTTCTTTCAGTTCCTCTTCGGAGGCGGAAATTCCTGCCGGCGTTTTCCGTTCTTTAAACCATTCGGGGTATTTTTCCCGGAATATGCAGAGAAGCTCATAGGCAATTTCCCGTTTGGAAGAAACAATCATGGCCTTCTGTATCCGTCCGGGATCGGCATCGCAGGCGGCAGTATAATGGTCGTGAATGTCGGCTGCCAAACGTTCCAGCCGGGAGCGTTCTCCCAAAATCACTTCCATGGAACTCATAGCTTTTTTGCTGGCTTCGATATCGTCCCGTGTGGAACCTTCTTCCGCACATTTGCCGTAATACTGTTCTATCAATTTGACTTTCTGCGTGTCCAGCAATACTTTCGCAATCCGGGGATGGTATTTAATGGAAACCGTTAAACCATCGGCAACGGCCTGATCCATGGTGTAGCGGTCAATTTCTTCACCGAAAGTCTGATAGGTTTCGGCAATGGGCGTTCCCGTAAATCCCACAAAAGTGGCATGGGGAAGAGCTTCCCGCAAAACCGTTGCGTAGGGTTTGGAAATCAGCGCCTTCATGTTCTCGCTGCTGTCTTTGCTGAACTTGATTTGTTTGGCGTTCTCCAACTGGGTACGGTGAGCTTCGTCACTGAAACAGATAATGTTTGCACGGTTATTGATAAGCCCCACCGGGTCATCGGCGCGGTCGCAGAATTTCTGTATCGTGCAGATATAAAAGCCGCCGCTTTGGCGCGCTTTCAATTCTTCGCGCAAAGCCTTCCGGGAGGGCACTACGGAGACTTCTCCCAATCCCAAAAACTCCGTGCTTTTCGTGAACAGTTTTGCCCCCTGTTTTTGCAGGTCGTCACGGTCTACAATCATGATAATCGTAGGAGAACCCATCTCCTCCCCGCAGCGCAGAGAAAGCTGTCGCGCAAGGAATGCCATTGTGTACGTTTTCCCGCAGCCGGTCGCACCGAAATACGTGCCTCCTTTGCCGGATTTTTCCCGGACGGATTTAACAATACTCTTTTTCAAAAGCCGGGCGGCGAAAAACTGGGGATACCGGCACACAATTTCCCGTTCTTCCCGGTCATATTGGGAATCCTGAAAATAAATATAATCCCGGTAAATTTCAAGAAACCGGGAAGTTTCATACACGCCGTTTATCATCGTTTGTGTTTCTTCAAACGGAAGAGTTGAAACTTTGTCGCCGTCATTAACCCGACGCCAGGCGTAAAAATGTTCATAGGGCGTGCGCACCGTTCCCAGCCTGGTTTTCACTCCGTCGGAAATACAGGCAAGGGGACAGTAATGCAGCAGATGGGGAATATCACGCCAGTAACGAATGGTAATCTGTTCCCACGCGTCGGTAATGGTGGCGTTCTCATCAGCGGGATTTTTTAATTCCATAACACACAGCGGCAGCCCGTTGACAAACAGGACGATATCGGGACGGCGGGTTTTTGTCTGCCCGCTGTTCACATAATCAACGGAAAACTGGTTTACCGCCCGAAAAATATTTTCAGCGGGGCGGTCAAAATCGATAAGCTGTACCGTTTTTGCCTGTCCCGACTGAGGAGTAAAAGCTATACCATCTACCGTCCAACCGTAGACCTTGTGCAGGACGGCAAAATCGCTTTCGGCACCGGCAAGCCGAACCGTATCGCATAACCGGATGATTTCTTCTTCCGTTAAATCGGGATTTTGCCGTGTCAGAAAATCTTTCAGATCATCAAGACAAAGAACGTCTGCCGGAGAACTGCGCTTTATACTGTCTCCGGCAAGGTATGACCAGCCGGCATCTTCCAGAAAAGAGAGAAATGCGTTTTCAAAATCCGATTCGCAAAAGCGACCGTTAAAATTTATCAGCTTCTTTGCCATGGTCAGTGTCCTTTATGCTTGCTGCACCGGGATGAATTGGCGATGCAACATAGTGTTAAGCTTCTATTTTATTACGATTCTTGAATTCCAATACTCCTAAGAAGAGCTGTATATTGTTCCTCATCATGTATCTTGATGCACTCGAGAATTTTCTTTGCGTCTTTTTTCATTTCTTCAATCGGATATTCAATTGGAATAGATGCGCGTTCAATATCACCATGCAAGTGAGAATATTCGTTTGTTATTCGCTCAGTTAAAAACACCGGGAGTTTTTCACCAAAAAAATTTTCTTGTTTTTTTCGTTCTTCTGTATCATCAGGAAATTTATAAAACAAGAAAATTTCTAAGAATTTTCTTGCATTATTACAAAAATTATAAAAAATCGAATAATTATCATCTACAAGATCTGAATTTGCACACTCGTAAATCGCATTGAATAAATAATTAAATTCTGTTACGTAATCTTTCATATATTTTGGCATCATTTTTAGTTCTGACACTTTTTCTTTTCTTACAATCAAAAAATAGGCCTTTTGTTTTTCATCTGTTTTTCCTGCAAACTTACACTTCAGTCTCTTTAAATATTTTAGAAAATCAAGATTATGTGTCGTTATAAATAATTGACACCAATTATCACTTAAAACTATTTCAGAAGATATCAGGGAATAGATAAAGAAAATATGATTTGCATCCAAAGAACAAATTGGATCATCAATCCAAATTATGGGTCTCGCATTTACGGTCGTTACATCATTTAATTTTGCTACAAAATAAGCAAATGCAATTAATCGACATTCTCCTTCGCTCAAATTATATGCTTTTTCACCATTTCTTTGGATCTCAAAAATAAAGTGTTTCTCATTTTCATACTCATCTGCTTTTGCAACAAGCTCTATAAACTCATGTCCAAAAAAATGAGATAGATATTGATTTACTTTTTTTGCACCTTTTTCTTCATCATTAAGTTGAGATTTTATCTCTTCTATGTTTCTCTCTTTTTCTAAAACTTTATTAGACATTTCATCCAATTGATATTTCTTTAACTTTACTTTATTTTCTAAATCATCTATTTCTTCTTTCCTTTCCGAATATCTCGAATCATCTATATACTTTTTAACAATATCAAGACGAAGAATTTCTTGAGCTTTTTTCTGCTCAGAATTAAGTTCTTTACCAAAAGAGTTTGACTCATGAACTAATTCATTATAACATCTTACTGCTTCAATAAGCTTATCAGGGGTACATTTTGGTTCAATAAATTCTACAGGATGAAATACATTATTTTTTTTATTTTGAATTTGTCCACATAAAGCAGTTAACACATTATTATAGTCTTGTATATATGATTTTATTTTTTCAATTTGTTCTTTTGCTTTTGCCTGAAATGTTACATAGAAAAGCGTTTCACTAAGATTATTACCTAAATTTTCAACTCTCTTTTTTTCTTCATTTATTTTTCCTATTTCCTGATCTAAATCTTTTTGAAATGAATCCATTTCTTGGTTAAAATGGTGTTGCAAAGAAGTAATCCTATTTTCCAACAGCGGCTGTCCGCAAAAAGCACAAGTTGTCCTATCTTCATGCAAAGGAAGACCAGCTTTTACCCAATTATTCAGAAGGTTATTTTCTACAAGTTCTTTGATTTTATCTGCACTTTCTACCGTACGATTAAGTAACCTCCTTACTCTATTTTTTATTCCATCTGAATCATTGGAATATTGAATCTCTGCCACATTTACTTTTATATCTTCTTTGAGTAATTCATATAATTCTGATAATTCCTGTTCAGATTCAATAATACTTGATTCTTTAAGTATTTTATTTATATCTTTCTTAAGGGAGTTTTTATTGTAAGTAGCATCAACAAAAAGTCTGTTTTCATTTTTCATTTTTGCTGCTTTATTAGAAAGATCCGTATCAAGAGAGGTTATCTTATTATCTAAAATTTTTTTTTCATCATCATAACTATTTTTCATTTCTTCATATTTTTTATACAATCCTGTTTTCTCTTCATCTGTATTTTTACCCAATTCTTCTCGAAGAGAGTTGATCTCTTGCTCTAAGCGAGTATTATCACTACCAAGTATAGCAAAAGGCTGAACTTTCCCGTCTTCATTATAAATAAAAGTCAAATTTTCTTTTATAAAATCCGAATTAAAAACTCTAAAATTTTGATTCTGACCTATATCTGTTTGTTTTATAACTGAACCATCTTGAAATTCTAATTCATACTCAGGGGCTTGATATTTATCTGAAAAAGTTCCCGTTTCAAAAGCTCTGAAAATTCTGGACAATGTTGTTTTACCTGAATAATTTCGCCCATAAATAATATTTATATCTTTAAAATTTTGAAACCGTCCATTCTTATCTTTTACATGTTCATCCCAATTATAATCTTCAAACACAGCAAGATTTTTTATTTTTTTTATTTTAGTAACTTTCATCTGTTTCTTTCCTCCCAATTTTCTACATATTTTCCAAACTGCCTTTTATGAGTATGGGGCAGATGGTTTTGATTTTTGCTTTTAATTCCGCGGCGATGCGGCTACGTTCCGTATAGCACTTATACATATTGACAATGCTCTGTTGGACTTCAAGGGACGGCAGGGGAATTTGTACTTCGCACATATCTTCGTAAGTAAACACTTCGCGTGCAGATCCCCATGAATGATACCGGGCATAACGGTCAAACTCTGCACGATGTAAAAAAAGAGCTAAAAATTCTAAATTCAGTTTAGTTGAATCTTTGGACTTTATCACTTTATCTACAGAAGAGACAACGACGGGATAATCATAATCATTATAAGCAAAAGCTAGACACTTTTCATTTCCGGTCGTCTGTACAAAAGCTAAATGAGAAGGTTCAACAATTAAATAGTTTCCGAGTTCTTCTTTATTTACTTTTGCATTGGTTAAATTAAATTCTTTTCTAACAGAAATACTTCTCACTTCTTTAATCTTGTTATTTGAATTTTTTCTACAAACTTCTTCAATATAGGGTCCAATTCTTTCACTTGTATTCTTTTTCCTCAATTTCTCTATAAACCCGTCGCAGACAAGTTTCAGGTCGTCCAGTCCCTGTTCGTAAGCGGCAAGATTGGCTTTTAAGGCATGGTACACGGCAACGGCTTTTTGCTGGGCGGCAAGCGGCGGCAACGTAATTTGCATATCACACATATCTTCCCAAGAAAATGTTTCCCGTGCGCTCCCCCAAGAATTAAAACGCGCATAGCGGTCAAACTCCGGTCTGTTAAAAAACATAAAAAGATAATCGGAATCAAGGATTTCGGGATGGGTTACTTGAAACACAATGTAAGAAGAAGAAACGATATAGATTTTTTCGGAGGTATTATGTGCTATAGTGATTTTCTCACCATTACGAGATGTTACTGTAACATAAGCAAAATAATCAGGTCTTACTAGAATATAGGGGAATAATATTACACCATTCATATCTGCTTTTGTCTCTATAAAATTTTTTTGGATAGAAATTCCCCGTACATCATCAACGGTGTATTTCCCTTCGGTATTCCGTTCGTCGCAGAGTTCAATCAAATCACCCAGACGGTATGTTTTCGTTCCTTTCATTTCTACCCTCTCACTGTTCGTCCAAGTCCGGAACCTGCCAGTAACCGTTTTTGTTTGCACCGATCCTTTTTATCAAGCCGGCTTTTTTTAAGACAGCAATGCTGTTCTGGACGGTTGTTTCTCCGACTCCGGCAAGTTCCATAAGTTCACTGCGTGTCACGGAAGGATTTTCAGCAATTAAAAGAAGGATTTTCTCTTGCGTGGAATTCAACAGTTTATCCCTCAGTTTATCCCTCAGTTTATCCGCTGTTTTATTATCTGAATTTTTCTTCAGTCTGCCGGACTTGTTCGTTTCTTCTTCAAAATCAAGCTCAAAAGCAAAGGGAATCGTCACCCGGATAAATCCGTCCAGAAATTCAAACGCTTCTCTGCCGTAACGGTTCACCACAAGAGGCACTCCGTACCCGGTCTGCTCCATCAAATCCAGACGGATAAAAAGACGGGCAAGTTCTTCGTTGACCGGTTTGGAAACACCCTTGAAAAAATCTTCCTTTGATAGATTCACCGGCAACCCGCCGGTAGAAATAATTTCCATACGGTCTGTAAAAACATATATGGCCGGCGGCGTTCCGTCTGCCCAACAGTTATGAAGGCAGGCCTTGAACCACACTTCCCGAAACGCATCTTTATCAAAGAGGTGCCGGTCGTGACGGACGCCGTTGCGGAACGAAATTTCCGTTGCGTTGAGCACTTCGGCACAATATTCAAAAGCCTGCTGCATGGCGACAATCAGACATTTGTTGCCGTATTCGTTTCGCTGCAATATCCCGTCACCCTTGTCTTTCCCGGCAAAACGGACGACTTTTATCGAAATTTCATTTTGGTCGGCAAGAAGTTCCGCCTGTTTGTTGTATACGTTATCCTTTGTGCGTAAATGCAAATTCTGCTCAAAAGCGGCGTCGTTTACGGTCAGCTGTTTTTCTACCAGCAAAATTTTCAAATACCGGAATGAGGGATTGACTGTTTTACCGACAATTTCGGTGATATCGGCTTTTGCTGTCAGATATTTTAAATGCGCTGCCTCGATTTGACGTTCCGTCATTGCACGTGCTGTTGTGCCGACCCGTAAAAAACAGCCCTGAGCACTTCTTCCGTATTTTTTTATGTAGTAAAGTGCCGAGCCTTTTTTGACCTGAATTTTAACGATATGTTTTCCGTCAATATATTCCGATCCCAGAATGATATTCTCCGATGCATCGGGCAATATTTGATTGTCGATTATGTCCGCTATTTTACGCAGAGTTCCGTCCAGGTTTGGTACACCGCAGATAGCTCCGTTGTCTTCTACCCCGATATATACGGTGCCGCCGTCGGTATTCAAAAAGGCAACTATCTCTTTCGGCACAGAGTCACTGAATTGCCGTTTGAGTTCTATTGTTTCCGATTCTCTGTACTTCATGAAAAACCTCTTTTTTCGCCGTCAACTTCCCGGTCAAAACTTTTTTAGTCTTCTTGTTCATAATAATATGAATAATCGATTCCTTTCATAAATATTTCGCGGTCATCAATTTTGTCAGTAAGGGCATTTTTCAGCAAAGTTCGGATGCCGGTACTGTCGGAGTAACTGACAATCATTGAGTTCAAATAATCTTTTTTGTCAATTTTGCTCCAATCAACACATTTTTTCAGAGAATGTTTGAAAATCAAATCAAGCCAGATCCGAGCGCTTCTACCGTTACCTTCCATAAAGGGATGCGCAATATTCATTTCCACATATTTGTTTACGATTTCATCAAAAGTAGTTTCCGGCATTTTTTCTATATCGTTCAGTGTATTATCCAGATATTGAACAGGACAGAATAAAAAATTACCTTTTGAAGTGTTTTTTGTTCTTATTTGTCCTGCAAATTCGTAAAGACCTCCAAAAAGATAGGCGTGTATTTGCTGAAGACATTGTACGGTTCCCGGTTGAAGCGTTTTTAGGATACCGCTTTCAAAAAGCTGGAAGCTTTTTTCTTACTTTGTCCGTCAATTGTATTGTCACTGTAGAAAAACCAGTCTAAAAAAGCCGCCGCTTTTTTATTGGGCATATTTTTTGCAACGGTTACGACTTCATTGCTGTCAAGAATATCACTGTTATACCGTTTCCCATCGGATGCGGTAATTTTCAGTTTGTGAGTGTTGCTCACGAACTGGATTCCCTGATCCTTGAGTTTTCTTTTGAGCCAGCGCCAATAGTTTCCGGCTTTTGTATAATCAGTTTCTCCGTTTATAGCCCTCACAATATCTGTCGCCGAAAAGAGCCATTTGTTGTTCTCCTCATCCCAGACTACGCGGACTTCACGGTCGTTGAAAAATCGGATTGATACTTTATTCGATTCCATAACCGATTCCTTTGAAGGCTTCTTTCAGCATGGCGCGGCTCTGTTCTTCCCGTGTCAAAAGCTCCGCCATTTCCTTTTGAATCCGTTCCATTTCTTTAGGATAATCAATATCCAGATCCCGATCCACAAATTCAATATACTTCGAGGGAACCAGAGAGAAATTCCGCTCTTCGATTTCTTTGATTCCTACGCTGCGGTACAATTCGGGAACGGCATAATTTAGACCGTCTGTTCCTTTATTCTGCCAGGTATGATAAATCTCCGCGGCTTTTTGAATCTGCCGGGATATTAAAATGACTTTTTTCTTGCCTTCGTTTTTAACGGGATTTTCCCGCCAGGTGCGCAAGTCCATAAAAAGGATTTCGCCTTCCCGCTTCCGCAGCTGCCGGTTATGGTAACTGCCGCCTTTTTTGTTGTTGTTCAATATCCACACCGTTACACTGATATCGGTGGTGATAAAAAGCTCCCGGGGCAGAACGATGATGGCTTCCACTTTATCATTTTGAATCAGTTTTTTTCGGATTTCAAAAGCGTCGGTGTCGCCTAAAGCGCCGTTTGCCAAAAGAAAGCCCGCCACTCCGCTTTGTTTTTTCAGATGGTGCAGCATATGCAGAATCCACGCATAGTTGGCGTTGCTTTCCGGAGGAACGGCGTAATCCGTCCAGCGGGCTTCCGGTTCCAGATTGTAGGTTCCGTCGGTAAAGGTGTCGTCATCAAAAAAGGCTGCCTGAATCTGCGGGTCGTCGGGATCCAATCCCTGCGCCTGTATGTCTTTGCGGAGTTTTTCGATGCCGTCCTCGTATTTTTCGCCGATAAACCGCAGAAAAACAAGGGTCAGCATCATGTCCCGTTTTTCAAAAAAAGAACCGGAGTTGCGCTCCTGCCGCAAAATATCCCGGCACTTAAAAAGTATTGTATCCAGATTGAGTGTTTCTGTTTCCTGTTTTTTTGCCTTCGCCATTGGGTGCTCCTTTGGAAGTCTGCCTGTCTATTATACAGCCGTATTGCGGTGTATTTTCAATTTTAGAAAATTTATCTTCTTATAAGAAGAAAGTATACCATAAGAATGAAGGGTTTTGACAGAAAAAACCGCCCGTTCGTCATACGGACATAAATCTTTCCCCGTCTCCTGTAAAAAAACGCGCGTAAGGTGTATAATTTCATTGTATGAATCAGGATCAGGTAAAGGAAATGCTTTTGGGGCTGGAAGAAAGCCCCGCGGATTTTTCGGTTGTTTTTTCCGGCAAGTCGAGCCGGAAAGTAAACGGTCTGTACAAACCCTACGACAGGGAAATCCTCCTGCACAACAAGAATTTTGAATCGGAAAACCAGCTTGTTTACACCGCAATCCACGAATACGCGCACCATTTGTGCTGTCAGGCTGCGGGCGGGGAGCTTTCACCCCGGCACCACAATACGGAATTCTGGGCCCGCTTCCACGGGCTTTTGAAAAAGGCGGAGGAAGCCGGGATATACTCAATCGGGATTGAATCCTCCCCGGAACTGCTCGCCGTCACGGAAGAAATAAAGGAAAAATATCTGGCGGAGAACGGCCGCCTGATGAGCGGCCTCGGAAAGCTTCTGGAGAAAGCCCATCTTCTCTGCCTTTCCGCCGGAATCCGTTACGAGGATTACATAGACCGCGTTTTGTGCCTTCCGAGAACCACCGCCCGTACCGCCGTGAAAGTGGCTTCGGTTGATATGGACCCTTCCTTCGGCTATGAGGCCATGAAAATCGTTGCCTCCCAGCGTTCCCCCGAAAAGAGGGCGAAGGCGAGGCAGCTTCTTACCGAGGGCAACAGCCCCGACTCCGTTAAAATCTCCCTTTCGGCGAAGGAAGAGGAGAGCCCCAGGGAAAAGCTGGTAAAAGAAAAGGAACGTCTGGAGAAGAACATCGCCAAGCTGACGGCCCGGCTCGAACACGTGGAGCAGAGCCTTGCTTCCTTGGAAACCTGAAATACAACCGCTCTTCAACCCTTAAAGGGAAACGGAAATCTGCCGATACTCGGAGAAGCTGATTTTACTTTTATGAGGGTGTGAATGAAATTCTTCAGGGCAACCGTATGTTTTCTGCTTTTAACCGGTGTTCTTTCCGTTTTGTTTTCTGTCGAGCAGTCTTCTTTGGGGGAGCCTGACCCCGTGCGGACTTCGATTTTCAAGCCGCTTTTCCCGGATGCGCTGACCTGGGAGGGGCTTGCCGCCGTGCGCCGCTCCGCCCCCGAAAAAACATATAATGTGCCGTCTTTGAAAGAACTTGCCGAAAACTCCCGCAGAAACTATGACCTCCAGTCCTTCCTGCTCAACAACGATGTGTTCGCCCTTTACGGCAAACCCGGTGCCTACACAATGGGAATCCTCGGCCGTTATTCCCTTGAGGAAATTGAAGGCGTTATGAATGATTTCGTCGCCCTTTATGACGCTGCGAACGGAAACAGGGGGATTATTCCGGCTTTCTATATTATTTTCGGAACCTGCTGGCCTGAGGGCGAAATCGGCCTGTTGAAGGATTCCGTTGTGAAGGAGTATGTCGAATTCGCGCGTGAACGGGGCTGGCTTGTTTTCCTTGACCACCAGATAGGCCGTTATTCTGTCGAAAGCGCCGTGGAAAAACTCCTTCCGTGGTTGAAGTACGATAATGTCCATCTTGCCCTTGACCCGGAGTGGCGGACTGAAAAGCCCATGCAGGAAATAGGCTTTGTTTCCGCCGGAGAGATAAACACCGCGCAGCAGATGATTCAGGATTATATGATTGAGAACGCCCTCCCCGGCAGGAGAATGCTCGTAATCCATCAGTTTAAAGCCAAGATGATTCAGAACAGGCAGGAGGTTCGCAGCGATTTTGACCTTGTGAAGCTGATTCATTGTGCGGACGGCTTCGGTTCACCCCAGCTGAAAAAGAACACCTATGCTTTTAATGCGACCGCCACGAATATTCCCCTTAAATCTTTCAAGCTTTTTTTGAAACCGACGGTGGAAGGCGCGGGCTATGATTCGCCGCTGATGAGCCCGGAGGAGGTTTTTTCGCTGAATCCAAGGCCGTATTTGATTATGTACCAGTAAAACGCTATATTATGAATTATGCGCAAGGACTCTAGTAATCCGTTGATTGTTCAGGGTGACCGGAGCATTCTCCTCGATATTCACGCCCCCGGGGCGGACGAAGCCCGGTGCGCCCTGATTCCCTTCGCTGAACTGGAAAAATCACCGGAGCATCTGCATACTTACCGTATAACGCCTCTTTCCCTGTGGAACGCCGCCAGCGCCGGTTTGTCGCCGGAGCAGATTCTTTCCGTGCTGGAGGAGTTTTCCCGTTATGCGGTTCCGTCCAATCTGCTGGAGTGGGTGTCCGGTACTATGTCCCGGTTCGGGAAAATAACGATGGAGGAACCCGCGGGCGGCGGAGGTTTCCTTCTTTTAAAAACAGAGTCCGCGAAAATTTTCCGTGAAATATCCGCTTCCAAAAAGGCGTCGAAATATCTTTCCCCCGTTGAGGATGAAGAAAACACTTTCCGGCTGGATTTGCTTAACCGCGGGACCGTGAAACAGGAGCTTTTAAAGCTCGGATGGCCCGTGAAGGATTTGGTTCCGTTGAAGTCCGGCTCTCCCCTGGAAATAAAAATCCGGCGGCAGACAAGGGCCGGTAAACCGTTTGAGGTGCGCTCTTACCAGGAAGCCGCCTCCCGCGCCTTTGTCGGGGACAACAATCCGGGAACGGGATTCGGTGTTATCGTCCTTCCGTGCGGTTCCGGTAAAACCGTTGTCGGAATGAATGTGATGGCAATGCTTCAGACTGAAACCCTGATTCTGACGATGAACACCGCCGCCGTCCACCAGTGGATTGACGAACTGAAAGACAAAACCTTTCTGGATGAAAATTCCATAGGCGAGTACACCGGGATGGCGAAGGATATAAAGCCTGTCACTGTCGCGACCTACCAGATTTTAACCTGGCGTGGCGGAAAGGAGGAGGAATTCCCCCATTTCAACCTTTTCAGGTCAAGGAGCTGGGGTCTGGTGATTTATGATGAAGTCCACCTTCTTCCGGCGCCGGTATTCAGGATAACAGCGGAAATCCAGACCGTCAGGAGGCTCGGTCTTACCGCAACCCTTGTGCGGGAGGACGGCTTGGAATCGGATGTGTTTTCCCTTGTCGGCCCGAAACGCTTTGATGTTCCCTGGAAGGAAATGGAGGAGCAGGGTTGGATTGCCGGCGCCTCCTGTTCGGAAATACGTGTCGCCCTTCCTGAGGAGTTGGAATTCAAATACGCCTCCGCTTCCCTGAGGGAAAAGCACCGGATTTCCGGCGAGAATCCCGTGAAGGCGAAGACGGCGGCGGCGCTCGTTCAGCGTCATCAGGGTGAGCAGATTCTGGTTATCGGCCAGTACCTGAATCAGCTGGGCGAAATAGCCGCTCTGCTGGATGCCCCGCTGATAACGGGAAAAACCCCCGCGCTCCACCGGGAAAAGATTTACGCCGACTTCCGTTCCGGGAAGGTGAAAGTCATTGTGGTTTCAAAGGTTGCCAATTTCGCCATAGACCTGCCGGACGCTTCCGTCGCCATCCAGGTTTCCGGCTCTTTCGGCAGCAGGCAGGAGGAGGCCCAGCGTCTCGGCAGAATCCTCCGCCCCAAGGACAGGGATTCCGTGTTCTACACAATCGTTACGGAGCACAGCGTCGAAGAGAATTTCGCCGCCAACCGGCAGAAATTTCTTGCGGAACAGGGTTATGAATACTCGATAATCCGCATGGGAGATTCATGTTTATGAAAGCTTCTTCTGTTTCGGTTTGGAAAGATGCCCTCCTGAAGCTTTCCGACAAACATTTTTTCAATCTCGTGCGCCTTTATCTGGGGCCGGTGAAAACCCCTTTCAGCAAGCAGAAACTCGCTGACTCCCTTGCCGCGTTTTTACGTAAGCCGGAAGTCCGGAAGAATATTCTTGCCGCCCTTGACGGTCTGGATTTAAAGCTTATAACCGGTGTTTTTGTTCTGACTGAACCGGACAGGATGAAGCTTGTACGGCTTTTTTCCGGGGAATACAGCTTCCCGGAATTATATGACAGGATTCTCAATCTTGAGGAGCGCCTCCTCATTTTCAGGACGGGCGAGAGCAGCTCCTCCGGTTACCGGGTCAACCCCTATCTTGAAGAGGATCTGCGCGGGCTGGCTGATTTTTCCTGCCTGTTTTCGTCAGGCGG
Organism: uncultured Treponema sp.; assembly: GCA_949300145.1. Classification (GTDB taxonomy): domain Bacteria; phylum Spirochaetota; class Spirochaetia; order Treponematales; family Treponemataceae; genus Avitreponema. The sequence goes on along the minus strand of CASGDA010000011.1, from coordinate 78,395 downwards.
ACGAGAGCTTTCCCCCGCGGAAGAGGGCTTCTTCTCCGGGGCGGTGCCCGCCTCTGATTTGACGGCGGCCGGCGTTTTCTGTTATTTCCTGCACTGCAGGCCCGCGGAAAAAATGGATTCCACCCTGAAGAAAAAAGATGCGGAGCTTTTTGCGGCCGTTTTCCCTGATTTTCCGTGTCACGTTGATGTTTTTTCCGCCGCCCTGAAAAGGCTTTCCCTTGTAAAAAACCAGGACGGGCGGCTTGTCCCGGATGTTTTTGTATGGAAGGAATTCGCCTCCCTTCCGGTTTTGGAGAGAACCGTATGGCTGTGCGCCGCCGCCTCATGCAGGCTTTCCGTGCCGTCGGTTATAAATGAAAGGGCGTCGCTTTTTTCCCTGCTTGCGGGCTGTCTTTCTTCCGGCGGAAAATACAGCCGCTCCGATTTGGAGCGTTTCCTGTTTTTAATAGAGGATAAGATAGAAAGCGGCGCCGCTTCCGGGAACACTCTGCCTGTAAAAGCCGGTTCTTCCGGCAGAAGCCGCTTCGCTTCAATGATCGATGCCGGAACGTCTTCCTGCGCGGAAGTTCCTCCGTTGCAGGCGGCTTTGTCTTTCGGTTTGCTTGTGCAGGAAGGCTCTCTCTTTTCCCTCAACAGCGCTTTATCCGCCGGGCTTCCGGCGGAGGGAGAGGCCGCTCCCGGTGTTTTGTTTGTGGAGCCTTCATTTGACGTGACGCTGCTCCAGGGCGCCACCCTCAAAGACCTTTTGCCGCTCATGTATTTCATGGAGCCGGTGCAGCTCCAGACCGCAGGTATTTTCCGTATAACCCGGAAAGCCTGCTCCTCCGCCTTTTCTTCCGGAAAAACCGAAAAAAACGCGGAAGAGGCTTTTTCCTCTTTCGGGGCGGCGCTTCCGGAGAACGTCAGGTTTTCTCTGGGCGACTGGTATTCGTCTTTTTCTTCCGTCCATTTGTACAACGGGTTTGTCCTCAAGGTTGAAAAGAGAGTGCGCCCGTTTTTTGAGAAGGGAGGGAACCTTCATTCCATTGTCCGGGAAGAACTTGCGCCGGGTGTTTATCTTTTAACGCAGCTTTCAAAAACCGAGGTGGAAAAAGCCCTGACTGCGGAAGGCCTTGACTTTCTTTCCCCGCAGGGAACACAGGTGCGTGCGTCCGCTCCGGCGGGGGACGCCCTTTCTGTCCCGTCAAGGATTGCCCGGAAAACCGTTTTCCATGCAGGGCTTCCTTCCGCCGCGGATACCGGTTTTGATATGTTTTTATCCTGCCGGGAAAACCGTCCTCCGGAGGATGATAAAGAGCGGGTCCTTCTGTATGCAGAATTGAAAGAACATCTGCTGTCCCGCCTCGAATCGATGGATATACCGGAATCCGTGAGGAATGTCCTGGAAGCCAGAATAGCCGCAAAGACGGTTGTTTCGGACGCGCAGCTTGATCCCGCCGGGGTGCGTTTTGAGAAGAACGAGGCGAAGGCGCTGGATTTCCCCGGCAAACTCCGCCTCATAGAACAGGCCTGCAAAACCGGCTCTCTTCTGGAGATAACCACGGACGAGGGGTCGGAATCCGGGGTGAAGGCCTGTCTTTTCAGGCCGGCAAATACCGTGGATTTGTCGCAGGAAAGCCCGGGAAAGGGCAGGCGGCTCAGGGTTTTCGGGACTCTGGAGCCGGAGCATAAACCGTGTTCGTTTTCGGTCGCACGGGCTTCGTCAATCAGGATTCTGTCCGGCTCAATATTCTCCGACGACGCCTCTTTTTCTGATTAAATCAGTTTTACACACCTCTTTTTCCTCCTGTTTTTTTGTGTTTTTTTTAACCCTGCCTCTGAAAGCCGGATCCTGAAAATCTTTAAAAAACAAAAAAAATACTTAAAAAAAGCTTGCATTATACAAAAAATGCCTTATAATAACTTTATAATTCGGTTTGATATAAATTAAAAATCAGGATTTTTTAATCTGTGTTAATTTATGAAAACCGGGAAAAAGGAGAGGGCAACATGCGGAAAGCATGGTTTTCCGCATGTTTTTTTGCTTTTGTGTCGCGTTTTGTCATTTCCGGTATTACAATTAGTGTGTAAAGGAAAGCTTTCCATGTTTTCTGGAACCGTGGAAAACATGAAGGCTGCCGGAACAGAATAAAATTTCAACTTCAAGGAGATGATTATGCGTGTTGTCATCAGAGAAAATTATTCGGCTTGCGCGATGTGGGCTGCGGAGCTTATTGTCCGCAGGATAAACGAATTTAACCCCACGTCCTCCAGACCCTTTGTCCTCGGCCTTCCCACCGGTTCTACTCCGCTGGGTGTTTATAAGGAGCTCATTAACCTGCACAAGGGAGGGAAAGTTTCTTTCCGGAATGTGGTTACCTTCAATATGGATGAATATCTTTCCCTTGATTCCAAGCATCCCCAGAGTTACCACCGGTTCATGTACGACAATCTTTTTTCACATATTGATATTAAATCTGAAAATATAAATATTCTGGACGGAATGACAAAGGACCCGGAAGGGGAATGCCGGCGTTACGAGGAAAAAATCGCCGGATACGGAAAAATAAACCTGTTCCTGGGCGGGGTCGGGGCGGACGGACACATCGCCTTTAATGAGCCGGGTTCCTCCCTTTCCTCCCGGACACGTGTAAAAACCCTCACGCAGGATACAATAATACAAAATTCGAGGTTTTTCGGCGGCGATGTTTCCCAGGTTCCGACGCAGGCTCTGACCGTGGGTATCGGCACAATAACCGATTCTGAAGAGGTTATGATTCTCGCCACAGGTCATGCAAAAGCCCGTGCTTTGAAACATGCGATTGAGGGCAGCGTCAACCATATGTGGACGGTGAGCGTTCTTCAGCTTCATCCGAAGGCTGTCATTGTATGTGACGAGGATGCGACGGAGGAGCTCCGGGTAGGCACGGTCCGTTATTTCAACGACATCGAAAACCAGACAAAGTGACGGTCGGACAAAGTGATTTAAAAATATATATATAAAGGTAAAGGAGAGACTATGAAATTCGGCCATTTTGATGATTTGAACAGGGAGTATGTCATTGAGACGCCCCGAACCCCCTATCCGTGGATTAACTATCTGGGGAACACGAAGTTCTTTTCATTGATTTCAAACACAGCGGGAGGGTATGCGTTTTATACGGACGCCAGGTTAAGAAGGCTTACCCGCTACCGCTATAATGATGTCCCCCTGGACGGGAATGGCCGTTATTTTTACATAAAGGACGGAGACTGCATATGGAATCCCGGCTGGAAACCCGTGAAAACGGAGCTGGATAAGTATGAATGCCGCCACGGGTTCGGCTATACAAAAATCGCCTCCGAAAAAAAAGGTCTGAAAGCCGAAGTCCTCTACATGGTTCCGAACGGTGAAAACGCGGAAGTCCAGATGATAACCCTCTCCAATGTTTCCGGTGCGGGAAAGGAGGTTTCCCTTGTTTCCTTCGTGGAATGGTGTCTTTACAATGCGCAGGATGATTCCACGAATTTCCAGCGTAATTTTTCAACGGGCGAGGTGGAGGTTTGCGGCGGAACAATCTACCATAAAACCGAATACCGTGAGCGGCGGAACCATTTCGCCTTTTATTCCGTAAATGCCGACCCTGACGGATTTGACACGGACAGGGAATCTTTCCTCGGTTTATACAACGGGTATGACGCTCCCGATGCGGTTGTCAAAGGAAAAAGCGGGGATTCAATCGCGGACGGATGGTCTCCTGTGGCAAGCCACCGGCTGAATGTTTCTTTGAATCCCGGGGAAAGCAGGACCTTTATTTTTGTCCTCGGGTTTGTGGAAAACGATGAGGACAAAAAATGGGCGGCGCAGCCGGAACCCGGTCTTTTGCAGACAAATATGGCTATGCGTGTCATAAACAAGGAAAAAGCTGTCGCCCTTCAAAAAAAGTTTGACTCCCCTGAAAAAGTGCGGAAAGTTTTCGATGAATTGAAAACTTTCTGGAACAAGCTTCTTTCAAATTTCACCTTGAAAACCGGGGATGAAAAACTCGACCGTATGGCGGTATGGAATCAATACCAGTGTGTCGTGACTTACAATTTTGCCCGCTCCGCCTCTTATTTTGAAAGCGGAATCGGCCGTGGTATCGGTTTCCGGGACACAAGCCAGGATATGCTCGGAGTCGTGCACCAGCTTCCGCAGCAAAGGCTGCGCACCCGGCTTTATGATGTTGCTGCGACCCAGTTTGAGGACGGGAGCGCTTACCACCAGTTCCAGCCTCTGACTAAACGCGGGAACGCGGACATCGGTTCCAATTTCAATGACGATCCGCTGTGGCTCATCCTCGGCGTAAGCCGTTACATAAGGGAAACCGGGGACACGGATTTCCTGAAAGAGATGGTTCCCTTCGATAATGATGAAAACAACCGCGCCTCTTTGTTCGAGCATTTGAAACGTTCCTTCCGCTATATCACCGGCCACACGGGACCCCACGGGCTTCCGCTTATCGGGCGGGCTGACTGGAATGACTGCCTTAATTTGAATTGTTTCAGCTCCGACCCGAACGACTCTTTCCAGACCTGTACAAACAAGGACGGCAACAGGGCGGAATCCGTTATGATAGCCCAGCTTTTTGTCTATGTCGCCCCTGACTATGCCGCCCTGTGCCGCATCGCCGGTGATAATGAGGAGGCCTCCTTTGCGGAGCAGGCCGCGGAGAAAATGGCCGCCGTAATCTGTTCCGCCGGTTGGGACGGGGAATGGTTTTTGCGCGCCTACGATGATTTCGGTAACAAAATCGGGTCAAAGGAATGTGAGGACGGCAGGATTTTCATCGAGACACAGGGTTTCGGCACGATGGCTCAAATCGGCGCTGACAAGGGGTATCCGCAGAAGGCCCTGGACAGCGTTTATAAATATCTGGATACAAAATACGGTATTGTGATTCTGGATCCGCCCTATAAGGATTACCATATTGAATTGGGAGAGGTATCTTCGTATCCGCCCGGATACAAAGAAAACGCCGGGATATTCTGCCATAACAATCCCTGGGTTATTATCGGTGAGATTTGCACCGGCAGGCCCGTCCGGGCTTGGGAGCATTATAAAAAAATCGCCCCCGCGTTTATAGAGGATATCAGCGAAATACACAGGCTGGAACCCTACGTCTATGCCCAGATGATAGCCGGAAAAGCCGCCGCCAGGCACGGGGAGGCGAAGAACAGCTGGCTGACGGGAACCGCCGCATGGAATTTTGTGGCTCTTTCCCAATATATATGCGGGATACGCGCCGAATATGACGGCTTGAGAATTGAGCCGCGGCTTCCTCCCCACATAAAAAACGCCGTGATTGAACGGACGTGGCGGGGCCGGCGATATGTTGTTTCCGTTGTGAATAACAATCCTGAAGGACAGGTTGTGCTTTCAGCGGAGACTTCCGGCGTTTCGGTGGACGGAACACTCGTCCGGGTGTCATCCGGTCCGGCTTCCGGCGCTGACATTCACGTCAAGGCCGTTGTCGGCTGATATTTCAGGGGAACACGTATTGCACCAGCAGCATATAGGTGATGGTTCCGCCTGCTATGGACAGAAGCATCTGCTTTTTCCATAAATGCAGGAATATAACTACCGCCACCGAAATGAATTCCGGTATACCTCTGTTCCCCTGGAAAAAATTTATGTTTTTCAGGCAGTAAATGACCAGCATCCCGAAAACCGCGGCGGGAAGGACTTTCCCCAGATACCGTATGCACTCCGGTACCGGTTTCCCCGGCGGGAAAAATATGAAGGGAAGAAACCGTGTTAAAACGGTTCCTGCTATTACCATGAGGATGGTGATAATCTGCTGGTTGAGGGTCATTGGTTTCCTCCGTTTTTTGCGCCGGCTCTTTTCAGAATTGACAACACTGCAAGTATCGCGGCCATCGACGGGATGACGAAGTTTTCAGGCCCGAAAATGACAAGACAGGCCGCTGAAAGGCCGAGGCCCAGAAGATGGCTTGTGTGCGTTTTGTCTTTTTTCCATTGTTCGATGAAAATCACCACGAACATGGCTGTCATCACAAAGTCAATTCCTTTCAGGTTGAATGGGATAAGGCTCCCGAATATTCCTCCGAGTGTCGAGCCGGAAAACCAATAGAGATGATTCAGGAGGGTGACAAAAAACATGAATGCGCCCCTGTCCACGTCTTTTGGAATATCCGCCGTGTAATTGATGGAAAAACTTTCATCGCACATTCCGAAAATAAGGTACGGCTTTTTCCAGCCGGTGCCGTTGTATTTGTCCAGCATGGATATCCCGTAAAACAGGTGCCGGGCATTCAGCATAAGGGTTATTGCCAGGGCCTGCAGAGGATTAAACGCCCCCAGAAGAAGATTGACGGCCACGAATTCAGCGGAGCCCGCAAAAATTGTCAGGCTCATCAGCATCGGATACCAGAAACTGAATCCCGATGCATTCATATATATGCCGTAGGTTAATCCTAAAAACCAAAAGCCGGTAAGAATGGGGATTGTATAAGGGAACGCGGTTTTGAATGCTTTTAAGTATTTCCCGTCTGTTGATTGCGAAACATATTCTTTCATGTCTGGAAGTATGTTGTATCGGATGAACAATATCAAGAAGACGCCCTTGTTTTAGTTGCCTGTCAGTGGAAAATAAGTTACACTGTAAACATGAATCAGAAAATTCCTGTACAAGCGGTTTCCATTATCGCCCTTCTTGCCCTGATGATTTTCATCATGGGGAATATTTTCCTCCCTTATGCAAGTGTCCTTTTGTGGTCGGCTGTATTTTATATTTTATTCCGTCCTCTTTATAAAAAAATCCTGCAGAGAATTGATCCCGGGAAAAAATTCTATCAATTCAAAATGCATTTTTTAGCCGGGGTGTTTTCTGTCGGTACTGTTGTCATTGTCGCTTTTTTATTCAGCTTTTTGGTTGTTAATTTGGCCGGGCAGGTCAGCTCATTTGTAAACGATCTGATTGGTTTTATAAATTCGAATATTTATTTTTTCAGCGGGACGGAAGCCGGAAGGGATATTTCTGACTTTATCCGTGATTTGTCAATGGGCGTTCTGGATTTATCCTCCATAGACTTGAAGCAGCAGCTTATATCTTTGTTGCGGCAATATGCTGATTCCATAATTTCCGTTTCCAGGGGGATAGCCCTTAATGTATCATCTTTTTTAGTATCCCTCTGTTTTTTGTGTTTTTCCCTTTACTTTTTTTATGTTGACGGACCGTATCTCGCCAATCTGCTTATAACGGCTGTTCCCATCGACAGCAAACAGACCCGCCTGTTAATGAGTAAATTCCGGGATGTTCTCGGCAATCTTGTGCAGGGGCTTTTCCTTGTGGCTTTTTATCAAGCTCTTTCCGCTTTTATAATTTTTTCAATATTTAATATCAACGGCTCCCTTCTTTTTTCCGTGATGGTTTTCTTCTGCTCCTTCATCCCGATGTTCGGATGTGCCATTGTGTGGTTCCCCATAGGGCTGTCGCTTTTCCCGACCCGGGGAGCGGCGGTTGCCGTCGCATTTATGGTGATTTGCGCTGTGTTCATCAGTTTTCTGGATAATTTTATACGGCCCTTCCTGTTGAAAGAAAGAATCAAGATTCATCCGCTGTTGATTTTTTTCTCCATCCTTGGAGGAATCAATTTCTTCGGATTCAACGGCATCATCCTCGGACCGATGGCCGTCATTTTGTTTTTCACTGTTGTTGGCATGGTTACCACGGAATCCAGGGACAGCGCTTTGGAAGATGGTCTTTCAGGCGGCGGCTCTTCTCCTGAACACAGGGAAGATTCCGGTGACGGTGATAGTGGAACGGAAGATTTGTAGGTTATAAAGGGCGTGGAAGGTATGGCGTTCGCTGATGGCATAAAAGCTCTCGCGGAACTGATCAGACAGTCAAAGCATTGTGTGGTGTTTACCGGAGCCGGGGTAAGTACTTTGTCCGGTATAAGGGATTTCCGCGGAAAAAACGGGCTGTACCGTCAAAGCGGTGCGGATACCGAAAAGATGTTCGATATAGACGTCTTTTTCAAAGATCCTTCGGTTTATTATTCTTTGGCGAAGGATTTTATTTACAATCTGGAGGAAAAACAGCCCTGTGTTGTTCATAATGTTCTCGCCGCTTTGGAAGAAAAAGGGTTTGTGAAAGCCGTGATAACCCAGAACATAGATTTGCTCCACCAAAAGGCGGGTTCGCGGAATGTCATTGAGGTTCACGGTTCCCCTCTGGTGCATTACTGTCCGAAGTGCGGATTCAAGATGAATTTTGATGAGGCCGCCGGAATTGTCCGGAAAGGAGGCCTTCCACGCTGTACCGTCTGCACCGCTGTTCTTAAACCCCGTATAACCTTTTTCGGCGAAAGCCTGCCTGCTGACGCCTTGATGAAAGCTGAAAAGGAAGCTTCCTCCGCGGATTTGCTCCTTGTCCTGGGCTCGTCCCTTGTCGTTTATCCCGCCGCCGCCCTTCCTGATTTTACTTTGCGGGCCGGCGGCCGTGTGGTAATCGTGAATGACCAGCCGACTCGGATAGATTCCGGCGCCTGTATGCGCTTCGATGATCTTGGGACTGTGTTTGACGCTTTGGAAGAAATATTCAGATGATGTGCAGATGACATGTTTTTGATTCGCATGGATTTGTTTTCAGGGAATTCGTAATGATAAAAAAAGCGGATGTCGCGCTCATTTTTTTTCTTCTCGCCGGTTTTATGTTTTCCGCTGATTTTATCTTTTCCGGCGTCCCCGATTCACCCGGCGGGTTATTGTCCCAGACCCTGTTTATGATTTGCATAGGTATCATGCCGTTTGCGTACAGCCTTGCAAGAAATATTCCTTTTTCGGAATTCGCTGCGCCGGGTGTTTTTTCCGTGAAACTTGCTGGTGCTTCTCTTCTTGCAATGACCGGCTCTGCGATTTTCTCGCTGTTTTTAACGATGGTATCGTCTTTTCTGCTGGAAGATTTCGCTTCGCATTCTCTCGTTGGTTTGGAGGAAATGATTGTCTCATATCCTTTGCCTGTCATAATTTTTGTTGTCGCGGTGCTTCCTGCTGTATGCGAGGAAGTTTTTTTCCGGGGCTTTATTCTGCGTGGATTAAGAAAAAACATTTCCTGCGGGGAACCATTTGCGTCCATGATTGCCGTAGGCTTGTGCGGCTTTATGTTCGCTGTTATTCATATGGATCCCGTCCGGTTCCTCTCCGTACTTTGTTCCGGAATTACGATTTCATATGTGGGGTATATTACGGGCTCCCTTGTTCTTCCCTCAATCATGCATTTTTTCAACAATTTTGCGGCGGTTGTGCCCGTATGGTTTTTGTTGGGATCTTTTGTGTTTGATTCCGCTCCGAAAGAAATAAACGCGGGTTTTTCTTCCGTAGCGCACGGGCTTCCCGATATGCAGGGTTTGTTCCGCTTTTCCCCGGTCGCTTTTTTGAGCTTTGCCACTTATTCTTTTACTGTCGGCGCGGCGTTTATGTTCGGCGGTTTTTATTTGATAAAGCGGGAGATGAAGCGCCGGGAAAAAAAACAGGATAAACTTTTACCGGCCTCTTTTATGTGAATGGCTCCGCTGATGTTTCCCGGATTGGGCTTTGTCCTTTTGTCCCGTTTTGCTGGCTGTCCCCTGACGTTTCGCCTGTCCGGCGGTTTCCCGATCCTTTTGCGCGGCGCTCAGTTGTTTCAGCTCTTCAATCTTGTCTGGATCATAGAAGCCGTCTTTCCAGTTAAACCGTGAAATATCCTGAAGTGGAAGTTCCTTATGGTAAGAATCCATCACGACCCGGAATTCTTTCCGTGATGACAGGGCGTTTGTAAAATCAAACAGAAGCCGTGTGAAGCCGAGTTTTGTCAAAAGCGTTTTCTTGTCGGCGATTGAATAGGGAACCGCCGGTACAACCACCGAGCCGGGTTTTGTCTGGACGGCGCGGAAATTTTCCTCCCGCTTATTGTAAAACCAGGTGAAGTCATAGTCTTCAGGCAAATCAAAGCGCATCCTGAAAAGAGCCGGGTATGCGAATACCGGAAGGATGACAAGCCGCCGTTCCTGTTTCGGGAAAACAGCCTCCAGGTTTTTCCGGGAATTTTCGTAAGGGGAAATAAAGGCGCTGACCCTCTGTTTCCACAGCCAGGCCGCAGCCCTGCTGTTGAACGTATAAAGGTACGGCCCGGCCGCTATGGACAGGCTTCCCCCGCGGGATGAATCCGCTCCTGTTTTTTTCGCCTGCATTATGGAACGCAGAATTCCAAGGTGGGCGATGTTGTTCGCTATGAAATTTGTGTAGCCTGCATCCGCAAGTTTTGTGAGGGCCTCTTCCGTTTCCTGTTCCCTTTCCTGGGGAAGGAAGGGGGGCAGGGATATTATGCATGTTTTTCTTGAAACGGGCATTGCGGGTTTCCCGTCCGCTCCGCCGGAAGAGGCTTTACCCTGATCCTTTCCCGCCTTTAATAAAAACGGCAGGGTGTTTTCATTCAGTTCGATTATAATCCGCACGGGCTTGCATAACAGGGATTGGTAAAAGTCTGAAGCCGAAGAAACCTGCACGTAGATTCCTTCCGGGAACGCTTCCGCCTGTTTCCCCTTCTTTTTTCCGGCTGATTGTTTTTGGCCCGTATCCTGCGCTGTCTTTTCAGGAAAGTCCGGCGGCGGAAGTTTTTCGTCCCCCGGCTGTGACCTGTATTTTGAAAGGCTGTTGGGAAGAATCCGGGGATAATATTTTGACATGTTTTTCGTCTGCAGAAGATAAACTTTATCCCCTGTTGAGAATCCTTCCGGGATATCTATCCAGAGGCGGTTGTCTTCTTTCCTGGTGTTTTTGATTTTCCAGCTTTCACGCATCTCGTCGTTTTTTTTATGCAGCCTGATGGAATCCCCTGTTTCCGGGTCGTAGCGTCCTCCGCTCAATGCCGCAAAAACAAGCTTTTCCCCGGCTTTTCCCGTACCGCCTTTTGTGTGTGTTATTGCCCCAAGGTAAATGCCGGTTCCTCCCGGCTGGTCAGGGTTAAGCACGTTCTCCGCTTTCCGGGAGTCGTACCAGTAGTGGGTTTTAGCCCTGGCGAAATCGTTTGCCAGAATCCTTTTGGCGGTTTCCACAGCCGTTTTCCGGTCCTTCTCCCAGTTGTCAATCATGTAGCGGTACGCCGATACCACGGTTCCGACATATTCGGCGCTTTTCATTCTTCCTTCGATTTTGAAGGAGTGAACCCCGGCTTGTATCAAGTCAGGGATTCTGTCCACAAGCTGCAAATCGTGGGGTGAGAAAAAGTATCCCTGGCGGATTCCGTTTCCGCTTTCGGCGTAATACAGGCGGCGGCACGCCTGTGCGCACATACCCCTGTTCGCAGACTTTCCTCCTAGGTAACTTGAAAACAGGCAGAGCCCGGATGCGCTTACGCATAAGGCTCCGTGCACAAAAACTTCAAGCTCGCAGGAAGTGGCGGCTTTTACCGCTTGTATTTCTTCCAGTCCGAGTTCCCTTGAAAGTACGACACGTGATACCCCCGCACGGCTGAGCATATTCACAGCCCTTGCGGAAGACGCGTTCATTTGTGTTGAGGCGTGTATACGCAGTGATGGGAAATATGTGTGGGCCATTGACATTACACCGAAGTCCTGCACGATGAGGGCGTCCGGTCCGATTTTATTGAGATAGGAAAGGAATCTGTACATCCTTTCAAGTTCGCTTTCTTCGATTACAGTGTTTACGGTTACGAATATTTTCTTGTTGCGTTTGTGAAGCGCCTCGACAGCCGCTTCAAACTGGGACCAGGAAAAATTTGAAGACCTCATCCGCGCGTTGAAACTGCGCAGTCCGAGGTAAACCGCATCCGCTCCTTCTCCTATCGCGGCGTCCAGTGTTTCCGGATTTCCAGCCGGTGCAAGTAATTCTGCCATACACACAGCATACATGGTTTTCGGTTTTTGTGCAAAGCCCGCTTTTTACTCCGGTTACTCCATGATTGCGGAAAAGGGTGTTTTCATGCTATGGTAGAGGGCGGAGGATTTTATGTCACAAAGTGTTATCGGTGTTCATGACAGACCGTCGTTGAAAAAGTGGATTCCTTTGAGTTTCCAGCATGTTTTTGCCATGTTCGGTGCAACAATCCTTGTTCCGCTGTTGACAGGACTCAGTCCTTCTACCGCTTTGTTTACCGCCGGAACGGGAACCCTGCTGTATATTCTGATTACCGGCGCCAAGGTTCCCGCCTTCCTTGGATCGTCCTTTGCTTTTATTCCGCCTCTTATCGGTATCTCCGCCCAGTACGGTATGCCCTATGCCCTCGGAGGGGCTTTTTGCGCCGGTATTTTTTATACAATTGTAGGCGCAATCATAAAAATCGCCGGGACAAAATGGCTGGACAGGGCCCTGCCGCCTGTGGTTATCGGCTCCGTTATAATCGTTATCGGACTTAATCTCGCGCCTACCGCCATGCAGTCTGCAATGTATGTTGACAATCAATATTCCCTTGTTGCCTTCTCCGTCGCCCTTTTCACGCTTGCGGTGGCGATAATAGCAACGATTTTCTTCAAAGGCTTTTTCAATACTTTGTCGATTCTGATTGGTCTTGCGGGGGGCTACGTTTTCGCCCTTGTCATGGGGATTTTCTTTCCCGCCTATAAGTTCATCGATTTCTCTATCGTAAGGGACTCTGACTGGTTCGGGCTGCCTTCTTTCGCGTTTCCTAAATTCGCTTTTGTGCCTGTTCTGACCTTTATCATTGTTTCCCTCGCTACAATCTGCGAGCATTTGGGGGATACGCTGGTTACTTCAAAGGTTGTCGGACGTGATTTTTACAAGGATCCGGGTTTGCACCGCACCCTTACCGGAGACGGTCTCGCCACAACCTGGGCCTCGCTTTGGGGAGGTCCTCCTAATACAACTTATGGTGAAAACATCGGTGTAATGGCAATCACAAAGGTTTACAGCGTCTGGGTTATCGGCGGGGCCGCCGTAATCGCCGTCATCCTTTCATTCATCCATAAATTCGGGGCTATAATCCAGACAATTCCCGGCCCTGTCATGGGAGGCATTTCAATGCTTCTTTACGGATTGATTGCTTCAAGCGGTCTCAGGACAATAGTTGAAAGCGGCGTTGATTACAAGGACAAGCGCAACCTCACGATATCATCTGTAATACTTGTGATAGGTATAGGCGGCGGTGTTTTGAAATTCTCCGTCGGCGGAGCCTTTGAGTTCTCTCTCGGAGGAGTCGCCCTGGCAACTGTTGTGGGAATCCTTCTCAACCTGATTCTTCCGAAAAAGCTTGATTCCAAAAAGGCAGGGTCGGAGCCCGACTCCGGTAACGAGGTTTCCGGAGAATAGCCCTTCGGTTTATGACATGAGCCCGGATTTTTCCGGGCTTTTGTTTTTATCCTTGCATGTAATTCCATTTTTGTTATAATCTTGTCCATGAAAATAAATGCGAAATTGAATATGAAAAAGGCGGTTGTTTTCGCCGCCTCTTGTTTTGTGTTGGCGGTCGTTTTAGCTTCCTGCGCTTCGTCTCCGTCCGGCGGTACGGAAATTTCCGGAAGCACTTCCTCTTCCGTTCCTCCGCAGGAGTCAGGGGAGATTTCTTCCGCAGGTTCCTACCGTGAAATATGGGCCTATCTGATGGACGGCGAAGAAGAGTATCTGGATACTTCCTTCCCTGTCAGCGACATAGGATATTTCGGTGCGGGTTTGAATACTTTCGGCGAGCTTACCGGAGTTCCTGACAGGCTGAAAATCGCGGGTTACAGCGGACGGGTTCATCTTGTTGTAGCGGACAACAGCAGGGCGTTGACCCATTTTTGCCTGGATCCCGGCTATTCTGTGCGGGATAATCTGCTGAAGGAGATAGCGGAAGCTTCCGCCGATTTTGACGGAGTGCAGATTGATTTTGAATTGGTCTCCGAAAGGGACAGGGAGCATTTTTTCTCTTTCCTTGCGGAATTAAAAGCCCTTGTTTATCCTAAGCCTCTTTCGGTTGCGATACCCGCGAGAACGAGGGACATCGCCGGCGATCCCTATGATTATTCTTCCATCGTTCCCCATGTTGACCGGATTCTGGTTATGGCTTATGACGAGCATTGGAGCGGAGGCCCTGCCGGCCCTGTCGCCTCAATGGATTGGTGCGCCTCCGTTTCTGAATACGCCCGTTCAAAGATTCCCTCCGGCAAGCTGATAATGGGGCTTCCGTTTTATGCCCGCGCATGGGGAAGTCCGGATCCGTCCAGGGCATATAAATTCTCAACTTTGTCGGAGTTGGCGGATGAAAAACAGATAAACCTCTCTTCAGCTGACCGCACCGGCGGGCATCCGAATTTCTCTTACAAAGAGACTGTGACTGTTTCCGTCTATTTTGATGACGCCGATTCGGTTTTCCGGCGTGCGGAAATGTACCGTTCCTCCGGCATTGATAAAATCGGCTTCTGGAGGCTCGGACAGGAGGCGCCCGGTGTTTGGGAGAAGTTCCGTCTGGAATAAGGCGTGCCGGATACCGGATGCCGGCGGCAGGGCTACCGTTTTCCGGAAGTATTGTATTCGTTGCTGTATATGATTACTTCCGGCCGGTATTCAAAATGCATGTTATCCCAGATTGTCCATTTTCCTCCCCAGATGAATCCGTTTTTTTCAAATATACGTATTACAGTCTGAGGCGGCGTCCAGCGTCTGTCCAGGGGAAGCAGCATCCAGTTTTCGGGGTCGATGTCTCGGCGCCATGCCCAGTATATGTTTTTCTGTCCCCAGCCACGGGGAAGTACATCCACCGCTATTCCCATACTGTGGAAGGAACGGCTTCCTGAATCGCTTATTTCCCGCCAGTTGTAACTGTCCGCGCTTGCAAGCGTGTCAACGAAAGCCTTCGTTTCCGGGTCGGTCTCCGCCGCCTCAAGAATCTGCTTTTCTACAGCGGCTAGAGGTTCCTTTATCCTTTCGTGGATGTTGCTTCGTTTGCCTAAAAAGGAGACTTTGGTGATATGTTGTTCCACCGCCCTGCGGGTTTCACAGTCGTAAATCAGGTTGTAGAAAAACTGCGGGGAAGAGGCTCCTTCCCTCCTGTTTTCAGGAGAGCTGAAATTCCTTATACGCTCGATTTCTTCCGGGGAGAAATCTTTTGGATCCGCGACTTTTTCCGGATATTTATAAAACAATTTCCAGTAATTGTCTTTTTCCGCCAGTTTATCTTCCGGTAGAAGCTTGCCGTCGCACCAGTAAAGTTCGCCGGCATGCTCCCCGGCTGTGATGGAAATCTTCCAGTCACCGGCGGCGTCATCATAGGTTGCGTCAAAAGTAACATCGGGATATGCACGCCGCAGAATCGAAATACCGTCCGGTTCCGCGTTTAGGGAAGAAATTTCCGTTTCATTTTGCTCTTCGGAAATGAATGCCTGTTCGCTTAAAGTGTCTTTATGCTTTGAAAGATCCGCCGCCGGAGAGGCTGCACAGGAAATAAGCGAAAAAAACACGCCCATGGCTGTTAGACAGATAATTTTGAATCTCACCCTGTCATTATCCCAAAAAACACGATTAAAGTCAATTTTGTTCCGGTTTCACGTACTGGGGAAAAGAATGCCGCCGCTTGATGTATATTTCATGCGGATGCGGTATACTGTGCTGTCAGATATATTTTTGAGAGGAGAATAAAATGAAGGTCTTGATTTTGAATGGAAGCCCGCGCGGGAACGGAAATACAGCGGCGGCTTTAAAAGAAGCGGCGAAAACCCTTGAGGAAAACGGGATTGAAACTGAGACCGTGAATATCGGCGCAAAATCCGTCCGGGGATGTCTGGCCTGCGGTTATTGCTTTGAACACGGAAAATGCAGTATTGATGATGTCGTCAATGAACTCGCCCCCAGGTTTGAAGCGTGCGACGGTCTTATTGTCGGTTCTCCGGTGTATTATGCTTCGGCCAATGCCACGCTTGTGGCTTGTCTGGACAGACTTTTTTACAGCACCCGTTTTGATAAAACCATGAAAGCCGGGGCTTCCGTTGTGGTCGCCAGACGCGGCGGATGTTCCGCTACATTTGACGAGCTGAATAAATACTTTACCATCAGCGGGATGCCTGTCGTTTCAAGCCAGTATTGGAACAGCGTGCACGGGCGGCTTCCCGGCGAGGCGGAAAAGGATGCGGAAGGTTTGCAGACGATGCGTACTCTGGGAAGAAATATGGCTTTTTTGATTAAAAGCATAGCCCTTGGAAAAGAGAAATACGGCCTTCCTGTTTCAAATGAAAAACGCGAAATGACGAATTTTATCCGCTGACCGATACGGTATATTCCTTACCGGTATCAACGGCTTGTATGACAAAACGTAATGCATGTCATACAAGCCGTCCGGTACTTTTACGCTTTATGAACCGGCAGTTTGTCCGTTTTGTACTCCGATTCCCCGATCGCCGCGAAGCACAGGTTTTCCAGGTTTTTCGGCTGAAGTGGCCGGATTCCCCAGACTGACCATGCGGCGAACAGAACCCTGATGATATGCTCCGCCGGTTCCTTGTTGAACCAGCTTGTTCCGTCCCAGTCGTGTACCTGCATGAGATCCCTTGCGGCATCCGAGCTTAAAAGCCCTTCAAATACATTTCTGAGTGACAGTTTTCTGTCTGCGAATATGGGCAGAAGCGTTTTCAGCACGTAAAAGTTGTGCCCCGTTTCGTGGGAGGAAACTCCCTCGTCTGTAAGGATGTCGGAAATCTTCCGGTCCAAAGTCCACAGATTTATGAGTTTCTCCAGTGTTCCGGCGGAAATCTTTCCACGGAAAAGTTCCCTTACAGGCGCAATGAGCGCGGCTCCGGCGAAAATCTCCGGGAAAGCGTTTTCTTTTATCATGGAAGCCGGGGAGACGAAAATCCTCGACAATCCTTCGGCAAAAGAATTCCAGGCCGCGTCCACATCAAAGCGGAAGTGACCGCTTCCCGTGAGCTGCGCTATTTCAGGAATCGAGGAAGCCTTGTAGTTTCCGCACACAAACTCTGCGAATTTCCTGTAGAAATTCCTGGCGGGAGTTTCGAGGGAACGGATGAATTTTCCTTCCGCTGTTCCTTCGGGAAGAATAAAGGCTTTTTTACGCAGATGAATTCCGAATACCGACAGGAATGCCCGCACGGCGGCCGCCAGGTTGAATCCGAATCCTCCCGGAAGCGCTTTTTGTCTGTATATACCGTAATCTTTTCCGGCGGTGATGAAATTCCTTGCCCGCGAGAAATACTCCGGCGTTAAAACCGCCGACATTGATTCATAAAGTTCTTTAAGGAAGATATTCTGCAGACCCATGAATACATCTGCGATTCCCTTTCCGTTAAGCGAGTCATGAAGTTTCCTGTATATTCCGTCCGGGTCATCAGCTTCGTAGATATTCAGGAATACCTGGGCCTGGAATCCGTCAAGGGCGGCGAAAAGCCCCTGTTCGGCCATGTCCTGCACGGAGCGGAGGTACCATAAGCCTGAACGGATTTCCTGCATGACGCAGAATCTGTCCGGTTTTACCGTGAGCGCTAATCCTTCCGAAAGGGTTTTCTGCACGAGCTTTTTCGAGCCGTCCGCTTCCTTTTGGGCTGAAGCGGCGGAAATACGTATCCAGCCTGAAGTTCTTTCGTACTTGTTGTTGTACAGGATAAGGGCCCTTTCATTACCGGCGCGGTTTGACCAGGCGAATACGTTTTCGTTTACGCCTTCACCCGTGTAAAAATCGTAAAGGAGGAAGTTTTCCACTCCGGCGAACAGCCATCTCTTTTTCATGAGGGGGAAAATTTCCCTCCTGTGCCTTTGAAGGAGGCCTTCGTCCGTGTGCTCATCTTTGTAGGCCCGGCGGTATTCCATGCCGTATTTTTCTTCAAAACCTTCAATCTGTCCGTGGCCGAACATCGGAAGCCCCGGCATTGCAACCATCATTGTACAGACGCCGAAGTATTTGTCTCCTTTCCCGAACTGCGCCACCGCGGTTTCTTCGTCCGGATTGTTCATGAAGTTGACGTAACGCTTCAGGATTTCCGGATCGAATTCGATGGTGTTTTTTATGGTGCTGCGGTATTTGTCGTTGTCTTCCCTTTTCAGCATGTTCATGAAGGCGGAGTTGTATACCCTGTGCATTCCCAATGTTCTGACAAAGTAACCTTCCATCATCCAGAACGCTTCCGCAAGAAGAAGTGTGTCCGGGATTTCCCTTGCGCAGCGGTCAACCACTTCCCGCCAGAATTCTTCCGGTATCCGCCGTTCAAACTCTTCGCGGCTTACGGCGAATTGCGAGCGGCTGGCGATATCCCCGCCGCGTCCCGGTTCGGGATACCACAGGCGCTGGATGTGTTTTTTTGCGAGAACCATCGCCGCATCGAATCTGATAATCGGGAAATTTCTTGCGACGTGAAGTATTTTCTGGATAACTTCTTCCCTTGCCTGCGGATTCAAGAAGTCGATTTGGGCTGTGTCGTTCCACGGCATACCGGTTCCGTCGTTTCCGTGGTATATGTAACGTGTATCTCCCGTGGCGTTGTCCACCCGTTTGAATACTACGGCGCAGTCGGTTTTGCTGTAATAATGATTTTCCAGGAAGATGCTTACCCTGCCGTCGTGGGAAAGGTTTTCGCCGTTAAAGTCATATGTGGGGAACGGGCAGTCCCTTGTCTGTACAAATAAATCGGGTTTTTCAACCACCCATTTGGAGTCCATTCCGGTGTGGTTGGGAACCATGTCCGACGCAAGCCTTATTCCTCTCTGCCAGGCTCTGCGCCGCAGGTTGTCCAGGGCTTCCCATCCGCCGAGCTCCCACGCGATTTCGTAGTCGTCGAGACTGTAAGCGCTCGCCGCCGCTTCCGGGTTGCCGCATATTTGTTTTATACGGGCGCTGGCAGGGGAACGTTCCCACAATCCTATGAGCCATAATCCGGTGAATCCGGCGGACGCCAGAAAATCAAGTTCTTCGTCCGGAATTTGATCCAAGCGGGTTATGTCCCTTCCGTATTTTTTTGACAGCTGGCTCAACCAGACAAGCGTGCTTTTTGCCATCAGCACAACATTCGGCATCCACTCACGGTCC
The DNA here is from genome assembly GCA_949300145.1 of uncultured Treponema sp. GTDB lineage: Bacteria > Spirochaetota > Spirochaetia > Treponematales > Treponemataceae > Avitreponema. The sequence goes on along the minus strand of CASGDA010000011.1, from coordinate 59,409 downwards.
GGGCTGTAACGCTCGTATTCTTTGCTGATATCCCCGAAATCATAGGGATTCATTTCGGGGTTCCCGCCTCCGATTCCGCCGGCCCATCCGGGTTTGTTTTCTTCCGCCAGCACATCGAGTCCCGCCAGAAGCCGTGCAAGCCAGTCTCCCAGCAGGTATGCCCAGTGTGTCCGTATGTAGTCCAGCTGCCCCCTTAAATCATTGGGGGAAAATGCGACGGGAGCTTTCAGCATGGAGATTAAATCCAGCCCTTCAGGACCGAAGGAGGGATTTTTCGCCGACCATGTGCGGATTGTTTCCCAGAAAAGGGCATACCCCGGAATTTCCTTCAGCCTTTCGTCATTGAACATCGGAAAAAAAGGCTCGAAAGCCGGGTTTTCATTGGCCAGCCGCAGAAGAATCATTTCTTCCAATGTGATGATTGAATTCGGGACTCCTGATTCCGGGTCTTTTTCCGCAAGCCATTCTTCACAGGTTTTTCCTCCTGTGTAGACTTCTGCCGGGGGAAACTCCCTCGTAAAGGCAAGTATCAGTACCTCCGCCTTTTCCCTGCCGAGAGCGGCGGTGACTTCTTCCCATGCGAGTCTCATAAAATCCGGGTTTATGTCCCGTCTGTAAAGCCGGCAGACATAATGGAAAATTTCGTCTATCAGCCCCATGGCGTTAAGGGAGCCTGCCTTCAGGTAAAGTTTTGGTTCCGCGCCAGGAGGCAGGGTGTTGTTGTATTTCTGTACGAAAAGGCGGACTTCCTTGAGCCCGGACAAAATGACATTGCCGGAAGAAGCGAAAAGGCTGGATTCGAATTTACACCGGCGGCGGCAATCCGCTGATATGTGGAATTCCTGAAACTGCTTGTCCAGTCCTTTTTCTCCGGTCGAGAAGAGAAAATCATAGGTGGTTTTCACTTGGAGCTCCTATGTTTGCAGATTTTTTGGATGGCATTGCATAATGTCTTGTTTTTCTTCAAATCTTCCGCGGTGACAGGCAGCCGGTATGTCCAGTTGAATTTTGAAACGGAACCGGGGATGTTTATGCGTTCGGAAGAGGCTTTCTCTGAATAAAATTCCTCTGAGAGGGCCAGCCAGTCTTGAATCGGCGGAACGAAAAGTTTGGAAGATGTCTCCGAAAGAAGCGTAAGAACTTTTTCCGCCGTTGCGGGATTGTATTTACCCGGTTTGATTTCCTGCGGTCTCTGTTCGTCATATCCGGGGAAGAAGGTTTTGCAAAAGGCCTCAGCCCCTTCTTCGTTTTCCCACCAGTCCCTTAAAGTTGAGGAGTCATGGACGGAAGGCGTTGCCACGGAATTTTCCTGATACGAATGAATGTCCCTGAAAGGCTGTCCCTGCTTGTCCCATTCCCTTTCCCAGCGCATAACTTTCAGGCCGTATATATTGAGTTCCTTCAATACTTCCGGAACGCAGGCGGGAATATCGCCCAGGTCTTCGGCGCAGGGAAGCATGTCAGTGGCGTTTGTTATCATGGAAAGGAGTTTCTCCGCCTGCTTTTTCCACATTTCTTCCCCGGTTTTTCTTTTTTCATGGAAGAGTTTTTCCAGTTTTGTTTTCTCTTCATATGAAAGGGTCTGCCATGCGGTGGATTCGTAATATTTCCAGACGGGGGAATATTCGTGCTCCGCCCTGTTGCTGCGTCCGGTCACAAGCAATACACGGTCACGCCATTTTCTGCAGAGGGCTTCTTTCACCGGTTCAGACAAATCGGTTTTACGGATGTCCCCGTCGTTGTGTATGGACGGCTTAAAAAGCCATAACTCTTCGTCACCGATTCTGTCCATCACCTTATGCAGCTGTCCGTGGGTTCCGAGGTAATCGTAATTGTTGACAGCCTCAATATCTTTTGTCGGAACATGCGGCTGGGTTATCCAGCGCAGCCTGTCTCCGGTAAAACCGAGTATCGAAAGTTCTGTTTCGGTTATTCCCTGATGCGGCATAGTCCATCCCAGCGCTCCGGTCTGTTCTCCGTCGGGGACGGACCATATGCGGAAGAATCCCAGTATATGGTCTATACGGAAGGCGTTGTAATATTTCGCGGCGTTTTTCAGCCTTGCTTTCCACCAGGAAAAATCGTCTTCCTCAAGGTTGTCCCAGTTATAAATCGGGAAGCCCCAGTTCTGCCCGGTAGGGTTGGAGTCATCCGGCGGGCTTCCTGCCCTTAAATCAAACCGGAAAAATTCAGGGTTCGCCCATATGTCGCATGAGTCCTCATTCATCATTATCGGGATATCGCCCTTTAAGGCTATGTTTTTCCTGCTGCAATATTCCGCCGCTTCGAGGAATTGTTTGTGGAGGTGCATTTGAAGCCATGCATAAAAAATATGTCCTGATTTGTGGGTTTCTTTTTCCCATCTGTTGTGTATTTCAACATGGCTGGGGGTGCGCATTTTATCCCATGTTTTCCAGGAGGCTTCAAAATTATAATATTTCAGATTCATGAAAACCGCGTAGTCTGTAATCCAGGGATTTTCTGAAATCCATTTTGCGAGAGGACCTGATTTTGCGGATTCCTTTATCTGGGTTTCGTTCGCATTATATATTTCATGCAGCAAATTCAGTTTTGCGTTGCGTATGGATGTGTAGTCAAAGCGTTCTTCATTTTCGTATTTCGCCGCAAGCTCTTTTATTGCGGATGAGAATTTTTTTGCTTCCGGTAAATCCTGAATCCTTAAATACAAAGGATGAAGGGCAAAGGCAGAGAGGGCGCTGTAAGGGGAGCTTTCCGTCCCCGTATCGTTCACAGGAAGAAGCTGTATTAAATTAAGGCCGGCTTTTTCGCAGAAATCAGCGAACGGTATGATGTCGGCGAATTCACCTATCCCGCAGCTTTCTTTCGACCTGAGAGCCGCCACCGGAACTGCGACGCCGGTAACCGGGCTGTTGAAAACAGGAAACTGCATATTATACTCCTTTGCCCTATTATAAGATAGAAACCGAAAATTTACCAGCAAAATGTAAACGGCGGCAAGGCCTGATTTTTTTTTTTCAAAACATTATAATCCTTTCCATGATGCTTCAGGATAAAAATCAGATAAACAACGCGGTGCGAAATGTTATGTCGGATCCCATCGCCGCCATCGCAACGGCTCTTGCGCCGGCCGCACTCGGAATTGTAAGGACTTCCGGAAAAGGTTCCCTTGAAATTGTCTCCGGAATTTTCTCCCGGCCCGAAGCTTTGCTGAACGCTCCTTCCCATTCCCTTGTCCACGGCTGGATTCTTGAATGCGGCTCAGGGGAGCCGGTTGATGAAGTCGTGGCCGCTGTTTACCGGGCGCCCTCCGGTTTTACCGGCGAAGACGCCGTTGAAATAATCTGTCACGGCGGTCCCTCCGTCGTCACTGCCGTATATTCCTCCCTGCTGAAAGCCGGTTTCCGTCCGGCGGAAGGCGGGGAGTTTTCTCTGAGGGCTTTTGCCGGCGGAAAAACGGATTTAACCCGTGCGGAGGCAATCAATGAAATAATTTCCGCGAAAACCTCCCGTGCAAGGAAAAAAGCTTCCGCGCGCCTGGCGGGAAGTGTCGCCGCCGCCTTTGCGGAAATCCGTGCGAAAATTCTGGAGGCCGCCGCCGCTGTTTCTGTGGAAATAGAATATCCTGAGGATGAGGAAACCGTTAAGGGTTCTTTTAATCCTTCCCTTGTTGAAAGCGCGCTGGAATCTTTAAGGCTTCTTTCCTCGACCTGGTCTTCCGAAAAGCTTTACCAGAGCGGGGCTGAAATTGTCCTTGCAGGGGCTACAAATGCGGGGAAGTCAAAGCTCTTTAATATCCTTTTGAAGGAAGACCGCGCGATTGTTTCGGACATACACGGGACAACCCGTGACTGGATTGAGGCGGAGGCGGATTTTTCCGGTATTCCTGTGAGGCTTTTTGACACCGCCGGACTCCGGGAAACGGAGGATAAAATCGAAGCTGAAGGTATTGCGAGGACACGTGAGCTTTTGCAGCGCGCTGATATTGTTTTTTATACGGTTGATTCTTCCGCCGGTTTTACCGGAGAGGACGCGGGATTTTTCCGGGACGGCGGCGGAAACAATATTCCTGTGTTTATTGTATGGAATAAAACCGACAAGGAGAATTCCCTTCCGCCGGAAAAATTCCGGGAACAGTTTTCCTCTTTCGGTCTTGATGAAAAAAAATCCGGTGTCGCCGGCGTTTTCCCCGTCAGCGCGAAAACAGGGGCGGGTCTTGAAGCTCTCGTGAAAGCCGCGGCGGAAACTCTTCTGGCGAAAACGGAAGGCGCCGCTTCCGGGGCTGCCTTGGGAAGCCTGCGCCAGAAGGAAACGGCGTTAACTGTGGAGTCTTATCTGCAGGCCGCGCTGGACAACGCCGAAAACGGATTTCCCCTCGATGCAGTGGTTCAGGATTTGGATGACGCTCTGTTCGCCATCGGAGAAATTACCGGGGAGACCGTTTCAGCGGATGTTCTTGATACCGTCTTCTCTAAATTTTGCGTTGGAAAATAGAACCCAGTTTCCCTGTCTGTGAAACCCATTTTCCGGAATTCCTTCCTGTCTTTGTGTCCGTGATGTAATCAGCCGCCCAGGAAGGCTCAAAGGGCGTCTTTAATAAGGCCGCATCCAGCGGAATTCCCTCGTGTTTTGAAAAAAACGCCGCTGTTTCTTCCGCGCACCGGATGAATGCGGACTCCGCCGCGGCCGCCGCTATATGCTGGATTCCTGAAAGGTGAGGGATTTCAAAATGCTCTTCTCCGGCGCTGCTGAGGATAAAAACAATTCGCCCGGACTTTTGCCTGTAGAATTTTTTTATTGCCCCGTCGATTAGATTCTGAAAAGCTATCACAGAGGATTCGAATATTCCGGAAGGCGGAAGCTTCGCAAATCCTGCCGCGAAATCATTCAAGTCGAAAAGCAGCACAAGGGCGTCCAGACCGGCTTGTTCCGCCGATTCAAAAAGAAGGGATTCGGAGGACAGCCAGGATAAAGGATTCCACGCCGCCTCGTTTAGTCTGGAAGCCCCTTCATTCTGGTCTTTTTTACCGGATGTCGCGGTCGAGGCTTTCTCCGGGGCGGCCAGGGTTACGGATACATTCCTTGCCCGCAATTCTGCCGCAATGAGCGGCGCCATCGAAACCCTGTTATCCGCAATTAGAACATTCATAGCTGTATTTTATACTGTCGGGTCCATACTTTCAACACGAATTTGCTTTAAGTATTGCAGGAATAAAGACAGAAAAAACAGCGCCCTTTCCGTCCTCCGCGTTCCGTCCGGTGACGGCTCCTTTATGCCTTTGTATTATCGCGTCAACCCCCGCCAGCCCCAGACCGTGTCCCCCCGGTTTTGTGGTGAAAAAGGGGTCAAAGATTTTTTCCAGGTTTTCTTCGGGTATTCCGTAGCCGAAATCCCGGACGGCTATTTTTACATAGCCCCGGACCCTGCCATCCATTTCCCCCAGCTGCGGTGGAAGGTTTTCTATTTCATTTTTTCCTTCGGATTTATATGTATCGATGTTCGACAGGGTTATTTCCACGTCGCCTCTGTGTCCCATGGCTTCTTCCGCGTTGGAAAGGAAATTTTCTATGACCTGCATAATCTGGCTTTTGTCCGCGAGTATCTGCCATAAGTTGTCAGGTGACGAGATTTTTATATTCAAGTCTTTTTTCACCGAAGAAAAAAAACGGACGGTTTTGTTTACGATTTCAAGGGCGTTGCATGGCCGGATTTCAAGAACCGAACCCTTTGAAATGGAGATAAATTCCTGGGACAATTCCCGCCCGCGCAGGCAGGCTTTTTCAATTTGCATGACCGATTCTTCCTTGGACACTGATGAGAACCCTGTTTTCAGGCAGCTTGTGTATCCGAGGATAATGCCCAGCACATTGTTGAAATCGTGGACAAGGCTGCCGGCCATATTCCAGATTGATTCCAGCTTTTCTTTTCTCTGCAGTTTGTCCCGCATTTTTTCGTTTTCGGTGATATCCGAGATTGAGATAATCATGCGTGCTGTAGATTCAAACTTGAAGGAAGTTGTTGAAAGCCTGATTTTTTTCACGTAATTTTCGCCGGTTAATATTTCCCCGTTGGTTTCGGAGATACCTCCTTCCATCTGGGTCCTTTCGTGCAAGGTGTCAAAATCCATGTCGGTCAGCGAAAGGCCTGTGTCCTCGAGTTTCTTTCCCCGCAGGGAAATTTCCGGCATATCGAATATTTCCTCCGCCGAAGGGTTTACGTCTGTTATGACACCGCTTCCCAATTCTGTTATCAGGATTCCTGTGGGATTGAATAGAAAAAGTTTTGAGAATTTGCTTTCGGAGGCGGAAAGCTTCCTCATGGTGAATTCCCTTTCCGATATTTCGGACATCAGCTGCCGGGTTATCCTCATATCCGTTGCGGAAATGATGTAGCCGCTCTGCCCTGAATCCGTTCCGTTGACGCGGACTATTTTTAAATCCACGGGAATCAACTCTTCTTTCCGGGTTTTTAAGGAAGCGTCCAGCGAAGGAGCCCGGACGGAAGTTTTCTTTTCCGTCCAGGAATGCAAATCCAGCCATTCAACCGGATTCATTTTCCTGAGATCCGGCTGTTCGATGATGAAGTCCGTGCTTTTGCCGGCAAGCATGTTTTCTTCATACTCCAAAAGCTGGAGGCCCCTTTTATTCAGTCTGAGAATTCTTCCTTCATTGTCGAGAATTACAATCGCGTCATAAATATTGTCCAGGGAGAGGAAATTTTCGATATTGAATAGGTCGTTCCCTTTGAGATTCCCAGATGATGTTCTGTCGCTATAATCCACGGCGAGACTCTTTATCCTGATTTATACTCTAATAAGAGAGAACGACTTTTGCAAGACCTTCCGACGAGGACCTTCAAAAACGGGAAAATTTGTTTCCGTTGACTGTTAATGATTACTTCGGTATTCTGTTCATATGAAAATTTGGATAAAATATCTTATCGGAATCCTTGTGGGATGTCTTTTTTCTTTTTTTCTTCCGGTTGACAACCAGGCTGTGTCTGATGCCGTAAAGTATATTTCAACTTTTGTCGTGAATTTCGGCCGTTATGCCTTATACCCTGTTTTGTTTTTCAGTTTTACCATCGGTGTGTACGAGTTGCGTGAAAGCAGGTCTCTTTTGAAAACCGGATTGGGAACCATGACGGTGATTATCCTGGCCACAGCTGTCTGCGCTTTAGTGGGTATTATAGGAATACTTATATACACGCCCGCAAGAATCCCTATTTTTATCGAAGGCACCGGTGACGCGGAGAGTATAGGAGTTCTGGAAAGATTGCTCAAGCTTTTTCCGTCTTCCGCCTTTGAGGTGTTTGTAGACGGCGCTTTCATTCTTCCTTTGTGTATTTTTGCAGGGTTTCTGGGCGCGGGGTGTGCCGCGGACAAAATGGCTGCCAAACCGATGTTGTCCTTCTTTGATTCTTTTTCACGGGTTTCTTATGCAATCATGTGTTTCTTTGTTGATATTGTTTCGATAGGAATGATAGCCGTTTCCGTGTACTGGTTTTCCCTTTACCATGATATGTATTCCTTCGGCTTTTTCGGGAATTTTATAGTTATTCTTTTAATCAACATTTTAGTTATCGGGGTTATTCTTTATCCTCTTTTGCTCCGGTTAATCTGCGGAATAAGGAATCCCTACCGGATTTTGTACGCCTCTTTGGCTCCCGGACTGGCGGCTTTCTTTTCCGGCGACACCAACATGACCCTGCCTGTTATTCTCCGCCATGTGAATGAAAGCCTTGGTATCCGCCGCCGTATTTCCTCAGTATCGGCTCCGATGTTTTCTATTTTTTCCAGACCGGGAAGCGCCCTCACTGTTATTGTCAGTTTTGTGGTGATTTTGAATTCGTATTCGAGCCTTGGAATAGCTTTCAGCGATATTCTCTGGCTTTTCGGCATCAGCATTCTGTTTTCGTTTTTTCTGGCTCCCTTCCCGTCAGGCGGCGCCTATGTCCTTCTGGCGGCGGTCTGTTCAATGTACGGACGGGGTTTTGAAGCCGCTTATTTGATTCTGCGGCCGGCGGCCTTTTTCATCTGTTCCGCCGCCGCTTTTATTGATGCCCTGACAGCCGTTTTCGGAACCTGCATTGTCGCCCAGAAAATGGGGATGCGGAACGACAGGGAAATCAGGTTCTTCATCTGATGCCTCGATGTCTTAATGCCTGATTCAACCGGAGGTCTGTCTTTCCGGGATATGGATGACTTCCCTCGGTTTTGAACCGTTGGCCGGGCCTACAATTCCCCTCATCTCCATTTCTTCCACCAGGCGTGCGGCCCGGTTGTATCCGATTTTGAGTCTCCGTTGTATGTATGACGCGGAGGCTTTTCCGGCCGCAAGCACAATATCAAGGGCCTTTTCGTAGAGAGGGTCTTCCCCTTCGGAGAAGAAAGAATCCTCAAGGGATGCGTCGTCGTCATCATCGACGAATATTTCATCGTCTATGTATTCCGGCTCGCCGAAGGTTTTCACCTGTTCCACAACCCTTTCAACTTCTTCGTCCGAGACAAAGGCCCCCTGAATCCTCACGGGGAACGGATCCGTTACGCTTGAATAGAGCATATCCCCCCTGCCGAGTAATTTTTCGGCTCCGACCTGATCGATGATAATCCGGCTGTCCATTTTCGATGCGACCATGAAGGCGATGCGGCTGGGGATGTTGGCTTTGATCAGGCCTGTTATCACGTCGATTGAAGGCCTCTGGGTTGCGAGTACAAGGTGGATGCCTACCGCCCGGCTCATGGCCGCAAGACGGGCCACCGTGGATTCAAGCTCTTTCCCTGTGGTCGCCATCAAATCCGCGAATTCGTCGATTATGATGACAATATACGGCAGTTTTTCCGCGGCTATGTTCCGCTCCTGTATACGCTTGTTGTATTCCTTTATGTTTCTGACCCCCATTCCGTCCAGAACCGCATAACGGCGTTCCATTTCGCATAGGCTGTACTGGAGGGCTTGAAAAGCTTTTTTCGGCTCTGTTATGACGGGGGAAAGCAGGTGCCCGATGTCATTGTAGAGCTTTAATTCCACAACCTTGGGGTCTATCAGAATGAGTTTCACCTCGTCAGGGGCTTTCCGGTATAAAATCGAGAGAATGATGGAGTTGACGCATACGGATTTACCCGAACCGGTCGAACCGGCTATCAGCAGATGAGGCATGGCGGTTAAGTCTATAATCTGGGCTTCTCCGGTTATGTCCTTGCCGAGCATGACAGGGATTCCCATTTTTTTTGAGGAAGGGTTGTCGGTTTCAATCAGTTCCTTGAAACTGACAATGGAGCGTTTGTCGTTCGGCACTTCTATTCCGACGGCGTGCTTGCCGGGAATGGGGGCCACTATACGGACGCTGGAGGCCGCCAGCCGCAATGCGATGTTGTCCTGCAGCCCGACAATCCTTGAAAGCTTGACTCCGGGAGCCGGGAGAATTTCAAACATTGTTATGACGGGGCCTTTCCTGATGCCCGTTACGTCCGCCTGGATATTGAATTCGTTCAATGTTTCTTTTAACGCCGCCGCAGAACGGTGGGTGTGTTCATCAATGACCCAATATTCTCCGTCCGGATATGTGTTCAATATACCGCTGTCGATTTGATATCTGAGCCTGCCGGATTTTTTAACCGGGGGATTTCCTTCATGTTTTACCGGGATATCCGCCGGATTTTCAGGAATGGCCTGCGCCTGCGTTCCGGGTTCCGCGGCGCTCTCTTCATCCCGGTTTTCCGTGTCTATAATGGAGAAATTTCCGGCGATGTAGCCGTCGAATAATCCCGGGGGTATTTCGGTATCCGCGGAATATTCTTCCGGTTCTGAATCCTCAGTGTCCGGGTCTTCAAGGTCTTCAAAAACACCGGTTTCCGTTTCTTCTGGCACTGTTTCTTCTTCTTCCGCATCCTGAAAAGCTTCCGGAACCGGGAAGGAAGTTTCCTGTATTTCCATGGATTCCGGGCTGTCCTGCACCTGCATACCGCTTTCTGCGTCTCTGTCTTGGAGCGGATTTTCCGCCTCCGGGATTATTCCTCCTGCCGGCTGCCATGGTTCTTCAACGCTTCTGTCCGGGAATTCCTGCATATCCTTTTCAGGAATGCTTCCGTCCTGTCCTCCGGTTATACGGCTGCCGGTATTCTCCGGGCGGGGCTGCTCTCCGGCGGTTTTCTGCGCGGCGGGTTTCGCGGCGGAAAGTGTTTTTTGTTTCCGGGGGAGAACCCCTTTTCCTTTTTTCAGGGTTTTCAGAGTTTTCAGGGGGGACTGAAAGTGCAGGGAGGAAATTTTTTTCTCGATGATCAGGGCCGCATGATAAAGCAGGAGATACTCCGTGATTACCGCGAGAACGACGGAGATCAGGAGCCCTGTGAAAATAATATTCGACAGCAGGGCGGCTCCCGTTATCGACGAGGTTTTCCTTATGAGAAGCTCTCCCCCGTAGGCTGTGAAAAAGGGGATTATGGAAGTGGACAGCAAAAAGCATGAACGGAAATTCAATCCCGGTATGAGCAGGATGACGGCGCAGGCAAACAGATATACCGGTATCAAAAAGGAGGAAAATCCGTAAACGGAAAACAGGAAGCGGCCGGGGCGGGCCACAATGTTGTCCGCATTTCCGTAGGTTAACACCGTGAGCAGCAGGGAGTAAGTCAGAAACGCCGCCGCTATGACCAGCAGCGAGGCGAAAATATAAACGGCAGCTGCACCGTTGAATCTTTTGTTTGAAGAAAAAACAGCCATCAAAATCTCCAGAAAGTTATGCGGAAAATTGTTTTTCTGTTCCACCCGGCGTTATGTAACTGCAGGTTATTGAAACATGAAATACACGGTCAGGATAAGTCCGGCGGGTATCAAATAACAGGCGAACCAGCTGAGTTTTCCGCGTTTAATCAAGTGCAGCAGGAATTTCAGTGAAAGAAGTCCCGCTGTAAAAGCCGAAACCATGCCGGCTGCCAGGGACGACAGCGGGACGGTTCCCATTAAAGTATCGGCATCTTTCACCTCAAAAATAAAGGCGGCGACTATCGCCGGAATTGACAGCAAAAAGGAGAATTCCCCGGCGGAGGTTCGTTTGACCCCGGAACAAAGGGCTGCGGAAATCGTTACACCGGAACGGGACAAGCCGGGAAGAACCCCGATTCCCTGCGCGAGGCCGATTACCAGAGCCTGTCTGTAGTTCACGGTTTCCGTGGGGTTTTTATGTTTTATTCTTTCGGATAAAACCAGAAGGATGCCGGTTATTATAAACAGAACGGAGATAAAAACGGGTTTCAGGGTTTCAGCGTAGTCTTTCAGAATGAATCCCGTTATTCCTGTGGCCAGCGTCGCCGTGATGAGGGCAAGAATCGTGCGCACGTCATTCACCACGTTTTCGTCCGGAATTTCCTGTGTTCCGGCGTCCCCTTCCGTTCCGGCGGTTTTCCTGTCTTTTTTATCTGCGTGCCATGAGATGAATTTGCATAGGGAGACAATCAGCCCCGATATTTTTTTCCGGAAAACAATCAAAACCGAAAATAAAGTGGCAACGTGCAGAAGTATATCAAAAAGTATCGGTACATTGCTGAGATCCATAAATTCTGAAAAGATGCTCAGATGCCCTGAACTTGAAATCGGTAAGAATTCTGAAATTCCTTGTATGATTCCCAGTATAAACGCTTCCAGAATGTTCATTTCTCCTCCCAAAAAAGCCTTTATCCTAAAGATTTTCGGATTATTCCGGCTGTTTTTTCAGTTTTTTTTCAGTTTAGTTTAGTCGTCGTATAAGGCGGAATAATAATTCATAAATGTGAAAATATTTTTGGCATAATTTCTTGTTTCATCGTATGGAATCGCCTCCAGAAACAGACCGTAGGAATCCTCCCGTGGATTGAAAACTTTCAGCCATTCCCTGACCCTGGATATACCCGCATTGTAAGCGCACAGGGCGGGAATGAGCTTTCCGTCAAGCCTGCGCAGCATTTCGGACAGGTAGAAGGTGCCGAATTTTATATTATATTCGGGAAGAAAAATATCGTATTCCTCTGTCTGGAGTTTCCCAGCGATTTCTTCCGCGGTGGCGTCCATAATCTGGGTTAATCCGCTGGCACCCGCATAGGAAACGGCGTCAGGGTTGAACAGGCTTTCCTGCTTTATAAGGGCATAAACCAGGTCTTCCGAAAGAAGTTTCCCGTCCCCGAATTCCGCGACCGCATCCGCGACAATGTTCCGCCAGGGCCGGGGATTCAATAGTTCCGCCACTTCATTCCGGGCCGTATGGTGTTTCCGGGTTTCATGCGGCATCGATGACAGGGACGCGGAAACCAGACGAACCGCATCCGAATAAAAACCCCTGCGCGTGAATTCTTCCGCCGTGTTTTTTATGGACTCAAAGCCGGCGTAAGGAAAGGCCCTGAAAAAAGCGACAGCCTTCTCCGGCATATTCCACCGGAGGGTTCCTTGAATAAGATTTTCAGCCTGATCTCTGAAAAGGCCTTTTGTTTTTTCATTGAAAGCTGATTCTTCCCCTGTTGCCGTGGAAGGGCCGGCTTCTCCGAAGGGGTCGGTAAGCTTTAAGTCCGCGGATATATCCAAACCGGCGGCCGCCATAGCCTTGTAGTAAGGTGTTACGGCGCCGGAATACAGGGTTTCCAGCCTTTCACGCCGGGCAGGGGAATCCTCCGGATGAAACACGGCGTTTATGTACGCAATGCGCTCTCTTATTTCCGCCGGAACATTCCGCGGCAGAAAAGCCTCCAGCCTGGCGAGGGCTTCCGTATCCTTCGCCGCCGTCAGAGATGTTATGAGCGACGAGAGGATATCCGAAAAGGCGGAAGGGTTTTTCCAGTACTGGATTTGTTTTTCGATTTCGGCCAGCAGGGCCCTGTCTCCTTCGGAGCGGGCTGTGTCCAACAGATACCATACAGACATATCGCTGTCGTGTTCTGTCGGAGCGATGAAGACGGAGCTTTCCATGAGTTTTACGGAGATTTCCTTTCCGCCCGGAATTTTTGAATAAAGCCTGGACATATAGAATGTAAGCATATATTCAGCTTCCGGGGCGGATTTCCCGGTTTCTCCGGTGCTTTCAAGTGTTTCTTTCAGTTTTTCCAGGGTTTCCAGGGAAATTTCCGGATTCGTCTGGGAATACAGCAACGCCCTTCCGCAGGCGGAGAGAATTTGTCTGGAGGAAAGCAGGGCCTCTTTTGCGGCAGTGTCCTTTGCAATAAGATTGAAAAGGATTTCCGCCGCATCTTCGTATAATTTATCTAAAACAAGGCTCTGGATTTTTTTTATGTCCGCTTCCGTGCTTTCGTTTCCGGCTTCAATTCCTGCGGTTTCCGTCCTTAATGCCGCCGCCTCCAAATCTGTGGAAGCCACGCTGAACATGGTCGGATGCAGTGAAACATCTTCCATCCCGGAGTAAAAGGCTTTTTCCCTTCCTTCCACAATGCGTTTGAACAGGAGCAGGTTTTCGTAGGGAATGCTTTCAGGGGCTTCCCGTGATTTTTTCTCTGCGAGACTGCATAATTCGGAGAAAGCCGCCGCCTTTATCAGGAAGGGGATTTTTTTCTGGAGGCGGCTGTCTGTTTTGAGCCGCCCGTCCTTTTTTCTGGACAAACCGGCTGCCGCTTCAAAACAGATTTCCGCCGCGTCATCCTTTCCTTTTTCAAGCAGGATGAAACCTGCAAAAAGAGGCGCTTCCGGGTCTTTCAGGGCGGCGGTTCTTGCCTCTTCCGGTGTTATGTTTTCTGTAACGGAAAAATCACCGGAAGAACCGTTTGTGCAGGAAGGAAGCGCCGAGAATGCGGTGCAGATGGAGAGCAGGAGAACAAAGAGGTTTCGCATTCTGTTTCGGCGTCCCGTTTTATTCCGCAGGAATTACCAGATATCTGCCGGCAATAATTAAATTCGGGTTTTTAATGTCGTTATACCGTGCGATATACTTGTATTTCCAGGGATTCCTGTAATAAGTTTCCGCCAGATCCCAAAGGGTGTCACCCCATTTTATGTGGTAGAACACATTCTCTGTCTCCGGGGCAGGTTCCGGTTCCTTCGGAGGCGCAGGCTCTGCTTCCTCCACAACAACGGGCTCCGGTTCAGAAACCGGAGGAGGAGTCGGCTCTGCTTCCTCTTCCGCGGCCACAGGTTCCGGCTCTGAAGGCGGCGGCAACTGCCGCTCCGTTTCAACCGGAACAGGTTCCGGCTGTTCCACGATAACCGCGGTCTGTTCCGTTGCGCCGGTCTTGTCCGCAAAAAAGAGTTGCCATGCGAAAATCAGGGCGGCGGACAAAGCCGCGATTCCGACTACGAGTATCAATACACACAGCCATGCAGGAAGGAAAATACCTTTTCTGTCTTTCCCGTGTTTTGTTCCGGAGGAATCATATAAGCCGTCCGGCACATTGTGGGTCCGGTCGTTGTCAAGGTCCGTATCCTGAAAGGAATCCGGGATAAAGTCCCCGTCCGAAGAGAAGTCCACGCTTTCCGTTTCCGGTATCGAGTTAAAGTTGCTGCTTTCAAATTCTGTGATGTCAAAATCCGGAAGGGAGGGGAATGTCGTCTGATCGATTGTTTTAAGGGACACATTCAGGCTCTGGCTGTTGCCGGAATCCAGGTCCACGGCTTCCGCCGCAAGATCATTGTTTCTGTCTATCCTGATTGTCAATTCAACAGTAGGTTCCCCCGCGGGTTTTTCGGAAATGTCTTCTATAAAAAGAGTTCCGATATATTCAGCATTGTCTATCGTTTGATTCGGGGAACTGTCTTTTGACCGGTAAAGATTTATCTGAACGCTGGTTTGGTTTTCCCTGACAGTAGTCAATTCCAGCGTTTTGCTGCCGTCTACGCCCGCCCTCATTATCGGGAAAAATTTATTATCCGCAAGTTTTATTCCTATCATACCTGAATCCATAAAAACCTCCTCTGTCTTGCACTAACCCCAAAGGTTCAGAATGAATTGTTGACATACAACGACCTTACCATCATAATACAACATTATAATGAATTCTACCATTACAATTGTTTCTGTTCTTTTCGGGTTGGCGTTGGCTTCTCTGCTTATGCTTTTACTTACGAAAAAGAAAGACGGATCTACAGATAAAAAGCCTCTGCGAAGAGACCGGTCGGCCATCATAAAGAGCGCGACTCAAAAGCTGTCTCAGAATCCCCGGGATATCCAGGCCCTTTCTTCCATAGGGGATTTATATTATGAGGAACAGAACTGGGAGAAGGCCCTTGGAGCCTACAGTTCACTGATGAATTTAATTCCGACCCATCCCGGCGCAATAAATGAATTTGAATGCTTCCTCCGGCATGGTATCTGCGCCATAAAGTTGAAGCGTTTTGACACTGCCTTTAAAAGCCTGCTTTCCGCAAGGAAATACAACGCCTCCAATCCGGAGCTTAATTATAACCTCGGTTACCTGTTTTTTCTCCAAAAGGAATATGATAAGGCTGTTCCCCCCCTGAGGATTGCTCTTTCGGCGAATCCTGACAATATTCAGGCCCGCCGTTGTCTGGGGCTTGTCCTGCAGAAAATGAACCACTACAGGGAAGCCTTGTCGTTGCTTAGCAAAGTACTGGAAAGTTTTCCGGAGGACAAGGAAGTGCTGTTTTCCATGGCTGAGTGTTTTTATGAAACCGGTTCCATGGAACAGTCCCTGAAGATTTTTGTCCATCTCAGGGCGGATCCGGTTTTCGGGCCCCAGGCCGCCCTGTATTCCGGTATTATTCATTCGCAGGCTGATATGAATGAAAAGGCGGTGGAGGATTTTGAGATAGGGTTGAGGCATCCCAATGTCCCTTCCGCCATTGCTGTGGAACTCCGTTACAGATACGCCCTTTTGCTGATTAAAATGCAGGAGCTGTCAAAGGCGACGGTTTTACTGAAGGATATTCAGAAAATAAGCCCCGGATATAAGGACAGCCATGCCCTTATATCCCGTTATCAGGAGCTCAACCAGAACAGGAATCTTCAGGTTTACCTGATGTCGGGACAGAACGACTTTACCATGCTGTGCCGGAAAATTGTTTCCCAGTTCTATAAAAACGCCCGCGTAAAGGTAACTGATATATCGGTCCAGGGTGACTATACGGATATTGTTACGGATATCGATACCCCTAAATGGGCGGATGTTGTTATTTTCCGCTTTTTCCGTTCCCAGGGAACCGTCGGGGAGCTGGCTTTGCGTGACTTATACGGGAAGATTAAGGATTTGAAAGCCGGAAAAGGAATATGCTTCTCCGCCGGTTCCTTCTCGGATGAATCCAGGCGTTTTATCGAAGGCCGCCCCATAGACTTGTATAACAAGGAATCGCTCAAACGTATTCTGGACAACGTGGATTCCGGAAAGCAGCTTTCAGCCAGGTAGTTTTCTGCGCTCACAGATTAAAGAGTCACAGGGAGAAAACCGGCGGCCAGCCGGCGGTCAAATCAATATGCGGAATCTGATAAACAAACTGATGAAAGAAAAGACGGACAATATCCTCATCCAGATTTTCAGATATTTCATTGTCTCGGGTCTTTCGCTCGCCGTTGATTTCTGCACCCTGTTTATTCTGACAAACTTTTTCGGCTTCCATTATCTGCTTGATAGGCGTCATCGGACTCGGCGTGAACGCCTTCATCCTGTGGCTGTGCACGGACATCGCCGGGCTGTATTACATGGTTTCGCGGATAATATCCGCCGGGATAGGGTATGCGTGGAAATATGTCGCGCGACGGCCGCAGTTCTCCGTTCGTCCTGATGGGGACAGACGTCATCGCGATTTTCTCCCTGCCGGCCTGGATTATCGTTTCCAGCGTGTATGTGTAATCGTTGAATACGTTCAGCCGCATCGCGGCGTCCCTGCTGTATGCCCTGAAGCCGCTCGGCGCGTCGGGTATGTCGGTGTCCGAGGCTTTCTGCACGACCCAGCTTCCCAGCCGCTGGAGTTTTTTCTTCAGCGGGGAAAAGTGCGCCGTGGTTGCAATCGGCCGTTCGCCTATCACGATGTCGGCTTTGTTTTCGATTATCGGGCGGACCAGCTGCGCTATGTCGTCACCGCTGTATTGGTTGTCCGCATCCGTGTTGACAATGATGTCGGCGCCGAGCCGCAGACAGGCGTCGATTCCCGCGACAAAACCTTTCGCAAGCCCTTTGTTCCGTTTGAAATTGACGACGTGCAGGATCCTGCCGTTTTTCTCCGCCCAATTCACGGCGACTTCAACGGTATTGTCTCTGCTTCCGTCATTTATAATCAGATATTCTATTGTATCAATACCTTCTATCGGTTTATGATGTCCGCTGTTTTGCTCTGAAATATCGAGGGGGGAGGAGTAATTCATTTAATGTTATTTCGAGTGTCTCAGCCTCGTTGTAGCAAGGAATCTGGATAATAAGTTTCATAAATATCCTCAAAAAACAAAAGACATGGAATTATACTACCATAAGACAGTTTGGAATGCAAGTTTAGTTTTACCCGCCCGGTTGTTATTCCGAGATGAAAACAATGTGTCTTTCTTCACCGGGGAGAAAGGGGACGGAAATTTTTTTTACGTCGATTTTTCCTGCAAATCCCTCCGCCCTCATTTTCTTTGTTTCCTCTTCTATTGCGGATTCCTTCCCCTTGTACGCCGCGAGAAAACTTTTTCCGGCGGTTTCGCTGTCGCTGCGCTTCAGCAGCTGCAAAAGCGCGCGGAGTATTTTCTTTTCAAGAGGGCGGAAAGCCCGGAATACAACTGTGTCGGCTTCCGTTTGTCCGGCTGTTTCTATCCCGCTGTTAAGAACCGACATATTCCCTGTTCCAAGCAGCGCCCTGCAGTTCTGCAGAAAGGAGCAGCGTTTTGACATCCGCTCTATAAGCACAAAGTCGGCTCCGGGGAAAAGAAACGCCAGCGGGATTCCCGGAAGTCCCGCCCCGCTGCCTGCATCGGCGATGCGCAGCCGGTCGGTGGAAAAGTCCCGGCCCGGAAAGTTCCCGCAGATTTTTTCCGCTATTGTTTTCCAGGGAGCGAGGCTGTCAAGGATGTGCCTTACGGCCACCTCGCTTTTTCCCCTTTCGGTTTCGGTCCCGGTGCTGACCAGCCCGAAGGCTTTGTTAAACAGGGAAAGTTCTTCCAGATATTTTCCGCAGAGTTCCGCGAGCTTTTCCCCGCCTGTTACCGGGATTCTGTCCAGATAAACGGAATCTTCCGGGGGTATCCCAAGTTTCTGGATTCCTTCCCGGATTATTTCCCGTGGCTTTGAACCGGAGTCTGCCGTGCCGCCCATAAACGTACCCCTGCGCTTATTTCCTGTTCCCAAGCAAATCCGCAAAAGGATTGTAGGTCATTCCGTCGTCATTCCGGGAGGGTTTTCTGCCGGCGGGGTTCCTGTTTCTGTCGGAAAAGGATTTGCCCCCTGCCGCCCCTGATCCGGGTTCGGAGCGGCGGACGGCGACGATTTTTTTCGGCTTGCCGGTGACAGCCGCTTTCGCGGAACCTTGTCCCCCCGTCCTGCCGCCCTGTCCGGTTTTGCAGCTTAAGCTTATGCGCCGTCTGTCAGGATCGAGGGAAATGATGACGCATTCCTTTACATCACCGACTTTCACCACGTCCATGGGATCGGAAACAAAATTGTCCGACATCTCGGAAAGGTGGAGGAGGGCGGTTTCCTTTATGCCTATGTCCACGAAAGCGCCGAAATCTACGACGTTTTTGATTTTTCCGGTGACTTTCATTCCTTCGTGAAGGTCTTCAAAGGTGAGCACGCCCTTCTGCATTATGGGTTTCGGATAGTCATCCCTCGGATCGCGGTTGGGTTTCCTCAGGTCGTTTATTATGTCGTTGATGGTGGCGTCCCCCAAAGAGAAACGTTCCTTCAGGCTGTCCCTTTCCGCTTTGTTTATGGAATCCGGGAGGGTGGTGTTCCCCGCGTCTCCTGCTTTATGGAGCAGGGTGTAGATTTCCATTCCCGCCGCATAGTTTTCCGGATGAACCCATGTGCAGTCCAGAGGATTGTCGCTTTCAGGTATTTTCAGGAATCCGGCGCACTGCTCGAAGGTTTTGGGGCCCATGCCGGGTATCTTCAGCAGATCAGCCCTGCTGGGTATCCGTCCGGATTCATCACGGTAGGCGGTGATTTTTTTCGCCAGTGTGCCGTTTATTCCGGAGACATATTTTAAGAGGGACGCGCTTGCCGTGTTCAAATTAACGCCAACGTTGTTCACAACGGAGCCTACAACCTCATCAAGTGTTTCCGACAGTTTTTTCTGGTTCACATCGTGCTGGTACAATCCGACACCTATGGACTTGGGATCTATCTTCACCAGCTCTGAAAGGGGATCCTGCAAGCGTCTTCCGATGGAAATCGCCCCGCGGATTGTCAGGTCAAGATCCGGGAATTCTTCCCTGGCAATTTCGCTGGCGGAATAAACGGAAGCCCCGTCCTCGTCAACCACGGTGTAGGACACTTCCGGGCACCGCTCGCTTATCACCTGGGAAACAATTTCCTGGACTTCCTTTGTCCCTGTCCCCCCGCCGATTGCGACAAGCTGCACGTTGTATTTTTTCAGGGCGGCGTAGACGGCCGCCTTGGCTTCATCGGCATGGTGCTGGTAAATGACGAAAGAGCCGAGGTATTTTCCCGTCTCGTCCAGCGCGGCGCATTTTGTGCCGGTGCGTATTCCGGGATCAATTCCCAGCACCCTTGTGCCTTTTATGGGCTGCGTCATGAGAAGGTTTTTGAGGTTTTCGCTGAAAACAGTGATTCCGTGGTCGTCGGCGTCATCCGACAGATTCCCGCGGATTTCCCGGACAACCGCCGGGGAAAGGAGGCGGACCAGACCGTCTTCTACCGCATCCTTTACATAAGAGTTCCGGGGTGCGTTCTTTTTTTCAAGAAGTTCAATAGCCCCGTCTACGTCGATGTCTATTTTTACATCCAGCTGTCCGTCTCTTTCGCCCCTGTTTATCGCGAGAACCCTGTGCGCCTTTATCTGGTTGAGGGGTTCCCTGTAGTCCCAGTACATCTGGTATACGGAAGTTTTTTTTGCTTCTTCCCCGCCTATACCGGAAACGGCGAATTCGCCTGTGGACATATATAAGTCCAGAACCGCCTTCCTGTTTTCCGGCGACTGGGAAATCCTTTCCGCTATTATATCCTTGGCACCCTGAATGGCTGCCTCAGCCGTTTCCACGGACAGCTCAGGGTTTTCGGAGTCAACGCGGATAAATTCCGGGGCTTTCTTTTCGACGGCGGCTCCGTCGTTTTCAAGCATGAAATCCGCAAGGGGTTCAAGCCCTTTTTCGGCGGCGGCCATACCGCGTGTCTTTTTCTTTTTCTTGAAGGGAGCCCAGAGGTCTTCCAGCTCCGTAAGGGTGGCGGCCGCTGTTACGCTTTCATAAAGCAGCGGGGTAAGTTTTCCCTGGGAGAAAATACCGCGGATTATTTCCAGGCGGCGTGTTTCGAGGTTTGTATAAGTCTTGAATAAATGTTCGCAGTTACGTACCTGAACTTCATCCAGGGAGCCGTGTTTTTCTTTCCGGTATCTGGAGATAAAGGGAACTGTACACCCTTCCGCCAGAAGGGAGACAACAGCGGAAACCTGGCTTGTCTGTATGCCCAGCTCCTCCGCTATTTTTTTTAAAACCGCAACTTCATTTACTGTCAGAGCATCGATTTGTTCTTGTGTGAATTCCATTCCGGAATAGTATCAGATTTTCAAAAAAAAGAATATATGAAAGGGACTGTAAAATCTTCAAAGGGAATGCCGGCGGTGGGACTTGAACCCACACGCCCTCGCAGGCAGCAGATTTTGAGTCTGCCGTGTATGCCATTTCACCACGCCGGCGGATTATTTTATTCTATCAGAAAGGGGGTTTTATGTAAAGACGGTTGCTTTGATGTAAATAAAATGATTTTAGTGTATAATTGCTTACGCCGGGCTTGTTCCGGACAGGAGGAAGAACTGAGAATGAAAAAAACACCTATTCTTTTATGCGTTTTTGTAACGGTTTTCCTCGCATCGTGCGGAAAGACGGTGCAGGAATCATCCGTAAATGACGCTCTGGATACGGATTCCGCGGTTTTTTATAACGGAAATATTATAACAATGACGGAAGATAAGGACGGGAACCCTCTGACAGCGGAAGCTTTTCTTGTCAGCGGCGGAAAAATCACGGCTGTCGGTTCAAAAAGGGAGGTCATGGCCAGCGCGGGTTCCGGCGGCGTTGCGGAGGTTGATTTGGAGGGAAAAACCGTTCTTCCCGGATTTATCGATGCCCACAGCCATATAACGGCTTATGCGCAGACTTTATCAATCGCCCAGCTGGGGCAGGCCGAAACCTTCGATGATATCGTGGATGCGATGAATGCTTTTTTGAAAGAAAACGAAAGCAAGATGGAGCCCGGCGACTGGCTTGTTGGCTTCGGCTACGACAACAATAATCTTCCCGATAAAAAGCACCCCACAAAAGAAGTTCTGGACAGGATATCCACCACAATCCCTGTTTCTATAACGCATACATCGGGGCACATGGGGGTTCTTAACTCCAAGGCTCTGGAAATATGCGGGATAAATGCCTCCACCCCTGATCCGCAGGGCGGGAAAATCGGCCGTGAGCCGGGAAGCACCGAGCCTGACGGATATGTGGAGGAGAAGGCATTCATGGCCTGCGCCGCAAAGACGAAGATTCCCGATGTAAGCACTGACGATCTTATGATCCGCGCCCAGAATTCGTATTTCCGGTATGGCATAACCACAACCCAGGACGCCAGGATATTTGAGAAGGAATTCGGTATCCTGAAATCAGTGGCCGACAACGGAAAACTGAAGATAGATGTTGTAGGATACGTGGACTTGAAAGACGCTTCCGCCCTTGCGGCCGCAAACCGGGATATGCATAACGTGTACAAAAACCATTTTAAGATAGGCGGATATAAAATCTTCCTTGACGGTTCTCCCCAGGGAAGGACGGCATGGCTAACCGAACCCTATGTACCGTTGAATAATTCCGATCCGTCGTACTGCGGTTATCCTGTGTACACGGATGAAGAGGTCGAGGATTTTGTGCGCTTCAGCATCGGGGAGGGAATGAGCCTCCACGCACACTGCAACGGGGACGCCGCCGCCGACCAGTTTATAAATGCCTTTAAAAAAGTCGTCGCGGAGACGGGCGCGGAGGATATTTTCCGCCCGACTATGATTCATTCTCAGGTTATCCGTCCTTCTCAGTTCGAGGAGATGGCCAGTGTCGGGATAACACCTTCCATGTTCCCCGCCCATGTATGGTACTGGGGTGACGTCCATCTGGCTAATCTCGGGGAAAAGCGGGGCATGATTGTCAGCGCGGTGAACAGCGCGAAAAAGGTCGGACTGAAGTACACCTTCCATCAGGATACGCCGGTTATACCGCCGGATATGATGGAAACAATATGGTGCGCTGTGGTCCGCATAACAAAAAACGGCGTACAGCTCTCCGAGGATGAAAAGGTTTCCGTTTATGACGCCCTTAAAGCGGTGACCGCAAACGCCGCCCATGAAATATGGGAGGAGGAGACAAAAGGCACCCTGGAAGCCGGTAAAACCGCGGACTTCATCGTGCTTGACTCAAACCCTCTTACGGTTCCGCCCGAAAACCTCCGGGATGTAAAGGTTCTTTATACCGTGAAAGACGGCGATCTGGTTTTCTCCGCTGACGCCGGCGGCAATTAAAAGTTAAATCCGGAGGCTTCCTGCGCTTACCGGCCGGGGGACGGAATGAATCCGTCCCTCCAGTGCCAGACAGGTTTTGCCAGGGAGGAGGAAAACGGCTGACTGCGGGAAAAGTCCGGCAGCCAGTCGCTGTCCGGATTCAATTCCTGTAAAAAGCCGTTTTCAATCTGAAGGCTTTCCAGTATTTCCAGAAGTCTGCCGTACTCGTTTTCCGTCGTGAACCGCTGCGGAAAGGGCTCTTTCCCGGACGGCGCTTTTTCCGCGGCGGGAACCGGAGTATATTGCGTCATGAGGGACAGCATCGCCCTTCCGTCCAGCCTTTCTTTGAACCACTCCAAAACGCCGCGGGTGTCTTCGAGCTTCCCCGGAAGGGAAAGGTGCCGCATGATTACCCCGGAACGGATACGCTGTTTCCCGTCAAAAGACAGAGGGGATGTTTCCGCCATGTACAGGATGGCTTCGGCCGCCCTTTCCGGATAATCGCGGGCGCGGAAAACCTCCGCCGAAAAATCCGGATTGCAGGACTTGAAGTCGGGAAGCCATACGCTCACCAGTCCTTCAAGAAGTTTCAATGTGTCTGTTGATTCATATGCGGAGGAATTCCACAGCACGGGGATTGAAAGACCTGAATCCACCGCCGCCGACAGCCCTTCCGCCAGGGCGGGGACACAGTGGCTTCCCGTCACGATATTGATGTTTTCCGCCCCGGCTTTTTCCAGCGCGAGGCATATCGAGGCGAATTCACGGCTGTCCACGGCTTTGCCCATGCCGCCCCGTGAAATCTGGTAATTCTGGCAGAAAGAACAGCGCAGGTTGCAGCCTGTGACAAAAACGGTTCCCGAACCGCCTTCCCCGGTGACGGGAGGCTCTTCCCCGAAGTGGAGCCCCGCCCAGGAAAGGCGCAGTTCCTCCGTCTCCCCGCAAAAAGCGCCGGATTTACCCCGGTTCCTGCCGGCGGAACAATTTCTGGGGCAGAGGGTGCACCCCGTCCGCCATGCCTGTGTTCCGCCGTCTCCTTCCGTTCTTTTACCCGGCGTAACCCCGGTCAGTTTCCGGCTCCGGAACCGGCGAGAAGTCTGTTCAGCCGTTTTACGAAATCGGCGGGATCCTTCAGCTCGCCTCCGTCAACAAGGAGAGCCTGGTCAAGAAGAACCGCTGAAATGTCATCGATGCGGCCCTGGTCCTCCATGCCTTTCAGCTGGCGGACAATGGGATGGTCCCCGTTTATCTCCAGAATGGGCTTTACTTCCATGTTTCCTTTGTGTCCCATGGCTTTCATCATGCGCTCCATCTGGAGGCTCGGATCATTCTCGTCAACGACAATACAGCAGGGGGAATCCGAAAGCCGCTTTGAAAGGCGGACGTCCTTCACACGGTCGCCCAGCGATTTCTTTACTGCCTCGATGACGGGCTTCATGTCCTTTTCCTTTTCTTTCCCGGCTTTTTTGTCTTCCTTATCGGCAAGCTCGTCGTCGCTGCCGGCCCTGTTCGCCGCCTTCAGCTCCCATTCCTTGTATTTTCCCAAAGCCGGAATCACGATGTCGTCAATCTCGTCGTCCATAATCAGGACTTCGATTCCTTTGGCTTTATACGCCTCCAGCAGAGGAGACTGGCGGAGGGTTTTCTCATCGCCGCCGGTAATATAGTAGATGGCTTTCTGGCCTTCCTTCATTCTGGAAACATAATCCGCGAATCCAGTCCATACGGGTTTTTCCGCCGCATCCCCGTCTTTATTTTCGCCGTCCTTTTTCTCAGGTTCAGGAAGTTCGGCCGTGGTTTTGAATCTGACGAGTTCCGCCAAATCCTCCCTGTGGCCGTAATCGCTGTAAAGACCTTCTTTCAGAGGACGGTTGTATTCTGTTATGAAACGGTTGTATTTTTCAGGGTCCGTTTCCGCGAGCTTCTTGAATTCTCCGAGGAGCTTTTTCACTGAAGCCGTCTGTATCGTTGACAGAATCCTGTTCTGCTGGAGGATTTCCCTGCTTACATTCAGGGGAAGATCCTCGCTGTCTATTATACCGCGGACAAACCTGAGGTAGACGGGAAGCAGTTCCTTGTCGTCATCCGTGATGAAAACCCTTTTTACAAAGAGCTTTACGCCGGGTTTGTAATCCGCATGGAACATATCAAAGGGCGCGCGGGAAGGGACATAGAAGAGCGTTGTGTATTCCTGGGTTCCCTCCGCCTTTGTATGCACGTACATGAGCGGCTCTTCTGAATCATGCGACAGTGATTTGTAAAACGAAACGTAGTCGTCATGCTTCAACTCCGATTTCGGTTTCTGCCACAGGGCGCTCGCGTCGTTTATCTGCTCGGAAACAGACTCACTTTTTTTCTCCTTTCCTTTGTCATCGTATTCCTTCTTTATGTAATGAAGGTAAATGGGGAAGGCGATGTGGTCGGAGTAACGTTTTATAATGTCTTCGATTTTCCAGCGCGACGCGTATTCCTTGTCGTCGTCGTTAAGATACATGGTGACGGCGGAACCGTTCGAGCCCTCCGGGACTCCGTCTTCAAGTGGGAAGGCTGTGTCGTCAACTTCCTCCAGGTCGTAGGAACCTTTTCCGTCCGAAGTCCATTTCCAGACCTTGGACTCGCCTGCTTTTTTGGATACGACTTCTATTTTTGAGGATACCATGAAGGCTGAATAAAATCCCACACCGAACTGTCCGATGAGGTTTGAGTCTTTTTTATCCCCGGCGGAAAGTTTTTCCAGGAAGGCTTTTGTCCCCGACCGGGCGATGGTTCCAAGGTTCGCGATGATGTCCTGGTCATTCATTCCTATGCCGGTGTCGCGGACTGTGAGGGTTTTTTCGTCTTCGTTGAAGGAAATGTCAATCCGGGGCGAAAACTGCACGCTTTTGTATGCCTCGTCTGAAAGGGTGAGGTATTTCAGTTTGTCGAGGGCGTCGGATGCGTTGGAAACGATTTCGCGCAGGAAGATTTCTTTGTTAGAGTACAAAGAGTGGATGATAAGCGTCAAAAGTTGATTCACTTCTGTTTGAAATTGGTATGTCGCCATATTAAAACGAGACCTCCAGTTTGTGTTTTACCTGATTTTCATGTTTTTAAAGATACTAAAAGTTTCCGTGCGCCGTCAATATAACTATCCGCTTGTATTTTGTTCAATTTAGCTTATAATTGTACAATGCTCGGAGCTGTAAAAGTGTTCGCCGGAAATATCGGTGCCAGGACTTTGGATTGTTTTGCGGATATGAAATATTCGGTGGGCTTTTTCGGGAAAATATGCAGGAGCCTTTGTTCGTTTGTGTTGCGGGGGCGGGTTTCCTACAAAATCCTCACAATGCAGATTCTTTTCACCTTCGTGGAGGCCCTGCTTATTTCTTCATTGCTGGCGGTTGTAATCGGCTGCGCTGTTATTGTAATGGGCTATCCCTTCCTTGCGGGCTTTTCTCAGGAGGATTTGATTTATCCCCTCATCACCGTGGTCATAATGAGGGAGCTGGGCCCGCTGCTGACCGCGTTTATCATCATCGCGCGTTCCGGAACCGCGATAGCCACCGAGGTCGCCGGCATGGTTGTTTCCGGTGAAGTCGAGGCGTATGTTTCCGTAGGAGTTGATCCTATCGAGCACATCGCCGTGCCGAGGTTTCTGGGCGTCACTATTTCGCTTCTCCTTTTGAATATCTATTTTTCGCTTTTCGGACTGGCGGGTTCTTACTGCGTGTCGCTTTTTTTCACGTCCATTGAACCCTCCGAATATTTCGCCGGTATACTCCGGAATTTAACCCTCGTCGATTTGTTTTTTTCCCTGCTGAAAAGCGCCGTTTTCGGGGTCGCTGTCGCCACAACCGCCCTCTTGCGCGGGTTTTCTGTTGAGCGGGCTATGACGGAAATACCGGTCGCCGGCCTCCGCGCCGTCGGGAATTCCTTCGCCTACTGTATTTTCGCGGATGCGGTTTTAACGGTTTTGTTCTATTTAATATAGTAAATATTGGGGTTATGGATAGAGATATTCGTATAGAAATGCGGGATGTTTGCTTTGAGGGTTCGGGGATTGAGCTTGTAAGGGATTTTTCCCTGCGGATTGAACGCGGGCAGTCCGTCGCTTTTGTGGGTTCTTCGGGCAGCGGTAAGTCCACGGTTCTCAAGCTCGCCGCCGGACTTCTCCTTCCTTCTTCCGGAAAAGTTTTTTTTGACGGGAAGTCCGTCCATGACATGAACAGGGCGGAAAACCTCTGGTTCAGGAAGATGTCGGGTTTTGTTTTTCAGAATGCGGCGCTGTGGGCGAACCAGACAATATTCCAGAACCTTGAGCTTCCGCTGAAAATTCATTTTCCTGATTACAGCGAAAAGGACAGGATGGACCGTATCTCGGAGCTTTTGTCTTTGACCGGATACACAAAGGAGCTGCACATCCGTCCCGCAAGGCTGTCCGCCGGTGAGCAGAAAATAATAGCTTTTGTGCGCGCTTTTTTGTGTTTCCCGGAGGTTCTTTTTTTGGACGAATGGGAAGAGTCCCTGGATGATAAAAACGTCGGCCGTCTTCTGGCTGTTATAAAGGATTGGAAAAACGAGGGGCGTACCCTTGTTTTTGTGAGCCATAATTCTTCCGTCATACACGAGCTTGCGGATGTTCTTTACGTGATTAAAAACGGGAATGTGGCGGAAAAAAAAGTTCTCCGGGATTTTCTTCCGGAGCGGTATAATATGGATACAGCGGATAAAGGCATGGGTGTATGAAATTCAAAATAAAATACGCGGATCAGATAGTGGGCTTTTTTGTAATCTTCGCGGTTTTCCTGCTGGTTGTCATTGTTTTTCTTCTGGGAAGCAACCAGAGGTGGTTTTCAAAGGATTACAGTTTTACGGCTGTATTTGAAAGCGCTTCGGGTTTGAGC
Source organism: uncultured Treponema sp. (assembly GCA_949300145.1). Taxonomy (GTDB): domain Bacteria; phylum Spirochaetota; class Spirochaetia; order Treponematales; family Treponemataceae; genus Avitreponema. The sequence continues at coordinate 31,933 of CASGDA010000011.1, read as the reverse complement.
GAGGGAATGCCGATTCAATACAAGGGTTTTGTCGTCGGGAAGGTGAAAAAATACAGGCTCAACAATGACGATACAATTACCGCCGACATCCTGATTCAGGACACTTATTATGACCGTATCCGGGAGGGGTCGGTACTTGAGCTTAATGTCAGCCCCATAGGACTGGGCAGCCAGATGCTGATTCATCCGGGGAAGGGAGAGAACCTTCTCCCTGAGGATTCCGTGATTCCCCTTTGGAATTCGCAGGAGGCGGGGGAGCTGATGCGCCGCGGCCTGGTTTCGTTCGTGAAGAAGGACGACACGATTTCCACCCTGATATCGCAGGCAAGTCCCCTGATCGCCACCCTGACATTCACGTTGAGGCAGATTAACAACGCCTTCCTCGGAACCGGCGACAGCCCGTTGACGCAGACGGTCGGAGGGCTGGCTTCGACCATGAATAATGTGGCGGAGATTACCGGAAACTCTTCAAAGGACATTGAAAGGGTTATCGCCAATCTGGGGGAAATAAGCGAGAACCTTGAAATAATGAGCCGCGAATTCGCTGACCCCACCGGTCTTGTCCCGAAACTTGTTGACCCTGACGGGCGGATATTCGACAGCCTTGAAAGGTCCCTCCTTGAGGTTGAAGGAATTTTCTCCAATCTGGAGGAAGCCAGCTCGATGCTGAAAGCGGATTTTCCGCAGATTTCCATCCTGCTGTCCGATTTGAAGACTTCCCTGGAAAAGGCGCAGGATGTCATGGACGGCCTGCGGAACAATCCGCTGCTGAAGGGCGGCATCCCGGAAAAGGTGAATACGGGCGGAACAGGTTCTTCCGTGCGGGATATGTCTTTTTGACGTGAGGGGAAAGGAGCTGGGCGATGAATGTTTTTATCAATAGAAGAATATTGCGGGGGCTGGTTTTCGCTCCGGTTGTTTTTTTCCTGGCGGCCTGTTCCTCCGCCCCGTCCCGTCCGGCGGAAATCCTGACGGAAAGGAACCTCGCTTCGTCCGAGCTTGAGGCAGCTTACCGCAGTATGAATACGGGCGCTTATGAGGGGGCTTTGGACTATATAAATGACGCGCGCCGGCGGGCTGTCGCTGTTGACGACCCTGTGCTGCGGGTGGAGTCTTCCATCGCCCTCGGTACGGCTCTGTTTACCGCCGGGGATGTTGACGGAGCTCTTGCGGAATGGAAGCGCGCGGAGACGGAGGCGGAGGAGGAGAACCTTGCGGAGCTTGCCGCTCTGGCGAGGGTTTATACGGCGAAGGGAACGCTGAAGAAAAACGGCGGACAGGGGGCCGCGGCGGTTTCAAAATCCATTCAGGACGAGATGGAAGCCCTTTCGGATAATAAATTGTACACGGCTTTCGCCTGGCAGACACTGGGTTTGTCGAGGAAGTACGAAGGGCTTACGGCGGAAGCGGAGGAAGCCCTGATGGAAAGCTTCAGGATACATGAGGAAGAGCTTTATCTGGAAAGCGCCGCCTTTGACTGGTTCGCAGTGGCCTCCGTCCGTTCGGAGGCGGGGGATTATGACGGCGCACTGGACGCATTGAAGGAAGCCCTTTCCTTTGACAGGCGCAGCGAAAACAAATACGGCGTAGGGGAGGACTGGCTTGCGATGGGAAAGGTCCTGATGAAGGCCGGAAGAAAAGAGGACGCGCTGAAGGCTTTTTCCCGTTCCGGGGAAATATTCTCCGCGGCGGGCTTCCGGCGTAAGGCGGAGGAAGCGGAGGCGCTGAAAGCCTCGGTGTATTCAAACTGACGCGTCAGTATATCCTGTCGCCCAGCAACCGGGCCGCAAGCTCAACCGCCATCCGGGCCGTCTGGCTGCGCACGTCCAGAACAGGGTTCACCTCCACGAATTCGGCGGAGCCCACCATGCCGGTAAGGGATATTTCTTCCATCAGCAGGAGGGCTTCCCTGTAATTAAGCCCGCCCGGCAGCGGGATTCCAACGCCGGGTGCGAACATCGGGTCAATCACATCCATGTCGAAACTCACGTGGATGACGTCAACCTTCTCTTTGAAAAAACAGGTCACCTTTTTCAGGATGTCGGGGAAACCCTGCCTGTCAATGTCGCTCATCGTAAAAGCCGTAACGCCGGCTTCCTTCATTAACTTCCGTTCTTCCGGATCAACGCTGCGCAGACCCACGTAACATACGTTGCGGCTGTCTATTTTTGTGCCGGGGTAATATAAATCCGTGAGCTGTTTTATGCCGAAACCGCAGGAGGCGGCCATGCACATCCCGTGGATGTTTCCGCTCGGACTTGTCTCCGCCGTATTGAAATCCCCGTGGGCGTCAACGTATAAAACGCCCGTGCGCTTCCCGTCGCTCCGGTGCGCCGCCGCCACGCCGGCAAGCGTCCCCAGTGCGATTGAATGGTCGCCTCCCAGTACAAGGGGAAAGCCGCCGGCACGGATAATGGCCTCCGTTTCTTCGGCCAGGGCGCGGCAGGCCCTGGAAATCGGCTGCAGGTATTTCGCTCCGGGGTTCCCCGGATCTTCATATTCCGAAGGGTTTATGCCCATCGGGTTTGTGTATGTTATTTCATTTTCAGTGAGCTGTGACAAACGCTCTTTTAATCCCGCAAGGCGGATTGCGGACGGCCCCATGTCGGAACCGTGTCTGTTTCCCCCGAAATCCAGTGGCATTTCCAGAACATGTATTTTCATACCGGAAATTGTATCCCCATACAGGGGTGAAAGGCAAGGCGTATTACGGGCTGAAATTGATGTCGAGCGGCTTTCAGAGGATATAGCTGAAAGTACGACGCTCACATTGACCGAGGTTATCGGCGTGATTCAGAGTCTTCTCTCCAAAGTTCCCAGGTATATGCTGCCCGGATACAAGGTGAGGCTTGACGGTTTTGGAACCTTCAAGCTCGGACTGAAAACCCGGAGCGGATTCAGGGTTTTTGACGTGACGTGCGGAATTTACCCCGTATCGTTGTTTTTCCGTATAACATGGCCTATAATTAAGGCACAGGCTTTCCGATGTATAACGACACAAACGGCGGAGGAAACAAAATGAACAAAAAAATGGTTCCGGCGGCTGTCCAGCCTTCTCTTAATTCAAACCCGGGAGGAACCATATGAAAAAACACAGAAAAACAGCCGCGGCGCTTGTTTTTCCGCTTGCCGCCCTGTTTACTGCCGCGGCGGAACCCGCTGTGGAAGAATATATTATCGGTGAAGAATACTGCAAGAAGTTCCCCGGTGCAGGAAGCAGATGGGTGGAAGTAAAGTCAATAACCGAATATGACAGACGTGGGAATAAAATCTACGAGAAAGACTTTTCCGGAAGTGAGCGGTGGTATGAATATACCTTCCGGCCGGACGGTACAAGAAAAACCCGAATACTGTTTGTAAGAAAGTTTAACCCGTCAGACTTCACTTTTCCACCGAGGCCAATATTCGACTATGAAACCGTGAAAACAGTTGAACCGAAAGAGGTTGCAGTTGAGGAAGGCGGCATATACCGTGTTTCGGAAAACCTGCGGCTGCGGGAAAATGAAGACACATTCAGCGCAGTCGTAACCACAATGCAGGCAGGCACTCCGGTAAAAGTACTTTTATAAAAATAAGAACCATACGAGAAGGATACAAAAAAATGAAAAAAATAATATTAACAATAACTTTTTTATTTATAACATTTATTGTATTTGCACAGGAATTTGTAATAACTCTAAAGAAAGATTTAATACTTACAGATGACTATGGAGTAGAATATAACTATAAGAAAGGTAATAAGTTTATTTATAATGTCAACAAAAATGGGTTTGGTGTTTCCATAGATGAACCTTTAAAACTAAAAATATATTTTAATGATTCAGAAGACAATAGATATGATAGTCAAATTAATGATGTTTACTTAGAGGATTATGATTTTAAAATAAGTGAAAATGTCAGCAAAGATTACTGGATACCTTCGTATTATTATGATTTGTTAAAAAGTAATACTCCACTTGATGACGTATTGAAATATGAAAAATATTGGGCAACAAAGATAATTCAATCAAGATATGATGAGGATGTTACATGGAAAGATGAATTTTCAATTTTAAGGTATTATTTTGGAGATTTCTATTTTGTAGTTTTTGGAAGACATGTTTATAATGATGTAGATTTCTTTGCCTATCTCGAAGAAGTTTCGGATAATAAAATAATCTATAATGTGCAAAGGATATACTCTCATTTCTCTGATTATAAAGAGAAAACTATTTATGTCCAACCAGAATATATTTCTCTTTTTGAAAAAGAAACACCTTTTAAAATTTTTCTTACACTTGACGGCGATTACATGAAAATGTATATAGATGAAGTTTCAGAAGAAAATTTGTTTCAAACATTAATCCGTACAACACCAGAAGCCTGCAATCAGATAGAAAAATGGATAAAAGGTGAATCAGATGATTTATCAAAAGTTGTAATGCCAAAAAAATTATCTGTTCAAAATGAATCTTCAAAAGCAACTTCTTCCACCAACGTCTCTCCAAACAAAACAATGCACGTCACTGAAAACCTCAAACTCCGTTCGGGAGAAGCCACAACATCAGATGTTGTCACTGTGCTGCAGGCAGGCACCCGTGTAAAAATCCTTGAAGTCGGTAAAGCCGAAACAATAGACGGCATTTCCTCAAACTGGGTAAAGGTGGAAGTCCAGTCAGGGGCAAAAGACCGTGACGGTAAAACAATCATTAAAGGGACTGTCGGCTGGTGCTTCGGCGGCTACTTAAAGTAGAGGTTGGGGAGTAATAAAATGAAAAAAACGATATTGATACTGCTTTCGATTGTGCTTTGTACCGGGCTTTTCTCTCTGGAGGAAAGCTATGTTCGTGAAAAGATAAAGGGGTATTATACTGATGTGAGCTGGAATGATTACAAAATATATCCCATTACTGAAGATTGCAGCATAGTAGTGGGTTATATACAAAGGGAAGGGGCAGAAGGAAGTGTTTCGTTGTACGACCTTCAACTTGTTACCGATGAGAAGCTTTCACGTGTAGTGGGCGTAGGATCTGTGGGCAGCAAGGAATACCGGTATCTGGGCAAAACCAGTGGTGTGGATGTATATTACGGGGACTTCACCTTTGACGGGATTCCGGATATTGCTCGTATTCAAGATACAGAGTTATCATTGAGAGTTATAATATCCAGTATAAATGATTTGGAAGAAGAAACATATTTATTGGTAGGCTATCCGTCAGCAATTCATAATAAATCCCTTTACCCTGAATTGATGAGCGAAGACTATTATATAACATTCGATGACATCCGGTTCTGCATAGTAAATGGCAGGCGAGGCATCCGGGTGCTGACCCTGGGAGAACTAGAAGAGTATCAAGGTTGGCATTCCCTTGGTTATAGCATGCGGAGTATAACCAAGGGTATATCCTATTCGTTTTTCTACTGGTCGCCGGAAGAACAGCGGTATGTGTTGGATGAGACGGTGACCCAGGAAGAGCTGGAAAACGCCTGGTGCCCTGAGGATTACTTTGCCTACAACGGGTTGCAGTTTTCAAAACTGGAAGGGAGGCTGACGGATAAAGACCTGGAAGGTTTGGACAAGGCGCAGCTGCGTATTATGAGGAACGCCGTCTGTGGACTTACAGTCATTGTGGGACTGCTACAGCTGGTATAAAAAAAATCCTGAGTACACAGACGACCTTCTTACAGAAACAGACAAATATAATATCAGGCTGATACAGGAATATGAGGGTAAGCGGTAGAAAGCGGCGGCCGTGAGTTGAGCCATCACAGCAGTTTTGCACGAAAAAGCAGGTTTGGGAAATCGCCCGCACAAAATCCGCCAACTATAGCCGATATAATAAAGCGAAACGGATAACTATTTTTTGAGGATTTTTTCAAAAGCAATTTTCTCGCTGTTGTCAAACCAAATTGTCCCGCAACAGGTAAAGCCGTTTTTCCTGAGGATATGCTGCATTTTTTGATTGCCCGCGTCTGTATCCATGCGAACCGAGGCGGCGCCTTTTTCAAGGGCATACTGTTCCACCAGTCGGAAAACATCGCCGCTTATTCCTTTCCCCCGGAACCGGTCAGACACAGCCAGCCGGTGCACCGCGGCGTATTTGCCGCCGCTTATCCATTCGCCGTTCAATTCGTCATAGGCAGGCTCGCCGTCGAAATCTATACATAAATAGCCGAGGGCCTGCATCCCGTCCGATAAAAAATATCCTTTCCGGCCAGCGATATCCCTGCGGATGCAGGCTTCATCAGGGTAGCCGTTTTGCCACTGGTCGATTCCCTGTTCTTTTAGATGCCGTTTCGCGTCGTTAATCATATTCATCGCCAATTCAAAGTTTTCTTCTTTTACGGTTTGAAGCTCCATACGGTTGTCTCCTTTTGCGGCGGCCGTGAATTCCGGTTGTTTTCCTGATTACGCTTTATGATTACGGTTTTTTGAACTAAAATCCGGCACGCCGGACTGGATTTCAGAATAACACAATTCCGGTAATATCAAAAGATGTTAAGTTACTTTAATGTGATTCGGTCACAGTCCCGGCGGGTTTTCCGCGGTATAATCGCTTCCGTAATTCACTGCATTATTATGCGGTTCTGTTGTGCGGAGGTGTCTGTGTCCCGTTTAAAAAAAGCGTCGGTCGATATTGCCGCCTGTGTCGGCTGCGGATGTTGCATCGCTGTGTGCCCCCGGCAGGCTGTTTCTGTCCCTTCAGGTGTTCATGCTGTGGTTGATGAAGGGAAATGCGTAGGCTGCGGATTGTGCGCAAAGGAGTGTCCCGCTTCCGTCATCAGCATCATGGAGGTGTTCCCGTGAGCGGAAATGGAAGATGGTATGATTACCTGTGGGTTGCAAGTGCGCTTTATCTTGTTCTCGGATTCTTTAATATCATGTTTGCGTGGCTGGGTCTTCTGTGTTTTTTCATCCCGCTGGTTACAGCCGCCGCCGCCGGAACCAAGGGCTACTGCAACCGGTATTGCGGCAGGGGGAAACTGTTCTCGCTGTTGGGCGGAACCTTAGGCCTGTCCAGGAGACGGGATATCCCGCGGTGGATGAAGTCAAAGCGGTTCCGCTACGGCTTCCTTGTGTTTTTTATGACAATGTTCGTTGTCATGCTGTGGAACACATGGCTGGTCGCGGCCGGAAGCCGTTCCGTTGAGGAGGCCGTCACTTTGTTGTGGGCATTCCGGCTTCCGTGGGATTTCGCGCGCCCGGAATCTTCCTCCCCCGCGCCGTGGACGGTTCAGTTCGCCTACGGATTTTACAGCATTATGCTTACGTCAACGCTTCTGGGGCTGCTCTCCATGGTTCTTTTCAAGCCCAGATCCTGGTGCGTGTATTGCCCCATGGGGACGATGACACAGCTTATCTGTTCCGTGAAAAAACGTGATGAGGTCACACCCAAACCTGGAAAAATGTAGTATATTTAATGTATACAGGAGGCCGGTATGGCGGTTCGGTTAAATGAAGATAAAGAGACGGTCGAGCGGATACGTGAAGGACTCAAGCTGAAAGGCGGATATTGTCCGTGCCGGCTGGAAAAAACAGAGGATAACAAATGCATGTGTAAGGAATTCCGGGATCAGATAAACGACCCGGATTTTGAAGGGTACTGTCATTGTATGCTGTACTATAAATCGAAAGACTGAAAAACTGAAGGAGAATATTATGTCTGTGATAACAATTACAAAAGAAAACTATGACCAGGAAGTGGTTCATTCTGACAAGCCGGTGCTTCTGGATTTCTGGGCGGCGTGGTGCGGCCCCTGCCGTATGGTTTCTCCGGTTGTGGATGAAATCGCGGAGGAGCATCCGGAAATAAAGGTGGGAAAGGTGAATGTGGATGAACAGCCCGATCTTGCGCAGCAGTTCGGCATTGTGAGCATTCCCACCCTTCTCGTGTTGAAATCCGGAAAGGTTGTCAACAAATCGGTCGGCGCGCTGCCGAAACCCCAGATTGAAGCCCTGTTACAGGGTTAAACTGCGCAGTCGTTCTTTGTTCAGCACCGTGATTCCGCTCCGGGCGTTTTCTATGATGCCTTCGGATGCGAAATATTTCAGCATCCGGGATACAACCTCCCTCGCGGAGCCGGTGTATTTGGCTATCTGTTCCCTGGTCATCTGTATGACCGGGGAATTGTTTTTTATCATTTCATCCCATAAGAAAATAGCCAGCCGCTTGTCAAAGCTCATGAACAGAATCTGCTGCATTACCCACATCACGTCGGAAAAACGGGCGACGGCTGTTTCCAGGGCGTAATTCTTCATTGAAAGATTCCTGTCCGAGATTTCCGCGAACACGCCTCCGTTGATGACGTAACAGGCGCTTTCCTGTTCCGCCGAAACCGCAACGTCAAAGGTAATCGCCTGAAGTACACAGGAGGCGGACAACATGCACAGGTCTCCGGGAAACAGCCGGTACAGGGTGATTTCCCTGCCGTCCTCCGGAAGCAGGTAAACCCTGAGACAGCCTGTTTTTACGATGATGACGCCGGTACAGTCTGAACCGGTGTGCAGCATCCGGTTCCTCCGGTACACTTCGGGGCGGGTGCCGGCGCACAGCGCGTTCCTGTCGCTTTCAGTTAAATCGTTCCAAAAGGGGAAAATCCGCCGGAACAATTCCTCGAATTCCGTATCACGCATTTTTTTACCGGGCTTCGGCCTTGTACCGCAGTACATTCCATGAAGCTTTTGGCAGAACGACGGCGCCGTCGGATAGTTTTACCGTGGAAGGTTTTACCGCGTCCGGATGTTCCGCGTCGTTTACGGCTTTCAGGTCGAAGCCTGCCATCACAATGTGCTCCATGCCTTTTATTTTCAGTCCTTCGGTTGTCAAATCAACGGTGATGTCTTCCGAAAGGTTTTTATTCAGGATGAATACCGTGAGCTCTTCCCCGTTTTCCGAAAGAACCGCCACGGAATCAAGAAACGGAACGTCTTTGTGCTTTTTTGAATCATAGGTTCCGCAGTTCACCGCGGCTTCAATGGCTGTGCCCCTGCCGAAGTTTGAGGCGTGCATATACGGATAATAAATGGTCTGTGCCCATGCTTTTTCATCGTTTGTCATGACGGGGGCGATTACGTTGACGAGCTGCGCGAGGCAGGCTATTTTCACCCTGTCGGAATGCTTCAGGAGGGTAATCAGCAGACCGCCGACAAGGAGGGCGTCCTCGAAGTTGTAGACATCCTCCAGTCTGTGCGGGGCCTTTCCCCATTTTTCCAGCTTGGCGTCGTGCTCGTTCGAGTGGTACCAGATGTTCCATTCGTCGAAGGAAATATTTATGGTTTTGCCGGAATGTTTTTCAGCTTTAACCGTGTCGCAGAAAGCGGTTACAGCCTTTATGAATTTGTCCATCGTTTCAGTTTCGGAAAGGAATGTTGGTGTGTCATTGTCCGGATTGCCGTAATATTCATGCATTGAAATAAAATCAACGTAATCATAAACGTGGGAAAGGACGGTGGTCTCCCATTTGCCGTAAGTGGGCATTTTTGAATTGGAGCTTCCGCAGGCGACCAGCTCTATGTCCGGATCGGTCCACTTCATGAGCTTCGCCGCCTCCGCCGCGATTCTGCCGTATTCCTCCGGGGTTTTCGCGCCCATCTGCCACGGCCCGTCCATCTCGTTGCCGAGGCACCATGTTTTTATGCCGTAGGGTTCCTTTTTCCCGTGCGATATCCGCATATCGCTCCAGAAAGTTCCGCCGGGGTAATTGGCATACTCAACCAGGTTCCTGGCGTTGTCCGGACCCCTTGTACCGAGGTTCACCGCCATCATCATTGTTGAACCGGCTTTTTCGAGCCATTTCTGGAATTCCTGCATACCGACTTCGTTGGTTTCCGTGGTGAACCATGCCAGATCCAGCCTGACAGGCCGCTTGTCTTTCGGGCCGACTCCGTCTTCCCAGTTGTAGCCGGAAACGAAATTTCCTCCGGGGTAACGTATGACGGGAACATTCAGTTTTTTCACAAGTTCCAGCACGTCCTTCCGGAATCCGTCTTCATCGGAGTTGGGATTGCCGGGCTGGTAGATGCCCCCGTAAACCGCCCTTCCCAGGTGTTCAATGAATGAACCGTAGATTCTGGGGTCTATGGCGGATATTTTTTTATTCAGTGTGATTGAAATTTCTGCTTTCTGCATTTGAACGGGCCTCTCAAGTATAGATGCGGTGTCGGTGTATGGAGGCGAGTATATCTGATAAAAAAAATACTTGCAATTCCCGCTCCTCTTTGCCGGATACCGCCGCCCCGTGTTGTTTATCATTTTGCTGTGTTCCTTGGGTCAATATTTCATATTTTCTTGATAATTTTTCAGGTTTTTATGAAAAATACCGAAAAGGCAGTTTGCGGGTTTATTATTTCTGATATAACAAAATATTCCGTTTCGCCGTATTTATTATTCCAATAACAATGAAAATATTCAGAAAAATGTTTGACAAATTGAAAAATCGGGTTGATACTGTAATCGATAAAAATTAAGGAGGACGTTTCTTATGAAGAAAGCTTTGACAATCGTTCTTGTTCTTTTGATGGGAGTGTCTGCGGTTTTTGCAGGCGGTTCTAAAGATTCCGCCGGTGCGGAAAAGCACAAGGTGGGTATCCTTGCTCCGGCTGTAACCCACGGTTGGGTCGCCGGTGTGGCTTATTACGCGGAACAGCGCTGTATAGACAGGGCTGACGTAATCGAGTATAAGCTTTATACATCCAATTCCGCGGACGAAATGACAACCCAGCTTGATGACCTTCTTCTCTGGGGGGCTGAAGCCATTGTCGCGTTCCCGCAGTGGACCGGTATGGAAGTTCCTATCCAGAACGCCATCGATCAGGGTGTTGTTGTCGTCAATTTCGATATTGAAATCGCGGCGGAAGGTGTTTACCGGGTTGCCGGAGATAACTATGATATGGGTGTCCAGGGCGCCAAATATATCGTGGACAAAATCGGTACAGAAGGAACCGTGGTTATCCTTGATGTGCCTACCTCCGGTTCTGTCGCCGAGCTGAGAAAGGCCGGATTCCTTGATACGGTCGCCGAAATCGCGCCTAATTTCAACATCCTTACTTATGCCACCCAGTTTACACGTGAAGCCGGTTTGTCTGATATGGCTGACATTCTTACCGCCAACGCGAAAATCGATGCCGTTTACAGCATGGACGACGAGACAAGCATCGGCGCCATCCAGGCTATTGAAGAAGCCGGAAGAACCGACGTTAAAGTTATCACCGGTGGCGGCGGATGCCAGGAATACTTTAATATGATGGATGACTATGATGACCTGTGGATTCAGAGCGCGCTTTACAGCCCCACCATGGTTGAAGATGCGGTTGATATGGCTGTTTCCATTCTTGACGGCGAAACTGTTGAGCCCGTGAAAATCATCCCCACATCAATCGTTGACAAAACCAACTTCAAGGATTATCTCGATCCTTCTTCCCCGTACTGATTCGTGCGGATAAAACCACCGGCCGCGTTCTGCGGCTGCGGCCGGTCCCTTCGCGGGCCGGCCTGGTTTCAATATGAAATAAAAATGTGACTGCAAAACTAAACCGAAGAGGAAAAGTCAGGGAGGCAATTCATGAATCTGCAGATGCGCGGAATATCAAAATCCTTCGGCTCCAATCTGGTTCTTGATAAAGTTGACTTTTCGCTGGAAGAAGGTTCTATCAAGGCCCTGTTGGGTGAAAACGGAGCCGGAAAAAGTACCCTGATGAATATTCTCGGCGGTGTCCTGGAAGCGGATGAAGGTAAAATCCTGCTTGACGGGCAGGAAGTTGTTTTTTCCTCTCCGAGGGATTCCCTGGACAAAGGCATCGCTTTCATCCACCAGGAACTGAATCTTGTAAACGATCTCGCCGTATATGAAAATCTTTTTATAGGAAGGGAAATCAAGAAAAAAAACGGTTTCCTTGATCACGCTGAAATGATAAGGCGGACGGAGGAGGTTTTTGCCCGCATGGAGCTTGACCTTAATCCCCGCGCCATGGTCCGCAGTCTTGACGCTTCCTATAAACAGATTGTTGAAATTTCCAGGGCGATGCTCATGGACGCGAAGCTCGTGATAATGGACGAGCCTACAACGAGCCTCACGGAGCCGGAAATCGAGAGGGTTTTTGCCCTCATGCGCCGGTTAAAGGAGCACGGGGTCGGCATAATATTCATCAGCCACAAGCTCAACGAGGTTATGGAAATATGTGATTCCTATATGGTGCTCCGTGACGGCAGCATGGTAGCCTCCGGAAAAAACGAGGATACGGACACTTCACAGCTTGCCTCGTACATGGTCGGACACGCCGTCACCACCGGCATCCGTGCTGAGGCGAAAAAGGGGAAGCCGGTTCTTCAGGTTGAAGGCTTGGGCGATGACAGCCATTTCAGGAATATTTCCTTTTCCATTCATGAAGGGGAGGTTGTCGGTTTCACCGGCCTTCTCGGAGACGGAAGGAGCGAGCTTTTCCAGACGATTTTCGGCGCCATGGGAGCCTGTGCCGGAAAGATAAAGGTTGACGGCAAAGAGGTGAAAATAAAAAGCACAACCCAGGCTGTCGGACTGGGGATAGGTTATGTTCCGAGAAACAGGAAGGAAAACGGTATAATCAAGGATTTGTCCATTCTCGAAAACGCTTCTCTGGCGGGTCTTTCCTCGAGAAAGAAGCACAGGCTTTTTCTGGATGAGGAGCGCATCGAAAAGGAATTCCTTGCGCAAAAAGAAACCCTGCACATCAAGCTTTCCGATATGAACGATTTGATAACCAGTTTGTCCGGGGGAAACCAGCAGAAGGTCGTCCTCGCGAAATGGCTTTCACTTAATCCCAGGGTGTTGATTCTTGACAATCCGACCCAGGGGGTTGATGTCGGCGCGAAAGAGGATATTTACGATATTATAACCCGGCTTGCGGAAGGCGGGGTTGCCGTCGTGGTTCTTTCCTCTGAAGCCCAGGAGATAATAAGGGTTTCTTCCCGCGCCATGGTGATGTACCACGGCAGGATTATGGGGGAACTCGCCGGGAATGCCATGGATGAGCATTCCATAATGAGATTAGCTACAGGAGTTGAAAACAGTGGTCAAGATTGAGAAATTGGAAAAAGTGCGTTTCGCCGCCTGGTTTCAGATGATGTGGAGGGAGCATCCCCTTTTCTCTACTTTGTGTGCTCTGCTTCTGATGGTCGTCCTGCAGACAATCGCCCTCGGTTTTGACCAGGGCTCTTTCCTCGGCTGGTTGTCCCTGTGGTGCAGGAACTGGCTTAATATCCTGCGTAACAACGCTACGATTGGAATCATAGCTCTCGGGATGACCTTCGTTATTATCACCGGCGGTATCGATTTGGCTGTAGGTTCGACACTTGTCGCCATAGGCGCCGTGGTGATGATTTTCATAGACGGCTCGGATTCCGGACTGCTTACCTCCCTGGGGGTCTCCGGCTTTCCGGCATATCTTATCGGTATAGTCGCCGGGTTGGTGTGCGGAATCCTTCTGGGTGAATTCACCGGAGTGCTCGTCACTGTGGGAAAACTTCCGCCGTTCATCGCCACACTCGGCATGATGAAAATCTGCCGTTCCGTCACGCAGCAGTGTATGCAGACAATAAATCCTTCCGTTCCACGTGGATTCACCAAGCTGGCGAATGTGACTGTAGGAGGGCAGATGTTCATGCCCATCATTTACTGGCTCGTTATAGCTTTCATCATGTATTACATTTCCCGGCATACAGCTTTCGGTCGCTACGTGTTTGCCGTAGGTTCCAATGAAAAAGCCGCGAGGCTTTCCGGTATAAACGTCCGGCGCGTCAAGCGGATAGTTTATACAATCATGGGGCTGCTGGTGGGTGTCGCCGCCATACTCCAGGTTTCCCGGATAGGCGCCATGGACTATGCGAACGCCGGTTCAGGCTATGAGATGGACGCCATCGCGGCTGTAATCGTCGGCGGCACCAGCATGGCAGGCGGACGTGGTTCCATTGCAGGTACGGTTATAGGAGTGTTGATAATCGCCGTCATGAACAACCTTCTTAACCTTATAGGGGTTCCGCCCTTCCTCCGGGAAGCTTTCAAAGGTGTGATTGTAATCGCCGCCGTTCTTCTTCAGAAGAAAGAAAAGGTGTGATGTCTTGCAAAGGAGTTTTGAATGTACAAGATTGGAATAATAGGATGCGGTAAAATCGCCCAGGTACGCCATATCCCGGAATACGCCGGGAACGGTAAATGTGAAATCACCGGCTACTATGATTTGAATGCCGGGCGCGCCGCAAGTCTTGCGGAACGTTTCGGCGGGAAGGCTTATGAAAGCGTGGAAGCCCTTCTGGACAGCGGGGTGGACGCTGTAAGCGTGTGCACCGCCAATAATACCCATGCGGAGATAACCTTGAAGGCCCTCAAAGCCGGGAAACACGTGCTCTGCGAAAAGCCGATGGCGACGACATTGGAGGACTGCGTTAAAATGACGGAAGCCGCCTCATCAAGCAGCGGTATCCTGATGATAGGACAGAACCAGCGGTTCACCAGAACCCATGCGAAGGCCCGTTCCCTGATAGCCGGCGGGGCAGTCGGCCGTCCTTTGACTTTCAGGACAATCTTCGGCCACGGGGGGCCCGAAACCTGGTCCGTGGATCCCGGTAAGAACACCTGGTTTTTTGATAAATCAAAGGCCGCGATGGGTGCGATGGCGGATCTCGGAATTCATAAAACGGATTTAATCCAGTTTCTGCTGGATGACACGGTATCGGCTGTTTCTTCCATCGTGACAACACTTGACAAAAAAGGGGCGGACGGCGGCCTTATTCCTGTGGATGACAATGCCGTGTGTATTTACCGGATGAAAAGCGGCGCTGTGGGAACAATGACGGCGAGCTGGACTTTCTACGGGAATGAAGACAACAGTACTGTTATTTACGGGACGGAGGGAATCATGAAAATATATGCCGATCCTTCCGCTTCCATAATCATTGAGCATCCTGACGGCACGCGGGAATTGTATGAGGTGGATGCCATCCAGACAAACGACAACCAGACTTCCAGCGGCGTCATTGATGAATTCATATCGTCAATTGAAAAGGGGGTGTCAGCTGTTCCTGCCGCTTCCGTTTTACCGGCGATGAAAGCCGTTTTCGCCGCACTTGAAAGCGCGGAGACGGGAAAAACTGTGATTATAAAATAACGGAGGGACAGAATGAAGTTAGGTGTTCTCAGTGCTATTTTTGACGGTTACTCATTTGAAGAAATGGTGGAGAAAGCTTCTTCCATCGGGTATGAATGTGTGGAAGTAGCCTGCTGGCCCGCCGGAAAAGCGGAGCGGCGCTATGCCGGTGTGTCGCATATCGACACGGAGGCTTTGGACGGGGCGAAGTGTGATTATATCCTTTCCTTCATGAAAAAGCACAATATGGAAATTTCTTCCCTGGCTTTTTATCCGAACAATTTGGATCCGGATTTGGAAAAGAGAAAAGCCAATATAGACCACCTGTATTCGGTGATAAACGCCTCCTCCATGCTGGGCGTGAATCTTGTCACCACTTTCATCGGCAGGGACCAGAATAAGAATATAGAGGATAACATCCGGCTCGCAGTGGAAGTATGGAAGCCGGTACTTGATTATGCAAAAAGCAAGGGTGTGCGGATCGCCATCGAGAACTGCCCGATGCTTTTCGGTCCTGACCAGTGGCCGGGCGGACAGAATATTTTCTTTTCACCGGTAATCTGGAGGGAAATGTTCCGCCTTCTTCCCTATGATAATTTCGGAATCAACTTTGATCCCAGCCATTTCATATGGCAGCAGATGGACTACATCAAAGTCCTTCATGAATTCAAGGACAGGATTTTCCATATCCACTACAAAGATATAAAGCTCCACAAAGACAGGCTGGCGGAATGCGGCTGCCTCGCTTATCCGCTGGATTATATGTCTCCGAAACTTCCGGGGCTGGGCGACGTGAACTGGCCTGAATTCATTTCCGCGTTGACCCAGATAGGTTATGATTCCTGTTCCTGTGTTGAAATGGAGGACAGGGCTTTTGAGGGAAGCCGGGAGAAAATAGAGGCCTCTTTGGTTCTTGCGTACCGTTATCTGCGGAATTACGTGATTTAGGAGACGGAAATGAAAGGGCGTACAATTATAGTTAATTCAAACTGTTATCATGGGTTTCCAGTTAAGGACGCTCTTTCCGGTATAGCGGAGGCCGGTTTCCACAATGTGGAGCTTACGGCCACGAAGGGTTGGACCGAGCATGTTTTTCCTTCCATGTCTTTCAGCGGGCTTGTTGAAATAAAGGCCGCCTTAAAAGACCACGGGCTGTCGGTTCCCGCCATGAGCGGCCACTGCAACCTGATGGACAAAAACCGTCTGCACGATTTCACCGACAACATTCATCTCGCCGCTTTTTTCGGCGCCCGTTACATTGTATCAAGCGTGGGAGAGGCTCACCTGAAGGACATGGCTTCTTCCGGTGATTTGGAGCTGAAAAACAACATCATGTCTTTCCTGCCTCTTCTTGAGGACTGCGGTTTGAAGCTGGTTCTCGAAACCCACGGCGAACACGGAACCGCCGCCCGGCTCGCGCGGATTGTTGAAATCGTGGACAGCCCTTCCGTCCGTATATGTTATGACACCGCCAATGCGGTTTTTTACGGGGATGTAAAAGGAACGGAAGATGCGGCGGCCAACGCCGGATTGATAGAATATATCCACATCAAGGATAAGGCGGGGGAGAGGACTGAATGGAATTTCCCCGCCTTGGGCGAAGGCTGGCTGGATCTTCCTTCCATATTAAAAACCCTCGATGAAAAAGGGAACACGGCTCCCCTTTCAATTGAAATCGAGTTCACCAGGGACGGAGCGTCTTCTTCATGCGAAGTTGACGAAGCCGTATACAAAAGCGGTCTGTACCTTAAAAATCTCGGGTATGTCTTATGAGAAAGATACTTTTGGTCGGTCTCGGCGGGATGGGAAAGGTTCATTACATCAACCTCCAGTCCCTGAAAGAAAAAGCCGTTGTCGCCGCCGCCGTCGGGAAAGGGGAGGGCGACCGGGAAACGGCGGTCTCTTTTTCCCTGCCTTTTTATGAAAGTATCGGGGACGCTGTAGCCTCACATCCCGAAATAAATCTTGTGGATATAACAACCCCGAGCTTTTTGCACAAGGCGAATGTGACTGAAGCCCTGTCCTTTTCACGGGATGTGATTTGCGAAAAGCCCCTCGCTTTGAATAGTGCGGACGGTCGCCGGATGTTTGCATACGCACGGGAAACAGGCTGCCGCCTTTTGGCCGCCCATGTACTTCGCTACACCAATGAATACAGGGTTCTCCGGCGGCTTGTGGATGGAGGCGAATACGGACGCGTTCTGGACGCTTCTTTTTCCCGCCTCAGCCAGGTTCCCTCGTGGGCGAAAGACGGCTGGCTTTTTGACAAGTCAAAGAGCGGGCTCCTCCCGTTCGACCTGCATATCCACGACTTGGACATGATTATCGGTCTTTTCGGCGCTCCTTCCGGTGTGTCCTCTTATGCACGCCGTTCCCCCTTCAAAGATTATGACGAGTACCTTCATGTTGTTTACGAATTCGACGGTTTTACCGTCAAGGCGGAAGCCGGCTGGCTCAACGCCGCGATTCCTTTTACAGCTGTCTGGAGGATTGTATTTGAGAATGCCGTCGCCGTAAACACCGGCAGTGAGATTTGTGTTTATACAGCGGACGGTAAAACCTTGAAGCCGGACATAAGCTACAAGTTTACCGTTTCAACGGGTATTAACATTCCCGCCACCGGATGGTATTATCAGGAGCTTGAATCGCTGCTGGATATTCTGGCCTCTTCCAAGGAAGCTCCCGTAAAAGAATGGGAGGTTATAAAGGAGCTGGAGATTCTGGAAACCCTGTGACAGGAGGTTGGGCTTGAAAAGACGAGGCAGGTTTTCATATCAGGAGATTTCGGATTCATCCGGAATCTCCATCTCCACGATTTCAAGGGTTCTCAACAAATCCCCTCTTGTAACCGAGGAAACCAGAAACCGCGTTGTCGAGGCGATGAAAAAAATGGGAGTCGATGTGTCTTCCCTTGATTTTGACCCCCTCCCCCGGAACAACCTGATTATTTTCAATGTCCCCACGTTCAAAAATCCTTTTTATTCCCCGATTATCGAAGCAAGCCGCGCGACAGCCGCCGCCAACGGATACAATCTTCTTGTAAACGAGGACCCGATATCAGAGGCTTCCATTGACGGTTTCCTTGATTTGATAAGAAAAACCAGGGCCTGCGGTCTACTCTGCGCCAACTCCGTCGGGAAGGAAAGGCTTCAGGCCGTGGCGAAAGAGATTCCCACCGTAACCTGCTGTGAATTTGTGGCGTCCTCCGGCGTTCCCTTCGTCACGATTGATGATGAGACAGCCAGCGAAAACGCCGTGAAGTATCTGATCAGTCTGGGAAAGAAACG
Source organism: uncultured Treponema sp. (assembly GCA_949300145.1). Lineage (GTDB taxonomy): Bacteria > Spirochaetota > Spirochaetia > Treponematales > Treponemataceae > Avitreponema. Next base: position 13,549 of record CASGDA010000011.1, on the reverse strand, counting down.
GATAGCTTTCATAAACGGCCCCGACAGTTTTAAATACGCAAGGGAGCGTTACAAGGGTTACAGCACGGCGTTGTCTTCCTCCGGTATCCCTGTTGATTCTTCCATTGTATGTTCGGTGGGAGCCGACATGGACTTTGAAGTCGCCAGGGCGCAGGCCCTCCGTATGCTTTCCATGGATGACAGGCCGGACGCCTTTTTCTGCTGCTCGGATGTCCTCGCCTGCGCCGCCATAAAGGCCAGCTTTGAGTCCGGGCTCAACGTTCCCGGCGACATCGCCGTTGTCGGCTTTGACAACATCCAGATAAGCCGGATTATGAATCCTTCGATCACGACTGTATGCCAGCCCACCTCCCAGATAGGCGCGATAGCCGTGGAAATGCTTCTAAAGGTTATGAAAAAAGACACACGCGCCATGAAAGCCATTTACCTCGGGGCGGAGCTGATAATCAGGGAGTCAACCTCCAATTTCAAGTGAATTCCCGGAAGGTTTTGCTTGATATTTCCAACTTTTTGCTTTCTTTTCTGTAATCCCGGTGTATAATGGACTGGAATCTGAAATGCGGGAAGGTGCTCTATGAAGAAAATATTGTTTGTCGCCTCTGAATGCGTTCCATTTGTGAAGACTGGAGGGCTGGCCGATGTGGTCGGTTCCCTGCCCAAGGCTCTGCCGGCGGATGAATACGACATCCGTGTCATGATTCCGAATTACCATGCGATTCCCTTCAAGTACAGGGAAAAAATGGAGACCATCTATTACTTCCAGATGGATGACCGGATTTATGTCGGCGTGAAAAGACTGGTTCTAGACGGGATAACCTGTTATTTTATCGACAACGAACAGTATTTCAGCGGTCTGGTGCCTTACTATGATATGTTCCAGGATTTGGAAAGGTTCGCTTATTTTTCCAAGGCCTGCCTTTCTTCCCTTCCCCTGATAAATTTCCGTCCGGACATCATCCACTGCCATGACTGGCAGTCCGCGCTTGTCCCCGTCTACCTCAACACGGTTTTCCAGGGCGATCCCTTTTTCAGGGGAATCCGGACGGTGTTCACAATCCACAACATCCGCTTCCAGGGTACATGGGATGCAGGTCACATAAAATGGGTTTCCGGGCTGCCGGACGAATGTTTTGAGCCTGCCAGGCTGGTTTCGCCGTTCCAGGATACATCAATTCCCCGGAGCAGCTGGAACTGTTCCATGATGCGCGGCGCCCTGGTTTATTCCGATTATATCACCACCGTAAGCAACTCCTATTCAGGTGAAATCCAGACCACATCTTTCGGTGACGGCCTCGATGACATCCTTTACTGCCGCCATGAAAGGTTGTGGGGGATTATCAACGGCATCGACTATAAGGAGTGGGATCCGGAGACTGATAAACAGATTTTCTTCAATTATAATGTGAAAAATTACGTTCAGGGTAAACGTGAAAATAAAAAGGCTTTCCAGAAAGAACTGAATTTCCCTGTGAACGAAAACGCTTTTACCATCGGGCTTGTTTCCCGTCTTACCGGTCAGAAAGGACTGGATTTGGTGGACCAGATAATGGATTACCTCTGTTCCCTGGACATCAACCTGATAGTGCTCGGAACAGGCGAGCAGCGGTATGAGGATATGTTCCGCTATTATGCGGGGAAATATCCGGGAAAGGTTTCGGCGAACATATGTTACTCTGATCCGATGGCCCGCAAGATTTACGCTTCCGCCGACGCGTTCCTTGTCCCCTCCGCCTTTGAGCCGTGCGGTTTGACGCAGCTTATTTCCCTCCGTTACGGCGCCGTTCCCATTGTGCATGAAACAGGAGGACTGAAGGACACGGTCAAACCCTACAATAAAGACAACAACACGGGGACGGGTTTTTCTTTCGCCGGTTATTCCTCCTGGGAGCTTATGGACCGCATAAAGCACGCTTATTATCTGTATATCACCCAGCGTGACCGGTGGGAGGAAATGCAGGCCAGGGGAATGGCGGAGGACTGGTCGTGGGCTAATTCCTCAAAGATTTATATGGATCTTTATTCGAGAATGTGAAACGGGGGCTTCTAAGGATTTTTTAATCTTCCCTTAATGTTTTTATCCGGCCGCTGCTTTAGACTGAAGAAGCTTCCCGGTGTAACCGGTGGACTGTCTTTCTCCGGAGGTTTTATGAAGATTGAAGAGTTCCTGTCTTCCAGAAATGTGATGTATGCGTTCCTCGGCGCCGCCGCAGGCATCCTTGCCCTTGTGGTTCTTGAAGCCGCTGATGATTTGTTGCCCGCCTTGTTTTTGTCCCTGGTTTCCTTCGCCGCAGCGGTCTTTGTCCTCGTCCGCCTCAAAAAAAGTTTCGCCCCGGGCGCCGTTCTGTTTTTTCTTCTGGCTGTATGCGCTCCGCTGTGCAGTATGGACGGTTTTCTTGAGGATCTGGGCGAAGCGCTTTCCGTCATTTGCTGCGGTGCCGGGTTCATCACAGCCGCCGTGTCCCTTTTCCTGCTGTTGGTTTCTTTCCAGAAAGAAAGCGGAAACACCTGATATCGATATCACGGGGCTTTTTCATTTCGGCGGGATACCATTTCTGCTGTTTTTAATTTTACAGCTGTGATATTAGAGAATATCAATTTCTTTCGGCGGAGCTTCTTCTCCATTCATGCTGTAATAGTCCATATCCCATCGCTTGTATGTCCGCAGGTCAGATAGGGTCACTTGATTTTCCGTTACAAGATGAATATCGGGATCAACGCCATTTACTGTAAATGCTTTTTCATATGTACTTTCGATTTTTTCTTGTTCACCTTCATCGAGGGTTTCAGGTATGACAACCAGAATTTGGGGTTCGTAGAAATCGCTTTCACATAATTCTTCTTCTTTAACATCAATGAAAACTTCCAAGACATTCCGGGATATATTGTTTTTTGCGAGTTTGGCATATCCTTTGGATTTGCTTAAACGGCTGTTAAAATTATCGGGGAAGGCAGCCCTGGTATATCTTTTTGAAATCCATTTTCTTAATATATCAAGATTTTTCAGGTCAATTTTTTCAGGTTCCTGTAGAGACAGTTTTTCCAATACTTCTTTTTTAACACGGAATTTGTTATGAATTGAAAATTCATAGTCACAATATCCGACTTTGATATCTAATATTCTGGGATTTTTCCCGTTTTGGTAGTTTCCTTTTGGGGTTGGAATCTTTGTACCGGATATGAATTCAATAAATGGTTCCTGTGTTTTTTCTCTTACAATATCACAATCTTGGGATAGAACAACAGTGATAATACTTTCCCGTGAATAATTGGAAGCAGGTTCGGCGTCAATACAAATTTTCAGAATTTCTTCTGCATTTTTTCCGGTAAAAAAACTGCCTTGTCTCAATGAAAGCCGGTTATTCATATTGAATTAAGATTATCCTCCAGAATTAAATCCTTTGATTCATTAGATAATCTGTTTTCTGTGATTCTGTGTTTGTTAATCTTTTCCTGTCTTTTCTTTGATAAATCAGAAATCAGTTTTATCAACTCTGTAACTTCCTGTCGGTTTTTTATGAATGTTTGTTTTTTCAAAACTTCCAGAAGACTTTCACTGTATCCGTTGACAGGATTTTCCACATAACCTCTGAATAAAGGTTCTTCAATACCGGATTTTTCGATCAAAGAATATAAGCTGTTTAATATTTTTAAATTTTCTTTTTCAGGTTCTGCAGAGGCACTGAGCCAGCTATATAAAGATGGCCTTGATATATTCAAAATCATGCAAAGTCCTTTTTTTGAAAGGCTCAATTTTCTGATGATTGTTTTAAGTTTTTCCGAAATCAATATATCATCATTATATGTTTCCTGAGATATCACTGATGCAGGAGAAAACAGAGAGGTAGAAACAGAAAACATACTGTCAGGTATACAAGATTCCGGATTATATGTATTTCTTTCATTGGAAAAATCGGGTTTGCAATGTTGCGATTCCACAAAGGAAAACAGAACTTTTTTATTGTTTAACGAATTAACAAAGCACTGGTCAATCGCAGTTTTCATACTTGTGGCTATTTCCATTTTGCAATTCCTTCTTTGCTGACAACGGATTCAAAAAAACCGGTGATAATATTATCATGGAGTCTGTAGAATATTTCTTTAACTGTTTCTTCATTATATTCTTCCGGATCAGGTGCCGGAGTAAAAGAAGCGTCCATGTCAATAAGCCCGATTCTTTCGGATTTCCCTGCATCCCTTTTTAATTTAGGTGTTCTTGTTAGTAAATCTGGAGGAAGTGCAAGTCCTTTTTGTCCCTGATATAGATTGACAGACATTGCTCCCCTTTTATTTTCGCTTAATTCAATGTGACCTGCCATACTGACAGTACAAACCTTTTTCTGATTTTTAAAAACAGGGGGTTGTGTTATGATAAAATTTTCATTCAGATAAGAATCTATCGTATCATTGGTGTCCAAAGGAATGATTTGATCCACATATCTTAGACCGCACCTTGTGTAAACACCACATTCTTTCAATTTTAGGATAGAGTCTATCGAATTCAATATTTTTTCAAATTTACTGTAAAAAGACTCAAAACCGGGATAATCCGTAACCTGAAAGGTGATTTGATTTTTATCCAGCAGGATATTTTCACAGCCGTTTCTTGAAGAGAAACTTGCTAATGATATTGCATTTTGTTGTAACCCCTCTGGAGATACAGAGACAGAAATATTTCTAAGTTTCTCATAAATAGGAAAATCTTTTCTTAGAATTTCTTGAATCTTATCTATGTTTGAATCCACTGCATTGATAGGCGTATATCTGATCTGAATCAGTACCAGTGCCAATGGTTGTTTTGACAGCGGTTGGTTTATACACTTTCGTTTTATATCCATTGTGGCCTCTTTACACTTAACTTTACACTATTATAATAAAATGCACAATGAAAAGTTACAGTTATGAAAGGCTTCTTCATACAAGAGTTGCTGAAACCGGTTTATTGTAATACTATGTATTCTCAGGAGGCTGGCTGTATGAAACAGATTGTCATCATCGGAGCGGGAACCGCGGGTATTACCGCCGCGGGGGAATTGCGTAAGATTCATTCTGCGGAAGAAATGGGCGTTACCGTTATAACGAGGGAGGTTCCGCCGGATTATTCCAGAATCAGGCTTCCGGAATTTCTTGCAGGGGCTGTCACAAAGGAACAGCTTGTAATACACAACGCCCAATGGTTCAGCTCAAACGGAATCACTGTATGCGCTCCGGCGGAAGTTGCGCGCATAGACAGGGAAGGAAAAAGCCTTTCCGTCATGGTAAACGGGGAAGCCCGTTCCGTGGCATACGATGCGCTCATCCTCGCCACAGGCTCTTTCCCTTTCACGCCCGGAATGCCGGAACCGGGCAGTCCGTCTTACGGCAGCGTGTTTGCCCTCAGAACCCTTGAGGATGCGGAAAAAATAAAGGCGCATACAGCGTCGCGCAGGGAAAGCGCCGCTGTTTTGGGTGGAGGCCTTCTCGGACTGGAAGCGGCCCGGGCGCTGAAAAACTCAGGCATAAAAACCGTCCACGTTCTGGAAACAGCCGGATGGCTTCTCCCCCGGCAGCTTGATGCAACCGCTTCGGGACTGCTTAAAGATTATCTTGAGGCGGAGGGTTTGACCATACATACCGGTGCGTCGGTTGACACATCGGCTTTCGGCGTCCGCAGCGTTTCCGAAGTGCTTGAACCGGTCTGCGGGGCCGGTGTTGAAACAGCCCTGTACTCCATGGGTGTGCGCAGCAATAAATCACTTGCGGAGGAAGCCGGCATTCCCTGCGGCAGGGGCATAATCATAAACAATGAAACCGCTACCGGGGATCCTGATATTTTCGCCGCGGGTGACTGCGCTGAATTTGAGGGCGTATCCTGGGGAATTGTTCCCGCCGCTCTGGAGCAGGGGAAAAAAGCCGCCCAGTTCGCCGCAGGGAGACTTTTCCCGGATGACGCGCGGCCTTCTCCGTATGTGCAGACTGTTCCGAGGACGGTGCTCAAAATCGGTGCAAGGGAAGCCGTTTCGGCGGGAACCGCGGTTCTTACGCCTGAGCAGGAAAAGTCGGGCGGATGGATATCCCGCACCCCGTCCCTGGAAGGAGATTTGTACCTGCGTGTTCTGGAGGATGCGGAAACCGGCCTTGTATCCGGGGCTCTGGTTTTCGGTCCGGAAGGGACTGGCAGGTTCTGGCTTACGAAACTCCAGCAGGCTGTGGGGAAACCCTGCCCGGATGAATGGAAATAGCCGTCTGTCCGGCGGTCCTCCGCTTTTCCACGGAGGACATGCCCTTACGGCTTTCTTTTTTTCCAGCGCAGGAGCAGGGCTGAATTGACAATCACCGCAACGGAGCCGGCGTTATGGACAAGAGCCCCCGCGACTGGATTAAGGATTCCCGTCATTGCAAGGATGATGGCCGCAAAGTTCAGTATCATTGAAAATGAAAGGTTGCATTTTATTGTCACCATTGTCCTTTTAGCCAGAAGAAGCAGATGCGGGATTTCTTTTATATCATCGTTGACCAGCGCGATGTCAGCCGCTTCCACCGCGATGTCGCTGCCGATTCCCCCCATGGCGATTCCGACAAAGGCTTTCTTCAGGGCGGGCGCGTCATTGATTCCGTCCCCGATCATGCAGACCTTTTTGCCTCCGTCCTGAAATGAGCCGATGATTTCCAGTTTGTCCTCCGGGAGGCAGTCTGAATAAACTTCGGTTATGCCGAGTTTCTTCGCCGTCTGTTCCGCCGCGTTTTTATGGTCGCCTGTAAGGAGGACGGGTTCAACACCTGTCTGCTTTACACGGCTGAGCGTTTCCGCCGCGTTTTCCCTCAGTGTGTCCGATAATGCGAAGAATCCTGAGAAAACTCCGTTTTCCGCCACAAGAATCAGGGCTGAACCCTTCTCCTGGTATTCTGAAAAAGACTCCCGGTCTTCCGGGGGAATTTCTATTTTGTTGTCGTTCATCAAATCAATATTGCCCGCGATAACTTTTTTGGAATTGATTTCCCCTTCAACCCCTCTGCCCGGAATCATCCTGAAATTATTCACGGCGGAAAGCGGGGCCGCAAAATCCTTTCTGTATCCTTCCGCGACAGCTTTCGCCAGGGGATGCTCCGAAAGGCTTTCAATGGAGGCCGCTGCATTGTACAGCCCTTCCAGGGAATTTCCGGCGGAAGGACAGGCGGCTTCAACCCGGAGTTTCCCGTAAGTGAGCGTCCCTGTCTTGTCGAATGTGATTTTTGAGACTGAAGAAAGGCGCTCCAGGGCGTCCCCTTCCCGCACCAAAAAGCCGTGTTTCGTGGCGTTTCCGATTGCCGCCATAATGGCGGTCGGAGTCGCCAGCACAAGGGCGCAGGGGCAGAATACAACCAGTATCGTCACCGCCCTTATGATTTCTTTTGTGATGAACCATGTGCTTAAAGCGGAGATAAGCGCGGTCACCACAATCCATGTGGCCCACCTGTCGGCGGTGCCGACAATCTTTGCCTTTCCCGCGTCCGCTGACTGCACGAGCCTTATCATGCGCCGGATGGAGCTGTCCTCCCCGACTTTCACCGCTTTCATGTCGAAGGAGCCGAACATGTTCACCGTTCCGCTTGACACCTCGTCCCCCGCGTTTTTATCCACCGGAAGGGATTCCCCGGTCATAACCGCCTGGTTGACGGATGTCTGTCCGCTGATGATGATTCCGTCCACCGGGATTGTTTCGCCCGGCAGAACCCTCAGGATATCGCCTGCAAGGATTTTATCCGCGGGGATGATTTCCTCTTTCCCGCCGGAAATCCGTCTTCCCGTTTCCGGTGTAAGGTGCACCAGTTTTTCAATTCCGGCGCGTGCCCTGGCCACGGTCAGTTCCTCCAGAAGGGCGCCGAGCTGCATTATGAAAGCGACTTCCCCCGCGGCGAAAATTTCGCCTATGAATACCGAGGCCGTCAGGGCGATGGATACCAGGACATCGGCTTTTATGTCGAATGAGGTTACCAGCCCGTTGACGGCGGAAAGGATAATCGGCACGCCGCACAGGAAAACAGCGATCCATGCGGCGTCGAATGGCAGGTTTTCAGGTCCTGCAAGGCTGTACAAAAGGGCAGCCCCTGAAATTGAAAGCAGTACAATGTCTTTTTTTGTTCCTCCCCATTCCAGGAAAGATTCGAGTTTGTTCAAAGGAGCCTCCGGAGAAAAGTTTATACCCATACAGGTATAAGTATGATAAACCCGGGCTCTTTCTTTGTCAATCCTGTTCCATGCGTTTTCACCCGCCGGGGAGAATAAAATCCTGCTAATTCATATTGGCGAAACGCTCCACCGCCTTTGTAAAGCTTGCGATTGTTTTCTCCGCATCCCCGTTTGCGATTCCGTCTTTGACACAGTGATTGATGTGGCCTTCCAGAATCACCTGTCCGACTTTGTGGAGCGCCGATTTCGCTGCGTTTACCTGGGATAAAACGTCTTCGCAGGGAATGTCCTCATCCACCATGCGGTCTATGGCCTGTATCTGCCCTATGATTTTTTTCAGTCTCCGGTGGAGATTTTCGGAATCCATGCATTTTTTCATTTGTTTTACCCCCTGTCTGTCCATATTACATGGGTTTATGCCGTTAAGTAAATATTCCCGCCCCGCTTGTTTTTCCCGGTAAGAAGGCTTAAAATAACGGAAGATGAAAATGAAGAAATTTTTTGCTGTCTTTTTGCTGGCGCTGTTGCCGGCGGCGGTTTTCGCCGGAGGAAAGCAGGAGGACAATAACTATTTGTCTCTTAATTTCGGTGTGCCGATTCTCTGGGAGACCGCGGAGGAGGACGGGCGGACAGTTGATTCCCGTATGGTTTCCGTCGTAACGGGGCTGAGTTTCGCGACGTATTTCAATGATGTGATCGGTCTCTACACAGAATTTGATTTTTTTGTTTCCTCTGAGCTTTACGTGGGAGGAAGACGGGGTGAGTGTCACAAAGGACAGAGGGGATTATGACAGTCTCTTCGGTTTTTCGGTTTTAATCGGGCCGTCTTTTTCCTTTTTCCGGACGGAAAAAACTGTCTTTGCGCTGTCACCGGGATTTCATTACACTTTCCTTACAGCCGATTTAGACAGCACAGTGACATCGGGAAACCTGTTCGGAGTCGGTGCGAATCTTGAGCTCGGCTACAAACTGACGGATTTGATTTACCTGCGGGCCGCACTGGAAGCTTCTTATGATTTTTTCGGCATTACCCGTACATCAACCCATTCCAGAAATTCTTTCGGAAGCGGTTCAACTTCGAATTTACAGATATCACCAAAGGTAGGCATAGGATTTAATTTTTAAGGTGATCCACGGCTTGGGCCGGTGCATTGGTTTGTTTTAAATCCCACCGGCGGCGCATTATATTTATTTCCGGTTATGCCTTAACGGTCCGGCCGTATTTCTTGACAGAGTATATAAAGACTTTTATACTTATATCCGCCGGGGATTACCGGTCATGGCGGAAGCCCTTTGTTTTATACCTGTTTCGGCAGGGTACAGCGGAGACGGATGTTTTGTTCCCGGACAGATTTTTGACACTCTGCCCGCGGGAAAGCTGTATTCTGAGCGTTGGACAGGTATTTTTTTTACACTGAAAAGCGAATTCAATTTCAATATTAATATTCTCAACTGAAAAACACACATAAAGCCGAATGTTCAAAGTGTAACGTGTTTCGCTCGACACTTTTGTACGCAGGGAGCAACGGAGTTATGTTCGTAGATTGCGGTAAGAGATAAAGAGCTTTATCAGCTGTTTACAGTGTGTCCCATCCAGAATACGTCCTCATCAATCTTGATAAGATACCGTTTTAGTAGATGTTACTGAAAATTATGTAGAAATCATGAAAAACTGATATACAAAGACCGCTTGGAAGTACACTTTAAAGGCGTTTTTATATATAAATACGGCAATGTTGGCTTGATGTCAGTGGAATTGTTTTTGGAAGATTTTTTAAATTCTACTGTTGATTTTAAAACTATTTTCGGATGTTTCTGGATTATTATCACCGATAAAAGTGATGGATCGATTTGTTTTTTCTGTGATAACTCTGGCATCATGCCGTTGTATATTGATGATTCCGATGGGGGGGGGTGTCCGATTCCCTGATATCTTTGGTGTCCGAAATGAGATATACGCGAGAAGACATGGATTGGAACAGTGTCATATCGTTTTTGGAATTTGGTTTTGTGTTTTCAGGAAAAACCTTTTTTCGTAACATTCACCGATGTCCGGGAAATGTTGTGGGGGTTGTGTCCGGAGGAATGATTCGGTATGAGGAGAAAAAACTCGGAACCGCTCCCTGCAAACGGTTTTGTGATAGGGAATTTGAGTCTGAACTGAAAAGACTGTTGCATGCATTCAAAACAACGTCAGTGGTGATGGATTGTTCTGGAGGGGTTGATTCACGGCTTCTTGTTACATTGGCAAATGCCGAAAAAATTCCGTATACATTGTTTGTTCGTGGTTGGAAAGGATGTGCTGATATCATTATAGCTGAAAAAATTGCCTCTTTGTTGCATACGAATCTAGCAGTTTTGCCGGCGGAGCCGGTAGAAAATTTTCATAGCGAAATGCTGGAAGCTGTATGGAAAGAAATTGATGGTGTATACCCCCTATTTGAGGCGAAACAGCTTTTGGATAGTTACACTAAAAAAAATACGTTGGAACGAAAATACAATATAGGCGGAATCGGGGGAGGAGAGTATTTCAGAACATACTTCTGCTTGCGGAATAAGGCAAATACACGGGGTATAGTGTTTTCTGTCAATGGTATGAGAAGTTTGGTTTCAAACATCATACAGACAGATCTGTATGAGCGGTATATTCCTTTTATTCAGCCGTTTCTGTGGCAAAAGGCTCCCGTATCCCGTATGGAAAAACATCATGCACTGTATTCATCTCAGATCTTCCCGTATAAATCCGGTTTGTTGTTTGGCTGCGCTGCAAATTACACACCGCTGTATGGACCTTTTTTGGAGTACCGTTTTGTAACAGGCATCAGAAATGCGTCTGCATCTGAAAAATGGTTTGATAAAATTTTCAGGAAGATCATTTCTCGGAATAACAGTTCACTAGCAAAAATGAAAACAATTTACGGTATGTCTTTATCTGATAACATTTTGTATGTGGTAAAAGATGTATTTATATTTTCATTTACATTTATAAAACGCGTTTTTTCAAAATTAATTAAAAGGAAAATGTATAAACCTAAAAAATATGTAGTAAGTGCTGAAAATAATTTTGAAGGATTTAAAAACAGTGAAATATATCATGATATGAAAAATGTTCTTTCAAAAAGTGGTTTGCTAAAAGAAAATGTAGATTTTGAATCTCTTTCTGTCAATATTCTTGAACGGCTTCTGGTGATTTATTTTTGGTTTGTTTTCCTTGAAAAGCAAGGCATCAGTACCGGTACTCTGTAGTAAATCGTTTTTACGAAAATCAATAATTTAAATTCATATCATTACGGAATTCAACCTCTATGAAACACACAATCGCACTCATCGGTTGCGGTCGGATCAGTTTTAAACACATAGAAGCTTATGTGAACAACAAAGACCGCTTGGAGTTGGTTGCCACCTGCGACCCTATTATAGAGCGGGCAGAGGCAAAAAAAATCGAATATGTAAAGGCTTTGCCCGGGGCGCAGGTAAAAGTTTATACCGACTATAAAGAAATGCTCTCAGAGTGCCGTCCAGACATAGTTACCATTGCTACGGAGTCCGGGAAACATAAAGACATAGCCGTAACCTGTTCCCAAGCCGGCTGCCATGTAATCTGCGAAAAACCCATGGCACTTTCCACGGATGATGCACAGGCGATGATAGACGCTGCGGAAAAGAACAACAAAAAACTTGCGGTGTGCTTTCAGAACCGTTTCAACGCGCCTGTACAGCGTACACGGGAAGCCCTGGAAAAAGGCCGCTTCGGAAAACTTTTCCACGGCATGGTACAGATCCGCTGGAACCGCAATGAAGCATACTACGCGGAAGCTCCCTGGAGAGGGACATGGGAGCAGGACGGGGGAACCTTGATGAACCAGTGTACCCACGGCATAGATTTGCTGCAGTGGATGATGGGAGAGGACGCCGTGCGTGTTCAGGCGCAGACCAGAAGGTTCCAGCGTCCGATAGAGGCGGAAGACTTCGGCTGCGCCATTGTAGAATTTAAATCCGGTGCTGTTGGAATCATTGAAGGCAGCGCCGATATTTATCCTAAAAACTTAAACGAAACTTTGAGCCTGTTCGGGGAAAAAGGCAGCGTGGTAATCGGCGGATTGGCCGTGAACAAACTGGAGACGTGGCGCTTCAGTGACGCGGAAAGTGCGGGCGATACGGAAGAAGCTGTTTTGGACCCGGCGGCGAAAGATCCTCCCACCGTTTATGGTTTCGGTCACACGGCATTGTTTTCCGATGTAATCGATGCGATAGAAGAGGACCGGGAACCGCTTGTTTCCGGCGAAAAGGGTAAAAAGGCGTTGGAAATAATACTCGCGATTTACGAAAGCCAGAAAACCGGACGGGCGGTCAGCCTGCCGAACCATTTTTCCACATTGGAAATGAAAGGGGTATTTGACAAATGACCGTCCCTTTTTATACTTCAGTCAGAGAGTACCGCAACAGAAAAGAAGAATTCGATAACGCCATCAGTTCCGTCTTGGAAAAAGGAGACTTTATCTTAGGCGGTGCGGAAAAAGAGCTGGAGCAGGAAATTGCCTTGTACAGCAAAGCCCGATACGGGGTGGGTGTCGCCAACGGAAGCGACGCCCTGGTTCTGTGTTCCGACGCCTTAGGATACAAAGACGGGGCGGAAGTGATAACGCCGGTATTTACTTTTTTCGCGTCCGCCTCCTGTATCGCGCGTTTGGGCGGAAAGCCTGTTTTCTGCGACATAGACGAAGAGACCTTTTGCATGGACATGAACGATGCTGCAGTCCGCATCACAAAAAACACCAGGGGACTTTTACCCGTCCACCTGTTCTGCCAGATGGCTGACATGAATACGGCCTTAAAACTTGCACGGGACAATAATCTTTCTGTTCTGGAAGACGCCGCGGAAGCCTTCGGCATGAAGCAGCATATCGGCGGAGGGATTAAAACAGCCGGGACGGCCGGCGATGCCGGTGTATATTCTTTTTTTCCAACCAAAACCTTGGGCGGTTACGGCGACGGCGGTATGATAATCACAAACCGGGAGGATGTGTATGCTGCCGTGAAAAGTCTGCGGGTACACGGGGCTTCAAAGAAATATCATCACGACTTACTGGGATACAACAGCCGGCTTGATACTTTGCAGGCCGCGGTATTGCAGGTAAAGCTGCAGAAAATCGATGAAGGCATCGCCTTAAGAAAAAAATATGCGGATCAGTACCGGGCACTGTTAAGCGATATAGAAGAAATTACATTGCCTGTAGTAAAAAACGGCAATATTCCTGTGTATTACGTCTTCCAATTAAAAGCAAAAAATCGTGATGGATTGGCCGCGTATCTAAAAGAAAAGGGAATCGGAACTTCTGTGTATTATCCTGTGCCATTGCATTTGCAAAAATGCTTTGACTACTTGGGATACAAAAAAGGAGA
>CASGDA010000010.1 GCA_949300145.1 uncultured Treponema sp. | reverse complement strand
AAAAGTTAATTTCGATACATCAGGTGGCTGTCAGGAACAAGTACTGGACATCTTAAATGAAGATATACAAAAAATTGAATCTGTTTGCAGGAAATATAAGCAACCGGTACCTAAATTGATGAAGCTTACATATGAACCAAAGACAAAAAAATTCAATGCCGAATATACATACGAAAACCAAACTTCTGATGATGTTTCGGTATTTGATAATTACGACGCCTGGTTTGAAGAAGAGCAAAGGCGGCTTGAAAAGATACGGGGCAGATAAACTGCTGTCAGCAGAGAATACTTCTTTATTTTATGCGTTATCAGTCTGCCATGAAAGGAACGCTTTCTTCCAGCAGCGTTTTTCGCTGGCGCCAGTCCGGCTGTATGGCGGTCAGAAGGGCGTAAAACTGCCTTGAGTGGTTGGCGTATATGAAATGGCAAAGCTCATGGACGGTTACGTATTCGATGCAGTTCCGGGGAAGACGGGCGAGCAGTGTATTCAAGGTGATTATTCCCTTTTGGGGAAGGCAGGTGCCCCACTTTGTTTTCATTTTACGGAGGCGAAGAACCGGAAATGGAACGCCGTATTTTGCGAAAACGGGATAGGCTTCCTTTAACACGCTGGCGAATAACTCCCGGTACTGTTTCTCAAGATACTTTTCCACCAGACGGCGGCGGGAATCACTGTCGCCGGGCTCTCTTGCCTGCAAAAGAATGTAAACCCCGTCGGAAGTGATGGAGTTTTTCCTTCCCTTTTCCACCTTGAGCCGAAGCGCCCGCCCTGCCAGGTAAAAGGTTTCCCCGCTGACCAGGTAAAAGGTTTCCCCGCTGACATAACGCTTTGGGGCGGAAGATACAGAAGCCCGGCGGGAAAATTTTTCCCGGGCTTTGCGGATAAAGGAGGCGTTGGAGCACACAAAGGAATTTATGCGTTCCTCCGGAACTGAAGGGGCGGCGGAAACATAAACCGTTCCGTCCCGGCGTACCCGCAGGTTTATGTTCTTAACTGCCTTTCTTTCAAGCACATAGCGGATTTCCCCGGTTCTGTCCCTTACCGCACAGGATTGCAGCCGGTTCACCGTTTGAATCTCCTGACTGCAACGGTCTTTACGTTTTCGATTACTTTATCCACGGTGTCAAAATCAAAGGTGACACCGTGTTCTTTACCGTACTCATAAAAATAGTCGTCTATGTCCTGGGAAATACGGTCGTGAATGGTCTTATTCTGACTCCAATCAACCTGACTGTGCTCTTCTATAATTTTGGTCATGTCCTTTGCAATCTGGGCTGTGGATTCATAAGAAATATCAGCTTCCTTTACTTCCGAAGCACCGTCAAAAACGGCGGAAATCACTCCGTAAAAGGCCTGGGCGTTCACATCATTTTTTATTGATTCCGGAAAAGACAAACCGCTGTTGCCGCTGCGGAAATCATTTACGATTGCCTGCATTTTCTCAAGATATTCCGCATCGGAAATAATTTTATCCCGGTACTGTTCCAACGCTTCTTTTATGCGCTTTGAAAAACTGTGGTAATAGGCGGGATTTTCTTCATACTTTTCACTGATGGATTTTGTAAGTCTGCTGGCAATAGCCTCTGCCTTTGCCCTGGCGGATGTAAGTTCCTGCAACTCTTTTTCAAAATCTTCTTTATTGAGAATATCCACGGGAGCGGTAATCTGTTTGAGACCTGCTACGGAAAGATGGGTGTCCAACAGATTTTGCATGAGAGGCTCATATTCTTTGTTGTCCACTGCATCTCCGTATCTGATTTTAACACTGCGGCGTACCTTTGAAAAAAACACAAAGGCATCCTTATACTTTTTTATTTCGTCCTTAGGTATAGCTTCGTAGGCTTTTTGGGAATTCAGAACAATGTTCAATGCTTTGCCGAAAATACACAGTCCGTTGTAAAAATCTTCCCTTCTTTTTTCATCTGCCAGGGAAGTTTCCACAGCCTCTGTGTCTTTAAGGTCAATGCCTGAAAACAGTTCTGAAAGGTTACTGTAAGATTGCCGCAAGGTTCCCACGGCAGACACCACATCGGTAATAACACCTTTTAAATCGCCGCCGTCAAAGTTTTCCAAGCCGGCTCCGGCATACATATCCAATGCCGTATCAAGTTTTTCTATTAGTCCCCGGTAGTCTACAATAAGGCCGTAGTCTTTTCCTTCCCGGAGGCGGTTTGTCCGGGCAATGGCTTGCAACAGTCCGTGTTCTTTCAGTTCTTTATCGATGTACAACACCTGGCAAATCGGTGCGTCAAATCCGGTAAGAAGTTTACTGCACACAATAAGGATGTCTATGTCTCCGGCACAAAATTTGTCTTTAAGTGCTTCTTCGTATTTGTCGGGGCTGGAATACTGCTTCATCATTTTATTCCAGAACGTTAAAACCATGTCGTCGGTTCCTTCGTCAATGTCCTCCACACCTTCCCGCATATCGGGAGAAGAAATAACCACGGCACATTCCAAGTCCCCGAATTCCTCAAAACATTTCAGATACCGCACGGCGTCCCGTTTGTAATTTACCGCCAGCATTGCCTTAAAGCCGGTATTCTTTACGCTTTCTATAAAGTGATTGTTTATATCAAGAGCAATACGTTTTATTCTGGCATTGGTAGAAGCAAGACGACGGATGCTGCTCCACTTTTTGGCAAGGTCGTTTTTCTGGGCTTCTGTAAGGCGTTTGGTAGTTTGTTCAAACCACAAATCAATGTTTGCTTCATCAACGTTCTGTTCCACAAAACGGCCTTCATAAATCAAAGGAACAATGGCTTTGTCGTCAACACCGTCTTGAATCGTGTACTTATGAATCAAGGTACCGAATTTTGTTAAGGTGTTTTTTTCCTGCTTCATCAAAGGTGTACCGGTAAAACCGATGTAGCAAGCCCGGGGAAACACGTTCCGCATTTTTGCTGCCAGTTGGCCGTAATTGGAGCGGTGGCTTTCGTCTATAAGAACGAACACATCGGCAGAATTGTTTTTTACCTCCTGGTTTTCTGCGGTGTTAAATTTATTGATAATGGTGGTGATAATATCTGCTTTGCCTTTATCGATTAACTCCACCAGATTTGCTCCGCTGGTGGCCTGGGCAGGAATAAGACGGGTATGGGCAAAGGTTCCGGCAATCTGATTGTCCAGTTCCTTGCGGTCGGTGACAACCACCACTTTGGGAGAAATGTTTGAAAGTTCCATTAAAAGGTATTTTGCCAGCATTACCATGGTAAGACTTTTACCGCTGCCCTGGGTGTGCCAGATAACGCCACCTTTTCTGGTGCCGTCGCTATTATATTGAGAAACGGTTTTTATGATTTCTTTTATGGCAAAATACTGCTGATACCGGCAT
The DNA here is from genome assembly GCA_949300145.1 of uncultured Treponema sp. GTDB lineage: Bacteria > Spirochaetota > Spirochaetia > Treponematales > Treponemataceae > Avitreponema. Next base: position 77,968 of record CASGDA010000010.1, on the reverse strand, counting down.
ATTTTTTTTACGTTGGCATCAAAAAGTACAAAGTACCGGGTCAACTCCAAAAGACGGTGGATACTGAAAAGAGAAATGAAAATCCTGTCCTGCTCCGTAGGCGTTCTGTGGGGAACACAGCGGGCAAGTTCCTGTTCCAAAAAGGCGGTATCCTGTTCCCTCCACAGGCTCCAAAACTTTTTTGGCGTACCGCAAGTGGCATATTTTACTGAGTTTTTGTTTGTTGACGCCACAATTTGGGCAAAAACGTAGAGCTGGGGCGTATAGTCTTCCTGCTGATTTCTTACGGTTTGACTTATTCCCTGTTCCACGGAAATCTCCGGAGGTTTGCATTCAATGACTGCAAAGGGAATACCGTTCACAAACAGCACTATGTCCGGACGGGCATTGTGCAGCTTATCCTGACTTTCTACGGAAAATTCCTTTGTCACATGGTACACATTGTTTTCCGGATGGTCCCAGTCTATGTATTTAAGATTAAAACTCTGGGGTTTGCCGGCTCCCACCAGTTCGGGATAACTTTTTCCTAAAAGCAAGGCGTCGTAGATTTTTTCGGAAGTGCGAACAAGTCCGTCTGTAAGGGGAAGTTCCAAGTCGTTAATTGCCTGTTGAATGTTGGCGGCAGAAAATTCCTTTTCCGTTCCGGCATAAGTAAACCGATTCATGGTGCGCAGCTGTTCCCGGAGGATATCTTTTAAAAGCACATGATACCGACTGCCCCGCTGTAGCTCGCAGTCTTCCGGGGAAATGTAGGTGTAGCCCAGTGCCTGAAAAAGTTCCACCGCCGGATTTTGAGAAATATTTTTTTCAAGATAAGAGTCGCTGTTCATGCGTCAGTCTCCTTACAGAAAAATTACGGAAGCGGGAAATTGAAACTCCACTTTATGTATTTGATGTTACTTTTCTTTTCTAACACCCTTAAAAGGAGTACCATCTTTTTTGACATCTATAAAGCGTCCTGTCTCACTATCTCTTTTTACCCACTGATCCGTAACAGGATTATGAACTTGCGAACGGTTTTTTACAGCACCGTTTCTGTGATTATCACCACTTGGTGGATTGGTTGCCATATTTTGACCTCCTTTTAATTTTTTACAAAGTTTTTCCAGAGGTTCTTAACTGTCAAAAAAATATTTTTTTTAGGTGAATATGTCGGATATATTTCCCTAAGTTTTTGGACAGAAGTCTCAAAATCAGCATATCCAAATGCCCCAAGAGTTGCAACATATAACATGCCAAGTGTCGGCCCCCGGGATTCTCCTTGATTGCAGTGAATCAAAATTTTATATCCCTGTTCTCTGTATTCATCAAGAAAATTGAATGCTGTTTCAAACATTTTACGATTAAATTCCAAGTAGCTTTCACTAAAAGTATCCATATCCACAAGATTAAGCGCCATCTCATTGCCAAGGCGTTTAAATGCGTAATCCGGATGAGAAGGTGATAATTTTCTGCGATAACCTACAAATTGACAATGGAACGGATGTTTACAACAATGAAGAACAGCCCAACCGCTTTCATTCTGAATTGCATAATAATCCTGCTCATTACCGATAAAAATATCTTTGTATATTTCCGTCATACTGTTACCCTCACGATTTTTCTTTCCAATTAAAATCTTTCAACTATGATATTTTACTCCTCAGTTTTTTTGCTGAATTCATGGATACAGTTTCCACATAATTCTCTATAGTTTACATCATCTGTTTTAAATGTACTTTGGACAATTCTTTTTTTTCCGCAAAGTTCATCATAAAGTTCATGATTTTTGCATGTAGATAAATCAAAGTGTGGTCCGGTCATAATTTTAAAACTGTCTCTTATATCATCAGAAAATTCAAGCTTAATCCTTTCATCAGTTTTTTGGGGTAACGATACCAAAAGCCTGACTTCATTTTCATAATGCCAGGCGTAATGTTTTACACATCCTATTAAGTCAGGAGATATTTTTAATTCATTTTTTAAATTTTCATTTTTAGAAAAATCACGATGCAATTCTTGCCAAGAATAAATTATTTTTTCTTTTTTAATTATTTCTTTATTTTCATTCTTTTTTTCATTTTTCTCATTCTGATAAATTATATCGGTAAGTGTTACCATATCGAATCTTTTCTTATCCATTTGTAATTCTGTAATCCATTTTTTCATATTTCCCCTTGGAATTCCGATTCTGACTGCCTGTGTTTTCGGAATTCCGTATAAAATCCACATGGGCATAATTTCTGCTTCGCCATAAGAAAAAGAGACATGATATAAATTATCTCCTTTTTTATTCCTTAATTCATGTTGATCGTTCAGATTTTTTGACAGATGATTTGTTGCCAAGAAAGATTTGTTTTCGTAAATTTTAATAAAGGTGTCCCATGTTGTGTAGTGATAAAAACAATTGTGATTTTTTCCTTTCTTTTCAAGGAAATTACGCAACTCTTTGGTTGAGTTAATGCTGTTAAATACATCTTCATCTTTCATACTGTTACCCTCACAATTCCCATCAGCAAAAGCTGCATCAGGGCTTTTTTCTTTTGTTTTTCCGATTCTATACTTTGCCGAAGTAAGTCGATTTCACGGTCGGCGGCGGAAAGAACATTGGCGATAGCGGTTTGTTCTTCGAAAGGGGGAAGAAGAATTTTTGAGTTAAAAAAATCATCTATTGCAATATTTAATAAACCATGATTACGAGCACCTTCTTGAGCAATGGCTTGTATTTCATGATTTAAAAGTCCAGCCTCAAAATATTGATCTAAAAATTCCCCAGAAACATTTTCTTTACTTATCCTAAAACAAATATAAAGAGGAGATACTATTCCTATATCATAACGTGTTAATCGTTTGATAGCTCCAAATGGGTATCCGCTAGAATAACTTTTATTATAAGCAAAATCACCTTTTTCTAGTAAGTAATAATCGCTTTTATCGTCGCTAGCAATTGTTTTATTAAAAAACTCAGATTGATTGATTAGTCCATACTGAGCAGAAATTGTAAGGACATTAGAATTTCCTATGGTATTTCGCTTAATATGTCTCACTGCAATATTGCCAAGCAACTCTTTTTTCCACTCCCCGCTAAACCCTGGCAGGCGTTTTTTTCCTGTCAAAAGCTGCTGCATAAGGTACTTTTTCTGCTGCTGTTTTTGGGCAAGGAGCTGTTGCTTGAGCTCGATTACCCTGTCCTGGGTGGTGAGAATGGCGGCGATTTCTTGCTGTTCGGGAAGAGGGGGAAATGGAATATGATATTGCGATAAGTTTTTGAAATATAATCGGGTTCTTGTTCCACCCTGCTTTTGAGTTCTACAAAAATAACGGAAGTAAACAGAATAATTTAAAATAGGGATCAGAAAGCCAAGGGCTGCTTCATTAGTCAAATTAAATACAGGATATTCACTGCTTACAAGAATTTTACTTCCAGTATTATTTATATTGAAATGGAATATATCATCATCGCTCATATGGCGATATGTTACATAATTACAAGGTACTATTCTATATCCCATATTTGTTTCAGAGGCTTCTTTTTGTTCATAATATTCTGATTGACGCATTAGTCCTTTACGCGTTGATGAGTATACGGGAAAGGTTTGTATATCGTTAGACAGTTCTTTGTATTCCTTGATATAATGACCTAATTTTTTAACATCCCAATTTATTGGATATATGCCATATTTAGACTGTGTGTATCCTTCCGGCACTTCACCCTGCCGGATTTGTTCGATTCGCTGTTTAATGTCGGGTTTCATGGTTGTCCCCTCCCTTTTTTATCCGCTTTACGTCTGCGGTCAGTTCGTCTATATCGTCTGCCGAGTCCAAAGCCCGGCGGTGGGTGTCAAAGAGTTCATACTGTTCCAGTGCCAGTTTTTCCGCCAGTTCTCGCTTGACCGTTCCCAAATGTTCCAGCACTTCCCGTCCGTTAAAGCGCAAAAAATCAGCAAGCTTGTTTTCCCAGTCCGCCATATACATGGGCTTGCGGCTTTTTGCCTGTAATTCCGCATAATCAAGATACATATTCACAATGAGATTCAATGTGCTGATTTCTTCCTGCGTCATGTAGTTTTTTGCCACCGTCACATCACTCCGGCGCACTTTTGCACCTTTAAAAGAGGTCAGCCCCATGTTATCCTTTGCGGCATCGGCACGCCGGGCAATGATTTCCGGTGCCGTGTATCCCGTTGCCGCATATTCCAGTTTATTTTGAACCGATTTAAAAAAGTTTTGGGCAATCTCGCTTTTACTGTCGTAATCTGCCGAAAGGGCAAATATCTCTTTGACTTTCTGATACACCCGTTTCTCGCTGGCACGAATATCCCGGATACGTTCCAGTAATTCGTCAAAATAATCGGCACCGAATTCCTTTGGATTCCGCAGCCGCTCATCGTTAAGGGCAAAACCTTTCTTCATATACTCGGTTAAAATATTGCTTGCCCACCGGCGGAAGTGGATTCCCACGTGACTCCGTACCCGGTACCCTACCGCAAGAATCATGTCCAGATTGTAAAACTCCCGTTCTCTGGTCACCTGCCGGGTTCCCTCGGTTTGAACTGTTCGGAATTTCCGAACAGTTGCCTCCGGTTCCAATTCTCCATCCTGAAAAATATTGGTAATATGCTCACTGACGGAAGATTTAGCCACCTGATACAGCTCGCACATAGCCTTTTGGGTCATCCAAATCGTATCTTCTTCAAAGTAGACATCGATTTTGGTGTCGCCCTTTTCGTTTTGATAAATCAGAATTCTTCCGGTATGTGCCGGTTCGCTGCTCATAGCCCCAACTCCTCCAGATACTTTTTCATCTGGGACTGTACCTGCACCAGTTCCAACTCAATATCGGCAATATTTTTCTGCACTTCTTCTATGTCCACGGGAGCCTCTTCTTCAAAGGTGTCCACGTACCGGGGAATGTTCAGGTTAAAATCGTTCTCTTTGATTTCTTCAAAAGTTGCCACGTGGGAATATTTTTCAATGTCTGTCCGCTTTTTGTATGCCTCCAGAATCCGGGCAATGTCTTCATTCCGCAGGATATTTTGGTTTTTGCCTTTTTCGTAGTTGCCTTCTCCGGATGCGTCGATAAACAGCACGTCTTTACAGGAGCGGTTTTTCTTGAACACCAAAATACAGGCAGGAATGCCGGTACCGTAAAACAGGTTGGCAGGCAGGCCGATAACTGCATCCAAAAGATTCAGTTCTATCAGCTGCCGGCGGATAATTCCTTCGGAAGCACCCCGGAACAAAACCCCGTGAGGCAATACAATGGCCATGCGGCCTTTTTCTTCGTCAAGACTTGCAATCATGTGAAGTACAAAGGCGTAATCCCCCTTTGATGCGGGAGGAACACCCAGTTCAAAGCGCTTATAGGGGTCAAGGGAAGCACTCATTTTCGTTTTACCCTTGGCGTCAGGAGTTGCCTGGGCAAGAAATCCGCTGTCCCATTTATCTAAACTGAAAGGAGGATTTGCCACCACCACCTGAAACTTCATGAGTTTGTCGTTTTCCGTATGCTGGGGATTGGACAAGGTGTCTCCCTGACGGATGCGGGCGTCGTCCACACCGTGAAGGAACATATTCATAGTACACAGCGCCCAGGTTTGGGCATTCAGCTCCTGTCCGTACACTGCAACCTTGCCGGAAGGCACTTTTTTGTAGGCTTTCAGCAACAGACCGCCACTGCCGCAGGTAGGATCATAAATACGGTCGTTTTCCTGTGGTTCTACTAAAGAGGCAATCAGTTCCGATACCTGACTGGGAGTAAAAAACTCTCCGCCCTTTTTCCCTGCGTCGGAAGCAAAGTTGGCTATCATGTATTCATAGGCGTCCCCGATGATGTCGGCAGACCCCAGTTGGGATGGCCGTAAATCCAAAGCGTTAAAGTCTTCCAGCAGATTTTTAAGGGTGGCATTTTTTTCCCGCATTTCTCCAAAATCCACCTGAGAGTTAAAATCTATTGCCCGGAAAACGTTCCGCAGTTTACCGCTGTTGTGTTCCTCGATAAGAGACAGAGCCACATTTATTTTTTGTCCGATTTCCGGATCGTTCCGGGAGCTGTACAGGTAGTCAAAGGAAGATTCTTTGTCAATGGCGAACCGTTCCCGGCTCATTGCCCGCTGTATGCGCTGTTCGTCACCGTCATACTGTTTGCTGTACTGCTCGTACTTTTCTTTTGAAACATCGCTTAAATATTTTACAAAAAGCATGGAAAGAATGTAGTCTTTGTACCGGGAACTGTCTATTTTCCCCCGGAAGCTGTCGCAGGCTTTCCATAAAGTTTGCTGGATTTGTTCTCTACTGGTCATTATGTCCTCCTCTTACGGGAATCTCTCCCCGTTGTATTCTTTCGATTGTCCATTGATACAATTTTTCTTTTTCTGCCGTCAACCGTCTGAGAAGCTCACATTCTTTTTGAGACAGCTCATACACTGTAACGATTTTTTGCTGCACCTCCAAAGGTGGCAAAGTGACTTTTACTTTGGCAAAAACAGCACCGGTTACTGCGTCTAGCATATTACTGGAAGCTGCCTTGTAAATCTCTTTTTTAAAATCCGGCGTATTCAAAAGCCACGCAAGGTATTCCGGAACAGTTTTGTCTTCCATACAGGTGATAATTATAAAGTTTGCCGATACAACCAAGCCTTTCGTGACATCTGTTATAAGAACAGCCGTGTATGGAGCTGTAAGTCTGAGTACAATTTCCCCCGGTTTGGTAAGATACTCCGGATTCAATGCCTCTGTAGCCCAAAAGGGTTTTAGGGAATTATGGTCAATGCTTCCCTTCGGATTCATGGATTGCAACGTAAGCAAGGGATATTGAAATTCCGTTTTTTCTTTTGATTCCTTCCTCCGTAACACCAAACCGCTCCGGAACCGGGTAATATCCCCCAGGAGAAATTCTTCTGTGTTTTTTGCAGTGCTTTGAGTTAACATGTGTACAATATACAAGCAAACACTTCTAAAGTCAAGTTTTTTTTGTCATGTGTAAAAAAGAACAAACAGGCTTTGTATTTGCATCACGGGAACAGTACGCACGGTATCGCAAAACCCATCCGGGAAAATTTGATTGGATTATTGCGGCTCCTTACGGATTCCCAAAATAAAATATCCGCCGCCATTAATAATGCGGACATGGTGCGGTATCTGGTGGAGGAGTGCGGCATGGATATACAGGATCAGGACGATGACGGGGACACGCCTCTTGATTACGCCCGCATGTATGAAAACACCGCCGTGGAGGAATATATTGAATCGGCGGGCGCTCTCCGGAACCGGCGGTAAATCAGTCCGCAGGATACCCGTGTATCCTGCGGAAACGTCCGCGCCTTTTACAAAAGCTCAGGTACACGGTTGTAAATAATATGCGCGCCTGTTTCCGGGGTTACGCCTTTCTCCTCAAAAAGCCGGGAGAGCGTCACCAGACGGAATCCCCGTGCCAGCAGTTCCGGGAGGGCTTCCCTGAGCGCTTCCACCGTCGCGGTATTCCCTTCCGAGTCGTGGAGCAGAATGATTGCACCGTCCTCCGCGTTGTCCAGAACGGCGGCGCGGCGTTGTTCCGCCGTAAGCTCTTTTTTCCAGTCGCCGATTACTGCACCGCAGATCAGCGGCAGTCCTGCCGTTTCAAACACTGTGCCGCTGATGCCGATGTACGGCGGTCTGAAAAACCTGGGCTCTTCTCCGGTAATCTCCCTGATCCGCCGTGATGTCTCGGAAATTTCGCGCCGGATTTCCTCCGCTTTCATTTCTTTCATGTTGGAATGTGTGAGTGAATGGTTCGCGGTTTCGCATTTCATCCTGACCATGCGTTCCACAATCCGGGCCGTTTCTCCGTGGATATTTTTGCCGATCAAAAAGAAGGTTGCCGCCACGTTGTGTTCCTCAAGCAAATTGAGGATTGCAGGTGTCACCGTTGTGTTCGGTCCGTCATCAAAGGTGAGCGCGATTGCCGGAGATTGTGCGCCGCTTCCGTCCGGTGTGGAAACGGATCCTGGCGTCTGTTTTTTCATTCCCTGTCAATCCTTGTCGTCCAGATTCTCGGCTATCTTGATGATTGTGTTCATCAGTATGTTGTTTGCCGGGATGTCCCGTTTGTCAAGCGCGTAATTGAACAGCGCATGTATAGCCTGGTAGCCCTGCTGGAAGGGGGACTGGCATATCGTGAAATCTATAAGGCCTTCCCGTATCAGTCTCTTTGTTTCCGGCAGGTCGTCAAAAACCACAATCCTTATTCTTTCCGGCTGGAGTTTCATGACGGACTGTTTTAACGCCGTGCATACACCCGCCACGCACGAGGCCGCTATGTAAATGCAGTTGATTTCAGGGTGCTTTTCAAAAATGGCGAGGGCGGGGAGGAACACATACTCGTCGTTGTCGAACCCTTCTGTTATATTGATGATTGAATGTTCCACATGGTATGCCGAAAGCCCTTCTTCAAAACCGGTTATCCTTTCATTGTGTCCCTTTATGTTGAGGGAGCCGGTGAACACCGCTATTTTCAGGGGGAGTTCTCCGGGGCGCAGGATTTTCGACAAAAGCTGCGCCGCCGTTTTCCCCGCCTTGTAGTAATCACTTCCGATATAGCATATGCGTTTTGTCTCCGGGATGTCCGTGTTGACGGCGATTACAGGAATCCCCTTTTCGATTATCCCGTCGATAAACCTGCACACTTCCGGCACGTCCAGGGTCGAAAGGCACAAAGCCCTGCACCCTTCATCCAGCAGTTCCTGTATGGCTTCAATGTGCCGTTCGGGACTGAAGCCCCTTATGTTTTTTATCTTCAGGGAAACGCCGTAATCAGCAAGCTCCTTCTGCGCCGACGTGTAACCGCTTATCACGTCATCGAAAAAAAGGTTGCCGACCCCCGGCATGAGGCAGCCTACAACGAGGGGCTGTTTCCGTCCGGCGAGGATGCGCCCCGCCTTGTTTATCCTGAATGAATTCTGTTCCGCTATCCGCTTTATTCTGGCTTCTATTTCGGGCTTGACTCCTCCCCGGTTGTGGAGGACCCTGTCCACCGTTCCGCGGGAAACACCCGCCTGCTCAGCAATTTCTTTTATAGTGATGGCCATACAAGCAAATTATATCCGCTTTTTTGTTTTTTACAATTGGACGGTGCCTTCCGTTTCTTCCGCCTCCAGCGGAAAAACAAAGGGCTGCCTGGAACGGTATTCCTGACAGCCCCGCGTATTCCGTGTTCAAACGCCGTTTTCAGGCGGTATGTCAGGCGAAGGGATTCTCATCCTTGTACAGCATATTCTTAGGCTGGTTGAAGGCGATGTCCTCGACGCCCAGATAGCTGAAAACGGTGTACAAGGCTTTTCCCGCTGAACCGAAGGCGACCGCGCCGTGGTGCGGATAACGCTTTGAAATCAGGACATGGCGGTAGAAGCGCCCCATTTCCGGAATGGCGAATATACCGATTCCGCCGAAAGACCTTGTCGCGACAGGAAGGACTTCGCCCTGTGCGATGTATGCGTGGAGCGTTGCGTCCGCCGCGCTCTGAAGCCTGAAGAATGTGATTTTTCCGGCAGCAATGTCGCCTTCCAGTGTTCCCCTCGTGAAGTCCGGGGTCTGTCCGTTTTCAAGAAGCCTGTTCTGGATGAGCTGGAACTTGACGGCTCCGGCTTTCAGGCGGCAGAAGGGTGTGTTGCCGCAGTGGAATCCCATGAATGTATCATGCAGGGTGTAGTTGTATTTGCCCTTGATTTCCCCGTTGTACATATCCTCCGGGACGGAGTTGTTGATGTCCAGAAGCGTCACCGGCTCGCCTGTGACGCAGGTTCCGATGTATTCGGACAGGGCGCCGTAAATGTCCACCTCGCAGGCAACCGGAATGCCTTTGGAAGCGAGGCGGCTGTTCACATAGCAGGGCTCGAAGCCGAATTCCTTCGGGAATGCGGGCCAGCATTTGTTGGCGAATACAACGTATTTGCGCGCACCCCTGTTCTGCTCGGCCCAGTCAAGGAGCGTAAGCTCGAACTGCGCCATGCGGGGAAGAAGGTCTGGATACTGGTTCCCGTCCGCACCGAGTTCCGCGGCCATTTCCTTCACCACGGCGTCAATGCGGGAATCCCCGTTGTGGGCTTTGTACGCCACCAGAAGATCCAGCTCGGAGTTCTCCTGGATTTCCACGCCCAGATCATACAAGGGTTTAATCGGCGCGTTGCAGGCGAAGAAATCCTGGGGGCGCGGACCGAAGGTTATGATTTTGAGCGAAGCGAGTCCGATGAGCGTTCTCGCGACAGGAATAAAGTCCTCGACCATACCTGCGATTTCCTCCGCTGTTCCGACAGGATATTCTGGTATGACGGCTTTAAGCTTGCGCAGTCCCAGGTTGTAGGAGCAGTTGAGCATACCGCAGTAAGCATCCCCGCGTCCGTTTATAAGGTCGTCCCCGTGTTCTTCCGCGGCCGCGGCGTACATGACGGGACCGTCAAAGTTCTTCGCTATAAGTGTTTCAGGAGTCTCCGGACCGAAGTTGCCGAGGAAAACAAGAAGCGCGTTGCATCCCGCTTTCTTCACTTCGTCCACAGCTTTCAGCATATCCGTTTCGTTCTCGACGGTTGTTTTCGCTTCGTAAACATCCGTGCCCCTGGAGGAACACGCCTCAACCACCGCCTTCCTTCTTCTTTCGGAAAGCGAAATCACAAAGCAGTCGCGTGAAACCGCAATGACACCCAGCTTGACTTCAGGAATATTGTTCATAAAAACCCCCATTTTATTTTTACGGTGTGATATCCTGTATATCAATTACCGTTTATGCTCAGACTTCTATATTTTTTCCCGTCAGACCGATGAACGCACCCTGTTTCGCTTCCGCTGAATCAGGGTGGGCGATGAGCCACTTGTTACGGGCCCAGAGAAGCCTGTCCTCTCCTGTGGCTTCCTTGATATCCGGTTTATCCGTGTTTGTTCCTTTGGGAAGGACAATCGCCACACGGAAGCCTCCGCCCGCCGCCGTGCAGGGCGCATAGTGCAGGGTTGTTTCGTAAAGAAGGACGGCGGTTCCGGCGGGGACTTTGAATGCCTCCACTTCCCGGGTGTCCAGTTTTCCGTCACTGACCTTCTGAAGTGAAGCCAGAAGGAGTATGATGTCATCGGCGGCGATATTGATTTCGCATCCCCTGTGGTATTCAAGGCAGTTCAAAAGCCTGTTGTTTCCGTTGCAGTACCCCGTCTGCACGGGCATTCCACCGTATATGTTTGATGAAAGGAACTGCGCCGCGGGAAGGCTCTCAAGGGCTTCATCCCCGGGGACGTATATAACCCTGTCCGCGGGTTTTTCCGTCTTTTCATTCAATACCGAAACCAGCGGCCCGAAATCATACCCGGTGATTACCTTTCCGTATGTACCGAACGAAGAATCGAATACAGACTGGATTTCCATATAACGCTCCGCAAAATTATTTTTGTGTGCCCGTGCACACAAAATATGATAATCCCTTTGCCTTTTTTTGTCAACCGGGAAAACGCTTCCGCAGGATACGCTGGTATCCTGCGGAAGTTTTTTAAAGCTTGAATTTTCCTGTCAGCTCGGCGAGGACATCGATGGCTTCCTTGTTCACGCCGGAGTCGGACGTGATGTTGGTGATTCCTTCCATGATGGTCTGGTTCGACCGGGAAATCTGCCTGGCCTTTGTCTGGACCGTCATCGAAATATCCGTAAGACGCTCCATTTCATTTTTTATCATGTTCGCGCCTTCTTCCATTTCTTTTGAGCCGTTGTTGATTTTCCCGGTGATATCCTGGATGTTCTCCAGCGCCTCCAGAACCTGTTTGCCGCCTTCCGCCTGCTCATTCATCGCCAGCGAAATCTCCGCGACAAGCTTGTCCGTTGTGTTTATGTGGGATGCGACGGAATCAAAGGACGCTTCCGCCGTGTCCGCCGCGGAGACTATGCTGCTGATGGACGCCACCGTTTCCTTCAAATCCAGTGTTATGTTCTTTGACTGTTTGGCCGCGTCCTCCGCCAGCTTGCGTATTTCCTCCGCCACAACCGCGAATCCTTTGCCTGCCGCCCCCGCGTGCGCGGACTCAATCGCGGCGTTCATGGCGAGAAGGTTTGTCTGCGTCGCAATCGTTTCGATGACCCGGTTCGTTTCCAGAAGGTGCTCTGACTGGCTCGCCAGCGCCGCGGCGAGATCCTTCACGTTTTTTATGCTGCTCTTGCCGTCTGCGGAGGCGCTGTTCAGCTGGGAGAATGTTCCGGAGGCCCTGTTCAGGTTAGCCGTTATCGAATTGATGTTCGACACCATCTGGTGAATCGCCGCCGATGATTCCTCAACCGCGGAGCTCTGTCCCTCGATTTCATTCGTAAGCTCGTCGATGTTTTTCGTTATCTGGGTTATTGTGGATGAGGTTTCCGTTACGGAGGCGCTCTGCTCCTCGACGGAGGAATTCATGTCGTCTATGTCGGAGCCTATGGAGGTGATATTCGTCTGTATGCATGCCGTTTCGTCCTCAAGGCGCACGGCTATATCTTTCATCGTCTTCTCCTTTTCGGATATTCTGCTTATCATGCTGTGGAGGGAGGAGATGAAATTGTTGAAGAACTTCGCCAGTTCCCCGATTTCATCCTTTGTCTGGACTTGCAGTCTGGTGGACAAATCACCTTCTCCCTCGGAAATGTCTTTCAGGGTGAGGGTTGCGTCCGTCAGTGGCTTTGCGATTCTCACGCTGAGAATGTACAGGCACGAGAAGATGACGAGCGCTATCACGAAAACGAGGACCAGTGTAATCGTTATTATGGAATAAACTTCACTGAGCAGCACGGCCTCCGGAACCGCGAGGTATATGGAAAAAGGTGTGTTCCTGACTGCTTTTTTTGTTATGTACATTCCGTCAAAGAGGCGGATTTCATCCGTCTCCAGCGTCTTCACCGCGTTCTGCATTGTTTCCGGGAGGTCTCCGGTTGAACGCACTGTGTTGCTGTTCATTACCAGGTCGTCATAACCGTTCTGGTTCCATTTCAGGTGGGAGACAAGCTGTCCTGATTCGGACACAATCGCCATGTGGCTCTCCCTGCCGAACAGTTTCTCAAGATCCCCGCTGAAGGAGCTCCACAGGACGTCCAGCTCCCTGCTTGACTGGTCTGTGCCGAGAGCCCCGACAGCCCTGCCGTCCCGGATTATGCTTACAACCGTGAGGATGAGCTTTTCCCCGTCCGCCGCGGAAAGTATGGCGTCACTGACGAACACCACTTTTTCGCCGGTTGTGTTCGCCCCGACAGTCTCCCTGTGGTAGTCCCTCTGCGAAGCGGACGCATACGCCGCCGTCGGACTGCTGTTGTCGTTGCTCGCCTTGCCGTTGAGCCACGGGTTTCCGTCGTTGTCCGATTCCCAGAAACTTCCGTCGATATCGTACAGCGTGTAACGGCGGATATTGCCGTTCCCTTCCTTCAGTCCCTGGAGAATCGGCCGGGCTTCCTCCCAGTCCATCTCCACTACCGCCGGTATGTTTGACGCGCCTATGGCGCTTGTCCTTGCGGATTCAAAGAAGTTATTCACGTTCTCAGTTATCCTTCCCGAATATTCGGACAGGATTGTTTCGGCTTCCTCAACCCCGTTTTTAAATGAAACCGAGGCGATGATTATTACGCCTATAATCAGCGGTGTCATAACTGCAATCAGGGATATGCTGTTGATTTTCCATTTCAGTTTCATATTCAAGTTCCTCCGGCGGTACAGGTATGAGTATATATGAAAATTATAATACCTTTTGCAACGGATTTCATAGTATTCGATATATTTTTCGTGATTTTTTTATTTAATTATCGTATAAATCCGTGGTAGACTTGACAGGGACAAGAGTATGCATATAGCGGAAAGGACTGCCGCCAGTATTGTCGCGGAAATAAGCGGCATCATAGGGCAGAGGATAAACATGATGGACGAGCGCGGGGTTATCATCGCAAGCAGCGACCCCGCCCGTGTCGGAACCATGCACGACGCCGCCCGCAGGATTGTGCGGGACGGGCTGCCTGAACTTGTCGTGCACAGCGACACCGAGTACGAAGGTTCCCGCAGGGGGGTTAATCTGGCTGTTGAGTTGAACGGAAAAACCGTGGGGGTTATCGGCGTCACCGGCCCTTACGAGGAGGTGTCCAAATACGGCCAGATTATAAAGAAAATAACGGAAATCCTCCTGAAAGAGGAGTACAACAAGGAGCAGAGGGAACGGGATGACCGCGCGAAGATGCGTTTCCTTGGAGAGTGGCTTTACGGCGACCCCAGGAATATCAACCGTGAATTCCATGAATACGGCATTTCCCTCGGCGTTGACATATCCAGGCCGAGGAGGCTGTTTTCCGTGGCGGTTCAGCCTGAGGACGGCGGGGACAGCCGCCTCGCGCAGAAAAGCATAGACGGCGCGTACCGTGTCATAAAGACCTTCGTCCTCAACGAGCCGGACAGCTTTATCCTTGCGTCCGCCGATTCCCTGATGTGCGGGGTCGGTATGCGCGGCGACGATGATATGCTGGTTCTCGCCGGGACGGTAAAAACGGAAAGCGAAATCCGGTATCCCGTCACGGTTGCGGTGGGGGTGGATTCCGCCGGAACCCGCGTGTGGGAAGCCCGCGTGAAGGCGGAAAAGGCCATGCGGACGTGCCTGCGCTCTTCCAGCAGGGAACCCAGGTTGTACGCCGACATAACCATGGAAATCTTTTCGGCTGAACTGCCCGACTCGGTAAAGCAGGATTATATTAGCCATGTGTTCAGGAATTATACTGCTCCCGAAATACCAGACCTTATTATACTTTTGGATACTTTTTACGAACACGAGGGTTCCATTGCCAGGGCTTCGGAAAAGCTGAATATGCACAAGAACACCCTCCAATACAAGCTGAAAAAAATTTCCGAGAGGACGGGATATGATCCCCGGTCAATAAAATATTCGTCTTTGTTTTACAACGCCATTCATTTTTACCGGGATATCCGTAATTTGTTTCATTTTTCACCGCCGTCCTGGGATATATAGCCCTTTGTTATGCATAATATATTTATGTATATATTTTTATATTGTGTACTATATACCTTTCGGGGAAGGTGTGCGATACTGACTTCATCACATAATTTTAGCATATGCAGGAGGTAATTATGCAGGGTGTAGCTTTGATTATTGCGTTTATTGTATGTATCGCACTGATGATTGTCGCTATTTCCAAGTGGAAAATCCATCCGTTCCTGTCAATTATGGGAGTTTCGCTTTTGCTGGCGTTTCTGGCGGGGATTCCCCTCAAGGATATTCCGGGTACGATAGGAAGCGGATTCAGCGGTACCTTTACCAGTATCGGTATTGTAATCATACTCGGTGCCATGATCGGCTCGATTCTTGAAAAGACCGGGGCCGCTCTTAAATTGTCAGATATTGTCGTGAAGATTGTGGGGAAAAAGAATCCTGAGCTGGCCATGCTTCTGATGGGCTGGATTGTCTCCATCCCCGTTTTCTGTGATTCAGGCTTCGTAATCCTCAACCCGATACGCAAGGCCCTTGTCAAGCGTACACTCACATCCAGTGTTGCCATGACAGTGGCACTTTCCGCCGGTCTGTATATTTCGCACGTGTTTATACCGCCGACACCCGGCCCGATCGCCGCCGCCAATACGCTCGGTGTAGGGAACCATCTTCTCCTTGTCATCGGCATGGGCGTCCTTGTTTCAATCATTCCCCTTATCGCCGGATACCTGTTCGCCAAGTATATCGGCAAGAAAGTCCGCGCCAACGACGAAGCCGATTCCGGAACAATCACGCAGAGTTATGAAGAGCTGGTCGCAAGTTACGGCAAACTGCCCGGCGGCTTTATGTCATTCGCCCCTATTATCGTTCCGATTCTGCTGATGGCTGTTTCTTCTATTGTAACGATGGCAAAGATGGAAGGGTTCTTCGCTTCCATCCTCGTTTTCCTCGGAACGCCGATTATCGCCCTTGCGGTTGGAATGCTGTTCGGCGTTATTCTTCTCGCCACCCAGAACAAACTGGGCGATTTTTACGAGCTTACCAATGAGACCCTCAAAGTGGTTGGTCCGATTCTTTTCGTAACCGCCGCCGGCGGCGTTCTCGGAAAGGTTATAGCGACTTCCGGCCTTGTCGATTTCATCACGGCGAACGCCACTGTATTCGAGACAATCGGCATATTCTTCCCGTTCATCCTTGCCGCAATCCTCAAGACGGCGCAGGGCTCTTCGACTGTCGCCCTCACGACAACAGCCGGTATCCTTGCCCCGCTCATGGGTGTCCTTGGAATGACAACCCCCGCCGCCGCCGCCCTTACAGTTATGGCCATCGGTGCGGGAGCAATGACGGTTTCCCACGCCAACGACAGCTATTTCTGGGTTGTCACCAATTTCGGTGAAATGAAGGTTGAGGACGGTTACAAAACCCAGACCACAATGACCCTTGTGATTGGTCTTGCCGCAATGGTCGGTATATTTATTCTGTCCCTGTTCTTCTGAAAATAGCTGGGACGATAGGACTACAGATGAAAAGGAGTCTGCCGTGAAAAATGTATTGCTGATACCCGATTCGTTCAAAGGGACAATGTCCTCCCAGGAAATATGCAGTATCATGGAGCGGCAGATTCTTGACCATTATCCGGACGCCCTGGTCACCGCCATTCCCGTTGCCGACGGCGGGGAGGGCAGTGTGGACGCTTTCCTGGCGGCCGCCCAGGGTAATGGAGAAAAAAGAGAGGTGACGGTTCAGGGGCCCTTCGGTTCCCCCATGAAAAGTTTTTACGGGATTATCGACGGAGGAAAAACCGCCGTAATCGAGATGGCAGCCTGCGCCGGGCTGCCCCTTGTGGGGGATTCCCCCGATCCCTGCCGCACCACAACCTACGGCGCCGGTGAGCTTATACGCTGCGCCCTGGATTCCGGATGCTCAAAGATCATAATGGGTTTGGGCGGCAGTTGCACCAACGACGGCGGATGCGGAGCGGCAGCCGCCCTCGGCGCCGTTTTCACGGACAAAGCCGGGGAACCCTTTGTTCCCACCGGCGGAACCCTGAAGGACATCGCCCGCATTGATTTGTCCGGGGTGGACGGAAGGCTTGCCTCCGCCGAGCTTGTGACCATGTGTGACATCGACAACCCGCTTTTCGGCGAGAACGGCGCGGCTTATATTTTCGGTCCCCAGAAGGGCGCCGATGCGCAGACCGTCCGCTTCCTTGACTCAGGTCTGCGCAACCTTGCTTCCGTGGTGCAGTCCACCCTCGGCGTGGACGCCGCCTCCATGCCCGGCGCCGGAGCCGCCGGCGGGATGGGTTACGGCATGAAGGTTTTTCTGGGTTCCCGGCTCCAGATGGGTATTGAAACCGTCCTGGACACCGTAGGTTTTGACTCCCTGCTGCAAAAGGCTGATTTCGTGTTCACCGGGGAAGGGAAAATTGACACCCAGAGTCTCCGGGGCAAGGTTGTCATCGGGGTGGCACGCCGGGCTGTCCGTTCCGGAGTCCCGGTCATCGCCGTTGTGGGGGACATAGGGGACGGTATTGAGGCTGTGTACGGTGAGGGTGTTTCCGCCGTATTCAGCATAAACCGGGTTGCCGTGGACTTCCATGCCGCCCGCCCCCGGGCTAAAAGCGACCTGGCCCTGACGATGGACACCATCCTCCGCTTTTCGAAGATATGTTCTTCCCGCAGCTGATGGTTCCATATACGCGTTTCTCTTTCCATTGTTTACAATACGCTAAAAATCATCTATACTATGCACGTATGCCGGGGTCACAACAGACCCTGCAATAAGCCCTCTCAGGAGAATGTTATGAAAAACCGCCTCCTTCCGCCAACCTTCCTCATAGCTGTCTTTTTGTTCACTGTTTTTGCTTCCATACCCGTCTCTTCCCAGGAAGCCTTGAAGTCCACGGAAGAGGAATACTACGATTTTCTGTCCATCCAGGGGCTTGCGGAGCGTCCCACCCTGAATTACCGCACCCTGTCCGATTCGGAATGGAAGCTGACCGGTGGGGCGGCGGAAGGGAACCACGTGTGGGCGGGAAACAACCTGGGAACCCGCTTCACTTTGTGGCAGGCGGCAAACCCCGCGGACAACTGGTTCACCCGGGGAATCGACCAGGGCATCACAATGAAGGTGTACGGCCCGGAATGGTTCAACAGCTTTAACACCGCCGCCCCCTACGGCCAGAACGACGGCGCCCTCTGGCAGGGGAAGGGCTACAACACCAGCCTTACCGGCGGCATCCGCTTTGAAGCCTACGGTTTTGAAGCCACCATAAAACCCCAGCTCAGCTTCAGCCAGAATATGTCGTTTGACATCATGCCGTCCAACTACGACAGCGAATACGGTTATTTCTGGGGATACAGTAAAAACGTCGGCGTTGACGCCCCCCAGCGTTTCGGGGACAAGCCCTTTTTCACCTTTGACTGGGGCGACACGGAAATCCGCTGGAGTTGGCACACCTTTACAGTAGGTTTTGGCACACAATCAATCTGGCTTGGTCCGGCATACCTGAATCCCATACTGCATTCCAACAATGCGGCCAGTTACCCCAAATTCGACATCGGGCTGCGGAAAACCCCGGTCACCATTCCCGGTCTCGGCTGGTACATCGGGGACATTGAAGGCCGCATCTGGACAGGGTACCTCAGCGAATCCGATTACTTTGACAACGATGACAGCAACAACCACAACATGATTCATGGGATGTCTCTTGCTTATTCCCCGTCATTCCTGCCCGGTCTGACATTGAGTGCCAACAGGGTTTGTCTTGTAAAATGGGATTGGGCTAATCTAAAATATATCTGGCCGATGGCGGAAAATACCCATGTGGGAGAACAGGGCGCCGGGGAAGACCAGAAAATGTCTCTGGCAGCTGACTGGGTGTTCCCTCAGGTGGGATTGGAAATTTACGGGGAATTGGGAATCGATGATTTTGCGTCTACACGGTGGCGACGTTACCCATTTAATACATCGATATATACAATAGGGTTGAAAAAAAATATTTCAATCATTGAAAATAAACTATATGGACAGATTTTATTTGAACATAATTGGTTTGAACCGCCTCTTACAAGAATAGCAGAAAACAATTTATATGCTTTTAATTTTCATTATCAAATAACGCAGGGGTATACAAATAGAGGACAATATATTGGTTCTGCATTAGCGAATGGCGGGAACAGTCAATATATAAAATTTTTGCTGTTTTTCCCAAAAGGATATGGAGGAATTTTTTTTCATAGAGAGAATCCTGATAATACATATCTCTTAGCAAAATATGATGAGCATAATTTACGGCATCTGAATATGGAGGCAAACATTTCGATTGGTATAGAAGGTGGTTTCTTTGTCACGAATAACCTTAGGATGGAAGGAGGATTGTCATATACGGAAATGATAAATCCATTGAATGGACCTTTATTCAGTTCTACAGAATCTAGTACAAGGTGGCATAATGTAAGGATTGAATATATGGTTAAATATAATTTTTAAGTATTTTTGCGGTTTCCTAGAATTCCCGTGAAAAGCGGGAGAAGCTGAACCGGCGGGCACTGCACGAATACTGAACGTTTTTTTAATACCGCCAGCCGGTTTGCTTGTGTCAGAATCTGCGGAAAACAAACGAAATATGCTTTTCATCTCTTGACAAATCTGAAATTGAATTCCATATTATTTGAAGTATGATTTATAGAAAATTTGAAATGCAAATAAAAACCGCGCTTTCGTATTTTCCCTGCGTAACGCTTACCGGGGCGCGCCAGACGGGAAAAACAACCCTGCTGCGGAATCTTCTGCCGGACTACAATTATGTCACTCTTGATTTGCCGAGCACCGCCGCGTTGGCGGATGAATCGCCGGAAGTTTTTTTTGAGAAATACAGGCCTCCGGTCATCATTGATGAAGTGCAGTATGCGCCGAAAATGTTCCGTTATTTGAAGGAATTCATCGACAGGGACCGCCACCGGATGGGACAGATTGTTCTGACCGGAAGTCAGAAATTCGAGTTGATGAATAATCTTTCTGAAAGTCTTGCCGGTCGGACGGCGATTCTTGAGCTTGAAGGCCTTGACTGGGAAGAATATGAAAATGCCCCGTGTTTTTCTTCGGAAAATCCCGCTGATTTTGAAACCTTTATTGTCCGGGGCGGCTTCCCTGAACTTACGAGGGAACCGGATATGCCGCTTGATATGTTCTTTTCAAGTTATCTTGCGACATATCTTGAGCGGGATGTCCGTCAGCTTGTGAATGTTACGAACCTCCGTTCATTTGAACAGTTCATCAGGCTCCTTGCCGTGCGCAATGCCTGTCAGCTTGATATGACGGATTTGGCTAACAATCTGGGAATAAGTTCAAAGACTGTCGGGGCATGGGTCAGTGTTCTTGAAACTTCCGGGCAGATTACGCTCCTCCGCCCGTGGGCGGGGAATTCCGGCAAACGGATTGTAAAAACACCCAAGGTGTATTTCAATGATACGGGACTCCTCTGCTGGCTTCTGGGCGTCGGGAACGAAAATCTGAATACTTCCCTTTTTACCGGGAGCATTTTTGAAACGCTGGTTTTTTCTCAGCTGCGCAAGACGAACAAACTGAACAACAGCAAAAAACAGCTTTACTATTACCGTGATGTCTCCCAGACGGAAGTTGATTTTCTTGTCATCGGCGGCGGTTGTAAGATGGTAGAGTGCAAACGCACCGAGAATGCAAAATCCGATGACGCTCAGGGGATAAAGAAACTGTTCGAGAGACTTTCCAGACTTCCCGAAATGCCGGCGGAATTAACGCCGCTTTCATTCTCTGTCGTCTGCAATACAAAAGAGGATTATCCGCTGTATATAGAAACTGAAAGCGGCCGGATAAAAGTCGATGTACAGAATCCGCGGACGTATGCCGAATTCATCGGCGCCGGAAAATAAGAAATTCCTGTCCTTTCATCCGGGTTTTGGGGCGGTTTTATCCGGTTTTGTCGGGACGTTTATCTTGATAAACGGGTTGCGTTTATCAAATCTTTTAAAAACGTTTATCAAGATAAACGGAAAACGTTTGTCCTGATAAAACCACTGAAAACACCGGATAAAATGAGGCAAAACCCCTGATAAAACGGGATAAAAGTGCTGACAGAATGCGATAAAAAAAGCCTCCCGCACTTCTCTGCGGGAGGCTCCTGTGGCGGTTTATGTTTTTTCGGACTGCACAGTTTCAGTCCCGGACACCCGCCGTCACACCGGGCGTCCGTTGTGCGTTACTGTCCTGCCTCTTCTGTGACAGGCTCGGCGGTTTCATCGGCTTCATCCGACTGCGGTTCTTTCTGCGGGGCGAATCTGATGTCAATCCTGATGAAGCGGGGGTTCGCAATCTTCTGCTTGATCATCATATCCGGTGTGTACAGCACCCTGATTCCGATAATGTCGTTCGCGCTGACATCCTCCGCGTTCTCCCTGCCGCCCGCTCTGGTTTTGAGCCCGATTTTGAAAATGCCCAGGCTGTCCAGGCGGACTTTGTATCCCATGAGCATGTAATGCGGAACCGTCTGGAGGAAGCTCCTGAGAACTCCGATAACCTCCGCCTGGGTGAGGGCAGTGCTCTGCGCAATGTCCTCGGCAATATTGTTTATATCGATTTCATCGATATACGCTGCAGCAGGATAAAAACGCTCCGCTGCATTCCGATTGCGGGGATTTTTTCTTCCCCGCGATTTAAATGGAACAGCCATATTAGGCCTCCTTTATAAAATATTGCCGTCGGGGAAGGAACGGTTTTGCATTTTCTAACGAAAAAATCGTTCATCATCCCGTTAGGCTAAAATTTCAGTTGTAAACACGACGTTTTACACGATAAAACCTCGTATTCTCAATATAACCTGCTCGACGATTCGTGTCAAGAAGATAAGAGAAAAAATCACCTGTTTTTGTGCTTTTTATTGATTTTTTTTTATATTTGCGGTAAAATTGTGTAATAACCGTTTGAATGCGGCGGGTATTACCTGGTAAATTCAACATGGAGAAGGCGGATACACGTGCTTGTTTCATTTTCAGTCTCTAATTTTTTGTCGTTCAACACCGAAACCGTGTTTTCGATGCAAAGCGGCAGGGTGAAGGCAAAAAAGGAACACCTGATAACAACGGATGAGACAGCGAAGGATCTTTTGAAATTCGCCGCAATCTACGGCAGGAACGGCGCCGGCAAAAGCAATTTTATACGTGCGCTGGACACACTGAAGAATTTCGTTGTCCACGGCAGGGCCCCGCAAAAGGCGGCGGAACTCTGGTGCCGCTCCGACCCGGCGAACGAGGGCCACCCCTCCTGTTTCCGGATATCTTTTGTTGCGGAGGGCAGCCTCTTCGAGTATACGGTTTCCGTCGTCCTGTCCACCGGAACCGTGGCGGAGGAAGCCCTTGTGCTGGTGAGGGGCAACAGGAGGACAGCCCTGTTCACAAAGGAAGCCGCCGGTTCCCCCTATGTGTTCCACAACTCCATCCGTGGCAGGACAAGGGATATTGAAGTGCTCTCCCGCTCCTTTGACATGAGCGGAAAACCGTTCCTGCACAGCATCAATTCCGGTACAATCGGCTTTTTCATGCAGAATCCCCAGGCAGGCGTTCTGAGGGACGTATACCTGTGGTTCCGTTTTACCCTTGAAATAATCTTTCCTGACCAGCCCATGCAGGAGACGTCGCTTCTGGAGTACAATCTGTGCAAGGATGAATTCGCGCGGCTTCTGAATGAATTCGACACCGGCATCACGGGCATCAGACTTGAGGAGGTCTCAAAAGAACGTGTTTTCCAGGAGCTGGGGACGCATATGCAGCATATTGTGAATAACGACATGCTTGCCGCTGTTGAGCGGCAGCATGGTGGCGGCGGAGTAAACGCCATGGTGAAGAAGGATCCGCCGGGCGGAACCTATGCGTCCGTCATCCGCAACCGGCGCAACATATTCATCATAAACCTCGGGGAGAACGGGACATTCAGTTTTTATATACTCAAATTCGTCCATAGGCTCGGCACGCATGAGGTGGAATTCACCATGGAACGGGAAAGCGACGGTACGCACCGGCTGTTCCAGCTTCTGGAAATGCTTGTGAGCAGGAAGAAAAAGGTGTATGTCATAGACGAAATAAACCGCTGTCTGCATCCCCTGCTTGTCGTGCGTTTCGTGAAGAAGTACCTTGAGACGGCGGAAACCTGTGATATGCAGCTTGTAACCACGACCCACGAGACGTACATCATCGGGAACAAGGCGGATCTGGTGCGCCGGGATGAGGTGTGGATTGCCGGTGTAAACGGTGACGGCAGTACAAGCCTCAAGTGCCTTGAAGAGGAACGCGTGCGGGCTGACAAGTCGCTCGATGACAATTACCTTGACGGGGTGTGGGGCGGCGTCCCTGAGTTCCCGGAAGATGAAAAAACAGGGGAAGCGGAATGACATACCAGTATGTTTATATAGCGCTTAAAAATGAATTCAACGTGATTTTTGAACCTTTAAATTTATATCCGAATGTAAAATTTATTGAAGCATCTGATAAAAAACAAAAGAGTCCTTTATTGGAGTTATTGCGGAAAATTCATTTTTCCCATAAATTAAACAAAATTATTTCCCTGCCATTTAAAAGTATATGGGGAAACAGGTTCTTTCAGTTTTTAGAAAACATACCTCCAGATTCTGAAAATTGTTGCTGCTTTATTATAAATGCAAGATATTATGAACATTTCGGCAGTTTGATCACTGATTTTATTTATAAGAGATATCAAAATTGTGTTTGCTGTTGTTTTTTTACTGATTTGGTGTCAAATCATAATATCGATTTAAACAAAATTTATAAAGATTTTCAGTTAATAATGAGTTATGAAAAAACAGATTGTGAAAAATATAACTTTAAATACTTGGCTGTCCCTTATTCAAAGATTATTCCACCCGCACAATCTTTAGATATGATTAAACCTTCAGATATTGTTTATATTGGCAATGTAAAGAACAGACTGCCCAGGATTTTATCTGTATTGAAAAAATGCAAGGATTTTGGACTTGTATGCGATTTCATGCTTTATGGTATTCCACTGGATGATAGATTGGCTGAAGCTTTGGAACTGTATATAAATAATGGTGTTACTGTTTTACATTGTCAGATTCCTTACAGTGAATATATTGCCCATGTCATGAAATCAAACTGTATCTTGGAAATTATTCAGGAAGATTCGACCGCAATAACATTGCGTGCGTGTGAAGCAGTGACATATAATAAAAAACTGCTTACGGATTGTATAAATATAAAAAATGAGGACTTTTATAATCCTGAATGTATACAGGTTTTTAGTAAGCCGGAAGAAATACAGATTGATTTTGTAAAAAATCGAAAGGCAGTAAGTTATGATTACGATAAATTTTCTTTTTTTCATATGATGCGCCGAATTGAAAAATATCTGGAGGAAATATCAATACGGTGAAAAGGAGTTTTCATGTCTTTACCAAAGGTGTCTGTCATTGTTCCCGTTTATAATTCTGAGAAATTCATCTCCAAATGCATTGAAAGTATTTTGTCCCAAACTTTGGCGGAAATAGAACTGATACTCATCAATGATGGTTCAACTGATGCATCTCCTGTTATATGTGAGAAATACATGAATGCTGACTCCAGGATTAAATACATTTCGCAGAAAAACCAAGGAGTCTCCGCAGCCCGTAACGCAGGGTTGCGGGTTGCATCCGGGGAGTTTATTGGATTCACAGATTCAGATGACTATGTGGCGCCGGAAATGTATGAAATTCTTTATTCAAATGCCATGAAATATTCCGTGGATGTTTCTGCGTGTCAAAGAATACGGATTGATGAATCCGGAGTAACAGAAATCATCCCGCAACATATGCAGACAGATGAATTATTGCTTTCTGATGAATTCCGTTCTAATTACATGGGGGGGGGGGTATTTTCATCTGGTGGCATCGATTATCAGAGGCAGTGTAATTAGAGATAATAATTTGTTGTTTGATACAGATTTTGTATGCGGCGAGGATATCTTGTTTATAGATTTATTGAAACAAATTCAAAACAAAGGTTATTTTTATACTTCAAAAACTCTGACTTTTTGGGTTCAAAATTCCGCGTCTTTAACCCATCATAAAGGATTTTGTATGCAAAATATAAGTATGCTAATTGTATATAAAAAAATACTTGATCTTGAATTATCAGATAAAAATAATCTGACAGTGAAAATTATCAATGTTGTATTATCCATGTTTTTTACAATAGAGCCGCCCCGATTCTCTGAAAACTTGTTTTCTTTGTTATGCAAGTATTATCCTTATAGAACAGTTCAACATTTGTTTGATTCTAAAAATATAGATTTGTTTCTCAAAAAAGAATTGTTTGCGCAAAATTTTCTTTATTATTTTTTCAATAAAGAAGTCCATGGAGGAAAAAAGCTGAAGCTTTTCATCGCTTTGACTATGCCCAGAAAGCTGGGCATATCAATTTGGAAAGCGAAGGGGTTAAAAGTATTATGATAAAATATGTATACGTATTGATCTGTTCAAATCAGGATTTATACGCTGAACAGATGTTTTTGTCATTGTATTCTCTAAAATACCGTATGCCGGATGCGCATACAACTGTATTGACGGATAGCGCTACGAAGCAATATCTGGAAACAGAGAAGCAGTATATACTGCCGTATATTACAGACATTATTTCTGTTGATATTCCGAATACATATTCCCAAAAGCAAAAATCTCGTTTCTTAAAAACAACAATGCGTAGGAATATATCCGGTGATTTTCTCTATATTGATTGTGATACTGTTGTTGCTGATACTTTGTCTGAAATTGAACAAATCCCGTATGAGATTGCAGGAGTATTGGATACTCATGTTCCGCTGAGTAAATATTATGCCCGGGCAAGAGTTGTTGATACGCATAATGCAGTTAAAATGACAAATGCTTTACACAGTGATTGTCATTTTAATAGTGGCGTTATGTATGTGAAAGAAACAGAATCATCCTATAATTTTTTTGAAACTTGGCATCGCCTATGGAAAGAATGCGTGGAACGAGGTGTTTCTATTGACCAAATATCATTGAATGAGGCTAATTGTTTATGCGGTAATATTATACAACAGTTGGATGATGTTTGGAATTGCCAGGTTTTGAAAGGCGGGTTGCCGTTCCTAACCGATGCAAAAATAATTCATTATTTTGCCACTCAAGAGTATAAGCCGCATCCTTATATTTTAGCTGATACAGATGTTCTTTCAAGTATCGCTGTAAAAAAAATTGTCCCGGAAGAAGTCATCCGATATATATATAATCCTAAAACAGCTTTTTCTTTGCAGACAAAATTGCTTGCCGATACAGAAATGCTGGATCTGCTTGAAAGTAAGTTGTTTTCAGATTTACTTAAATTGAAAAAAAATAAACCAAGAATCTTTGGTAAATTGATGTCATTAAATAAATTTATTCATTCGTTAGGGATAAGAGACAAAATTTATAGAAATAAGGAAAATTATAGATTATGATGTATAGAGTATTCAGAATATATTATATATGAAAATATCATTCTTTAATTAAAGAATGAAAAGGTATGGTTTTATGGAGAAAATATTACACCGTATTTTTTTTAATTTTGATGATGGTCCGGATCCCTTTGCATCGTATTTGGAAACATGGAAAAAGCAACTACCGGACTTTACAATTATGCAATGGGATAAAACAAACCTCCCGTTGGATCTTAATCAATATACACGTACATTGGCAAAAGAAAAGAATCATGCTTTTTTGAGCGACTATTTCAGATGCTGGTTGTTAAAAAAGTATGGCGGAGTTTATCTTGATGCTGATATAGAAATTATTGACGGGGAAATCTTCCGTCGTATTTATGAAGAAGCGCAGACTTCGGATGACTATGATTTGTTTATTGGAGTGGAAAGTAATAAAACCGGTGGATTAACGCCCCATTCAATGGGAATTAAATGCGGAAGCAATCATGAGGTTCTGGATTTTTTAATCAATTTATATGAAAATACATTATCAGGCTCTTTGCATTACTTTATAAAAAGGCTTCCTATCCCCGACTTAATGTCTTTATATTTTTTAGAATTGGAAAAGAAAACATCTGGAAATCAGGCAATTTCAAAGGACGGACTTTTCTATAATGTTGCGCAACCGGTGATTGTTAATAATATAAAAATATATCCGCAAGATTATTTTTCTCCGCTTACAGAACGGAATAAGCAAAAGGTTATTATGACATTCTCGGAAAATACTTGTATGTGCCATCATTTCGCCGCAACATGGACAAAGAATTCAGATGGAAGCAATACGCCTAAAACTTTGTTACAAGCTCTTACAGATGGTAATTATATTGCAGCTCCTGTTGTTCTTTCGGCTTTAAAGATAAAATATCCAGAATTGCAAACAAAAAAAATAAAAAAACCTTTATGGAAACTTCAAGATAAACAAATAGAAAAGATTGAAAAAATTCTTAATTTTTTTATACCATATCAATCTTTTCTGTTTAATTTATTAAAAAGGAACCGGTCATGATTTATAATCGAATAAAAAAAGGTATAAAAATTGCGGAAATATGGTATAACAATACGGAAATTGAAACTGCATTGCAGTCCGGGACTGATATTATCCGCTGCCATTACGTGGACTCGTTGCCTCCGGGAGCTTCTGCTGTGGAAAATCTGTATACCTTGCTGATTGATTTGTCCCGGACAGAGGAAGAAATTACATCCGGCTTCGACAAAACAACAAAGTACCAGGCAAACCGTGGAAAAACAAAGGATAATGTCACGGCGGAAACCTTTTTCTCCTGCGGGGAAAAAGACATGGCACGGTTTGACATTTATATCCGCTTTTTCAATGATTTCGCAAAAACAAAAAACCGTGGAACCGTAAGCTTTTCCGACTACGAGCAGTTTTTAACAGCCGGCAATATCTGTGTCCGTTGCATAAAAGACAACGAGACCGGCGAGCCGCTGGTTATGCACTGCTATGTTGTATCTGACGGGAAAGCCCGCCTGCACCAGTCCGCCTCATTATTCAGAAACAACGAAGACAAGGAAGCCCGCAACCGGGTTGGGCGTGTGAATAAATTCCTTCACCTTGACGATATGTTGTATTTTAAGGAACAGGGGATACCTTATTACGATTTCGGCGGATGGTATGGGGGAAACACTGATACTGAAAAACTCTCCATAAACAAATTTAAAGAAGCTTTCGGCGGGGAAAAGCATCCTGAATATTCTTGCATCATCCCGGTAAGTTTTAAGGGAAAGCTCTCGACATTTGTCCGGAATATTTTAAAAAAGAAAGGATAACCCTATGCCTAAACTGATACGGAAAATACGCCGGAAAATCGAAAAACTCAGGTACCGGGAACAATACAGTCTCGTTGTCACTGATAAGCGTTCCGGGGATACAGTGCACCTTATGCCTCCCCGGGATGACTGCATCTGGGCAGACCCTTTCCCGCTGGAACGGGACGGCTTGCTGTACATCTTTATTGAGCAGCAGTTCGCCGGCAAAAACGGGACGCTGGGATATATAACCCTCCAGCCCGACATGAGCTGCTCCGGCTTCAATCAAGTGCTGGAAAAAGACTTCCACCTCTCATATCCCCATCTGTTCGAATCCGGCGGGGAGCTTTACATGATTCCCGAATCCAACGAAAACAACAGCATAGACTGTTACCGGTGCACATCCTTCCCCGGAGTCTGGGAGTTCCACCGTACCCTGATACTGGGTATCTGCGCCGTTGACACGGATATCATCCGCCACAACGGTGTCTTTTATTTGGTCGCCAATGTTGCGGAAAAACCGGGGGACAGTTTGAATCAGAAGGCCTTCGTGTATTACTCGGATTCCTTCCCCGACGGCGGCTGGACAGCCCATCCCGCGAATCCGGTGGTTGACAGTGCCGCTTTCAGCAGGAATGCGGGCCGGGTGTTTTCCAAAGACGGAAAGCTTGTCCGCCCTGCCCAGGACTGTGCGCGGTTTTACGGCAGGGCCATGCACCTTATGGAAATTGAAGAGCTTTCGCCGTCAGTTTACAGGGAATCAAAGCTGTCCGACATCCTTCCCCCGGAGCAGTACAACAGTCCCGGGTACACCGCCATCGGAACCCACACATACAACGAGTCGGAGCATTACATTGTCACCGACATTAAAACAAAAAAACGGCGGTTCCCATGACCATACTTGGAATTTTTCTGAACAAAGAAATGCGTACCGGCGCCAACCGCCGCTACCTGGAGCTGATGGAATCCCTTGCCGCAAAAGGGAACCGGGTGTACGTGATTATGAATACCCTGCTTGAATACACTCCGGTCTCTTTCACGAAAATACCGCTGACGGTTCCTTACAAGCGCCGCGGCTTTCCCCCGGCGTCCTTCCTGTTCCGCAAGGCCGTTAAGCGGTGCTACGATACTGAAATCTGCCCGGTTCTGGAACAAGCCGGCGGGGTGGAGTGGGTACACATCCACGGGGACATGCACTTAAATGCAGCCCTGTACCTGTGTTCAGTGACGGGAGCGCCCCTCTTTTACGCTTTCCGGTGCAACGACATCACCCGTGCCCGTATACTGCGTAAATCAGGTTCCCTCTCTTTCCGGGAATACTTGTTTTCGCTGCTGTATGAGCAGGTCAACCGGCGCCGGGAAAAACTGGTTGCCCGCAAGGCACGGCTGACCGCCTTCCAGAATATCTGCGACCGGGACTTGTACTGCGAGCGTACCGGCGCGGACAAAAACACCACGGTAATCATTCCCGGCAACATCGGGCTTCCCCGCTGCACTCCCGAATGGGAAAACACCAACAAGGAAACATCCCCGGAAAAACTGGTTTTCGCCGGCGGCATTTCCTTATCGAAAGGCTTGTACCATATGCTGAAAGCCTTTGCTCTGGTGACGGAACAAACCGGCCGAAACCTGCATCTGTCTGTTCTGGGAAGGGGGACTGAGCGGGAGCTTTGCGCCGCGAAGGAGGCGGTGGAAGAGTTGGGTATACAGGATAATATTTCCTTTGAAGGCTATGTCAACCCGCCGTTCCCGTTCTTTGCTTCGTGCGGGCTTCTGGTGTACCCGACTCTGTACGACGCCTTTCCCGACACGGTGCTGGAAGCCCTGCATTGCGGATGCCCGGTCATAGCAACCAATGTGGGCGGCATCCCTGACATTCTGCCCCAGGAATGCCTTTTTGAAAACGGGCATCCGGAACAAACCGCAGCCCTCATACAGCGTTGCATTGAGGACAACGGATTTTACCTGCACATCAGGGAATGTTGCCTTCAGCGGGCGGAACGATTCCGCTTTGACTGGGCCCAGGCGTGGCAGAATGTAATGGAAAAATATATGGACGGGCTTTATAAAAATGATAATCAGTAAGAAGACTAAATTTGTAATTTATAAATTCTGCGGAATGATTTTCAATTGTATAACACAAATACCTTTCTTGTTGCGTTATTCCGGTTGCAATATAGATCAACTTCCATTATATAAAAAAATCCCGATAAAAACCCCCACTTACGATAAATCAGGGCAGGCTGTCCATCCGGATATTTTGGTGCAAAACGAAAGTCCGTTTTATGTGCTGGCCTTCACACCTTATCCGGCGACCAATGATTATTATGAGAACCCTTCCGTCCTCGTGTCGGACGACGGCTTGCATTTTCATGAGGAGCGAAAAAATCTGAATCCCCTTGCGCCTGCGCCGGAAACAGACCACAATGATGACCCGGACATTGCCCTGTTCGGCGGTGTTTATTATTTGGTTTATCTTGAAACCCGCCGTCCTGAAAAACAGAACATACATCTTTTGACAAGTACTGACAGAATACTCTGGCAGGATTCAATCATACATACGCAGAATTTTGAGAATCACGGAAATATTCAGTTCCCCGTGTCCCCCGCCCAGGTTTATTTCGGCACACCGGATTCAGACGGAAACACCGGATATTTGTATTATGTGATGAATGTGGAAAAGTCCGATCCGCCCCGCCATTATATACAGTATGTCACCGGACAGGCGCCCGGCTGCTTTGACTTTGAATCCCCCGGCACACCGGTTTTTGATAATTTACCCGTCATCCCCTGGCATGTCGATATCATTACAGACTCTGAGCGGACTCCGTTCTTGTATTATATGCTTATCTCGGCAGTGAGGCATGGACAGGACAGAAAGCATTATTCACTGTACATTGCCCGGAGTTCCGATTTGAAACACTGGACTTTTTGCGGCAGGGAAGTACTGTCCGGTTGTTACCGCTCTTCAGGTTTTATAAAAGACGGAATACTGACCGTTTGCTATTCGGAAAACAAACCCCGCATATTCAAATCATGGCGGATTGGTGTTTATAAAATAAAAATATCAGATTTTTTTGGAGATTGAAATGAAAATAGGAATGATTGTAAATTCTTTTCCGACCATTTCGGAAAAATTCATCATAAATCAAATTGTCTCTCTTAAACGTAAATTTCCGGTAGAATCTTCTCCTGTGATTTTTTCATCCACAGAGATGGAAAATGACGAATCATCTGTCTCTCAAAATCATAGACTTTTTTATGAGGCTAAATTAGAGGATAATCTTGTCAAACTCAATATACCCCGTAACATGAAGAAAAGAATGTTGCGCCTCATACCGGTTTTCTTTAAAATGCTTTTCACCCATCCCCTGGTATTGTTTGATGCCATTTCCGTCAGACGGTGGAAAACAATGGCGCTCAATGGCAAAGTCCTTTATTATGCCTGGTATTTTTATTCCCGTAAACTCCATTTCGATGTCATACACTGCCAGTTCGGGCAGAACGGTTTTGTGGGGGCATTCCTTAAACGGTACGGATTTTGCGACAGGCTCATTGTAACCTTCCATGGTTCCGATATAACGGTGTTTCCTAAGAAACATAAACCCGGGGTATATAAATCGGTTTTTGATTGCGTTGATATTGTTACTTGCGGTACAAATTTTATAAAGAGCAATATAATAAAAAACGGATGTTCTGAATCTAAAATAAAAGTACTACCTGTAGGGGTTTTCCCCGATGATTATGAACAAAAAAGTTATGTACTGAATAAAGAAAATCTCATTCTGGTATCTGTAGGAAGACTTGTAGATTTGAAAGGATTTGAATATTCAATAAATGCTGTTGCTTTGATAAAAGATAAAGTCCCCGGGTTAAAATATTTTATTGTTGGAGACGGATCTCCTGGATACAAAAGAAATCTGGAAGAGAAATGCAATTCTTTGGGAATCCAAGATAAAGTTGTTTTTACTGGAAATAAAATTGACACGGAGATTTTACAAATTTATCAAGACTGTGATGTGTTGATTTTCCCCAGCATCAGGGCGGATAACGGCGCGGAAGAAGGGCAGGGCTTGGTGGTTCAGGAAGCGGAAGCCGCAGGATTGCCCGTAATTGCGTCAAATATCGGCGGCATTCCCGAGGGCTTGCAGGACGGTGTTACAGGTTTCCTTGTTCCGGAAAAAAATCCGGAAGCCATTGCGGAATATATTATGTACTTTTCTGATAACAGGGAAAAGATTGCGGAGTTCGGGAAAAGGGCCCGTGATTTTGCGCTTAAAAATTATGACTGCGATGTTTTGGCGGATAGGTTAATAGAAATGTACAAAGGAATTTAATTATGGCAAGGGATTTTGCAATCAGAAACCCGCAGCAGTTACTTAAAAACATGGTTACCATCAGGGATATTTTGGCGAAGCATGGGATACAGTGCTGGCTTCATTACGGAACCTGTCTGGGCGCAATCAGGGAGCATAATTTTATTGCCCACGATGATGATGCCGACATGGGCATTTACGGCAAAGACTACGAAAAATTCATGTCGGTTTTACCGGAGCTTGAGGCCGCCGGGTTGAAAAACATTCCCGATGAAGACTGGAACGGAAGAATGTTCCAGTTTGTTAACACAACGGATAACGGAGAGCCCACGTCTGAACAGGTGGATATCTTTTACGAAAATGAAACCAGATTCCTTCACTTTATCCGGCGCTGGGATTTGGGCGGAAGGATAACCGTCCCGTACCGGTTCCTCTCCGAGCTGGACACAATCGATTTTCTGGGTGAAAAATTCAACATACCCTCTGATGCTCCCGGGTTTATGAGGAAATTGTACGGAAAAACATGGAATGTGCCTATAGCGAATGCCCCGTCAAAAAACGGGATAAGTTACCAGCTTAAGAAATTGGCACATACCTCCCCCCTGTATCTGCCTAAGAAATTGTTATTCTATATCAGACGTTATATGTCAAAAATGTTCCGCTTGAATAAAGCCGCCAAGGATTATAAATTAAAAAACAAAAATAAACTGGACGAATAAACCATTGTGATGGTATTATTGTTCATATCATCACAATGGAGATATTATGCAGGCATTGATTCTGGCAGCAGGAATGGGTAAACGGCTGGGGCAGTATACAAAAGACGCCACAAAATGTATGGTCCCGGTTAACGGAAAGACTCTGATTGAATACAGCATTGAGGCCCTCATCGGGGCCGGTATAAAAAAACTCATACTGGTCATCGGCTACCGGGGGGGAAAACTCAGGTCGTTTTTGGATGGACGTTACCCTGAAATCGCCATTGAATACATCGAAAATCCTGTATATGATAAGACGAATAATATTTACTCCCTGTATCTTGCATCTGGGGAGCTTGCCAAGGATGATACCCTCCTTTTGGAAAGCGACCTGATTTTCGACCCTGCGATTCTGAAAGAGCTGCTTGAGGACAGTGAGCCGAATCTGGCTGTTGTCTCCCATTTTGAAAGTTGGATGGACGGTACCGTGACGCTGGTGAATTCCCACCGGGAAATCGAAGGTATCATCGGGAAATCCCAGTTCAATTGGAGCGATATTGATTCCTACTATAAGACAGTCAACATTTACAAATTCTCAAAAAATTTCTCCGAGTCCTACTATGTCCCTTTCCTAAGTGCATACCAACAGGCTTTCGGCAAAAACGAATATTATGAGCAGGTGCTGAAGGTTCTGTCCTTTTTGGACTCCACCACCTTGAAAGCGTACACCGTTTCCGGTGACCGTTGGTACGAAATAGACGATCCTGCGGATCTGGCTATTGCGGAAACCCGGTTCGCCGATGCGGCCAGGAAAACGACGCTGATGCAGAACCGTTACGGCGGTTACTGGCGTTTCCCCGGTATGCTGGATTTCTGTTATCTGGTTAATCCCTATTTCCCGCCGAAACAGATGGTGCGGGAGCTTCAGTCCAGCTTTGAATCACTTTTAACCCAGTATCCTTCCGGAGACAGCCAGCAGAGTCTCCTGGCAGGAAAAATATTCGGCATAGATCCGTCCCACGTGGCGGTGGGGAACGGTGCGGCAGAGCTGATTTCCGCCCTGGGCGAAAGAATTTCCGGCACAGTCGCCATTCCCTATCCTACATTTAACGAATATCCCGAACGCTTTGTGAACGCCAAAACAGTTCCTGTGCCGGTGAAAGATGACTTCTCGTACACCGTGGATGACATCCTGGCAACTGTGGACGGGCACCGGGCGGACAATGTGCTGCTGATAAATCCCGATAACCCCACCGGTCATTTCCTTCCCAAGGAAGAGGTTCTCCGGCTTCTTGACGGTCTCAAACAAAGGAACGCGGCCCTTTATTTTGATGAATCCTTCATTGATTTCGCCGCGCCGGAAAAACGCTACACGTTGCTTGACGACGGCATTCTTTCCAAGTATCCGGATCTTGTGGTCATAAAGTCAATCAGCAAAAGCTACGGGGTTCCCGGATTGAGGCTGGGCATCCTGGCCTGTTCCCGAGGCGATTACATCCGCTCCATACAGAAAAAGACCGCCATCTGGAACATCAATTCCTTCGGTGAATATTTCCTCCAGATTTACGACAAATACAAAAGCTCCTATAAGGACGCCTGCAATGCGATTGCGTCCGAACGCGCAAGGTTTATAAAAGACCTTTCGGAAATTCCTGGTTTATGCCCCTGTCCCAGCGAGGCAAATTATGTCCTGTGCAGCATAACCGACCCGTCCTATACCTCCCAGAGGTTAACCCGTGAGCTTTTGTCAGAGGAAAACATCTTCATAAAAGACCTGTCGTCCAAGAAGGGTTTTTCCCACGGCCAGTTTATCAGGCTTGCGGTCAGAACCGCCGGCGACAACGGAATGCTTCTGGATGCGTTGAAGAAAAGGTTGGAATAGCGGCCGTCAGCCTGGACTGCCGCCCATGATGAAGCACTTGAATAGAATCATCAGGACCATGAAAACCACATTGAAAAGGGTGAATACGCCTAAAAAATAAAGTGGACGTGCCTGCGGTGTTTTCATGTAAAGCTTGAAGGAAATCAGGCTGGCCAGGGATGCCACCAGTGTTCCCAGTCCTCCGGTATTCACGCCGAGAAGGAGTTCCCTGCCGCTTCCTGAAAAGGGATGGAGCATCAGGGTGGCGGGCACATTGCTGATAATCTGGCTGACCGCCACACCAGCCCAGAATTCCGCCCCCTGGATTTTAGCCTGCAAGAAATTCCTTACGCTTTCAATGGCCGCAATGTTTCCTGTAAAAATAAAGAAGCAGACAAAAGTCAGCAAAAGCATAAAGTCAACCCGGGCAAGACTTTCCCGGTCAAAGATAAAGGCATAAACAAAAATAACAACCGCCGCGGCATAGGATGGTATTACATGGACAACGGCGCTCAACGAGAGGATGAATAGAACCGTATAAACCGAGGCCCTTTTTACCGGAATGGAAAAGGCCGCGGGGGTCGCTCTGCCAGTGGGAGCGTTTTCCGTGGCAGTGTTCGGAACAAAGATGAAAATCACCGCCGCCAGCAGTAAGCCTGAACATACAGTCAGGGGCAGCATTGTCATTATGAATGAGCCGAGGGAAAAGCCTTCCTGGGAAAACAGGAACAGGTTCTGGGGATTTCCAATGGGTGTCAACATGCTGCCGGTGTTCGCCGCAATGGTCTGGAGCACTATTACAAAAACCAGATACTCTTGTTTCTCTTTCCTTAACAGCGTGATTGCAAATGGTACAAAGGTTAATAAAGCCACGTCATTTGTGATCAGCATGGCGGTGAAAAAACACAGGAACACAAGGACAACCGCAAGGGTTCTTTCCGTTTTTACGGATTTGCACACCAGAGCGCCCAGACAGGTGAAAATCCCGCAGGAAGAAAAACCCGCCACAACCGTCATCAGTGAAAAAAGTATGAATAAGGTATCAAAATTGATATTTGAAACATATGCGGTGGAAGGAGGCACGAACCACAGGGAAAGGACTGTAAGACAAAAGATGACTGTAAAAATAATTTCCTTTTTAGCCCACGCCGCCGCTTTTTTTAAATAAGAAGACATTGTTTTTTCCTGTTCCCGCCATTATAAAGAAAAAAAATGTTCCTCGGCAACCGGGTTTCCCTGAGGTCATTCTTCAAATCGGGGTAAAAAAAAGTTGCATTTGCCGGTATCGTGATATATCATTTTAACTTTGGGAAGTTTAAACTTCATTTTTAAAACGGGGAGGGGACGGACCTTATGACTGAAATATTAAATGAGTTGTCAGAACTTGTTTATATTTCCGATTTGGAAACTTACGATTTGCTGTTTATGAATACTGCCGGGAAAAAGAATTTCGGTGTGTCCGAAAAGCAGGATCTTTGCGGAAAAAAATGTTATGAGGTTTTACAAAGAAGGACTAAACCCTGCCCCTTTTGTACTAATTCAAAATTATCCTTCAATGGCGTTTACGAGTGGAATTTCTTTAACCCTGTGACGAAACGGGATTATATGTTGAAGGATAAGCTTATCCTGTGGAAGGACGGGAAACCCGTCCGTATGGAAATCGCCCTGGATATTTCGGATATTATGCTGAAACACCGGGAGCTGGAAAAATCCTTCACCATGGAGCATTTTATAAATAAATGTCTTAGGATCCTGCACCGTTCATGTCCCATGGACAGGAATATACAGGATATCCTGTCCGCTACCGGTGAGTTTTTCCAATCGATAAAGGCATAATCAATATTGAGGGCGAAGCTGGCCTGGATATCCTGTCCGCTACCGGTGAGTTTTTCCAATCCCAGCGTTCATGTATATTTGACATCGATTTTGAAGATGAACCGTAACAAATACCTATGAATGGTGCGCCGCAGGGGTTGAATCTGAAATTGACAGTTTGAAAAATGTTCCGTTGAGGATTATGGTGCGATGGATCACATCTTTAAGACATAATGAATGTGTCTATATTGAAGATATCGAAAATATAAAATACAGTAATATCGAAGAATATGGATTCCTTGTTGCCCATGGAATAAAAAGCCTGTTACGTGTACCCCTTATGACAGAAAATGCAGAGTTGTTGGGATTTATCGGTGTGGATAACCCGGTTCCGAATGTGCCTGTTTCCTCAATTGATTTCGGCCTAAAAGCCATTTCGTATTTTCTTGTCTCCGTTTTGACAAAAGATAAGCTTGAAAAACAACTGGAGGATATGAGTTTCAAGGATATGCTTACAGGGCTTCAGAACAGAAATAAATTTATTAACGATATTGACACGGTTCAGAACATACAGAACCGTCATGTGGGCATTGCTTATGTGGATATGAATGGGCTGAAGGCTGTCAACGATTCTTTAGGGCATGAGAAGGGAAATGAAGCTCTCCAGGCCATTGCCAGCCGACTTCTGTCTTTGTTTAGGCGGAACAATTTGTACCGGATCGGCGGGGATGAGTTTGTGGTTCTTTGTCCCGAGATTCCCAAAGACGTGTTTGAAAAAAAAGTTAAGGAATTGAAGGAGAAAAGTTCCGGAGAGGATGGCGGTAAATATTCTGTGGCTGTGGGACATTTATGGTTTGAACAGGTAATTGATTTAAAAAAACACGTCAGGGAAACCGACCGGCTCATGTATGAGAACAAAAAGGCTTTTTACGCTGCCGGAGCTCCCAGGAAAATGCCGGGTGAAACATCTTCCGGAATTTAAATACAACTTACTCTAAAAAACACTTGACATCCATAAAGAAAGGATTTAACATATATATGTGCTCGAGCACGGGAAAAATGATATTATCCCGTGAATTATCACAAATGGAGGAAGAAAATGAAAAAAATTCTCGCTGTTTTAGCCGGATTGATAATTTGTACGGCTGTTTTTGCCGGCGGTGCAAAGGATGGTTCTGCCATAAAGGTCGGGGTTTCCATGCCTACACAGAGCCTGCAGCGTTGGAACCAGGATGGAAGTAACATGAAAGCCCAGCTCGAAAAAGCAGGGTATCAGGTTGACCTCCAGTATGCAGGTGACAACGATATTCCCACCCAGGTTGCCCAGATTGAAAACATGATTATGGGTAACTGCAAGGTTATCGTTATAGCTGCCATTGACGGCTCTTCCCTTACGGAAGCCCTCAAAGGGGCAAAGGACCGTGGTATAACTGTTATCGCCTATGACCGCCTTATCATGAACAGTGACGCTGTTTCCTACTATGCTACCTTCGACAACTACAAGGTCGGTGTAACCCAGGGATCATTTATCCGTGACGCCCTTGATCTTGATAATGCCGCCGGCCCCTTTTATATGGAAATCTTCACGGGTCCCACCGATGACAACAATACCAATTTCTTCTTCGGCGGCGCCATGGATATTCTGAAGCCTTATATGGACAGCGGAAAACTGGTTGTTCGTTCCGGCCAGACAACCCTTGCCCAGTGCGCCACTTTGAACTGGTCAATGGAAGAAGCCCAAAAACGCATGGAAAACATCATCTCCGCCAACCGCTACGGCCCTGAAGGAACACGGCTGGACGCTGTTCTGTGCTCCAACGATTCCACCGCCAACGGCGCTACCAACGGATTGTTGTCAGTGGGTTATACCGCGGAAAATATGCCTATTATCACCGGCCAGGACTGTGACAAGCCTTCTGTGAAGAACATGATCAGGGGATATCAGGCCATGTCCGTTTTCAAGGACACAAGGACACTTGCCGCCAAGGTTGTGGAAATGGTTAATGCGATTGTAAAAGGAACAACTGTTTCCGTTAATGACACTACAACTTATGATAACGGACTCGGCGTTGTGCCTTCTTTCCTCTGTGAACCTGTTGCGGTCACAGTCGACAATTATAAAGAGATGTTGATTGACAGCGGTTACTATACTGAAGCTGATATCGCGCTTTAATTCATACTGAACCTGGAAGGGGACAGCAAATCTGTCCCCTTCTTCGTTACTTGCTGCCGGAATACTGAAACGGCACAGGAGGAGACATCGATGGCAAAAACGTTGTTGGAGATGCGTAATATCACAAAGATATTTCCAGGTGTCAAAGCTCTCGACAATGTTAACCTGCAGGTTGAGGAAGGCGAAATTCATGCCATTGTCGGTGAGAATGGTGCCGGTAAATCCACATTGATGAATGTTCTTAGCGGTATTTATCCGTTCGGCACCTATACCGGAGACATTCTGTATGATGGCGAAGAATGCAGGTTCAATAATATCAGGGACAGCGAAAGTAAGGGCATTGTTATTATCCACCAGGAACTGGCTTTGGTGCCTTATCTTTCTATTGGTGAAAATATTTTTCTTGGTAATGAACGTAAAACATGGAGCGGGATTGATTGGGATGAAACTGCCGGTATGGCGGCTTCACTGCTTGATTTGGTTGGTTTGCACGAATCCCCCCTGACTCTTATTAAAGATATTGGTGTCGGTAAGCAGCAGCTTGTGGAAATCGCCAAGGCAATTGCAAAAAATGTCAAACTGCTGATTCTGGACGAACCGACGGCTGCCCTGAACGAAACCGATTCAAAGCAGCTTCTTGATTTGCTGCTCCGTTTTAAAGCTGACGGGATGACCTCCATAATTATATCCCATAAACTCAACGAGGTGTCTTATGTGGCGGACAGAATTACAGTTATCCGGGATGGACAAACAATCCGCACATTGGACAAAAAAACCGAATCTTTTGACGAAAATGTAATTATAAGCGCCATGGTAGGCCGCAGTTTGACGGACAGATTTCCGAAAAGGGAAAGCGCCGTCGGCGATGTGGCCTTGGAAATAAGGAATTGGACAGTGTTCCATCCTTTGTATGAGGAGCGCAAAGTCTGCGATGATGTAAATTTGAATGTGCGCCGGGGTGAGGTTGTCGGTGTGGCCGGTCTTATTGGTGCGGGCCGGACGGAAATGGCGATGAGCGTGTTCGGCAGGAGTTACGGCAGGGACATTAAAGGCCGCATTTTCCTGAATGGCAAGGAAGTCCATCTTCATTCTATCCGTTCCGCCATTGACCATCATTTAGCATATGTAACAGAAGACCGAAAAGGGAACGGATTGATCCTCACTTCTTCAATTGTGGAAAACACTACTCTGGCTAAATTGGATAAGGTAAGCCATCATCAGGTTCTCGATCCTGATTTGGAAAGGCAGATCGCCGAAGAATATAAAGAAAAACTGCACACGAAATGTTCCGGTATAGAACAGCTTGTGGGAAACCTTTCCGGAGGTAACCAGCAGAAAGTTCTTTTAAGTAAATGGATGTTCGCTGATCCTGATATTCTCATATTGGATGAACCAACAAGAGGTATTGATGTCGGCGCGAAATATGAAATTTATTGCATTATCAATAATCTTGTGGCGGAGGGTAAAAGCGTCCTGTTGATTTCATCGGAAATGCCTGAACTGTTGGGTATGTGCGATCGCATTTATGTTATGAATGAGGGACGCATTGTCGGGGAATTGTCCCGGGACGAAGCCACCCAGGAATCAATTATGGGCTGTATCCTGAAAGGCAGTCCCAATTCCGTTGTTCCGGAAAAGGAACCTGAATCTGTGAAAGAAGGAGAACTTGTATGATAGGGGCACATGCAATAAAAAAGGGTTTGCAGAAAAACAGTATGTTGATAGCGCTTGTCGTGCTTATGCTGCTGTTCCAAACATTGATATTGACAACAGGCCGGGGATCCCTTTTTGACCCTCTGAATATTTCCAACATAATAAGTCAGAACGCTTATGTTGTTATTCTGGCGACAGGTATGTTGTTGTGCATATTAACCGGCGGTAATATCGATTTGTCTGTGGGTTCCGTGGTGGCCATGGTTGGCGCCTTGGCTGGAACCCTGATTGTAAACTTGAATCTGAATGTATATTTTTCAATTCTTTTGTGTCTTCTTACAGGAATTCTGATCGGTGCCTGGCAGGGATTTTGGATTGCTTTTATCCGTATCCCCGCCTTTATCGTCACTCTTACGGGAATGCTCCTTTGGCGCGGTGTCGCCCTTTTGATTTTGAATGGGCTTACCATTTCTCCCTTCCCGGATGAATATCTGCGATATTTCACAAGTTTTGTTCCCGCGCTGGATGACAAAGAGGCTGTAATGGCTGTCACCCTGATTATTGGCGTGATTGTATGCGCGGTTTTCATCTTTTTGTCTGTTTTTGGCCGGATAAAAAAGATGAAAAAAAATTACACCGTGGAATCTTCCGCATTGTTTTTCAGCCGTATCATCATTATTTCGGCTATAGTAATGTTCCTTACCTGGCTTTTGAGTATGAATAAGGGGTTCCCCGTTGTATTGATTTTACTTGCGGTTATCGTTCTCGGATACAGTTACTACACGCAAAAGACGGTTCCGGGACGCTATCTGTATGCCATGGGCGGTAACGAAAAGGCGGCCAGACTTTCCGGTATCAATACCGACAAAGTCCTGTTTTTCGCTTACACAAACATGGGTTTCCTTTCCGCTGTTGCGGCTCTTGCCTGTGTGGGTCGCTTTAATTCCGCTTCCCCCACTGCCGGAACAAACTATGAGATGGATGCCATCGGTGCCTGTTATATAGGCGGCGCTTCCGCATACGGAGGTACCGGTACGGTCGGAGGTGCGGTTATAGGTGCTATCTTTATGGGTGTTCTTAATAATGGAATGTCCATTATGGGCATTGACGCAAACTGGCAACGTGTTGTAAAAGGTCTTGTGCTTCTTTTTGCGGTGGTTTTTGATGTTCTGTCAAAGAAGAGGTCAAAAAGCTGAGCAAATCCGGGTTTCACCGTATTTGCTCCAGACATAAATTACGGAGGAATGGATGCGTATTGTTGCTGGAATTGACATGGGAACCCAGAGTATTAAAACGGTTCTCTATGACTGGGAGTCAAAGAAGATTGTCGCCAAATCCCAGGTGCCTGTTGATATCATAGCTGAGAATGACGGTACCAGGGAACAGAAGACAGAGTGGTACGACAAGGCCCTCGCGGAATGTTTCGCCGCCTTTACGCCGGAGCAGAAAGCCTGTGTGTCCGCGGTCGGAGTTTCCGGTCACCAGCACGGGTTTGTCCCTCTGGATGAAAACGGAAAGGCTTTGTACAACGTGAAGCTTTGGAATGATACCACAACGGCGGAGGAATGCCGCCTCATAACGGAAGCCGCCGGCGGGGAAGACGCCGTCATCGCCGAAACCTGCAACCTTATGCTTCCCGGCTTCACCGCCCCGAAGATTTTATGGCTCAAACGCCACAAAAAAGAGGCGTTCGACCGATTGCGGTACATTATGCTTCCACACAACTACCTGAATTACCTTTTGTGCGGGGCTTACAACACCGAAAGCGGCGACGCCTCCGGCATGGCCCTGTACAACGGCGCGGAAAAAAGGTGGTCGGAAAAAATATGCGCCTGCATTGATTCCCGCCTCCACGGTCTTCTTCCGCCTGTAATAGAATCCGACGCCCCCTGCGGGTATGTGACGGAAAAAGCCTCCGCCCTCTTCGGGATCCCCGCGGGGATTCCCGTTTCATCAGGCGGCGGCGACAACATGATGAGCGCGATAGGCACGGGAACCGTGCGTGACGGTTTCCTCACAATAAGCCTCGGCACTTCCGGAACCCTTTTCGGTTACAGTGACTCGCCGGTCGCTGACCCGCGCCGCGGCGTTTCCGGCTTTAATTCCTCCACCGGCGGGTATCTGCCGTTACTGTGTACAATGAACTGCACTGTAGCTACAGAGGAAACAAGAGCCTTGTTCGATCTTGGTGTAAAGGATTTTGACAGCCTCGCCGCCGGGGCGGTTCCCGGCGCTGACGGGATAGTTTTCCTTCCGTTCTTCAACGGCGAGCGTACCCCGAATCTGCCGCACGGAAAAGCCTGTATCTGCGGTGTTTCCGCGGCGAACTGTTCCCGCGGCAACATAGCCCGTGCCGCCATGGAGTCCGCCATTTTCGGTATGAGGCAGGCGCTGGATGTTTTCCGGGAGCTGGGCTTCTCTCCGAAAGAGATACGGCTGACTGGCGGCGGCAGCAAGAGTCCCCTGTGGCGGCAGATAACCGCCGACATCATGCAGCTGCCGGTCAAACTCCCCGACAATGACGAGGCCGCCGCAATGGGAGGCGCAATCCAGGCTTTGTGGTGCCTTAAAAAGCTGGAGGGGAACCCCGTCTCCATTTCGGATTTGGTGTCCGAGCATATCGGTGTCCGGGAAAGCGAGACCGTTCTTCCGGATGCCGCCGCCGGGAAAGCCTATGACAAGGCCTTTGAAATTTATACGGCTTATTTGAATTCCCTTTCCCCCATGTGGGTGTAGGGTTTCCGCCTGACTCCAGGTGCGGTGCCGGAATGCGCCGCGCCGGGTTTCGGTGTGTTCCTTCTTGCCTATAAATTCCTTACCTGTTAGAATACCGGAATGAAGCGGTATGTAATTTCTATTCTGGTGGAGAACCATTCCGGGGTTCTGAGCCGTATTTCAGGCTTATTCAGCCGCCGCGGCTACAATATTGACAGCCTCACTGTGGGCGTGACGAAGGATCCTGAGTTTTCCCGCATGACTATAGTCGCCTGCGGAGACGAGTCAATCCTTGAACAGATAAAAAAACAGCTGGCGAAGCTCGTCGAGGTTGTGGCGATAGAGAACTGCCCTCCCTCTGAAACCGTGGTGAGGGAGCTCGCCCTTATCAAGGTGTCCGCCGGGGAATCAAGCCGCGCCGGGATTATCGGAGTCGCGAACATTTTCCGCGCCCGCATTGTGGATGTCGCGCCGGATTCCCTCATAATCGAAGCTACTGGAAGCGAGGAAAAAATCGCTGGGCTGATAAGGCTCCTCGAACCCTTCGGTATCCGTGAGCTTGTCAGGACGGGGCTTACGGCTATGGACAGGGGTGCGAAAATCCTCTCTCCGCCCGGAAAAAGCGGCGGCTCTTCCGCGGATACTTGAGCAATTAACTGAAAGGAGTGTAATATCCCTCTATGCGAAAGGAATTTTTACAGTACACGGTTGTCAGAAACAACGCGCTGAAAATGGCGCACAGGATTTATAACGAAGGCTTTGTTCCCGACATAATTTACTGCTCGCTGCGCGGCGGCGCCTATGTCGCGAATGTTATAAGCGAATACTTCAAGGTCATAAAGCGCAATGAAAAGAATTCCCGCCCCGTCCTGTTTGCGGCTGTCGTCGCCCGCTCCTATACGGATATCCGTGAACACAGCCGGGTTATGGTTGACGGCTGGACTTATTCCCCCGATTATATGCGGGCGGGCGATAAAATCCTTCTTGTTGACGACATTTTTGATTCCGGCAGGACCATCAACTTCCTTGTTGAAATGCTTCTGGAAAAAGGCGT
This sequence comes from uncultured Treponema sp., assembly GCA_949300145.1. Taxonomy (GTDB): domain Bacteria; phylum Spirochaetota; class Spirochaetia; order Treponematales; family Treponemataceae; genus Avitreponema. The sequence continues at coordinate 33,456 of CASGDA010000010.1, read as the reverse complement.
CCCCCGCAGGGATGTGAAGGTCGCCGTCCACGATTACAAGCATTTTTCCTATTTTGACGAGCAGCTTCCAATCCAGCCTGACTATTGGTGCCGGAAGCATGAGATAAACCATCCTGACGAGGATTTGTGGATTCATTATATGAGCCACGAGCTTATCGGTCTCACCGAAGCCGAGCTTGAGGAATTCTACTACAAGGAAGATCCTGAGCTCAGGGAGGTTTTGTCCGTCCTTACAGAAAAGTCCGCCGGATGATTCCGGAAGGCTGCGTCCGCGGCGGGGGCGTTCCCCGCCGTTTCCTTTGCGGCATAGACGAAGCGGGCAGGGGGCCTGTCGCAGGGCCTGTTTACGCCGCCGCCGTTATACTGCCGGATGATTTTGATTTTTCCGTTTTGAATGACTCAAAGAAACTCTGCGAAAAAAAACGCCTTGCGGCGATGAGGGAAATCTATGCTTCCGCTGATACCTGGGGAACCGGAACCGCTTCGTCCTTTGAAATTGACGGCATGAATATCCTTCAGGCTTCCCTTACGGCCATGTGCCGCGCCTATGAAAACGCCGTCAAACGCCTGTCCCGGAAACTCGGTGTGCCTGAGGACGGGCTGAGGCGGTGCATTGATGTTGTTGTTGACGGGAACTTCACGCCGGATTTGGATTGCGCTTCCTGCACTGCCGTCGTGAAGGCTGATTCAAAAGTATTCCAGGTGATGGCCGCATCGATTCTTGCCAAGACAGCCCGCGACAGAATGATGCTCCGCTACAGCTGGCTTTATCCCGGCTACGGCTATGAAAAGCACAAAGGCTATCCGACCGCCGCCCACTGCGAGGCCCTGAAGCGTCTCGGGCCTTCCCCCATCCAGAGGCGCTCATTTAAGCTGAAAAACCTAGTCCTCCCTCTTTTTGGGGATAACCCTGACTGATTTCGGTTTCGGCGTTTTCCTTCCGCTGCGCGCGCCGTCCGGCTGGCCGCCGTAAGCTCCGTCCCTGTCTTTGCTTCTTTCGGCGTAAGCTGCGCTTCTTTTTTCCGCCTTTTCTTTCTGTCTGTTTTTCCGGGCTTTTTCTATGAATGACAGGCTTGAGTCAAATCCCCTGAGGAATTTGCGCATGTCTTCTTCAAATATGACAATCGTGCGCCTCTCAAAATCCGAGCCCTCAATGTTTTTGGTTTCCACAATCTGGAGGAAAACGTCGCCCGTCCTGTTTTCTTTTACGTTGAAAAAGTACGTCCTGTTTTTAAGCTGGACATCCGTCGTAAAAAGTTCTCCCCGTATTCCCATAATATATCTCCGTCCGCGAATTAAAGAATGAAATAATAATATATTTTTCCTTCCGGCTCAAGTATCGGCTTCCCGCAGCATAGAGGCGAGCCATTCCGCCAGTTTTTTCTCCAGGGGATTGTCCCTTCCCTCGACGTCCGCCAGTATCCTGAAAACCGGCTCCGTTCCTGAACCTCTCATCCATATAAAGGCTTTTCTTCCGCCGGATTCCCCGGTGAATATGATTTTAAGCCCGCCTTTCCCGGATTCCCCGAAATCCTGTATGTTTTCTTTTTGGACGGTTCCGTTGTTGCAGACGGCTGTCCAGCCTGTTATTCCGAAGCGGGAAAGCTCCTCCTTTTTTTTCTCCCATTCGGAGAGGAAAATCTTCTGGAACTGCCTTTTCAAATCGCTGTGGTTCTGGGTTTTCACCTTTATCCTCGCCTCTTCCTCAAAGACTGATGTCGTGGTGAAGGGCGGGATGGTTTCTATCACGTCCGCCAGCGTAAAGTCGTCCCTGTATAAATGTCCTTTGCCGAGGCGGTTGAGCCAGATATGGAACACGCCTTCTTTTCCGCCGCTGTCTTTAATCAGCAGGAGTTTCAGCAGGGCAAAAACCGTGTTTAATGGATCCCTCACCGCCGATGGGTGGGTTATATTACCTCCATTGGAACCTTCCCCGAGAATGCGTACAATTCGTCCTTCTTCCCGGAGTTTTCTGGCAAGGTTAACCACATTCGCCTCCCCGACTTCAGCCCTGGCCACAGTGGCGTTAAATGCTTCCGCAACAGCCTCAATACGCATTGACGTGGGATCGTTCACGACTATTGTGTGGTTTTTGCAATCCCCTCCGGTCGCATATGCCGTGTATGCGAGTTCCGCTATGACTGCCAGAGCGAAAACCTGCTGGGCTTCAAGGGCTTCCATGGCATTATTTTTTTCGTTCCAAAAAATTATGTTTCCCCGGTCCCCGTCACAGTCAGGCACATAACCCAGGGTCACCGCTCTCTGTTGCGGGGTTTCACCCTGGTTCCTCAGTCTCAGCATTTCCTGTGCCCCGTAATCAAGGCTTTTGCCCTCCGGTACAATCCTGTGGGCTATTTCCCCGGGACGCTCATGGATTGAAAAAAAAGAAATCCCTGTGCTTTCGATAAATTTCCTGTCGATGGAAACACTGCGGGCGCTGCCGTTGAAGTCGGCGAAAATGGACACCGGTTTTCCGTTTTCCGCCGCTTTTTTCACTTCGTTTTCCAGCACGGCGAAAAAGGCCCTCTGTTTTTCCGCCTCTTCCCGGCTGCCGGAACCGTAGGATGAGATGACTTCCCGTGTGAAATTCTCATAGCAGGAAAGCATTTTTTCCTTTTCCTCTGGATCCGGGAAAATATCCGTTTTTTTGGATAAGGCATATTCCGCGGCCCGGGTAATTCTCCGCTGGTCCCCCGCCGCTTTTTTGAATTCCTCTATCAAAAATGATGAGTCCTCGGCTCCCAGTACTCCGCCATCGGAAAGCCCGAATTTAATTCCGTTGTGGCCTATGGGGTTATGGCTGGCGGAAATATAGGCGAACCCGTCTTTTGTCCTGCTGTAAGCCATAATTTCCGGTGCGGCGGCGACACCCGGATAAAGTAAATTCATCCCCGCTCTTTTGAAAGCTTCCGCAGCCACCTCCGCAATTACCCTGCCTGTGGGGCGGGTGTCCGTACCGAGAACAAGGGTTGGGCTGTTTTTACCGGTTTTATCTTTTAGGAAAAACGCAAAAGTTTCCGCCGCCAAGGCTGTAAGAACCGCATCCTCCGGCCTTATCTCCGGGGTGGCACTTTCTTCATCCCCGTCCCTGGCAAAAACCTTCCGCCAGCCGGAGGCGGAAAGAATAAAATTATCGAGAACAGATTTTATTTCATTTATATCCGGAATTTCCATCAACATATTTTTAACCTATCATGCTGTCTGTGATTTTTCAAGCGGGAAGGATGCCTGCCTGAGCTTCCATTTATCACTTATTTTGAGTATATTATAAATGTAGATACCTTATTTAGGAGCTGTATGTGAATAGGATTTATCTTGATTATAATGCAACCACACCTCTTGATCCCCAGGTGAGAGAAGTTTTGGTTTCGGCTCTTGATATGTATGCAAATGCCTCCAGTATGCATGAGGATGGAAGAAATGTCGCCCGGCTTATGGAAAAAGCCAGAAAACAGGTGGCTTCCCTTATCAATGCCCAGTCAAACGAAATTATTTTTACGTCCGGCGGATCAGAATCCAACAACACTGTGTTCAATATTATGACCGACAGAGAGGCCTTTGCCCCGAAACTACTGGAAAAGAATTACGGCGGTAGAAAAACCGTTATTACGACCGCAATCGAGCATCCCTGTGTTATGGAAAGCGCCCGCAGGCTTTCACGTCTGGGATTTAAAGTGTTTTTCCTGCCGGTGGATGGCGAGGGCCGTGTGGTTGAATCAGAGTACAGGAAAATAATAGACAAATCTCTTGAAAGCGGAAAGGAAGAGGATAAACCCCTTCTTGTCTCCATAATGACCGCCAACAACGAGATAGGCACTGTGCAGAACATAAAGGAATTCGCCGCCATCGCCCACAAGGCAGGCGCCCTTTTCCACACGGACGCTGTGCAGGCGGCCGGGAAAATCCCTGTGGATGTAAAAGATTTGGATGTGGATTACCTGACCCTTTCCTGTCATAAAATTTACGGACCCAAGGGTATAGGAGCGCTTTTTATAAAGACCGGAGCGCCGGTTTCACCCTTTGTCCGGGGCGGTCACCAGGAAAACGGCTTTCGTGCCGGAACCTACAATTCCCCTTCCATAATCGCTTTCGGAGCCGCCGCGGAACTGGCGGAAAAGGAATTGCCCGCTTATGCGGCCCACACTTCTGCCTTGAAGGCTATGTTGCGGGACGGTTTGTTGAGAGATATTCCCGGCATTAAAATAAACGGCGATTTGGAAAATTCCCTGCCTAATACTCTCAATGTCTCCTTTCCCGGTGCGGAGGGAGAGTCAATATTGCTTATGATGGATTTGCAGGGTATTTCAGCTTCAACCGGTTCGGCCTGTGCCTCCGGAAACCTGGAGCCTTCCCACGTTTTGATGGCCACTGGAATCGGGCCGGAGCTTGCCCACGGGTCCATCCGTTTCAGTCTTGGAAAATACACGACAGAAGAAGATATCCGCCATACTGTGGAAGTTCTGCCTTCTATCATAACTAAACTGCGGGCTTATTCAACTGTAAAAAATTAATGCGGATTTTATGAAATCTGAGGGAGGAAATATGGACTGGCTTTATTCAGATACTGTGAAAGAACATTTTATGAATCCCAAAAATGTCTTGGAAACAGATGAAAGTTCCTGGCCCTGTGACGGCCGGGGGATTGTCGGAAATATAAAATGCGGGGACCAGATGTTGATTCTTCTCCGTATTTCGGACGGAGTTATTACTGACTGCCGTTGGAAGACCTACGGATGCGCAAGCGCGATAGCTTCCACGTCTATTCTTTCCGAGGCCGTCAAAGGAATGAAGATTGAGGATGCCTATATCCTGAAACCCCAGGATATAGTCGCCCGCCTGGGTGGGCTGCCGGAAAACAAAATACATTGCTCCGTTCTGGGTGACAAAGCCCTCCGTGCCGCCATAGACGATTACCTTGAAAAAAACAATCTTCCGCCGCTGAAAGGCAAGGAGGCCAGCGAGGTTGTCTGCAGCTGCCTGAATATCACCGACAAGGATATTGAAAACGCCTACAGGGAGGGCGCCAGGGACTGGGAGGGTCTGCAGGAAAGGACGAAAATCGGCACGGTCTGCGGTTCATGCAAAGACCGGGCCATGGAGCTTCTTCACCAGTACGAGCACCTTTTCGGCTGAAATCCGCCGTTACGTTCAGTCAACCTGCACCATGACAACGGAGGCCCTTTCGTTCCCCGAAAAATCCCGGGCTGAGACGGTTATTTCCGTTCTGCCCCTTGTGAGGGAGACGTCGCCCGCGTATATGAATCCGTCCTTGTTGTATAAGGGAACCGTTCCGTCAAGGTACGGCGGAGTGACTTTCGGCACAAGCATTCCGCCTGTTTCCCGGAGTGTCTCAAAGGGAACGGATATGCTTTCAATTCCGTTTATGATGACGCTTATCCTGAAAGGAGCCAGTTCAACCGGGTTCCTGGTGTAAGTATCCGTTATCAGGGCGTAAATCTTGTAAGTCCCGCTTCTCAGCCGCCTTGGATTCCCTGTCTCAAAGACCTGTCCGGAAGCCGATTCCAGGAACACATTTTTTATGACCGGGCTCCTGTTGTCCTCCACCGGCGGAAGCAGCAGCAGCGGATTTAAAAACACCTCCTGCTTTTGATCCATAATCTGGAAAATGCAGATGTTTTCCCTGTTTCCCCATGCCGTTTTTCCTGTAGTTGAAAGAACCGTGTTTTTTTCGATTTGCACCCTGCCTGATATTCTGTTGGTGTCTTTCAGGTTGCCGTAAATACTGACCAGCCCGTCGTCATGGGACATTAGGACTGCGTTGCCCAGTGTGGATGGGAAGCCGGTCATATTGGAGCTTTCTGAAATTATCGTCAGAAGAATCCCGTCTCCAGCTGTCCGGACTGTGGGTTCACCTTCCAGAATCAGCCCTCTTTCGACGGAATAAGCGGTCTCCTGTCCGAACTGGCTTTTTATTTCCGGTTTTACCACAGGCCATTCCAGCGCTTCCGTATGCACGGGGATTAAGCTGAAAAATACAGCGGCGGCGGTCAGAATAAATACGTGTTTCAGGGTGACAGGTTTCATTTATGCGCTTATCTCAGTCCTTTGATGTTTATGCGTGAAATATTATCATCGCTGCCGAGATAAATACCTCCGTTCTTCAAGATTAAAAAAGCATTCTCTGCGTTGAATTCAGTGGACGCTATTTTATGCTCGGGTTCCTCGACTGTTGAAAGTATATGTCCGCTTTCCGTTTTTACAAGTATCACAAAGAAATTTGTGTCCGGATATTCCCCCGCATTCAAAATACGCCCGTCAAACGGAACCATGCTGAGCTTCATTTTCTGTATATCCAGTATGCCAAGACCGCTGTCCGTCTCGAAGAAAACCCTTTTGCCTGATTCCCCGAAAGCCGCGAATGTCTGCCGGCGCATACTTTTAGTGAAGCTGTGGTGGAAGATTATTTTATGCTGCTGTCCGTTTATTTCAATCAGAATAAAACGCTGTGGATCTATCCCTGATACACAGGCGGCGTATTTCCCGTCATCGGATACCGCCGCCGCCAGTATTACAGGCAAATCGCTTCCCCCCGGATAAAACGAGAAAATTTCCTTCCCGGTTTTATCAACGGCTGTGAGAAGCCCGTTCCCGTATCCGATGATGGCGGCTGTTTTTGATTCTGAAAAGGCTGTTATCGGGGAAGCTTCGTCCCTTGTCCATACCTTTTCGCCGTCATCATTATACATGGAGACAGCCCCTCCGCCCGGATGGAACAGGTATACGGAATTTTTTGCAATATGGGTGAATCCGGGTTCACTGATGGTCATCTTCAGGGCTCCGTTGGGATAATACACCGGTGTTTCCCGTGCATCCTGGGGGTAGACGCACCATGCGCCGTTCCCCGCCGAGAATTTATTTCCGCCGGCATCCATGCGGACTATGTTCCCGTCCTCACTGAAAAAACCGAATTCGTCCCCGAGCATAAAAGCCTCCCAGCCGGAATCTTCCGCGGGAGGAGCTTCCTCCGGGTCGGGGGAAATTGTTTCCGCCCCGGATATGGTTTTTGTCCATTCGGGCTGGAAATAAAAATCATTTTCCAGGGGAACGGCAGCAACAAAAATATATATAATTATAAAAATTAAAGAAGCTGCCAGCGCATATTTTATTTTTTTTATGATTGTCATATCCCTTTCATGGTATAATAGGTGAATGGAAAATTCAATACAGAGCCGGAATTCTGTTGTATCCGGTGGAATCACAAAGGAAACCCTGAAGGAACTCTTTGAAAAGGCGGAAAAAGCCGTCGAAAACGCCTACGTCCCTTATTCACATTTCAGGGTGGGGGCGGCCCTGCTTACGGCTGACGGAGAGATTTTTACAGGGGTGAATGTGGAAAACAGGTCTTTCGGTGCGACAAACTGCGCGGAAAGGACCGCCGTTTTTTCCGCGGTGGCCGCCGGGAAAAAGGAATTCACAGCCCTCGCGGTCTGCGCCCCGGACGCCGGTTACCCCGTGCCTCCCTGCGGTATATGCCGGCAGGTTATTTCCGAATTCATGGAAAAGGATTCTCCCGTCATTTTCGGTCCGGTTTGGGAAAAGGTTGTGTTTTCCTCAGTTTCCGGACTGTATCCGGAGGATTCCCTGCATGAGCTGGCAAGATAACCGTTTCCTTTTGTTGATAATGAAGATACTTGACATTTTGTGCGGTATTTCGCAAAATGGGGGCATATCAGACATTTAGGAGACGATTTTGGCAGACGACATCCTCACAATAGAAGAAGTTGCGAAATATCTTCGGGTTTCGGAACGCACTGTTTACGATTGGGCCCAGAAGGGGGAAATCCCCGCTGGAAAAATAGGTACAGTCTGGCGGTTTAAGAAAAAGGAAATTGAAAAATGGGTTGATGACCGTCTTTCCAATTCCTCGAAAACGCTGACCGAGAATACGTCTGTCAGGGTGCAGAACATCCTTTCCCCGGACCGCATTGTATTCATCGAGCATTCTTCAAGGCGTGATGCCCTCGTGGAGCTTTCGGAAGTTCTCGGTACAGCCCCCCAGATAAAAAACCTCAACGAGCTGACGGTTGAAATCCTCAAGCGCGAGGAGCTGATGTCAACCGCAATCGGCCGCGGAATCGCAATCCCCCATGTCAGGCTTTCCTCCGTGACGGATCTTGTCATGGCTGTCGGAATATGCCGTCATGATATACTTGACTTCCAGAGTATAGACGACCTTCCCGTGCGTCTGCTTTTCATGGTCGCCGCGGCTTATAACCAGCACGCTTATTATCTCCAGACCCTTTCCTTTTTCAGTTCCAAGCTGAAAAGCGCCGAGCTGCGGGAAGGTTTGATTAACGCCCGGTCATCCCAGGACGCCTACAATCTGCTTGCTGAAAGCTGATTTCCGGGGCTAAAAACTTACGGCGAACCACTTCGATGAATCCTCCATTTCTTCGGACAGTTTGCCGTTGGTTTTGCTTGAAGTTAAGTCCACCACAGCGTATTTTTTGCCGTCTATTTCAAAAGAAGGCCCCTCGCGTTGAATGTCGAGAGCCGCCACGCTGTGGCTGAATTCCGGTGAGATTAAAAGAACTCCGTCTGTTCCTGATTGTTTCATCAGAACTATCAGCAGCATGCATCTTGTGTCGCAGTCACCCCTGCGCTCCGCAAAGGCTTCCGGTAAATTGAGGAAATCACTTCCCTGCAGGTTCCTTTCATACTTGAAACTGAAAATCCATTTTATAAATTCTTCCGCCCGCTTTTCCGGGTTTTCCGGCAGATGGTTCCCGAGGATGAATCCCGCTTTTTCCAGCCTCCCATACGAATCCCTGAAAATCATTCTGTAATATCTTTTCCACGCTTCCACCGGATATTCGCTCCCGATGTATTTTGAAAGGATTCCGATTTCCCGTTCTATGACATATTGGCCTGCTTCCATGTCGGATTTGTCAAACGGGACGGAAAGCTTTATGTTTCCGCTTTCAAATCCGCACTTTATTTCACCTTCCGGCGGAAAACAAAATGTGGTGACAAGTCCCGGCGATAATTTTGCGTATGCATCCGTCGAAAAAGAATCCAGCACTGAAAGATGGAAACTTTCCAGTTCCTGTTCTGATATTCCCCATGTTCCGTTTCCGCCCGCGCCGTTGTAATGGTAGGAGGCTATTGCAAGCCAGCCTTTCTCCAGCGGAAGTTCCGCGGCCGCCGCCCAGCCCGCGCCTCCCGGTATGACTGCGCCGTCCACCTGTTTTTCCTCAAAAACAAGTCTGGTGACTGCGCATTTCCTGTAACGCCACATGAATTCCGCCGCCGGTTCGCCGGAGCCGATTTGTTCCGTTATGTGTGAAAGGGCTTCCGCCCCTGAGGAGAAATCCCCCGCGGGATAAACCGCTATCTGGAGTTCAGCGGGGAAAACTGTGTTCCGGAATCTGTAGCGGTCATTTCCCCTTTTTTCCGCAAGGAAAAAACCTTCCGGGATGTCCACGGAGAAACCGAATTCAGGGGATTGAAGCTCAAAGCTGAAGGTTTCCGTGGAAAGGAAAAGCATAAGGGTAAAAAATGCGGCCGGGAGAAGATTTTTTTTCAGTTTCATAGTAATATCCTCCGGTGGACAAAATTGGCATCAACAGGAAAAGGGGCGGAACCCTGGACATCCTTTACCAGGATGAATTAATCGCCGTCATATCAAAACCCGCGGGGCTTGCAGTCCAGGGCGGGGAGGGCGTCGGTATCTGCGTCACCGATATATTGTCGGAGCAGCTCGGTACCAGGATTTTTCCCGTTCACCGTCTTGATAAGGATACAGCTGGCGTTCTGGTTACAGCCCTGTCGAAACATGCGGCCGCTTTGTATTCGGATTTTTTCATCCGGAGAAAAATCGTGAAGCGGTATAAGGCCGTGTGCCTGAACTGTCCCTCCTGGCGTTCCGGGGAAATACGGATGCCCCTCGAAAGGAAAAACAGGGACAGGTGCGGCCCATCGTCCGTCCAGGAGGCGGTTACCTTTTACGACGTTGAGAAATCCTCCCCGGACGGTTCCTTCTGCCTTGTGTCTCTGCGCATAGAAACCGGAAGGATGCATCAGATACGCCGTCACCTTGCGTCAGCCGGTTTTCCTGTGGCCGCCGATGACAAGTACGGCGATTTCAAGTTGAATAAGGAAATACGCCGCCTTTACGGAATAAGGAAGCTCCAGCTGGCGGCTGTGTCCGTTACCCTGCCTGTAATGGACGGCGGGAAGGAACGGCAGGCCGAAATTTCATGTCCCCTTCCTCCTCATATGGAAGAGTGCGTCGCCGCTTTGTTCCCGTGAATGCTTCCTGCGCTTGACATTATCAGGCGTTTTCTTCATCATACGGAGATAAGTTATGGATCATATTTCACTGAACCGTGCGTATCTTGAGACGCTTACAACCGAGGCTTTGGTTCGTCTTGGGGACGAATTCGGGGTGGACATTCCTCCGACGCTCAACCGGCGGTTGATTATAGGCGAGTTGCTGGAAGTCCAGGATGAATTTTATTCAAATGCCCCCGCTTCTTCAAGTTTTGCCGATGCGTTGCCGCAAGGTTCCACGGATACTGTTCCGGAATCCTATAATGAAACCCAGATAAATATTTTATTGCGTGATCCCGGGTGGATATTTGTTTTCTGGGATTTCCGCAGCGTTGAATTTTCCGCCTGCACATCGCAGAGAGGCTTTGAAACCTTCGGTTTGAGGGTTTCTTTTTTTGAAGACAGGGATTTGACGCGGCTTAAGGATTCCTACAATATCACGGTTTCCCCCTCGGACCGGAAATGGTATGTGCATCTTTCAGAGCACAGCTGTTTCTGCCGTGTGGATTTGCTTTCCATGTGTTCTTTGAATCGTGTCGCAGTTTTGTCCCTTTCCAATGTTGTGTGGGTTCCTTCTGTCGCCGGAATTGAAATTCCAAGAACCGGTTTTGTCAGGGAGGCTCCTCTTCTCGGTTTGTCCGGTATAACTGAACTGCGGAAAAATCATTGGCGGAATCATCGTCAGTCTTTTCTTTAGGATGTACTCACTATGAATGAAAAAAAACTCGTGTTCATACTTGATGCGCATCTTCCTTATGTCAGGGATCCTGATCATCCCGGAATGGTGGAGGAATCATGGCTGTTCAATGAGCTGTCTTTTACTTACCTGCCGCTTCTGAGGAGTTTCACGGCACTTGAGACCGAGGGTGTTCCTTTTTATATAGCCATTGCATTTTCACCTGAGTTATCGGAAATGCTGTCCGACCCGCTTCTTCAAAACCGTTATATGGCTCATCTGGATCATTCCATTGATTACGCGGAGTACGTCATAGAAAACAATCTTTTGGATGAAGGCAGAACTTCACTGCTGAAAGTCTATCTGAATGTCCTCAAAAAGAACAGGCGTGATTTTGTAGATATTTATGAAAAAAACATACTGAAAAAATTCGATTATTTTTCTGAGCGCGGTTATCTTGAAATCATGGCGACTTCCGCCACGGCCTGTTTTTTCCCCTTGTACAGCGATATACAGGAAGCAGTCAACGCACAGATTGAAACCGGACTGATGGCCCACAGGGCTCATTTTGATTCGATTCCGGACGGGTTTTGGCTTCCCGCCCTGGGCTGGTTCCCCGGGGCGGAAAAAAATCTCAAGGCTTACGGATTCCGGTACAGTATCGTCGAGAATATAGCGCTCCTTTTTTCGGACAGTCCGCCGTCCTCCGGGGTTTTTTCACCCGTTTGCTGTGAGAACGGATTCAACCTGTTCCCCAGGGATTCTTTCGCCTCCGCGGAATTTTTTAAAGAGGGGAAGGGGTACAGTCTGAATCCGGTCTACCTTGATGTGGACAATGACATAGGGTTTGAAATGGATGTCGCCGATCTGGCGCCTTTGTTTGACGCAAAAATGGGAAGAAGGATAACCGGTTTCCGTTATATGGCCCGGGCTTCCCGTGAAAACGGCGGGGAAGTCCTGTACGATCCCGCCGCAGCCGCAGCCCAGATTGACAAGGACGCCTCCGGTTTCCTGGATTCCTGCAGCGACTTGTTGTCAAAGGCTTCGGGTTTCCTTGAAGGGGAGTCTGTCTGCCGGACCTGCGCTTTTAATGCGTCTTTTTTCGGGCATGACTGGTATGAGGGGGTCTCATGGCTTGAGAAGGTTTTCAGGCTTGCGGCGTCCAGGGATGATATTTCATTTTCAACCCCCTCTTCTTTTTTGAAAAAGAAATACGAGAATAAAACCGTGAAGCCGGAAACCGTCAATCCCGTATTTTCCTCCTGGTTTGAAACCGGATATGCGGACGAGCTTTTGAATAATTCAAATGACTGGATTTACCAATATATAAAGAAGGCCACGGAAAGAATGGTGGATCTGGCCGAACGTTTTCCCAATGACACCGGTTTGAAAGAACGTGTTTTGAATATGGCGGCCAAGGAGCTTCTTCTGACCCAGTCACTTGAATGGCCTGTCCTGATGAATGACCCTTCGACCAGCGAATATGCCCGTTACCGTTTTGAAGAAAGCATAAAAGCTTTCACGACGGTTTATGAATCCCTCGGCTCAAACTTTGTCAGCACGGAATGGCTTACGGATATGGAACGGAAGCACCGTTTCCTGCCGTTCATAAATTACAGGGTGTTTTCCCGCCGCAAATAAGTCCGGTCTATTTCAACAGCGTTTTCACCGTTATGTTCCCGGAGAATTTTCGGTCGTCTGTGTGCGCTGAAATTTTACATGAAAAATCTGTTTTCAGCCTGCCGACAGAAAGCCTTTCCGTGAATAAGGCTGAAACCGTGTAGTTCTTTTCCTCTTCTTCCCTGAGTCTTTCCGCGCTTATCCCTATGCTTCTGTACAGTGTTGACCGGAATGTGACCGAGCCCGTTATCTTGGTTTCTTCAGGGTTCCTATTTTCTTCCGCGAATATTGATTTCATTGAAGCTTCAAGAACAAGCCGCCTGGACAGCAGGGCGGCGGATTTCGCTGAACCTTCCAGCGTGATTCTGTCACCGCCTTTCTTTATCCTTACTGTTGCGTAGGAAGTCAATGTGGCCGCGCTTAAATATCCTCCGGCATAAAAACTGCTTATGTCCCCGCTGTATTCTTTTTCTCCGGTTTCCAGCAATTCGCAGAATACTGCCCCCGCGGTAAAACGCAGCCACATTTTCCTGTTGACAGTCAAGGCCGCGTAAGGTGATATGCCCCTCTTTTCCAATACAGTGACTCTGTTTCCGCTGACGGCGGCATAATCACGGTCGGTTTTGCTGTAAAAGGCCGACAGCCGTCCGTATTTTCCGTGCAGGAATGCGTCTGCGCGTATCTGGAATCCGTCCGGGCGCAGAATCCCGTCCGTTCCCGAAATGAACAGGGAAGAGCCGAAATGTTTTGTTTTTACCGATATTTCAGAACCTGCGGACAGGCTTCCGGATTGATTCTCCCGGTGGTAGGCAGGAAACCATGAGCCATCATTTTTCTCCTCCGATATGCTTTTTCCTCCGAAGAACAGAACCGACAGTGATGCCGATGGCGCGAAGCCCGGGCTGCCGACCCATCCGCCGGAAAACCAGAAAGGGCTTGAGCTGTATCCCTTTATGTCCCCGCAGAAAGCCAGCCTCCAGTTGCCGAAAAACATATCGGCCGCCAGATTCGTCCTGCCGCTGGCGGTGCTTTGGCTGAAGAACAGGGATTTTGTCGGGCTGACCGGATAGTAAACCACGGAAGAGCTTTTCCCCGGAGGATTCCTCAGCCGGGACGCGAATCCGTTGTATCCCAGGGAACCGTAAAAAAAATGTATCATCAGTTTGTTGCCCCGGAAAGGGGAAAAGCCTGTTTTGAATGATGTGAGTTCAAAATTCCCGCCGTCTTTCTTTTTTCCGTAAACCGAAGCCTGGATTCCTTCAGTACCTGCTTTTATCCTGAATAAATCCGGATCGGCCTTTTCGTTCCCTGTAACGAAATTCTTTTTGTAGCGGGTTTCCAGAAAGGGGGCCGAAAAAACAACCGTATTCCGGCAGTAAGCAGCCGTCGGCAGAAAATGGTGTAACCCCAGGAAAAAAATAAAAGGCATGATTTTAATTATTCTCATGCCCTTTATATACGGTGTTTTTATTTTGCCGGCCTATTTTCGACTTAAATTATCAGAAAAATTTTTTATTTCTGCTTTCATTCCCTCATCGTTTCGCACGGACCTGGGAAATATAGCTTTTGGAAAACTCCGGCATTTGGGTTATGGTTCCAAGCCAATATTCAGCCTCTTTTTTGTCTTCATACGGGCCTACCCGTACCCTGTATGTCTGCGCCCCGTTGGCTTCCCTGGTGAAAATCTCCGCATTCAAATATCTGTCGGTCAAAAGCTTTCTGGCGTTTTCCGCATTGAGTTTGCTGGAGAAAGACCCTGTCTGTATCCAGTATTGTATTACGGTTGCAGGTTCCGCCGGCTTTACGCTTGCAGTTGTCTGTTTCTTTGTTTCAGCGGAGACCGCCGTTCTTGAGCCGGTGCTGGTAACCGCCGCTGCCGTTTTTACGGTGGTGTCCTTTTCAGACTGTGCCGTTGCAGCGGGCCGGGTTGTTTTTTCCGCGGAAGCTGTATTTGCAGCCGTTTCCCTGCTTGTTTCATTTCTTCCGGTTAAATTCCTTACGTCGATTGTGTCCGGATTCGATGTGTTTCCCGGAATGGAATTGTTGTTTCCGGCGGTATTCAAATCCGTCAGGGAATTGGTGCCGGCCGGGACAATCTCCGTGTCGAGGCCGGGGGTCTGCTCCGGATTCTGTATCCATGAATCAGGATCTACGTTCGCGGCCCCGTCCTTCGATGTTATATTTTCGCGTCCTATGGAAGTCGCTGTTCCCGGCGTGTATGCGGACGCAAACTGCCGTCCCTGTTCCGCTGTTTTGGACGGGGAATTCATTACAAGCGCAAAACCGAAAATAACAAGAATAAATACACTGACAGCCGCCACAATCCAAAGTATTTTTTTCTGCTCCATAAAAACCACCCTCGTAGATATTTCGCCTCGTGTTAATGTTCAAACCGGCGGTGTTTCCGGTTTTATGCCCTTACAGGCAAGGACAGACAAAAGTTTACGTTCAAGAAGAATTTTTCCTCCGCAATTGTCCACTTTTACAATATCGGTATTTTCTTCAGGATTTTGAGCGAAGAGAGCCTTTTGGGATGAAAATCTTCGTAAAATTTGAATGACGCCGAGTCTGTCACGTTTCAATGCCCGGAAAAACCGTTGTACCGCGGGCGCCTCTATGATAATCACAAAGTCACACAGGGCCGCGGCGTCGGATTTAAAAAGAAGGGGCGCGTTTATCACGACATTTTTGTGTTTGTTTTCTTCTGTGAATTCTTTGAGTATTTTATTGATCCGGGGATATAATATGCCCTCATGGACGGCCAGCAATTCCTTTTTTGAAAACAGAAGTTTACCGAGTTCCCTTCTGTTTACGCTTCCGTCTTCATTCCTGATTTTAAGACCCTGTTTTTCCGCCTCGCCGGAAAAAGCTTCAAAAACTTTTTCCCTGCTTTCCTCAAGGGCCCTGTGCGCGGCTTTGTCGGCGTCAATTACGGCGAACCCGTGTTTTTCCAGAATTTCCGCCGCCACGTTTTTCCCCGAACACATTTTTCCCGTCAACCCTATGACGCGGCGTCCGTTTCCGGTGTTTTTGCCGCCGACACCGGTATGTCCGCCGTCCGCCGGAATCAGGCTGTCCCTTTCTGTCAATGGAAATCCCCCCAGCATTTTCCGGTTTCAACGCTGACTTTCAGGGGGACATTCAGCTTGACGACTGATTCCATTATTTCCCTGACCAGCTTCCCGGTTTTTTCCGCCTCGTTTTCCGGAGCTTCAAAAATAAGTTCGTCGTGAACCTGGAGAAGCATTACCGCCCCGGATTTTTCCTTCCGCAGCGCTTCGTTTGTTTTTATCATCGCCGTTTTTACTATGTCGGCGGCGGAGCCCTGTATCGGAGTGTTTACGGCTATGCGTTCCGCAGCGCTCCGCTCAATGCGGTTCTGGCTGTTTATTCCCCGTATGTACCGCCTTCTGCCCATGATGGTTTCCACCCAGCCTGTTTCCGCCGCTTTTTCCTTGGAAAGCGTTATAAACTGCGAGACCCCTGAATATGTGGCGAAATACGAATTGATGAATACAGCCGCCTGCTTCCGTGGTATCCGCAGCTGGTTCGCCAGACGGAAGGCGCTCATTCCGTACATTACCCCGAAATTGATTGTTTTTGCGGTTCTGCGCATTTCCGGCGTAACCTTGTCGGATGGCACGCCGAATATCAGTCCTGCTGTCCTGGAATGCACGTCCACACCCTCATTGAAGGCAAGCACCAGGTTTTCATCCCTTGAGAAATGGGCGAGCAGGGTAAGCTCAATCTGGGAGTAATCCGCGGAAACAAGCAGTTTCCCTTCCGGGGCGTTGAAGGCTTTCCGTATACGCCTGCCGCTTTCATCCCTTACAGGTATATTCTGCAGGTTCGGATCACGGCTGGAAAGTCTTCCTGTCGCTGTCCCCGTCTGTATGAAATTGGTGTGTATTCTTCCCTGACTGTCGGCAAGTTCCGGAAGTGCGTCCGCGTAACCTGATTTTAATTTTGCAAGGGCCCTGTAATCCAGGATTTTTCCCGGCAGAGGATCTTCCGAAGCCAAATCCTCCAGAACACTTGTATCAGTGGAGTATCCTGTTTTTGTTTTTTTTCCGGGAGGAAGTTTCCTTTCGTCAAAAAGGACTTCCTGAAGCTGTTTGGGGGATGATATGTTGAATTCGTGTCCCGCCAGTCCGTAAATTTCCCCGGCTGTTTTTTCAATATCCTTTCCCAATTGTATGGAAAATGTTTCCAGCTGGGATTTGTCCAGGGCAATCCCCAGCATTTCCATTTCCGCCAGAACTGGAACCAGCGGCATTTCTATTTCCCGGAAAATTTTCCCGGCATTACCTTCTTTCAGTTTCGGTTTAAGAAAATTGTAAAGCTGAAGTGTAAAATCCGCGTCTTCGGAGGCATATTCGGCGGCCTCTTCCAGAGGCACATCCGCGAAGGTGCCGTTTTTTGGGACGACTTCGGAGTATTCCCGGCCTTTCAGTCCCAGAAAACTTTCCGCCAGCGTCTCCAGCGAAAAAGAACGGAAATCCGGATCGATGACCCATGCCGCAATCATTGTGTCGAACAGCATACACGCAGGTTCTTTCAGTCCGGAAGCCTTCATGATTTGCAAATCGAATTTTCCGTTGTGTGTTATCAGCAGGAATTTGGGAGCCGAAAAAAGCCTTTCAATCTCTTTCAATGCCTTTTCCTCAGGAATAAGACTGTTCCCCTCAAGGCCGGGGCATTTAAGAGGAATATAAAAGCCTTCGCCGGGTGTGACGGAAATGGAAAAACCCACGAGACTGCTTTTTAATACGTCAAGCCCTGTCGTTTCACAGTCAAAGGCCGCGAACCCGTTTCCAAGCGCCCTGTCTACTATTTCAGACAGTTCCTTTTCCGAGAAAACCGCGGAGTACCGGCCCGCGTTTTTTTTAATCTCATCCGGCTGGAAAACCAGGTTCGAGAAGGGCGGCGGTTCAAAGAATTTTCCGCCTTCTGTCTGATCCCATAATCCGGGATTTTCCTCTCCTTTCGACGGCCGGGGCTTGTTCTTTTCCGGCAGTGATTTTTTCAGTTCAAGGAATTTTTTTTCATCGGTATAAAGTTTCGCCGCGTTCGGAAGGCCTTTTTTCAGGAGGATGACGGCCGCCGCCTCCCCATTCAGGGATGTGCATTCAAACGGTGAAAAATCCCCGGGCAACGGAACTTCCGATGAAAGGGATATCAGCCTTTTTGAAAAATACGCGTTCTCTTTCCCTTCCCGGATTTTTTTCCCGGCCGCACCCTGTATTTCATCCGCCGCGGCGTAAATGCCGTCCAGGGAACCGTAGCAGGCCAAAAGCTTTGCCGCCGTGACTTCTCCTATTCCAGGCACTCCCGGAACATTGTCGGATCTGTCTCCTGTGAGGGATAAAAAATCCAGGATTTGTGACGGTTCTATGCCCCATTTTTTTCTGACCGTTTCCCCCGTCACCTCTTCCCATCCTCCGTTTTTTCCGGGTTCGAGGATGGAAACGAATTCCCCCTCAAGCTGGACTAAATCCTTGTCTCCTGAAAGGATTACGCAGCCGCGTTTTTCGGAGGCGCATTTTGCCGCTATCGAGGCAATGACATCATCAGCCTCAAAGCCGTCCTGGCGTATACAGTAAATGCCCAGGGCGGAAAGTATTTCTTCGATTACCGGGATCTGTGAGTGCAGGTCGTCAGGCGTTTTCTGTCTGTTGGCTTTATACTCCGGATACAATTCGTGGCGGAAAGTCTGTACCCGTGAATCAAAGGCCGCCGCAAAAAAACGCGGCTTACGTTTCTGCAGGATGGCGCTCAAACTCCGGAAAAAGCCGAAAACAGCCGAAACATTTTCCCCGTCGCTGTTTATTAGGGGTTTCGAGCCGAACGCATAATATGAGCGGTAAATCAAACCGTAGGAATCAAGGACAAATACAGGGTCATTCATTTGGAAAGTATACCACGAACAGTGTCTGTCCGCAATGGAAAGGAATCAGGTCTGGATATCGATTATCGAAGCGTTTCCGCTTTCCGAGGCATATACATTTTTTTTCCGGAAAGGTTTTTTCAGGCTGTTTATTTCCTGTCTGACTTCCGCCATGCCGGATTTCAGAAGCTCCCTGTTTTTCTTGTTCTGCCGGAGGATATCTTCCTGGAGCTTGTCCAGGTCGGCCTGAAGCCTGGGGATGAATTTTTCTTCCTCGGAATCCCGTACCATGCCGGCAATATTTTTCTGCCGGTGTATGTCCCTGTACATTTCTTCTATCGGATCTATCACCCGCTGTATGGTGTAAAGCTCGGAGACAATGTAATCCTCCAGGACGCTCTGCCTCTCAACCTGGGCCATGTTCCCTTCGGATATTGATTTTTCCTGTTGTTCCAGTGCCGCCAGGTATTCCCGGAATTTATTGCGCTTTTCCTCCAGAAGTTTCTTGAATCTTCTGAGTACAGCCGTCCTTTCGTCGATTTCCGCCTGCGTCAGCTTTTCCCCGCTCATATCAGCCTGCGATGTTTATTCCTGCGGGAACCTGTCCCCGTTTTTCAGCGGCTGTTGGAGAAGAAGCGATTTGTGTCCACGCCGAGAGAAGTTGTTCCATCAGGCCTTTCACTGAAACAAGTTTTTCTGGTTTTTTCTCGAAATTAGCCGAGGAAAGCTGCCCCAAAAAGAATGTGTAAATTGACATGAGGTTTTTGGCGATGTCCCCGCCCTCATCCATATTCAGGCTGGCCGCCAATTCCGTCACGATTTCCTGGGTTTTCAGAATGTGGTTGTTGATTTTTTCGATTCTGGACGGGTCTTTTTTCAGGTCCTCGTCCAAAAGGCTTACCGCCGCATCAATATGCTTGATGGCCTCTTCATAAAGCATCACGATGAGGGCGCCCTGGCTTGCCGTTTTTACCCGTGTTTCTTTGTAAACATTGAGAGCCTGATTGTATCCCATTTTTATTCCTCCCGTTCCCCCTGTGTATCGGTTTTTTGCCGGGATTTCTTTAACATAAAATCCTTAAAAGTATATAAAAATTTTCAAAAAATATCGACTATATTCCTTCAATTTAGTATCATTAGGACATGAGGCTTAATTTGAACTCCGGTAATAATTCTGACGGAGATAAAACCCCCGGTAAAAAAGACGGGGATGATTTTTTCTCTTTTTTTAACAAAATATTCTCTGACGACGGCGGCGATAAAAAAGACTCCGGCGGGAAAAATCCCAAAACCCCAAAAACTTTTCTGTGGATAATTCTGGGCGTCTTTTTCCTGGTTTTGCTAAGTTCGAATTTTTATTCCTTCCTGAATAAAGAAAGCCTGATTCCCTTTTCTGAATTCAGGAGTCTGATTGAATCCGGTGAAATTGTCCGGGTGGAGGTTTCCTCGACTTATTTTACAGGCTACGGCGCTTCTTCCGGTTCCCCGCCGTCATCTTCTTCCGGTAATGCCGGAAATCTTCCTTTTTCCTTTCCTGGAAAAGATATGTCAGGCGGGACGGTTTACCGTACAGTTGGACTGCTTACTGAGAGTTTTATCTCCCTTCTTGATTCAAACGGCATAGAATATTCCGTTGTCACCGAAGAAAGAAACTACATCCTGGATTTTGTCCTCCAGTGGATACTTCCGTTCGCGATATTCTTCCTCATGTGGCGGTATCTGATGAAGCGCATGGGAGGAGGTTTGGGCGGCAGCATTTTTTCAGCCGGGCAGACCCGTTCCGCTTCTGTTGAGGAGGGCCAGGTCACCACGCGTTTCTCCGATGTCGCTGGTGTGGATGAGGCGAAAGAAGAGCTGGAGGAAGTGGTTGATTTTTTGAAAAACCCGAAAAAATATACGGATATCGGCGGTAAAATCCCCCGCGGTGTGCTTCTGGTCGGGCCTCCCGGTACCGGAAAAACCCTTCTGGCAAGGGCTGTCGCCGGAGAGGCCGGGGTCCCCTTTTTCAGGATAAGCGGTTCAGACTTTGTGGAAATGTTTGTCGGTGTGGGGGCCAGCCGTGTAAGGGATCTTTTCAAGCAGGCGCGGGAGAAAGCGCCCTGCATCATCTTCATAGACGAGTTGGACGCGATAGGAAAATCTCGCATCAATTCCATGACTTCAAATGATGAGCGGGAACAGACGCTTAACCAGCTTCTTGTTGAAATGGACGGTTTTGACGGCTCCAAGGGGCTGATTCTGCTGGCGGCGACAAACCGTCCCGATGTCCTTGATCCTGCTCTGCTGCGCCCGGGACGCTTTGACAGGCAGATTGTCGTGGACCGTCCTGATGTAAAGGGCCGTGAACAGATTCTTAAAATTCACGCTAAAGGCGTTAAAGTCGGTAAGGACGTGGATCTCGCCGAAGTCGCGAAATCCACAAGCGGTTCTTCCGGCGCGGATCTGGCGAATATCGTGAATGAGGCGGCTCTTCTCGCCGTAAGGGCGGGCCGGAAGGAAGTTTCCATGGAGGATTTCAACGAGGCCGTGGAAAAAGCTGTCGCAGGACTCCAGAAGAAGAGCCGTGTAATCCGGGAGGACGAGCGGAAGATTGTTGCATACCATGAGACGGGACATGCCATTGTCACGGCTTTTACGCCCAAGCAGGACAAGGTTCATAAGATTTCTATAATCCCAAGGGGGCTTTCCGCCCTCGGTTATACAATGCAGATTCCCGAGGAAGACAAGTATTTGAGCAGCGAAGAAGAGCTTTTGGGCCGGGTGGATGTTTTGCTTGGCGGGCGGGCTGCGGAAGAGGTTATATTCGGTTCCGTCTCCACCGGGGCGGCCAACGACCTTTCCCGGGCCACGGATATTATCCGCCGGATGATAACCGATTACGGAATGAGTTCCCGTTTCCGCAATGTGGCCCTCAGCCAGCACGGGGCGGGGTATAACGGCTATCCCGGGGAACCCCAGCTGGTCCGGGATTATTCCGAGACTACGCAGCAGTACATCGATGAGGAAATCGCGAAAATCATCGCTGAAAGATACGGGGCTGTAAAAAATCTGCTCAAATCGAAGATGGAGCTTGTAAAATATGTGGCGGAACGTCTTCTTGAAAAGGAAATAATCGACGGACGGGAATTCGAAGAAATCGTCAATGCGGAAAAGCAGCTTGTATCTCCGGAAGAATGATGCATTTATTTCCCCTTTGTGATATACTCTTCCGGAGTATTTCAAATTGAAGGGGGAAATGTTTATAATGAAAAAGTATGTCCGCGGGATTCCCGCCTGGATTTCTCTGTTCTTTGTCTTTTCCGTTCTTTTTTGGTCCTGTTCCGAAAGAGATCCGGATTCCAGGCTTGCGGTTGAAAACGGTGTTCCTGTCGTTGACCGTTACGGGCAGCTACAGGTGAACGGAACCTGTCTGTGCGATTCCGCCGGTAACCCGGTTCAGCTCCGCGGTATGAGTTCCCACGGCCTGCAGTGGCACGGTAAATACGCGAATGAAAAGGTTTTGCGCTGGCTCCGGGATGACTGGAATGTCCAGGTATGGAGATCCGCCTTGTATCTTACCCAGGGCGGATATATTTCCCACCGCGCGCTGAAATTCAAGGTGGTTGAGTCCATAGAAGCCGCTGAAAAGCTTGGTATGTATGTCATCGTGGACTGGCATGTCCTCAGGGACAGGGATCCCAGGGTTTATCAGGATGAGGCTGTCGAATTCTTCTCCGAGATAGCCGGAAAATACGGTCATCTTCCCAACGTGATATATGAAATCTGCAACGAGCCGAACGGAACGGATGTCACCTGGAATGAATGTATAAAACCCTATGCGGAGGTTGTTACAGCCGCAATAAGGGAGAAAGACCCTGATAATATCATCATAGTCGGCACTCCCACCTGGAGCCAGGATGTTGACAAGGCGGCGGAAAATCCGCTGTCAGGAAGCAACATCATGTATGCCCTTCATTTCTATGCGGGAAGCCACGGAAAGGCGTTGCAGGATAAGGCTGTCGCCGCCATGGAGGCGGGACTCCCTCTTTTTGTGACGGAGTGGGGGACCACACGGGATACGGGTGACGGCGGCGTTTTTGAGAAAGAAACGGTCCGGTGGCTGTCATTTTTGAAAAAGCATAATATTTCCTGGGTTAATTGGTCTGTAAACAACAAGGGAGAGGATTCCGGCATACTGAAGGCTTATGCTGATAAAACAGGGGAGGGCGGCTGGACGGAATCCGATTTGAGTCCGTCAGGAATTTTATTGCGTTCCATCCTTGTTAATGAAAGAAAAATAAAATAAAATGAAAATATAACGAAGGACGGCAGTTTAGGAGGTCTTATGAAAGTTCTTGTTATCGGTGGAGCCGGGTATATCGGTAGTCATGTCGCCAAAGCTTTTTTGAAAGCCGGTCATAAGGTTACTGTTTTTGACAATCTTTCATCCGGTTTGTTGATGAATATTTTTGACGGTGAGGATTTTATCCCCGGCGATATCCGTCATCCTGACGATCTCGACAGGGCTTTTTCCCGGGGTTTTGACGCCTGTGTCCATCTCGCGGCCTTCAAGGCGGTCGGCGAATCGATGGTTCAGCCTGAAAAATATTCCGTGAACAATATTTCAGGTACTTTGAACATCCTCAATGCCATGTGCGCCCATAATTGCCGTTATATAGTGTTCTCTTCTTCAGCGGCAACTTTCGGATCCCCCCAGTATCTGCCTATAGACGAAAAACACCCCCTTAATCCTGAAAGTTATTACGGATTTACCAAACTTGAAATAGAGCGTTTCCTCGCCTGGTACGACAAAATCAAGGATATCCGTTTCGCGGCTTTGAGATATTTCAATGCCGCCGGCTATGACCCTGAAGGGGAAATCATCGGTCTCGAAAGGAATCCCCAGAACCTTCTTCCCATAACAATGGAAGTTGCGAAAGGTTGGAGGAAGGAACTCCAGATTTTCGGTCAGGATTACGACACAAGGGACGGAACCTGTATCAGGGATTATGTTCATGTTTCGGATCTTGCCGAAGCCCACGTGAATTCACTGTCATACATCGACAGGGAAAACAAGAGCCTTGTGGTTAATCTTGGAAGCGAGGTTGGGATATCCGTTACGGAAATGACGGAAGCCGCCAGAAGGGTTACCGGAAAGGAAATTCCCGCCAGATATGTGGGCAGACGCGCCGGCGATGCCTCTGCCCTTTATGCCACATCCGCCCTGGCAAAAGAGCTTATCGGATGGGCCCCCAGGTATTCGGATGTGGATACGCTGATATCTTCCACGTGGAAGGTTTACCAGAAATACGATAAAAATCCCTATGCCTGATAACGGAAAAATCACGGCATCCGCCGTTTCCGGATGGGTGGCGGAACAGAGGCCCCTGATTATAGAGCTGGAGAAACTTCTTACCTCCGTTCCCGCCCTTGCTCCTGAATCCGGGGGCGGCGGGGAACTCGGGAAATGCGAGGCATTGGAACATAAGCTCCGTTCCCTGGGATTCACTCTTTTCGAGCGGTTTGACGCCCCTGATTCACGGGTTCCCTCCGGGATACGCCCGAACCTTGTGGTTACGGTTCCGGGCCGCAATGACGGCGTGCGTCTTTGGATTATGAGCCATTTGGATGTGGTTCCTCCGGGAGACCTTTCAAGATGGGAAACTGATCCCTGGACGGCGGTTGAAAAAGACGGATGCATTTACGGCCGCGGGGTGGAAGATAACCAGCAGGGCTTGGTTTCTTCCGTTATTGCGGCCCTGTATTTCATCAGGAACGGGGTTATGCCTGAATACACCCTGAAGCTTCTGTTCATGGCTGATGAAGAAAACGGTTCCGTTTTCGGTATGCAGTATCTGTTGAAGGAATTCCGCCGGGATCCCATTTTCCGTAAAGGTGATTTTATAATAATACCGGACGGAGGCGATCCCCTCGGTGAAACAGTTGAGGTGGCTGAGAAAAATATTTTTTGGCTCAATGTGAAAGTGCAGGGTAAACAGGCCCATGGGTCACGCCCCGACCTCGGTATAAACGCCCATCACGCAGGATGTGACCTTGCCCTTAGGCTTCATGCACTTGAAAAGAAATTTTCCGCAAGGAATCCTCTGTTCGAGCCTGATTATTCCACCTTTCAGGCCACGAAAAAAACCGGTAATGTGCCGAATATAAACACAATCCCCGGAGAGGATTTTTTCTGCATGGATTGCCGTGTTCTTCCGGAGTACAGGCTGGATGAGGTACGCGCGGCGGTTAAAGCCGTTGCGGCTGAAATTGAAAAGGCTTACGGGGTGACTGTATCCTTTTCGGAGGAGCAGGCTGTGGAGTCTCTGGCTGTAAGTCCGGACGCTCCGGTTGTAAGGCTTGTTTCCTCCGCGGTGGAGCGGGTTTTAGGCAGAAAATGCCGTCCTGTCGGAATCGGGGGCGGGACTGTGGCCGCTTATCTCAGAAACGAGGGATATGACGCTGTGGTTTGGAGCATAATGGACGAGACAGCCCACCAGCCCAACGAGTATTCCCGGATTGACAACATCGTTTCCGAAGCGTCTGTTTTGGCGGCGGCGGCCTGTTTATGCTGATTCCCTCCCATTCACCAGGAGACGAGGACGCTGACTGGCGTGCAGGCGATCCTGAAAAAATACACGATTCCTTTCCGTGCTGTGTTCCTCCTTCATTTGCAGCTCTTATCTCTGATGCAGAAAAGTCCGGGGACACACTTACCGCGGAGGCCCTGAAAAAACAGGTTTATCCCTCCGCCATGGAAAAGGTTCTGACCCCCTCTGAAAGGGCGGATCCTCTCGGCGAGGCTTCTTACTGTGTTTATCCCCGCCTTGTCCACCAGTATAAAAACCGGGTTCTTCTTCTTTCCACAGGACGGTGTATCGGTTACTGCCGTTATTGTTTCCGGCGTGGATTCGGTGCAGGACATTACGGGTTTATTTCCGAAGCGGAGGCAGAACAGGTTTGCAGTTATATCGCCGCAAATCCTGAAATCGACGAGATTCTTGTTTCCGGCGGGGATCCGATGTCAGTCCCTTTTGAAAAGCTTGAAAATCTTCTGGAAAAAATCCGGGGCATAAGACCTTCACTTCTTATAAGAATATGTACACGCTCCCCTGTTTTCGCGCCGGAAATCTTCACCGTAGAAAAACTGAATGCCTTGAAGTCTTTCCGCCCTTTGTGGCTTATTCCGCACATAAATCACCCAGGGGAGCTGGGAAACGCCCAGCGCGGCTGCCTGTCCGCCGTTGTCGGAACGGGGATTCCCGTGCAGTCCCAGACTGTCCTGCTGCAGGGTGTGAATGACAGCGCAGGTGTTTTGAGCCGTTTATTCAAGGATCTTGTATGCCTGGGCGTAAAACCGGGATACCTTTTCCAGTGTGACCTCGCTCCCGGTACATCGGCTTTCCGTGTTCCGCTGGACAGGGCTTTCCGCATCTGGAAGGAGCTCAGAAAAGAGCTTTCCGGGCTTTCCCTTCCGGTTTTCGCTGTTGATTTGCCCGGCGGAGGAGGAAAATTCCCCCTTGACGCCGCTGTTCTTTCGGAAAATATTTTGTCCTGCAGAGACGGAACCCTGACTGTACGGCTGGATAATAAAAAAGTATACACATATTCTGTTTAAAGTATGATAAATAATACATTTTATAGTTTGTTTTTGTATTCATATTTTTAGAAATTGTTAATTTTTTTTATTTTCTTATAAAGTAAGGAAATAAATTCATTGTAAACGGACTTGTGTTTATATATTTTTTATATGGTTGGCATCATTTTTGCTACAGAAGCGGTATGGAATATGATGACAGCTTGTTGAAAAAATATCTTGCAGAAATCCAGCGGTATCCACTGCTTTCCTTTGAGGAGGAGATGGATCTTTCCAGGAAGATAAAAGACGGGGATAAGGCCGCGTTTGAGAAACTCGTCAACTCGAATTTGCGTCTTTCTGTTGCAATCGCGAAAAGATATGTGGCGTTTGACCTGCCTCTGATTGATTTAATTCAGGAAGGAAACCTGGGGCTCCTGACAGCGGCGGAACGTTATTCCTTTTCATACGGGTTGAGGTTTTCAACTTACGCCTGCTGGTGGATCAGGCAGTCCATCACCCGCGCCATCTCCAAGAAATCGCGCCTTGTTCGTCTTCCCGGACGGAAAGAAAACCTTGCGAGGAAAATCAGGCAGGTCCGCGACGAGCTTTCCTTCAAAGCCTGCAGGGCCCCTTCATTTAAAGAAATTGCGGATGAAATGGGACTTGACGAGAAAAAAGTCGCCGAAATTTATGCTGTATCCGAGCCTTATTTCAGTTTGGAAGCGGAATATGACAATGAGCGAGGCACATCATTTAAGGATGTTCTGGCGGATAATTCCTTTAATCCTGAAAGACAGTTTTTGGATAAGTGCCGCAAATCCCAGGTCTTCAAGATGATGAAATCCTTACAAAAGAATGAATCGTTCATAGTATTCGAGCGTTTCGGATTCAATGACGACAGGAAAAAGCGGACCTTCTCTTATCTCGGGAGATGTCTCGGTGTTTCCGCGGAAACT
Source organism: uncultured Treponema sp. (assembly GCA_949300145.1). Taxonomy (GTDB): domain Bacteria; phylum Spirochaetota; class Spirochaetia; order Treponematales; family Treponemataceae; genus Avitreponema. Next base: position 6,466 of record CASGDA010000010.1, on the reverse strand, counting down.
GTGAGACAGACTGAAATCAGGGCTTTGAAAAAACTTCGCGCCAGCAAGGAAGATTTCTTTGCTGTTTCACCCTGATGTTCCGCAGGGGTTATTCCTTTTTTATTCCAAGGATTGTAATGTCGTCATATTGGGGGGCTTCATTCAGGTTTTCATAGTATAAGTATTCTTCATATTCCGTATGCGGGTATTTTGCGGAACAATACCGGTTGTACTGCAGAAAATACTTCTGCAGGAATCTGTCTATTTTCCGGTCCGTCTGCACCCGGTGCAATCCTAATTCGGAAGGATCTTCGTAAATCCTGAATATCTTTTCAATGGAAACAAGAGCCATCACCGCTTCTTCGACAGTACCGCCGCAGGTTGAAAAATCGAAGGTGTATTCAGTGTTTTCTCCTTCAGGATTATGTTGTTTTTTCAAAATGAATTTTTCTTTTTTGAATACAGCCTCGATTATTTCCTTGACCCTCCGGTATGAGAATTCTTCATAGACTTCCCCCGTTTCATATTTTCTGTGCAAGGCTTCTGAGGAAAAAGCCTGTCCTTTACTGTCCGCCGTTCCGGAATCTCCGGTGTGGAAGAATCTTTTTGCGTCTTCTATTCCGTCTGTGTAAAGGAAAAGCACGTCGCCGGGGTTTAAATGGAGTTTTTCGACTTTGAAGCCTCCTCCGGCTGAATTTATCGTTGAAGTGGGGAAAACCCCCGCAGCGGAAACCTCCCTGAGCGTGTGTATTTTCAGCTCTTTTTCTGCGGAATCATAAATGTGCACTTTATTGTCACCGGCATTGCAAAAGTATATGTTCCCGGTTTGGGAATCAAAAAGACATATGACAAAGGCCGCAAACCTGCCTTTAAATCCCTTTGATTCAACCAGGTCATTTATCCGTTCCACCGCCGGCGAGATATTGTAACCGTTTTTTGCGAAAGACCAGTCCTTGAAAAAGTCCAGGAAAATCGTGGCTATTTCGACCATAATCAGGGCCGCCGGGACACCTTTTCCCGCTACGTCGCACTTTATTACCGCATAATGCCTGTCATCGAGCTTTTTGTAATCAAAATAATCACCGGAAACACCCTCGGCTCCTTCATAATATCCGAAAAAATCAGCGTTCCCGTCGGCATATTGCCCGCTTGTCAGTTTCCGTCCGTTTCTGTCTGTTTCCAGGGGGATGAACATTTTCTGGGTTTCTTTTCCCACAGTCAAATCCTTCGCCGCAATCGCTGCCGTGGCGAGTGCCTGTGTCATTTCATTTACGGTTTCCCCCAGAAGGCCTATTTCGTCTTTGGAACGCAGCGTGATTCTCTTTCCTTCCAGAAGGGATTTGTCTTCTGTGTCCCTCACCATTGCCACATGGGCGGCCAGATACCTTATCGGGGATATGATGATGTAGGCGAGGACAAGGGAACCGAGAACCCCTATTAAAAAGGCTGCAAAAGCTGTGTAGGCTGTTGTTCTGATTACAATCTCGTATTCCCGGGACAATGCTTCGAACATTTCCTCCAGGGAAATTTCGACTATGACATTCCCGTGGACGTAATTGCTGCTTCCTTCCTCTATATAGATAACCGGCTTGTAAAACACATAGCGGGTAATGTCCGGGGATAGCTTGTCCGGATTAAACTCAGGATAGGAATCCGTGGAGGAAAGAGAAATCCTTTTCAGCCTTGTATTACGTTCCTCTTCCATTTGGAGGATGGTGGTCCGGATTTCATTTTTTCTGGCGGTGGACACGCTGTCTGTCTTGTTTGCGAGGGATTCCGCTTCCTGGGTAAGAAGGGAAATGCTTACAGAGATGTTTGAAACCAGGAAGAACGCATGTTTATTGATATAAGCGTTTCTTTCTTCGATTCGCTTTGAAGCCTGAATCCTCAGCCTTGATACACCGGGTGTGTATTTTTCCGTATCTATTTTTCCTAATATGGCCGGATCATTGTTTGCCCATACAAAGTCCGTCCCTTCCTGCCCCTCTTCCCGGGATGGACCTGTGATGATAACACTTGATGCTTCCGGAACGGAGGAGCTTTGTCCGGGCAGGAAGCTTAACTCCATCAAGTCCTGTCCCGGCAGATACGCCTTTGCCCCTGACGCCAGGCTTTCCAAAAGGACATTCAATCTGTTTTGAAGGCTTAAAACCAGGTTTTTTTCCTGTATTTTTGAAAAACGCAGTCCCAGGGGAATGCTGAGCAGAATAACTACAGAAAAAACAAGTATGACCGTAAAGAATACGAATTTCAACCTCAACCCGGTGCCTTTTTTTTTCAGAATAACGGACGGGTGTTTTTTCCTTGAAAGCATAGCGTCTCCTGAAATATTATATACCGTTATTACTTTAAATTAAATAATAATTCACTTTTATTGTCGGAAAGTAAACGCTTGGAATTCTGACGCTTCTTTTTCGGGTTAAAGTCAGTTTTGTTTTCCGAGTCTGCGGAATCCCTCAACCCGAGGACTTGCCGAAACCGTTTTTGGGCTTCTGTCCCCGCGAATAAGATAGTGGTAACCGACTCCGGCTATCATTGCGCCGTTATCCGTGCATAATTTCAAAGGCGGGAAAATGCATTCCAGGTCTTTGCGTTCAGCCAGCTTTGCCCGCAACAGGGAATTGGCCGCCACTCCGCCTCCTGCGACAATCTTTGATATGCCTGTGTCTTCGACTGCACGGAAGAGCCGCGAAAGCAGGATTTTTATGGCTGTATCCTGAAATGCCGCCGCAATATTTTCAGGGGTTTTTTCATATTCCGGATTCCAGAATTTATCAAGCTGGTTGATAACGGCTGTTTTCAGTCCCGAATAGGAAACGTCATATCTGTGAAGGGCGCTTTCCCTGTGGCTTCTGCCTGAATTGTCCGCGCTTTTGTCGATTTTCGGCATGGGAAAATCAGCCGCCGCAGGATTTCCGTTTGCCGCCAGTTTATCAATGGCGACCCCGCCCGGATAACCGAAACCGTAGAATTTCGCCACTTTGTCAAAAGCTTCTCCCACCGCATCGTCCACAGTTGTGCCCAGAATCTCTATGGAGTCGAATCCGCTTACCCTGCATATTATTGAATGCCCCCCTGAAACGAGCAGTCCCAAATAGGGGTATTCGATTTCTTCCGCCAAATGCGCTGCATAAAGATGACCGAGCATATGGTTCACCGCTATGAACGGTTTGTCTTCGGCCGCCGCAAGTGTCTTTCCGAAGGTCAGTCCCACCAGAAGGGCTCCGACCAATCCCGGCCTGTTTGACGCCGCGATTCCGTCTATGTCAGCCAGTGTGATGCCCGCTTCTGAAACAGCCTGCTTAACAACAGGAAGAATCCATTCCGTGTGTTTTCTGCTGGCAATTTCGGGGACAACCCCTCTGTATTCTTCATGGAAAGGTATCTGTGTCGCCACGACATTGCTTAGTATTTTTTTACCGTCCTCGACAACCGCCGCCGCGGTTTCATCACATGAACTTTCTATTCCTAAAATTTTCATTATGGTTTACATTTCTCCTGTTTTTACCCTGGTTTGAAGTTCGGAAATATCACATACAGAGTATCCCGCCTTGAGTAAACGTGGATATAAATCCAAAAGGATTCCGGCCAGTTCCTCCGACCACACATGGCCTATCATAATGGCGTAACCCTTTTTTGAGGCAATTTCAAGACCGCCGAGTACGGCTTTTGTAATTTCCGCCTTGTCCTGGCTGTTGTCCAGAAAAACATCCCTTTCCCAGATTTTTACCCCCCGTTCCCGTGCTATTTCAGGCGCGGTTGTTTTTGCATTTGTCCTTGAATCCAGGAAGAAAATAGACTTTTCCTCAACTATATCGAAAACAGCCTTCATCGCCTCTCTGTCTGCTGTTATCAGGGAACCTTCGTGGTTATTCATCCCTGAAACAGGGCCTGTTTCTTCCAAATTCTTTTCAAGAATACCGTGTATTTCCTCCGTAGTCATCCCCGGCAGAATCGCCCCCGGTCCCGGGTCCATATTCAAATTGACAGCCTGCATGGGCTGGTGCAGGAAGAGTTCCTTTCCCGCACCGCGGATTTTGGAGGCGCATTCAGCGGAGTGTGGCAATCCTGGCAGAACCGCAATAGTGCATGAAAAAGGAAGCTCCAGGAACGGCTCCAGGTGACCGGTATTATGCCCGGCGTCATCAAAGACAAAGCATAAAACACCGTTTCCTTCCGGTATTAAAATTTCGTTTGATGCATCCGCTGCGGGTGTCATATCCTTTTCAACGGAAGCATTGTCTTCCGGCGCCGTCTCCGGCTTTACATCTGCGCCGCCGCTTTCACGGACAGGATTGTAATCCTCTCCTCCGGTGGTTTCTGCAGGTCCGCTGTTTTCAGGCTTTTTTGTTTCGTTTTGGCTCCTGTTTTCCCCGGTCCCATGTGCAGGAGGATTTGAAGGCGGAGAGTCCGGTTCAGGTATGTCTTTTTCCGCCTTCTCTTTTATGATTCCGGCTTCAGGGTTGTCCTGATTTGCAATTTGTTCACGGGATGAAGTGTTCTCTGTAAAGAAATTCACCTTCACAAACAGTAAGGCGGCTGACAATCCGAAAAAAACAGCCAGAAGAACGGCTGTTGTCTTTATCCGTGAAATCTGTCTGGCGCGTTTTTTTCTTTCCCTTTCTATTGTTGAAAGTCTTTTCGCTGTTTTGTCACGGGAAATATCAGCCACGCCCTTTGTAAGGACTGTCCGTGAGGAGCCCCGCGTTTTTTTTCCCGTTGTTTTTCTGCGTGTTGTTTGTGTCCGGGAGGATGAAGTTCCGGCAGTTCTTTTTCTTTTTGTACTGTCTGATGTTTTTTTTCCCGCAGGTGTTTCGTTTTTTTCTTTTGCCATTGTTTTTAGAAAGATAAATACGGGCTGGAAACTTGTCAACAGGCATAAATATTTTACATGAAAATAATTAGGAGCGTTTTTGTCTGAAATATTTTGTGCGTTAAAATCAATTACGGAAGAGCGGAAAGATTTGCATTTCCACTCTTCCTTTCTGAAACTAAAAAATGAAGCTATTTCCAGGCCTCAAAGAACAGGTCGAAGACAAAGAATGCGGCGAGGATCCACGTGAAAACGGGGATTTCCTTCGCTTTCCGTCCCGCGATTTTGCAGATGACATAAGCGATGATTCCCCAGCAGATTCCTTTCGCGATGGAGTAGCCGAACGGCATGACTATGATCGTTATGAATGCGGGGATGCCTTCGGTCATGTCGGAGAAATCGATGCCCACGACGGATTTCATCATCAGGAAGCCGACGAAAATCAATGCGGGCGCGGTCGCCGCGGAGGGAATCAGCGCGAACAGCGGGCTGAAAAAGAGGGCGAGCAGAAAAAAAACGGCGGTGACCACGGACGTCAGGCCGGTGCGTCCGCCGACGGCGACGCCGGAAGAGCTTTCGACAAAGCTGGTTACCGTGGACGTTCCGAGCGATGCACCGGCGACCGTTCCGATTGCGTCCGCAAGCAGCGCTTTTTTTGCGTTCGGGATGTTGCCGTCTTTGTCCGTGAGTCCGGCCTGCTCCGAAACGCCCATCAGCGTTCCGATTGTGTCGAAGATATCGGTGAAAAGGAATGTGAAAAACACGATGAAGAATTTCAGGGTGAACACGTTCGCCCATTCAAACTGGAAAAAATACGGCGCCGCCGGCAGCGAGACCGCGGCGAAATTTTCCGGGACGGTCGTCACTCCGAACGGAATTCCGATGACCGTCGTTATCGCGATTCCGATGAGAATCGAGCCGGGTACTTTCATGACGTACAGGATGATCGTTATCACCAGACCGAGGATGGCGGTCATGGCGGAGGCGTTCGAGCCGTTCAGCGTGACGAATCCGATGATTGTCCCGAGGCCCGATGATGTGACGCCGGCGTTGGAAAGGCCGATCAGCGCTATGAAAAGCCCGATACCGACGGCAACCGCCTTCCTCAGGTTCGCAGGAATGGATTTGATGATCGCCTCCCGCACTCCGAACAGGGAAAGCAGGATGAACAGGATGCCTTCGACAAGAACCGCGGTGAGCGCGAATTGCCATGAGCATCCCATTCCCAGCACGACGGTATAGGTGAAGAACGCATTCAGCCCCATTCCGGGCGCAAGCGCGACCGGCAGGTTCGCCAGAAACGCCATCGCCAGCGTCGCTATGGCGGAAGATATGGCTGTCGCGGTGAATACCGCCCCGAAGTCCATTCCGGCGTCCGACAAAATCCCCGGATTCACCGCCAGAATGTAGGCCATCGCGAGGAACGTCGTTATACCGGCAATGACTTCTTTACTGACGGTCGTGCCCCTCTCCTGCAACTTGAAAAATTTTTCCATTACATCCTCCTTTAGGAATTCCAGAAAAAATATGTTTTATGGAGTATATCATAAAAAAACTTCTGTGTTTATCCCGCAGACGGGAGGAAACATCTGTATTTTTCGGGAAAAAGATGTAAAAAAGTGTGGCGGAGGGGTTGACTGTATGCCGGGAGTGTGGTAAAAAGGATGTCACCGA
>CASGDA010000009.1 GCA_949300145.1 uncultured Treponema sp. | reverse complement strand
GAGCTTTCTTCTTGTTCTTCCCATAAGGTGTACGTCCTTTTGTTATTATACACCTTATTAGCTTTCCTGTTTTAGTCCAAGTTGCGGTTAGGCATTACAGCCGCGCAGGTGGCGACACATTGCAGGTCAATCCAATTAAGGAAAAAAAGAAACAGTCCGGATGGAGCGCGAATATTATCACCGTCCATCCGGAGTTTATGAATTATTTTTTTATATGTTTTAAGATACGATCTTCAAAAAATTGCGGAAAATTCTCGCGGGTGATACCGGTCACAAGTTCACCATCAACCTTCATGTTAACACCGCCGGAAGCACATTCTCCGAAACAAATTGAGCCTGAAATATCAACTTCCTTTTCCAATCCGTTGTCGGCGATAGCCTTTTGAAGCATGGCAAGAATATCCTTGGAACCACGTACATGACATGAACTGCCCAAACATACAGCAACATTAATCATAAATAAACTCCGTAAAAAAATTTATACTTCCTGAAACCGTCCTGATTTTAGGTAAGCCGGTACGGAAACACGGACCGCACCGGCCCTACTTAATCAAATACGGCCGCCGTTATATCACCTAAGAACATTCCCTGCGCGGGGATTTCCGTGGGTATAGGAAGGCAGCAATCTGGGGGAAACCTCCGGCTCTGAAATACCGGCCTCCCCGCGTTCTTTGGCAAAGCGCTTCACATGTTCAATGGAAAGTTTTCCCACTGAAGTTTTCCTGGAAACCGCGGCGGCGCTTAATCCGGCGCTTCTTCCGAAAACAATAATATCAAGAAGTGAATTCCCCATCAAGCGGTTACGGCCATGAATTCCACCGACAGCCTCTCCCGCAACAAAAAGATTGGGGATGGCGGACATACAATCCGGAGAAATATCTATACCTCCATTCTGATAATGCAGCGTCGGATAAACGAGAATCGGCTCTTTCCTGATGTCTATTCCGTATTTGCCGAACATACGCATCATGGCGGGGATTCTCTTTTCGATTGTGCCCTCCCCGTTCTTCAATTCAATCATCGGGGTGTCGAGCCACAGTCCTTTGCCGCCGGGAGTCGTCAAACCTTTATTACGTTCGCCGCATTCACGGATAATCGAAGCCGCCGACACATCGCGCGTCTCAAGGGGATGCATGAAAACCTCACCGTCACGGTTTATAAGCTTCGCGCCGAGGGAACGGACTTTTTCGGTCACAAGCGCGCCGTAAATCTGTTCCGGGAAGGCCGCCCCTGTAGGATGATACTGGAGAGTATCAGGATAAAGCAATTTCGCACCGGCACGGTAAGCGAGAACCAAGCCGTCCGCAGTGGCCCCGTAATGGTTCGATGTCGGGAAACCCTGATAGTGGAGGCGTCCCGCGCCGCCGGTGGCGATAATTACGGTTTTCGCCCTTGCGACTTTTATCTCTTTTGTCTCCATATTGAGAAGAACGGCGCCCGCGGCCTTGCCCTCCCCGTCAAGGATGAGCTCGATGGCGGCTGTAAAATCAACCACAGGAATGCCGCGGTTCAAAACCTCGTCCCGGAGCGTCCGCATGATTTCCGCGCCGGAATAATCTTTGGCGGCGTGCATACGCTTGCGGCTCGTGCCGCCGCCGTGGGTTGTTATCATTGTTCCGTCGGGAGCCTTGTCGAATTCAACACCAAGATGATTCAGCCACAGAATCGCGTCTGGGGCTTCGGTCACAAGCTTTTTCAAAAGCTCAGGCTTCGCCGCGAAATGACCGCCTCCGAAGGCGTCCAGATAATGCTGGGCGGGGGAATCGTTCGGCTTGTCAGCCGCCTGTATACCACCCTCCGCCATCATTGTGTTCGCGTCACCGATGCGGAGTTTTGTCACCATGATAACCTTTGCCCCCGCGCCGTGGGCTTCGATGGCGGCGCTGGAGCCGGCGCCGCCCCCGCCTATAATCAGGACATCGGCATCGTAATCCGGGGAAGACAAGTCCAGACTGTATTCCTCTATCCGGCTTTTTCCCTGCAAAAGGGAAGCAAGCTCTACAGGAACTTTCTCTCCCTTATTCGGGCCCATCTTTAATTCAGCGAATTCGCTTTTTTTATAGTCAGGATGAAAAGCAGCAAGAAGATTGTCTTTCTCTTCCGCCGTCATTCTGCGGGGTTCCATGGCAGCATTTTCATTGCGGTTCGCCGCAACCTTCTTCATTGATTCAAGCATTTCATTTGTATACATTAATGTCTCCTTAGCATCAATTTAAAATCACTGCTCGATTTCACGGGTGTTATACAACTCTTTTATTTCATCGAGCGGTTTCTGCATAAGCGACTCTATGAGCTGTGTAAAATCACCGTTTTTTATTTCAGCGACACGGTCAATGAGATGTTTGCATTCAGGCGCGATGTATTTCCCGTTAAGCCGGCGGGCAAGGAGAGCCACCTGTGGATGGGAAATTCCTGCAGGACAGCGGGAAGAACAAATTCCGCACATAACACAATCGAAAGACTCTTCCGCACATTTTTCGTATTCGGCGCGCTGGGCATAGGCGATGTACTGCATTACATTCAATCCCTGCGGACAAGCTTTCGTACAGGCGTTACATCCGATGCAGCTGTAAATCTCAGGGTAAAGCTGCATCATGATTTGCTCTGTAGGCGCAACTTTTTCTATGTCGTATACAGCCTTCACCAGAGGGAAGAAAGGAAGTGTAGCCACATACATATTGTCTTCAACTTTTGTCTGACAGGCAAGACACATCTTCAATTCCCGGTCTCCGGCGATACGGTATATTGTGGCGCAGGCTCCGCAAAAACCGTTGCGGCATCCGCAGCCACGGACAAGCTGATACCCGGCGTATTCCATGGCATTCATAATCGTAAGGTCGCCGGGAACTTCATATTTTTTTCCAAAAAGAAAAACAGAAACCATTCCTTCCATAATTGTCACCTCGTTTACTTAATTCTTCTTGCCGATCAATACTCGTCGGGAAGCTCATCAAGCTGATCAAACCTGAAAACAGGACCGTCTTTGCAGACATATTTCGGGCCGATATTGCAACGCCCGCATTTACCGATACCGCATTTCATCCTGAGTTCCATGGTTGTATAAACCTGGTTCTCTTTGAAGCCGAGCTCTTTCAACGCGGCAAGGGTAAATTTAATCATTATGGGCGGTCCGCACATGAGGACGGTTTTCCGTGTATCAGGATTAAGTTCCTTCACGTAATTCGGAATAAAGCCAACATGACCGTCCCAGTCCGGCTGTTCATTGTCAATCGTCAAATTAACCTCTGTGGAAGGGTCTTTCAACCATTCATCCAGAATCTCATGATAATCAACCAAATCAGCCTTTGACCTGGCGCCGTAAATTACCTGAACCTTTCCGTAATTTTCAGGTTTGGCGCGCACATAGTTTATTACGGAATGAAGGGGCGCGAGTCCGATTCCTCCGGCGATGAACAGCAAATCCTTGCCCAGCAAATCGCTTTCGACAGGGAATCCGTTGCCGTAAGGACCCCGCACGGTTATCTGCTGTCCGGGCTCAGCGGAGTGCAGCCAGCTGGTAAGATGCCCGCACTTTTTCACGCTGAATTCCATATATTCCTTCAAGGTGGGGGAAGAAGTGATTGAAATCATCGCCTCCCCTACACCGGGAACGGAAAGCATAGCGCACTGGCCTGGGATATGCTCGAACATCTTATTTCCGTCAGTAGAAACAACCCTGAAGGTTTTTACATCTGGAGTATCCTGGCGGATATCCGTTATGACACCCACCCGGGGTATCAGGGCTTCTTTTTCCATCAGCTACCTTCCTTTTTTGAAGAGGCTTCGGCTGCAAGCGCACGGGAAACCTTTATAATATTCATCGAAACAGGACATTTCACAAGACAACGGCCGCAGCCTACACAACCGTAAATACCCTCATTGTTTGCGGGGAAATACACAAGCTTGTGCATGAAGCGCTGGCGGAAACGTTCCAGCTGGGTGGGACGGGGCTGTCCCGCCGACATTTTCGTGAAGTCGGAGTACATACAGCTGTCCCAGCACCGGAAGCGTTTGATTCCGTCACCGGTGTCAAAATCACGGATGTCATAGCACTGGCAGGTCGGACATACAAAAGTGCAGGTTCCGCAGCCCAGACAGGCTTCAGAAAGCCCCGCCCAAAGCGGAGATGAGAAAACGTTCTTCAGGTTCTCCTCGGAGAAAGCGCCGGTTTCAGGGAAAAGCCTCTGATTTTTACCGAGAGCCTCCGCAATTTCCTTTTTGGCCGCATCAACCTTTTCCGCGCAGGATTTTTCATCGCAGGCGACCAGGTCGGAACATTTTCCGGCGGCCTCTTCAAGAAAACGTGAACCCTTTTCCGTCTTAGGCTCAAAATACAGGATACCGTCGTAAACCCAGCAGGCCGCATCCCCTTCAGGATCCGCGGCATTTATATCCAGCTGGGAACAGAAACAGGTATGGGCGGGATTCCGGCAGGCGACGGAAATAACAATCCCGTGCTCCCTGCGGTTTTTATAATAAGTGTCAACAGGCTCGGAAAGGAAAACCCTGTCCAGAATCGAAAATGAACGGACATCGCAGGCACGCACTCCGAAAACAGCAAAGTCTTCGAATTCATCCCGGGTATCGATGACCTCAACAGAATTCCTGTTGAATTTCATGTCGAAGAGATTTTCAGTCTGGGGAAAGAAAAAGTCCTTCGCGCTCCTGTTAGTGTTAAGGGCTGAGCTCCAGTTTTTACCCTCAGTCCATAATTCATAACGGGCGCCGCCGTCGGAATCAACAGGAATATACAGTTTCCGCAGAGCTGAAACAGCTTTGAAAAACCCGCCGGTTTTATCCAGAGGAAGTTTAAACATTTAATTGCCCTCCTTTACAGCACCTGCATGAGATTCCGCCGCCGCAGAACGGCTGTAAACAACAGACGGTTCCTCGTCATCCGTGGAGAAAATATTAAGAGGCGCCTTTGTTTCCGTATCCTCTCCAGCCTGAAAGGTTCCGTAAATTTCATTTATATCCTTTATGAATTTACGGTTAAGCAGATGGAGGGGAATCTGCTGGGGGCAGACACGGGAACATTCCCCGCAGTCCGTGCACCGGCCGGCCACATGAAAAGCGCGGATTATGTGGAACATATTCTCCTCAAAAGAATCAGCCGCGGCTTTCTGGGAGATTCCGGAATCCGGATTGTCAAAAACGCAAAGCTCACAGGAACAGGCGGGACACACATTCCGGCAGGCGTTGCAACGGATGCAGCGTGAAAGCTCCCCGCGCCAGAATTCATAGCGCTGCTCGGCGGTCATGCCTTCAAGTTCCGCGACTTTATCAAAGCGGCCTCTGTCCTTCACTTCTCCGTCTTCACCGATCAGCTCGTCAAAGGCGACGTGCTTTGTGCTTTTGCATACACCGCACCGCTCTTCGGGACGTGCGTCCTCAAGGGAACCCCCTTCCGGTACGTCCTTGAAATCATGGCACGGAATTCCGACAACATAAACGTTGTCCCGGTTTATCCTGTGTTCTTTTACAAGCTGGTTGAAGCTGTAGGTGTCGCAGGGCTTCAGGAATGCCAGAATTTTCCCCTCTTTCCGGGACTGTGCGATCAGATACTTTGAAAGATTCGCCCCGCAGAATTCATTGTAAACGAAAGAAGAATCAAGCTCTTCCGCGGATGAAAAAACACCGGGCGTAACATCATATCCGAAAAGCCCTTTCTTCCAACCGATAACACGGTTTACAGTATTGGAGGCAAGAAGGTTTTTCGCCCGCTCCAACATTTCTTTTTCTATTCCTTCCTGCATCTTAAATCCTCCAGCCTTCTGTTCTTACCAAGGGAAGCGACTGTTTTCGCAAAATCGTTCATGGTAGCGGCGAATTTCGCGCCTTCAGCGGCGGAAACCCATTCGACCCTCGTCCGCTCCTTTTCGATGCCGAGAAAATCCAGCATTGAAAAAAGAAGCGTCATGCGTCTTCTGGTGAAGTAATTCCCGCTCGTGTAATGGCAGTCGCCCGGATGGCAGCCGCAGAGAATCACACCGTCGGCGCCCCGCTGAAAAGCCCTGAGCACGAAAATGGGATTGACACGGCAGGAACAGGGAACACGTATAATCTTCACATCCGCCGGATAATCCAGACGGTTTGTTCCGGCAAGGTCTGCACCGGCATAAGAGCACCAGTTGCAGCAAAAAGCCAGAATACGGGGCCGGAAGCCTTCCGGCCTGGAATCAGCAGTATTTTCCGTTATCGGCATATCGCATCAACCTCCGCCATAATTTGAGAATTGGAGAATCCTTTCAGGTCCATGGCACCGGAAGGACAGGCGACCGTACAGGCGCCGCATCCCTGACAGACAGCCTCATTCACACTGGCCACCCGTCTGATAAGCGTAGTCCGGTTGGGACCGCGGAATTCTTTATCGACATATGTAATTGCTCCGTATGGACACACTTTTTCACAGGACGAACATCCGTTGCACATGAGCTCGTCCGGATGCGCAATGCACGGATTACCTGTAAGCTTATCCTTGGCCAGAAGCCCGATAACCTTCGCCGCGGCGGCTCCCGCCTGCGCGACGGTTTCGGGAATATCCTTCGGCCCCTGGCAGGCCCCTGAAAGGAACACACCTGCTGTCGGGCTTTCGACAGGGCGCAGCTTCGGATGGGCTTCGGTGAAAAAGTCATTTGTATCCATGCTGGCGGTCAGCATTGTAGCCAGAGGACGCGCGCTTTTATCAGGTTCAATGGCGGCGGCCAGAACAACAAGGTCGGCGGAAATATGAAGCTGTTTCCCCTCGATTAAGTCCGACCCCTGGACGGAAAGGGTTCCGTCAGGCATGGGAGCGACTTTTCCGACCATACCTTTTATGTAATGGACACCGAACTGCTCCGCGGCGCGCCTGTAAAATTCATCAAAGTTTTTACCCGGCGTTCTTACATCGATGTAAAAGACATACACATCAGTGTCAGGATATTTTTCACGTGTAAGCATAGCGTGCTTCGCCGTGTACATACAGCAGATTTTGGAACAATATTCCTTTCCGCCCTTTGTGCACGGAGGAGACTCACGGCTTCCTACGCACTGCACAAACACAATCGTATGTGGATGCTTACCGTCGGAAGGACGGAGCAGGGTTCCGCTCGTGGGACCGGCCGCATTTGTAAGCCGCTCGAATTCCAGGGAAGTTATAACGTCCTTGCTCTGGGAATAAGCGAATTCATCGTAATTCTCAAGACTGATGGGATTATACCCGGTGGCAACCACGATGGCGCCGTACCGGTTCTCGATGAACTCATCTTCCTGCTTATAATTGATGGCTCCGGTACCGCAGACCTTTGAACAGACGCCGCATTTACCGCTCTTCAGCATCATGCAGTAGTCGGGATCGATGACGGCGACTTTCGGAATGGCCTGGGCGAACGGAATGTAAACAGCCGAGCGGTTGTTCATACCCAGATTGAACTCGTTCGGAACCTTCCGCTGGGGACACTTTTCCGTGCAAATACCGCAGCCTGTACATTTCAATTCATCCACATACCGCGCTTTTTTCCTTATGGTAACTGAAAAATTCCCCACGAACCCTTTCACAGCGGAAACCTCGCTGTAAGAATAAATGCGGATTTTTTCATTCTGGGCGCAGTCAACCATTTTCGGAGTAAGGATACATGCGGCACAGTCCAATGTGGGGAAGGTCTTGTCAATCTGCGTCATTTTACCGCCGATTGTAGGCTGCTTCTCCACAATGTCCACCTCGAATCCGGCATCCGCTATATCGAGGGCTGTCTGGATTCCGGCGATTCCGCCGCCAATCACCAGGGCGCGTTTTGTGACGGGCGTCTCCCCCGCTTTGAGAGGGGCATTCAGCTGAACCTTTGCCACGGCCGCCCGCCCGAGGACAACAGCTTTTTCAGTGGCGGTCGCCTTGTCCTTATGTATCCAGGAACACTGTTCACGGATGTTCGCGACCTCGACCATATACGGATTGAGGCCCGCCGCCGAAGCCGCCTTACGGAAAGTGGCTTCGTGCATACGCGGTGAACAGGAACATATCACCGCGCTTGTAAGTGAATGCTCTTTGATTGCGTCTTTAATAATATTCTGTCCGGCTTCGGAACACATATACTGGTAATCCGTTGAGAACACAACCCCGGGTTCCTTGCCCAGGGCTTCAGCAACGGCGCGGACATCCACAGTGCCCGCGATATTAGTACCGCAATGACATACAAATACGCCGATTCTCTGCATATTCACAACCGTCCTTTATTTTGCGTATTTACGGAAGGCCGTAACAAGGGCCTGCTGGGGGATATCCGTCCCGGCGGCGTCCGCGAGGATTTCCGGAATCTGCTCCGGCTTAAAATGATTCCCGCCCTGCTGCCTGATTACAGCCAGCCTGACAGCCTCCACAAGTTTGGCCGGCTCCACATTGCGGGGACAACGGTCCACGCAGGCGAAACAGGACAAACACATAAAAAGGGAAGGAGAATCAAGAAGCGGGGAAATATTCCCGGACTCGACCATCGCGACGAACTGATGGGGATGATATTCCATCTCATCATATGCCGGACAGGTTCCGGAACATTTGCCGCACCTCATGCACTTACGGGGGTTGACCCCGCTCATGCGGACAAGCATTTCAGATGTGATTTTTCCGCTCATATCACGCCGCTCCTTCGGAAACCACGTTCACATTCACGCCGGGAACGCCCAGCGCCGCAGCAAGCAATTCAGTGAAATAATAAACAGGAACGGAACCGTCCCCGTTTTTTTTCAGATTGTACAGACAAAGGGGACAGGCGGTGACAAGACAGGACGCACCCGCGCCGCCCGCCGATTCCAGAACCGCGGAAGCCTTTTTTCCGGCGAATTCCTCTTTTTCCAGCGTCACATACCCGCCGCAGCATTCATTGCGCAGGGGATACACAACAGGTTCCGCCCCTATCGCCCGTATGAAATCCTCGATGATTTTCGGATTTTCCGCGTTATCCATCTGAAGGACGGCGGAGGGACGGAGAAGAAGGCAGCCGTAATAGGCCCCTATTTTCTTTCCGGTGAACGGAGCCGTCACTGCGGCGGCGACCCTGTCAAAGCCCACGACATCACGCAGAACCTCAAGATAGTGGAGCACCTTCGTTTCACCGTGATACGGGGTATCCAGCGCGAGATAATTGTTCGCCCGGAGGGACACATCGGCGTTCACCTTAATCTCGTTGTTCACCTGCTTGATTACGTTATGGCAGGCCGAGCATAGCGTGACAAGATCCCGCTCTTTGTCACGCGCGCCGGCCAGCGCCCGCACAGAGGAAAGCTTTGTGGCGATTTCGTCCTGCGCCATGGGGAACGCCCCGCCGCAGCACTGCCATTCGTCAAGCTCCTCGAGAGTGACACCGAGTTTTTCCATGGCGAGCCGGCCGCACCGGTCAAGCTCCTTCGCCTTTGTTTTGAGCGTACAGCCCGGATAATAACTGAAAGTCATACCATTTGCTCCGGATGAAAGACTTCGTCGAATTTTTCCGCGGAAAGAAACCCGAGCTGGACGCAGGCTTCCTTGAGGGAGATATTTTCTTTAAAGGCTTTTTTCGCTGTTTTCGCGGCATTCTCATATCCGATGTACGGATTGAGCGCGGTCACCAGCATCAGGGAGTTGTGCAGGTTATGGTGCATCTTCTCCCGGTTCGCCCTGATTCCCACAGCACAGTTATTGTTGAAGGACACGATGGACTCGGCAAGAAGCCGCGCGGACTGCAGGAAGTTGTAGATGCATACGGGCATGAAAACGTTGAGCTCGAAATTACCCTGGCTTGCGGCCATTCCGACGGCGACATCGTTGCCCATGACCTGAACCGCCACCATGGTGACGGCCTCGCACTGGGTCGGATTCACTTTGCCGGGCATAATGGAGGAACCTGGCTCGTTTTCCGGTATGGTTATCTCCCCGAGCCCGTCACGCGGACCGGAGGCAAGCCATCGGACGTCGTTGGCGATTTTCATCATGTCGCAGGCAAGCGCTTTCAAGGCCCCGTGCGCAAAAACAAGCTCATCCTTGCTTGTGAGCGCATGGAATTTGTTGGGCGCGGTGACAAACGATTTGCCGGTGAGGGACGACACGGCGTCCGCGACCTTCTCCGCGAACCCGGCGGGCGCATTCAAACCGGTGCCGACGGCGGTTCCGCCGAGCGCAAGCTCCTTCAGTTCCGGCAGCGCAACCGCAAGCAGTTTCCGGTCCTTCTCAAGGGAAGAACGCCAGCCGCTTATCTCCTGGGAGAATTTGATAGGCGTGGCATCCTGGAGATGCGTCCGCCCGCTCTTGACCACACCCTCATGCTCGGCCTCGAGCCTTTTAAATGTGTCGATAAGCATATCGATGGCGGGTATCAGTTTATCTTCTATTATGAGCGTCGCGGCTATATGCATCGCCGTCGGGAACGTGTCGTTCGACGACTGGCTCATATTCACATCGTCATTGGGATGAAGCAGCTTTTTGCCGGCGATTTCATTCCCGCGGTTGGCGATGACTTCATTCGCATTCATGTTGGACTGCGTGCCGCTTCCGGTCTGCCAGACGACGAGCGGGAAATGCCCGTTGAGGGCGCCGGAAATGACCTCATCGCAGGCGGCGGAAATGGCGGAAAGTTTTTCATCCGTCATTTTTTCAGGTTTGAGCGAATTATTGGCCATAGCCGCGGCTTTTTTCAGAATACCGAAGGCATGGGTTATTTCACGCGGCATGGTTTCAATTCCGACGCCTATCCTGAAATTCTCGTGGCTGCGCTCGGTCTGCGCCGCCCAGTATTTATCCGCGGGGACCTTCACTTCCCCCATTGAATCATGTTCAATCCTGTAATCCATAAAAATCTCCGAATACCTGGAATAAATTAAAACTTAAGGTTGGAAATAACTTCCTTCAAAGCACCGGCGCTCTTTCTGAGCTTCACGATTTCATCATCCGTGAGAGGCGCGGAAATTTTTCCGTGAATACCGTTGCGTCCCACAATTGAAAGAGTGCTCAGACATACATCGTCGATTCCGTATTCACCGTGCATCATGGCGGACACAGTCATTGTGGTATCCATCCCGCTGAAAATACACTTGCAGATATGGCAGACGGAAACAGCGACGGCATAGAATGTCGCGCCCTTGCGCTGGATTATTTTTCCGCCGGATTTGCGGATATAGTTCTCAACTTCCTCATGGACTAAAGGAGGAAGGATTTTCCTGTCTTTTTCGGACACGCAGTCACCGTATTCATCGATAGGGATGTTTGACACATTTGCCAGGGACCACGGAACAAAAGAGCTGTCGCCGTGTTCGCCGAACACATAGGCATGGACATTCTGCTGGCTGATGGAGAAATATTCGGAAAGCCTGGCCCGGAGACGCGCCGTATCAAGGATTGTTCCTGATCCGATTACATGTCCCTCAGGAAGCCCAGCCTTTTTATAAAACAGATAGGTCAAAATATCCACGGGATTAGCCACTATAACGTATATGGCATCAGGAGCGAATTTTGTTATCTGCGGGATAATCTTACCGGTGATATCAACGTTCGCCTGGGCAAGATCCAGCCTGGACTGGCCGGGTTTTCTCGGTAAACCGGAGGTCAGAATAACGATATTGGAGTCTTTTGCGTCTTCATAACTTCCCGCATAAATCGAACAGGGCGCACAGAAGGGAATACCCTGCCGGATATCCAAAGCTTCGCCCAAAGACTTCTCAACATTAATGTCAATCATCACGATTTCCGAAGCTGTCCCCTGCACCGCCAGGGTATAGGCGATTGTGGAACCCACGCTCCCGGAACCGATGATAGTTACTTTGTTTCCCATGTTCTTACCCCTTGTATAAAAATCTTATTAAAGTCATACCTCAATATACATAAATACTACACTTTTTTATGTTTTTAGGGAAGTATTCTATACAATTTTATTGATAAAATTTTATTTATTTTATCGCCTGAAGATTCTGCCATTAAACTCCCCAAGAATATTCCTACTGAATTTTGTACTATCAAATCCGCATTAAATCAAGTCAAAAACACAATAAAATAACTATGAAAATCCAACGGTCACATACCAACCGCACATGCAATATGGTATACAACGTATGCGACGACCCATGCGGTTCCAGTCTGAAACAACATGGCCGCGGCCGCATTCCGCCTGCCTATTTCCCGCCTGGTGACAGCCAGCGCGGCGACGCAGGGCATATACAGAAGCACAAATACCATGAAGGACAAGGCAGCCGCAGGGGAAATAAAAGCGGTAAGGGCAGACTGCAAATCAACCCCGGTTCCGGTTCCCATGAGAACCGCGAGGGTACTGACGACAGCCTCTTTCGCCGTCAAACCCGTGATAAGGGCGGTTGATATCCGCCAGTCGCCGAAGCCGAGAGGTTTGAAAACAGGGGAAAGGAAAGTCCCCACAGAAGCAAGCATACTGTTTTCCGGGGAAGACACAATATTGAGGCGGATATCAAGGGTGGTAAGGAACCATATCACGACGGAAGCCGCACAAATAACCGTGAAAGCCCTTGTCAAAAAATCACGGGCTTTTTCACCGATATTCAAAGCCATACTTGCAAATGAAGGCAGGCGGTAGGCCGGCAGTTCCAGAACAAAAGGCACCGGTTTTCCCCTGAATATGGTATTGCGGAGCAGCAAAGCCGCAAGAACAGCCACTATCATGCCGCCGATATACAGCATAATCATCACGGCGGCCGCATTCTCCGGGAAAAATGCCGCCGTAAACAAGGCATACACAGGAAGTTTCGCGCTGCACGACATGAATGGAAGAATGAAAACCGTAAGTTTTTTGTCCCTGCGGCTTGACAGGGTTCTGGAAGCCATTATCGCAGGCACAGAGCATCCGAATCCTATGAGCATGGGAACGAAAGACTTGCCGGAAAGGCCTATATGCCGCAGAAGTGTATCCATGACAAAAGCAACACGGGCCATATAGCCGGAATCTTCCAATATGGCAAGAAAGAAAAACAACACCAAAATCGTGGGCATAAACGAGAGAACACTGCCGACCCCTGCGAAAATACCGTTGATTATAAGAGAATGGACCAGAGGATTCAGTCCGTAAGCATAAAGAGCCCTGTCAACGGCGCCGGTAATCCAATCAATACCCATGGAAAACCAGTCGCTTAAAGCCGCTCCTACAAGTCCGAAGGTCAGGTAAAAAATGAGGGCCATTATTCCAAGAAAAATCGGAATCGCAAAAATCCGGTGGGTCAATATATTGTCTATTTTTACTGAACGAATCTGTTCCTTTGTCCGGCTGTGACGGTGGACGGTATCTTTGGTGATACGCGCGATGTATGCATACCGCATATCCGCCAGGGCTGCTTCCCTGTCAGTATCGAGGGCACTTTCCATTTCATTCACAATATGTCCCAGAATATCCTGCTCATTTTCATTCAAGCGCAGTCTGTCAAGGACAGGCTTGTCGCCTTCCACCAGTTTCGTCGCGGCGAAACGCAGGGGGAGACCGGCTGCGGCCGCATGGTCATCTATCAAATGCGCGATGGAATGTATAGCCTGATGCACAGGACCTTCGCAAAAATCAAGATTTCCGGGTTTTTTCCTGCGGGTTGCGGCGACAGCAGCACGCTGGGCGAGTTCCGACACACCCTCCCCCTTGCTTGCGGAGATTGGAACGACATCTATTCCGAGTTCTTTTTCCAATGCCTGGACATCGATGGAATTTCCGGCGTTACGTACTTCGTCCATCATATTCAACGCAACAACCATGGGGATCTGCATTTCCATAAGCTGCAAGGTCAGGTACAAATTTCTTTCGATATTTGTCGCGTCCAGAATATTTATAACGGCATCGGGATGTCCCGCCGTCAGAAAATCCCTGGTCACAATCTCCTCGGAGGTATACGGGGACAGGGAATAAATGCCGGGCAAATCGACAAGTTCCGCTTCAATTGAAAGCCCTGAAAACTCTTCTCCTTTAAAGAAACCGGGTTTAATAAAACCGGTCTTACCTTCAACCGTAACGCCCGGGAAATTCCCCACATGCTGGTTACTGCCGGTAAGCTGGTTGAACAGGGTCGTTTTCCCGCTGTTCTGGTTACCTATCAATCCGATGCGTATTTTCATGATTCAACTCTATTCATTTCTGCCTGAACATTTTCCGCAACGGGAACAATTATTCAATCCGGCAACTTCGTTCGTCCCGCATTCTTCGACCTCAATTTGTTCGGCGTCTGACAGGCGGATGGTCAGCTCATAACCGCGCAACGACAATTCAACAGGATCACCGAGAGGCGCGGTTCTCCGGACAAAGACAACGGTTTTCGGAGTCAAGCCCATATCGAGAAGATGACGGCGCAAAGCACCCTCGCCTCCGATTTTTGTAATGACACCGGATTTCCCCGGTTTCAGAAGAGATAGATTCATTTTATTTCCCCAAGAACTACGCACATAATACATTATTATTTATATTTTGTCTCTACAATATAATGTCATTGTAAACAGGGAAATAAATCCAGTACTTTTCAGAAAAAAAAACAAATGATATTATGTCTCCTGCAGCGAGGAATATCTTATGGAGAATTTTGTCTTTTACAGTCCAACACGCTTTATCTTCGGAAGAAAAGAAGAGTTAAATACAGGGGTATATATAAAACAGACAGGAAAAGAGCGTATTCTTGTGCATTACGGAAGCGGTTCAGCGGAACGCAGCGGTGTGCTCAACCGTATCCGCGAAAGCCTGGATAAGCAGGGAATATATTTCATCGAGCTTGGCGGGGTGCAGCCGAATCCCAGAAGCCCACTTGTTTACCGGGGAATGGAATTATGCCGCGAAAAGCAAATTGATTTTATTCTCGCCGTCGGAGGAGGCAGTGCCATAGACTCAGCGAAGGCAATCGCCATGGGAGTCCCTTACAACGGAGACTTCGCTGATTTTTTTTACAGGTAAAGCAAAATTAACGGAGGCCCTTCCCTTAGGAGTAATTCCCACAATTGCGGCGGCAGGCAGCGAAGGCTCTGACAGATGTGTCATAACACTTGAAAAAGGAATGCTTAAACGGGGTGCAGGCGGTGAAGCCATACGGCCAAAATTTGCGATTATGAATCCTGAGCTCACAACGACCCTTCCTCCTTATCAGACAGCCTCCGGAGCGGTGGACATTATGGCTCATGTAATGGAACGCTATTTTTCAAATACAGAAGAAACCGAAATTACAGACAGGCTGTGTGAAGCCATCCTTTTAACGGTTGTAACACAGCTTCCAAAAGCGATTCAAAATCCTGAAGATTACGGAGCGAGGGCAAACCTGATGTGGGCAGGAATGATTGCACACAATAACAGCTGCGGAATTGGTCGCATACAGGATTGGGCGAGCCATCATCTGGAACATGAATTATCGGCTTTATACGATTGCGCCCATGGCGCCGGACTTTCTGTAATATTCCCGGCATGGATGGAATATGTAGTCAAGCATCACAATCCTGACAGACTTGCACAGTTTGCCGTAAGAGTTTTCGGCTGCCAGATGAATTTTTCCAATCCGGAAGAAACAGCGTTCGCCGGTATAAGGGCTCTGCGCAACTTCTGGAAAGAAGCCGGGATGCCTCTGTCATTTTCAGATTTAGGGGCGAATGAAAATGACATCCCGGTACTGCTTGATAAACTTGGCATCGACAACCATACCGAGGGAAATTTCGTGAAACTGGACAGGAATGCATGCGAGGAAATTTACAGACTGGCATGTATTAAACATTAAACTGCATTTTAATAATATTTTGTTATAAATAGAACATTCGGTTACACTTTCCTTAATATTTTGGTTTATTTAATGTATATATCTCTGAAATATCTTAATTACGGGGAATATAATAATAAATGGTTATTGTTTTTGTGGCGGATCAATATGACGCATTGAATAACGGAACAACTATATCTGCAAGAAGATTTACTGAAAGCCTGCGGGAACAAGGTCATACAGTCCGGGTTATAACGACAGGAATACCGGGACCTGATAAATTTATTTTACCTTTATTGAAAATACCGCTTGTATCATGGATAGCAAAAAAACAAGGAATAATATTTTCAAAAGCAGATCCTGTAATCATCAGAAAAGCTTTGGAAGGAGCGGATATCGTCCATTTCTACCTGCCGTTCCCGATGGCGCGGGTCACAGAAAAAATCGCGAGAGAAATGGGGATACCCTGTATCGCCGGTTTTCACGTTCAGGCTGAAAATATAACATACAACATTGGATTGGCTAAAAATGAAAAAGCCTCCCGTTTCTTTTATAAATTTTTATACAAATACTTTTTTAACAGATTCTCTGATATACACTGCCCCTCCCAATTCATTGCGGATGAATTAAAAGCAAACGGATACAATGCAAAATTCCACGTCATAAGTAACGGAGTGGCCGACGTTTTCAAACCCTTACCCGCGTTACCCCATAAAAAATTCAACATTCTTATGACGGGAAGACTTTCTCCGGAAAAACGGCAGGATTTAATAATAAAAGCGGCGAAACTGTCAAAATACAGCGATAAAATACAGCTTTATTTTGCAGGCAACGGTCCTTTATACAAAAAATACAATAAAATGAGCAAAGGTCTTGCTAATCCTCCGGTTTTCAAATTTTATACTCCCGAAGAGTTGCTGCAACAGATGAGAAGCATTGATTTATATGTACACGCATCGGATATAGAAATAGAAGCCATCGCCTGCATGGAAGCATTCAGTTGCGGTCTTGTTCCCGTAATTGCGAATGCCCCCAAAAGCGCAACAGTTTATTTCGCAATCAATGAAAAATCATTATTTGAAGAAGGAAATCCTCAAAGCCTTGCGGATAAAATTGATTACTGGATTGAACATCCTGAAGAAAAAGCTCTGTTAAGCAAACAGTATATTGAACAAAGCAAACAATACAGTATTTCCAAGTCAACTACAAAAATGACGGAAGTATATAAAACTATTATCGAAGAGAATAAAACAAATGGAAAAAATTAAACAACACGCAAAAAAAATCAGCGCCGCATTCTTTTTTATTTTAACCGCATCAATTGTATCCGCGCAGGAAAATATTGAACAGGCTCTCAATGAGCTTCAGCCTGTAGAAATCAAAGTTGAAGGGCAAATAGAAAAATCAGTCATTGATCCTGTCTCTGCAACCATATACATTCCTTTACCTTATTATATTGACGGGACTTCAACTGTTTTTCCTATTTCCAAAGCGAAAGTTGTATCCGTTGAATTACAGGAAGGACTTACACATACACTGCCTGATGAAATTGATTTGAGATATAAAACCAATTTTATTATTTCATCTTCTGAAAATGAAAAATCAAAAACCTGGACAATTTCAGGAGGGTATCAAATTCCCGGAAGTGATTTTTCACAGTGGCATTCCGAGGAGGTTCCTGGTTTTATAACATTGGGAAATGTGGAATGCAAAGAAATGCCGGGAACATCCGCCCAATCTCTTTGGGACAACGGAAATCCTGCTTTCTCTACATCGGGAAGTAAAAAGTGGCCTACTTATAAAATCACGTTACCTGACGGATCAACAGCAGCGCAACTTACCACCCGCAGGGTATTCGGAGTAATTGCCAGCGGAAATTTATTTATAGGAAAAATAGAACGCAACATGACGCTTAAGCAACTCCTTGGCTTTACCAATAAAAACGGAAAGGCGTTAATAGATTGGGGAATTCCTTTTGAAGCGGTTCCGAAAGGATTCACAATAAAATTCAACTATGACGGCAAGGGAGATGAATGTTCTTTAGCAGCGACGCTGGAAAACAGGAATAATGATATCCGCTTAATTGTAGGCGCAGCAGGATACATCGGAACGGCAGAAACATCCCTGACGGGACCGACACTGTCGATTTCAGAACCGGATTCAAACGGGATGAGAACCCTGACAAGTTTTTTTGTGTATGATGAGGATGAGCTTGCGGCATCACCTATAATATCCGAAGAAGATGTCATAGGCGAAAGCGGCCTGCCTGTAACCCATATCAATGTTGTTTTTGCTTCCAGCGTAAACGGAGATGAATTTGAAGGCAAAAAGGACGCTACACTTACAATCAAAGATTTTGAACTGATTTATTGACAATAACACAGTTTTCTACATTATCTATATTTGTTGCAATGAATATTATGGAGAATTATTTACAATACATAAGTTACTATAACTCACCGTTAGGGAATATTCTTCTGGCAGCCGATGACACAGGATTAACAGGCTTATGGTTTTGCGGTCAAAAACATTTCCCAATAATAGATAAAGATAATTGGATTGAAAAAGAGACAAACCTGTTGAATAAAACAAAAGACTGGCTTGATATTTATTTTTCAGGAAAAAATCCGTCTTTCATTCCGGAGCTGCACCTGACAGGAACCCCTTTTCAAATATCCGTATGGAATATTCTTCAAAAAATTCATTACGGGGAAACAACCTCATACAATAAAATTTCTGAAATACTTTTAAGAGAAAAAAACATTGCGGGGATGTCACCCAGAGCTGTGGGCGGCGCTGTCGGGAAAAATAAAATTTCACTAATCATACCATGCCACAGGGTACTGGGAACAAATGGCGGACTTACAGGATACGCAGGAGGAATAAACCGCAAGGCAAAACTCCTGGAACTGGAACGAACCGGTTCAATTTCACCTTAAAACAAAGGACATTAATTTAAAATGGTAGCGGAATATCCGCTTATTCTCACATACCGGCCGGTGATTCTGACAAAAACATCCTGTCCGTGATTCCAGCGCAGTGTATATGCCGGACTAAAAGACTGCTCCACGGATTTAAATGAACAGCTTTCTTCCCAGTTTTTTCCGTCAACGCTGTAAAGTACAGAAAGGCACGCACGGCTGCAAAGAGGCTCAAAGTCAATGCTTTCTTTAAAGTTACCGGTAAACCCGGATTTTCTGGTAAAACATATTTTTGTTCCGTGTTCTTCGGTTCCAGTCAATCCGGACTCTCCGGCGACGGCAGGAATCTCAGCATCATAAAAACGGTGAATCCTGGAAAGATCCGTTCCGTATAAAGAAGCTGATACCGTCAAAGCAAAAGACTTCACCGTAACGGGAAGCATATACGGAGCAAGACAGACCGTGCCGGCAGACAGCGGGGTTGTAAAGGAACAGGAAAACCGGTTGTCAACCGTAAGCGTTATCCGGTCAAATGTTTTGGTGACTGCGTATAAATGAGGAACATGATAGTCGAAGTCACCGGGAAGCCTTATATCAGACAATCCTGTCTGTATATTTTTCTCGACCAGATTAACCTTAATCAAATGCAGTCCGCTTACCAATTCCAATTCAATATAACTGTTTTCATTTTTATCCAATAATATGGAATAATGAACGCCACGGTGTTCGGTTTTATCATAATCAGGACACAACCATATTTCGGCAATATAAAACGCATATTTTTCCCGGCACAAAACGGTTCCGCAGCCGCAAGTTAAGTCTTTAACCGTAACAGAAGGCGTTTCCGGAACACTTTGTGGACACGAAGTGGGTGCCGGAGTCACAAGACGGTATCCGTCAACAAAGAAGGGATCAATGCGCATGACACGTTGTTCCACATCCTGAAGCAGAGGTTCCTGCGCATTCCTTCCGTGGTAAACCAGCCAGTCATCCACCATGTTCGGAGCTTTTGTCACCGTATTGTGACCCGTTCCTTCAACGGAATCCGTCTTTTTTACCAAAGCGTGGGATGTGTAATTATCAGGGTATTTCTTCCATTCCCAGGATAAAAAACCGCCGTTTTTTTCCGCGACCGCATAAGACAAGTAATAATCCGTATTTACATATGCGTTGGCGGAAAAAATAACATAAGCCTTGTTTCTGTATTCATAAAAACAAGCGCCCTCAATTGTATGCCAGTGTTGTCCCGGGGCGAACCTGTCCCGCGCATAAATCTCCGATTCAAGGGACGGCAGTATCACCGGCTTCGGACTGCCTGACAAAGTGTACATATCAATCAGTTTATCAGCGACAATACAGGTTCCCGCGTTGTGTTTGTTTAACCCGGTGATGTCGTTCACGGAATAAAACAGGAATACGTCGTCTCCGATTTCAACAGGATGGGCATCAATTGAAAAGATATCGAAAAAGCGCTTTTTAATGACAAACGGCCCTAACGGAGATTCTGATTCAGCCACATGAAGACATTCCTCATGAACATCGCCGGATTTTTCATCACGGCAGGAGAAATACATATAAAAAACACCGTTACGGTACAATACCGCGGGAGCCCAGAAATCTTTTTTACCGGCTGACGAAAGGGCAAATCCAGAATATGTCCAGTTCACCAGATCATCTGAATAACTGACATTAACTCCTTCCGCATCTGTTGAATAACAATAATATGAACCGCACCACCTCAATATATAAGGATCGGGATTCGTGCGTTTTTCAGAATCCTTATAAGAAACAGGATTGCAGAATTCTTTTTTCACCCTTTTACAGCTCCAGCGGTAATACCAGCCTGAAGATATTTCTGGCTGAGTAAATAAACTATCACAGAAGGCAGCGTAAGCAGAATCATAGCGGCGTACAAATGGGCCACATCAAGCGGACTCTGATACGTGGAAGCCATAAAAAACTGCGCGGCAAGCGTAACCGTATAATTGATTTCAGAACGGATAACAAGAAGGGGAAGCAAATAATCATTCCAGGAATACACAAATGTCAGCACCATGGTACTTGCAAGAATAGGTTTTGCAAGCGGAATCATAATAACACGATACGTATGAAAACTTGAAGACCCGTCAATTTTTGCAGATTCCAGCAGCTCGTTGGGAATACCGTCAAAATAATTTTTCACTATCAACAGCATTTGGGGAACATTGAAAGCTATAAGGGGTATTATCACACCAGCCAATGTGTCGATACACCGTAATTTTACCAGTGTAAAGAAAATCGGCATTGTTACGGCCGCCACAGGCAAAGCCAGACATATTAAAATCAAAATGAAAATCGCATTCTTCCCCCGGAAATGCATTTTGGAAAACGCATACCCGGCAAGAGTTGTGACAACAGCAACTCCCAGAGAAGTCATAACAGCGATTGTCATACTGTTAAAAACAACTTGAAAATAATTTATTTTCTCATATGTAAGGACATACTTGTAATTGTTAAAACCTTCTTAGGTATCATCAAAACTCAGGATTGAAACATCATCCGGAACGGAAAGGCCGTGTTTTACAAGAGACTGAATAACTCCGGCCGCTACAAAATCGTTTATTGCAATTATTCCGCTGGGAATTTTATTGCTCCGTATCAGCTTTTCCATGCATTCGTACCCGTCAATATTGGAAAACCCGTTGGAAATGCATATCAGCTCTTCATCATTTTCCAGATTATAAAATGAAACAAGGCGTTTAAATTCCCGGAGCTTTTGGAAGGTTGGAACCTGTTTTATGTTCCCGCCTATAAACGCCACTTTCCGGTGCCCCAATTCCGCCAGATGCCCGACGGCAAGATTGATTCCGGTAATGTCATTTATCTGGACTCTGCAGCAATCCACCCCGTCCAGCCTGCCGCTGATTACAAAGGGGATGTCCGCCATTATTTTCTTCACTTTCTCTGTATATTTTTTGTCAGAAACACACTCATCAACATTTCCGCCGAATTGTATGATGGCCGCAACCCGCTGAGCCGACAAGCGCTCAAGAAGCTGGTGCTCATATTCCAAGCTCCCCATCGAATTGGCTAAAACAGCCGAATATCCGTATAAATCCGCGATTCTCTCACACCAGATGAACATATTGGCATAAAACGGATTGTCAATGTGGGAAACCATGACGCCTATTATTTTGCTTTTTGTCTCCGCCAATATTTTTGCGGCCTCATTGGGGCGGAAATTATATTTGCGTACAACATCCATTATACGCTCATAGGTTTCGGGTTTTACTTTTTCTTTTCTGGACAAGGCCCTGGAAACAGTTGTTATGGAAACCCCCGCTTCTTCAGCAATATCATAAATCGTAATCCGCTGTGATTTCATCTTTCCCCGCAGAACCCGTAACTTTACGGCAATCGCACCGTAAAGCCGCTACATCATGTAAAACACAAGAAGGCTTTTTCCGTCAGCGTCACATAAGGTAAGGGAAGATCCGGAAATGCGGTAAGAGACGGCTTTCCCCAGCAATTCCAGATAAGCGGCTTCAAGTTCTCCCAGCTGAGGTGACGCAGGCGCCATGCGGGTTGTTCCAAGAGGCCCGAAAGACAAAGCCCTTGTTTTTGAATCCGAAGAAAAAGAACCTGTCATCCTGTTGACACCGGTTGACCCGGAAAGGTTTCCGGCGTCACCAAAAACGAGGGTGGGAATATCTACCTGGGTTGGAAGTGAAACTACAGCGTTACCGGTATTATAGGCGGAAAGCCCCCAGGAGGTATCCGCCAACTCAAAACGTTTGAAAACCATGACATTCGCCCCATCTGTATCCGCCATGGTGAGAGTCGAATCATCTGAAGAAACGGAAGCTGTCTCAACCTTTGCAAGCATCTGAAGGAAAACACGTTCAAAACGCTCCGCCTTCGGGGCACCGGAAACCAGGGTGGCGGCGGGGGGATTTTCGAGCAAAGAGCCTCCGTTAAAAGAAACGGTCCCGTTATAAGAATTCACCCCCGAAAAACCGTAAACCACAAAAACATCTTCAGTGGTTTTATCCGCGGAAAAACTTATACCCGTTGTCTTTCCGGAATTTTCCAGATCCGCGATGAAGTCCGCGGCGGCGTCATACCCGTCATAAAGGTCGGCATCATATTCAAGAGAAGAAAGTATCCAGTCCCCGGAAATATCCGCTGATGAAGTTTCCAAAACTTTTGTTGACGCGCAGGAAGAAAAAAAAGCGCATACAGCCGCGATACCGGCGAACAGTCCAACCAAATTCCTCATAATTTACTTACCCTCCAAAACATGACTTGCATTTGTTTCTGAAAGTATACATTTGTACGGAATAAAATACAATATATAAATGTACACCGTACCTACTTGGAGGCCGTATGGTTTTATAAGGAAGTTGATGTCCTGAAACCGTTGACGAGAGCGAAAGCAACCTTGTTCCCCAAATCGTCCGTCACATCAACCGTATACAGGCACGTGCTTCTGCCTGATTTCACGCATTTCGCCTCCCCTTTCAGGACGCTTCCTTTCGCCCTGCCTGTAAAGGATATCTGGCAGGAAAGGGAAACGAAGCTGCCTGAGTCATTGTTGTTATTGGAGGCCACGGCAAAGCAAAAATCAGCCAGCGTGAATATTGCGCCGCCCATGACAGCTCCGGCGGCGTTCAAATGCAGCGGTTGAATTTTCATGGAACATTCCGCGTAACAAGGCTCCGCCTTTTCTACTACAATCCCCGCCGCCTCAGTTGCAAATTTATCAGCGGAAAAACATTTTCTCACATCTTCCAGCGACTGTGTCATGGTCAGCATACCCCCTGCAAAAGAAACATACATAAATCCCGCAAAGACGGAAATAATTTCCACAAAAGTCTGCCGGTTTCTTCATCCGGCTTTATTCTGTCAGGAATCATTACAGGCTTCAGGCCGGCGGAATACGCACTCATAATTCCGTTGGGGCTGTCCTCAACCGCCGCGCATTTTTCCGGGGGAAGATTAAGAAAATTACAGGCTGTCCTGTATATTTCAGGATCCGGCTTTCCCTTCCCCACCATATCCCCGGAGACAACAACTTCAAAAAAATCCAGCAGACCGGCGTCCCCAAGCTGTTTCCTGACAAGCTCCCCTCTGGTGGAAGAAGCGAGGGCGAGCCGGAATTTACCGCGCAGATTCTCCAGGGCTTCCCCCGCATACGGCATAACGGGAACCCCGTCCTCGGCAATGATTTTATCGAATTCCCTGTTCCATCCGGCAAAAAAATCATCCGCGGCCTTTTTCCCTATGCGTCTTTCGATTGACGCCCGTATCATAGGCTCCGTCATGCCGACACAGGATGCATACATTTCCTCCGCATCCCCGGAACCTATCTCCCGGGAGGCGGTTATCCAGGCCTGCTCGCTGACCCTCTCCGTATCAAGGAGAACCCCGTCCATATCAAAAACAACAGCATCAATTCCAATATTGAATTCCATAAATTCCTTCCTCCGGCGAATCCGGCGGGACTCTCCCCCGCAACACCATCAAAGATTTCCCGCGGCGAAAGCGCCGAATATTTCCCGCAGTTTTTCCTGCGCCCCGTATTCCCCTTCCTTTTCCACTTGAAGATGAATCACCCCGGGAAGAGGCTTTATAAAGGTTTCCTGCCGTTTTGCATAACGTTTGCTGTCCCTTACAATACGCTGGAAAACCGAAGAAAGGAGGTTCTCAGGAAGTTTATTTCCATCCGCCATGATTTCAGCGCAACCCGGTTCCTGGAAAAACTCCCGGTAGCCTATCGCCCTCATTCCGGGGAAATCAGCCCGGCAGCCGGAACGGACAAGACCGGCGATCTCCTGTTCCAAACCTGCGGAGAACATATCCATGCAGCGGTTTTCTATGCGCCGGTAAAGCTCCTCCCTGGGACGGACGAGGGAAACAACCTTAAACGAATAACCTTCCCTTGTATTTTCCGGAAGAGAAAAGTCACTTTGCGCTGTCCCCGAATCATAAAAAATCTCCAGGGCCCGGAGTATCCGGTATTCATCACGGACATTAAGTTTTGAAGCCCTGGCAGGATCGATTTTCCCCAGTTCTTCAAGCAGGGCCGGCGCACCTTCTTTTTTCATTCTGTCAGCAAGTTTTCTTCTTGTCTCCGGGTTCGACTGGGGAGTGGACGGAAGACCATAAAGGAAATTCCGTATGTAAAAACCGGTTCCGCCGCATATGACAGGAATCTTCCCCCGGGAATAAATGGAGGAACAGCATAAATCCGCCTCGCGCACAAAATCGCCGGCGCAAAAATGCTCGTCGGGATTACGTATATCGATTAAATGGTGGGGAAGCTTTTCCAACAATGCGGAATCCGGTTTCGCGGTTCCTATGTCCATCCCGCGGTAAACCTGCATTGAATCCGCACTTATCACTTCAATCTCGCCGGAACCTGACCAGAGAGACTCGACAAGTTTTGTCTTACCGGAAGCGGTAGCTCCGAATACAACAAAAACCGGAATACAAGCCATTCACGGATTACTGGTCTTCTATCTGGTATTCAACCTGCTTTGTGAATACTTGCCGGGCCGCAAGGGAAACAACCTTACCGTCGTTGTCTTCGATTTCAGGATCCTTCACCATGGACAACTGGTATGCCCTGCGCACAGCCGCACAGGTAATTTCATAAACGTTACCGGTAAATTCTATGAGCTGCTCTAATGGAAAAATCATGGGAATATGATATACATTTTCATAATTTTATGCAATACTAACCTGAAAACGGAGAACACATGGGTACCAATTTTAATTTTGATAAAGTCAAAAAAGGCGTCGTCCGTGCGGCGGTGGTTCTTGCGGTGCTGTCCCTGGTCGGCACATCAGTATTTATCGTGGACCAGACAGAAGACAGTGTAATTACACGGTTCGGCAAATACCAGAAAACGGTTGGACCGGGCCTTCACTTCAAATTACCATGGGGCATAGACAGACATTACAACGTGCCTACAAAAATCGTGCAGACGGAACAATTCGGATTCAGCTCAACAGGAAGAACCCGCTCGCAAACCCAGGAGAACATGGCAAGGGAATCAACCATGCTCACGGGAGACCTGAATATAGTTGATGTTGAATGGATAATCCAATACAGGATAAATGATCCGAGGGCATGGCTGTTCAATGTGCTGGGGGATGTACGCGTAAGTACAATCAGGGATGTGTCCCAGGCTGTGATAAACGCCCTGGTCGGCGACAGGGCTATCCTGGACGTAATAGGTCCGGAAAGAACCGCAATCGAGGCAAACGCCGTGACCATGATGAATGCGCAGCTCCAGGAATTCGGGCTCGGGGTTTCCGTCATCAGTGTCCAGCTTCAAAACATAGTGCCGCCTCCCGGAGTGCAGGCAGCCTTCGAGGACGTGAATAAAGCCATCCAGGACATGAACCGCCTGATAAACGAAGGCAAGGAAGCATACAATTCTGAAATACCGAAGGCTGCCGGTGAAGCTGAACAAATGGTGCAGGTCGCCAGGGGATACGCCACGGAGCGTATAAACAGGGCTTCGGGTGAAACCGCCAGATTCAACGCCGTGTACGAAGAATACAGGAAAGCTCCGGAAGTGACCAAAAACAGGCTTTACCTCGAAACATGGGAATCCCTGTTCTCTGAAAAAGAAGGCACTTCTTTAATTGACAAAGACTTGGAAAATTTCCTTCCAATTAAACAAATGGAACAGGGAGCCGTTCAATGAAAAAGAAATCTGTCGGAATCATATGCGCTGTAATTGTATTGGCAGTCATAATAAGCGGAACCTTTTACGTGATAGATGAAGGAACCCAGTGTGTTGTAATACGTTTCGGGGAAATTGTCCGTTCCACAACAACAGCGGGGCTTAAAATAAAAATCCCGTTTATAGAAAACATAGTGGTGTATCCGAAAAAGGTTATGTCCCTTGAAGGGGACTCACAGAGAATCCCGACAAGGGAAAACCAGTTTATCATTGTGGAAACGACAAGCCGCTGGAGAATAATCGATCCGGTGAAGTTCTATGAATCATCGACCACCATTGAAACAGCCTATTCCCGTCTGAGCGACATAGTTGACTCAGCGGTGCGGACGGTCATAACCTCCTCCGGACTAAACGAAGTGGTGCGCAGCTCCAACCTGATAAACGAGCTTCAGCATGAAGAAAATTTCGCCCTTGGAAACGACGCTGAGGAAGTAGAGATGGAGGATTTCTCCACGGGAGAGAAAATCGTTTACGAGACAATCTCCAGGGGAAGGCGTGATTTAAGCACGGAAATGGCTGATATCGCGAGGGAGAAGGTGCCGGAATTCGGCATAGAACTTCTGGACATTGTTCCCCGCCAGATAAAATATTCCGATGAACTCACGGAAAGCGTTTACAACCGCATGATAAAAGAAAGAAACCAGATCGCCCAGCGGTTCCGTTCCACCGGCGAGGGCCGGAAAGCGGCCTGGATGGGAATGCTGGAAAACGAGCGGAAGCGGCTTATCTCAAGCGCTTACAGCACATCGGAAAAAATCCGGGGTGAAGCGGACGCAGAAGCCTCAAAGATTTACGCGGAAGCTTACAGCAAGGATCCGGAATTTTTCCGCTTCTGGCGCAGCATGGAAGCCTATAAAACGACCGTGCCGAATTTCGATAAAATCCTGACAACAGAGATGGATTTTTTCCGTTACATGCATTCGCCTTCAGGACGCTGAGGGAACGGGAATCGTTTCGGCAAAGAATTCTGAAAATGTCCGCCGCTTTTTTACGCACAGAAATAGAAAACAAAAAAGTGCTGGCCATTGACAGCACACTCCCTCCGGATGCCTTTGCAAAAAGCGGCCGTGCCGCATTCATAAAGGAAAGGGGAATCCTTTTATCCGGGGGAACCCAATCCGAATGGG
This sequence comes from uncultured Treponema sp., assembly GCA_949300145.1. Taxonomy (GTDB): domain Bacteria; phylum Spirochaetota; class Spirochaetia; order Treponematales; family Treponemataceae; genus Avitreponema. The sequence goes on along the minus strand of CASGDA010000009.1, from coordinate 55,377 downwards.
AAATAAAGGGCACATACTTTCTTCAGGAAAAAGGATCGGTGATATTTTTCGGGGAAGATTTTGAAGGTGAAAATCTTCTGGACATGATTACCAGCGGGAAGGATTCCCGGGAAGAAACCTGGGAAATGCTTGTCGCCTGTACGTCGGCAATATCAAAATCAAAGGCAGCAACCGCGGCAGCCGCAAAAACAGGCCCCGCAGGAATTTTCCGCGGGAAAGACGGAAGCGTCCTGATTTTTCCGCCGGAATTGTTTTCACGCTGCATTTCTTCCCTTCCGGAAAAAACAGCCTTTGAAACACAGGGGGAATGGATACATCCCGAATCTGAAAAACACGGAGAGCAGGGGAACGATATCCGGGCCCTTGCCTTTACGTTTGCCTGCTGCGCTTACAAAACCGCCGCCGGTTTTCCGCCTTTTCATACACTGAACGGCATGGGGATGGGGAAGGAAGAAGAAAAAACCTGCCCGGAGAATTTCGCAAAACTTGTTGGGAAAAAAGCTTTTGTAAAAATTCAGGATGCGGTTTGGGGTATCACCGACTCAACCGCTGGCAAAATCAACACCCTGCTGGCAGGGCAAACAACCGGCGGAAAAAAACTCACTGAGGAAACAGCCTTAAAGATTCTTGATTCCTTCGATACAGATTTTAATTCCATTTTTGATCCGGAAAAAAAAGGAAGCCCGGAACCGGAAAGTTTCAAACAGAAATTCAAAACTGAAGAAACAAAAATAATCCGGCGGATTGAAACCGGAGAAAAGATAAGCAAATACAGGGCGGTGTTTGCGGCGGCGGCCGCCGCGGTTATTGTCATCTCCGGTGTTTTTTCATTTTATTACAACAAAGCAAAAAATTATCCGGACACTTCCGGCCTTGAAGCAGGTCAGGTCGTGGAATCATTCTACGAAGCGGTTGAAACGCTGGACCAGGAAATCCCGAAAGCTTACAGCCTGAAAAAAGCGGACAACAAATACATAGAGCTTACGACAAATATATATTTGCAGATGAAAATACGTCAGGCAATGGAGATACAAAACGCCTGGATAACCCCCGCATTCTTTTATGCGGCGGTTCCGGAAAAAAAAACGCCTGCACTTGACGGTATGCAGATTTATGGAATAACAAAACTGCGGATGGAAAAAACAAGGGAATCAGGCGGCCCGGAAAATCCTGAAAAGGAGGAATTCCTTGTCTCCTTTTTCCTGTGGCTTCCGTTTTTCGACAGCGCGTCAGGACAAATCCGGGGAGAGGAAACAAAATCCCCGCCGGTTACCGTCTACCGGTGCGTGGACAAGGTTTCCCTTGTGTTTTCAAAAGACAAATGGCTTATATCAGAAATAGAGACTCTGGAAAACACAGCGCTGGAAACCGGCCGCACGGAAATAGCGGAAAACGCGGAGGCGTCCGCAAAAGGGGAAAGCGCTCTCCTCCCCTTTGCGCCTGATGCCGCATACATAGAGGAGGAGAAAAGCAAACTTACCGCGGACACTCCCTGAACCGCGGAAAATCAGGCGCTCATGATTTCAGAAATCACGCGCATTATCTCGTCGTGACATCCTCCGCATCCGGTCGAGCATTTTGTGACCCGCTGAACCTCTTCAAAAGCTTTTTCCACCTGGGAAAAATTGGAGCTGTCGTCCAAGACATTTTCAATATCAAAAAGTGAAACTTTCTTACAGTGGCATATTTCCCTGTTTTCACCCATATCTTTCATAATCATCCTCCTTCAGGTAAATCTCCGGTTGTCCCTGCATGATAATCACAGTCAGGATAACTGTCAATGTTACCTGGAATTTATTATATCATCCGTTTCTTCAGCCTGTGAATCAATATATTCCTTATGCCAGATTTCCTGTTTTTTTTCTTTCAGATTCTGAATTATTTTCAGTTTTTTGGCGGCCTCCACATAAACCTCACGTTTTTGCCCTGCCACAAGCTCCGCGGCGGTTAAATCCTCAAGGAGTTTATCCCTTTCCCGGTCCAGCCGTGAAATATATTTTTCAATGGAAAAAAGCCTGTCCATATCAACCGGGGAAAAAGCGGCGGACGCCCCCGAGCCGTCTCTCATGACTCCGGACTCGTGGCGTTTCCCCGCATTTTCCCTCAATTCCGCGTTTATTCTTTCGACTTCCGACACAGCGCGCCCAAGTTCTATGCGGGCGCGTTCTTCCTCGAATTCCCTGAGTTTCAGCAGTTTTTGAAGGGTAAATGAAAATTTCTTACCGGCCATATTCCTGCTCCGGAATCTCGATACCGGAAACTTCCGAAAGTTTCTTCAGGGTTTCCCCGATGGTCACCTCGGCGGAAACTTCCTGGGTGAGAAACTCCTCTATAGCCTGATGGCTGTCAATCGCGCTGTCTATTTCCGGGTTTGACCCTTTCTGGTAGGCGCCGACATTTATCATATCCTCCTGTTCGGAGTAAACCGCAATCAGGCGGCGCAGACGGGCGGCGGCAATCTGGGTTTTCTCTCCGGAAACCCGCTTCGACAGCCTTGAAATGCTGGCCAATACATCTATCGCCGGATAATGATAACGCTGGGCGAGACGGCGGCTCAAGACAACATGACCGTCAAGGATTCCGCGGACTGTATCGGAGATGGGCTCATCCATATCATCACCGTCCACAAGGACAGTGTAAAAAGCGGTGATGGAGCCGCGTTCAGAGGTTCCGGCCCTTTCCAGCAGGCTGGGCAGGGTCTCAAAAACAGACGGAGGATAACCACGCTGCGCCGGAACCTCATCCCTGGAAAGTGAAATTTCACGCTGGGCCTTTGCGAAACGCGTAACGGAATCAAACATCAGCATGACATCCTTTCCCTGGTCGCGGAAATATTCCGCCACCGCCGTCGCGACGTAGGCTCCCCTGAGGCGCATAAGAGGGCTTTGGTCGGAGGTCGCCGACACTATCACGGAGCGGGCGAGTCCTTTTTCACCCAGATCCCTTTGAATGAAGTCGAGCACCTCCCTTCCCCGTTCGCCGATAAGGGCGATGACATTCACATCGGCGGAAGTGTTGCGGGCAATCATTCCCAGAAGGGTTGACTTTCCGACACCGGAGCCGGAGAAAATGCCAAGCCGCTGTCCCTTCCCCACAGCCAAAAGCGAATCTATGGCGCGGATTCCGGTGACCATCCTTTGCACGATGGGAGACCTGGACATGGGATCAGGAGGGGAAGCCAGAGCCGGATACCTTTCCGGGGAGAAAATATCACCCTTCCCGTCAGCGGCCCGCCCCAGACCGTCCAGAACACGGCCCAGAAGCATATCACCCACAGGAACGGACAGGCTCTCACCCAGGGAAACCACCTTGCAACCGACTTCAATCCCTTCGGTTCTGCGGAAAGGCATCATCTGCACAATTCCACCGTTCAACCCTATAACTTCAGCAAGGACGGAATTATTCCCGGTAAAAGGCCCGTGAGTGAATGCAGAATCACTTTCCTGTTCAGGGACAGGGTAAGAAAAAATAATCCGGCATATTCCTCCTATGCCGACATGGGGGCCGGAACTTTCTATCAACATCCCGGAAACCCGCGTAACCGTTCCTGTATATTTGATGGGGTCTGTATTCTTAACGGCTTCAGTATATTTTTTTAAAATTGAAGTCATACTTTTTCCTGCACGGAGGCAGAAGCTGTTTTTGAATGGGAACGTACAGGCGATATTTCAAGAACCTTTTGTTCAAGCTCATTCAGCTGATTCATTATTCTGGCGTCGATGGCGCCGAAGTCCGTTTCCACGATACAACCGCCCTTATCAACGGAAGAGTCCTCCACAACGGTGATTCCGCTGACATTTTCAACAGCGGAAATAAAATCCTTTATATGATTTGAAGCCAGCTCGACATCCCTCATATTCACCCTTATGGTGACGTTTCCACGGCCTTTAACCTTTTTCAAGGCCTGGAGGATATTCGCCACGACAACGCTTTTCTGGTTTTCGGAAATAACCTTGACAACCTTCCGGGTCATCAAAAGCACCAGATCCACAATCTGCTGTTCGGTCTCGGTAAGGATTTCCTGCCTCCTGTCCATAACCCGCCCGATTATGGTATGAAGCCTGTCGATAAGCCGCCCGGCTTCGACGGAACCTTCCTTAAACCCGTCTTCCCTCCCGCTGGAGAAACCTTCATCGTAACCGGCTTTTTTCTCAGCCTCCCTGGCGGCACGGGCTTCCTCTTCCAGTTCAGCGGCAAGGGCCCTGGCATCGGCCTCAATTTTGGCGGCTTCATCCTTTGCCTGCTGAACGGTCACCTGTGCTTCATTGGTTTTGCGCCGGACTTCCTCGAAGGCGGCTTTCTCGGCGTCTTTTATGATGCGCTCCGCCTCCTCATTGGCAGCCGCGATTTTATCCTGCTTTTCACGCTCAAACTCCGCCCTCCACTGATCCGCTTCCTGCTGCAGCTCCTCGATTGTCGGCCCTTCATAGACAGGCTCGGCGACAACTTCCTCCGGCTCTTCTTCGGGAGGATCAAATTTCCTGGCGAGATCAAGGAAAACCTTTTTATCAGAGGGTTTTATTTCATTAGGATGAAAAACCGCTTTTGCCATAACTCTCTTTTCCCCGTATTAAACCACAAGCTCATCTTCTCCGGAGCGGGCGATGACAATTTCTCCGGTATCCTCAAGATGCCTGATAATCGAAACTATTTTCTGCTGCGCCTCTTCAACATCCTTCAAGCGCACAGGCCCCATATATTCCATATCCTCTTTGAGCATTCCCGCCGCGCGTTTGGACATATTTTTGAATATTTTATCCTGCACTTCAGTATCGACCGCTTTAAGAGCCTTCGCAAGCTCCTGCGTATCGACCTCGCGGAGAACTTTCTGGATGGCCCGGTCATCAAGCATGACAATATCCTCAAATACGAACATACGTTTCTTGATTTCCTCCGCCAGATCCGGATCCTCATCCTCAAGGGCTTCGATGATGGATTTTTCAGATGAACGGTCAACAAGGTTGAGAATCTCAACAATGCTTTCAACACCGCCGGCGGTCGCATAATCCTCGCTGGACAGCGTGGACAGTTTCTTTTCGAGAACACGTTCAACCTCACGGAGAACGTCAGGAGAAGTCCTGTCCATTGTCGCTATCCGCTTGGCGACTTCACTCTGGATTTCATCAGGAAGATTCTGAAGAATGACAGAAGCCTTCGCCGGCTCCAGATAAGCCAGAATAAGCGCTATCGTCTGCGGGTGCTCCTGCTGGATAAAGTTCAGAAGGTGGGCAGGATCCGTTCTCCTGATAAAGTCAAAGGGACGCACCTGCAGGGAGCTGGTAAGCCTGTTGATAATATCGATGGCTTTCTGGCTTCCAAGGGATTTTTCCAGAAGCTCCCTGGCGTAATCTATACCGCCCGTCGTAATAAAGTTCTGGGCCGCCATCAAATCCTGGAATTCCTGAAGCACCGCATCCTTGAATTCAGGCTCAACCGTCTCAAGCCTGGCTATTTCAAAGGTGAGGGTTTCAATTTCATCCTCCCGCAGGTGCTTGAAGATTTCAGCGGAAATCTCAGACCCCAGGGAAACAAGAAAAATAGCCGCCTTCTGCTTCCCGGAAAGGGAGCGGAAATCCTTCGCCTTTTTTGAGGAAGAAGATGTTGATACGGAATGCGGCTGGTCACGCTGCGGCGCAGAAGAACCTGCGGATGATTTTGCGGGCATAGTTTATTCCTCCATCAGCCAGGTACGGATTAAAAGGGCGACGTTTTCCGGATGCTCTTTCGCCATATTCACGGCGTTTTCCTGAAGTTCCATGCGCCTGCGTTCCTCAACAGACATTGAAACCTCCATGCCGGCGTTTTCGGCATCCATTATGCTTCTGTCCCTTTCCATCTGGTACTGGCGCATACGGGCTTCCTCGGCGAGCCTGCGCCGTCTTTCTATTTCCCGCACTATCATACGGTAGATAACGAACAGGAACAAAAGCCCCGCCACTGCAGAAAGCGTAATAAGTATTGTAATTTCCGTCTGGCGGCGGCGCAGATATTCCGCGTCCTCTTCCTCAAATTCCTTGCTGCGGTCGAAGCGGATATTCAAAACACTTACAGAATCCCCCCTGGCTCTGTCATAGCCGATGGCATCCTGGACTATTTTTTCCGCGGACTGTATTTCTTCCGCGGACAAAGGTGTGTACTGGCGCTCTATGGAACCGTTGGTGACAATCAAATCACCGTTTGCATCCCTGGACTTGACCCAGCTTCCGTCAATATTCACGGAGACTGTACGTCTTCCCATGGACGGACTGACAACTTCGGAAGTATCACGCTGCCCCACAAGTTCATTTTTCTTGACTATGGACTGCTCCGTAAGCCCGTATAAGTTGGACATATCCTTGTAAGCGGGGGCTGTCTGCCCCTCCACGCCTTCAGGTCCCTCAGGATTCAAACCGGAACCCTGCCACCTTGTCGTGGATGTTTCGGAAGAAAGGGTCACCGATTCCACTATCACCGAATCATCATAGGGGGTGGAAGGATTGTCAGAGCGGATAACCGTGGGCAGATAATCCCTGGTTTGGATTGACTTATCCGACATATCCATTTCTATCTTTACATTGAGTTCCCGGACGCGGTCTTCCCCGTAAATCTGCTGAAGGGCATTCAAAACCTTCGCCCTGTATTCAGCCTCCAGTCTGGCGATAAGCTTCTGTTCCTTTTCAATTCTGGAAAGCCTGTCCCAGTCCTTCATATCGTCGAAATCACTGATGAGCACACCCGTGTTATCGGAAATCCGGATGCTGTCCTCGCTCAATCCTCCGACCGCGAACTGGACAATCTTTTTTATGCCTTCTATTTTTTTCCGGTTTGTGGTTATATCGCTGCCCGGCTTCGGGGTGATTGTGACCGCAACCGTAGTATCCTTCACATCGCTCTCGAATAAAGCGGAACTGTTGTCGGCGACATTCACCGCCACCACGGCGCTGTCAATATCCTCCATGGACTCAAGCATCTTCCTTACTTCTTCAGTAATGGCGCGTCTCATATTCACGTTACGCTCAAAATCCGTGGTGGTCCAGCGCTCCACATCGAAAATAGACCATGGATCCACATTTGAAGGCAGCAAATCCTCCCTGATAAGGATAGCCCTCATCCGTCTGGCGGTAATCTCATCATCCACATAAATAATCCCGTCAGCGGAGACAGAAGCATGGACATTCTCTTCGTTTAATCTGAGGATAATATTGTCACGCTGAATTTGGTCTGTAACAGGGGTGTCTATAAGCCGCACCTGCCCCGGAGACGAGGAAACCGACAGCAAGGCGATAATCCCGCCTATAGCGACAACCGGTACAGCAATAAGAATCAGCTTCTGGACAAGAGTCCATTTACCCCACAAACCCTTTATACGGTCCGTGAATTTCTTCAACCATTCGTTCATGTGCCCCTCCCGTTACAGAACGAATCTTTTTATGCATATTTGTAATAAACAGTGTATCACATAAAGCTTCATATTAAAAGTACTTTTTGCGTACTTTACAAACTTAATGCTACCTTCCTGTGGTTATGTCGCTCCAAGCACGGACAACCCTGTCAATTACAGTCTGTGCAAGCCTCAACGAAAGATTCGCCTGAGCCATGGCTATAGTAATATCGTGCGGATCCACGGAATCAGGATCAATTATCATCTGTTCCGCCAACTCGTTTGTGTAAACCTGCTTTGAATTCATTTCATCGAAGGCTTTCAGCAAAGTCTGCTCAAAACTGGCTGTTTCAGGACGGACCGCGTTGTCTATCATTTCGGAAGAAGAAACCATCCTGGAACGGAAATTATCAACCACAGGGGCTTTTACGGAAACAGTATTCACATTCGACATAAGATTATACACGGAAGAAACAGCCATTCATCACCTTCCTATTTCCATGGCGCGCTGGAACATTTCTTTTGACCCCTGTATCACCGAAGAGTTGGCTTCATAAGCCCTCGACGCTGAAATCAAATCCACCATTTCCGTAACGATATTAACGTTGGGGTACTCAACATACCCGGCTTTCGGACCTGACTTTATCGCGTCAGGATGGGTCGGATCATACACAAGCCGCATGTCGGCATTGTCTTTCTCAATACCGACAACCTTTACTCCTGTACCGACACCACGGTCGAGTCCCGGCGGGGTGAAAGGCGTCCTCCAGTCAAAACCGTCCGCGCGCTGGGCCATAATCACACGGCTTCTTTTGAAAGCGCCGCCCTCCTGTGTGCGTGTTGTGGAAGCGTTGGCTATATTATCAGCTATGACATCACTGCGTAAGCGCTGGGCAGTCATCCCCGTGGCCGCTATATTGATACTGGAAAAAAGACCCATTTCCTACCTCCGATCTACAGAATTAAGCCTCAAATTACCTGAGAACCGAATTCACCTGCGAAAACTGGAAATTCTCCATCTGCGTGAGAAGAAGATAATTAAGCTGTATCCGCAGAAGTTCCATGGCTTCCTGCTCAGGATCCACGTTATTACCGTTCGCCTTGGCCGTTGACACATAATCAAGAACCCTGCGCGGCTCAACGGTTTTATAATCGATGAATTCGCCGGAGCCGATATGTTTCGGGTGGGAAACCGAAAGCTGAAAGGCATTCTTTGCTTCAAATTCAGAATCAAGGGCCCGTTTCAATTCGCTTTCAAAATTGACCATCGTCCGTTTAAAATTAGGAACCCCGGAGTTGGCGAGATTATTTGCGGAAACGGAATACCTGAGACTGCTCACATCAAGAGCACGGTGAATTAAATCTGTCGTCCTTTCAAAAGTATTCATAATAATCCTCAGAATACTTTTCGGCAGAAACCCCGGCGGATGTTAGTTTTTTTTCACCGGAACACAGCCCGTTTTACAAAATATACCGGGACAAATCCTGATCCTGGACGATATCCTTCAACCTTTCATCCACATACTCGCGGGTGATTTCTATGTGCTTTCCGGAAAGCTCCGGCGCGTCAAAAGAAATTTCCTCAAGAAGCATTTCCATTATCGTATGAAGCCGCCTGGCCCCGATATTTTCCACACGGGAATTAACATCCGCGGCAAGAAAACTCATGCGATCCAGGGCTTCCTCCGAGAAAGAAATGGAAACGCCTTCCGTGGCCAGCAAATCCGAATACTGGCGGATTAAAGCGTTTCTCGGCTCAAGAAGAATACGCCGGAAATCCTCCGCATTGAGGGAATCCAGCTCGACACGCAGGGGGAAACGGCCCTGAAGTTCCGGAATAAGGTCACTCGGTTTTGAAATACTGAAAGCCCCCGCCGCGATGAAAAGGATATGGGTTGTATCCACAACACCGAACTTGGTATTCACATTGGAGCCTTCAACTATGGGCAGAATGTCGCGCTGGACACCTTCCCTGGAAACATCCTGGCCTCCGGAACGCTCGCCCCTGTTGGCGACCTTGTCAATTTCATCCAGAAAGATAATACCGCTCTGTTCAACCCGGTTTTTGGCTTCCTCAGCAATTTTATCCGGATCCACAAGCTTATCAAGCTGATCCGCTATGATTATTTCCCTGGCTTCCTTTACCGTAACAGACTTTCTCTTCTGCTTGCTGCCGGAAATAAGGTTGGTTATATTGGCCAGGCTCATTTCCAAATCTTCCATGTTGGAGGAACCGGCGAAAATCTCAAAAGACGGCGTATTCCCACGGTTTACGGAAATTTCAACAATCCTGTCCTCCAGCTTACCCTCTCTGAGCATTACACGGAATTTTTCACGCGTGGAAACCGCATCATTGGAAGGCGCATCCTCCGGGGTTTCAGGATTTTTCCCGCCAGATGTCTCCCCGTTGCCGGATCCGGTCTTTCCGTCTGTCAGGGAAGGATGAAGATAGGATGAGGGGGCGGGTGTTTTTTTCTTTGACGGGAGCAGCAAATCCAGGATAGCTTCCTCCGTCCGTTTTTCCGCCTCGCTGCGGAGAGCCGACTGCATTTCGTTTTTAACCATGTTGTATCCAACCGCCATCAAATCACGGATCATGGATTCAACATCCCTTCCGACGTAACCGACCTCAGTGTATTTTGTCGCTTCCACCTTGAGGAAGGGCGCACCGCACAATTTCGCCAGCCGGCGGGCTATTTCCGTTTTTCCCACGCCTGTGGGACCTATCATCAGGATATTTTTGGGCGCAATTTCGTCACGGACATCATCCGCAAGCTTTAAACGCCTGGTCCTGTTTCTCAGGGCGATAGCCACAGCACGCTTGGCTTTATTCTGCCCGATTATATATTTGTCAAGTTCGGCAACAATTGCCTTGGGAGTCATAGATTCCAAACCGTCCATCAAAATCCCCTTTGTTATAATTCTTCCACAACAACACTATCATTTGTGTAAATACATATTTTTCCCGCTATCTTAAGGCTTTTTACCGCTATATCCGCCGCGGATAAACCGGGATTCTCCGAATAGGCGAGGGCGGCGGCGTATGCGTAATTTCCGCCGGAACCTATTGCAAGGACATCATTTTCCGGCTCGATAACATCGCCTGTACCGGAAATCAAAAGAATCTTCTCGGTATTGGCGACAAGGAGAAGGGCTTCAAGCTGGCGGAGAGCTTTATCCGTCCTCCACATTTTAGCCATTTCAACCGCGGCTCTGGTCAGGTCGCCGGAAAATTCCTTCAGCTTTGTTTCAAATTTATCAAAAAGACTGAAGGCATCCGCCGTGGCGCCTGCAAAACCTGTAAGAACTTTTCCGTCATACAGACGCCGGACCTTGCGCGCGTTTCCTTTCATAACCGTATTGCCCATTGTGACCTGTCCGTCACCGGCCATCGCGGTTTTTCCGTTTTTCCGTACAGCTATAACTGTCGTGCTCCGTATTTTCCCGTACTTCATTTCATATTCCCCTGTAAATCACATACTTGTTTTAATATATTAAATTTCGTAAAAAATGCGGCAAAAAGCAACCTTTTCTACCCATGAGGATGAGCCTGATGGTACAGGGCTTTCAGGCGTTCTGTAGTCACATGGGTATAACGCTGGGTTGTGGAAATACTCGAATGGCCCAGAAGTTCCTGCACAATACGTATATCCGCACCCCTGGACACAAGCGTAGTGGCGAAACTGTGCCTCAAAGCATGGGGAGAAATATGCCTGACAGACGAATTCCCTCCGGTATAAAAACTGAAAATATACTGGATACCGCGTACCGACAGGGGTTTCCCCCGTTTTGAAATAAAAAGCATCCCGCGTGAAACATCACGTTCCTGCATACGCTTTAACAGGGCATCCCGCTCTTCAAGATATAACCTTACCGCGGAGACCGCCGCCTTTGAAAAAAAAACCTGCCTGTCCTTGTTTCCTTTTCCGGTCACCACCGCAGAAGAAATATCCCCGCTTATATCCGACATCCTGATTGAAGCGATTTCAGACACACGGCAGCCGGTCGAATACATCGCGGCGAAAAGAGCCGTATCCCGGGCAGGCCACAATGAGGGAACATTCCCGCCCGCACCATCCGTCCTGCCGACATCAGGAGAGGAGGCTCCGGCGGATGCGCTTCCGGAAACTGATTTGCACAAGGAAGCCACTTCCCTGTCAAAGAGGAAATCCGGGAGCTTTTTCGGGGTCTTCAAATTTTTGATTGAGGCGAGCGGATTATCCGTCAGGAGCCCCGTCCTCTCAGCGTGCCTGTAAAACCCGCGCAAAGCGGCAAGAATACGGTTCACACTGGAAGGATTGTATTTCGCCTGCCCCAGAAAGGCGATAAAAAGCCTGATATCAGTGTCATCCACTGACAGGGGATTTTTTCCGCCGGCCTCATTCTCAAGATACGAGGAAAAAATCAAAAAATCCTGTTCATAACTCCTCAGCGTTCTCGGCGAAAGAGCCCGCACACCCTGCAGGTAAAGAATATAATCAGAAAAAACCGCTGTCATTCTTCCTTCCGGTCAGCCGCGGCAAAAACCTCATCGTCCTGGGTATGAAGGTAATCGCAGTCAGGATTTATACAGGATTTGAAAAAGCCGTTTTTCTTGTCATATTTTTCAACAAGGAACTGCCCGCACTTGGGACAATAAGCGTTTATCGGTTTAAAATGGCTTATAAAATCACACTCAGGATAATTGGTGCATCCGTAGAATTCCTTTGACCGGCCCTTTATTTTCCGGGCGACAATTTCACCGTCACATCCGGGTCTGGGGCATTTAGCCAGGGGAATGGAACGTGTATTCCGGCATTCAGGAAAACCTGAACAGGCAAGGAAGAAGCCGAATCTTCCCAGTTTTTTCAGCATCGGTTTTCCGCAAAGCTCGCAGACATAATCGGTGGGCTCGTCAAGGGAGCCTTTTTTACTGCCGAGCTGTTCCATCACCACATCAACCTGTTTTTTGAAGGGGAAGAAAAACCCGCCTATCATTTCCGGCCAGGACACTTTATTCTCTTCCACCTGATCCAGTTCATTTTCAACAGAAGCCGTAAAATTAACGTCTATTATGTCAGGGAAATACTGGACGAGAATCTCATTTATCATTCGTCCCAGCTGCGTGGGCACAAGCTGCCTGTTTGACCTGGAAACATAATACCTGTCAATCAAAACGGAAATAATCGGAGCGTAAGTGGAAGGACGGCCTATACCCTTTTCCTCCAGCATCCTTACGATTGAAGCGTCCGTATATCTTGCCGGCCCCTGGGTGAAATGCTGCTCGGAATGAAAATCCACCGCCGAAAGTTCTTCACCGATTTTCATTTCAGGCAGGGCTTTTTCCTTTTCTTCCCGGGAAACCAAAAGCTTCATCGCGCGGTAAAAACCCTTTTCAAAAATACGGGTGGAATTAACCCGGAAAACAGCGCTGCCGGAAGAAATTTCAAAAGTGGAAGTCCTGGTTTTTGCATTCTTCATCTGGCTCGAAACAAAGCGCTCCCAGATTATCGTATAAAGCTTCAACTGTTCCTTTGTAAGATATTCCTTGATTGAATCGGGGGTATAGGACACATAGGTGGGCCTTATAGCCTCATGGGCGTCCTGCGCCTTTTTTTCCACCGAATAAATCACAGGGGAATCAGGCAATTCACCCGGATAATTCTTTGAAATAAATCCGCGGACCTCTTCCAGTGCCACAGGAGAAATACGGACGGAGTCAGTACGCATATAAGTTATCAAACCGACCCTGTCGCTCCCGATATTGACACCTTCATAAAGCTGCTGGGCGATTTGCATTGTTTTTCTTGAAGTAAAATTAAGCCTGTTCGCGGCAGCCTGCTGGAGTTTGGAGGTTGTAAAAGGCGGTTTCGGTTTGATTGTTTTTTCCAAAGTCTTTAAATCAGAGACGACAAACTTTCCGTCCCGGATTTTTTCAATGACGGACCGGACCGTCTCCTCATTTTTCATTTCCGGTTTTTTTCCGTCAAAAAGAACGAGCTGGGCCGTAAACTGGGTCCTTCCCTTTTTGAAATCAGCTTCCAAAGTCCAGTATTCTTCGGGAATAAAATTCTCGACCTCAACTTCCCTCTCGCATATGAGGCGCAGGGCCACAGACTGGACACGTCCGGCGGAAAGACCGTTCTTAACTTTTTTCCAAAGCAACGGGGAAAGATTATAACCTACAAGCCTGTCAAGGACACGCCTCGCCTTTTGGGAGTTAACTTTGGATTCGTCAATTTCCATAGGATGTTTCACGGCTTCACGGATTGCATTGGGTGTTATCTCGTTAAAAACAATCCGTTGTATCGGAACATCATATTTTGAAAGAATTGCGCGCCGTAAGTGCCAGGCAATGGCCTCCCCTTCCCGGTCATTATCACTTGCCAGCAGAACCTGTCCCGACTTTTTGGCGTCGGACTGAAGCTCCTTCAAAAGCTTTGCGCGACCCCGTACTGTTATATATTCAGGCTGAAAATTATTATCCACATCAATCGCCATTCTTGATTTCGGCAGATCAATCAAATGACCCATGGAGGCTTTCACCATATATCCGGGGCCGAGATATTTCTCAATTGTTTTTGCTTTTGCAGGTGACTCCACAATAACCAACGTCTGCGGAATTTTCTGTTTTTTACGCCCGGTTTTCTTCGCAGCTTTTTCAGCCATCACAATCTCCTATAATTTCTACATACAATACATATTTTTAATCAAAGCCACCGGCACAACCCCAGGCGGAAAAAACATCAAAAGCGGAGGAAACCGCGGCTGCCCCCTGCTCATGAAGAAACCTGCCGCCAGGATTCCTTCTTGAATCCAGCGTTTCTGAATGAACAAAGGTATCCCTTCCCTGTTCCAAAGCAAAATCCGCCGTAATAAGCGCACCGGATTTTTCCGGGGCTTCCACCACAACCACAGAACGGGACATCCCGGAAATAATCCTGTTCCTGCGGGGGAACCGGTATTTCAACGGAGGAACCCCGGGCGGATATTCACTTAAAATGCAGCCGCCGGTCTCAAGAATTTTTCCCGCGAGACAGGAATTTCCCCTGGGATAAAGGATGTCAACCCCGCAGGCCAGCACAGCAACGGAAAGTCCTCCTCCGGAAATATTCCCCCGGTGGGCGAAGGCGTCGATTCCAAAAGCCAGACCGGAAACCACGGAAACACCGTGTCTGCCCAAATCTTCCGAAAGGGAAAAAGCTGCTGAAACCCCGTCCCCGGAAGGAGAACGGGTTCCTACAACCGAAACAAGTGGTTTTTCTGTTCCGGGAAGACACCCCCGGTAAAAAAGACCGCTGGGAGGATCGTATATTTCCCGTAAAAGAGGAGGATAGCCATCCGAAAAAAAATGGACGAACTGTATCCCGGAACGCCTCATCCCTTTCAGCCTGCTTTCAATCAAACCCTCCAGAACAGACCGTTCCGGCGGCTTTTTTTTCGGCAGACGCCCTGTCAAAGATACCAGTCCCTCTATAGAAGAAAGTACAGCAAGGTCTTCTATATTGTCAAGTTTTTCAGATAAAAATAACTTTTCAGCCTCTGTCAGTCCTGGAAAATCCGCAAGCAAAAGCAGAATTTCAACCGGCGCCATTGTAAGCCTCTTGAAGCACTATGGCTTTATTGGCTTTCGCGGCCTCCAGGGTTTCCTCATCCTTCGCTTCGCTGATAATCCTGTCATAAATTTCCACCGCTTTGTCGCTTTCCCCGACCGAATAATACGCCCTGGCCAGAACGATTAAAGCGCTGAAGTTACGTTTCTCTATTTCATTCACAAGTTCGAGATAAGGAATGGCTTTTTCAGGCTCATTCTTTTCAAAAACATAGATGATGGACAGCCCGTAAAGAGCCCTTACATAACGGGGCTCAAGCTCAATTGCGCGCAGATAGGCTGATTCCGCAAGATTCAGATAATTCTCCCTCATGGAGTTCGTCCCGGAGGCGGAATAATCAAGGGCAGCCTTTGACATATAGCCCGCGCACATTCCGACATAGCAAAACAAATTCTGGTTGACGGGATAATATTCTATGGCCGCCTGGAAATTCTCGAGGGCCTTCCCGTACATCTTTTTATCAAAATATCTTGTCCCCAGTATTTTGTACCAGGAACCCACCCTGGCTTCCGCAGTGATAATATCATCCACCCTTGCCTGGTATTTGGAGACAGCCTCCTCCAATTCCTCGATAGTAGTCGGATTTGACACACCTTCCTCAAGCTGCTGAAGACGCCGTATTTGGGCTGTTCCGGGACCGCAGGAAACACAAACAAAAAAAGCGGCTGAAATAGAGAGCAAAAGAACCGCTGCAGTATTCCGTGTAAAAATTCGGTCAGTCATTTATAACCTCCTCGCTGAATATTATCCGCGGAAATCATCTTCCTGCCCTTTGTCGCCGTCAAAAAATTCAGAATGATACATTTGAAGGGCGGAATTCTCTATGTGAGTATATATCTGGGTAGTAGAAATATCGGCATGGCCGAGCAGTTCCTGAACAGAACGCAAATCGGCTCCGCCGGCCAAAAGATGGGTGGCGAAAGAGTGCCTGAGGGTATGGATTTTAGCGGGAATTCCAGACTGAAGGGTCAAAGCATGGAAACGATCCCAGGCGGTTTTCCGTGTCAGCGGCTTTCCCTTTTTTCCCAAAAACAATGCGTTGCCGGAAATGTTTGACGAAAGTTTCGGTCGGGCTTCCTTCAGATAATATTTCAGCCAATAATCGGAATATGGACCGAACGGAACCATCCGTTCCCTGCCTCCCTTGCCGCACACAAGCACTATTTTTTCATTGAACCGAACATCATTTACGGAAAGAGAAACCGCTTCGCTTATACGCAGTCCGCAGGAATAAATAACCTCAAACAAAGCCCGGTCTCTCACACCCTCCGGGGTATCAGTCTTGATTGTCCCGAGGATTGTTTCAACCTGCTCCTTTGACAGAACCCTTGGCAGCCGCGAACCCCGGGAGGGACTTTCCAGAAGGGAAACAGGGTTGTCGCGCCGGACTCCGGTTACAGAAAGAAACCTGAAAAAAGCCCGGAGCGCCGCCACATCTTTTGCGGCCGTCCGGCCTGTAATTCCTGAACGGATACGTTCCGACAAAAATTCCACGCAACCGGCGCAAGTCACATTTCCCGGAGACAGGGATTTTTCCTTCAGCCAGTCCAAAAACAAACCCACGCTGAACACATAGGTTAAAGCGCTTTCCTTCGCCATCCCTTCACCGGACAAAAGCCAGGCATAAAACTGTCTGATTACAGAGCGGCTGTCCTGCTTCAGTTTGAAACCTTCTGCTGGTTCCGGTAAATGGTCGGGGTATCCAAATCATCTTCCTTGACGGAAGAAGATGAGGCCGAAGAAGAAAAAGAGGGTTGAACCGGTCCGTTTCTCGGCCCCAGCCCAAGATTCGACTTTCCGGATTTCTCAAAAGCCTGCCGCCACTCCTCACCGGACATAAAACTTCCGCTGTCCGTCTGTTTCTTTTCACACACCCCTTCCGACATTCCCTGTCCGGATACGGGATCTCTGTCAGCGGGGAAACCGGTTGCAACAACAGTGACGCTGATTCTATCTCCGGCTTCAGGATTTAATGATGTACCGAAACAGACGAAAGCTCCGCGGTCCGCGCTTCCCGTAACAATGTTTGCGATTTCCTCTACTTCGGAAAGCTTCAGATCATCACTGCCGGTTATATTTATAAGGACATGGGTCGCACCTTCAATATGGGAATCTTCAAGGAGGGGATTATTGATGGCACCGGTGGCGGCATCCACAGCACGGTTATCGCCCTCACCGACACCGACACCCATAACAGCCGTTCCCTTGCCGGACATAGCCGTCTTTACATCGGCGAAATCTATGTTAACGTCCCCGGGGCAGGTTATCAAATCGGAGATACCCTGCACAGCCTGGCGCAAAACTTCATCCGCCTTTGCAAAAGATTCCCGCAGCGTGGTACGCTTGTCCGTGAGCTTCGCCAGACGCTGGTTCGGGATGACAATAAGGGAATCAACCTCTTTTGCAAGCTTTTCGATACCGGCCTGGGCTTGAAGCATTTTCTGTCTGCCTTCAAAACCGAAAGGGGTTGTAACAACGGCAACCGTCAATGCGCCCTGGTCTTTGGCAATCTTGGCTATAATAGGAATAGAGCCTGTACCGGTTCCGCCTCCCATACCGGCGGTTAAAAAAACCATATGGGCGCCGCGCAGGGCATTTGAAATGGCTTCTGTATCTTCCACAGCGGCCTTTTCACCGATATCAGGGACACCTCCTGCACCACGGCCTCCGGTAAGCTTTGAACCTATAGCCAGCTTAACAGGAGCCCGCGAGTAATTCAAAGCCTGGACATCAGTGTTTATGGCTATAAATTCAACGCTCTCCACACCACAGGCTATCATCCTGTTGACAGCATTGGAACCTCCGCCGCCGGCTCCCACGACCTTGATAACAGTAGGGGTTATTTCCCTCTGATCCATAATTTCAAAATTCATAATTTTCCTCCCACCCTGGAAAATGCGATAATCTATATAGTTTCAAAAAAATTCTTTAAACCAGTTTTTCACCAACGTAAGAACAGAACCGGAAGGAGCATCCTTCGCAAAAGTTTCCGGCTGCGCGCGGACAAACCTTTCATAGGCATTCAAAACCAGTCCGATTACGGATGAATATTCAGGGCTTCTGTATTCCCCTACAACTCCGCCGAATGTACCGGGAAATCCTATGCGGACATTCTGGGTTCCGAAAACATCACAGGCAAGTTCCACGACACCCGCCAGATTGGCACCGCCGCCGGTAAGCACAAAATTGCCGCTTAAAGAACAAACCTCTGTCACAGGAGCTATTTTTTCCTTGACCATGGAAAATATTTCCTCCATGCGGGGTTGAATCACCGAACAAATAGTTGTTTTGGGAATCTTCACGGGAGGTCTTCCTCCTATGCCCGGAAGAATAATATCGGAATCCTCTTCGATCAAAGGAGCCCAGCAATAACCAGCCTCGCATTTTATCTTTTCCGACATTTCAACGGAAAGGCCTTCCACAATTGAAATATCATTGGTTACATGTTCCCCGCCTACAGGAAGTACCGCCGTCAACACCGGAGCGCCGCCGCTCATCACAATGATATCGGTTGTACCGGCCCCTATATCAATCAGGACGGATCCAAGCTCCTTCTCGTCTTCAGTCATTATGGACTTTACAGAAGCGAGGCTATTCAGCATATACTCATCAACAAAAAGACCGGCCCTGTTTACGCATTTCAAAACAGTCTGGACTGAAGTGACAGAACCTGTAATTATATGAACCTCCGCCTCAAGACGGACTCCTATGCGGTTTCTCGGATCCTTTATACCCTCTTCACCGTCCACGATATAAGAACGGGGGATAACATGAATAACCTGTCTGTCCAGCGGGAAGCGGCATGCGCGGGCGACGTCTATCACCCTGGCGATATCCTCCTGCTGGATTTCGTAATTCTCTTTTTTCTGCGGAAGAGCCACACTGCCCCTGGAATTAAGGGCTTCAATATGGGCGCCGCCGACTCCGATTGTACAATGCTGGATTTCAACACCGGACATCATTTCAGCGGCTTCCACCGCCTGGGATACCGCCCGGACAGTGGCTTCGATATTAACCACATTCCCCTTCCGAAGTCCCGTGGAAGGACTCGTACCTACACCGGTAATCTGGAAAACGCCTTCATCCGTCACTTCGCCTATAACCGCACGGATTTTGCTTGTTCCTATGTCAATACCAGCTATAAAATTACTCAAAGTTCTTCCTTCCTTAAAAAACGCATGAATCACGCGGATTTATCATTCAACGTGTATGCCACAGTTCCGGCCCGGATATCCAGTTCCTTTACGTCAATGTCAAGATCTTTAACAACATCCAGCACCAACATCATATACTGTAAAGCGTCTTCATTCAATGCCTTGTCAGTACGAACAGGGACAGGAGTATGCACCGGATATAAAACCAAATCATAGCTCCCGTAGGTTTTCGGCTCTATTTTTATTTCGGATATAGACGAAAGAAGCCTGGGATTTTCCTTTTCAAGAATCTCCAGCTGATGTAAAAGAGGCTGCAGCTGGGAATTCAGGGAGCTTCCCGCTTCAGGGCTGGTCATATTCAAGCCGGTTATGAGAGGCAGACTGCCTGTTTCTTCTGTAGCGCCTATCCTGAATATCAGTCCGTTTCTGTCAATTTCCACCGGCACCGAGCGGCCGTTGTAATTGCCGATTGCAACAGCCACAGGGACACGTTCCGTCACCGAAATAACAACCCGGTCCGGGAATTTTTTAGCGACCTCGGCCTTTTCAAACAAAGGATGGGCGGACAGCCTTGCCTCAGCCCGGGCAGGCTCGAAATCATTCCATTTTTCGCCCGGCTTTATTCCTGCAATCGAAGTCAGCTCCTCAATCCCTATGTGGACATTGCCTTCAACCTCAATCGAAATATATGAGGCGGAGGGGGCTATCAACAAATAGCAGGCCGCAACTAAAAAAAGTACAACCAAAAGGGATATGCACAAAATTTTCAAAACAGTGCCGAAAACCGAATGCTTCCGGCCGCTTTCCAATACAAAAGCCTCAGACATAATCATATTCCTCTTCTACTTTTTTACGCGAAACATTCAAAATAAAACCGCACACGGACAGGGTTATAAGCAGGGAAGAACCTCCCGATGAAAAAAACGGCAGCGGAACCCCTGTTGAAGGGAAAAACCGGACTATTACGCCACAATTCATCAGGGACTGGAAAAATATAATGAAGGTGCACCCCAATCCGAGGAAACATTTGAAACGGGTATTCGCAGACAGACTTATGAAGGCGGATTTCAGGGTAAAGATGATTAAAAGCGCGAAATAAAAAAGGACGCCCAGGAATCCCATTTCCTCCCCCCACACGGCAAAAATAAAATCCGACTGCACCTCAGGGATGCTTGAAATTTTCCTGACACCGTTTCCAAGCCCTCTGCCCCAGAAACCGCCCTCAGACAGGGCTGTTATCGCCGCATTCACCTGGTAGCTGGCGCCGAGGGGATCCTTCTCCGGATTCAAAAACGAAAGAATCCGCTGGACCCTGTATTCTTCCGTCAAAACCATCAGGGTGAACAGGGGAAGAACTATCAGGAAAAATTTAAAGAACCAGGAAAGCCCCACGTTCGCGATAAAAAACATGGAGGCGGCCAGGGCAAAAATAAAGGCGGCCGTGGAAAGATTCTTCTGAAGGTATATCAGGAAAATAAAAACGGAACACATGAATGCCGCCGGATAAATCGAAACCCCCGGTTCGTCAAGCCGTGCACTCTTTTTCTCGAATAAATTCGCCAGAAAAAGAACGACAACAAGTTTCACCAGCTCCGAAGGCTGGAAGGTCATTGACGCAACGGAAATCCATCTGGTCGCACCGTTTTTAGTTATACCGATACCGGGTATGAACGGCAGGATATTCAGGATTATCGTAAACACAACGATTTTGGGCAGAAGCCTCCGGACAAGCGACAGGTTTACCGACGCAAAAAACACCATAGCGATGATACCGGCAACAAAGTTTACCGCCTGCCGTTTAACGAAATAAAAGGGGTCGTCAAATATCCTTGAGGCATATCCGTAGGAGCCGGAAAAAAGCGTTATGAATCCCAGCCCGCAGAACACGAGGACAAGGAGAACAAAAGCCACGTCAATTTTTTCGGGATTCTCGTTTCTTTCAGGGTTTATTACGGCGTTAAACATCCTGCACCCCCTGAATATTTTCCCCGCCGCGCAAAGCAGGCAGAACCCTTTCCAGCGCCATACCCCTGGAAGCTTTCAGCAGAACAGTGTCCCCGTCTTTCAGAAAATCCGACAATTTCCGCGAAAGTTCTCCGATATCCTCCGGAATGAAAACAGCGGTTCCGGATTTATTCCGCCCGTTTTCCTCCGCGCTTTTCTCCCAGGCGGAAACCATCTCTTCCCCGAAAAGGAAGACGGCGTCAGCTCCTGCAGAAAAAGCCTTTTCAACCGCCTGCCTGTGGGCGGACTCCGACTCCTTTCCCAATTCAAGCATCGAGCCCAGGACAAAAACAAGCCGGCCGGAACGCGGCAGACCGGCGCAGAAATCAAGTACATGAATCATTGAATCCGGATTCGCGTTGTAACAGTCCTTTATAACCGTCAGGCGGCGCCTGTCATCCGATATATCCAGAATTTCAGTCCGTCCAGGCAGGGCACGGACCGATTCCAATCCGGCTTTTATTTCGGCGGGCGAAAACCCGGCATAGGAAGCGAGGGCGACAACTCCCGCCGCATTCTGCAGATTATATCTGCCCGGCAGATGAAGGAAAATGTCCAGCCCTTCATACTTTATCCTGAATCCTTCAAGGCCCAAATCCTCCGCCTCTGTTATACCGGGTTTCCCGGGATAACCGTAAAACAACACTTTCCCTGAAGGAATGTCGGCGAGGAAGGAGGCAAAATCATCCGAGGACGGAACAAAACCGGTGCATGTATCATCAAAAAAAGAAAAAATATTCTTTTTTTCTTCAGCTATCGCCCGCCTGCTTCCGAGAATTCCGATATGGGCGGAACCGATATTTGTAACCAGACCGAGTTTAGGACGAAGGACCCGGGCTGTCTCCGCAATTTCATTCCTGCGGTTCATTCCCAATTCAAAAACGCCGGCCTGATGTTCCGGACGGATATTGAAAACCGAAAGAGGCAGCCCCGTTTCGGAGTTAAGGTTCCCCTCATTTTTCACGGTATTGAATTTACGGGAAAAAACCGCCGCCAGCATCTCCTTTGCGGTTGTTTTCCCGCTTGAGCCGGTGACAGCGACTTTAAGCAAATCCGGAAAAAGGGAGACATAAAAACCGGCGGCCTGCTGGAGGGCGGAAAGGGTATTATTGACGGCGACGAAAACAGTTCCCCTGTTCCCGGAAATTTCCCGGAATTCCCTGCCGCAGGAAGAAACATGGCTCTTATCCACAAAAATAACGGAAGCGCCGGCGGCTGCGGCTTCCGCCACATATTTATGGCCGTCCTGGAATTCCCCCATAAGCGGCACAAAAAGGGAACCGGCGGAAACCTTCCTGCTGTCCGTGGTCACGGAAGAAAACCCCTTTTCCGCAGTACCGGAAATACTGTGGAAAAGGAGTTCCCCGCCGTCAACGGCTTCGAGAATCTGTCTTGTATTCAACAACACCCTACAGGAGGTGTTTTCCTGACCCGTTCTAATCACTATTCCCGCTCTCTTTTAATTCAATACGCATAATA
Organism: uncultured Treponema sp.; assembly: GCA_949300145.1. GTDB lineage: Bacteria > Spirochaetota > Spirochaetia > Treponematales > Treponemataceae > Avitreponema. Next base: position 32,788 of record CASGDA010000009.1, on the reverse strand, counting down.
TCCCCCGCCTCGGCTTTCCGCATTCCCAGCTCTTCAACCGCAAGTTTTTCTATCCTCTCGGGGGTGGAAAGAACCGTTATACCGGAAATAAACCGGCGGTTCACGCTTATAACCTCATACTGTTCCTTATCAAGCCGTGAAACCTCATTCTCCAGGGCGGAATGTTCCAGACTCTGCCAAATCGTGGAAAAAAGGAAAAACGGTATGGACAACACCAAAAAAACAGCGATAATATTTTTAAGCACTTGACTTCTCCCCGCAAATAAGCTTTCTCACCACACGCAGGCGCGCGCTCCTTGACGGAGGATTAACCCTTTTTTCTTCCTCGGAAGGTTTCACGGCTTTTTTTGTAATCAACTCAGCCCTGGGTTTTCCCCCGCATTTACATATCGGCATTTCAGGGGGACACGTACAGCTTCTGGACAAATTTCTGAAATAATTTTTCACCATTCTGTCTTCCAGGGAATGAAAGGTTATGACACCGAAAAGACCTCCCTCCGCCAAAACGGAGAAACCTTTTTCCAGAATCCGGGGGAGCCGCTCCAATTCACCGTTTACGGCTATCCTCAGGGCCTGGAAAGTGCGGGTTGCGGGATGAAGCTTCCCGTGCCTGTAAGCCGGAGGAACAGCCGAATAAACACACTCAGCCAAATCAGACGCGACCCTGAAAGGAGCGCCCTTCCGCCTCAAGACAATGCTGGAGGCTATGCGCCTGGAATACCTTTCCTCGCCGAATTTGAAAATAATATCCGCAAGGTCGCTTTCACTGCGTTTATTCACAATGTCAGCGGCGGATTCGGGATAGGAAGGATCAAGCCTCATGTCCAGCGGTTCTCCCGCACGGAAGGAAAAGCCTCTTCCGGATTTCTCATAATGAAAAAGGGAAATACCCAGGTCGCACAGGATGATTTCCGGCGCGGGAAGTTCCTCAGGATATGCGGAAAAAAAGGAGTCGGACCAAACGTTGAAAAACTTTATCCGGGAAGAAAAATCCGCCAGCCTGGTTTTCGCCCGATTCAGCATCACAGAATCCGCGTCCACCCCCGCAACAGTCAGACAACCGTAACGGGTCAGGAAAGCTTCGGTATGTCCCCCCTCTCCCAGAGTACCGTCAACCATGACAGGCTTTCCCTGCGGAGGATTTTCCCTGGGACAAAGTAAATTTAAACACTCCTGCAATAAAACAGGCGTATGAATAATTTCCATCGCAATTAAAGACAGATTCCGCCGAGATTTTCCGTCGCGCTTTTAAAATCCGCCTCACTCTCCCCTAAATATTCTTCATATGTATCCGAGTCCCAAAGCTCAAAGTATTTGTCTATTCCCAGAAACAGACAGTCCTTCTCAAGACCGGCATAAACCCGCAGACTCTGCGGAATTGATATACGCCCGTTTTTGTCCAGCTCCACCTCCTGGGCGGGAGCGACAAGACGGCGCAATACGGAACGGGGCTGAGACTGAAAAGGCGATGCGGCTGTCATCAGTTTTCCGCATAAAATCCGCCATTGCTCAGGAGGAAAAAGCCAGAGACACTTGTCCGGACCCCGGGTCAGGACAAGAGAGGAACAGTTCAACTCAGAGCGCAAACGCACGGGGAACAAAATACGTCCCTTCTCGTCAAGCGTGTTGCGGTATTCTCCTGTTAGCAACCCAGATTCCACTTTCTCCTACTTTCTCCCACTTTTTCCCACCCAATGCTACATTTTACCAACAAAATAGAGAATGTCAATCAACTTTTTCAGTTTTTTAAAAAAAGAGAATTTTTTGCGGGATAAAAAACAGGATTGAAAAATAAACAGGCAGGGGATATATTCAGGAATATGCAGTTGTACGAATATTATCTGGTTTTTCCTGACGGTGACCGCGTCGAAACAAGCAGCCCGCCGGACACAAGAGCCCTCCTGGATGTGAACGGGAACCCGCACCTGCTTCCCCTGGAAACGGAAAGAACCCTGGCATATCATGTGTGCGGGAAACGGACACAGGAAGAAAGAGGCCTGACTGTGGAGGTTTATTTCCTGGAACAGATGTCAGCGGCGGAATTACTGCCCTATGTGCGCTGATTTCCCCTCCGGACTTCCCTGTCTGGCTCAGGTGCCGGGTTTCAGGCGGAAAGGCATAAAAAAAGACCGCCGGTAAGCGGTCTTTTTTACAGCCGGAAAGCGTATCCGGCATCCTAAATCTCAGAATCACCAGTTATCGAACATATCGTCCTTATCCCTGGCCTGAAGGTCATACAAGTCCGCGACAGCCCTCAAATCATCAAAGTATATGAAGTAACTGCCGTATGCGTCTTCAGGATCGCAGTCAACACGGAATCCGACAATCTTGAGACCAAGTCTGTTTCCATAATGGTAATCTTTCTGGATAATACCGTTTTTACCGTCCGGATTCTGCGGGGGAATCGCAACCGTCATCAGCTTCCAGCCGGAATGGTTGAGTTTTCCCATATAGAGCTCAAAATCGCGGCCCCAGTAATCCTTCAGAAGAAGCTTGAGGGTATGATTGAAATTACGTCCTACAACCCAGACACTGACGGTTTTCGCGATGCCTTCAATAGGGAGGGGACGGACAGCCGTCACAGAGAAGGAATTGTGTCCGCGGCGGTAAAAATCCACACGGGTTCCAAGAACCATTTCATCGGGAATATCAAGACCTTCCTCTTCGGGAATCGGCTGCTTTCCTGCCGGAGAACCGTTGAAAAGCCTGCTTTTTATGACGCCTTCGTCAGGGGAAATACTGGACCGCCATGTTCCCTCCGATTCAAACTTGTCAACCGAAACTTCTTTCAGAGCTAATTCAGCGGAAGTAACCCCCACCTCCTCGGCATTCGGAGAATCAACATTGTAAGATTCCGCAGTCTGGGCGAAGAGAAAAACACCCAGAAAAACTAAAACTGCCGGTATTAGGAAAAACAACTTTTTCATCTGCCGGTCTCCTCCTGTACCGCGGATTCATTGGTCTGGGAAGACTCTTCTTCGGTAAAATCCGCATTTATAAGCTCAAAACCATCATAAGAAGGTCTGTAAGTATCTGTCAAAACTTTCAGCTGGTCAAAGAAAACATAGAAGTTATCAACCCGTTCAGTGGGTTTTGTCCTGAGACGGAGGGCAACCAGCGTCATATTCTGGTTATCCCCGATATACCGTGAAGTCTGGGGGATACCGGTAGAAACATTGACTGAAAGATTTTTCCAACCCTCATGATTCAACCAACCCATCGGAAGCGCATGGACACGTCCGAAACAATCCCGGACCAGAATTTCAAGCTGGTAAAGGTATCCTGCACCCCAAACCCACATATCAATGCGGGAAACAATACCACGGAAGGGGATTTCATAGGGAACGGTTTCCTCTTCCCCGTCCTCATTTTCCTGTGTGGTCATCGGGATAATATCAACCCAGTTATCGCCCTGCCTGTTGAACTTGAATTCAACACCCATAATCTTGTATTCACTGTCAGGCCCTGTTTGCATTACCCTCATGGCATTAGGCATCCCGTCAAAATATTTCAAAACAGGATAGCCTTCCGTAATAAATTTACTTCCTACAGCTGTCCAAGTCCAGTCAACCTCATCAGGATTATCAAAATTATCCACGATATAGGTCTCGTAATTAACTGACCGGCTCTGGGCAAAAGCCGGAAACGCGAATATTCCCATCAATAACGCGAATCCTGCGATGACAAACGCTCCTTGTCTCATCCCAAACTCCTTTTTGCACCTATTAGTACACTACTTCATCATCGTCAAAAATATGCTGAAACTTATTATATTGTTATAAAAAATCTTTGTCAAATTGTTTATTCATTTAAAATATAACCGCGCTGAATCCATTGACAAAAGACGCGGATAATTCCAAACTGTAAGCAATAATATTTTATAAGGAGCCGTTTATGGTAAGTTATAAGGAACTGGGACTTGTGAACACCAAGGAGATGTTCGCTAAAGCGGTTAAAGGCGGTTATGCCATTCCTGCCTACAATTTCAACAACATGGAGCAGCTTCAGGCTATAATCCAGGCCTGCGTCGAAACAAAATCACCTGTCATCCTCCAGGTTTCATCCGGAGCACGCAAATACGCGAACCAGACCCTGCTCCGCTATATGGCGCAGGGAGCCGTCGAATATGCGAAAGAGCTGGGATGCGCGAACCCCCAGATTGTACTCCACCTCGACCACGGGGATTCTTTCGAGCTGTGCAAATCCTGCATCGAGATGGGATTTTCATCCGTCATGATAGACGGCTCTTCCCTCCCCTATGACGAGAACGTCGCCCTCACCAAGAAAGTGTGCGATTTCGCCCACAGCCAGAAAGACTATGTGACCGTCGAGGGAGAGCTCGGGGTTCTCGCCGGTGTGGAGGACGATGTTGTGGCGGAGGAAAGCCATTACACAAAACCTGAGGAAGTCCAGGACTTCGTGTCCAAAACAGGCGTCGATTCCCTCGCGATTTCAATCGGCACAAGCCACGGTCGCTGCAAATTCAAACCGGAGCAGTGCACCCGCAACGCCGACGGCGTTCTCGTTCCCCCTCCGCTGGCCTTCGACGTCCTTGCCGAAATCGAAAAGAAACTCCCCGGCTTCCCGATCGTCCTCCACGGTTCGTCTTCAGTTCCGATGGAATATGTGCGCCAGATTGAACAGTTCGGCGGAAAACTCGCCGACTCCGTGGGAATCCCCGAGGACCAGCTCCGCAAGGCCGCAAAATCCGCCGTCTGCAAAATCAACATTGACTCCGACGGACGCCTTGCCATGACAGCCGCCATCCGCAAGGTCTTCGCGGAAAAGCCGGAGGAATTCGACCCCCGCAAATACCTCGGACCCGCACGGGACGAGCTGAAAAAGCTGTATATGCACAAAAATACCGATGTCCTCGGTTCAGCTGGACACCTTGATGACTGAATGACACCGTTTTTCCCCTGAAGCGCAGGGGGAAAACAGCGTGCAGGCCCCGGAGAATCTTTCCGGGGTATTTTTTTGCCCTGAGCGTGGCTGGCGGGCCGGAACATTGAAAAAAAGGGCGGAATGGGGTACTCTTGCACGGAAAACGGATTCAAGAGGTACATATGGCTGGAATACAGATGAAGAATGCCGTCGCCGAACTTGACGGCGATGAGATGACACGGGTTTTGTGGGGCGTGATAAAAGAAAAGCTCCTTCTTCCCTTCGTGGATTTGAAAACCGAATATTTTGACCTCGGACTGAAAGAACGGGATGAGACTGAGGACAGGGTCACATACGAAGCCGCCGCCGCCATAAAAAGGCTCAAAGTGGGCGTCAAATGCGCCACAATAACCTCGAACGCGGCACGGATGGAAGAATACAATCTGAAGCGGCTTTCCCCGAGCCCCAACGGAATAATCAGGGCGGAACTTGACGGAACGGTTTTCCGCAAGCCTATCATCGTATCGAACATACACCCGACGGTTTCCTGCTGGAAAAAGCCCATAGTCCTCGGCAGACACGCATACGGGGATGTCTACAAAAGCTGCGAGATGGCGGTGGACGGCCCCGGAAAAGCGGAGCTGGTATTCACCGGGAAAGACGGGAAAGAAGTGCGCAAAACCATAATGGAAATGCCGGGACCGGGAATCCTGCAGGCGGTGCATAATCTGGACAAGTCTATTGAAAGTTTCGCACGCGCCTGCTTTGTCTACGCCCTTTCCGAAGGAATCGACCTCTGGTTCGCGACAAAAGACACAATCTCAAAAACCTATGACGGAAAATTCAAGGAAATATTCCGGAGGGTCTTTGACGCGGAATACAGGGAAAAATTTGAAAAAGCCGGCCTCGAGTATTTTTACACGCTGATTGACGACGCGGTGGCGCGCATCATGAAGTGCGGCGGCGGAATCCTGTGGGCCTGCAAAAACTATGACGGCGACGTCATGAGCGACATGGTCGCATCGGCCTCAGGAAGTCTGGCGATGATGACCAGCGTCCTTGTCTCTCCCGAGGGGTATTTTGAATACGAGGCGGCCCACGGCACCGTGCAAAGGCACTATTACAAATACCTCAAGGGCGAAAAGACATCCACGAACCCCGTCGCCCTGATTTTCGCCTGGACGGGGGCCCTCGCGAAACGGGCGGAGCTTGACGGGACTCCGGAGCTTGCGGAATTCGCCGCCACACTGGAAAAAGCCGTGGTCTCCGTGATAGAAAGCGGGGTCATGACCGGGGATCTCGCGAAACTCGCCGATCCGTCCGCAAAGGAAATCCTTGATTCGTGGGAGTTCATCGACAGGATAGCCGAAAAAACGGCGGAGCTTTCCGCAAAATAAAAAACAAAGCGGACGGCAGGCACAGGGACGCGGCGGTTTCGCAGTACGCTGAAGCACTGCCGCGCCGCGCGCCTTAAAGCACTTAAAGCAGGTGAATACCTGCTTTAAGGCAGGCTTCCTTCATGTCCGCGGGCCAGACCGACGCCTGCGTTTCGCCGATATGGGCTTTACGGAGAAGGAACATGCACAGCCTGGACTGGCCGATTCCGCCTCCGGCGGTCTGGGCAAGTTCCCCGGAAAGAAGCTTTTTATGGAAATAAAGCTCCGCCCTCTCCGGGCATGACCTGTATTCAAGCTGTCTCCGGAGGGATTCTGCGTTCACCCGGATACCCATCGAAGAAAGCTCGAAAGCCCGTCCCAGTGTTTTATTCCAAACCAGAAGATCTCCGTTAAGCCCGTGGAACACTCCCGTCCGGAGAGAACCGGATTCCGTCTCGGTAATCCAATCATCATAGTCGGGGGCACGCCCGTCATGGGGATCCCCGTCCGCCAGCCCGCAGCCTATTCCGATTATAAAAACAGCCCCGTATTTTTCAGCTATTTTGTTTTCCCTTTCCTTAGGGGAAAGACCGGGGTACATTTCATAAAGCTCTTCGGCATGGATAAAAGTTATCTCTTCCGGCAGAACAGGTTCAAAGGCGGGATAATTATCGTAAACAAAAAATTCGCTCCGCTTTATGCATGAATAAACCCCGCTGGCAAGCTTTTTCAGAAAGCCCACGTTACGGTCCGATTCGTCCATAACCCTTTCCCAGTCCCATTGGTCAACATACAGCGAATGGATGTTGTCCAGTTCCTCGTCGGCACGGACGGCGTTCATATCGGTGTAAATACCGAAACCGCTTTTGAGTCCGAGCTCCGACACGCACACGCGCTTCCATTTCGCCAGCGACTGGACAATCTCCATCTCGACATCACCCATATCCTTGACGGGGAAAGAAACGGGGCGCTCAACCCCATTCAAATCGTCATTCAAGCCGGTGCCCTTCGGAACAAACAGGGGGGCTGTAACCCTGGACAAATTCAATTCAGTGGAAAGGGCGGTTTGAAAAAATTCTTTTATGCGTATTATAGCCTGCTCTGTTTCTTTCACAGAAAGGCAGGATGAATAATTTTCCGGAATGAAAAGACAGGACATAAAATTCTCCTAGAATCGTTATAAAAATATATATATGTTATAAACATTATTTGTGTTGAATTCAACAGATAAAAAACAGTATCTTTATAACAGAGATGAATCCCACTGCGGCAAAGCAGGAGGGAAGAAAGGAGGAGCAGAATGCAAATAAAACCGGAACAGGTTAACATAGCTTTCTATGACGCAAAAACCTATGACCGTGACGCATTTACAGAGGCAAACCGTTCATTCTTATACAACATTGATTTTTTTGATTTTCATTTGAATGCAAAAACCGCTTTTTCCGCGAAAGGATATAAGGTGGTCTGCGCTTTTGTGAATGATGTGATAAACGGTGCGGTAATAAAAACACTGAAGGAATGCGGTGTGGAACTCATAGCGATGAGATGCGCGGGATACAACAATGTGGATTTGAATGCCGCAAAGGAAGCCGGTATTAAAATTGTGCGGGTTCCGGCTTATTCCCCCCATTCCGTTGCGGAACATGCGGTCGGGCTTCTTATGGCGGTGACCCGCAGACTTCCGCAGGCTTACCTGCGTACAAAAACCGGAAATTTCACCTTGGACGGGCTTACCGGAAGGGATCTTTTCGGGCTTACGGCGGGAATCCTCGGCACGGGAAAAATCGGGCGCATCATGGCGGAACTGCTCGCCGGATTCGGCATGAATATCGTCCTGTACGACGCTTATCCGGACAAAAAATGGGCTGAGGAGAAAAAATTCAAGTATGTTCCCCTCGAGGAATTTTTCAAAATATGCGACGTGATAAGCCTGCACTGTCCGCTGACGGAAACCACAAAACACATTGTGAACAAGCAGTCTCTGGCACTGATGAAAAAAGACGCCGTCATCATAAACACTGGCCGCGGCGCCCTGATAGACACACATGCCTTGGTTCAGGCTTTGAAACGGCAGGAAATCGGAGGGGCGGCGCTGGATGTTTACGAGGAGGAGAGCCAGTACTTCTTCACAGACTGGTCTGCCAACGTAATCAGGGATGATGTGCTTGCAAGGCTGCTGACATTCCCCAACGTATTCATCACAAGCCACCAGGCTTTTTTGACAACGAACGCGCTTTCCAATATCGCCGATGTCACCCTAGGAAACATAAGGGACTTTTATTCGGGAAATAAACTGGAAAACGAGGTGTCAAACTGAAAAGGCACGCGGGCCTGAAGCATCCAACCATTGCAGGGAAGGTGCTTCAGGCTGAAACGGGAAACCGTCAAACGGGCCTGTCGTTTTTTTCACCGCCTTTAACGAAACCCATGACAAAACAGGCGGCCGCAAAAAAGAAGGCGGCGAATAAAAACATGGAGCGCATCCCCGCGTAATCTATGACAATTCCAGCGGCCGCGGGGGCAACCACGGCTGCCATCTGGGAAAAAGTATAATAGAGGCCTGTATAAGCCCCTATCATGGAAAAATCAGCCATCTGCCAGAGCATGGGAAAGGAATTCGCGGCGACGGCAATCCAGAATATGCCGAAAATAAAGAGCAGGGCCCAGAAAACCCATTTCAGGGCCGAAGGAGAAATCCCTGCGGACAGGCCGGCCGGTTCCAGAAAGGCGGACAAAAGCATCACCGCCGAAATAACGGCCAGAGAAACCCTTATTACACGCTTGCGGCCGAATTTCATGGCAACCCAGCCGCCGGGGACAGCGGCAAGCGCACCGGAGATTCCCACCATCCCCATGGAAAGAGGCCCCTGCCCGCTTGTAACACCGAAAGCCTTTATGGTGTATTCCGTCAGATATGGCGCAACCCCCTGATAGGCGGTGAACCATAAAAACAGGCTCACAAGAATCAGAACCGCACTTTTGTCTCCGGAAGAAAAAACCGTTTTCAGGCTTTGTAAAAAGGACTGCTTTTTTTCGCTTTCCACCACCGGAGAAGCGGGTTCCCGGACAAAGACAACAAGACAGAGCACCGCAAAAAGAACTATGACACCGGCGACAGGAAAGGCCAGCTTGTTTTTTGTTCCGCCGATAAGAGGAAGAACCGTATCCACGTCCATAAGCCGCGCGAGGAAAATCGTACCGGCTATGGCGGCGATATTTCCCATGGTATTGATGACACCGTTCGCGGGAGAGCGGAATTCAGCCGGAACAATATCCGGCATCAGGGCGACAACCGGGCCCCGGGCAGACTGCTTGAAAATATTGAGCATCACAAGAACGCACATGAGGGAAAACAGCGAACGTTCCGCCGCGTAAGGCAGGAGGGAAAAAAACAAGGCGGAAAGGGGAAGAAGGACAACAATCCAAGACATACGGCGCCCGAAAGGGGTTCTGGTGTGGTCAGACCACACTGAAACCACAGGAATCAGCAGCAGGGCGAAAACATTGTCCAAAGCCATAATCATCCCGACCACTGTCTTTTTCGGAATGTAAGCGGACAGGAAAATCTGGACATAACTGTCATAGAGTGGGTCCATCAGACCGACAGTAAAAAAACCGAACCCTATCAGGAAAGTGACCGGAAGGTATTTCCTGAACCCTTTGTTTTCTTCAGCGGAATTTCCGTCCATAATAAAGTCTCCATAATCCGGGCGCACACTAAATTCCCGGAATAAAACAATGCGAATATTTATTTTTATTCAGGATAATTCAATTTACTTTCATCAACAGTCGAAACGACTTCCGAAAGGTATTTCCTCGCATAAAATTTCGCCATGGGAAGACTCATGTCCAGATAATTCCCGCAATCCCTGGGGGAAGCTCCGGGAACAGAACCATCATAATCAGCCACAAACGAAAACATTTCGCCCACAAGAGGAAGGATTTCCTCCGAATTATAGTCACCGGACATCAACAGATAAAAGCCGGTTCTGCAACCCATGGGGCCGAAATACAATATTTTGTCTTTATACACAGAATGATTCCGCAGAAAAGTGGCGCCCAGATGTTCAAAGGCATGTACTTCCGCAGTATTCATGACAGGCTCATCATTAGGGCTGGTGACCCTGATATCGAAAGTAGTCACAACGGAATTTCCAACCACATCCCTCCGGGATACGTACAACCCCGGTTTAAGCTTAATATGATCGATGCTAAAACTCGATATTTTTTCAAATTCCATCTTATTTCTCCTTAATAACAAGGAAAGTATAATGGCCGTTTATGAAAAGAGCAACAGCAAAGGTTCCGGCGTATCAGGAATTGCTCCCGCCGGAAACATTATCCGGGAAACCGTTTTCGATTGAACACAGATAATCACAGAAAGCGCATATATCACCGGTTTTCCCGGGAAAAACGAATCCCCCGGCTTCAAGCTCGCTGCGCCGGGCGCCGAGCCCCTTTTCATAGCAGACAAAAACAGCAGGGGATTTTGAGGCGTTATCCATAAGAGCTGAGTAGCCCTCGCGGATATGTCCTATTTTTAAGGCGTCCCGGTAATTAGCGAAACCACAGCATGGGGCGGCGGCGCCGTCAGGATGGACAAAAATACACTGCCCGGGGCCTTCGCAAAAGTCATCCGAAAACCAGTTCTCCCCGTCCCATTTTAAATCCACGGCGGATACGCTGCGGCGGTTGTTGTATACAGGAATAAAGAAATCCCGTCCCTCCAACACCAGCCGGCCGGGGGTTAAAATATCCAGAGGCGAAACGGAGGGAGGGTTGAAAGAGGCTTCCAGAATTTCCCCTGTCTTAATGAGCACATGGTAAAATTCCACGGCCCTGTCCTCAGGAGGAATTACAGACCATATCTCCCCTGCAGAGGAATCACCGAAAACATCCATCGCAGTCTGAAGGAAAAAAGCCGCATCCTCCGCGTTTTGTCCGTGGTAAACATCAAAACTCAAAGCGATTTTCCCGTCAAATCCGGAATCCCTGAGCCTGCATAATCCGGCTTTTATTTCCTCACGGGAGCGGGAAAAAACACCGTTAGTAACAACACGGGAAAAAAGAAAGCCGGCTTCAACGGCGAATTCCGAAACCCCGCACAAAAAATCAAGGCATAAAAAAGGTTCCCCGCCCGAAAAGCCGACAAGCAGGTCGCTCCTGCCGGCTTCCAGACACGAAGCCAAAAACGAGCAGGCCTCCCCAACCTCAAGAACCGGGGAATCCCCGTACAAACTTTTTCCGGGCACAAAGCAGTGGGGACATTTCAAATTGCAGCGGGAGGAAGGGGCAAAAATAATTTCTTCAGGGTAAAACATTGCGTAAATCTATCATCTTTTACGGAAAAAAAACATATCAAAACACAGTGTAAAACGGAAGTAACAAAGATGTAATTCTTTTGTAAAATACAGGATACCCACGGTTATTTCATATAAGTTTTATTGTTTAACGAACGTAAACTTTCAATACTACCATAACAGGAGAGACTTATGAAAAAAGCTTTATTAGCATTGATTTTTGCATCAGCAGCGTTTTTTTCTGTTACCGCACAGGCGTCCCGGGCGCCATTACAAGCTGAAGAACCTGACGGAATAGCACCGGCCCAAACCCAGGAAAATCCATGGGGAAACCCGCCCGCGATGCAGGTTCCGCGTGAAAAACTGGACTTCATGATTCACGGTGCGCTGCGGATGCCCTGCCTGGAGGACGGTGAAAAACCCTGGCACTTTTCCATTGTGACCGACAAGGAAAAAATCTCCGGAATCGCAGCGGATGCAGAGGAAAACACCTCGGCAATCATCATAGCGGTGAAGGAAGAAAGCGCAAACGGCAACAATCCTGATTTTACAGCGGGAATGGCGGCCGCCGAAATAATGAAAGCCGGCGCCAGAATGGGCGTATCGGTTTCCCTTCTTACAGCCCCGGCGGAGGACATGAATGCCGCCCAAAAAACCGAATTCGGAATCCCGGAAGGATATAAGGGAGCCGCCGTCGCCCTCGTGAAGGAAAATCCCGGTTCCCGTCGCAGACCGGGAGCCTTTCCACCTGACAGGGAATTTTCAGGCCGCGGACCCGCACCCTTTCCTCCGGCACATCGCGCCCATCATGTACATCCGGCAGCGGAACACAGGAGGTATGCGGATATGTGCAGACAGGATCACAGGCCGGTGCCGGCTCCTGTCAAAGCACCTGCGCCTGAATGCGGAAGATGGCCGGCTCCCGGATACGGAATAGGTCCCGGTCCTGAAATGGAAAGAGGACCGGCTCCCCATGAAAGAGTAAGAGAAGAAATCAGCGAATATATCACAGTAATTGAATGAAGCGTGCTTTTTTGTTATCATGTGTTGAAAGGGATAAATCCCGCCACAACTTTATCATGACAGGAGAAAACACATGAGACAGTATTTCATTGCAGGAAACTGGAAAATGCACAAAACTGTTCCGGAAGCGCAGGCGCTTGCCCAGGAACTTGTTAAGAGTCTCAAAGACGGTCCGAACAAATATATGATAGCCCCGTCCTTCACAGCGCTGGATGCGGTTTCAAAAATTGTGAAAGGAACCAATATATTGCTGGGCGCCCAGAACATGAGCACGGATGAGCAGGGGGCACACACAGGCGAAGTTTCCGTTCTTCAGCTTAAAGATCTCGGTGTACAGGTTGTCATTCTCGGACACTCTGAACGCCGGCACATCTATAAAGAAGATGACGCAATGATTAACAAAAAAGTGAAGCTGGCCCTCGCCCACGGACTTGAAGTCATCCTCTGCATCGGGGAGCTCCTTGAAGAAAGGGAAGCCGGGAAAGCGGAGGCTGTCTGCGAAGAGCAGACCCGCAAAGGTCTTGAAGGCATTTCCGCCGAAGAACTCAAAAAAGTCACAATCGCCTATGAACCCGTATGGGCCATCGGAACAGGAAAGGTTGCCACACCGGAAGATGCGGAAGCTATCCACGCCTATGTCCGCAAGGTCATAGCCGATATGTACGGAAAGGAAGCCGCCGAAAACATCATCATCCAGTACGGCGGATCCATGAAGGCGGAAAACTGCGCCGGACTTCTCGCCAAACCGGATATTGACGGAGGCTTAATCGGAGGAGCGGCCCTTAAAGCCGACACCTTTACTCCCATCGCCCTCTGCAAATAATGCCCGCAGCCGCGGGGTCCGGAACAGAGAGGCCCCGCGGATTCTTTCTTTTGATTTTAATCTGATTTTGAAAAATCCAACCCGAACCGGATAAAACAAAGTCCCGCAGGGATGCGGGGCTTGCAAAATCTCACGGAAGATATCCGTTTTTTATGTTTCTGAGAGATTCAAAGAGCATCAGTTTTTCCCGGTAACTCCCGCAGGTAAGGGCCGCCAGTTTTTTCCTGGCCTCTTTTCTGAAGGAATTGTCCTGATAGGCGCAGGTACAGACAGACGAACTGTATCCCCCTGCCTTTGTATGCCGGATTATCATTTCCGTGTCACAGAAACACAGCGGACGAATAACACAAACCGGATATTTTTCATAATGAAGGACAGGGGGCATTGTGGAAAGCTCCCCCTTGCCGAAGGCATTCATCAGCAGGGTTTCAAGTATATCATCCAGATGATGCCCCAGCGCTATTTTATTGAAACCGTGCTTTAAGGCAAAATTATTGAGCTCCGTCCGTCTTTGGGTGGAACACCACCAGCAGCTCATTTTCCTTCCCGGCTTCAGCCTGTCCAGAACAGAAACATCCGCCACATGCAGTGGAATCCCCCAGGCGGAAAACAAACCCCCTATCCGGCGGAAGCTGTCCGCACCGAGCTTCTCACCCGGAACGGAAGCCTCGGCGCGGGACTCAAACTCAGTACGCACATGAAGGGCTTCAAGTCTGAATCCGGGACCGCCGCGTCTTTTCAAAAGCGAGGACAAATACCCGGCCAGGGCGGTGGAATCCTTTCCACCCGATGCGCCGATAAGCACGGCGTCACCGTCCCGAAGCATGGCGTATTCCGAAACAGCACGGTCACACGCCCTGTATAAAGGAGGATTTGCCATATTGAAAGCCGGGACAGGTTACAGACAGCAGGAATCAAAAACCTGACTTTTCATACAGGATATAAAAACGTTTGAAAACCATCGTCCTGCCGTTGTCCCTGTAGGAAATTGAATCTTCATCAGGATACACACGGAACTTCAGATATCCCTTGGAACGGGCGAAAGCGGAAACTGAATCCCTGATGGAAATCAGGACATCACCTTCATTCGGTGAAAAAACCGAAGTATATGTGACACGGAGGACACCGGTCAATTCATTAAATGCCAAATCAATCTGCGCATTATCCTTCGTCTCGGAATAAACGATGAACTGGTACGGATCCGAAGAGCCTCCGTCCGTTTCTGAAGCAGCCTCATTCCCGGCGGCATATCCGTCCGCAGGAACCCCGCTTTCATCCTGTGCAAATACAAAAACGGAACAAAGCAGAAGGAAAAACAAAACAGATAATTTTTTCACTGTACCCCTCCAAAACAATTAAGAATTATGTTTTAATTGTAGACCAACATCGCACAAGTTACAATCCCTGATTCCCATTTTTATACACGCACCGGAATCAGTTTCCCGGAAACAGTTTCTTGACGAAAGCAACAAAAAGGGATAGACTGGTAAAGTCATACGGAGTTTTTCTTTTATCTTATACTGTTTGCCCTGGTTCATTGCTTTTTTTTCTGTTTCTTTGCGAAGGCGGAATGCCTTCACCTCGGTTCAATTCTGTAATATATAGGAAACATCGCTTGTATGATCCTGCGCATATGCGCGGGAATACTTTCTTTCCGGACAGAACCGGGAAAGGACTTTTATGCCTTCAAAAATCTACATTGGAAACCTGAGTTATTCCACCTCAGAAGACACACTGAAAAACACCTTCGCAAATTACGGGGAAGTTGTATCCGCCGTTATCATCCGTGACAGATACACACAGCAATCCAAAGGATTCGGCTTTGTGGAAATGGCGGACGAGCAGGCGGCGGAAGCCGCAATCGGAGGGCTCAACAACCAGGAACTTGACGGACGCAGGCTGCGGGTGAACCACGCCGAGAGCAAGCCCAGGGAGCAGAGACGTAATTACAGACCCTCCTATACAGGAGACAATTACTGAATATATTCCCGGGCGGAAAAGAGTCAGGTTTATTCGAAGCTTTCACCGCGCCGGACACAGACAGACTTTCCTTTTTGGAGAGGCTTCTGAAAGCCGGCGGCATACCCTGTTCCATTGTGAATCTAAAGGGCCGGTCGCACATAATAGTGCGTTTCAGCGGAAGCGCGTACAATCCCTTTTTCAAAATGAAAACCCTGATCGCCCACTATGACAGGCACGGCGGCGCTACCGGATACACACCCGGCGCAAACGACAACAGCGCCGCCTGCTTCATGCTGGTGAATCTGGCGGCGAAGCTTCTCAACATGAAAAACCACAATGTACGCATCATTTTCTCCGGGGCGGAGGAAGCCGGAAACAGAGGGGTGAAAGCCCAGGGTGCCTTCACACTCGGACTCGGTTTGAGAAAGCTGAAGCTCACCGACAGTGATGTCTTTGTGTTTGACGCCTGCGGCTGCGGTGACACACTGATAGTTTCCACCACGGATCTGTACACATCCGGGAAAAAACGCCCCGAAAGCTTCACCAAAACAAGGGAGGAGCTTTTCAGGAAAGCCGCCGCCCTGGCAGGGGAAACCGGCGGATGGCTGTCACTTCCGACACCTTACAGCGACAACGCAGGACTGACTGCGGCGGGCATTCCTTCACAGCTTATAACAGTGCTTCCCCACCTGGAGGCGGAGAAACTTCTGGCGGCATTACACCTGCATGGCGACGCCGGCGGGAATCTTTCCGCAATTGAAAAGCGCATCTATGCGTTTAATTCCGGAGAAGAACCGGGCCAGACCGGCGAGGACTTTATCCCCCGGACATGGAAAAATATGCACAGCGGAAATGACACCACAGGGAACCTCAGCCCGGCCGCCTTCACCCTGATGGAAACATTTCTGGACAAACTGGCGGAACTGAAAACACCCTGCTGAAAATCCGTCCGGAAGACCGGAGCGCTTTCACATTTCAGTCAGGAAGGGAACAAGCACAAGCTCGCCGGCGTTTTTCAGAACTATTGACACAGCCTTCGCCAATTCAAGCCTCGTTCTGGAAAGACAGGCGGATTCCTCCTCTGTCTTTCCGGCGGCATCAAATATGGGGCAGTCATGATAAAAGCGGCTGAAACATTTGGAGACAGTGTACATAAAGGCTGTCACAATGCTGGGATCCCTGTTTTCCGCCGCCCTGGTAACCGCATCGGGAAAAGAGGACAGGGCTTTTAAAAGCTCCCACTCGGCGGGATCCGTCAAAAGTTCGGGCTTAACCTGCGCGTTTTCAAGGACGGCGGCTTTATCCGCTTCCCCGCTCCTTCTCAGTATTGAAGAAATGCGGGCGCCCATGTACTGAAGATACGGGCCTGTATTCCCGTTGAACGAAAGGGACTCCTTGGGGTTGAACAGCATGTCTTTTGTGGGACTGGTTTGAAGCAGATAATAGTGAAGCGCTCCCAGGGCAATTTTTTCAGCGACGGCATCCGCATCGGAGAGGGAGTCAGTCCTCTCCTTCTCTTTTATTTCAGCGGCGGCTTCGTTTTTCAGGGTGTTTATAAGGTCATCCCCGTCAACCACCGTCCCTTCCCTGCTCTTCATTTTTCCTTCGGGAAGATTCACCATTCCATAGGAAAGATGGTAAAGCTGGTCCGCCCAGTCAAAACCGAGAAGCTTCAATACATAAAACAAAACCTTGAAATGGTACTGCTGCTCGCTTCCGACAACATAAATCATGACGTCGAAGGGCCAGTCATTGTGCCGTGAAATCGCGGTACCGATATCCTGGGTTATGTAAACGGATGTTCCGTCACTGCGGAGAAGGACTTTTTTTTCGGCCTTTAAATCCATGTTGAGAGGGGAAAGATCCACACACACGGAGCCGTCCTCCGCCTTGAAGAAGATGCCTTTTTCAAGACCGGCAAAAACCTCGTCCTTCCCTTTCAGATAAGTCTCGCTTTCAAAATAAATCTTGTCGAAGGAAATCCCTGTACGTTTGTAAGTCTGCTTCAAACCTTCCAACGCCCAGCCGTTCATGGTCTTCCACAGCCGGATGGTGCCGGGATCCCCGGCTTCCCAAAGGCGCAGCATTTCCTTCGCCTCTTCGTCGGCTTTCCCAGGATTTTCCCTGCTGTAATCATTGAACTTCACATAGCAGTCCCCGACAAAACGGTCGGGTTTAACGGAAAAATCCGACGGCTGCTTACCGTCAAAAAATTTCCTGTAGGCGAGCATGGACTTGCAGATATGCACACCCCTGTCATTTATGATATTCACCTTGTATACATCAGCGCCGCAGAATTTCAGGATGCGTGAAATACTCTCCCCCAAAGCGTCGTTACGCAGATGTCCCAGGTGAAGGGGCTTGTTTGTATTCGGGCTGGAAAATTCAACCATAATGCGCCTGCCGTTCAGAACGCCGGTCTTGCCGTAATTTTCCCCCTGGGAAATTACATCCGCCAAAACCCGCGCGGCCATATCTTTTTTCGGCAGGAAAACATTGACATAAGGGCCCTCCGCTTTGACAACGGCGTCGGGAAAAGAACCGGCAAGAAGGGCCGCGCATTTTTCGGCAATCTGCGCCGGGGACTTTCTGAGGATTTTCGCGAAAGGGAACATGGGGAAACCCAAATCCCCCATCGCAGGATCCGGAGGTATTTCCGCCACCACAATATTATCCATACCCTCGCATGAAGCCGAAGGATCTGTTTCCCTCACAATTTCTTTTAGGCAGGAGGCGACATGTTCCCGCCACAAATCTTTAGAGCTGTCCATTTTCCCGTCCTGAAAATTCGTCTTGTTTATTTTTCCCTTTCAGAATATACAAAAGACTTTACATTGACAAGGCATTTTCACGTGTGGTATTCTTGCCCATGCTCGATTACAAATTTATCAAAGAAAATCTTGAAGCCGTAAAAGCCAATATATCCGCAAGAAACATGAAGGCTGACGCGGATCTTGTCGTTTCCCTTTTTGATGAAAGGACTTCGCTTACAACATCCCTGCAGGATCTCCAGACAAAAAGAAATGAAAACGCGAAAGCGATGAAGGGGAAACTTTCCCCCGAAGAACGGGAGAATTTGATTTCAGAAGGAAAACGCATAAAAGACGAAATAGCCTCCGCCGAATTAAAATTGAAGGAGGCGGAAGAAAAGCTTGAGGCTGAGGGCAGGAAAATCCCGAACATGGCGCATCCCGACGCCCCCGTCGGAAAAGAGGACAAGGACAACCTGGAAGTAAAACGCTCCGGGGAACCGACCGTTTTTTCCTTCACTCCGAAAGATCATGTGCAGCTCGGACAGGAGCTTGACATAATAGACTTTGATGAAGCTACAAAAGTATCCGGCCCCAAATTTTACTACCTGAAGAACGAGGCGGTCTTCCTTGAACAGGCGCTTGTGTTATACGGATTGAATATTCTCAGGAAGCACGGCTTCACCCCGTTCATAACCCCTGACGTCGCAAAGGAAGAGGTGCTGTACGGCATCGGATTCAACCCCAGGGGAAACGAATCAAACGTATACAGCCTTGAAGGGGAAGGAACCTGTCTCGTGGCTACAGCAGAAATAACCCTGGGCGGATACCACAAGGATGAAATCCTGAGCCGGGAAAAGCTTCCGCTGAAATACTGCGGACTGTCCCATTGTTTCCGCAGGGAAGCCGGGGCGGCCGGACAGTTCTCAAAGGGACTTTACCGGGTACATCAATTCACGAAACTTGAAATGTTCGTTTACTGCCTGCCGGAGGAATCAGGGGCCTTCCACGAACAGCTCAGGCTAATCGAGGAGGAAATCTTCACGGGGCTGGGCATTCCTTTCAGGGTGGTGGACACATGCACCGGAGATCTCGGGGCGCCGGCTTACAGAAAGTGGGATCTGGAGGCATGGATGCCGGGACGCAACGGCGGCGAATGGGGTGAGATAACCTCCACTTCAAACTGCACGGATTTCCAGTCCAGGAGACTCAACGTAAGATTCAAAGACAGCGACGGAAAAAACAAATATGTGCATATGCTGAACGGAACAGCCATAGCGGTCTCACGGGCGCTCGTGGCGATTCTGGAAAATTACCAGCGTGAAGACGGATCCATAGCGGTTCCCCCTGCGCTGGTTCCTTTCTGCGGGTTTGACGAAATAAGACGTGAAAAATAAAACAGCCCCGCAGTGAAACCGGAACAACGGAAACCGATTGACCAGACGGCAGCCCTGAATAAAGGTTTTTCTTATTCAGGGCTGTTGTATTTTTTTGACAGAAAGCCGGAATCCTCAAGGTAACGGCGGCGGGAAATTATAAGCTGGATGAGCTCCTGGTACATATCAAAATTAACATTCAGCGCCATCGGCAGAATATAATATTCCGTTTCGTCACAATAACGCTCGATAAAAGAGGGGCTCGTCACAAAGCCGAGGCTTATCATATTGCTGATGCGGTCGGCGCATTTCAGTATCTTTGCTTTTTGTGAACCGTGCTCGGAAATCCGTTTGAGGAAAGAGGGTTTGTCCTCCCCCTCCCTGCGTGTAACTTCCATAACAAGGTCGTAAACCTGTCCGGACTCAGAGTCAATCTGCAAAAGCTCGTTGTGGTTGAAATCCGGGATGTCCTCGATAACATCATGGACAAGGGAAGCCTTGAGCAGCACCCCGTCGATGTAACCGTAGTCAATGAGAATCCCCATCGTGTCAATCTGATGGCGGAACATATTCCCGCCGGAATAGCGCTGTTTGCCAATAAGAACTGTAGCGACCTGAATATACGGAGCAAGGTAGATTCCTTTTAGAACCAGCATATCCTGTTCATTCATACCGGCACTTCCTTTTAAAAGTTTACTGTAAATCCCTTATATAGCCGGAAAGCTTTTCAATCCGGCGCTGAACTTCCGCAAGTTTTTCCTTTTCAGAAGCGATGACTTCTTCAGGAGCATGGGACACAAAATTCTCATTGGAAAGTTTCGCCTCAATCCTGCTGACAGAAGCCTTCTCTTTCTCGATTTCCCTGGAGAAGCGGACAACAAGCTGGGCGGGATCCAAACCGGAACCGGGCAATATGAAAATCTCAAATCCGGCGCCGACGGTTCCCACGGAACCTCTGGATCTTGCGCCCGCCTCCTCCAAAAAGGTCACGGCGGAGAGCCCTGCCAGAAGCTTCAGCTCGTCGGTACGCTCCATGACGATGGAGGCGGGACTGCCGCTCTCAATGTAGCAGGCCGCGGAAATCTTCACGGCGGGATCTATCCCGCATTCAACACGGAGGGCACGGACCGACCGCACAATATCCTGAAACGCTGAAAAGCGCTCCGCGGCGGCCTGATCACGGCGGGAAGAATCCGGAACCGGATAATCAGCGGTGATAAGGGCGGAAGCTTTCGGTTTCAAACCGTAACGGCAGTCCGCCGGAAGGAAGCCGTAAATCTCTTCGGTGACGAACGGCAGGAAGGGATGAAGCAGCCTCAGGGATTCTTCCAGAACATTGAGGAGAACGGAGGCCGCCCTGTCCTTTTCAAACTCATCGCCGTCCTTAAATGAAAGCTTTGAAGTCTCTACATACCAGTCACAGAAATCATTCCAGAAGAATTCAAACACAGCCTGGGCCCCGTCATTGTAGCGGTAAGATTCCAGCGCGTTCCTGACGGATTCCACCGTGCAGTCCAGCCTGTGGAAAATCCAGCGGTCAAGCTCCGTAAACATGGAGGGAGGAACGTCCTTCAACTCCCTGCCTTCAAGATTCCCGAGAATATACCTTGAGGCATTCCATATCTTGTTGGCGAAACGGGAACCGAACTTAAAGGATTCCTTGTCCACAAGAACATCCTGTCCCTGAGCGCACATAAAAGCGAGGGTGAATTTCAATGCGTCCGATCCGTAGCTGTCCACAATCTCAAGGGGGTCGATACCGTTGCCCAGGGACTTGCTCATCTTTCTGCCGTGTTTGTCACGCACAAGCCCGTGGATATATATGTCCTTAAAGGGAACCCTGCCGGTAAATTCAAGGCCGGCCATTATCATCCTGCTGACCCAGAAGAATATTATATCGTAGGCTGTAACCAAAGCGCTCGTCGGATAAAAACGGCGTAAATCCGCTGTATCTTCCGGCCAGCCCAAGGTTGAGAAAGGCCACAGCCAGCTCGAGAACCATGTGTCAAGCACATCCGGATCCTGGTAAATGTCTTTGCCGGAACATTTCGGGCATTCGGTGCAGTCCGTGCGGGATACAGTCATCTCCCCGCAGGAACGGCAGTACCATACGGGGATTCTGTGCCCCCACCACAACTGCCTGCTGATACACCAGTCCTTTATATTCTCAAGCCAGTGGGAATAAGTGTTTTCCCATTTTTTCGGGTAAAAAACTATCTCGCCTTTTTTCCAGGCGTTGAGGGCTTTATCCGCCAGCGGCTTCATGCGGACAAACCACTGGTCACTGACATAAGGCTCCACAACGGTGCCGCAACGGTAACATTTACCCACCGCATGGGAGATTTTCTCCTCGCATTTGAAAAGCCCGATTTCCTGCAAATCCGCAACAACAGCCTTCCGGGCATCGGCGCATTTCATCCCGCGGTATTTTTCCGGACAGGAATCGTTCAGTGTCCCGTCAGGATTCAGTATATTGATAACCTCCAAATCATGCCGCTTTCCGACGTCCCAGTCGTTGGGGTCATGGGCGGGGGTTATCTTCACCATTCCCGTACCGAATTCCATATCAACATAGGAATCGGCGATAATGGGAATAAGACGGTCCGTAAGGGGAAGCTTCACCTTCTTTCCCACAAGCGCCGTATAACGCCTGTCCTCAGGATTGACGGCGACAGCCGTATCCCCCAGAAGCGTCTCCGGGCGTGTGGTCGCTATCTCAATCCTGTTTGAACCGTCGGGGGCTTTTACACCGTCCTCCAGCTCATAATAAATATGATACATGGCACCGGCTGTATCCTCATGCTCAACCTCATCATCGGCGAGGGCTGTTCCGCAGGAGGTGCACCAGTTTACAAGATAATGCCCCCGGTAAATCAAATCCCTTTCATACAAGGTGACAAAAACTTCACGGACAGCGCGGGACAAGCCATCGTCCAGCGTAAAACGCTCCCGGCTCCAGTCAACGCTGGCGCCTATCTTCCTGAGCTGTCTGGTGATAACGGCATGATGCTCGTTCTTTACCTCCCAGGTACGCTTGAGGAATTCTTCCCTGCCTATATCACGGCGGCTCCTGCCTTCTTTTTTAAGACGGCGCTCCACAACATTCTGGGTGGCGATACCGGCATGGTCTGTTCCCGGAACCCATAAGGTGGGGCGGCCGCACATACGCTGGTACCGGACAATTATATCCTGTAGACAGTTATTCAGACCGTGGCCCATGTGAAGGACTCCGGTAACGTTCGGAGGAGGAATAACCACGGTAAAAGGTTTCTTATCCGGGGTATCCGTTTCCCCAGGTTTAAAACAGCCTGATTTTTTCCAGGACTCGTATATTCTGTCCTCGAAATTCTTGGGGTCATAGGCTTTCGCAAGTTCAATGGCTTTCATTTTTCCTCCGGATGCCGGATTCCTTCCGTCAAGACTAAAACGTACAAAAAACCGGTCTTTTGATTTTAGCCGTTTTAAGCATTTTAATCAATGTTGCCGCGGGAAAACCGGTTTTATTCAAACCTGCCGGACCCGATCTCAGCCATGATTCTGTTCCAGCTTTCAAACCTGTCCTCCGCAATGACACCGGCATAAACAGCCTCCAGTACCTTGCAGCCCGGCTCCTTTGTGTGGGAACAGGACATACCGTAAAGGCATTTGCCCGCAAGTTGTTTCATCTCGGGAAAATAAAGGATTAAATCCGCGGCGGTGACATTGCTGAGCACAAAGCGCCTTATACCCGGAGTATCTATCAGCGAGGCTTTGAAGTCTCCGGTATCAACCTTAAAAAAGCATCCGCGGGTTGTGGTGTGGACACCCCTGCCGTATTTTGAAGACAGGGCGGCTGTTTTCTGTCCCGCACCGTCCCAGAGTCTGTTCAAAAGGCTCGACTTGCCCACGCCGCTCTGGCCGACGAATGCGGAAGTCTTTCCCGCCAGCGCCTCTTTCAGCATGGGGATCCCCTCCCCGGTCAGGGCGGAAACAAAAAGAACCCTGTATCCTATCCTCATCCAATCCGAAACCCGTTCGTGGACGTCACAATCCGCTTCCCGGTCGCATTTGTTAACCACGACAAGAGGCTCCACCCCCTCGACCGCGGCCTGTATCAAAACCCTGTCAATGAAACGGGGCCTGAACGGGGGCTCGCCGGGGGTTGTGACCGCCACCACCATATCGATGTTCGCGGCCAGAATCTGCGGCATGTTTCCCTTAACATTCCAGCGCACGAATTTATTTTTCCTGGGAACCAGCGAAACAATGACACCGCCGCTGTTTTTCCCGTCCGGAACGAATTCCACAAAATCACCGGGGGCCAGAGGATTATAAAAACCGGAGGAGCTTTGGAGGATTTTACCCTTTATGGAGCAGCGGAGGACATTCCCCTGCCCGTCCTCCACATCGAAAAAATTATTTGTTCCGCCGGTTACGAGACCCTGCTTTCCGGCTCCGGAAAGAACACTCAAAGAACACCCCCGCAGCGAAGACCGTAAAACCCGCAGTAAAACCGGTACTTATCCTCCTTTGCGGCAGGAAGTTTTCCGGTAACAAAAAGGGAATCCTGCCGGTCAGCGTTCACAAGGCTCCGCCCGGAGGAAGGCGGTACTTCCCCGTTCACCTCAGGCGCCGCGGAATTCCGGAGATAAACACGGAGAGCCTGATGAGCGACCCCGTCAAGGGAATCAACCACCGTTACACCCGGACCAAGAGCCTTCTTGAAAACATCCGTCATATGAAGGAAATGGGTACAGGCAAGAACCACCGTGTCGGCGCCGGCCTCCACGAAAGGGGAAATGAACGGTCTGACCGCTTCCAGCTGCTCATCCAGAGAGGCGGTAACCAGTTTGTTTTCAATAGCGGCGATAAGCGATGAAGCGGCCACGGGTATAATCCTGCAGTCGGCGGCAAATTCCCCCACCAGCTTTCCGGTGTAGGCATTGGACACGGTTCTTTCCGAGGCAAGAAGCCCTATTATCCTGTTGCGGGAAATTTCCCCCGCTTTTTTTATGGCGGGAACAGTTCCCACAAAAGAAAGGGGAAAGGTTTTCCGCAGAACATCCAGTGCGGTCACCGAAATCGTATTGCAGGCGATGACAAGCACCCTGGGATTAAAGCGTTCCACAATACGGCCCGTAACTTCCACGGCGGAGGAAATGATTTCATCCACGGTCTTTTCCCCGTAGGGGAAGCGCTCCGTGTCCGCGACATAAACGCAGCGGGCATCAGGGGAAAGGGTTTTCAACTGGCGCAGGTAAGGGAGTCCTCCTATTCCGGAATCCAAAAAAGCGTAGCAAAGCCTGGTTTTGTCCTTATCCAAAATTATGTCTGACATCAGTAAAACAGGACTCCTTCAAAATTGATTTATGAAAAAAGGCTGTTGAAAGCCGCACGCGCCGCGTCCCGGCGGGCCTGCTCATCAGAAGCGCCACCGCCGGCGGAAAAATCCCGCCTCAAAGAGAAAAAATCACAGAAATTCGCCCTCTCCTTGTCTGAAGGGGCGTCCTCCATCCTTTCAGCGCAATCATGATATCCGCCGGGGGAATAATGGCGGCAGTTCCTGCAGGAGCGCAGATCAAAGCCGCAGACAGGACAGGTTTCGCTTCTTCCGACCTGTCCAGAAAACCCGGTATCCTTTCCGCATTTCCAACACATTGTATAATAATAAACCATTTGACCAAAAACACGCAATGCCATAAAGTATAAATATGTACAAGCGGGACCAGAACATTCAGGAAATTACGCTCAGGACAACCGTACAGACGGAAAAAGACGTACAAAGCCTGGATTTCTCAAAAATGGAATTCCAGGAACAGGATTTTTCCGGAAAGAAATTCACAGGCTGCCGTTTCGCCGGGACAAAATTCATCAACTGCGACTTTTCCAAAGCCAGAATCCGCATGTGTTTTTTTGACGAAGCCGTATTTGAAAACTGCAAACTGGCAAACACCGACATACAGTTCTCGTGTTTCGCCGGCTCAAAAATAACGGACTGCGATTTCAAGGGCTCGGATCTTCTGCACAATAATTTCAACGGAATCACCTGCGACAACACGACATTCAATGACTCCGACCTGTACAATTCCTGCTTTGTACTTGCGAGCCTTGACAAAACAACCTTCCAGAACTGCAACCTGAAAAAAGTCGTGTTCTACCGAATATTCAAAACGGAATGCAGCTTCAAATATTCAAACACCAGGGAAGCCATCTTTTCTGAGGGAGACGAGCCGGAATGAAACTGTACTTTCATTATGCCTCCGACAATTTCTCAAACTGTTACCTTGTGGGCAACGAGATGACGGGACAGGCTGTCCTGATAGACCCAAGCGTGATAGACGACAAACTCCTTGAGCACATAGAAAAGAATAAATTTTCACTTGAGGCAGTCCTCATAACACACGGACACAAAAACCATTCACAGGCCCTGCCGACCATCCTGAAAATATATAACCCGAGGGTCTATGCGGCGGAAACAGAAATAAAAGAGGCGAAAACAAAGGGGCTGACAGGAGACGGATGTTTTCAGGAGGCGGGCTTCAATATCTCCTACATGTCGGTTCCGGGACACTCCCCGGATTCGGTCTTATTCAAAATAGAACAGGTGGTCTTCACAGGGGACTCCATCCTTGCAGGAAGGCTGGGAAAGACAAGCAACAATTACGGAATGCGGAACCTCATAACAAACATAAACAACAAGCTTTTGAATCAAAACGAAGACCTGATTCTCATGCCGGGACACGGACCGCCTTCCACCGTCGGGGCGGAATTACGGTACAACACGGACATCCTGCTTTAATAGCCGGAAACCGGAGCATATCCGGATCAGTCATCCCAGAAGTGCATTCCGACCCTTCCGCCGGTAAGCCCCCAGCGGTTGTAAACGTACCTGCACAGTTCCGCCGAAGCGTAAACAAAATCCTCCGCGCCGCCGGCGGTTATGTAGCCTGCTGTTTCCCTGTCCCCTCCGTACCGAAGATACCTTTCCGCCAGATTCCTGGAAAAATACCCTGAAACGTTGGAAAAGGGGTTCTGGAGGATATAGCCCATAAATTCGTTCTCCATCAGATATTTGTCCGAGGTATCGTATCCGAGTCCGTCCACCACATCGAAATAACCGTGGAGGAACTTCAGCGCCACAGGATTCATGCCGCCGTAAATTTCAGCGACCTTTTCCCTGAAAGCCCCGTCCACAAAATAAACGGCATGGAAACTTTCATGGGCGATAAAGCTGTACCTGAGGTATTCAGGCGAAGCCCTGGAGATGGAGACAACGGCCCCCGCCCCCGGCTCAAAGCCGCCGTCCGAAGAAGCTGTTATTATACCGTTGCGCAGAAGGATTCCGCGCAGCTCCAGCTCTTCATCCAAAAGAGGGAAATCCGATGCGGCGGCCGCGGAAAAAAATTCAGCGAGGCTTTCCGCCCGGTAATCGTGGGCGTTAAAGGCGTGTTTTCCGGAAAGCTCTGCGTCTGTCAAAAGCCTCCCCTTGTAGCCCTGCTTCTCAACAAAGAACGCCAGACGGCGGAAATACCTGTTCTGCACATCGTAATCAGCCGTATCAAAAACAATTACAGATGGGAACCGGTCCCAGCGGAATATTTCCCTGGAAGGTTTCCGCCACATGGCGAGAGGCCATTCCACCATTGCGTGCGGATCGGCGGTCACAGGATCCAGAAGGGATTCTCCGGGCATACCGCCGGGAAACTCACCGCCTGAATGAACGGAGGGGGAGGTGTAAATCCCCCTGACATATTTTCCGCCGGACACAGGAATAATATTCCCGGAAAATCCGGAAACCACGCAGGGCTGGAAAACGGAATAAGCCGCCTCCGAAGGGGATAGGCGGAATCCGAATTCCTTTTCACCGTCGGAAAAAACAGCGCGCGGCTGGACGGCGGAAAAATCCGCCGGGGAAACTTCCTCTCCGGCGGGAGGAACAGGATAAAACAAAATGATCGCTGATGAATCACGGGGGACAACCGCTCCCGGCGGATTGTCCGGAGGAAAAGAGCTTTCCATCATCCCGCCTGACGCGGGGAAACCCGCCCAGGAAACCGTTCCGGGAACCTTTTCCGAAACCCAGCCGGAGGAAGCCTCACGGATTGACGCATGGCATATCACGGTCCCGGTTTTATCCCCGGCCGAAACCGAGACGGCGAAGCCGTATACTCCGGACGGAGCGTCGGGAACGGCCATTCTCAAAGACACGGAGCCGGAACAGCCCTTTAAAATAGAAGAAGCGTAAAACAAACCTCCGGAGGACAAATCATGGAAAGAATCCCCCTGCTTCCGGTACAGGGAAAGCCTGCGCTTCAATTTCATTTCCGGAGAAGAGGGGGAATCAAAATCATCACCCGTCAAAAAGGAAAGCTTTACATCGGCGGTTTGAGGGACGCCGGAGCCGCCGTCTTCCCCGGAAATTTCCAGAGTCACTTCAAGGGCGGCGCGGGGAAAGGACAAGGCGTCAGCGGGAAAAGCGAAAACGGCGCAGCCCGTCCCCCTGATTATTCCTTTTCTGGCCTCGGAGGAAAAAGCGGTGAGTTTCAGGGCGCCGCCGGAAGCGGAGGGAACCCCGGAATCCGTCCCAGTAAAAAGGGGGACGGACGTCTCTTTGCCGCAGGAGGATAAAAGAAAAAGGGCGCATAACGGAAGGATATATAGACAAAAAAAACTTTTCACAGTAAAACGACGGAACATGGAAGGATATTACCATAACAATCCTTTTTTGATAAGAGAGGAGAAAATACAATGGATTCTTTCAGCCTGAAGTTTGACGCCGTTTTTTTCCCGGACACCCAGCAGGCTGTACTGGAGAGCGAGCAGAAAACGCTGAGGCTTCTTTCAGGCGGAAACGGCGGAACCCCTTTCTGCTTCTTTCCGCCCTGCATTCCCCTGCGGAATCCCGAAACGAAACTGAAGGACACCGCGCTGGAAGCCTTTCCACCGGAGGCTGAAAACGGCTGGATTATCCGCCGGACAAACCTGCGCGCAGAGCCGGAAGCGGAGGAAAGGCGGCACAGTGAGGAGGCAGAGCCGGGCCTGCCCGTGCCTTTGAATTTCCCAAGGGATTCCTTCATCGTCATCGGATACGCGGGGGATAAAAGCGCGGAACTGCTGGACCTGTACCGGAAAGAGACAGGCGGCGGAGCCTCCGGAGCGGCGGGTACACTGCGTGCGGAGGTATGGTACAGGACGGAACTCTGCGTGGAAGTCAAGGGCAGCCCCGGCTGTTTTTTCAATTCATCCTGGAGGACAGGAAATCCTGAATGGAAAAAGAGGAGCACATGAAAATATCGGTTATTATCGGACACCCTTATTCAAAAAGCTTCAATGCGGCTCTGGCGGAAAAAACAACGGAAACCCTGAAAAAACGGGGCCATGAAGTTTTCTTCCACGACCTGTACAGGGAAAACTTCAACCCGGTTCTTTCGCCGGAGGAACTGGCGGGTCAGGACGGAGGGGACGAACTGGTCAGAATCCACCGCAAAGAAATAAAGGAGGCGGACGGAATTGTCCTGATTCATCCCGAATGGTGGGGACAGCCTCCGGCGGTACTGAAAGGCTGGGTGGACAGGGTTCTTGTCCCGGGGACAGCCTATGAAACAACAATGACGGAAAACGGAAGCGTGACGAAAGGACTGCTGAAAGCGGAAACCGTCATCCTTTTCGCCACATCAAACACCCCGGCGGAAAGGGAGGAAGGGGTTCTGGGGGATCCGCTCCTGCATATATGGAGGGACTGCACCTTTTCATTCTGCTCCAAGGCTGTTTTTGACAGAATCATGTTCAGGGTAATCGAAACCAGCACCGCCGGCGAGCGGAAACAGTGGCTGGAGGACGCCGCCGGAATGCTTGAAAAATACTTCTGAGAGCTTCACGCCTTCGTTTTCGCTTCAGGCTCCTGCTTTTTCCGCCCTTTCCCCGGCGGCTTTTTTCCGCCAGGGGAATCGCTTTCCGGCACGGGGGAACGGGTACGCCGTTTTTTTGGCGCGGCCTGAATCCTCAAGTCCCTCGCCTTCTGCTCGTAAATCTCAGCCATGTTGAACACCTTCTTTTTCCTGTAAATGGCCGCGGCCTCCTCCCATCCCCGGACATCGCCGGAGAACAAATCCGTCGCCCGGCGAAGTACATCCAGTGCCTTGTCGAATTTTCCGGCGTTGGCGTAAAGCCGGGCTTCGATTAAAAGGGAATCCGCGGAAGGCTCGAAAATCCTGTTAGCCTCATGCATCAGGTTGACGGCTGAATCACGTTCCCCCATCCGGTCAAGGCAGTAAACCAGATTGGAAAGAATATTCCTGTCACCCGGTTTAATCCTGAGCATATTCCGGTACAGAACCGCGGCCTGCCTGTACTGTCCGGCGTTCCTCCTGTATTTGGCAAGCTGGCGGGAGTAAAAGGCGTCGTCCTCATAACGCAGCAGAAGCTCGGTCTGGTCGGCGGCATTCTCCCACATCTCCTTTTCGGCAAGGAGCTTTATATAATCTTTTCTGACGGCAGGGGACACATCCCAGCGCTCCATGCACATTTTATAGGCGTCAAGAAGGGCTTCCCCGTCCTCCATGGCGGAACAGGATGAAAACAGCCCCTGCATGGCTTCATCCCTTTCCGCGGGGGAAAGCTTTGTTATCGCGTCCATATCCAGAACCTTCCTGTACCACCCGCAGGCCAGATCAACAAGATCAAGCCTGAAATAAGTGCGGGCCAGGGCAAGGAGAAGGCAGGGCATGACACTGTTGCGCCGGACAGCCTCCTGAACCTCCGGCAGAACCTTTACAGGATCGGTGTTGAGGTTGGCCGCGCACAGAACACGGTAAAGCTCTATGGTGTCGCCGTCACATCCGCAGGATTCCGCGGCCGGCAGAATATTCTTCAGCGAGCGCCAGTTCCCTAAAGACGAATAGGAAAGCATCAATCCGTAACATGGTGCCTGATCCTGCGGGTTTAATTTCAGCGCCAGAGTGAAATGATTGACCGCGTGTTTCAGGTTGCCCAGGTTTCTCTGGGCTTCACCCATGAAGGAATGCACGGCGGAATCCTCGCCGTAAGTTTTTATGTAATTTCTTCCGGCGTAAATAACCTTGTTCCAGGCGGAGGCATCCAGAAAATTCTTGACTATGCGCAGGCTGACAACCTGCGGGGATATCTGGTTCGCGGGCTCCGGCTCGCCCAGGGAAATCATCAGCTCCGCGGCCTTTTCTATGTCGCCCATGGCAAGGTAGATTGAAACCGCATACCAGGAAATGGCGGGATCCTCAGGGGCGAATTCCTGTGCGGCGTTGTACTGGGACAGGGCCTCCGGATAATATCCGAGGGCTTTAAGGGCGTGACCCAGATAAAGCCTGGGGGCGACCCCGTCCACATCATTGTTGATAAGGAATGTGAGCATCTGCCGCGCGAGATCGGCATCCCCCTTACTGCAGTTCCTCACCGCCTCCACAAAAAGCGCGTTGTAATATCCCTGAAGAAGCCTTTTGTTATCAGGCTGGATGAAAAGGGCTTCCTCAAAAATCTTTCTGGCCAGCGGGGGCTTTCCTTTTTTAAGAAGGGCTGTCCCCAGCAGAATCCTCGCGTCAACGGAATCAGGCTTCAAATCCAGACTGCGGCGCAGTGAAGTGACGGCCCGGTCGAATGCCCCGTCCGCCAGAAAAGCGCGGCCGAGAAAAAACCATCCGGATCCGTCCTCCGGGCGCAGCCGGATATAGGAACGGGCGCATGAAACAGCCTTTGAAAATTTCTTCTCGGCGTGCCAGGATCTGGCAAGGTAGAGGTAAATCTCTGGGTGTCCGGGTTTGTTCTCCGACGGTTCGGCAAAGCCCCGGGCGGCGAGGGACTCCAGAATTCTCACAGCTTTCCTGTAGTCCCGCTGCCCGCCCGCCTTCAGGGCCTCATCGAATTCATCGGAAAAAGTTTTTTTTCTTGGCATCCGGAGGATGGCCTTATTTTCTGCCCGCCTGAACCAGTGTAACCGCGGCGGTGGTCACTATATCCTCAACGGAACATCCGCGGGAAAGGTCTGAAATCGGCTTTGCAAAACCCTGAAGGAAGGGACCGAAGGCTTCGGCTCCCGCCAGTCTCTGGACAAGCTTGTAGCCGATGTTTCCGGCTCCCAGATCCGGGAAAACAAGCGTATTCACCCTTCCTTCAACAGGGGAACCGGGGGCTTTTTTGCGTGTAACGGAAGGAATAAGAGCCGCATCCGCCTGAAGTTCCCCGTCAAAAACGAAGTCCGGGTTCCTTTCTCCAAGAAGCCTTACAGCCTCCCTTACACGGAGGATATTCTCGTCTTTATTTCCGCCTGAACCCTTTGTGGAAAAGGAAAGGAAGGCCACGACAGGCTCCGCCCCGATGAATCCGCGGCAGCTGCCTGCGGCCGAAGCCGCTATATCCGCAAGCTGCTCCGAGGTGGGGGTGGGAATAACGGCACAGTCGGAGAAAATCATCAGACCGTCCGAACCCCAGGAAGAATCCTTCATCTGCATGACAAAGCAGGATGAGGCTGTTTTCATACCGGGGGCTGTTCCGATAACGGTCAGTCCTGCGCGGAGGACATCGGCCGTCGTGTTTTCCGCGCCCGCAACCATGGAATCTGCATAACCCTTGCTCACCATCATTGCACCGAACCGGAGGGGTGAAGACATGTCAACCTCCGCCTGCTCCGCTGTCATGCCCTTTGCCTTGCGCTTTTCATAATAAGTCTGGGAAAAATCCTTGAGCCATTCGGATTCTTTCGGATTGATAACCTGTATTCCTGAAAGATTAACCCCGCATTTGCCTGCGGCTGCCGAAACCTCATCCTGCGGGCCGAGAAGTGTTACCTCCGCCGCAATCTTTTCATCGGCGATTTTACGGGCGGCCTGGATTGTCCTGGGTTCTGTTCCTTCAGGAAGCACCAGTTTGTTGCCGAAAGAAACAGCCTTTTCCCTCATTGCTTTAATAAAGTCCATAAAACATACCTCCATGTGTATGTGCTTTTCTGATAGTTAAATCCAGAATACTCTCATAGAGACTTTTATGCAAGTTAAATCCGCCGGCCGGCTTTCAGCGCTCCGGCTCTGTATCCGCAAGCTGCCGCACCCGCTCCTGCCTCTCCTCCTGCTTTATCATCTCAAGCGTCATATACTCAGTCCTCCAGTGCGCATTCCTCCGCGCCTCCGCCACAAGCCCCTCAAGCCTTCCCGTAAACCCGTCCACCGCCTTCCCCCTGGCCATGTACTCCAGAATGTTCCGCAAAGGCTCCGTTTTTACCATGCTGTACGCCGGGCAGTTGAAAAACAGCTTGCGTATCCAGTCCTCATACCTCTCCTCAGGCTCATCC
>CASGDA010000008.1 GCA_949300145.1 uncultured Treponema sp. | reverse complement strand
CGCCTTCCGCCCGGTGGACTTTTTCCCCGTTTTCCGGCTATAATGCGGCATAATCAAATAGAAAAAACGGATTGCTTGCAGGCGGGGAAATATGTCGGATACAATTCAGATTTTCGTAGCCATGGTGATTTACATGGCCATTGTGATTTTCATCGGGATTGCGTTTGCCCGGCGGGCCAACCAGAATTCCGATTCCTATTTCCTGGGCGGACGGACGCTCGGCCCCTGGGTGACGGCTATGAGCGCGGAAGCTTCGGATATGTCCGGCTGGCTTTTGATGGGGCTGCCGGGCGTGGCGTACTGGTGCGGGGTTGCCGACGCGGCGTGGACAGCCATCGGGCTGGCGCTCGGGACGTACATCAACTGGCTGATTGTTTCCAAACGCCTGCGCCGGTACAGCGTCCGGGTAAACGCCATTACGCTGCCGGAATATTTTTCCAACCGCTTTCATGAAAAAAGCAAAATCGTTATGTCCATCGCCGCCGTGTTTATCCTGATTTTCTTCACGGTTTATGCTTCCAGCTGCTTTGTTGCCTGCGGCAAGCTGTTTTCCACGCTGTTCGGGCTGCCGTATGTGCCGATGATGCTGGTGGGCGCGGCTTTTGTCCTGCTGTATACGCTTCTCGGCGGTTTTCTGGCGGAAAGCGCTTCCGACTTTATGCAGGCGCTTGTGATGATTGCCGCGCTTTCGATTATCGCGGTTGCCGGAACGGCGGCAGCCGGCGGACTGGACGCCGTGCTGGACAATGCCAGATCCATTCCCGGCTTTTTTTCGTTTTTCGGTATCGCATCGCCGGTTACGGCGGACGGCGTGCAGCAGGAGGACGCTGCCGGACAGCCTTTGTTCGGCCCCGCCGGAGAGTACGGCCTGCTTTCCATTGTGTCGATGCTGGCCTGGGGGCTCGGCTATTTCGGTATGCCGCAGGTGCTTTTGCGGTTTATGGCTATCCGGAAAGAGGGCGAACTGACCCGTTCGCGCCGGATTGCCACCGTGTGGGTTTTGATTTCGCTTTCGGTGGCGGTGTTCATCGGACTGATGGGCCGCGCGCTGTTCCCCACCGGGCTTCTGACTTCTTCCTCGGCGGAAAACGTGTTCATCCTGCTTTCCACCAATCTGCTGCCGCCGCTGTTTGCCGGATTTATCATGGCGGGCATCCTTGCGGCGACCATCAGCTCTTCCGACTCCTATCTGCTGATTGCTTCGTCCGCGCTGGCCAAAAACCTGTATCAGGGCGTCGTGCGCAAACAGGCCGGGGACCGCGAAGTGCTGGTTCTTACGCGCATTACGCTTCTGGTGATTGCCGCCGTGGCGATGTGCATTGCGCTGGACGAAAACAGCATCATTTTCACGATTGTGAGTTTTGCCTGGGCCGGATTCGGCGCGACGTTCGGGCCGCTGATGCTGTTCAGTTTGTTCTGGAAGCGCGTGAACCG
This sequence comes from uncultured Treponema sp., assembly GCA_949300145.1. GTDB lineage: Bacteria > Spirochaetota > Spirochaetia > Treponematales > Treponemataceae > Avitreponema. Next base: position 81,582 of record CASGDA010000008.1, on the reverse strand, counting down.
GGCGGGAGCCATTGCCGGTATGACCGGCGGCGGCGTGATGGTGTTCGTATGGAAGCTTCTGGTGCGGCCGTTGGGCGGCGCGTGGAATGTGTACGAACTTCTGCCGGCGTTTGTGTTCTCCAGCCTGTGCATTCTGGTTGTTTCCTCGGTTACGGAAGAGCCGGATGCTGAAATCTACGCTGACTTTGACGCTGTTAATTTAAAATAAAAAAGGAAGGGGATGAGCTTTCCCCTTCCTTTTCCCTTGGCATAATCAGCGGTAAACCGTTTCAGCCATATATCTGATGGAGTTTCCTCCCTTGCTGTAAACCTCTTTTTCAACGATGAAAACGAGGGCTTTTCCGCTTTCGTCTGTGATTATCCTGCTGATTTTGTATCCGAGGATTCCGGCTCTTTTATAGTCCGGATGGCCGACTGTTTTTGTTACGGTGTTCCCGTCGGAATCCGTTATTTTCGCTGTGATATAAAAGGAGGAAGACGCTGAAGTCCCGGAGCCGGAGACAAGCTGGTGGAGGCTTACTTCATAATTCTCGCCCGTCTCAAAATCCCGGAAAGACATGGATCTGCCGTCTGTTGCCGGAACAGATGAATTTTCAACATAAAGGGGACGGCCGGATGATTCCGGATTTGTGTCCAGGGAAAGCCTTTTGAAAGTGAGATCCGCCTTGTTTTTCAGTTCCTCGAATATGGCGTAGGGGCCCCTTTCCCCTGTTGTTCTTGAAGGGGCGGCGGATACGTTTGTTCCGGGAATGAATTCATTTTTTGCAACGTCGATGAAGTATATGTCGCCGTATGCAGAAAAATTCCTGTCATCGGTTCCATACTGCCCGAAAGCGAATGTTTTGCCGTCAGGAGAGAAGCCCAAGTTTACAAAATTAGCCACATCGCCGGCATATAATGAGGCGAACATAACGGTTAAAAATATGAAAATACTGGTTTTCCGCATATTTATCCACTCCCTTTACTTCAGTATCGGCTTTTTATCCGGAAACTGAAGGGTATTCTTTCAGCCGGCTTCTGAATCCACTCCAAGGCCGAAAAGGGCGAAATCCCCCCTGCAGGGATCCTCCGGCCAGATAGTGCGGAAAATGTCCGTCAGGCAGACGGCGGTTTTCAGGCTTCCGGGGCTTTTTTCCGGAATCAGCCCCAGCCGGGCCGCTTCCTGCAGGACGTGGGTGTCAAGCGGTATTATCAGTGAGGCAGGGCTGTACCAGTCCCACAGCCCGAGATCCACCGGGGAATTTTTCCTGACCATCCACCGAAGAAACATATTGACGCGCTTGTTCGCCGTGTTTTTCCCCTGTGGCACAATGGCGCATTTTGAAAAGGCGGAGCATATTACAGGTGCAAGAAGGGGTTCCCTTTCCGTTTCCCCGTTGGCTTTCACCTTGAGGAATTCTTTTTTGAAGAATTCTCCGGGCGTAGGCTCCTCCGCGAGTATGGCGCCCAGAGCCTGGAAAAGATCCGCCATATCCTTGTAGGAGTAAAACCTGTAGAATTTTCTGCCGGTGCAGGCTGTTTTTCCGTTGAAAACCGCGGAATATTCTTTTCGGCGGATCCATTCGGCCGGACCCCCGCACTTGTCCGCGGAGTCCAGAATGAAATCGGTTTTTGCCAGAAACTGGTCTCTGCGGCCGAAAGCGAGCATCGCCGCTATAAAAGAGGAGGTTTCAATGTCATCTATACGGGTGTAGCGCCGCAAAACCCGGCTCGGGTCATTTTCGGTGAATTGCGGGGTTTCGTATTTTGCCGCCAGAGCGGAGAGTTTTTTCTTCAGCGCCGCGGGGACAGCCGCAACTGCCGTTTCCTTTTTTGCCATGTGTCCGTTCCTGTTATTTTTCCAGTATGGTTATTTCCACCCGCCGGTTCCTTGCCCGGTTTTCTTCTGTGTCGTTGGGGGCGCAGGGGCGTTCCGCACCGAATCCCTGGGTGAATATGTTCTGCTGTTTCCTGACTCCCAGCCTGATCAGCAGATCCGCCACAGCCTCGGCCCTTTCCTCTGAAAGGCTTTGCCTGGATTCAGGTGTTCCAGCCAGGGCTGTGTGTCCTGAAACCAAAAGGTCGTTGTCAGGATATTTTGAAATTATCCCGGCTATGCGTTTTATCTTTTCCTCTTCGCCCGGCAGGAATTCCGATGAGTCCGCCACAAAGCGTATGGCTTCCATTGAGATTGTGACACCTTCGTCCGTGGCGGTTGCACGGGTGTTTTGTATTCCCTGCCTGCTTATTTCGTCATTCATTTCCCGGACAATTTTATCACGGTCGAGGACCTCATTTTTACTGACAACGGCCTCCGCTATTCCCTGGTAATTGAGTCTGGAACCTGTGTTCAGGTCAAGCTGTATGTTGAATTTTTCATTGTAGTGGGACAGGATTCCCATTTCATTATCCCAGTACAGCTGCTGGCGGGAGAAACCCTTTACGCTCACAGGGTAAACAGGAGGTGTGGAACCGTTTCTTCCGTCCGGCGGAGAAGGTGTGTTGAAAAACAGGGTGTATTCGACTTCGATGCAGTGAAAAGTGCGGCCTTCCTCTTCTATCGCTCCGAGATATACATAGTCTGCGGTGAAAGGAACTTTGAACGGCTTTTCCAGCCCGAAATGAAGCCTGAAGTCATGGGCTTCCTCCCCCGACGCCTGCCAACGGTCGCCGGGTTTTAAATCGTAACCGGGGAAAACAGGGACATCCCTTACAACGGGCATGAAATATTCATCGGAAATGTCATATCTGCCGTTTTCATCCCGTCTGAAAATGCTTTCGTACTGCTGTCCCCATTCAAATGTTCTGTTTGAACTTTTCTCGCTTGTCATGAAAGTGCAGTTGTGTTCCGCGGAGGTTTTTCCGTCCTCTGTCCTTACATCCGACACGGACACGCTTATCCGGTTCGCTATTTCAGCTGAATGTGAAAAATTTCCGTCCACAGTAACTATTTCGTGGATGACAGAATTTATCCTGTATGATTCACCCTCAGTGAATTTAAATTTAAAAGTTTCCGCCTGGAGAAACGAACAGACTGAAGACAGGATTGATGCGCAGAATAATATCCGCAGACAAAAATGTTTCATGCTTCAGATTATCGGCCTTTAATTCTTGTTTGTAAAGCCTTCCTTTTTTTATGAAATTTTAAGAAATAACAAACTTTTATTGTAACTTTATATTGTTATCTGAAGTTATATTGGTGTAAGTTTGAAGGATGTTACAGAGTCCTGAAGATTCTCTGTTAAGACCGGAATGGAACTGCGTTGCAGCATATCGGTTTTCCCCCTGAGAATCGGAAGTTACACAGTTTTTAAGCCGGCAGATTTTTCCTCCTTTTATCTGCCGGCTTCTTTGTTTATATTCAAATCTTTCTCTTGACAAATTCCAGGTAAATGTAATATAATTCTGCTGTTCATCGCAGGGTAGAGCAGTTGGCAGCTCGTCGGGCTCATAACCCGGAGGTCGCAGGTTCAAGTCCTGCCCCTGCTATAAAGGCATCCAGGAAGGATGCCTTTTTTATTGTGCATTCAGCACGTAAATTTCCGACTGGAAATCAGCGCCGGCTTCTTCCTGTTCCACTGAATCCCGGAGTAAATCGGTTATCACGAGACCGGCCGCCATCAACTCTGCGCCGGAAAAAGTTTCTTTTCCGTTTATTTTATATAACCGTGATTCATCCAGTCCCTGCAGTTTCAGCCGTTTGAATCCTTCGTTTACCTCATTGAGGATTTTATAGCAGCCGACTATGGCTTTTGTTTTATCTTCCGATACAACCATCCAGGCGGCTTCATTCCCTTTGAAAGGGCTGAGCAGCCTGTAAAAAGTTCCGGAATGTATAAGTTTCCTGTGTTTTTTTACGAATTCAATCTGGCTTTTCACCTCCCGGAATTCCGTATCTGTCAGCCGGTTTAAGTCCAGTTCGTACCCGAAAACACCGAAAAGGGCTGTGTTGCCTCTGGTTGACAAAGGGGTGTTCCTGTTAAGCTGATGGTTTGGTGTGATGGATACATGCGCGCCCATGCTGCTCAACGGATAACAAAAACTTGTCCCGTACTGTATTTTAAGGCGTTCCACTGCGTCAGTATCATCACTGGTCCATGCCTGGGGAGCATAAAACAATATTCCGGGGTCAAATCGTCCTCCCCCGCTTGCGCAGGATTCAAACAATATATGGGGAAATTCAGTTGTAAGCCGGTTGTATAGGTCGTATACACCTAATATGTATCTGTGGAATATTTCCCCCTGCTGCTCAGGAGGATAGGCTGTACTGTAACATTCGGTTATGCTGCGGTTCATATCCCATTTTATATAGGAGATACGGGAATCTTTTATCACCGCGGCCATTGAATTGTAAATGTAGTCCACTACATCTTTCCGTGAAAAATCAAGGACAAACTGATGCCTTCCGTGACAGGATTTTCTGGAAGGCGTCTGCAGAATCCAGTCGGGATGGTTTCTGTACAAGTCGCTTTTTTTGTTTACCATTTCAGGTTCAAACCACAATCCGAATTTCATCCCGCATTCTTCCTCAATGCGGCGGGAAAGTCCTGCTATCCCGTCCGGGAGGATTCCCCTGTCGGCCACCCAGTCTCCCAGTCCCTGCGTGTCATCCCTGCGGCTGCCGAACCAACCGTCATCAAGGACAAAAAGCTCGATGCCCGCTGAATGCGCTTTTTCTGCTATCTGTATCAGTTTGTCTTCGTTGAAATCAAAATATGTGGCTTCCCAGTTGTTGATCAGGATGGGGCGTTCCCTGTCCCGCCAGAATCCGCGCGCAAGCCTTTTCCTGTACAGCCGGTGGAAGATTCCGCTCAAGCCATTCATTCCCGCAGGGGAATAAGCGGCGATTCCTTCCGGCGAGGTGAAAGTTTCCCCCGGTTTTAAAAGCCATGAAAACTGAAATGGATTTATGCCCATTTGTGTGCGGGTTGTTCCGTAAGTATCAACCTCAGCCTGGATGATGAAATTCCCGCTGTAAATGAAACTGAATCCGAAAGTATCACCCTGATGCTCATCCGCGGACGGGCGTTTCAAAATTATGAAGGGGTTGTGCATATGTCCGGAATGGCCCCGTGTGCTGCTTATGGACTGAATGCCTTTGTGGAGCCGGTGCTTCTCAGGAAATCTTTCCCGGGCCCATGCCCCTGAGAATTGAATCCAGTCGTAATCGCTGTCATTCATATCGAGGGTGAAGCTCATTATTCTTTCTATGTAAACCGGCTCATTTCCGCCGTTACATATTTTGCAGCTGCGCGCTATTACATCATAATCCCTGAATATAGTGAAAGAGAGTATGAAGTGTATCCCGCTGACAGAATCCAGAAGCGTTATTTCCAGGGTTTCCGCTTCGTCAGAGGATTCAGTGTAAGTGGCGGGTAAGCCTTCAAGAATAGGTTTCCCCGTGTAAACCCGGTGCGAATAAAACCGGGGATCCGCAATCCTGCTTCCGTTTTGCAGCCGGATTTCCACCGCAGGTTCCCGGTAGTCGCTGGAACCGTAAACCGGGAATTCCTGAAGGCAGTGTTCCAAGGAGAATTTGCGGTCACCTTCATATGGATTTGATGACATTGGTCTGAGAGCTTCTTCCTGAAGATAATTATATGATTCTCTGTCGGGAAGCTTTTTTCCGAAATATAAATGTCCCAGGTGACCGTTTCTCAGCACTGTCAGAATATAGCTGATTCTGTCATTCGATAGATGAAAGTTGCTGGATTCCCCGTGAAAATACACAGCCATGAAAATTTCACCTCAATCAGATTCCCCGGAAACTAAAGGAAAAATGCATCGGTTTTCCGGATGGGAGCAGGTATTCAGGATGGGTTTTCGCCCCCCAGGAGTCATCACCGCCTATGCCCATTTGGGCAAGGGAACAGCGTACAACGGTGTAATGAACCGGCGGTAATTCATAAGGGTGCAGGGCGTTTTCGATTTCATGAGGCGTATAAGGCAGGGCCGAGAAATATATGCCGTCACCTTCGAAACGCAATCCGCGTCCCCGGAAATCCGTCACATCGGCACGGCGCACTCCGGTTTTGTTCCCGCATTCCTGCGGCCGCAGATATTTCGCCATGTTCTCCCCGACCTTATTGCGGTAAACTCCGAGTTTTGCGCCCATGCATCTGTCCATGTATGTTTCAGCCGGTCCCATCCCGTACCAGCAGAGGTTGTCATAGTCGGCGTCGAGCTTGAATATCATACCGAATTCCGGCATGTCCTCCATACCGGCTGGAGGCGTATAATCCATGGCGACATCTATTTTTCCTGACGGGTTCACCGTGTAGGAGACTTCACATTCCGTCACAGGTGAAGTCGGAAGTATATAAGTGTAGGTGATTACAGCGCATCCGTTTTTTTCTTCGAGTTTCGGAGCTTTGGACGAACCGTCCCTGAAATCTTTGTGTGAAACGTACATTGAGGCGGTTTTCCACTGGGCGTAGCGCATGGGCATCAGGTTGCCCCTGTCGTTGTCTGTGGGGGCCCTCCAGAAATTCGGCAGGGGCATTACCGGAAGCATTTCCACCCCGCCGTAAGTATAGGAAACAAGTCCCCCGTACAGGATGGAGAAAACCGCTTCAAAACCGTCGCCCCGTACACCGATGTTGTGCAGGCTGTGAATAACCGTCACCGGTTGTTCCCGGACGGGAAGGTGTTTGCCTTCATTTTTGTAGACAGCCTGTCCGAAAGCCGTTTCGTGGCCGGCCCCGGCCCACAGGGTGTCATGCGCGAGTTCAAAGGAAACGGTGACCGCGTATTCGCCGGGTTCCCGGGGCAGGGAGACAGGCAGCCGGTATTCTTTTTCTGACAGGGGCGGAACATCAGTCTGCAACGCTGTCCGGGATATGAGGATACCTTCTTTTTCGATTATCACATAACAGTTGAATGTATCCGTGTTCACAAAAAGGTTTTTGTTTTTGATTGTTACGGTTTCCTTTTCGCAGTTGATGAGCGGCGTTATGTTCTGGTAATTGAATTTTACTTCCTGCATTTTCGGGGATTCGTCCCTCTCTCCGCCGTATACAATTCCGTTTCCGCTGAAGTTGCCGTCATTGGGGCGCTCCGCGAAGTCTCCGCCGTAAGCCTGGAAGGGTTTGCCGTATCTGTCTTTTTTCAGCAGGGACTGGTCGATGTAGTCCCAGATGAAACCGCCCTGGTAAAGTTCTTCCGTTTCGGTTAAATCAGTGTACTTGTGCATGGCTCCGCATGAATTTCCCATTGCATGGGTGTATTCGCAGCAGATGAACGGTTTGTCCCTGTGTTCCTGCAGGAACTGTTTTATGGCTTCCACTGAAGGATACATCTGGGACTCCATGTCACTTGTGTCGTTATAGCGTCTGTCCCAGCGGACTCCTTCGTAGTGGACAAGCCTGCCGGAATCCAGTTTGCGGAAAAGCTTTGACATTTCGTAAATGACTTTTCCGCCGAAAGATTCGTTTCCGCATGACCATATTAAAATGGATGCATGGTTTTTGTCCCTCTGGTAAAGTGACTGAACCCTGTCAAGCATCGCTTCCATCCATTCGTCATGGTCGCAGGGAACAATATTGTTGTAATCGGGTTCGGGTTTCGCTGTTTCCGTGTCCCATGTTCCGTGGCTTTCCAGATTGGTTTCCGCAATGAGATATAGTCCGTAGATGTCGCATAATTCGTAAAGCGCGTCGGAATCAGGATAGTGGCAGGTTCTGACCGCGTTGATGTTGTTACGCTTCATTGTCCGCAGGTCGAGCTCCAGTTCTTCCCGGCTGACGCAGCGTCCTGTTTTTGAGCTGAATTCGTGGCGGTTCACGCCTTTGAATACAATGCGCCTGCCGTTCAGCATCATGATGTTGTTTTTCATTTCAAAGCGCCTGAATCCCACCTTTTGGGGGATGAATTCGCTCACCTCTCCTTTTTCGTTGTGGACGGTTATTTCCAGGTCATACAACGCAGGATTTTCCGCGCTCCAAAGTTCAGGATTATCCACTTCCGTGGAAAAGGATGAAAGGCCTTCCGCGATGTCTCCTGTCATGGATTTTATTTCGTTTCCGTCTTTTGAAAGTGAAATACGGACGGTTCCGGAACCCCAGACGTGCATGTTTACCGACAGCACCGCCCTGTCGAGGGAAGGTTCAACAACAGGAAGAATTTGCAGGTCAAAAATGTGGGTGGACGGGACAGTGAAAAGATATACATCCCTGTATAATCCGGAGAACCTGAAAAAGTCCTGGTCTTCGCACCAGCTTCCGCTGGTCCATTTGAATACCTGGACTGCGAGCTTGTTGCTTCCTTCCTTTATGAAGGGTGTAAGCTCGAATTCCGATGGGGTGAATGAATCCTCACTGTATCCGATGAATGAACCGTTCAGCCACAAGGCGAGGGCGCTTTCCGCTCCCTGGAAAGAAATGAAAATGCGCCGCCCTTTCATGTTGTCCGGAACTTCAAAGTATTTTATGTAGCTGGCTACCGGATTGTGCCAGGAAGGAATTTCTCCGGGTTTTATTTCATCGTGACCTTCCCAGGGATACTGCACATTGGCGTATTGCGGCCGGTCGTACCCTTCCAGCTGGATGTGTGCCGGGACGCGGATGTCGTCCCATGAAGCGCAGTCATAGGCGGGTGATTCAAATCCTGGGATTGCGCTGCTGTAATTTTTCGCATAATGGAATTTCCATAAGCCGTTCAGGCTGTACCTGAAGCCGGTTACACCGCTTTTTGCTTCAGGTGAATTTTTGTAGTATGTATGGTCTGAATGGGCGTCCATTCTGTTGTCTTTGAAATATTCCGGATCTTTTGTTTTACTGTAATCAAATGTTCTCATAGAAAATCCTTCCTTGGTATCAAGATAGCACTCAATTATCATGCAGCTTTAATGTTCCGTCAACAGAATTTGAACGTGTGTTTATTGCGGAATGATTTTGCCGTCACCGCTGTTTCTGGGTCTTTTTTCATGAACGAATGTCCAGCGGGCAAAGGCATATCTGGGGATGAACCGGCTCAGGAATGCTTTCAGCTTCCATTTCAACAGCATCAAGGATGTGTGCTTTCCAGCCAGTGCCGCCCGTATTGCATGGGCCGCGGTTTTCGCCGCATCAGCCCCGCCTTTCACTTCCATTCTGGCTCCCTTCGATGCGACGGCCGCGAAATTCGTGGCCACCGGTCCGGGACATACGGAACATATGCGGATCCCCCTGTCTGCGGTTTCAGCCGCAAGGGCTGTCGTAAAGCTGTGCAAAAAAGCCTTTGTGGCGGCGTACACCGCGAAATTCCCCAAAGGAGCGAAGGCGGCGAGACTTGCGGTGTTTATTATCACGGAGCCTTTTTCCATGTACGGAATTCCCGCCATGCAGAAACCGGCCGGTGTCAGGGCGTTTAATTCAATCATGTCGAGCTGGTCTTCAATTTCCGTTTCCATTACAGGTCCGTATGTCCCGAATCCGGCGTTGTTTACAAGGGCCTTTATGCGGAGTCCTTCTGCGGCCATTTCCTCGTCCTGCAACAGCTTAGCGAAAGCATGGACCCCTGTTTTACCTGAAATATCCGCGGGGAAAATCCTGGGTTTTATGTTCCTCCCGGGATTCACTTTCCTCTTTATAAGCTCTTCCGTCTGCCTTAATTTTTCCGCGTTTCTGGACATGAGCCAGATTTCATCCGCTGGAACAAAAGCGGGAAGCTGAAGGGCGAACTCCCTTCCCAGTCCTGAACCGGCGCCTGTTATGATTATTATTTCTTTCATGGAACCATTATCATTCATCACGGCGGTTGAATCAATTGTTATCTTCCGGAATCAGAGGGATATGCGGTTTTTGTTTATTGACATACTTCCTGCTTCCTGTTTTACTTATAGAATGAAACGCAATAAATCTTTTTTATCCTTTTCAGGGAAAATTTTAGCTGTATTTTTTGTGGTAGGGTTTGCGCTCTCTTCCTGCGCAACTTCGGAAAAGAACAAGGGGGAAAATTTTATTGCCGACGTTGATCCGATTGAATTGTCCCCGGTGACAGCGCAGTTCTCGAATTTCCTGGGAACGGCCATCGAACCGAAAGTTGTTTCTGTTTTTTTTGTCCCCCGTTCCAACGAGGTTCTTCTTGAGTACAAAGTAACAGGAAACATCTACAAGCTTTACCTGAATCGGGAGGCGAGGGATCTTATCCGGAAAGCCGCCGTGCAATACAACGCCGATTTTGATGCGGTCAAGCTGGACAGGGATTTGAGTTACAGGAAATCAGAAAGGATATACGGAGAGGCCAAAAACTGCCATATGGAGTGGGGATTGTCTTCATTCACTATGAATGGGGAGGCTTATCCTAAGGTTGTCGCCGGCTACCGTTTTGAAGGCAGGAATCCCTATTTCGTTGTGGTTGTTCCCGTGACTGAAAATCTGGGCTACAAGGAAGGGCGGAGCGGTATGCAGAATACCGTTAAACAGGTGATATATATGAATAAAGCGCAGGCGCTTGCCCTTGCTGATGTTCTCGATGAAAACAACCTTTTGTCTTCTCTTTCCACGGTTGTTGTTCCCGTTATGAATCCCGATGGCTATTCGGTTGACGGCGGGAAAAAAACGGAACCTTCTTTCGCCGATGACGGTTATGGAGTGCCTGCCGCTGAAAGCGTGCCGGAGGCTGCGCCCGCAGACGGGGAAGGCTCCGCTTCAGTGGAAAATGGAGCCGGGGCTGTTCCCGCGGCTGAAACTGCGAATTAATGAAATACAATAAGGAGTGGTAAAATGGCAGAAACAGTTCATCCACTGAAGAAAAACCCGTCGTGGAAGGGCAGGCGCGGGCCTGTCGTTCTCGTGATTATGGACGGCGTCGGGTACGGCAAATATGAGGACGGCGACGCGGTGAAAGCGTCCCGTATGGATTATCTGCGCAAACTCGAGGCGGAAAGTCCGCACACGAAGCTCAAAGCCCACGGAACGGCGGTCGGGCTTCCGTCCGATGCGGACATGGGGAACAGCGAGGTCGGCCACAACGCGATGGGCTGCGGCCGGGTTTTCGCGCAGGGCGCCAAACTCGTGTCGAACGCCATTTCGAGCGGCTCGATGTTCGACGGCGAAACATGGAAAAAGCTCGTCGCCAACGTGAAAGCGACCGGCGGCGCGCTTCATTTCATCGGCCTCGTTTCCGACGGCAACGTCCATTCCCACATTGACCATCTTAAAGCGATGATAGAGAAGGCGCACGCCGAGGGTGTGGCGAAAATCCGTGTCCACGCCCTCCTTGACGGCCGTGATGTGGACCCGACGTCAGCGCTTGATTACATTACGCCGCTCGAGGAATTCCTCGCCGGTTTTTCCGGGGCGGATTATTGCATCGCGTCCGGCGGCGGCCGTATGTTCATGACGATGGACCGCTACAACGCCGACTGGGCGATGGTGGAGCGCGGCTGGAAAGCCCATGTGCTCGGTGAAGGCCGGAAGTTCGCTTCCGCAACTGAAGCGATTGAGACGTACCGGAAGGAGGTTCCCGGCGTCCTCGACCAGGATATGCACGAATTCGTGGTTGAAAAGGACGGCAAACCCGTGGGGACGGTAAACGACGGGGACAGCGTCATTTATTTCAATTTCCGCGGGGACCGCGCCCTCGAAATGACGGCTGCGTTCGAGACGCCCGCCGGCAGCGACTTCCCTCATTTTGACCGGCAGCGGGTTCCCGCCGTGGAGTACGCCGGAATGATGGAGTACGACGGCGACCTGCATATCCCCCGGCAGTATCTGGTGAGCCCGCCGAGCATCGACCGCACGATGGGCGAGTACCTGACAAAATCCGGCGTGCGCCTCATGGCGATTTCCGAGACCCAGAAATACGGGCACGTCACGTATTTCTTCAACGGGAACAAGCTGGGGAAATTCGACGAGAATCTCGAGGATTATGTGGAAATAAAGAGCGATGTCGTTCCGTTCGAGCAGCGCCCGTGGATGAAATGCGCGGAAATCACCGACAGGGTGATTGAGGCAATCAAGAGCGGGAAATACGACCACATCCGGTTGAATTACCCGAACGGCGATATGGTCGGGCACACCGGCGTTTTCAATGCGGTTGTGTGCTCCATGGAAGGCATGGACCTTCAGCTCGGGCGCCTGAAAGCCGCCATCGATGAGGCCGGCGGAATCATGTGCATCACCGCGGATCACGGCAACAGTGACGATATGTTCGAGCACAAAAAGGACGGTTCCGTGGCGAAGAATTCCGACGGGACGCCCAAAGCGAAAACCAGCCACAGCCTCAATCCCGTTCCGGGCATCATCTACGACCCGGAATACAAGGGCGAGTACGACAACACCGCGCTCAACGAAGGGCTCGGCATAAGCTCGTGGCCCGCCACAATCATGGAGCTGATGGGCTTTATTCCTCCGGAAGATTACGACAAGAGCCTGATCAACCTGAAGTAAAAGAAGGCGGATTCGTCAATGAACAATGAACCCCGGTGTCCGTAAGCGGAGGCCGGGGTTTTTCAACCGGCCTGAAAATCTGGAAAACGCAGCAGTTGTTTTCTTCAAGAAGACGCAGGAAGAATTTTCCGCCTGCAAGGTTTACTTCCTGCCATAAAGATTCAAGCCACAATTCTTTCGCGGCGTTAACCAGAACATCCGCTTTTTCCGGGTCAACCTGGATTACGGTTCCGGGGAGATCTTCTTCCCCTGGATTTTTTCCAAAAACAGTTTCAATAAAAGTTTCAACATCCGTCTCTGAAAAACCCTGGAGGAAAAAATATTCCCCCTGTGGAATTTTGTCTGTTCTGAAAGCCTTCTCAAAATGGGCGCTGTCCGGCGGCTCAAGATTTCCGGGTTTTACGGATGTACTGCATTCGTAAACAGCCGCCGTTCCGTCCGCCGGAACTGTATTCCCCGGAGCATATATGTCTTTGTTCAGGAAAAGCTTTCTTATTGTGAATCCCATACCTAATTAATAATGAAAAGAAGGTTTTTTAGCAAGTAAAAGGTTCCGGTTGCAATCACCAGCACGAAATTCTCGGATAAAAGAATATGAAAGAAATGAAAAATATTTTTGATGCCAGAAAGGAGAGTGAGAATGAAATGTTCAGGATGTTCCGGGCTTACTGCGGGGATAACCGCCGCGGCCGCAGGTTTCGCCGCTGTGTTCTTTGCGCCGGTTTTTACCGGATGCGCCCTCGATTCCCGGCCCGCAGCCGTGTGGGGAGGGGATTGTACCGTTCCCGAATTCACGGGAGTGAGGATGACCGGTGAAAATACCGCTGTAATGGACTTTTCTTCGCCGGTGGAGGTGGTGTCTGCCGAAGCGGTTCTTGACAGCGGTGAATCCTGTGCCGTTGAAATCCAGGACGGCGCTGAGACGGGTGAAGTGTGTTTTGTGCTAGGGGATCCTCCCGGTATAGGCGAAAAATTCATACTTTCTGCTGTTGTGGAGGATGAACGGGGAAACAGTCTTTCTGTGGCGGCTCCTCTCACCGGTTTCAATTCACGTCTGCCTGAATTACGGATAAATGAAGTCAGGGCGGAATATTCAAAACCGAAATCCGAATACATTGAATTAAAGGTTTTGAAGGCCGGAAATTTAAGCGGAATCTGTGTTGAAAGCATAGGTGCCTCAAAGAATTCTGTCTATGAGTTTCCCTCCGCGGAGGTTTCTGAAGGTGAATATGTCGTGCTTCATTACAGGTGTAAACCTGACGGCGCGTCTTTCGTTGACGAAACAGGCGCCGATATTACCTTGTCGGAAGGGGCGGACGCTTCCGCTTCCGGGCGGGATTTCTGGTTTCACCATCCGAAGGCGCCTCTTTCCTTGCCGAATGTTTTCCTGCTGCGTGAAAGGAGCGGCGGCGCTTTAATGGACGCTTTCGCCTATACCGATACGGAGGAACCGGTTTCATCTCCTGTTTTGCTTTCCGCTGTTTCCGAGGCTGTGGCCGCAGGTTTGTGGCAGGGCGAAGGAACCTGTCCTGTATTCAACGCTTCCGGGCATACGGCGACCAGAACCCTCTGCAGGTTCTCTTCCGCGGAGGTTTCCTCACCGGCATCCTGGTATATTTGCAAAACAAGCGGGGCGAGTCCCGGGGCGGATAACATCGAAGAGGTTTACAGCAAATAATTTCTTTGTTTCTTCTATAAAAAGGAAGATTAAGATAAAGAATGATGCGGAATACAAAAAGGTTCTGCGGGATTTCCCCGCCGGAACCTTTTTTTTGTACATATAGATTTCTAAAGTTGTATTAAAAAAATAAAAATAATAAAATAAAATAATAGAATAGTTGTATTGTTTTTATTGACATCTCAATATATTTGTTATATTCTTTTCTCAAGGATTGCAGCCTGATTTTTCGGGTTAATCTTCTGAAGGAGATGTTATGGATATTGAGCGTATCAAGGCTTCTATAAAGGAAGGAAAAACAGCTCTTGGAATTGAGTTCGGGTCTACACGCATAAAAGCGGTTCTCGTGGACGAGACTTTTGCCCCGGTCGCCTCCGGCAGTCATGAATGGGAAAACAGGCTGGAAGACGGTATGTGGACGTACAGCATTGACGACGTGGTTGGCGGTCTGCAGTCATGTTACCGGGCGTTGTGCGGTGATGTAAAATCAAAGTACGGAACGGATATTGAAACCGTCGGTTCAATCGGGATCAGTGCGATGATGCACGGTTATATGGTGTTTGATGCCGCAGGAAAACTGCTGGTTCCCTTCCGTACCTGGCGCAATACCTGCACCGGCCCGGCGGCGGAAGAACTTTCATCGCTGTTTTCTTTTAATATACCCCAGAGGTGGAGTATCGCCCATCTGTACCAGGCGGTATTGAACAATGAACCTCATGTTCCGGAAGCGGCTTTCTTTACCACACTCTCCGGTTTCGTTCACTGGAAACTGACCGGCAAAAAAGTCCTCGGTGTGGGAGATGCCTCCGGAATGTTCCCGATAGACAGCGCCACCGGTTCTTACGATGAAAAAATGCTGGATATTCTTGAGCAACATCTTGCCCCGCGGAATTTCCCCTGGAGACTCCGGGATTTGATGCCGGAAGTTTTATCCGCAGGAGAAGCGGCCGGTACCCTCACGGCGGAAGGCGCCGCATTGCTGGATCCCTCCGGGAAACTGAAAGCCGGAATCCCCCTGTGTCCGCCTGAAGGGGATGCGGGTACAGGCATGACCGCGACCTGCGCCGTAGAGCCCAAAACGGGAAATGTGAGCGCCGGTACATCAATTTTCGCCATGATTGTCCTGGAAAAGAAATTATCCGGTGTTTATCCTGAAATCGACATGGTTACAACCCCGGACGGATTCCCTGTCGCCATGGCACACTGCAACAACTGTTCTTCTGACATTGACGCGTGGATAAAATTGTTCAGGGAATTCGCGGAACTTGCAGGATGCGAAATTTCAAAGTCCCGGGTATACGATCTTTTGTACACAAAAGCGCTGGAAGGCGCGCCGGACTGCGGCGGACTTGTTTCCTTCAATTATTTTTCCGGAGAACCGGTTACCGGTCTGAATGAGGGAAGACCGCTCTTTGTGAGGACTCCGGACGCGGATTTCTCTCTTGCTAATTTCATGCGTGCGAACCTGTACGGCGCAGTGGCGACCCTCAAACTGGGGATGAACATCCTTCTGGAAAAGGAAAAAGTCGTCGTGGATACCCTTGTCGGTCACGGAGGTCTTTTCAAAACTCCTGTGGCAGGCCAGCGTATCATGGCTTCTTTGGGAACCTCCGTGTCGGTGATGGAAACAGCCGGAGAAGGCGGCGCCTGGGGCATCGCACTGCTCGCATCCTATCTGACGGCCCGCAATGCCGGGGAAAAACTTCCGCTTTCAGGATTCCTGAAGCAGAAAGTGTTCGCTTCCCTCCCCGTGACCACCATGAAGCCTGATCCGGAAGACGTGAACGGTTTCAACGCATATATGGAACGCTTTGTTAAAAGCATCCCTGTGGAAAAAAGCGCAGTGGATAATATTCAATTGTAACTTAATTACGGTATAACCGGTGTAAGAAGGAGTAATAAGTATGAATGCACAGATACCAGCGAAAAAAATGAAAGACTACGAGTTCTGGTTTATTGTCGGCTCGCAGTTTTTGTACGGACCGGAGGTTCTGGAAACCGTCGCGGAACGGGCTGCCAAAATGGCGCAGAGTTTTGACAGCGACGCGAAAATTCCCTGCCGGGTTATCTATAAGGGAACCGTCAAAACGAACGAGGAAATTACAAAGATTGTAAAAGAAGCCAATTACGATGATAACTGTGCCGGTATCATTACCTGGATGCACACCTTTTCTCCTTCCAAAATGTGGATTAACGGCTTTTCACTCCTGCAGAAACCATACTGTCATCTGCACACCCAGTTCAACCGTCTGATTCCCGACACTGAAATCGACATGGATTTCATGAACCTGAACCAGGCCGCCCACGGTGACAGGGAACACGGTTTTATCGGTGCGCGGATGCGTCTCGCCCGCAAAATCATTGTGGGTTACTGGGAAGATGAACCTGTCCGCGTCAAGCTTGGAAGCTGGATGCGTTCCGCGGTCGGGTTTGCGGTCAGCCGCAATCTGAAAGTTGTCCGGTTCGGCGACAATATGCGTGAAGTTGCTGTCACTGAGGGCGACAAGGTTGAAACCCAGATGAAGCTTGGCTGGCAGGTGAACACATGGGCTGTCGGCGATCTGGTGAAGGAAATCGAGGCTGTTACAGAAAGTGAAGTTGATGCCCTGATTTCTGAATACAAGGATAAATATGACTTTGCCACCGACAATATGGACGCTGTCCGTTACCAGGCCCGGGAGGAAATCGCCATGAAAAAAATCCTGGACCGGGAAGGCGCCGGTGCCTTTACAAACACATTCCAGGATCTCCATGGAATGAAGCAGCTGCCCGGTTTAGCTTCACAGCGGCTTATGGAGCAGGGCTACGGTTACGGCGGAGAAGGTGACTGGAAAGTGTCGGCCATGACCCACATCATGAAACAGATGACGGAAGGGCTTCCCGGCGGAACCGCATTTATGGAAGATTATACCTACGATCTGGAACCGGGCAAGGAATTGTCTCTGGGCGCGCATATGCTTGAAGTCTGCCCGTCCGTGGCCGCCGCAAAACCTCGCATCGAAGTCCATCCCCTGGGGATCGGCGGAAAAGAAGATCCCGCCCGTCTGGTGTTTGAAGGCCACCCCGGAAAAGCGATTGTCGTTTCCCTCATCGATATGGGCGGCCGCCTTAGAATGATAGTACAGGACGTGGAAGCTGTTCCGCCGAAGTACAAGATGCCGAATCTTCCTGTAGCACGCATCATGTGGAAGGCCATGCCTGACCTGCTGACCGGCGCTCACGCCTGGATTCTCGCCGGAGGCGCCCATCATACCGTGTTCTCTTATGCCGCGACTGCGGAAATGATGGAGGACTGGGCTGAAATGGCCGGTATTGAATTTGTTCATATTTCCGCTTCGACGGATATTGAAGCATTCAAGAAAGAACTTTTCATGATGGATGTGGCGTGGAAACTGCGCGGAATTTAAGGCGGTACGGCTGTATGCTGGAGGTGTACAGCCTTTCCCCTTACCCGGCGGATATGCCGGAAATGAATAATGCTTTATTCGGAGAATAAAATGCTCGAAGAACTTAAACAAAAAACCCTTAAGGCGAATCTGTTGCTGCCTGCCCACGGGCTGGTGACATTCACCTGGGGAAATGTGTCCGGCATCGACCGGGAGAAAGGGCTTGTTGTGATAAAACCATCAGGAGTTGAATATGACGAGATGAAGGCTGACGACATGGTGGTTGTCGATTTGGAAGGAAAAGTCGTGGAAGGAAAGCTCAAGCCGTCCTCAGACACGCCTACCCATATAGAACTTTACAAGGCGTTCCCGAATATCGGCGGTGTCGTGCATACACACAGCCGGTGGGCAACCATTTTCGCCCAGTGCGGTGCAGGTGTCCCTCCTTTGGGAACAACCCACGGTGATTACTTTTACGGTGAGATTCCCTGCACCCGGTACATGACGGATGATGAAATCCACGGCGCATACGAAAAGGAAACAGGAACTGTCATCATTGAACGGTTCAAGAATCTGAATCCTGATGAAATCCCCGCAGTCCTTGTGCAGAGTCATGGTCCTTTCGCCTGGGGAAAAGATCCGATGGAAGCGGTGCACAATGCTGTTGTTCTGGAAGAAGTGGCGTTTATGGCGTGGCACTGCAACGTACTTGAAGGGCATAAACCTGTACCCATGCAGCAGACTCTTCTTGACAAGCACTATTTGCGTAAGCATGGTGCGAATGCTTATTACGGGCAATAACTGTAACCAGAGGTTGTCATGGCATTTGTTCCCAAATATGCGTTCTTGGTTAACTGGATAAAAGATCAAATACTCCACGGCGACCTGCATTTCGGTGACCGGCTTTATTCCGAAAATGAACTCTGTTCGATTTTCGGAATAAGCCGGCAGACTGTCCGTCAGGCAATCGGGATTCTGGAACAGGAAAAGGTCGTCAGCCGGCGGAGGGGCAGCGGAACCTATATAACCTGGCAGAAAAAAGCCGCGCGTACCGGTACAAAAAAAATCGGCGTGATTTCAACCTACGTGGGGGAATATATCTTTATGGATATCCTTCACAGTGTGGAATCCGTTCTCAGCGCAAACGGATACGCCACGCAGATTTCATTTACCCACAATCAGGTTGAAAATGAACGCCGGGCGCTGCGGGCGATGCTTGACAACGATGTTGACGGTGTAATTGTCGAGCCGACCAAGAGCGGGCTTCCGAATCCGAATCTCGGCATTTATGAAGAATTCCGGGCCCGCGATATACCCGTATTGTTTTTTAATGCGAAATATCCAGGCATTGATTTTCCTGTTGTCTGTCTGGATGATGTTGTGGCGGGGGAAACCGCGGCTTCATTTTTAATCAGCAAGGGACATACAAAAATCGCCGGTGTGTTTCAATGTGATGATATTCAGGGAATGTTGCGTTATAAAGGTTATATCCAGGCCCTGGAAAAAAACGGTATAGAAATCAACAGCCATCATGTTTTCTGGTTCGCCACGGAAGATATCAAGGATATTTCCGCTTATCCTGAGCGGATTATCAATCGGTTCAAAGATTGTTCCGCTGTATGCTGCTACAATGACCAGATTGCAGTTAAGATTATAAAACTGTTGGAGCAAAACGGGATTTCTGTTCCCGGCGATATTTCGGTTACGGGCATTGATAATTCGGCTTTGGCTGAATTAAGTGTCCCTCCTTTGACATCTGTATACAATCCTGTAAGTCTTCTGGGAGAAACAGCCGCTAAAAATCTTCTTTCACTTATAGAAGATCCTTCTTTTGATGCGGAAGTTTTATTCCGCCCTGTCATTGTTGAAAGGGCATCTGTAGCTGCCTATTCCGGTACAGATTTATAATACGTTGACTGGAGGCGTTTTATTATTATGGCAGGAAAATTTTGCGGTTTCCGGATGCTGTCGTTTTCTTTTTTCTTTGTGATGCTTGCTTTGTTCGTCTCCTGCAGTCCCGGAAAAGACAGGAATTCTTCCGGGAAGCGTGATTCTTCGAATGAAAGCGTTGCCTCCGGTCCGGAAAAAGGATTTATAGTCGGATTTTCCCAAATAGGCGCGGAAAGTGCCTGGCGTGTAAGGAATTCCGAATCAATGCAGGAAGCCGCTGAAAAAATGGGAATCCAGCTTTTATATGCTAACGCCGAACAAAAGCAGGAGAACCAGCTGAAGGCCATCCGTTCGTTTATTGTTTATCAGGTTGATGTCATTGTTTTTGTTCCCATCGTTCAATACGGATGGGAGAATGTTTTGAATGAGGCTGTGACGGCTGGGATTCCCGTGATTGTAGCTGACAGGAAGCTTAAACTGTCGGATCCGGATTTGGTCGCGGGTTTCGCCGGCCCTGATAATTTTGAAGAGGGCCGCAGCGCCGCGCGGTTTTTATTGCGCAAATATGAGTCATCCGCCGAACCCGTCCGTATTTTTGAAATGAGGGGAACAGAGGATTCTTCCGTTACGGAGGACAGGGCCGCCGGCTTCAGGGAAGTACTCGCGGGCAGCAACCGTTTTGAGATTATTTACAGCGAATCAGGGGATTTTCTCCGGTCAAAAGGCAAGGAGCTTGTTGAGAATTTTATCAGGGAAAACGGAGGCTTTGTTTTTGACGGAGAGCCTATTGATGTTCTTTTCTCCCATAATGACGGTATGACTCTCGGCGCGCTGGAAGTTTTTGATGGTTGCGGTATCAAAGCGGGAAGCGATGTCACGATTATCAGTGTTGATGCCGAACAGGCTATGATTGACGCTCTTAAAGAAGGAAAGGTCAACTGTGTCGTTGAATGCAATCCTGATCTTGGGGAGACTGTCCTGGCCCTTGCCGAGAAATTAGTTAATGGTGAGGAAATCGCTTACCATACAATTGTTGACGGACAGGTTTTTACGGAATTTGAAAACTACGATTCCCTTCCTCCAAGGGGTTATTGACGCATTATGACTGCCGGTACTCCTTTACCAAAAAAAAGTATAAAGCAGGTTCTCAAGACATCATATCTTTTTATTATTCTGCTTTTATGTTTCCCTATTTTTTATGTCATATTTATTTCATGGATTGCCATATACAGATATGATAATATTATAACGAATGTAAGCAAAGCCAATACAATAAATCAAATTATAAAAGTTGATATTGCGGATGAGTTGTGGAGTATTGTCGCGGGAAATAAACTTTTCAAGGATGGAACGCAGTATCAAATCCTGAACAATGTGAAAAACGGCATTCTTGAAATGCAGTCTGCTACACAGGTTTCCACGAATCTTAATTATCTGGAAGTCGCCTCTCGTGCCATCCAAACTTTGGAAAGATATGTGGACAGGCTTGGCCTGCAGATAGAAACGGGTGCTCCTGTCGTGGAAAATGAAGCGGTCTTGGATGAAGTGCGTTCCGTGGCTTCCGTTGTCAGTGAGGTTCTCCAGGATTTTATCGTCGCGGAGATAGAATCCGGTGCAAAGACAAATGAGGACATTAAAACCATTCAGATGCTGTTTATGATAATTCAAGGCGTGATAACCCTCATTATGGTCATCATTGTTGTGAAAACCCTGGTTTTTATTTCCGAAAGCATCCGCCGTCCGATACATGATATGGAAAGTCTTTCTTCAAGAATCGCTTCCGGTGATTTCGCCGCACGTGTACAGATACCCGATATAGAGGAACTGGATAACCTTGCGAAAAACCTGAATATGATGGCGGGAAAAATCCAGGAACTCGTAGATGAAAATATCAGGGAACAGCAGAGCCTCAAGAAAGCTGAAATGAAAACACTTCAGGCCCAGATTACCCCGCATTTTTTGTACAATACCTTTGATACGATTATCTGGCTCGCGGAATCTGAAGAAACGGAAAAGGTCATAGAAATTACGAGGGCTTTCTCTGGATTTTTCCGCATCTCCCTCAGCAGGGGAAGGGAATGGATAACAGTCGCCCAGGAACTTGAGCATATCCGTTATTATCTGCAGATTCAAAAAATAAGATACAGCAATATACTGGATTATACAATTGATTTTGACGATGCTGTAACTGACTGCATGATGTTGAAACTTACGCTCCAGCCTCTTGTGGAGAACGCCATTTACCACGGAATAAAAAACAAGCGTGGAATGGGGATAATAAAAGTCACGGCTTTCTTTGATGAAGAAAGCGCAGGTGAAAAGCGCATCCATTTCCGCGTGGAGGACAACGGTATCGGTTTTACGCAGGAGAAACTGGATAATGTGTTGCAGGAACTTGCCTGTAATAAAGACCCTGAAAGTTTGTCTTATGTTTACGGGTTGTATAATGTTAATAAACGTTTGAATTTATATTACGGTGAATCTGTGAAACTTGAAATTAAAAGTGAATTCGGAAAGGGAACCTGCATTTCTTTTTCCATTCCGTATGTAACATCAAGAGAAGGTTTTGAAGATGTATAGTGTTTTTATTGTTGATGATGAAATTATCGTCAGGGACGGAATCCGGAATAAGATTGACTGGGAAAAATCAGGCTTTACATTTTGCGGGGAAGCCGGCGATGGTGAAATCGCATTGTCGATGATACAGGATCTCAAACCGGATATCATTATCACTGATATTAAAATGCCTTTTATGGACGGGCTGGAATTATCGCGTATGGTGAAAAAACTTTTGCCTTGGACAAAGATAATTATTCTTTCAGGTCATGATGAATTTGAATACGCGAAAAAAGCTATTTCGATTGGAATCGTAGATTATATCCTGAAGCCTTTTACTTCTGAGGAATTGCTTGCAAGTATGAACCGTGCTGTTGAGGATTTGGATAAAGAGAAGCGGCGCTTCAGCGATATAAAAAAGATGGAAGAATCTTTGAAATCGGCGTCTTTGCTCGCAAAAGAAAAACTTCTTACGGATATTGTTTTGGGTGTAATTACAGGGGTTGATGCCGTGCGTATGGCCGCTGATATGAAGATTGACTTAATATCACGGTACTATACTGTTTGCGTCTGTGAAATACAGCCCGCCGGAGGTAATTCCTCAAAACTTATCGAGGCGAAGTCCCGCCTGCTGAGCATAGCGGAAAACAACCCCAAACCGACGGTTTTCTTTATTTCCCCGGAGCGTGCTGTTTTCATTTTGAAAAACATGCAGCTGGAGCAGGCTGAGGAGGACTCATACAAACTTGCAAATGCGGTGGAGCATGAGATTTCCGCCGGAACTGATTCCTTTGTCGTCACATCGATAGGTATAACCGTGGACAGGATTGCAAAGATAAATGATTCTTATAATTCTGCGGTCCAGTATTTGAATCAAAACCGCCTTGTTTCAGGAAAGAACAGGATTATAAATTCTTCGGATTGCACTGAAAGCGGAGTTGCCCCTTATGATTTGAAAGAGAACGATCCGCTGGTGGAGAGAATCCGTTATGCGGACGAAGGTGAAATCGAACAGATTGTGACTCACTATCTTGAATGCATCGATGAAGTGCGTGATGATTTTGCTTCCACGGCATCATATCTTTTGGTGGATATTATAATGTCTGTTTCAAAATTGATTGAGGATCTTGGAGGTGATGTGAAGGAAATCGCTCCGGAAATCCTTTCACGCTCTTTCGTGACGGGAGCTGTAAGCAGTAAGGAAATTTTCACCACGGAAGTGAAGCGTATTCTTTTAACCGTTCTGGCATGGCGTAATTCCAGGACACAGGGAAAATACGGAACCGTTATTTTGCGGGCTAAAAAATATATTGAAGAAAATTTCGCGAATCCTGATATATGCCTTATGTCAACCGCAAAGGCTGTCAATATGAGTCCCAATCATTTCAGTTCCGTATTTTCCCAGGAATGCGGTATGACCTATATCGAGTATTTGACGAATGTGAGAATTGAAAGGGCGAAAAAACTGTTGAAGAATACGACGATGCGCAGCTCAGAAATCGCCTATGAAATAGGCTTCAGCGATCCGCATTATTTTAGTTTTATTTTTAAAAAAATCACCGGCTGTTCCCCGCAGGAATTCAGGGCGAAAACAAAATAAAACCGCAGTACTTTCGCACTGCGGTTTTGGAACTGTATTGTCTGCCTGGCTTAATCGTCGAATTTCTGTCCGATGAGTTTTCCGGAATTGTCAAAGTACAATTCCATTCTGTTGGAGAGCTTTATTTCCAGTCCGTTCCATTCCTTGTCCGCCTCCATGATTATTACGTCCTGATAATTCTGGGTGACGTGGCTTGTTACCGCTTCCGGCAGAATCGAAGCAGGAATCCCTGTATATGACTTTACATTTTTCCATTCGCCTTTACCAGAGAAGGAAATTTCAGTGCCGTCATTCAGGTTAACCTCGTATTCGTTGAAGTCCGCTTCAACATACATTGCAGATTTTCCGGGGAAATTCGTGCTGATGAAATCCTTTGCCTGCTGCGGAAGTTTTTCCGCGGGAACCACTTTGTCTGCAAAGACCCCCGCAACGGGGATTGCCAGAACCATTAATATAACCGCTAATTTCTTCATGATTTACCTCCTACAAAAACTAGCTTTGCTGTTTACGGTGTAAATATACAGTTTTTTTTGGGCCGGAACATTAAAACAGTCTTAGAAAAAGAAGAAAGATTAAGAAAAAATACAATATTTATCCTGAGAAGCCTTTTAAAGCTTGATATTCATGACCGTTCCTGTTCCGGCTTCGCTCTCCGCTGTAATAACCGCCCCTATTTTTTCCGCAACGCTTTTTGCTATCGCCAGACCTATGCCGGTGCCTCCTTTCCCCCTGTTTCTGGATTTGTCCACACGGTAGAAGCTGTCGAAAATATGGGGAAGATCTTCTTCCGGGATTCCGATTCCGTTGTCACTTACAGACAAGACTCCGTTTTCAAAGTTGATGACGATTTCCGGGGTTTCCTTGTCGTTGTACAAAATGCCGTTTTTTATGATTATCCGGAGGATTTCTTTCAGGCTCTCCGCGTCTGTCATGATTTCTTTTGGACTGATGTTTTCAATTTTTATTTTTGCTTCCGGTTCTATGATTCTGAAGTCATCCTGAATTGAGCGCAGGAAATCTTCAAGATTGAGGGGTTTCTTTTCGCATGGTGTTTTAGCCGCGTTCTGCGCCTTGTTCAACTCCAGAAGCTGCTCCGTAAGATTCGCCATGGATTTTGTTTCTCTTTTTAAAACCTGCAGGGATTCTTCCAGGACAGCGGGATCGTCTTTCCCCCACCGCATCAATAAATCAACGTGTCCGCTTATGACGGCTATCGGGGTTTTTAATTCGTGGGACACATCGGATGTGAATCTTTTTTCGTGCTCGAAGTCCTTTTCAAGTCTTGCAAAAAGCTCGTTGAAAGTATGCGCCAGCACCTTTAATTCATCATCCGCCCCGTTATCGTCCAGGCGTTTGTCCAGATGCTCGCTGCCTATTTCCTGGGCTTGTTTTGTTATGAGCTTTACAGGTTTAAGCATACGGGCTGTTGTCCGCCATGCTATTATCCATGAAATTGCCAGAATGGGGATGCAGCAGGCCAGAAAAATAACCGGCATGAATGCTACATAGCTGTCCGATGTATCCATGTCTATGTCTACGGCCGCCTGGATATGGTAGGAGATGGTGTTGAATTCCACATCCTTCGCCGCATAGACCAGATTCAAATTACCGTCTGTGAAAAAATTCTCCTTGAAAATCCTGCTGGTTTTTCCGTTTTCCGTTGCAGGAAGTTCCGGTATTATCAAATCATTCGTTTGTAAAACCCTTCCGCCTTTATAGGAAAGCCTGTACAGCATGTAATAGGGTATGTTGCTTATATTAGGTGTGTTTTCTCCCGCGGATATGGCGGCCGCCGTTTTCTCGAGGATTTCCAGAGTGGACAGAACATCAGTGTTTCTGCGGGCGGAAATGCCTTCCCTTGTCAGTATGATAATCAGTGCTGAAAAAAAAACACCGAGCAGAAAATCAGGATGGTGAGA
This sequence comes from uncultured Treponema sp., assembly GCA_949300145.1. Classification (GTDB taxonomy): domain Bacteria; phylum Spirochaetota; class Spirochaetia; order Treponematales; family Treponemataceae; genus Avitreponema. The sequence goes on along the minus strand of CASGDA010000008.1, from coordinate 56,203 downwards.
AGGCTTGCAATCCGCATGGAGATGGAACGCTTTTTATTGAATTTCATGTTTCACTCCGTTGATATTATATATCCTATTCCGCGAAGGGTTTTGATTACCGGTTCTTCATCCCGGGAAGTGTCCAGTTTTGTCCGCAGATATCTGACATAGACATCCACGGAATTCGCCTCAATGAAATGGTCGGTTCCCCATACAAAGTCGATGATTTGGTCCCTGCTCATCGCCTTGTTTTTGTTCGCCGCGAGACACAGCAGCAGCATGTATTCTGTTCTTGTAAGCTGGATTTCCCTGCCGTTTTTGAGAACCCTGCATGCGTCGGTGTCAATTTCAATGTCTTTTATCTGTATTTTCTGTTGTATTGATACATCACCGCCAGCCGGGGTTCTTTTGAACATTCTCCGTATCCTGGCCAGAAGCTCTTCTATCGCAAAGGGTTTTATGATGTAGTCGTCCGCACCTGTATCCAGCGCCGTCACTGTGTCCGCCGTGTCGCTTTTCGCTGTCACCATGATTACCGGCATATCCGATGTTTTGCGTATGCGTCTCAGGACTTCGATGCCGTTAAGCTGCGGCAGCATTATATCCAGCAGGATGAGGTCGAAGCCGCCTTTTTCAAAGGCTTCGAGTCCGCTTCTGCCGTCCGGGGCTGTCGATGCGTTGTAGCCTTCATGAATCAGTTCAAGTTTTATGAAGGAGGATATTCCTTCATCATCTTCGATTATGAGGATGTTCTTCTTTGTTTCACCGCTTGAAAGGTTTTCCACCGTTGTTATCATACCAATACCAGTATACGAATTCAAGGTCTTCATCCCTTTCGTATTCATCCCCGTCATCCATGAATACAGGGGGAATCTGTTCGATGGCGGTTCCGTTCACTGACATCAAGTCATGGACTTCTATGGAAATCGTTTCATTGCGCCATTCCGGAAGTTCCTGGATGACAATCTTTGTCCCCTTCCTTGATATTTTGAAAGACGTTCCTTCCGGCAGGTACTCCCCGTTTATTATGAAATTCTTCCGGGAAATTGAATCCGGATGTACGGCGGAGTTAAATTCGATTTCCAGTTCCCCGTCTTCCCTTTCTATTTCATCTATATAAAAAAAGGTTATAAAACCGTATTCATTCCTGCCATGTTTGTCTGTTTCCATAAAAGGGGAGTTTTGCCAATCACTGGCGAAAGAATCCGGCAGGGATAAAAAAAACAGGGCAAGAAATGCCGCTTTTTTCAGCTTATCCGTTATTTTTTTCATTTCATTGTAAGTATATACGGTTTGGAACCGTATAACATTAAAAAAAAATTAAAAAATGGAAAGATTTATAAGAATTGGGCTGTATACAGTTTTTTGTAAAGACCATCCTTTTCCATCAGTTGTTCGTGGGTTCCGCTTTCTTCTATCCCTTCATCGGTTACAACAATTATGTTTCCCGCATTCCGTATTGTTGACAGGCGGTGGGCAATCACCAGTGTTGTGCGCCCTTTGGAAAGCTCGTCAAAGGCGGCTTGTATTTTAGTTTCAGTTGAGGAATCCAATGCGCTGGTAGCTTCGTCCAGAATAAGTATGGGCGGGTTTTTCAGGAATATGCGGGCAATCGAAATACGCTGTTTTTGTCCGCCGGAAAGTTTTATGCCCCTTTCTCCCACCACAGTATCGTATCCTTCCGGCATTTTCATTATGTCGTCATGGATTTCCGCCCGGCGGGCCGCCTCTATGATTTCATCCTCCGTGGCACACGGCTTTCCGTAAGCTATGTTTCTGCGGATGGAACCGGCGAACATGAATACATCCTGTTGGACAAGACCTATGTTGCTTCTAAGGGACTGAAGGGAAACTTCGCGGATGTCTTCTCCGCCTATGGTTATTTTTCCTCCGGTAACTTCATAAAACCGGGGCAGGAGGTGGCAAAGGGTTGTTTTTCCTCCGCCGGATGGTCCCACAATGGCGACTTTTTCCCCGGGGTGTACGATAAGATTAATATTTTCCAGGACGGAAACATCCGAATTGTAGGAAAACGAGACATCTTTGAACACTATTTCACCCCTGGGGTTTTTCAAAGGTCCCGCACCGGGTTTTTCTGTTGTTTCGCAGTGGGTGTCCATTATTTCCGCAAACCGGGAAAATCCGGCCATACCCGTGGTGAATTGCTCCACGAAATTGGTTAAACGCCGGATGGGAGCCATAAAAGCCGCCACAAACAGGTTCACAGCAATTAAATCTGCCAGGTTCATTTCCCCCCGCATGATTAAAAGGCCTCCAAGGGCTAAAACAACCACATTCAGTATGTGGGTTATAAATTCTATTTTACAGTGAAATCCGGCCATTGAACGGTAATAACGCTGTTTCGCTTTGAAAAACTCCCCGTTGCTTCTGGAAAAGCTCTCATTTTCAAAATTTTCGTTGGTGAAAGCCTTTGTAACCCTTGCCCCTGAAACGCTGGATTCTATGGCGGCATTTATTTCCGCGGTTTTCTCTTTTACCGCCCTGGAAGCCCTGTTTAGCTTTCTGCGGGATCTCATGGCATAAAAGATGAGGACGGGAAGCAGAAGAAAAATTACAAGGGCAAGTTCCCATCTTATGACCAGCATTATGCAGAAGGATCCGATGATGGTTGCCAGGGAAATAAAAACATCCTCCGGGCCGTGGTGGGCAAGTTCCGTCACTTCAAAAAGGTCGTATGTTATCCGGGACATGATGTGGCCCGTCCGTCTGTTGTCAAAGAAGATGAAGCCCTGGTTTTCAATATGGGCGAAAATGTCCCGTCTCATGTCGGTTTCCACGTGAACGCCGAAAAGATGGCCGAAATAAGCTACAAAATAGGAGGCCGCGGTTTGAAGGCCGTAAAGGGCGGCCATTATGATTATCATTATAAAAAAGAAAAAAAAGAGTTTTTCCGGCAACAATTCGTTTATTGTCCACCGGGTGAGCACTGGAAAAGCCAAATCCACGGCTGCGATAAAAGCAGCGCATAACATATCCGCCGCAAAGAGTTTCCAGTGAGGCTTAAAATATGAAAGAAAACGCATCAGTTTTCCTGGAGAATGGGATTTTTTTACGGCCATAAGGCATTTTAGCTGAAAAAAAAAGCTTTGAAAAGAATTCAACTGGAAGAAGGACAGACAGCATAAAGAGTGAATATTCAGTTGCACAAGCTGACAAAATATGATATTTTGTAAAGTAATGATGGAAGATAAAACTTTACCTAAATTGCTCCGGCGGATAGCCGGAACTTATCCCGAAATAAAAGCCCAGTATTCAAAGGTGGACGGGGACAATTTTGCAGCCCTTTCATATTCAGAATACTATAATCACGTTTTGGATTTCGCCGCCGCCCTCTTGTCTTATGGATATTCCCGCGGGGATCATATAGGCCTTATTTCCGATAACAGGAAGGAATGGCAACATGCCAGTATGGGTATAATGGCAATAGGTGCCGCGGATGTGCCGCGTGGATGCGATGCCACAGCCAAGGAAATAAGCTACATTTTGTCTTTTGCGGAATGTAAACTGACTGTTGTTGAGAATTCAGCGCAAATACTGAAAATCCTTGAGCATAAGGATTCTATCCCGGAACTGGCCCGATTCATTGTTTTTGATAAGCCCTCTGAAAAAGCCTTGGAGACGGCCTCCATCGCTTCCGTGGAGGTGATTACCTTTCAGGAAGCTTTGGAGCGGGGAAAGGCTTGGCGTGCTGAAAATCCCGGTGCGGTTGAAAACGAATTGGAAAAGGGCGGTGAAAATGACATCGCCACAATTATTTTCACTTCCGGTACTACCGGTGAACCGAAAGGTGTTATGCTTTCCCACGATAATTTTTTAAGCCAGCTTGAGGAGCTTCCGGAGCGTATTGTGCTTAATCCCGGACAAACGGCTATTTCCATTCTTCCTGTATGGCATGCTTTTGAGCGGTTGGTGGAATACGTTATTTTGGTAAGTGCCGCCGGTATCATTTATTCCAAACCGGTTGGAAGCATCCTTCTGGCGGATATCGCAAAGATGAATCCCAATCTTATGCCTTCGGTTCCCCGCATATGGGAATCCGTATATGACGGGATTTTCAGGACAATGCGGAAAACAGGTGGTATTACATGGGTTTTGTTTAACTTTTTTGTGCGTGTTGCCCTTTTGGAGGCTGCCTGTGGCCGGGCTGTTCGCGGCAACAGGCCTTTGATGCACAAATGGGAACGTCCCGTGGGCTTTGTTTTCGGTCTAATTCCATGGATTTTGCTCCAACCTGCCTATTGGCTGGGGAATGCCCTGGTTTACAGAAAGATAAGGCTTAAATTGGGGAATGCCTTCGTGGGAGGAGTTTCCGGCGGCGGCGCCCTGCCTCCGGCCATAGACGAATTTTTCTGGGCTATCAGGGTGAAAGTCGTGGAAGGCTACGGTCTTACAGAAACGGCGCCGGTGGTAGCAGTCCGGGCCATTCCTAATCCGGTTTTCGGTACAATCGGTACGCCCATTTCCTGTTGTTCAGTTAAAATCGTTGATGAAAACAACAGGGAGCTTCCTCCCGGACAGAAAGGGTCCGTGCTTGTAAAGGGCCGGAATGTGATGAAGGGATATTACAAGCGTCCTGATTTGACCGCCAGGGTTCTTTCCCCGGACGGATGGTTTGACACCGGCGACATCGGGTTTAAGACAATAACCGGCGAAATAATTTTACGTGGAAGGAAAAAAGATACGATTGTTTTGCGGGGCGGAGAAAATGTTGAGCCTCTTCCCATCGAAATGAAAATAAATGAATCAAGATTTATTGAATCTTCTATGGTTGTGGGACAGGATCAAAAATGCCTTTCAGCCTTGATTGTTCCCGCAAAGGAGGAAATAAAGGCCTGGGCCGCAGAAAACGGTATAACCGGCTCCTACAGGGAAATCCTTGATAATCAGGAAGTGAAAAAATTGATAGACGCTGAAGTTGCGGAATATGTGAGCGCACGCAACGGTTTCCGGCCGTTCGAGCGTATAAACAGGACCGCGCTTTTGGAGAAATCCTTCGAGCCGGGCGTGGAGCTTTCCGCAAAACAGGAAATAATGCGTTTCAAAGTCCTTGAGATTTACAAGAAGGAAGTGAAGGAACTTTTTTCCTGATTTTTTATGGAAGATATCGTAGCGCAGACTGAATCTTTTTTTTCCTCAAGGTTGCCTGAAGAGTGGGCCGGCTTGGTTTCCCTGCTTGTTTCCCTTGCGGTGATATTTTTTGTCTTCTGGATTTTCCGTATTGTCCTTATGCGGCTTATAGACAAAAAGGTGTCCCCGGCGGTCAAAGTTATAATCCGCAAGGTGATTTTTTATGTGGCTTTGTCCGCCGCCGTCTTAACGGTTTTGAATAAATTCGGCGTCAACCTGGCGGCTGTTATCGGTGCGGCGGGAATTCTGGGTGTCGCCGTGGGTTTCGCCTCCCAGACATCAGTATCGAATATAATTTCAGGACTTTTCCTTTTAGCAGGCCGGAGTTTTAAAATCGGGGATTCCGTCCAGGTGAACTCCGTCCGGGGCACCGTGGAATCAATTGATTTTCTGTCGGTTCATCTTAAAAACGAAGACGGGGAATTTATCAGGGTTCCGAATGAAAGCATCATCAAGGCAAACTTCGTAAACCTCTCTTTTTTTCCTGAGAGGCGCGTTTCCGTCAAGATTACGCTTTCGGACAGGATATCCGGCGCTTTCCCGGAGAAGGAAAAATCCTGTGCCGGGGAAACCTGCCGCGCCGGCTTTGAGACGGAAATCCCGTTCGGTACCGCCGGGCTGTTTTCTTTTGTGGAAAAACGCCTGTTGCAGGCGGCCGCATCCTGTCCGGGTGTTTTGTCCTGTCCCGGGGCAAAGGTGGTTCCCTCCGCTTTCCGCAAGGGTGAATTTGACGTTTTGCTGTCAGTGTGGTGTAAAAACGAGGACGAGGATTTGCTCCGGGAAAAACTTCTGGTCCGCACCGCCGGCGTTTTTTCCTGCCATGATATGCCTGAGGATTTATTAATTTCCGCTTCTTTTTTATAATTGTTTAATATTTTTCTGAAATCATGCTATACTGTTTCATGTGAGTGATGACAAGAGTTTAGAGGACAGGGATTTTTTTGAAAGGCGGTTGACCGCTGTCGAGACAAAGCTGGCTTATCTCGAAGATTTCGTTGAATCCCTTCAGACGGCGGTGATGGATCATGATTCCCAGCTGGAATTCCTCAAAAAGGAAAACCGGCGTTTGTGCAGTAAAATCGCCGAACTGGAAGAATCCGGCGGGGTTCCCCTGCAGGACAGGCGTCCTCCCCATTATTAATTGTGTTTCCTGTATAGGAGAATGTTATGTCGGTAATTTTAATAGTAGAAGATGAATCCTCCCTGAGAACCCTTGAGGTAAAGGCTTTGGAGGATTGCGGACACGAAGTTTTTTCTTTTGACTCCGCCGAGGCTGCAAGGGAGTGGCTCAGCTGGAATGAGGCGGATTTGCTTGTACTTGATATTATCCTTCCCGGCCAGGGTGGCGTGGACTTCATCCTTGAAATGCATCCCCTGAGAAAGCGGAAAATGAAAACCATCTTTACATCAGGGTATGTGGATATGTCCCACGAGGTTTTTCAGTCGCTGGTGAAAAAATTCGGTTTTTTCACGCCCCTCCAGAAACCTTTTACGGTTGAAGAATTTACCGCCCGGGTGGAAGAGGTCCTTAATCTTCCATACGAAAAAGACGCCTGAAAGCCTGAAAATCCGTCTGCCCCCCCCCCCAGTGCACCGGTTCTCCGGTGCGCCGGAGTTGTTCTTTATTCCGTTTTTTCTTCCGCCTTTTTGTTGTTCATGATGGCTTCTTTTTTCTTCCGCAGACGGAAAGCTTCCAGGCATTCCCTTGCAAGAATGACAACGGAAACCCCACGGTATTCAGCTTCTTCAACCAGAACCCCGGCATTTGCGTCGATGTTTCCCGGATTTGAAAGAAGGGTCCGTACATGCTCCGGCTCGACTCCCAGGCCTTTGACAACCTGTTCAAATTTACTTGAGGGGATTATGGTAGGCTGGCAGCCCGTCATTCCTACAATGGAGTTGTCAAGGATTACGATTGTAACAGGGGTTTTCGAGGCGACCGCGTCCACAAGGCCGGTTAAGCCTGAATGCATGAAAGTCGAGTCCCCTATGACCCCGAAGGTGTATCTGTAACCTGCTATGGATGCTCCCCGCGCCATTCCGACAGACGCCCCCATGCATACAATCGATTCTATCGATTTCAGCGGGGCGGAGGCTCCAAGGGAATAACAGCCGATATCGGAGGCGACCACAGTGGAAACTTCTCCGTCTGAAAGAAGTCCGTTTTTTCTGTCCTTCTCATTCAGAATGGCGACCGCCTTGTTGATGGCGGTATATGAATCATGGTGGGGACAGCCTTTGCAAAGCTGGGGAGGTCTTCCGGGCAGAGGAGGCATCTGTATTTCATCAGCCGCTGTTTTTCTCGGGCTGAGGCCGAGGGCTGCCCGTACAGAATCCGGACTGAGTTCCCCTGTTCTTGGCAGGAATCCGTCGTATTTTCCGCGTATTTTATTTTTCCCCGGAATAATGCCCCGCAGTTGTTTTTCAATGAAAGGCATTCCCTCTTCTATAACCACGATGGTTTCCGCTGAACCGGCTATTTCCTGTATCAGTTTTACGGGCAGGGGCATCCCTGAAATATGAAGGGAGGAGGGCAGCCCTTTTTCCCCGGACTTTTCGGCGAAATCTTTCAAATTCTCTTCATAATAATTACGTCCGAGTCCGCTTGTTATAACCGCCATGTCTTTGCGTCCGGGATTAAGCGACAGGGTGTTCCTGCTGTTTCCGTTCGCCCATTCAAGAAGCCCTTCCTGCTTTTCAATAAGGGAAACGTAGTTTTTTCTTGCGAGGGCGGGCAGAAGCATCCAGTTCTGCGCGGCTCCCTTTTTCAGTTTGTTTTGGGATGTATTCTTTTCATTTGTTTTGACCACGGCCCTTGAATGGGCGAGGCGTGTCACCATCCGGATTATTACAGGCACGTTGAATCTTTCTGAAATCTCAAAAGCTTCAGCCGCCATTTCATAGGCTTCCTGCTGGTTTGTGGGTTCAAAAAGCGGAATCATGGCGAAGTCAGCGTAGAAACGGGTGTCCTGTTCCCCCTGGCTGGAGTGCATGGAAGGGTCGTCCGCCACGATGCAGATTAAGCCGCCTTTTATTTTGCACAGGGCTGAATTCATGAAGGGGTCCGCGGCAACATTGAGCCCAACGTGTTTCATTGTGACTACGGCGCGTTTCCCCGAAAAGGAGACTCCGAGCGCCGCCTCGTAGGCGGTCTTTTCATTTGAACACCACTGGGCAAGAGGCGCTTCCTCCTGAGTGTCCGCGGCCTGTGATTTCTTTTCGTAGTTATCAATCAGATATTCAAGAATCTCCGTTGAAGGTGTTCCGGGATATCCGAAGCATCCTGAGACGCCGGCATGGATAAGACCGAGCGCAAGGGCTTCATCGCCAAGTAAAACCATTTCTTTCATAATCCTAAAACTCCTGAATGCTTATTTGTTGTTTATGTTTTCCCCGAACGCCTTTTCGACGATTGCAGGATCCGTTTTTTTCGTGAAAACGCTGACAAGCGGCGTTATTGCAAAAGGCACAACCATTGCGATGCTTGATGCCAGCGGTGAATTTTCAGCCCCGAGTACAAAGAACAGAATCACTGCAAGCCCCGCACCCGAGAATAAGCCGGCATAGGCTCCCGCCTTTGTCACTCCTTTCCAGAAAATACCCAGAATGTACGGTGCCATGAATGCCCCGGAAAGGACCCCCCAGGACAGGGACATCAATGTGACTATGAAGCCGATTTGCATTTTGGAAATAGCGTATGAACATATGATGAATACCCCGCTTAAAACCCGGATAATTATCAGTGAGGTTTTTTCAGATACATCTGGATGCAGGTATCCTTTGTACAAGTCAATTGTGATTGCGGAGGATGACACGAGAATCATGGAAGCAAGCGTTGACATGGAAGCTGAGAGCACTAAAAGCATTATGATTGCCATCAGGAATTCCGGCAGGTATGTTGTAAGAAGTGTCGGAATTATCATGTCATAATTGATTGCTCCGGAAGCTGTTTTCGGGACGGTTTCCGTGTTGAAGAAAACGTGGCTCAGCACTCCGCTTGAATAAGCGCTCACACCGATTATGAGCGCAAACAGGGTTGTGATGACAGCCGCCTTGCCGATAAGTTTTTCATCCCGGATGGCGTAGAATTTCTGAACCATCTGGGGGAGGCCCCATGTTCCGAAGCTGGTCATGAAAATCAAGGAACCTACGGTCAAAGCTGATGGCCTCATATCCACCGGAACGTGTTCCTCATAATTTTTTGCGGCGATGATAAAAGCCTCCGGTATGCCGCCGGCTTTGTAAATCAGGACAGAACACATTGCTATCGCACCTACGAGCATTATGAAGCCCTGTATAAAATCCGTCAGGGTCACCGCAAAGTATCCGCCGAGGATTAAATAAAGCCCTGTTATTCCGACCAGAATAATCAGCGCAAAATCATAGGATATTCCGAAACTGGATTCAAAAAGATGCCCAAGACCTTTGAATACGGAAGCTGAATAAGGGAGGAGGAAGACGAATATAAGCACCGCGGAAATCATTTTCATGTGATCCGAACCGTAACGGGCTTCGAGGAATTCCGGCATGGTCATTGCACCGAGCCTCTGTGTCATGATTCTTGTTCTTTTACCGAGAACAAGCCATGCGAGCATAGCCCCGAGAATGGCGTTTCCTACTCCGATTAAAAGAGATGTTAAGCCGAACTGCCAGCCCTGTTTCCCCGCAAAGCCGATGAAAACCACCGCGGAGAAATAGGTCGTGCCGTAGGCGAAGGCGGAAATCCACGGTCCCAGGGATCTGCCTCCCAGGAAAAAATCCGTCATGGTGGATGTTTTTTTCAGGCCCCACACACCCACGGCAATCATCACGACAAGAAAAACCAAAAGCAAAATCAAACTGTACATATTATTTCCCCTTTTAATTACATCGCGTATTCGAGTTCCGGAGCGATAATTCCGGCGCACAGGTCTTCCCTCGCTTTTTGAATTGCGGCGGATTCTGTGTTTCCTGACGAAGATATTTTAAAAACATGGCTTCCCGTTTTTTCCTTTGTATGAAAATCATATGTGTTGATTTCCGCGCGAAGTGAAGCTGTGAAGCTTCCCTCAGGGCTTTTGTCCACGGCTTCCACCCTTACTGTTCCGTAAACGAAACGCTTTACCGTTCCGGCGAAAAGGTTTTCGGCGGCTTTGTATAATTCCTGTTCGTTGTCCGAAGCGAGCTGGGAGGAAAAATCCGCAGTTCCGGTGGATTTGAAACCGCATCTGATAATTTGGCGGAGTAATTCCGTTCCGGAAGGACTTGGAGATGCAACAGGTTTTCCGTTTTTGTCAATATCCAGAACAGAAATGACTGTTGAAATATTTTTTGCGGACATAACCCTGTAGGGAAAAACCGCGGTAAGCTTTCCGGCAGTATCTTTTTCATATTGTGATAGAAGCTTTAATGTTCTGGCGGCTTTATTCATAAAGGTGAAGGTGATTTTCAGTTCTCCCGTTACACCCTGTGCAGGGACAGGCGGCGTAAAGGAAGCGGAAAAGTTTCCCCCCGGAATGGCTTCCGGCATAAAGTTTACCGGCTCCGCCTCTGTGTAATTTGTACGGGGGAATATGGCCGTACAAGACAGGGGAGAATCCCCGTCTGTTCCGTTGTCGCCGGCAGGAATTCCATTTTCAGATTCTTTTACGGATATCTCTGCCACAAAGGGGGCGGGGAATTCTGTTCCGGTTTTTGTTTCCTCTGGGGAAGATACCGGTGAAACCGATAACCGTCCGATAATTTCCGCTGCACGGGACGCAGCCTTTTTCAAGCTTTTTTCGCTCAAGCTGCCTTCATCATTTTCAGTCAGAAAACGCTCGCAGACTTCCGCCGTGATTTTTGCAGCCATAGGAACAGATTCTTCTTTTTCCGCTTTGTCCACCGTTTTGAAAAACTCGGAGAGGGACATGGGGTTTGCTTCATGTATAAAAACAGCGGTTAAAACCAGAAAAACAGGCAAATACCTCAGATTCATTTCAACTCCAGAAAATGTGGATATTTTCCATATTCTACCATATTAGGAAGCTTGATTGCAATGCGTTTGCCTGTTGCGTTTCTGCTTGTTTTTTTTACAGGGCAATGTTATAAAATAACCGGATAAGCGGATGTGGGAAAATTTAATCCGGAGTTAAAAGATGGCAACAAAGCTTAATTTAAGGGAATTCAACAAACGCAATATATATAATCTTATTTATGAATCTGACGGAATTTCAAAGTTAGATATATCAATCAAACTAAAACTATCACTTCAGACAGTTGCCCAGAATTTATCGGAACTTAAACAGCAGAACCTTATAAAAGAAGACGGAGTCTTTGATTCTACCGGAGGCAGGAAAGCCCGGGTTATAAGGGTTTGTGAAGATGTGAAACTTGCTGTAGGCCTTGATATAACAAGAAACCATGTGGGTCTTGTAATTATAGATTTAAAATGTAATGTTTTGAAAAGTATCCGGTTGCGCCATGAGTTTAAGGATACCCCGTCCTATTACAATGGCCTTGGGGAAATTCTGGATAAATTCCTGTCGGAAAGGAATATCGACAGAGGTAAAATTCTTGGAGTGGGGATTTCCCTGCCCGCCATAATATCCGCGGACGGCCGGGGTTTTTCTTATCTCAAGGTTCTGCCGGCACCCGTGAATTTGTATGAGAAATTGTCCAGGGTTATTCCTTTCCCCTTTTTGTTTTTTAATGACGCGAACGCCGGCGGAGTGGCGGAAATACGCTTCAGGGGACCTGTCCAGAAGATAGTTTATGTTTCGCTGAGTAACAGTGTCGGCGGTGCGATAATATACACGGATCATCTGTCCAAAGGGGATAACCAGAGGAGCGGGGAATTCGGTCATATGACGCTGCGTGAAGGCGGTTCCATGTGTTACTGCGGCAAACGTGGCTGTGCGGATGCTTATTGCAACGCAAAGATCCTTTCTGACATAACGGACGGGGATTTGGAGGAATTTTTCAGAAGACTTAGAAACAAAGACAGGGTATGTGTAACGGAATTCAGAAAGTATATGAAGAATCTCGCCCTTCTTGTCTACAACCTGCGTATGTGCTTTGACTGCGATATTGTGCTTGGCGGCTATGTGGGTTCTTATATGGGTGAATATATTGATGATTTGATGGAAGCCGTGAATGACAGGAACCCTTTTGAAAATAACGGGAATTATGTCAGGTGCTGCAACTTCAAAATGGAGGCTTCCGCTGTGGGCGCCGCCCTGCATTATGTGGACGGTTTTTTGAAAAACATCCGCTGACCGCCTGCTTTTTATTTTCTTTTACCAGTCTTTTTCTTTATATGACAACGAATTACAATGAATTTGGCGTTTCCGTCCGGTAGTGTAAAAAAAAATACAAAAAAACAAATATTTTCCTTGACTTCTGGGAAATACAATTTATAATAACTTATGTATAATAGTTAGGTAAAACTTTTGTACATAATTATTGCTGTCAGATTCCCGGGAGGATGTATGCCGGAAGAAATCAAACTCCGTGTGACAGGAATTGAAAAAACATTCCCTGGCGTAAGGGCTTTGGGGAATATTAATTTTTCAGTCCGCACCGGAACTGTTCATGCCCTTTGTGGGGAAAACGGAGCGGGTAAAAGTACTTTGATGAAAATCATAGACGGTATTTATAAACCCGATGCCGGTGAAATTTTCATAGACGGAAAAAGTGTGAAAATCAAATCTCCGCTTGAAGCCAGAAATCTGGGGATTGCGATGATAGCCCAGGAATTAAACTATGTTCCGGAAATGTCCGTCGAGGAAAATCTTTTTCTTGGTCACCTGCCGGTGAATAAATACGGAAAAATCAAATGGAAGGAAGTCCGGGAGAAAACTGTTGAAGTTTTAAGAAACGAGAATCTGCCTTATAAGCCTACCGACAAACTTAAAACCTTGACGGTAAGTGACATCCAGATGCTGGAAATAACCAAGGCTGTTTCAAATGACGCGAAAATTATAGTTATGGATGAGCCCACATCGGCTATAACCCAAAGCGAAGTGGAAGTGCTGTTTAAGAAAATCGCTTTGTTGAAGGAACAGGGCGTCACCATAATTTATATTTCCCACAAAATGGATGAGGTTTTCAGGATTGCTGATGATATAACGGTGTTGAGGGACGGCGAAGTTGTTACTTCCGTCCGTGCCTCTGATACAAATATTGATGAAGTGATTGCCTGGATGGTTGGACGCAAGCTCGACAATATTTATCCGAAAGAGGATATTCCGTATGGTGAGAAAATTCTTGAAGTTGAGAATCTTTGCAGCGGAAAACTCTTCGAGAATATAAGCTTTTATGTCCGCCGTGGTGAAATCGTGGGTTTCGCCGGTCTTGTCGGTTCAGGGCGGACGGAAGTTATGAGCAGTCTGTTCGGTCTGGAAAATCTGGACAGCGGTGTCATAAGAAAGGACGGCAAAGATTTGTCAATCCGTTGTGTGCCTGACAGTATTTCCGCGGGGATGGCGATGTTGTCGGAAGACAGGCGGCGTTACGGGATTATTCCCATGCGCAGTATAAAAGAAAATGCTTCGCTTGCTTCTCTTAAAAAATTTTTCTTCCGCGGATATTTTCATTCCAATAACGAAAAGAACATGGTGAAAGATTTCTTTTCAAAGATGAATGTAAAGTCTCCCTCTGTTGAGACACCTATACAGTCTCTGTCCGGCGGGAACCAGCAGAAGGTTCTTCTTTCAAGATGGATGATGCGGGATCCTGATGTGCTGATTCTGGATGAACCTACACGCGGTATTGATGTGGGGGCAAAGTTCGAAATCTATAAATTAATGATGGATGCCGCTAAAGCCGGACGGGGAATAATCATGGTTTCATCTGAATTGCCTGAGCTCATAGGAATGTGTGACAGGATTTATGTTATGTGCAAAGGGCGTTTAAGCGGAGAACTTTCCAGGGAAGATTTTTCGCAGCAGGCAATACTTCAATATGCAATGAAAATAAATGGGGAGCGTTAAAGATGGGAAAGACTCTGTTGAAAACAAGTGGCGTGAGAAAAATAATGCAAAAGCATTCGATATTTGTCGTGCTTTTGATTATGATTATTATTTCCGCTTTGTTGAATCCGAATTTTTTGCGGGCAAGGAATATTACGAATGTTGCTGTCCAGCTGACTGTAGCCACAATACTGGCTTACGGGGAGATGCTTCTGATTATAGGCGGAATGCTGGATCTTTCCTGCGGCGCTGTTCTGGCTCTTTCCGGTGTTTTGTCGGTAAGCGTTTATAAAGCAACCGGGGATCTTGTCCTTGCGGTAGGTGTCGCCATTCTTGTTTCTGTTGCATGCAACATGGTTAACGCTCTGTTTGTGGCGAAATTCAGGATGCCGGCTTTTATCGTTACTTTGGCCATGACAATGGCGGCGAGGGGTTTGGCTCTTTTGTATACAAAAGGGCAGAATATTCTCCAGATAGGCGACTACAATGTTTTCGGACAGGGACGCATCGGATTCATTCCAATACCGGTTTTGTTTTTGGCGGGAATATCAATAATAATCTGGTACATAATGAATCAGACACGTCTGGGCCGTTCCCTTTATGCGATAGGAGGAAATGAAGAGGCCGCTGTCGCCGCCGGTATACGTGTTGAGCGTTCCAAATACATTGCGTTCCTGATAAACGGAATCCTTGTCGGAATTTCAGGCGTGATTTTTATGTCCAGGGTAAACGCCGGTCTGCCTAACGGAGCTGTAGGTTATGAGATGGAAGGATTGACCGCGGCTATTGTAGGCGGAACCAGTTTTTCCGGCGGAATAGGTACTGTATCCGGAACTTTTGCCGGATCTTTCATAATAGGTTGTCTCAATAACATCATGAATCTTCAGGGTGTGGATTCCTATGTCCAGCAGGTTGTTAAAGGGGCGATTATAATAGGAGCGGTTCTTTACGATATCAGATTCAAAAACAAGAAAAGTGCAAAAGTTATCTTGTAACGAATCCAGCGAATCGGCGGGAACTGCATTTGACTTTGTGATAATCAGCGTTTGCTGGTTGATTTATTACGGAACATAAACAAGGGGGTTTGTATGTTCAAAAAAATTGCAGCTGTTGGATGCGCGTTGTTGTTGTGCGCGTCTGTTTGGAGTGCGGGTAAAAAAGATGACGGGACTTACCGCGTGGCTTATATCGCGAGGGCCCAGTCTGACTCTTTCGCGGCATGGCTTGCCAACGAAATGATTGCCGCGGCGGAAAAGTATCCGGACATACAGCTTGAAGTTTTCGATGGACAGGCTGATGATGCAAAGGAAAATGCGGCCATTGAGAATGCCATCGCAAATGGATTCGATGCAATCATCGTTCAGCCTAATAACGGTGAAGCCCAGCGGCCTTATGTTGAGCAGATTGTCGATGCAGGAATTATCGCTATCACGACAAACTCTCGCATAGACGGTATTGAAGGCGCTTCCTCCGTTGACGCCAATCCGTATGTTCAGGCTCAGGTAAATGCGGAACTTGCCCTTACACAGGTTCCCCAGAACGGCCGGGTTGTTGTTATAAACGGTCCTTCCGGTAATTTCCATGCGGATGAAAGACGCGTCGCCTGGCAGGAATGCTTCTTCGACAAGAGACCCGATGTGACAATCCTTGCGGAAGATTTCGCCAACTGGAATAAAGATGAAGCCATGCAGCTTATGGAAGACTGGACAATCGCTTACGGTGATATTGATGCGATTATATCAACAAATGACAACATGGCGGCCGGTGCCCTCGAAGTTGTCAAAGATAATCCTGCGTATGCGGACATCCTCGCTTACGGCGTTGACGGAACTGCGGAAGCCTGTCTTTTGATTCAGGAAGGCAGGATGACTTCAACCTGTCTTCAGTCTGCCATCGATCTTGCCGAGCTTAACATGGATACTGTCCACAAACTTCTTACAGGTGAAGCCACACAGATTGATACTGACATTGAAGAAGTTCTTATTACGAAAGAGAATGCGGACGAATATGTTGAAATGTATCGTTCTCGGGGTCTTATAACAAATTAATCTGATATAGAAGGCGTCTTGAAAATGAAAAACAAAGCTGCATTTATGACCGGATTGAATCGGATGGAATTCAGGGAAATCCCGGTTCCGGAATTGAAGCCCGGCGAGGTCCTGGTAAAACTTGAGTATGTGGGAATCTGCGGTTCCGATGTGCATTATTTTCACGACGGCCGCTGCGGTGAATTCGTGGTTGACGGAGATTTTATGCTCGGCCACGAAGCCGGTGGAGTCGTGGAAGATGTCGGTCCTGGGGTGAAAACTCTGGCGAAAGGCGACAAGGTTGCCCTTGAGCCCGGAATTCCCTGCGGTAAATGTGAATGGTGCAAAGGGGGAAAATACAATCTTTGTCCTGACGTGCGTTTTCTCGCAACTCCTCCTATTCAGGGCTGTTATGAGAACTACATCGCTTTTCCGGAAGAGATGTGTTTCAAACTGCCCGGGGGCATGACCACAAAACAGGGTGCTCTTGTGGAACCGTTCTCTGTCGGGCTTCATGCAGCTTTTCAGGGACAAGTCAGGATGGGAGACCAGGTTGTAATACTGGGCGCAGGCTGTATAGGCCTCATGACCCTTTTAGCCTGTAAAGCTAACGGCGCTTCTGATATAACCGTGGTTGATATTGTCCCCAAGAGGCTCAAATATGCTGAAAAATTAGGTGCCACAAGGGTTTTGAATGGCAAAGAATGTGACATCATCAAGGAAATCGGAACTTTGACGGGAAATCTGGGGGTCGAAAAGGTTTTTGAAACCGCCGGCTCCCCGGCGACCATAGCGCAGACAGCGCATCTTGTCAAAGCCGGCGGAACAATTGTTCTCGTAGGTCTTTCCGCAAATCCAGAATTGACCTTCAATTTCGGGAAAATAATGGCGAAAGAAGCGAAAATCGAATCGGTTTTCCGTTACCGCAATCTGTATCCCCGCGCCATTTCTGCAATCGCGGAAGGTATCGTGAATGTTGATGACGTTGTTTCCCACGAATTTTCCTTCGATGACATCCAGAAGGCTTTTGATGCTGCTATAAATGATAAAGAAAATGTCGTAAAAGCTGTAATCAAAATGTAGTTTTTTTTCTTCCTCGAAAAGGGCGTGTTTTATGTCTTGGGTAAGGCATAGGGCACGCCCGCTTTTATTTGTTTATTAACACAAATTTATTCTGTTTTAACAAAATAAAAAAAGTTCTTTTACATTTTCATTTTATATTCCTGGCATCAATATGCGGGTACACCGTTTGAAAAGGAGTTAAAATGAAAACCACACTTTTTGCATTGTTCGGGATTTTTTTGATTCTGACAACTGTTACTGTCGATGCCCAGTCCTTTACACTCACGAATACATTCGGAGGTGACGGGGATGACATAGCTGACAATGATTTCCTTACATTTGAAAAAGGCGCCGATGATAAGTTTGACGCAGGGGATGTGTTGGTAAGCGACAGGCTTCAGTTTGATTTCAATTCCGATAAGCTTGACGGCCGTATGAGGCTGCAGTTTCAGACCGGGCAGCAGAGCGGAAAGGATACCAATGGTAACACAAATGAAATCAGGTTCCGCGGTTTTATGCGTTTCCGCCCCGTGAGCGTTTTCGGAATTGCCGCGGGAAATGATTTTTTCACAAAATATGCCGTCGCTGGTTCTTACCTCGCCGCCGCCGATGATAATCCGAAAGACGGACGTATGGCGGAAAACGGTTTTGCCGCTATAGCCGACATTGGCGCGCTTCGTGTTGTCGGTAACATCGGCGGAACAGCTTTCACAAAAAGCGAGGAGGTAAAACTTAACGCCGGTGTTGACTATGCGATTGGAGAGATTGCCACTGTCGGTGCCGTATTCAAGAATATATCCAACGATAATTTCTCTGCCGCGGTTTTCGCCGGACTGACTTCAATTGAAAACCTGATTCTTAACGCTGGTTTCCTGTATAACGCCGTTGATACGGATTTTATAACAGATTCCGCTAAATTGGCTGTCAGTGTTTCCGCCGCTTATGAATTGACAGACCTTAATCTTGGCCTTTATGCCGACTTTATGACTGGCTTGACAAGCGAATACATGAAAGACGGAGAAACCTTCGACCATGCCGAAGATGCGATTCCGATGCAGTTCAGGGGCAGGGTGGCTTACAACGTGACGGAAGCCTTCGCCCTCAATCTGGACGGTATCTTCAAGATGATGGTTGGAAATGATGATGAGTTCGGTATGGTGATTTATCCCTACGCCACTTATAAAATCACCGATTTCGGAAATCTTAAAGCCGGTCTCAGGATGAATTTTGAAAAAGACGATATGACTTCTTTCTCAATTCCTCTTGCCTGGGAATACAAGATTGCGTCAAAATAACAAAATAAGTTTGAAATAAAATAAACGGATTAAAGTTACGGTGTTTTCCGTAAAAGGGCTGCTCTTCAGGAAGCTCGCGGCTTCCGGGACAGCCCTTCGTGTTTTTAAAACAGCCTGTGTTTTTTGAACGAATCCTCAAATTCAGACGTGGTGCTTCCGGAGGTTCCATGTTCACCGGAATCCGCGGCGGATGTTTTTTTATCTGTTCCGCACTTCACAAGCTCATAAATAAATACAGCGGCGGCCTGCGCCACATTCAGGCTTTCGACGGCACCTGTTCCCGGTATCTTTACCAGATAGTCGCAAAGCTTTTTTGCTTCAGGTGTTATGCCTGTCTCTTCGTTTCCGAGGACGGCTATTATCCCTTCGTTTCCGCCGCAGATTTCATTCAGGTCGGAAATGTACGCCCTTCCGTAATGATGTGCGGCTACACGGAGTAATTTGCCTTCCGCCCTTGATAATAACCATGCCGCGCTTGATACTTTATAGATGTTTACATACTCCATGCCGCCCTGGGCCACCCGGTATGCGCTTGTCGTGATTCCTGACTGGCCGTCTTCATCACTGATTACAATGTTCGTAAGTCCGAAAAATGCTGCGCTTCTTATTATTGCCCCGAAGTTTTGGGAATTACCTACCCTGTCGCACAAAATCACTTTTTCACGGTTTTCCGCC
The DNA here is from genome assembly GCA_949300145.1 of uncultured Treponema sp. Lineage (GTDB taxonomy): Bacteria > Spirochaetota > Spirochaetia > Treponematales > Treponemataceae > Avitreponema. Next base: position 37,087 of record CASGDA010000008.1, on the reverse strand, counting down.
CAGCGGTTTAATGTGGGAATTTCGAGCAGCGGTATTTCCGGATAAGTTATCATGGCGACAACCCCCTGGTGGTGAACGCTGCCGCTCAGTTTTTCCAGTTCTTTTTCATCTTCCACCGCGCGGTAAATACGGCGTTTTTCCGCAAGCATTTTGCAGGCATTGCCGAAATATTTCGCTTTGTCTTTGGCAAAAAAGAGGCGGCTGATTTTTTCCGGATGTTTTTCCGACAAGGCTTTCACCGCTTCAAATCCGCATACAGGCAGTTCGGTGATATGTGTTTTTTTTGAATTCATTTCCATATACAAGAACCGTAAATTAAAATCGCGGAAAAAGCAATAACAAAAATAAGAAAAAGTATATGCTTTTTTTCCGTCTTCCAGCGCGGGTAACGGGTGTGCTTCCCCGCGGAATAATAACGGGCTGCCGCAGCGGTGGAAAGCTTTTCCGCCTTTGTCAGCGTCCGTATAATCAGCGGGACAATCAGGGCGGCGGTTTCTTTTATTTTGTTTTTGCGTTTTCCTGTATTTGTTTTTTGAAGCCCCCTCATCCTTATTTTCCTGGCGGTGGTTATTTTATCGGCTTCAGTATACAGGCTGGGGATGAATCTGAATATAAGGCTTGTCAGGAATGAAAGGTGCCGTGTCGGTATCCTGAGAAGTTCCAGCGGTTTCAGAAAATCTTCCGCTCCGCAGGATATTTCAGTGGGCGGCGTTACAAATATAAAGACCGAGAGCAGGGTGAGCAGACAGGAAAACCGTATGACAAAGACAGCCGCCTCTTCAAAACCCTTGAAAATAAAATACTGGATGGCGCAGATAATTATAAGCCATGGAAGTATTTTTAAAACCGCGGACAAGAGTTTTCTGGTGCTGTATCCGGCTTCAAGCGATATGGAGAAAAAGAAGGCTTCAAGGATAAGCAGGAATTTCCAGGAGGACACAATCAATGATGTTGCGATGCCTGCCGCGCAGAACAGGAATTTCATCACAGGGGGCATTCCTTTGAATAGACCCCTTCTTTCAGTTTGCGGGGCGTTCCCCTCTGCGGCTTGTCCTTCCGTTTCTTTTTTTTCTTTTTCCTCCACGGATAAATTTATGACTTTTCCTGCGAACTCATATTCTTCTTTTCTGTTGGCGGTAAAAATGACGGTTTTTCCCTGCCGCGCAAGATTCCGTATGAGCTCTCTCATTTCGCCGCGGCTTCTGATGTCCAGGGCTGAAAACGGCTCGTCCAGAAGTATAATATCGCTGTCAACGGCGAGTATGCCTGCAATGGCGGCCTTCCTTTTTTCCCCTCCGGAAAGGCTGAAAGTTTTTCTGTCTGCGAACCGGTTAAAAGGCAGTCCGGCTTTGTCCATTGCTTCCTTTACTTTCGCCTTCAGCTCTTCCCCTGTGAAGCCCGCGTTTTCCAATCCGAATGCCACATCATCCGCGGTGAATTCTTCAAACAAGCCCGTTTCCGGTTCCTGCACCGCGAGTGATGTTGTTCTGCTTTCTGCGGTCGTCACTTTTCCTTTTTCCGGTTCTTTCAGTCCGGCTATTATCTGAAGCAGAAGGGATTTTCCTGACCCGGATTCCCCCGTCACCGCCGTGATGTCCCCTTCGGATACTTCAAAAGAAACATCCCTCAACGGGCCTGCGGAAATACCGTTGCATTGGATTACCGGTCCGGATTTTTTGTTCCCGTCTTCCGCAAAAAAACAGCCGTGTGCCTCTCTGTTGTTTTCGGGATAAAAAAGCCCCCATTCCGCCAGAGTGTTTTCCTGCAGTTTAAGAAAGTCCGCCTTGCCGCCGTCAAAAACCAGGATCCCGTCGTTAAGGATGATTATCCGCTCTGCCCTTTCCGCTTCGTCAATGTCATGGGTGATATGCAGGATTGTTTTCCCTTCATCTTTTGTTTTGTCAAGGAAGTCCAGCATGGAAAGGCGGGCTTTTTCAGACAACATTGAGGAAGGTTCGTCCAGCAGGAGAATTTCGGGGTACAGAGTATATGCGCCTGCGAGGGCGAGATGCTGCTTCTGCCCCGACGACAGGTTTTTTATTTCTTCACTTTTATCAATACCTGGAAGGAAAAATGAAAGCGCTTTGTCTACGCGGCTGTGCATTTCGTCATACGGCACGGCTGTGTTCTCCGGTCCGAAAGCCGCGTCCAGCTCAACTGTTTCGGCTATCAGCTGGTCATCCGGTGATTGGAAAACAACGGCGGAAGGGACTGTAAAGGGCTTGTTCTCCGTGTTTGTTTTTATCCGCTTTTTCCCGCCGTCCGACTCTGAATCCATGCCGTCCGGTGCCAGCAGTCCGGCGATACACCGCAGAAGTGTGCTTTTCCCGGAACCGTTCGCTCCGAGGACAGCTATATATTCCCCCTTCGCAACAGAAAACGAAATTTCTTTCAACGCCTTTTTTCCGCTGCCGGGATATGTAAATGAAAGACGGTCGATGGTCAGAATCATGTGCCCAGTATATCTGATAATAAGGGCGGGGTCAAACTTCCGGGCTTCCGTTCCTCATGTTCCGTTCCCCATATCTTGGCGTTGAGGTGTTTTTCTGGTATTATGTCCGCGCATGGTGAAAAAACTGAAAGCTGGAAAATTCCCCGTGGCAACGGTTGCGCTGATTTTGCTTGGAGTTGTGCTTGTCATCGCCGGTATAATCTCCGGTGATTGCCGCCTGCTTTACATGAAGGCGGTTTTTGTCTGCATGGAGTGTGCCGGAATTGGATAAACGTAAACTGATCCAGCTGTTTTCCGCTGTAATCTATAACGCCGATGCCGGAAACTTTTTGTCCGGAACGGTCAGCAGAAGTCCCCTTAAGCATGTGTGTGTTCCCGGTTTGAACTGTTATTCCTGTCCGTCCGCCGTCGCTTCCTGTCCTCTGGGCGCTTTGCAGGGGGCTTTAGGCGGGGGCCGTTTTCCGTTTTTTGTCACAGGGTTCCTGCTTCTTTCCGGAGTCCTGGCGGGCCGGGCTGTATGCGGTTTTTTATGTCCGTTCGGATTTTTCCAGGAACTGCTGCACAAGGCGGGGGAAAAAGTAAGCCGGATGATTCCCGGTTCCGGCGGTAAAGCTTCTCCATCGTTGAAATCTGTTGCGGCGAGACGAGCGCAGGTTTCCAAATATTTTTTCCTGTTTGTTTTTGTGCTTTTTCTGCCGTATGCGGGCTACATGTTATCCGGTCTGCAGGTTCCGTATTTTTGTTCCTGGATTTGTCCCGCAGGAACCCTGGAGGCAGGAATCCCCCTCGTTCTTGCAAACAGCGCCATGCGTTCAGCGGTAGGCTTCCTCTTTGCGTGGAAGACATTCCTGCTGGCTTTTTTAGTGATATGGTCATTCATTGTTTTCCGGCCCTTCTGTAAGTACTTTTGCCCGCTGGGGGCTTTCTATTCTTTTTTCAACCGGATTGCTGTTTTCGGGGTTACTGTGGATTCCGGAAAATGTTCAAACTGCGGAAAATGCACCGCTTTCTGTAAAATGAATGCGAAGGCTGTGAACAGCTTGGAATGCATCCGTTGCGGAGATTGTATCCGGGTTTGCCCTGAAAATGCAATTTCCATACGCGGATTAGTTATACATAAAAAAAAAGGATATAGCACGGAGGTATGATATGAAGTCCGGAAAACCGGCTGTTGTTTTTTTTCTTTTTGTTTTTATGATTTCAGGTATTGCTGTTTCCGTCGGTCAGGGGGCAGGAAATTCCGGAGGCGCTTTGAAAGTTGGAAGTACCGCCCCTGATTTTACCGTCGGCATGACGGACGGTTCTTCTGTCTCCCTTTCATCTTTAAGGGGAAGGCCGGTGCTGCTTCATTTTTGGGCGACGTGGTGCGCCCCCTGTGTCAGGGAACTTCCCCTGATTGCGGAGGCCGCTTCAAAATATTCCGGTGAGCTGGCCGTCCTTCCCGTGTGCATCGCTGATAGTGCTTCAGAAGTTTCTTCCTATCTTGAAAAGAGGGGAGAGGCGTTCCGGTCTTTTGTTTCCGGTGTTGACAAAGATTTTTCCGCGGCGCTTCTTTACCAGGTACATGGAATCCCCCACACGATTTTTATTGACGGCGACGGTGTGATTACGGAAATCCAGACAGGGGCTTATTCAAAAGCATCTCTTGAGAACTCCATAAAAAAGGCTTTGGGGAAATAAATTTTTAATTTTAATTTAAGGAGAAAGTTATGGCCGAAATGTTAAAAGGCATGGATAAATCTGATTATTCTATTGTCCGGCGCATTGTTTTTGCCTCGGCATTGGGAGCTCTTACTGTTTTTCTTGGTGTAACAAGGCTTGGACTGATACCCTGGTTTTCCGGGGCGTCCCTCTCAATTATGCATATACCTGTCATTATAGGTGCAATCCTGGAAGGTCCTGTAGTCGGTATGGTTACGGGAGCTATTTTCGGTGTTTTTTCCATGATTCAGGCGAACATATCAGCCAGCGGGATTATCGATTTGGCTTTCAGGAACCCTCTGGTCGCCATCGTCCCACGGGTGTTGTTCCCTCTTCTGGGCTGGATTGTTTACGTCCTTCTTTCCTCCCTGCTGAAGAGACTTTCGCCGAAAGCGGCCGTTGCGGCGGTTCCCGTTTCTGCTTTCATCGCAAGTCTTTTTCATACCATCCTCGTTTTGACCGCCCTTGCCGTCATAGTCCCCGCAGACAGGTTATTGCCTCCCGATGCGCCTGAAGCCACTGTTCCGGGGGTCATGGCTGCGATTTTTGTAGCCAACGGTCTTCCTGAAGCCGCCGCCGCCGCCGTTTTTGTGTCCATCGTAATTTCAATATGGACGGGAGTGAGCTCCAGAAAGAAATCCAGGGTTTCCGGCTTATAAAGGCTTATAAAAACGTAAATACGGAATATTTTTGCGGATTTTTTTTTTTGAATGTGATATACTCCGGAGTATGAATATGAAGACAAAGGTTTCCTTCCCTGTTTTCCCGGCTGTTATGCTTTTATCCGTATGTTTTGTTTTCGCCGCCTGCGCCGGGGTTGATTCTTCCAGAATTATGTCCGCCATCAACGCCGGTTTCGCCTCCGATGAGGCACAGGAGCCGGTTTTTACCAATGCTGAAGCGGTTTCAGCCATGAAGGACGCCCTTGTCGCCGCCGCCGAGGAAACTTCGGGTACGCTTTCAAAAGAGGACGGGTACTTTGGAGACGCCGCTCTTAAAATCCTGCTTCCGGAAGAAGCTTCCTCCATGTTGTCCTGTGTTGATAAAATTCCCGGAGGAAAAAAACTCGTGGACGATGTGGTTCTGCGCCTGAATAGAAGCGCCGAGGCCGCTTCAAAGGATATGGTTCCGATTTTTTCCGATGCCATAACTGAAATGACCGTGACCGACGGTATAGCCATTGTCTGCGGGGAAGATAATGCGGCTACCGAGTATCTGCGGGAAAAAACTTATGACAGGCTTTTTGACCTTTACCAGCCCAAAATGGCCTCCGCCCTTGAGGAGCCTCTGGTGCTCGGTGTTTCCGCGGACGAGGCCTGGAACAACCTGACGACCGCCTATAATAAAGCCGCCGGGCCTGTTAACGCCGTGGCCGCCATATCCGGTGCGGAGGAAGACCCTATGCCGGAGGTTGAAGTGGATCTCGCTTCTTATGCGACGGGAAAAGCTCTGGACGGAATTTTCCTGAAGATAGAAGAAGAGGAGAAGGAGATAAGGGCTAATCCTCTGGATTATGCGTCCCAGATGATTCAGAAAGTTTTCGGTGCCGTTAAAGATGGTTTGATACCCGAAACCTCTGATTGAATGAACCAGCCTTTATCCTGCTTTGAAAATCCGGGCTTGAACAAAAGCCTGAATTTATATAAAAAATAACTGGTCGGGGAAAACTATGACGTATTCTGAACCTTCGGATCTTTCCATTGTAGCCTGTCCTGGTGGTGCGGTCTTTGCCGATGACACAATTCATCATTTGAATCAAATCTACCGCCGGAGATTCAGACAAAAAACTGATTTCCTTGCCAACAGATATACGGTTGATCCGGCTAAACTTGTGCGGGATGTCAATTTTTACAACGATATGCAGACTTCGAATATCTGCGTAAAAGGTGATGTTGAAAAATACCGCCCTCCGAGGTTTAAGGTTAACGCCAGTTTCACCTGGTTTATGAATGGCGAATTCAAAACTGAAATCCGTGAATGCATCCGGGGCAAGGATGTTTTCATTTTCCAGGATGTGGAGAACCACCAGCCTCTTTTGCTCAACAACGACCAGAACCAGCGGATTCTCTCTGTAAATGATCACATCATGTGTCTGCTTGTGACTATAGACGCTGTGCGTCATGCGGGTGCAAAACGCATAAGTCTGGTTCTTCCTGTTTATCCGTACAGCAGACAGCACAAGAAAAAAGGAAGGGAAGGGCTGACCGCAAGTTTACTTGCCCATTTGTATGAAAACCTCGGTGTCAGCCAGGTTATAACCCTCGACATCCATTCCCGTGAAATAGAAAACGCTTTTTATTCCGCCAGAATTGAAAATCTTCACGCGAGTTATCAGATTATCCGGGAGCTTTCCAAGATTGTTGATTTCACCAAGGATGATAATAATTTCGTTGTTGTTTCTCCTGACACCGGGGCGGTTGACCGCAATAAATTTTATGCCACCGGATTGAAGAAACCCCTCGCGATGATTTATAAGGAAAGGGATTATTCGATTGTAACCCAGAACGGGCATTGCACCAATATAAAGAGCATAAAGCTTTTGGGGGACGTTTCCGGAAAGGTGGCTTTCCTTGCGGATGATATGCTTGGTACCGGCGGTACTCTTTTGAAAGCCATGGAGTTCCTGAAAGAGCAGGGCGCCACGAAGGTTATAGCCGCCATCAGTCTTCCTTTTTTCACCGGTGATGCGATAAAACTTTTTGACGAGGCTTACGCCAAGGGGCATTTTTACAGGATTATCGGAACAAATGCCGTTTACCATGAAGAGCTTCTGAAAAAAGAGTGGTATATAAATACAAGTGTATGCGGTCTTTTTGCCCAGGTTATTTCCCGTCTTCACCACAACCAGTCTTTGAGCGACCTTCTTGACAACCGTAATGTTATAGACAAGCTTATACGGATGGGTTCGACTTCTCCGAAGGGTGAGAAAAAACAACAGTTCCAGCAATCTTCAGCCCCCGCCAACCCTGAAAACTGACAGCGTTTTATGAAAACAGTTTTAGCGGTGGATATCGGTTCCTCTTCCGTCAAAGCCGGGCTGGTTTCTGTGGACGGGACTGTCCTGTCTTCCGTCAGAATCCGTTTTGACAAAAAACAGCCGTTCCCCTGGTTCTGGCTTTCCGCGATGAAGACGGCTTTTTCCTCATTGCTGGGTTCTTCCGCCTTTGATGTTTCCTCATTGGAATCGCTTGTCATTTCAGGCGCCGGGCCGACCCTTGTAGCCGTCTCCGGCAGCGGAGAGGTTTCCGCTTCCCTTTTGTGGGACGAACCCGTGCCGGCGGAACTGAATGGGCTTCCTGATTTGAGGGGGGACGGGGCGGCTTCTTCTATTTTTCTTCCCCGGCTTAATGTTTTCCGCCGTATGTTTCCCGCTGAGACGAAGGCCGCCGGATGTATTTTTTCCGGTCCGGAATTTGCCGTGGCCTGTCTTTCCGGAAACAGGGTTACTGTGCTTCCGGAGCCACGCTACACGTCCGCCTATTGGTCCCCCGGACTGCTTGAAGAGAACGGTTTTCCGGAAGATGTTTTCCCTCCTTTTGTTCCGCCGGGTTTTACCGCCGGATATTTCCTGAAAGGGGAAAATCCTTTCCTTTATAATCCTTACGGGGATTTTTTCCGGGATGTTCTGCCGGAGGGAACAAGGATTCTGGCGGGGCCTCCCGATTTTGTGAGCGCGCTTTTAGGAACCGGTACGGTTTCACCGGGCCGGGCCTGTGACAGGGCAGGTACGAGCGAAGGCCTGAATGTCTGTATATCTGAGCCGGTTTCCGCTGAAGGTTTGCGGACCCTCCCATCCCCTGTGTCCGGTCTGTGGAACATCTCCTGTCTTTTGGGCGAGACCGGTCTGGATTTCCGTAACTTCCGCGATTCTTCCCCTGAATATGCGGGCCGCACTTACGCAGATCTTCTGGCCGAGGTTTGTGAATCTCCGATTATACCCGTCCCCGGTATGCCGGTTAATCCTGTACGTGAAGCCGCGGAAAGAATCGGCTTTAAGGTAAAAGCCGGAATTGAAAAGCTGAAAGCCGCCTGTGGCCTCAATCCTGAATTCACCCTGTCCGGCGGGCAGGCGAAGAATACTTTGTGGAACCAGATGAAGGCTGATATTACCGGTTCAGTTTTCCTTCTTACCCAGACAGCGGACGCGGAGTTGCTGGGTGACGCTGTCATTGCCTTTTGCGCTTCAGGTGACTACAGTTCCTATAGTGAAGCCTGCTCCTCCATGGTGGAAATAAAACAACGCTTTATTCCCGACCGGAACAGGAACCGGATTTACGGACGGAAAATCCGGGGCTTCTGAACCGGATGATTTCGCCTTTCCGTCCCTAAGTTATTTCCACGGTATTTCCTGTCCTCAAGTAATAAAGTATGGGTTTTATTTTTGCACCAGGGAATTCCTGTCTGAACATCCGCTCCGCTGCCTCGGCGTAAAGCCTCAGCTGCGGACGGTGGATTTCCGGATTTTCCATCCTGTCTGTTTTGTAATCCACTATGAATAAATCACCGTTTGACTCAAAAATCAAATCCATTTTTCCGGATATGATTGAATTATCCGGAATGCCGTTTGTTTTTATTTTGGATAAAAACCCGTATTCGATTTTCCTCCAGGAAGCGTTTTTCGCCGCGATCCCTGTTTCGGAGGCAAAAAATCTGTCAGCCAGTTTCTGCGCTTCGCCGCGGATTTCCGCGGGAATGCGTGCCGGCTTTCCTGTAAAACCTGATTCTATAACCGCATGCACATAACTTCCGAATTCAGCCGGGTCTATGTCGTATTTGTCAAAGAAGTCTTCTGCATGGGCATCCGTATCATATGCCTGCGCTGTTGTATCCGTTCCGCCGGTGATTTCATGCAGCGTGCTGGCTGTATATCTTTTTTGTTCCTGCGGTTTATAAATGACAGGTTCCGGACCGTAGGAAAATCCGGCGGATTCTCTTTTTGAGTCTTTTTTTGATTTTCTTTCCTGCTTGGGAAGAATCTCCCGTATTTTTATTCCCCTGCTTTTTTCCCCTGCTTTTATCACGGCCGGAAGGAGCAGGTCAAAAAAAGAAACTTTGGAGGGATCCTGTTTTGTTTCCTGGGAAAACTGGTCCTCCAGAATTTTCCTGAGCTGTTCTTCCGTTCTTTCTTCTTCAACAGGCTCCTTTACTTTTAGACTGAAATTTCCGCTTACAAATATTTTTATTTCCGCCCTTGTGACGGCGACGTATAAGAGCCTGCGTATTTCAGCTTTCCTTTTTGCGTTGTTTTCTTTTTGCGCTTCGTTGTAAAAGAAATTTCCTCCGGCGTTTTTTATGTTTTTTAATTCTTCAGGCGCTTCCGTGTTTATTGTTACCTGGTTTTCGTTCGAGAAATAAAAAGGCTTGTCGTTTGTTTCCGTGCGCCCCTTGTTCCCTGCATCCACTATGAAGACAACAGGAAATTCCAGCCCTTTGCTTTTATGCACCGTCATGAGGTGGACTCCGCCTTTCCTCCCTGCGGGAATGTCTATTTCATCGAATTTTTCCCCGCTTATATTTTTTTCTTCAAGCTTGTCCAGAAATTCAGCAAGCGAAAGGGACTGTGCGTCCGCCTGACGGGCAAGTTCAAATAAATAATCGTATATTTCCGCATAATGAAGCAAATCAGGTTCGCATACTAAATTATATCTGTATCCGTATTCGTACCATAGTTTTGAAACAAGCTCTGTCACCGGAAGCTTGTCCATGTTCTCTTTTATATCGTTGTATAAAACCGAAGCCCGTTTAAATCTTTCTGTACATGAGGGGGAAACATAACGCAAGTCTTCTTCCGAAAACGGTCCGTTGAATTCGCAGTCTGAATCCTTCGACTCGGCCCTTGCCAGTAATATTCTTGTGAATGTTTCGTCGTCTGCGGCAACAAAAGGAGAATGGAGCGCGGTCATATACGAATATGTGTCTTCAGGATTTAAAGCGAGACGGAGGAATGCGTATATGTCGTTTGCAGGCGCGTCTGCGAATAATCCTGATACCGCTTCACTTTGATATGGGATTCCGTAATTCCTCAAATGCCTCTCAAAATGTCTTTGCTTTGCAGTGCTTCTGAATAGGATTGCAATGTCGTTGTAAGTACAGGGACGTGTCGAACCCGGACGTGATTCATTTCTTACAGGAAAACCTTCGTCCACAAGTTTCTTTATCCGCAGCGCAACTTCATCAGCCTCTGTGTCCGTTTTATCCATGTAATTGGTTTTTTCATCTTTGAAATTTTCTTCCGCAGCGAGTAATATTTCAAATCCCGGTGTACAGCCTGCCGTGGATATGGCCGCGTCCACCGGAATAAATTCAGCCTCATATTCCGGTGCAGGATTTGATTCCGTGGACGCTGGGAAAATATGCGGGAATATTGTATTGAACGTTTCCAGGAGTTCTTTTTCAGTTCTGTAATTTACAGAAAGCTGGGGCATCTCCGAACTGTTCCCCAGATCATTTTTCAGTTTGCGGAAAACGGAAACGTCCGCCCCCCTGAAAAGATATATCGACTGTTTTTCATCACCCACAAAGAAAAGCTTGTTTTCCGTAAGGTTGCGGGCTTCAGGTACGTCCGCCCCGGTTTTCAGGCTTTTCGCGTCATCCTCCGAAATCAGATAAAGTAAATCCCTCTGAATGGAATTGTTGTCCTGGAATTCGTCTATCATTATATTCCTGAAAGAATTCTTGTAAAAGTTTCTCAAGGTTTTATCGTTCTTCAGTGCGTCTACCGCCATCATGGAAACATCCCGGAAAGTCAATACACCTGACTTTCTTTTCTCATCATTAAATATTTCCTGAAACTCCGAAAGAAGTCCGAAGGTTTCTTCTATTATATTTTTGTTTAGAATATAATTTGCCAGGGGAAGCAGCTTTTCCATTTCCTCTGCCAGTTCCTTCTTTGTTCCTTTTATCACGTTTATTCTGTTGGGAACATTGTTTATGCCTGCGCAATGTTTAATGAAAGTCACGATTTCATTTCTGCCGCTGATATCAGGCGGCGAACAATCCGCCTGTAATGCTTCCTGCAATTCATTCCAGGTGGAAGAATTTTTCTGTTCATCAAATGAACGCAGATCTTCAATCAGGCTGTTTATTCTCTTTGCTGTGGAAACAAAATATTCTTTTGTCTTTTTCAATTGAGTTTTCATTATTTCTTCAAAATCCAGCGGGGACGATATTGAAGAATAATTTTTCATTATTTCCACGAAAAGTTTTGCCGGTAAATCCTTCAACGCGAATTTCTTCAGCATGGACCGCACCGCATCAGAATTCCTGTTCGCCAGAATGAATTCCAGGGCTTTCTTTTCCGCGGCCTGCGATATTGCTTCATCATCAATCGTGAAGTCAGGCGTGACCCCGTATGTCCGGCAGGCGTCCCTGCAGATTGAAGCGCAGAAAGAGTCGATGGTTTCGATTCTTGCGGAAAAAAATTCTCCGGCGGCCTCCTTCGCCTCCGGCTCCTCCGTTTCCATAAGCGTTGAATAAATCCTGGTGCGCATTTCCGCGGCCGCTTTGCGGGTGAAAGTCAATGCCAGTATTTCATCCACAGGTATTTTTTTCTGTGTCAAGAGATGCAGGAATCTGGACGCCAGAACCTTCGTTTTGCCTGAACCTGCGCCGGCCGCGATGACAGCGTTGCAGCTTATTTCAACGGCTTTTTTCTGCGTGTCGTTGAGATTTTCTATTTGTTGCCTGTAAGTTTTCATAAAATATTCCGTCCGTTTTTTATGTTGTCATTTATCCGTTTGCGGCAGGTTTTACAGAGTATGTCTGTCTGCATATTCCGTTGTATTCACACGCGGCGCACCGTTTCCAGTCAAAGTCTCCGGAAGTGAAATTGTAATTTGTGACCGCCTGCCGGAAATCCTCTGCGGCTTTTTTCAGAGCATCCATTGACGGTTTGAACTCTTCAACTGACTCCCATGATTTTGTTCTGGAATTGAAAATACCTGAGAATTCCTGATCATCTTTGTCATTCAATACAGGAATGTATTTTTGCTGCCTGATGCTGAAAATCCATGCCTGTTGTACCCGTCGCCCGGCGACAGGACTTTCCCTTGAGTTTTCCGCGAGCAGGATGTATAAAGGAATCTGAAAATCATTCATTTTTCCGTTTTGTACTTCATAGTCGCCGTACCGCGGATAATTTGAACCGCTTTTGTAGTCTATTATTACGGCGTCCCCTGTAGCCCGGCTTACGGACATTCTGTCTATTATACCGAAAAACTCCATCCCTTCCGATTCAAATGAAAGCTTCCCTTCCAACAGGGCAGGTATAAAATTATCCAGCTTTCCGGCATCCTCCAGAAGTACAGCCGCGACTCCTTCCGTAATTCTGGCTGTAAGTGTTGAGAGTATCGGTGCCGTGAGAGGGCCTTTGAAGTCAATATTCTCCAGTGCGGCCTTTTCCGCAAAACGGGAAGCTTCCTTCATATACATATCCAGGTGTGATGATAAAAAGGTCTTGTCGTTTTTCTGTATGAATTCATAAATATTTTTAAGTACTGAGTGAAAAACAAGCCCGAGCTGTCTTTCATCTATAAGTTCGGCGGAGAAGCCTTCTCTTTTTAAATCCGCGATTTTTGCCAGAAACCATTTTGCACCGCAGCCGGAGAAATTCTTTAAATCCATTGATGAAACCCTCAGACTGCCGTTCCCGGTTATTTGTATCCTGCTGATTCTGTTTTTGATTTCAGAAATTGTCTCCGGGCTGCAGTTGCCGGAAAAAGGTGTACGTAAAAACGAGAATCTTTCGCGCGGCTGTTGCGCCGAATAAAACTGATATCCGGTTTTTTGTACGGGATAAATGCGGGAAGGAACTTTCCCTTCCTCTTCCGATAAAAAGGGATCTTCCGGTAAGGCAATTCGCGGTAAATCATTCTGCTCCGCCGCGGGAATGCTTCCTTCCGGCCTGTAAAAAGCATTGTGCGGCGTTTTGTAACCGTCCGCCGATCTGCGTGAAGAGGAAAAAAAGACGTTCTCCGCCCCGCACAGATACAGGGAAAAGAATGCGTCGGAGGCGTCTGTCTCCTGTGCGAGCAGCTGCTCCCTTTTGTCCTTGCGCAGGAATTTCAACTGTTGGTACAGTACAGTTGAATCTTCCTGTGAAACGCCCGCCACAAAATGGAATTTGAATGGCGTCCCCGCCGCAACCCTGTACGGAAAAATACTGACGCCTCCTCCTGACGGCTTTTTCGGGACATATATTTTTTTATTCAGCCTGTTGATAAAAAATGAGACAGGATCTTCCGGGATGCACTCTGAATATTCTTTTTCCAGCTCCGAAAGCTCAGCCAGTTCTTCAATACAACGGGACAACTCCCTGTTGTCCTCCTCCCTCATTTTCGTAATGTCAAGAAAATCATTCCTGAAAATAAACCAGGCGGTTCTGAGCCCTGAAAATGTCTTGGCGGAAGTTATGGCCTTTATGCTTTTTTTCAGTTTCCTGTACCAATCCGTGAGCCTTGAATCCGGCAGTGAGTTTGATATTTTAAATGCCGTCTCCCATATGTCTGTGGTGTTTTTTTCACCTTTTTCCCGCCATGAGCTTACGCAGTGGTTTTCAATCCCGAACTGAATAAGCTTTTCCGGCAGACCGGGTGACTTCCACGGAAGTGTCTTCAGGTAAACAAGGTTCTTCAAAGAACGGAAGGAAAAATCCTCGGTGCTGCATTGTCGGATTAAAGAGAAAACCCTTCCTGTTTTGCCTTTTCCAAGAATATACCCGGAGCGCAGTGTATAGGGTATACCCCGTATGTCAAATTCCCTTGTGAAATAAGGACTGTTGGTTTCCGTGTTATTCAAACTGACGGCGATGTCTCCCGGGTTTTCTCCGTCCATCAGGAGTTTTTCGATTTTCAGTGCTGTGTATTTGAATTCTTCCCTGAAATTCCCGTATTCTTCCATTACCGGATTGAAAATTGCGAAGGGAGGAACCGTCACGGCTGAATTCCGCGGTAAATCCCCGGCCTCCGGAAAATTGCCGTCCGTCAGCGTGAGGACAGACGGCTGCAGCGCGCTGCAGTAGTCTGAAAAATCCTCTATCGCTTCAAAAAAAAGAATGATATATTTTTTGCCGCCGCTTCCTGAAAAATTCCTGCTCCATGAGCTTTCCAGAATTCTGTGTCTGTCGAGGAAATTCCTGTAATCGGCTTTTATAAAATCCAAATCCCGGGTTTCGCCGTCGTTTCTGTTTGCTTCCGGAATATATTTCAGCTTGTGGGGAGGGCGGGATGCCTTTTCACTCCAGGATTCGAGTTGCGGAAGGATATTTGAAATCCAGGAGCTGAAAAAACTTGATTTCGCCGCGAATTCGGGCGGAATAACGGCTTTAAGCAGCGGTTCCTTTCCCGCAAGGGCTTCTTCCCTGTTTCTGCGGAGAAGATCTTCCGCGTAGAATTCCCTGGCGCATTCAGGGATAACCGTGTATCCCGGGGCGGATTTTTCCGCATTCTCCCGCTTGAATTGGTCCCAGGCTGTGAATCTTTCGTCAGGGATGACGGCTTCAGGCAGGAAGTCCAGGGCTTTTTCCTGCCACATCCTGGCGGCTATTTCCGAAGGAAAAACGAAAACAACGTTGTTTTCGGTGATGTATTTTTTTATAAAGCCTGCGATAAGTTTATTTTTCATGCTGTTTCCTTAAAATTAACTGTTTTGCCTCAAAAAAAGCCTTAAATTCGTCGCTTTCAGGATAAATTCTAGCATATTTTTTCCAAACATGGTATTATTTAATACAACAAGTTTTTATCCGGATATTTGTGGTATGGAAAATCTTCAGTTTTTACCCGGTAAACCTCTCCCCCTTGGTACTTCTGTTACCCGGGACGGGGTGAATTTCAGCGTTTTTTCCCGGAATGGAACGGGAGTTATTTTGGAGCTTTTTGAAAAAGCCGCGGACAGTGAACCCTCCGTGTCTTATGTTTTTGACGAGGAAGTGAATAAGACGGGTGATGTCTGGCATGTTTTTGTCAAGGGTTTAAAAAAAGATACCCTGTATCTTTACAGGGTTGACGGCCCGTTTTTCCCCAATGAAGGGATAAGATTCAATGCAAATAAATATTTGATAGATCCCTATGCGAAAGCTGTCACCGGGGATTCTATTTTCAGCTCTCTCAGAAACAGACCCTGGCGTAAGCCTGATTTTGACCCGGATTTGGTGTATAACCATTTCCGCACGGCGGAAGGTTTCCCGAAATGTGTCGTTGTGGATGACGGCGATTTCGACTGGCAGGGCGATGTCCCTTTGAATTATCCGTTGCGCACAGCCATTATTTATGAAATGCACGTGCGGGGCTTGACAGCCCATTCATCCGGAGGATTTTCCGCCGCCGGAACATACCGTGGTATAATCGAGGCCATCCCGTATCTGAAGGAACTCGGAATCACCAGCGTTGAGCTTCTCCCTGTCAACGAATTCGATGAGAATGAATGCGACCGTAAAAACCCGCGGACAGGTAGGCTTTTGAAGAATTACTGGGGATACAGCACAATCGCTTTTTTCGCGCCGAAAATAGGTTATTCCAGCCGCCAGGGCGGTTCAAGCCATGTAGATGAATTCAAGGAAATGGTCAGGGAGCTTCATAAGGTCGGCATTGAGGTGATTCTGGATATTGTGTTCAACCATACCGCCGAGGGAAACGAGAGGGGCGTAACCTTTTCTTTCCGTGGTTTTGACAATTCCATTTATTATATGCTTGAGGACAACAAACGCTATTACCGGAATTTCTCCGGATGCGGAAACACCATGAATTGCAATCATCCTGTGTGCAGGAATTTCATTCTGGACTGCCTTCATTATTGGGTATGTGAAATGCATGTGGACGGTTTCCGCTTTGATCTGGGCTCGATTTTAAGCAGGGGACGCACCGGGGAAATTCTGGGGAATCCCCCTCTCCTGGAAGGAATAGCCGAAGACCCGGTTCTTTCCAAAACGAAAATAATAGCCGAAGCCTGGGACGCGGGCGGGGCGTACCAGGTCGGAGCCTTCCCCGGCGGACGGTGGGCGGAATGGAACGACCGTTTCCGGGATGATGTGAGAAGGTTCTGGCGCGGTGATTCCGGCGCTGTTTTCCAGTTTGCGACCCGTATGGCCGGCTCATCGGATCTGTATATGCAGAGCGGAAGGAAACCCTACCATTCGATTAATTTCGTGACCTGTCATGACGGGTTTACGATGAATGATTTGGTTTCTTATAACGGCAAGCACAATGATGAGAACGGCGAATCAAACCGGGACGGAAGCAACAACAATATCAGTTTTAATTATGGCTTTGAAGGGCCCACGGAAAATCCCGAAATTGAGCGGATACGGGAACGGCAGATAAAAAATTTCATGTGTTCCCTCCTGCTTGCTATAGGAACCCCAATGCTGTTGATGGGTGATGAGATAAGACGAACCCAGAACGGAAACAACAACGCTTACTGCCAGGATTCTGAAATTTCCTGGATGGACTGGTCTCTGAAAGAAAAGAATTCAGGGATTTTCCGGTTCGTCAGAATGCTGATTGAATTCAGGAAAACCCATCCCGTGTTTACCCGAACGGACTTTTTCAAAGGCAAGAATCTGAGTATGCGCGGTGCGTCGGATATAACCTGGTTTTCCTCTGACGGGGAACCGGAGGATTGGGAAAGTCCGGATAACTTTATCGCCTATCTGCTGATGGGGAATTCCGCGGCGACGATGGCGGAATTTGATGACAACGACATATTTATAATGTGCAACGCGACCCGTAAAGACATAACGGCAACCATCCCCGATCCGCCGGAAGGAAAGGGCTGGTGCCGTGTTATAGATACTTCCCGGCCGTCGCCGGATGATATTCTGGATAAAAACAATGAAGAATGCCTTCAAAATCAGAAAAAATATGTGATACTTTCAAGAAGTACGGTTGTATTTATTTCAAAAATTCAGTTAAAATAGTGCGGAATTGACTAAAATTGGGCTGGAAAAACGGTTGTTCACCGTTTTGTTTCACAGAGGAGAGAGACAGCGTGAAATTTGACAAGGAACAGTTTAAAAGTTCGATTGAAAACAGGCTTAAAAGGCAATACGGAAAAAGTCTGGACGAGGCAACTCCGCATGATATTTATGACGCGGTTGCCGCTTCCGTAATGGAAATAATCCAGGGCAACTGGATGAATTACAGAAAAGTCTGCCGTGATAAAAAATCCAGGCAGGTTTATTACCTTTCCGCCGAATTCCTGATGGGCCGCGCGATGGGCAATAACTTGATCAATTTGGGAATAAAAGATGGGGTGGCTTCCGTTCTGAAGGAATTCGGGATGGATTATAATCTGATTGAAGACCAGGAAACGGACACCGGTCTTGGTAACGGAGGCCTCGGCCGGCTTGCCGCTTGTTTTTTGGATTCGCTGGCCACGCTCGAATATCCCGGACACGGTTACGGTATCCGTTACCGGTACGGAATGTTCGAACAGCACATCGAAAACGGGTATCAGGTTGAATACCCGGACAACTGGCTTTCTCACCGGGATCCCTGGGAAATAAAGCGTCCTGACCTTGCGGTCAAGGTTCTCTTCGGCGGTAACGTCGTTTCAGAGCAGCTCCCGAATGGAAAAACCCTTTATAAAATAGTCAACGCGGAGGAAGTGACCGCCACTCCCTATGATATGCCCATAGTCGGATTCGATACAAAAGTTGTGAACCGTCTCCGCCTTTGGGAGGCTTCTTCCCCGAATGGTTTTGACCTTCAGCTTTTCAACGATATGAAATATCTTCAGGCTGTTGAAAAACAGAACAATGCCGAGAATATTTCAAGGGTTCTTTATCCGAACGATTCCGGACCTTCAGGAAAAACGCTGAGGCTCAAACAGCAGTATTTCTTTGTTTCCGCCAGCCTTCAGGATATGATCGCCTATCATAAACGTGTAATCGGAAAGGATTTGACGAAATTCCCTGAATATAACGTTGTCCAGTTGAATGATACCCATCCGGTTATCGCCATCCCCGAGTTGATGCGTATATTGATGGACGAGAACGGATTCGGATGGGATGACGCCTGGAATATTGTCACAAAAACCTTCGCCTATACAAACCACACGATTCTTGCGGAAGCCCTTGAGAAATGGCCGATTGACATTTTCGAGAGCCTTCTTCCGCGTATTTACCAGATTGTAACCGAAATAAACAGGCGTTTTTGCGACAGCCTCAGGACGAAATTTCCCGGCGACTGGAAAAAGCAGCAGCGTATGGCGATTGTCGGAGACGGCATGATCCGTATGGCCTGGCTCGCTATTGTCGGCTGTTTCAGTGTAAACGGTGTCGCCGCGCTTCATACTGAAATACTGAAGAAAATCGAGCTTGCGGATTGGTATGAGCTTTATCCTGAAAAATTCAACAACAAGACGAACGGCGTTACCCAGCGGCGTTGGCTTGTATGCGCTAATCCCGAGCTTTCTGATTTTATAACAAAGCGTGTCGGGCCGGGCTGGGAAAAGGATTTGTCAAAGTTGAGCGCCCTCGAAAAATACAGCGATGATCCGGAGTCTCTTGATGAGTTCATGCGCATCAAGCATTCCAACAAGAAGAAGCTTGCCGATTTCCTCAAAGACACCCAGAATATTTTCATAGACCCTGATTCAATCTTTGACGTGCATATTAAACGTCTGCATGAGTACAAAAGACAGCTTTTGAATATCCTTCATATAATGTACCTGTACAACAGGATTCTGGAAGATCCTTCTTTTGATCCCATTCCGCGCACGTTTATTTTCGGTGCCAAAGCCGCTTCAGGATACAGGCGCGCGAAAAGCATCATCAAGCTGATAAATACAGTCGCTGACCGTGTCAACAACGATTACCGTGTCCGCGGCCGTATCCGTGTCATTTTTGTCCCGAATTACCGGGTGTCCCTGGCGGAAAAGCTTTTCCCCGCATCCGATGTTTCCGAACAGATTTCCACGGCGGGTAAAGAAGCTTCCGGAACAGGCAACATGAAATTCATGCTGAATGGAGCCGTAACCCTCGGTACAATGGACGGTGCGAACATTGAGATTGTCGCTGAAGCCGGAAAAGAAAACGCCTTCATCTTTGGATTGACTGCGGAGGAAATCCAGAAGATTGATTCGGAGCACTCATATAATCCCCAGGATTATTTAGCCCGCAACCCCAAACTTGCGTCTGTTCTTTCCCAGCTCATTGACGGAACCTTTGAATCCTCAACCCAGGCTATTTTCCGGGAGCTGTATGACTCGCTTGTTTATGGTATTGAGGGACAGCGTCCGGATGTTTATTATGTGCTCGCTGACTTTGACGCCTATGTCGAGGCCCACGAGAAAATTCTCGAGGCGTATGCTGACAAGCGGAAATGGGCGAAGATTGCTCTTCTCAATGTGGCCAGGGCCGGAAAATTCAGTTCCGACAGGACAATCGAAGAGTATGTCAATGACATCTGGAAATTGAAGAAGGTTTCCCTGTAACGGTAACGGGAAATCTGGAAATGATTAGTGAAGAACGCGTAAGCGTTGTTTATAACAAAATTATTTCCGGGAAAAGTTTATTGTCTGCTTTTATTGTATGCCTCTTTTGCTGTGTGTTTGTGCCGCGGCTTTTCCCGGACTAGGAGATTCAGTATGGCAAATGCTTATATTTCCAATGTTCTGGCTCAGGTGAGGGAACGGAATTCCCATGAACCTGAGTTCCTTCAGGCTGTAAGCGAGGTTCTGGAAACACTTGAGCCGCTTATAGAGGAGCGTCCTGATTTCGAGAAGAATTCCATTCTTGAAAGGATTGTTGAACCTGAGCGTGTAATTATGTTCCGCGTTCCATGGTTTGATGACAAAGGCGGTATCCGGATAAACCGCGGTTTCCGCGTGCAGTTTAACAGCGCCCTGGGGCCGTATAAGGGCGGATTACGTTTCCATCCTTCCGTCAATCTTTCAATCCTGAAATTCCTCGGCTTCGAGCAGATATTTAAAAACAGCCTTACCACCCTTCCGATGGGAGGAGGAAAGGGCGGCTCCGACTTTGACCCCCACGGAAAATCCGACGCCGAGGTTATGCGTTTCTGCCAGAGCTTTATGACAGAGCTGCAGCGCCATATCGGTGCGGATACTGACGTTCCCGCCGGTGACATCGGTGTAGGCGGACGCGAAGTCGGCTATCTGTTCGGGCAGTATAAACGCCTGCGGAATGAATTCACCGGCGTTCTCACCGGCAAGGGCCTTGCCTGGGGCGGTTCGCTCATCCGCCCTGAAGCTACAGGTTACGGCTGCGTGTATTTCGCGGAGAATATGCTGAAAGTGAAAGGCGACGGGCTCAAAGGAAAGACCTGTGTCGTTTCCGGTTCCGGTAATGTCGCCCAGTATTGTATCGAGAAACTGACACAGCTCGGTGCAAAGGCTGTTACCTGCTCCGATTCAAACGGCTTCATTTATGATAAGGACGGTATTGATGCCGAAAAGCTCAATTTCATTATGGAGCTGAAGAATGTGAAGCGCGGACGCATCAAGGAATATGCCGAAAAATATCCCTCTGCGGTTTACAGGGAAAACGCGCGGCCCTGGTCTGTTAAGGGTGACTGCGCGTTCCCCTGCGCCACTCAAAATGAGATAAGCGGTGACGAGGCCGCCGAGCTGGTTAAAAACGGGTGCATCCTTGTGGCGGAAGGTGCGAATATGCCTTCCACTCCGGAAGCGATAAATGTTTTCCTGGATAACAGGATTCTGTATGCCCCGGGAAAAGCTTCCAACGCCGGAGGTGTGGCGGTTTCAGGTCTTGAAATGAGCCAGAACTCCATGCGCCTTGCCTGGACGCGGGAAGAGGTTGACAACCGCCTGCAGGGAATTATGAAGAGTATCCACGACAACGCCTACGAAGCCGCAAAACAGTTCGGCCATGAAGGCAATTACATGATGGGTGCCAACATCGCGGGTTTCCTGAAAGTCGCAGATGCCATGCTCGCCCAGGGCGTAATCTGATACAGACTGATACAGACTGATACAGACTGATACACGCAGGATATGTGCGGTATGTGCGGCGCTGCAAAGCGCCGCATTTTTTTGTCCGCAGGAAAATCATCCGTGTTTTATATCTGCTTTTTCAATAAGCATTTTTATCATGTCTTTTATGTTTTTTATTTCTATGCATGATTCCGCTTTTTCCGGGGCCGCGATCCGGCTGAATCCCAGTGATTCCGCCGCTTTTATCCGCTGCTTCAGCTTGGACACAGGGCGGACTTCTCCGGCGAGACTTATTTCCCCTATAAAGGATGTGGCTTCCGGTACGGATATGTCTGTGCGCGCCGAATAGAGGGCGGCCGCCAGCGCCAGGTCAACGGCGCTCTCTGTCAGCCTGACCCCTCCGGCTACATTCACATAAATATCCTGATCCGAGAATTGTACCCCGGCCCTCTTTTCAAGGACAGCCGCTATCCTGCTTACCCTTGCGGATTCAATTTTGTCTGAAAAAACGCGCGTCACGCTGCTTTTTGCCGATACTGTCAGCGCCTGTATTTCGACAAGGAAAACCCTGCTGCCCTCAAAAACCGGCGCGACCGCGATGCCCGGGGGCAGACGGTCTTCCCTCCGTGTTATGAAAATCGATGAGGGATCCTCCACCGTTACAAGCCCTTTTTCCGTCATCTGGAAAAT
This sequence comes from uncultured Treponema sp., assembly GCA_949300145.1. Lineage (GTDB taxonomy): Bacteria > Spirochaetota > Spirochaetia > Treponematales > Treponemataceae > Avitreponema. Next base: position 15,333 of record CASGDA010000008.1, on the reverse strand, counting down.
TCCGAGCTCATCCACGGAACCGAAACGGTTTTTATATGCCCTCAGGAACCTGACGTCGTCCCCGCTGCGTTCAAAAGAAATCACGGTGTCAACCATGTGTTCAAGGGTTTTCGGGCCCGCAATGCTTCCGTCCTTTGTCACATGGGCGACAAGAAAAAGAACAGCATCCCTTTCCTTCACCCACGAGATGAGTTCCTGCGCGCAGAATTTCAGCTGGTTGATGGTTCCCGGAACGGTTCCCGCCTGCGGACTGAAAATCGTCTGTATTGAGTCTATGATGACAAAGGCGGGGTTTATTTCATCAAGGGCTTTGTTTATGTCAGCCAGCAGGTATGTGCACAGAAGCTCGATTTTACCTGAATCCGTGCTTAAACGTTCCGCCCTGGATTTTATCTGTCCCGGCGATTCTTCCCCGCTTACATATAGAATGCGGGAAGCCCCGTCTTTTTTATCCGGCATGGATGCGGAGGCGGCGGCCTGGAGTAAAAGGGTCGATTTTCCGATGCCCGGTTCCCCGCCGAAGAGAACGGCGGAGCGTCTCATGGCGCCTCCGCCGAGAACGACATCCAGTTCCCTGATTCCCGTGGCCATCCTTATTCCGCTGCCTGCCTCCACAGCTGAAAGAGGGACGGCCCTTGCGGGTTCCCCTGAAAAAGCCTTCCCGGTGTCCGCGGGTTCCGCCGTTTCCTCAAAGCTGTTCCATTCCCCGCACGCCGGGCAGCGTCCAAGCCACCTCGGCTGGGAATATCCGCATACTGAGCAGCGGAAAAAAGTGGAGCCTGTTTTTTTCTGTTTCATAGTTTTATTATACTGAAAAAACGCGCCGGTGGATCAGTTTACGGCTGTAAAGGTGCGCATGAACCGCCTTCCCTCAAATAAGTTTCGAGGATTATATGCTGTATTTCATCATCCCCGTTGTGCATCATTTTTGAGGAAAGCAGTTGGGCCGCTTTTTCTCCCATTTCCCTGCACGGATGGCAGATTGTGGTGAGCCGCGGTGAACGCTCATAAACAAGGGTAAGCCCGTCTGTACCGATAAGTGAAACATCTTCCGGTATACGTATTCCGTTGTCATCGGCGTATTGCCATGCTCCGTATGCCATAATGTCGTTGGCGGCGTAAATCGCGGTGGGGCGTTCGGCAAGGGACATCAGCTGCTTCATTCCTTCATAGCCCGATTCCCAGGAAAAATCACCGTATGCAAGATGCTTTTCATCCGTTTCCAGCCCCGCTTCCATGAGAGCCTGCACGAATCCCAGATACCTGCTCCTTGAAACCTCAAAGTTATAGTTCCCGGTGATATGACCGATGTTCTTATGACCGAGGGAAGCAAGGTATTCCCCCGCTTTTTTACCTACGAGAAGATTGTCAACACTGATAGAGGAAATATCCTTTTTGTCATCTTCTATCAATACCATGGGGCAGGAAAGGTTTTTCAAGGTCTTGTCTATGCTTTCTTTTCCCAGCAAATCGCTTTCAATCATTATGATTCCGTCTACTGCCCCGGACAAAAAATAATCAAGCCCCTTCTGCCTTGCTTCCGGTGAATTATTGGAGTTGTAGATTACAGGGCTGAAACCATTTTGCTTCAAAACATCAGAAGCGCCCGCTATAATATCATGGTAAAAAGGGTTCCTCACCCCTTCCACAATTATTCCTATAAATCCTGACGGAATCCTTGAGGCCATGCCTCTCCCGGCACTGGGACGCCAGCCTGATTCCAGTATTACAGCCTTAACTCTGTCCCGGATTTCTTTCCTTACACCAGGCTTACCGTTTATAACCCTGGAAACAGTAGCCTTTGAAACCTGCGCTATATTTGCAACATCTTGGATTGTCATTTTTCCTTCCTTTTTATAATAATGTAAGACAGAATTTATGCCGTGAGTTAATTTTATACGCGGTTTTTAAAAAAAGCAATCGAAATTTCATTTACTTTTTTTATGTATACCCCGTATGGAATCTGCTGCGTGTATCTGTATCAGCGGAATACTCCGGTGTATGCCGGAAACAGCTCATTCCCTTTCTGTTTCCAGTTTTTCCAGTTCGTTGAGCCACAGCGCCGCCGCCGCGTCGCTCGGCATCCTCCAGTCCCCTCTCGGTGACAGCGTGACGCTCCCGACTTTCGGCCCGTCCGGCATACAGGAACGTTTGAATTGCTGGCTGAAGAACCGCCTGTAAAACACTTTCATCCAGCCGATTATTTCCGCCCTGGAATACCGTTTCTGGTTTTCCCCCGCCTGACGGATAAAGGCTTCCTCCGCCAGATACAGAATTTTGGACGGTGCGAACCCCCACCTGAGCATATAATACAGGAAAAAGTCATGAAGCTCGTAAGGACCGACAATATTTTCCGTTTTCTGGGATATCTTCCCGTTTTCAGGCGGGAGAAGTTCCGGACTGACAGGGGTGTTTACAATCGAACACAAAATCCTGCTGAAAATTTTCTCTGAACGTGATATTTCCCTCTCATCCCTGTCTCCGGCCGTCCCGCTGTATTTTTCGTTTATGAAAATGCCTGGAACCTGTGCGCAATATTCCACCAGGAAGCGCACCAGCGTTTTCGGCACCGAGGAATTCACGGCGTACATCGACATATGGTCGCCGTTGTACGTCGCCCAGCCGAGCGCAAGTTCCGAAAGGTCTCCGGTTCCTATCACAATGCCGCCGTTCTGGTTTGCGGTGTCCATAAGAATTTGCGTCCTCTCCCGCGCCTGCGCGTTCTCGTAGGTTGCGTCAAGGATTTCAGGATTATGTCCTATGTCTTCAAAATGCTGCCGCACCGCTTTGTGTATTTTTATTTCCTGGATTGAGACGCCGAGTATTTCCGCCAGCGCCATGGCATTGCCGCGGGTGTTTTTTGTGGTGCCGAAACCCGGCATGGTTATGCATTGTATTCCGGAACGCGGCAGACCGAGGAAATCAAAGGCCCGTACTGTGACGAGAAGCGCCAGGGTGGAATCGAGTCCGCCGGACAATCCGATTACGGCGCACTCACATTCCGTATGGGATAATCTCTTTGCCAGACCTGAACTTTGTATTGACAGAACCTCGGCGCACCTCTGCTTCAAAAGCTCCTCCCTTTCCGGCACAAATGGGAACCGTGGGACAGTCTGGAGAAGCATTTTGTTCGTGTTTCCGTCCTGTATCTTCAGCGCGTTTTCGCTTGTATTCGCGGGCACTTCCGGCCTGCCGTCCCCCGCATAAATGACGCCGGAATCCGCCTGATTCTGTACGGAATAGGTTCCCGCCGCCCTGCAAATCCGTACAGGAATGCGGAGGTATTTTCCGTTTTGTTCCGGCTCTTCCCTGAAGAAGGAATTGACGCGCCGTCTTTCCTGTAAAAGTTTTGACGTATCCACATCCGCGCAGAGAAGCCCGCCGCTGAAGGGGGCGGTTTCAGCGGTTATCGAGCCGTTTTCGGCTATGAGATTGTGTCCTGAAAACACCATGTCCGTGGAGGATTCCCCCAGTCCGGCGTCAGCGTAAATGTAGGCGCATATCCCCCTCGCGGAAATATCGGAAACGAGCCTCCGCCTGTAATCCGCCTTGCCGATTATTTCGTCACTCGCCGAGAGATTCGCAATACACAGGGCGCCGGCAAGCACGTGGGATTGGGAAGGACTGTCCGGAACCCACAAATCCTCGCATATTTCAACCGCGAAAGAAACCGCCGGATTTTTTTCATCCTGGAAAATAAGTTTTGTGCCGAACGGAATATTTTCCTGTCCGAATATTCCCTGCGGAATGATTTTTGTTTCCGCAGGCGCCGGACGGAAATGCCTCAATTCGTAGAATTCCCCGTAATTCGGTATATGTGTTTTGGGAACAATGCCTGCGATTTTTCCGCCGGTTATTACAGCCGCACAGTTATACCTGCTGTTTTCAAAGGAGAAGGGGAAGCCCACCACAGACACAATCGGGATGTCGCGGGTTTTTTCGGCGATATGCCTCACCGCTGCAACGGCAACCTTTTCGGATAACTCCTGCGCGAACAAATCGGCGCAGGTATACCCTGTCACGCACAGCTCGGGAAAAACCACAAGCTCGCAGTCTTTAGCCGCCGCTTCCTGTATCAGTTTTATAATCTCAGCGGTGTTCGCACCTGAATCGGCCACAGTGCATTCGGGGGAAGCCGCCGCAACGCGCAGAAATCCGTGTATCATAAGACATGCCCTCCGTTTAGTTACCGTATAGTATATACTTTTTTTTCTGAAAAATATATACTGAAATTATGAATAAGGCTCTTGAAACATTAAAGGAACGCGGGTTTTTCCAGCAGTGCACCGATGTCGATGGTTTGTCCTCTTTGATGGATGAAAGTCCCGTCACGTTTTATGTGGGAACAGATCCCACCGGTCCGAGCCTGCATATCGGACATATGGTTCCGTTTTTTGCGTTGCGCCATCTCCGCGCCGCCGGACACAACGGCATCGCGCTTATCGGCGGAGGGACCGCCCGTATCGGAGACCCTTCCGGCAAAACCGAAATGCGTAAAATAATCTCTTACGATGACATAGACGAAAATGTCCTCCGCTTTGAAAAGCAGCTTGACGGGTTCATCGGCTTTGACGGAAAAACCGCGCTGCTTGACAACAACAAAAACTGGCTTGCGGATATGAATTACATTGACTTCATGCGCGATATCGGTTCCTGTTTTTCCGTCAATAAAATGCTTACGTTCGAGGCCTATAAAAAACGGATGGAAACGGGATTGTCATTCCTGGAATTCAGCTACCAGCTTCTGCAGAGCTACGACTTCCTGAAACTCTATGAACGGCACAACTGCCGCCTCCAGATAGGCGGTGACGACCAGTGGGGGAACATCGTCGCCGGAGTCGATTTGGTGCGCCGCAAAACCGGCGCCACGGTTTTCGGGCTGACCTTCCCGCTCATAACCCGCAGCGACGGCAAGAAAATGGGAAAAACCGAAAAAGGCGCCCTTTTCCTTGATCCTGAGATGACGCCGGTTTTTGACTTCTTCCAGTACTGGCGTAACGTTGATGACGCCGATGTGCGCAAATTCCTGCTGCTGTTCACCTTCCTTCCCGTGTCTGAGATAGACGCAATCGTCTCCGGGGACATAAACAAGGCAAAGGAGCGGCTGGCATGGGAGGTCACAAAGGAAATCCACGGGAAGGATGCCGCCGACAAGGCTCTTGCCGGCGCCCACGCCGCTTTCAGCGGAGGCGGCGACAGGGCTTCCATGCCCACCGTCGAAATACCCCTCTCCGAGTTTGAGAAGGGAATCGGTGTCATCGACCTGTTTTTCGCCGCGAAACTCGGCGGCACGAAAAGCGATATCCGGCGGCTGATAGAGCAGGGCGGGGCTTCCGCCGACAATAAAGCCGTCACTGATGTGAAGGCTGTCATTACCGTGCAGGATTTGTCTGTTGGCCCTGACGGAGGTCGGGAAATCATTCTGCGGGCCGGAAAGAAAAAGTTCGCCCGTGTGGTTTGTGTTTAAGTTTAATTTATTCAATATCTGTTTGTTCAGTATCTGTAATTTAATAAAACGGTAGTTTAAGGGTAAAAAGATGAAAAATAAAAACAGCGGAAAAAATAAAAACGATAACCTTTTAACCGCTATCCAGCATAAACGCCTCCGGTCAAAACTGACCCTGCGCGGTATACTTTCCGTTCTTGTGATTTTTACCCTTATACGCCATCTTTTTGCGGGGAACTACGAGAGCGTCTTTATGTGCGTCCTCACGCTGATTCTCTTTGCCATCCCGCTTATAATAGACCGCCGTCTCGGTGTTGACATACCTCCCGGCCTTGAATCCGTTATCCTCTGCTTTATTTTTGCCGCTGAAATTCTCGGCGAGATAGGCTCGTTTTATACGAGGGTCAGACATTGGGATACAATGCTTCATACGATTAACGGTTTTTTGATGGCGGCGATAGGTTTCGCCCTTGTTGATATATTCAACCGCACCGAACGTTTTTTGTTTAAACTTTCGCCGATTTTTCTGGCTGTCATCGCTTTTTGTTTTTCCATGACGGTGGGCGTGGTGTGGGAATTCTTCGAGTTCTCCATGGACCAGGTTTTTTCCATGGATATGCAGAAGGATTACATTGTGACGAAAATCAACTCCGTCAAATTCAATCCCGACGGACTGAATATAGTCGGACACGTCAGGATTGATAGCCTGCTGGTGAACGGTGAGGACTGGATGAAACTTTACGGAGGCTACATCGACATCGGCCTTACAGACACCATGAAGGATTTGTTCGTCAATTTAATAGGGGCCGTCGTTTTTTCCGTCATCGGTTTCTTTTACGTGAAAACCCGCGGCAAGGGGGAATTCGCCAGGCAGTTCATCCCCACGGTGAAAGACTCCCAGCCCCAGCTTCAGATTGAAAAGACGGAGGAACCCGGAGAAAAGGAGTCATAGACATAGACGATAGATGCGATTCTCGCGGTTTGTGCGCGGCCCGGCGGGGCGCCTGTGACATGCGGTGTTGCGGCATTGGCGGCGCGGTTTTGGTTTTATCCGTGCCGCATCCGCAAATCAGATGTTGATTTTCTTCACCTTTCCGCCGTAATATTTTTCCCGGAGTTCCTTTACCTGCGGATCCGCGATGTAGTCGTCGAAGGACATCATCCTGTCGATGATTCCGCCGGGCGTTATCTCGACGATTCTGTTCGCAATCGAATTGATGAATTCGTGGTCGTGGCTGTTGAACAGGATGACGCCGGGAAAATCCGCAAGCCCGTTGTTCAGGCTCGTTATCGCCTCAAGGTCGAGGTGGTTCGTCGGCTCGTCGAGAATCAGGACGTTCGCCCCGGAAAGCATCAGCTTTGAAAGCATACAGCGCACCTTTTCCCCTCCGGAAAGAACCTTGACCGGTTTCAGCGATTCGTCGCCGGTAAAAAGCATCCGCCCCAGGAAGCCGCGCACGTAGCCGTCGTCCTGCTCCGGGGAATACTGCCGGAGCCAGTCCGTTATATTCAGGTCGTTGTTGAAATAGTCCGAGTTGTCCTTCGCAAGGTAGTCGAAGCTTGTGGTCTGCCCCCAGTATATGTCACCGGATTCCGCCTTGATTTTATCCGTGATGATGTCGAAAAACGCAGACTTCGCGTTGTGCTCGATGCCGACAAAGGCGATTTTATCGGTGCGGTTCACTATCAGGTTGAAGTTGTCCAGAAACTTCTCGCCGTCATTGCTGTAGCTTAAATTTTCCACACGCAGCACGTTGTTCCCGATTTCCCGGTTCGGCTTGAAATTGACGTAGGGGAATTTGCGGCTGGTGACTTCAATTTCCTCGACGGCGAGCTTGTCGTAGATTTTCTTGCGGCTTGTCGCCTGACGGCTCTTCGCGGCGTTCGACGCAAAGCGCAGGATGAATTCGCGCAGATCCTTCATTTTCTCCTCGCGCTTCTTCTGCTGGTCCCTCGCCTGCCGCTGCATTATCTGGCTCATCTGGTACCAGAAGTCGTAGTTTCCGCTGTACATTCTGATTTTTCCGTAGTCGATGTCGCAGATGTGCGTGCAGACGGCGTTCAGGAAGTGCCTGTCGTGCGAGACAACTATCACCGTGTTGGGGAAGTCTATCAGGAATTCCTCCAGCCAGCTGATGGACTCAAGGTCGAGGCCGTTCGTCGGCTCGTCGAGCAGAAGCACGTCCGGATTCCCGAAAAGCGCCTGCGCCAGAAGGACGCGGACTTTCTGCCCCTCGTCCAAATCCGACATCTGCTTGTCGTGGAAACTTTCCTCAAGCCCCAGCCCGGAAAGAATCTGCTCCACCTGGTTCTCGGCTTCCCATCCGCCCATTTCGGAGAATTCGCCTTCAAGCTCCGAGGCGCGCAGTCCGTCCTCCTCGGAAAAATCCTCTTTCTCGTAAATGGCTTCCCGCTCTTTCATTATCGAATACAACTTCGGGAATCCGCTCATGACTGTATCTTTCACGCTGTAATCGTCAAAGGCAAAGTGATCCTGCTTCAGGGTCGCCATACGCTGTCCGGGAGGGATTATGATTTCCCCTTTGTCATGTTCGATTTCCCCGGAAAGGATTTTCAGGAACGTGGATTTTCCCGCGCCGTTCGCTCCTATTACACCGTAGCAGTTTCCGGGGGTGAACTTTAAATTGACGTCTTTAAAAAGCGGTTTGTCGCTGAAAGCAAGGCTCAAATCTGTAACTGTAATCATGTTAAAAGGATACATGAAAAAACGCTGTCTTTCAAGCTGTAGCGTTTCCGGCGTCTTTGACAAAAAAACGTCTTTGCTGTATTTTTTTTCCGTGATTGATATTGTCAAAGCTGAATTCATAAAAAGCGCGGCTGTCCCGGCGGACTATCCTTCCGGCGGTTTGCCCGAGTTTGCTTTTTTCGGCAGGTCCAATGCGGGAAAGTCTTCCCTTATAAACATGATTACGGGCAGGAAATCCCTTGTGAAAACCGGCTCGACTCCTGGAATGACGCGGCTGGTCAATTTCTTCAGGATAAATGACGCCTTTGTTCTTACCGATCTGCCGGGCTACGGGTTCGCGCGCCGTTCCGCCGCCGAGACCGCGGCTTTCGACAAGATGCTCGCCGACTACGCTTCCTTTCGCCCGCAGCTGCGCGCCGTCTTTTTTCTGATGGATTCGCGCCGTCCGCCTGCGCAGGTGGAGAAGGATTCTGTGGAATATTTTTCCGCCAGGGGAATAGATGTTGTTCTCGTGGCGACAAAATCCGACAAGCTGAATAATTCCATGCGAGCCTCGGCAAAAAACAGCCTTTCCGGTTTTTTCGGGCTTCTTACCGGAAAAATCATTTTTTCCTCCGCCTTGAAGAAAACCGGGCGCGCGGAATTGCTTGCCGAAATCGAGAGCCGGCTTTAGGGTTCAGAAAAGATTCAGTCCGCCTTTATGACGGCGCAGGCTTACGGCGTCAGGGGAAAGCCGGCTATATGCGGGGCGCGGTACGGACGTGCGATGTATTATCCCGCTGTGTAAAGAATGGAACTGCAAGGTTCCGTGTTTTTCCGTCACTCATTCAGGTCTCCAAACAGCCAGCCATTGTGGTATAAAAAGTTTAATTCGGCTATACAGGTATCATTATATCGTTCGCCTTTATAAATGTCTGTTGAAATTACAGCGTTTTCTTCCCACGGTACATACTGGTAATCCAGACAGTCATCTTCCAGTTCAGACCTATAACGACCTGAAAGGTTCTTAAATGTCTTTATCCTGTTGTTGCTTTTATACAGACTGTTATTCTGTGCATACCCGTTTATAATAGCCAGCTTATCAGGTATATAACCTATATGCAATATAATTTCTATCATATCATTCTCTGTATTCTCTACATAACTTGTGGCAGGATTTCCGTCAAAGGCGTTCTGGATACAGTATTTTAACGGGCACTTCATGTCATCAATCAAAAAAGCACTGGCATCTATCCATATCTTGTCAGCTTTATCTTCTCCCCATTCAACCAAATCTTTTACACTCTCATAATAAGTACACCATCCAATATTTCCTATCATTTGGTTTTTATACCTGTCAAACATGAACTCGTTATTGTCTCTTGCATCAAAATAGACATACACTTCTTCTGTTATAAAAACGCCTACATCTTCAGCATTCTTTGCCCTGTACATTATGTTTTCGTAGTTATAGACGAAACCTTGATACGTACCATATACAGCACCGTACTCTATTGAAGCTATATATTTGTAAATATCCCCATCCTTTAGAAAATCAATCTCCGTAATTGCCGGTCTCTTTAGGAAAAGATCCTTTTCTTCATCTGTATAAACACCATCTGTTACTGTTATTTGAAGCGCTTCTTCTATTGGCACCTCTGAACTTAACACCCTGTATATTTCAAGGCTGTTACATTTTTCTCTGTATATTCGTGTATATACCTTCTCCTTCTCCAGCAGGACACTTCCTTGTTTGTAATACGCATAATCATCTTCTCTGAAATATTCCCTTAAATCAACTTTACTTAAAAACTCCGCTTCTTCCTGTTCGGTCAGCCGGGTTACTTTTTGCCAGCTGTTGGGCATCATGTTCTTGAGCTCGGGTGCTTCTGCATAAAGCATAGTTGCGCTTGTGACCAACAATAAGACCGTCAGCAGTTTTTTCATCGTTTTCCTCCGGTTTGATTTTAAGGGCGGTTTTCTCCCCGAAGTATACTGCATTTTATCGGAGCTGTGTAGTTTTTGCTGTTGAGCTTGCGGCGGAAACCCTGGTGCGGATTCGTCAGTCAGCCCGTGTATATTGAAAATAGCCCGTGAAATTGATATCATTCCCCCCATGAACGCATCAAGAAACATATTCCTGAATATTTCCCCGGTTGACCACCGTTATTCCGTTTCCGAGGCGGATGTTTTTGAAAAGCTCTCGTCGTATATTTCCGAGCAGGCCGCCGTCCTTTCCTGTGCCGAGGCGGAAATCGCGCTGATAAAAGCCCATCTTTCCGTGCGCGGCGGGCTTTCTCCCGAAATGGAAGCCCGGCTTGATAAGGTCGCGCGGGAAATCGACCCGGCGGTTGTTTATGCCGAGGAGGAAAAAACCCGGCACAATATCCGCGCTCTCGTCAACGTGATGAAAGACATGGTTCCGCAGGAGGTAGCGCCTCTCGTACACCTTGGGGCTACCAGCGTTGATATTCTTGACACCGCGCTTTCCATGCGCATGAGGGATTGCGTTCAGTCAGTACTTCTTCCCCTTCTGAAAAAACTGGAGCTGTCGCTTTGCGCCATTGCCAAAAGGGAGGCGGGGACGCCGCAGGTCGGGCGCACGCACGGCCAGCACGCTGTTCCGGTCACGTTCGGTTTCGCCGTCGCGGAATATGTCTCCCGTCTGGGAAAATCCATCCTTGAAATTCAAAGACTGGCGGGTTCGCTTAAAGGAAAACTCGCCGGGCCTGTGGGCGCGTACAACGGCCCGAGCATGATTGTAAAGGACCCGGAGGATTTGGAGCGCAGGTATCTCGGTTATCTCGGTTTGAATCCGTCCGAGCATTCCACGCAGCTTGTTGAGCCGGAGTATCTTCTCAGGCTCCTTCTTGAATGCAACGTCGCCTTCGGGATTATCGCCAATCTTGCGGACGATTTGCGCAACCTCCAGCGCTCGGAAATCGGCGAGGTGTTCGAGCAGTTTTCCTCCACGCAGGTCGGCTCATCCACGATGCCGCAGAAGCGGAACCCGTGGAATTCGGAGCACGTCAAAAGTCTGTGGAAGGCATTCGCCCCGCGCGTCATGACGTTCTTTATGGACCAGATTTCCGAGCACCAGCGTGATTTGTCCAATTCCGCAAGCCAGCGTTTTATAGCAGACTACATCGCCGGATTCGCCATGGCCGTCTCCAGAATGGCTTCCGTTGTTGCGGGGCTTCAGGCTGACCGGGAGAGAATGGCGGCGAATCTTGCGGATTCCGGAGGAAAGGTGAAGGGCGGTGTACTTGCGGAGCCTGCCTATATCCTTCTTGCGGAAGCAGGCGTCTCCGATGCCCATGAGGTTATCCGGAAAATCACCCTGGAAGCGGAAAAATCCGGCGAAACCTTTTACGCTGTCCTGAGCCGTGACAGGGATACCTTCTCCAGGATAAGCTCGCAGCTCGGAAAGCTGGGAATAGCCGACGCCGACGGATTTTTCTCGAATCCCGCCAGATACAGGGGGCTTGCCGCAGAAAAGGCGGAAAGTCTTGCCGAAAAATATTCCAGGCTGATGGAGGGCGTTCCTTCCTGATGCTGCAGACGTTTCTGATTGCCCTGTCACTTGCAATGGATGCCCTGGCTGTCTCTGTTGCGGCCGCCGCCTGTTCCCTCAAATTGAGGCGGGTTGTCATGTTCCGGGCGGCCTTTGTCTTCGGATTCTTCCAGTTCGCCATGCCGATGCTCGGTTGGTTCTGCTCTTCTTTTTTTGTGAAATACGCCGCCCTGTTTGACCATTGGCTGGCGTTTTTGCTTCTTTCCGCCGTGGGCGGCAAAACCGTGTTCCAAACCGTCTCTGAAATGAGGGCTGAAAAAAAAACGGGGACGGCTCCGGACGCGGAATCCTGTTCCACGGCTTCGGGCATTGAATCCCTCAAAACCCTCCTTGTTCTGGCTCTTGCGACAAGCATAGACGCACTGACAATCGGAATCGTTTACGCCTCCATGAATGAACCCATGCTCATTCCGGCTGTAATCATCGGCGCCGTCACTTTCATTGTGTGTTCCTTAGGCTTTTTTGTCGGTAAAAAAGCCGGCGCTTTTTTCGGCAGATATGCCCAGCTCGCCGGCGGTTTTGTCCTGATACTTTTAGGGGTGAGAATCCTTGTAACCCATCTGTTAGCCGAATAACGGCCGGAGGGGCGGCGTTCTTTAACGGCGCGCGGTCAGCGTCCGCCGGAGTTAAACCGGAGGACGCGCGGGGCTGTTTTGTCCGCTTCTTAAAGTCCCAGCAGTTTTGCGTAGGCTGAAAGGGTTTCGTCCATTTCTCCGGCGAGAACCTTCTTTGTGAGCTTTTTGCCGAGCTGCACACCCTCCTGGTCAAAGCTGTTCACGTTCCATGTGAAGCCCTGGAACATTATTTTGTTTTCAAAATGTGACAGCAGCGCTCCGAGTGCGGCAGGTGTTAATTTTTTACCGTATATCAGGCTGGAGGGCCTTTCCCCCGCGAAACGCTTGTTCGGGTTCCCGTCGTCCTTTCCTTTCGCGAAGGCGACAATCTGGGCCGCCAGGTTGGCGCAGAGCTTCATCTGGCTTGTGGAGCCGTCAACCTCAACATCCTCTTCCGTCTGGTTTTCAGTGAAACCGATGAACTGAAGCGGCACGATGTCCGTCCCCTGGTGCAGAAGCTGGTAAAAAGAATGCTGTCCGTTGGTTCCCGGCTCTCCGAATACAACCGGCCCGGTGGCGTAGGAAAGGGGCTCGCCGTTCCTGTTCACCTGCTTGCCGTTAGACTCCATGTCAGCCTGCTGAAGGTGTGCGGGGAAGCGGCTCAATGCCTGGCTGTAGGGAAGCACCGCCGTGGAGGGCAGGTTGAGGACGTTCCTTTCGTATACGCCTATCAGCGCGTCAAGCAGCGCCGGGTTTTTCAGGATGTCGGCTTCGAGCGCGGTTTTGTCCGCCGCCGCCGCGCCCCCAAGGAAGCATTCAAAGACTTCCGGACCGAAGGCCAGTGAAATCACAGCCCCTCCGACTGCTGAGGAGGAGGAAAAGCGTCCCCCTATAAAATCATCCATATAGAAGGATGCCAGATACTCCGGGTTACCGGCGAGCGGGCTTGTTTCGCTCGTGACCGCAATCATGTGTTTCGATGGATTCAGTCCCGCCTTTTTCAGGAAGGATTTGACGAAAAGCTCGTTGGCGAGGGTTTCCTGTGTCACGCCGCTTTTCGATACAAGGATGAAGAGGGTTTCCTCCAGATTGAGCCGGGAGACAACTCCGGCGGCGTCATCCGGATCGACATTGGAGATGAAGTGCGCGTCCATCTTTTTTACGCCGTTTTTTTCCGCCCACTTTTCCAGCGCGAGATAGACAGCCCTCGGGCCGAGGTCCGAGCCGCCGATTCCTATCTGGGTTACAGCCGTGAATTTCTTCCCGGTGCTGCCCGTAATTTCCCCGGAGTGAACCCTGGCGGCAAATTCCGCTATTTTGCGGCGCTGTTCCTCATAGAATTCGCGCATGTTTTTCCCGTTGAAAACCACATCCCCCGCCTGCTGTCCGCGCGCAAGGTGGTGGAGAACCTTCCTGTTTTCCCCGGTGTTGATTATTTCCCCGTTCAGCAGGGCCCTGTACTTTTCAACAAGCTCCTGTTCGTCCGCCAGTTCCTGGAGAACCTGGAGGATTCTTCCGTCCACTTTCTTCGCCGCATAGTTATATACCAGCCCGGCTGCCATAGGGGCGGAATATCCGGCGATTCTCCCGCCGTTCAAAACCTCCCTCAGGCTGACCGAATCCTTCAAGGTTAAAAGTTTCTTGTAAGCTTCCGCCGTGTCCAAATTTCTCCATGAGACCATTTTTTTTCTCCTTAAAATATAGTATGGGTTTCAAATATCAAGGTCCGGAATCTTTCCCTTCAATAATGAAATGAATTTTTTCCCCTGAACGCCTTCCCTGAGACAGGCGAAAACACAGTTGTCCCTGCCCGAAATCGTCCCCAGTATTTCATCGAAGTTCATTTTGTCCAGGGCGTGCGCCACAATGTCGGAATAACCTGAATAGGTTTTTATGACAAGCATATTACCTGAACAGGCGATGCCGGCGCATCCGCGGGCGAAATCCTGGGAAAAGGAATAGGCCGCCGTCTGTATATCCTCCTCTTTGGGGAGGATATAAGTGTATCCCCCGCCGCTGTCGGGAATCCGCCCGACTTTTAAAAGCTTCAGGTCGCGGGACAGGGTTGTGATGGTGACCGGGAATCCTTCTTCCTGGAGCTTTTCAAGCAGCGCTTCATGGGAACAGATTCTGCTGGACTTTATGATTTTCTTTATAGCCTGAAGTCTCGACAACCGTTCTTTCACATTTATCCCGCCTGTAATGGATATATGTCAATTATGGATGAAAGCATGGAATTGTCAAGATACGGGAAAACCGGCGAGGAAGAGCGCCTCCCGCGCGGTTTAAAACAAAAGCCCGGCGCTTCCCGCGGGAAACACCGGGCGACAGCCTGTAAGGCTGGGCGGAAAAGTCCGGCCGGGCGTCAGTTGAACCTGTATCCTGCCCCTATATTGAACGACCAGGCGTTCAAATCCACGTCTATCGTATCGTTGTAATATGTATCAAAGCCGCTCTGGTTCAGGTTGAACTTGATTGTACCGCCCAGATAAAAGGATGTGTCCGGAATGAACACCTTCGCACCGCCCTTGACGGCGAAGGAGAACGAGTTGTTCAATTCAAACAAGTCCATGCTGTTTACGTTGAAGCCCAGACCGACCCCCGCGAACGGCTTTACGAACCACTTGTCAAGAGTGTACACCGCGAAAAGCTGCGGGCTGATGATGGTCACCGTTTCCTTATTTCTATTCGGCACGGCTGAAGGATAAGGGAGGATATTATTCTTTCTGGTAAACATGTCCTATGGCATCGACATCGTACTCTCCTCCGCCTGTGTAATCAGATAATTTTTTCCCTTCGTTACTGCAGTCCAGAATCTGTACGCCGGAGGAACAGCACACTCCTGCTATACATCCTATGATGGTAGAAGGATGATTGAGTATTCCTTGTTGCGGACTGTCTGACAGTGACACGTTACATTTTTTTATAAGGGCGGAACCATCATGGTCATCAACAAAACCCGCGATGCCACCTAATATATTCACCTCCGGCCCGCCGTTACTGGTGAAAATCGCTGTGACATCGCAGTTCTCGATTGTGCCGCCGTCCAAATGGCCAGCAACACCGCCCAGAC
>CASGDA010000007.1 GCA_949300145.1 uncultured Treponema sp. | reverse complement strand
AAAGGACGTACACCTTATGGGAAGAACAAGAAGAAAGCTCAGCTCGGAAGAGAAGCTGAAAATGGTAACGGCAGTTATTCAGGATGGAAAGGCAGTCAGTGACGTTGCCCAGGAAAATAATGTCCATCCGAATATGATCCTCAACTGGAAGAAGGAATTCTTGGAAAACGCAGCAATGATTTTTGACCGTCACAGACCTGACATCACGGAAAAAGCACAGCGGCGCAAAATCGAAGAGCTTGAAACAAAGCTCAAAAAGAAGGACGAAGTGATAGCCGAAATTGCTGAGGAAAACATGATGATAAAAAAAACTTTTGGTGGCCGGAGCTAGGTCAGAGCTTGTAGCTTTTGCAGGAGTTTCTAAAAGTACCTGGCATGAATGGAAGAGTCGGAAAGGAATTGAGACAAGGCATAATCACGAAACGCCGAAATTGAACTGGTACACACCGGAAGAAAGAACGGCTGTTGTAAAATATGTCCTCACCCACAAGAATTTCCTGTACGGCTACCGCTACCTTGCCTGGCAGATGGTTGACGAAAATGTAGCCTTTGTCCGCCCTGCACGCGTCTACAACATCATGAAAACGAAAGGAAAAACTTCATACTGCAGATATAAACAGAAAAGCTTATTGGCTGCAACAGCAGCACTCTTAATCCACCTTATAAGCTTTCCTAAAAAAATCCAAGTTCACTTTGGGCAGGACAAACTGAACTTTATGGTTATTTAATTTATATTATAAATGTAAAGCATTGAAATGGGAAAATCATTTTGAAATATTTTTTTTATTGGGATTAATTAATTATTAACTTGGAGAGTATAATGATAAATATCGGAAACTTACCTGAAATTATAGGCAGCTTTAAACATAGGAACAAGAATTCCAATGCCTGGCTTGATACAAAGTCAAATGTTATTGCCCTGATTCATGATGATGGCCGTATTTCTTTTGGTACGGCTTCACCTGCCGGATGCATGTTGGGAAGCAATACAGTAAATACAGAAGAAGAAGTAATAGAAGCGATAAGTTCTTTTGTTGTTAACCGTAAAAAGAATGAGGCTAAAAATGACTGATTCCTTAAGCCACCTTTCCGCCCTAGTCTTTATTCGAAAAACGACAAGTCAACTTGCGATTTATTCCGGCGGTCAGTCCCACCGTTTCAGTTTCTGCAAATATAGATAAGCTCGTTGTCAAATCTTTTTTTTTAGGTCTGTTATAAATTCAGAGTTTTTTCGAGATCCATAAGAAAATCGAAAAGCGACAGCACAAGAACGCCTTGTTCATTATAGCCTGAAAGAATGGATTGATTGACAGTCATAACTTTGCGGAAGGCGTCGTCGATAGAAAGCAGCAAAGCCTGCTAGCGTTTTCCACAACGCCTACGTCTACCGAATAAGCGCGGGAACGCAGCTCATTGTAGATGATGTTCTCCATGATATGCGTATATTCCTGTTGCCGGAATGAAAGACGGGCATTTCGCAGTCCCATGCCTACAAAGTAATACTCTGCGGGAGTATTGATATGTTTTTTTCCTTCGATGTTATGATATTTGATCGATGTTGTGAAAGCAACGATGCTATTGAGAATTGTTCTAAAATTTTACGATAATTCTTATTAACGTTCCGCAAAAGAATGGACGCGCCCATCGCCGCTTAATACGCGCCCGCCTGCGGCGACAAACCCTCCATGCAAACGCGCATAGAGCGGGATAAACGGCGCACAATCCTACGCTCCCTTGCGGCAGGAGCAGGACGGCGCACCATAGGCAATCGATGGCTTCGCCGCACAAAAGGCGTCGCGAAAAGACGAACTAGGTTTTCAGCGCGTTTCAGGCGCGCTCCTCGATTGCCGTTGCGCGTCGTCCGTTAGTAGCGGCGCGGGTTTTCTGGCTTTACCATGAGACGAATCCGCCCTCCGGCGCAAACAAAGGCAGCACTCTTGTATGCCGCATGAAGGGCGCGGGATATAAGCGGCGGTATGCAAGCGCCGCTTTGCGCGACCAGATGGGGAAGAGAAGGGGCGTCGCCGGGGAGATATTCATGTGGAAGTGCGGCGGGGCGAGGGCCGCGGAGGGCGGGAGCCTTGAGGAGGTCATCGCCGTTGCGCAGAAGGCGATAGACAGCTGCCGCAGCGTAGGCATAGGCCTTACGCCCTGCACTCTGCCCGCGGTCGGGCACCCGAACTTCGAGATAAGGGACGGGACGATGGAGGTGGGGATCGGGCACCACGGGGAGCCCGGGATAGAGGTGTGCCCGCTGGAGAGCGCCGCGGGCATAAAAATCCACAGGCCGTATGTGGGCAATTACTTCACGTCCCTTGACATGATGGGAGCGACGTTGACTGTTATGAAGCTTGACGGTGAGCTTAAAAGGCTGGTTGACGCCGACGCGTACAGCATGGGCCTCAGGCAGTGGTGAAGGGGGCTGGAGATGTCCAAGGTGAAAAACAGTGACGGCAGGCGGATACTCCTTTCGATGGTGAAGGGGGTGCAGGAGAACAGGCAGTACCTCAGCGATGTGGACGGGCTTATAGGCGACGGGGACCACGGGATAAACATGGCCAAGGGGTTCACGATGTACGGGGAGCAGCTCGGGGACGGAGAGGTGGATTTCACCGACGGGCTGTTTGATCTGGGGAGCGTGCTGCTTAACAAGATAGGCGGGAGCATGGGTCCGATATACGGGACTGTATTCATGGAGATGTCGGGGAAGGGCGAGGGTGCCGGAGATATAACGCTGGAGCTTTTCTCGCGGATGCTTTCTGCCGGGCTTGAAGGGCTTTACGGGATAGTGGACGCCCGGCCGGGGGACAAGACGCTTGTGGACTGCCTTTATCCGGCGTGCGAGTCCCTCAAGGCGTCCGCTGCGGCCGGTGCCGGTTTTGCGGAAGCCCTTGAGGAGATGAATGAAAAGGCCGAGGAGGGCAAGGAGTCCACGAAGGACATGGTTGCGAAATACGGAAGGGCGGCGCGTCTTGGGGAGAGGTCCCGCGGTGTCCTTGACGCCGGCGCGGCCTCGTGCTGCATCATCCTGAAGGCGATGGCGGACGGGATGAAGGCCGTGATGGAAGATTGACAGGAGGGCGGAATGCACAAGGTGGCTGTCGGATGCGACCCCAATGCGGGGAGGGAGAAAGAAGCGCTTGTATCGTTCCTGAGGGGGCAGAATGATTATGGTGTTTTACACTTTCTGATAATCATCCATAAATTTTCATAAATTTATTGAAAAACATTTCTATTAGTGATACGTTTAAAACATGGAAATTCTTCCGGTTGCCAGCGGTAAAGGCGGTGTAGGTAAAAGCGTTGTCGCCGTGAACCTTGCAGGTACGCTGGCTCAGACGGGCAGGCAGGTTATTCTCTGTGATTTTGATTTGGGAGGGGCGAATCTTCACACCCTCCTTGGAATGAGGAATAATTCCGCAGGTCTGGGGAATTTCATCTACAAGCAGGTTCCTTCCCTGGAACCCCTCCTTCAGGAGACACCGGTCCCGAACCTGAAATTCATTGCCGGAGACTGTCTTTACCCCGGCACACCGAACCTGGACTTCTTCACGAAAAAAAAGCTGATAAAGGAGCTTTCCCTTTTGGAAGGGGATTACGCGGTTCTGGATCTCGGAGGGGGAAGCACTTATAATATTCTTGATTTTTATCTTATGACCCGCAGTTCCATACTTGTTACAACCGCGGAAATAACATCCATTTTGAATGCCTATTCTTTTTTGAAGGCGGCGGTGTTCCGCTTTTTGAATACGCTGTTTTCTCCGAAAGGGCCTGAAAGGGCTTTTGTCCAGGAGGCGATAAAGCAGAATACCCACGGCACTGATTTTTCCGTCCTCTCTATTTTTGACGGACTCTGTGAAAAATTCCCTGAAAGCGGAATGAAAGCCAAAGAGGGGCTTGCGTCTTTCCGCCCCCAGATTATTCTGAACCGGGGACGTGACGGGCAGGATTTGGAAATGGCCCGCCGGCTCAGATCCCTCGTGCGGGCGAAACTGGACGTTCATCTGGATTTCATAGGCTTTTTCCCCGAAGATACCGAGGTTCCGGTTTCTGTTGCCCGGAGAACGCCCCTGTGTCTTTTGAATCCAAACTGCAGATTCATGGAGGCGGTGCAAACCACCGTCAACCGTATTGTAAGCCACGGATTCGGTTTGGATGATAATTTTATGGAAGGCGGACAATATGATAACAATGACTTGGAGCGTCTCAAAAACGAATTTCCGGGGGCGGGGATTTAACTACTGACCGTATTACCCAGAGTGCAGGAGCAGGTGAATCGTGGATATGCGTAATATGTTGGTCGAGCTTCAGGCTGCCGGCCGCAAAACGGAAATGGCTTTTTTATCCCTGGGTGATATTTTCCCCGAGTTGATGACAGTCCGGAAAAACAAGGATTCGGACGCGCTTTCCGAGAAGATAAATTTTCTGAGCAATGAATGCAGTAATTTCAGCTCTGCCTCCGATAATTTCTGGACAGGGCGGGAAACCGTTTACGAGCCGATGCTGGAAAAACTCAATGAAAAAATCAGTATGCTCAGTGATTTGAATAAAGACGTCCAGGTTATAAAAGACTGCAGCGAAGAGATGGAGCTTCTTTCCCTTAATGCGATGGTCATTTCGATAAAATCCGGTGCGAAGGGGAGGGCTTTTTCAAGTATCACGGAAAGCCTGAAAAAGCTTTCTTCAAGCATGATAGAGAATTCATCCAGGCTTGTTGAGGAGGAGAATTCCCTGCTCAGGAATATACAGTCACTTGAGGATATAATTTCTGAGCTTTCCCATTCACAGAAAAAAGCCCTGGATTCCTGTAAGACCGGTTATTCCAGTATGCAGGAGGTTCTCCAGTCCATTGAGGAGCCCATCCCTGAAATAAAAAAAAATGCGGAGGAAGTCTGGTCCTTTATTTCAAAGGATATGGAGACCATCCAGATGCAGGATATCATCAAGCAGTCTGCCGATCAGGTTGTGTTGTGCCTCAGGGAATTCAAGGATTACGCCTCCCTGTCCGAAACGAATACAGAAAGAAAGCGTGATATACTGACCTTCGACCTGCAGCTTTGCAGGATTGCCCTTCAGATACTGGAAGACATAAGCGCCAAACTGAAGGATTGCACCGGAATATTCCGGACGGACTGGGATAAGGTTCTTGAAATTCTGGATACCGTGGAAAAAAAGCGGCAGGGATACGTCGATTCGTTTATGGCGGGCGGTTCCGGTGATTCCAGCATATCCGCGCGCTTTGAGACAATCCTTTCAGGTGTCCAGGGCATAATCGATGAATTTTTCAAATATTTAAATACCCAGAAAAGTCTGGCCAGGGCGTGCAAGCTCATAAAAACCAAAAGCAGGGATATTTCCCTCGTCTTCACCAATCTTCTTCCTGTCATCAATTCCCTGCAGCATGTGCGTGTCCTCCAGAAAATCGAAATCGCCAAGAATGACGCCATCAGCTCTGTGCGCAATTCTGCGAACGACATGGATTCGTTCATCGGGCGCTCAAAGGAAACAATAGAAGCGATGTCGGATTTGCTTTCCGACTTTCTGGTTGAATCCGACAAGCTTCTTTCGGATTTCGTGAATGAAATAACGGAGACAGGCGAGCTTGCCGAAAAACTCAAGGTTGTTGTTTCCGACTTTTTCTCCGATTTAAAGGAAGCCCAGGTTGAAATAGGCAGGGCGCTGAAGAATTTCAGTGTGTTTCCTTCCGGCTTCGGGGAGAAGTGCGAGGCGGTCCGCAAGCATCTGTCGTCTTTAATCACCGCCAGTGATATTTATTCCGGACTGGCCGCGTCCCTCCGGAATGAAATAGAAAGTCTTTCCGCTTTGCAGCGGCAGGAAATTGAAATGGCGGGACTTCCTTCATGGGATCTTAAGGATGACGCATTCAAGTCGATAATCGATAAATTTACGATTACCCTTCACAAACAGTACGCCGGCAATATAACCGGTATATCCGTAGAGTCCGGTATGGGCTCCGGAGAGGTTACTTTTTTTTAGTCAGGATTTTATTTTGAAAACATATTTTGATTTCCATTTCCAGAAAGATATAGTGATTTTGTATCCGGGCGATTATTTTTCAACGTCAGCGGAAAATGAATTGATTTCGACAGTCCTGGGCTCATGCATCGCAATCACCCTTTTCGACGCCTCCGTCCGGATTGGGGGTATGAATCACTTTATGCTTGTCAGCTCCTCTTCTGATAATGAATTGGAAGAAAAAAGCGGACGTTTCGGTGAATATGCTGTCGAGCTTCTTTTGAACGACATGATAAAAAAGGGGGCGCAGAAGAAACGCATAAGCGCGAAGGTTTTCGGAGGCAGCAATATTTTCAATATGCCCGGTTCCAATGCGAGGGTCGGGGCTCAGAATATCTTTTTCGCCTTTGATTATCTTGAGAGGGAGAAAATCCCCGTGCGGGCTTCCGATGTGGGTGGGAATTATTCCCGCAAGATTTACTTTGATCCGAAAACAGCGAAGGTATGGCTGAAGCACATAAAGAAAAACGCCACGAAAGACGACATCCTGCGCAGACGGGAAGAGGAATACCGGAAGCGTATCAAAGAAGAGGAAAATAAAAAAAACGATATTATCTGGTTTTAAATTATCCGGCTTTAAGCTTTCAAATCGCGTTGTCCATTGTTTCTGATATCTCCCTTTCTATTGAGTCAAGCACTGCCGGGAGATCGAGAATCAGGACGAATTGTCCGTTCAGTTTGCCGACTTTCTTTACAAAATCGTTGCGGTGCTCAAGGGTTCCGTAGGAAAGCCCTTCGCTTGGAACTTCCTCGAGTTTTGTGACCACATTCACTGTGTCCGCCAGTATGCCGAGGGTTAAAGCCGGGGTATTTTCGTCCCTTTGTATTTCGGTCACGATTATCGGAAGCGATTCAATGTCATTGTCTCCTTCGATTCCGAACAATATGCGTAAATCTATTATAGTCACGACGGAGCTGCGGATATTCATCACACCCTTCAGGTAAGGCAATGCTTTGGGAACTTTTGTGAGTTTTTCAAAATGAAGCACTTCTTTGACGTTTGTGACTTCCGTGGCGTATAAAACGGAACCGAGAGAGAACGTGAAATATTCTTCATCAAAAAAAATACTATTCATTGCTTTTTCCCCGAATTAAGTGTATTATAGATTATAGTATATCAGAATTTGCCGAGAATAAAAAGAGATTGTATTTAATAAAATGCGCGTAACGTGGAGGTTTTGATGGCTGAAGAACGGCAGGAATCTGTTTTAACTGTAAAATGGTCCGGTGAAATGCTCACAGATTCCGCCTTGAGTTGCAGGGATGATTTGCTGAAAGCTTTTTCAGAAGCGGATGAAGTCCTGTTGGATTTGTCCGAATGTTACGAGATAGATATTTCCGCGATCCAACTGATAATTTCCGCCACATTAGAAGCGTCCAAAACTGGAAAGAAATTTTCCGTCACAGGCTCCGTTTCCCCCCAGGTAAAAAAAGCGTTTACGGCGGCCGGTGTTGATTTGAATATTCTGTCTGGGGGAGGATAATCTGTGCTTGAAAAACTCAACAGTGTATTCCTGGAAGAAGCTTCGGATTTGTTAGCTTCTCTGGAAGATAATCTGCTTTCTCTTGAGGCTGAGCCTGATAATATTGATTTGATTTCAGCTGTATTCCGTGTGATGCACACGATAAAAGGCTCGGCCGGTATGTTCGGTTTCGATGATATTTCAAAATTCACCCACGAAATTGAAACAGCCTATGACCTTGTGCGTTCCGGAAAAATCAAAGTTTCTTCCAGATTGATTGAGCTTACGCTTAAAGCCAGGGATGTAATCAATGCGATGCTGGAGGCCGCCGACGGTGAAATTCCGGATGATGTCCGGAATGCGGTTGAATCCTTAAAAAGGGAATTCCGGAGCATATCCGGTTCAGCGGACGGCTCGGGCGGCAGGAAATCCGGTTCCGGCGCCGGTACGGAAGGAGGCGGCAAATCCGGCGAGTCCGTTAAATCCGCCAAACAAGGTAAATCAGGAAAACAAGGCGTAAAAAAAACCGGCGACGATGAAGAAGAGCACATAAATCACTTCTGGATAGCGTTTAATCCTCCCCAGGATTTTTTCCGCTCCGGAACACGGGTTATTCTGCTCATAAACGAGCTTGCGGAGATGGGACGCATAACCGTCACTTCTTTCACGGATTCTGTTCCTCCGCTTTCGGAAATAGATCCGGAAAAATGCTATATGTCCTGGAATATCATTCTTTCCACAAAGCGTTCCCTGCAGGAAGTCCAGGATGTATTCATTTTTGTGGATCCTTCCATAGTAACCATTGAACCCATCAGTTTTACAATAGGGGATTCCAGAAAAATCGGCGAGATTCTGGTCAGCCACCATTCAATCAGTGCCGAAGCGATAGAAAAAGTTATAAAACAGCAGAAGAAGATCGGGGAACTCCTTGTCGAAAACAAGGTTGTTCCGCCCCAGAAAGTTAACGCAGCCCTCGCCGAGCAGCAGCATTTTAAAAAACTGGCGGAAGATCAGAAAATCGCTGATGATTATAAAACCAAGCCTATTTCCATTTCACAGCAGAGCATCAGGGTCAATTCCGAAAAGCTTGACCAGCTTATAGACCTTGTGGGCGAGCTGGTTACATTTAACGCCCGTTTGAGCCAGTATGCCCTGGAAGCAAAGCTTCCCGCCCTTGTGACTTTAAGCGAGCAGAGTGAAAGGCTGATTTTGTCGCTGCGGGATACTTCGATGGATATGAGGATGCTTCCCATAGGCACGATGTTCTCGAGGTTCAGGCGGGTGGTTCATGACCTTGCGTCCGATTTGGATAAAAAAATAGAGCTTGTCACGGAAGGCGCCGAGACAGAGCTTGACAAGACGGTTATAGAAAAACTGAATGACCCGCTGATTCATCTTATAAGGAATTCCGCGGATCACGGCATTGAATCCCCCGATGCGAGAAAGGCCGCCGGAAAGGATGTTTCCGGTATCATAAAGCTTTCCGCCAGCCATGCGGGCGCTTTTGTCGTTGTCTCCGTTTCGGATGACGGCGGAGGAATCGAAAAGAAGAAGGTTTTTGAAAAGGCTGTCTCGCGCGGTTTAATCCAGGCTTCCGATGTTCTTTCCGACAGCGAGATTTACAATTTGATTTTCCAGCCCGGATTTTCCACATCTGACAAGGTTACTTCCGTGTCGGGACGCGGGGTCGGACTTGATGTCGTGAAGAAAGACATAACCTCCCTCGGAGGGACTGTCTCCATTGAATCGGAAGAAGGAAAGGGCAGCTCGTTCATCCTGAAGATACCTCTGACCCTTGCGATTATTGAAGGAATGCTCGTAAAAGTCGGCGACAATGTGTATGTCGTTCCGCTTACAAATATAGAGGAATGCCTTGAGTTCAATCCTGAGAAAGACGATGAGGGGAAGGTGTGTTCGCATATTTCCGCCCGCGGACAGATGCTCCCTTATGTCGATTTGCGCAAATGGTTTGAAATCGAGGGTGAAGTCCCGTCATACAGGCAGGTCGTGGTTGTAAATGACCAGGATTCCAAACTCGGGCTTGTAGTTGACAAGGTTGTAGGGAACCACCAGACAGTTATAAAACCGCTTGGTGCTTTGTATAAGAATATCCAGGGACTTTCGGGAGCGACACTGCTCGGGGATGGTTCCGTAGCACTTATTCTGGATGTATTCAAACTTTCCGACGTTGTAAAGGCCGGAATAAAGTAGGCGCACAGGAAAATGGATACGGAACTGTCTTTCAGGGATTTCAGAAAAATCGCCTCCTACATAGAGAAAAACGTGGGTATAAAAATGCCCGATGTCAAAAAGACTATGGTGCAGTCCCGCATTTCCCAGCGTCTGAGGGCTTTGAATATTCCTACCTACGAGGAATATATAAACTACGCCTTCGGAAAGGGAGTTCCCAATGACGAGGAACTCGTTTTAATGATAGATGCGGTGACAACGAATCTGACGGAATTTTTCCGGGAATCCGGTCATTTTGATTTTATGACAGGCACCGCGCTGCCTTTTCTTGCCGGGCAGGGGAAGAGGTTTATAAAAATTTGGTCTGCCGGGTGTTCCACGGGGGAAGAGCCTTATACCCTTTCAATTGTAATGCAGGAATTCATGCAGAAGAATCCCGGACTGGTTGACGGCTATTCCATTCTTGCCACGGATATTTCCACGAAGGTTTTGAATCAGGCGGCTTCCGCGGTGTATGCCATGGATTCGATAAAGAATCTGACGGTCGATATGAAGAAAAAGTATTTTCTGCGCAGTAAAGACAGACAGTCTGCGCAGGTAAGGGTAAAACCTGAAGTCCGCAAACATGTCTCTTTCGCGCGCCTGAATTTTATGGATGATGATTTCGGCTTCCGGGATATTATCCAGATAATCTTCTGCCGGAATGTATTGATTTATTTTGATAAACCTACGCAGGAAGCGGTTATAAGAAAATTCCTTGATTTTTTGGAGCCGGGGGGCTTTTTGTTCCTCGGTCATTCGGAAACAATTTTCGGGATGAATCTCCCCCTTAAAAATGTTTCCCCGACAGTCTTTCAGCGGGTAGAGGGTGGTATATGATAAAGGTCCTTATAATTGATGATTCTGCTGTTGTCCGTCAGACGATGACTGAAATCCTGACTTCGGATCCTGAAATCGAAGTTTCCGGGACAGCCTCTGATCCTATCTTTGCGGCCAGAAAAATAAAGGAAAACCGTCCTGATGTTATTACGCTCGATGTTGAGATGCCCAGGATGGACGGTCTGACTTTCCTGCGCCGCCTGAATGAATCCGGTCTGCCGATACCGGTTGTAATATGTTCCTCCAAGGT
Source organism: uncultured Treponema sp. (assembly GCA_949300145.1). Taxonomy (GTDB): domain Bacteria; phylum Spirochaetota; class Spirochaetia; order Treponematales; family Treponemataceae; genus Avitreponema. The sequence goes on along the minus strand of CASGDA010000007.1, from coordinate 93,876 downwards.
GGAAGCCGGAAGCGAGAACGCCGCGAAGGCCATGGCTTACGGCGCCGTTGAAATGATACTTAAGCCCCAGCTCGGGACAAAGCAGTTTTTGCTTGAATCCAAGATAAGGATATGTGATGCCGTGAAGGCGGCGTACAAATCCTCGTCGAAACTTTCCAGGTATATTTCAAAAACCGCCGCGCTCGCTGATATTTCTTCCCTGACAGCTCCCGCCACCGCGGGGAACGGTCCGTCCGGAATGTCCGTGCAGCCGAAATTGTCCGCTGATGTTATGATTGCGCCCGGTTTGGTTCAAACCTTGGAAACAACGGAAAAGCTTATTATAATAGGAGCAAGTACGGGAGGAACCGAAGCTTTGAGGGAGGTTCTGGAAGCGATGCCGGTGGACGCCCCCGGTATCGTGATTGTGCAGCATATGCCCGAGCATTTCACGACCTCCTTCGCCAACAGGCTGAATTCCCTGTGCAGGATTTCCGTTAAGGAAGCCGCGGACGGGGATACGGTCATGCGAGGCCAGGCTTTGATTGCACCCGGAAACAAGCATACGCTTTTAAAGCGCAGCGGCGCCAGATACTATGTTGAAGTCAAAGAAGGCCCTCTCGTTTCCAGACACAGGCCTTCCGTTGATGTGCTCTTCCGCTCCGCTTCCCATTATGCCGGAAAAAATGCGGTGGGGGTCATTATGACCGGTATGGGTGATGACGGTGCGAAAGGAATGAAGGAAATGCATGATGCCGGGGCATATACGATTGCCCAGGATGAGGAAACATGTATTGTGTATGGTATGCCTGCGGAAGCTGTCAAGCTCGGAGGGGTTGACGAGATTGTTCCCCTGCAGAAGATTGCGGTTTGCGCTCTTGAAGCCGCCGCGCGGCTCAGTAAAAAAAGATGAATATAATAGTTATGGAGGATTAAATGAAAAAGATTTTAGCTGTGGATGATTCTGTTTCCATCCGCAAAAGCATAAGCTTTATTTTATCCAACGAAGGATATGAAGTGGTTGAAGCGGAGGACGGCCAGGACGGACTTAACAAGGCCAAAGCCGAAAAATTTGAGCTTGTCATTACCGATATAAATATGCCGAATATGGACGGTATTCAGTTCATAAAGGAACTGCGCCAGCTGCCCGATTATAAATTCGCCGCGATAATCGCGTTGACCACGGAAAACCAGCAGTCAAAGATGATGGAAGGAAAGGAAGCCGGCGCGACAGGGTGGATAGTTAAGCCGTTTGATTCGGAAAAACTTGTGGCGGTTGTGAAGAAAGTTATAGGATGATTTTGAAACAGATGGCGATACAGGTTTCTGCTTAGCGTTGCTTTGCTGCTGTAGCCTATAAATTAACGGTGCGTTATTCCGCCGTTTGAAGCCAGTTTAAGGAGGCTGAAAATGAAAAGTTTAAAAACGTTTCTGATTGTGGTTACAGGAGCCCTTGTTATGGGTGTATGTCTGATGTCCACATTTGTTGCCTACGGCTTTGCGCGTTCGGCCGCAATGGAGATTATTCTGGATAACCTGGGAGCCCTTTCCGAATCGGTTGCCGATTACATAGGGGCCGCCGTGGATTCGGAAAGCTCCGTTCTGGAAGTTCTCGCTTTGCGCGATATCCTGCGGTCGGAAACGGAAACTCTTGAAGCTAAGGCCGAAAACCTGATACCTGTCAAGCTTCTGGATCCGGGGCGTCTGGATTATGCTATCGCTGATATTTCCGGAAACGCCGTCACGACTTCCGGGGCGCACCTTAATGTGGCTGACCGGGATTATTTCCGCCGCGCGCTGGCAGGTGAAACCGTGACAACCGATCCCGTAAAAAGCAGGATCCGGGAGGGGAGTTTCAGTATAATTTATTCGACCCCCATCCGTAATGATGCCAACAGGATTATCGGCGTTCTGTTTCTGGAAAAAGATGCGGAAGGTCTTTCAAACATTCTGTCCGTAATCAAGGTTGGTGAAACCGGCGGACCTTATGTTTTGAGCAATGCGACCGGAAATACGATAGGTGATTCGAATTATGCGAACGTCACATCGGAAGAAAATATTGAAAAACAGGCGGTCTCCGATTCATCCCTGAAAGGATTGGCGCAGCATCATTCCGTGATGAGAACCGGTGCTGTCGGCTCCGGCAACTATTTTCACAAGGGAACCGAGTATCTGATGGCGTATAACCAGCTTCCGGATCTTAACTGGACCGTTGTCTGCCGTGCGCCTTTGAAAGAATTTACCGGCAGTATCACTGTCATGCTGGAAATCCTTATAGTAATGGCGTTGGTTCTTTCCGCTGTCGGTGTTGCCGTTGCCGTTGCGATTGCCCTGAATATATCCAAACCTATTGAGGTTATAAGCGAGGCCATGGATTCTATTTCCCGCGGTGATCTTGTCATCAAAAACATAGATGACAAAACGCGCATCAAGATTAATTCCCGCAAGGATGAAATTGGTGTAATGGGAACCGCCATGGCGAATATGCTTGCGGCGATTACAAAGATAACTTCAAATATTCTTATGGCTTCCAGACAGATTGAGGAAGGCAGCTCGCAGATCAGCAGCACCAGCCAGTCGGTTTCCTCCGGTGCCAGCGAGCAGGCTGCTTCCACGGAAGAGATGTCTGCCACCATGGAGCAGATGGCCGCCAATATCCGCCAGAACGCGGACAACGCTTCCAAAACCCAGAGCATCGCCGCAAAGACTTCAGCGGACAGTAAGGTCGGAGAAGAGGCTGTCAGCCATGCCGTCGATGCGGTCAAGGAAATCGCTGAGAAAATCCATATTGTCGAGGACATCGCCAGCCAGACCAACCTTCTGGCCCTTAACGCTGCAATCGAGGCGGCCCGCGCGGGTGAAGCCGGAAAAGGTTTCGCCGTTGTTGCCAGCGAGGTCCGCAAACTTGCTGAAAGAAGCCAGTCCGCCGCAGGGGAAATCAGCGAGCTTTCCGCCCGCACTCTTGACAGCGCCGAAAAAGCCGGTACTTTGATTAAAGGCGTTGTACCGAGTATTGATGAAACTTCACAGCTTGTGGAGGAAATCGCTGTCGCCTGCCGTGAACAGGATAACGGGGCGCAGCAGGTCAGCAAGGCTATTGTCCAGCTTGATACTGTTGTCCAGCAGAACGCCTCCGCTTCGGAAGAGATGGCCGCAATGGCTGAGGAGCTTTCCGCCAGCGCACGCTCTCTTGTTGAGACAATTTCTTTCTTCAAGATTTCAGATGATGATTCCTCCATGGGTCGGGAGGAACCGAAATCCGTGCAGAAAGCTCCTTCAGCGCAGGTTCAGCCCCATATGCAGAAGCCGAAAACTCCGGCCGGGCATATAACGGGAGGTCATGTTCCTTCTTCCCCCGCTTCCGCAGGGAACCATTCCACGGTAAGTGACGATGATTTTGAGGAGTTTTAAGCCGTTATGGGGAAGCAGTACTTGACATTTACTTTGGCGGATACAATTTACGCTGTGAATGTTTTTCAAGTCCGGGAAGTCCTTTCCTATGTACCGCCGCAAACCCTGCCCAATCCTGATCCTGTAATAGAAGGGCTTATCCGTTCGAGGGATCAGAGTATTTCGGTCATCAATTTGCGGCGGCGTTTCGGTCTTGAAGACCGTGAGCCCGACAAAGCCACCCGGATCATCGTTCTGGAAATATGTGACGATGAATCCGGGGAGGAAAATGTTTTTGGTGCTGTTGCCGACGGAGTGAATGAAGTTTTAGACTTGGATAAAATCGGATGTGAGCTTACTCCGGAATTGGGAAACAGTCCCGCCGCCGCATTCATTAAAGGGATAGGGCGGCAGGATGAAAAATTCATCATCATCCTTGATGTTGATAAGATTTTCTCGTTCTCAGAAATGGCCGTGATTGAAAAGCTTGCGTCTGAAAATTCTGAAAATGATGTTCCCCGGGTTGAGGAATCCGTGGAGCAGCCTTCCGTTCCCGGGGATGTTTCTTCCGGAAATATTTCCGGCGGCGGTACGGAGAATCCGGCGGAAAATGCAAATGCAGGCGCTGGTGCTGGTGCGGAAACAGCGGCTGCGGACTCACCTGAATCCGGCGGGGACGGGGATGAGGAATACGCCGACGCCGACATTGAGGATTTTGAGGAATTATGATTGACCAGTATTTGACATTTATGCTTCATAACACTTTGTATGCCGTGCCTGTAAGCCATGTGCAGGAAGTGCTTGAGTACACGGAGCCGGAGCAGCTGCCCTGTACCGTTGACTGCGTTGAGGGTTTAATCAGTTCCCGGGGACAGGGAATCCAGGTTATCAATTTGTGCAGGAAGTTCGGGCTGCCGGTTCCTCCCGTGACAAAGAATACCAGAATCATTGTGCTGGAGTTGAAAACCCCGCGTGAGGACAATGAGAACCATGTGACGGTTTTCGGCGCTGTCGCTGACAGTGTGGAAGAAGTCTTGGATGTAAAAACAGAAGAGCTCGACGCTGTTCCGAAATTCGGAAATACTATTTCGCCTGAATATATTTCCGGAGTGGGTAAAAAAGGAGAGGCGTTTGTCATCCTTCTTGATGTTGAAAAAATCTTCCATTCCCAAACCCAGAAAGAAAAAGAATAAATTTGTTTTATTTTCCCTCCTTTTGATAATTACGGCTTCCTCTTTTTACGGGGAAGAAATTCCAGCGGCGGGAATGTCTTCGGTTGCCGGGAACAGGGAATCAGGTCCGAACTCCGGGCCTTTTTTTTCAGTGGAAAACTTTCCCCGGACGGAAGGCCGCCGTCCTAAGGTCGCTGTTGTTCTGGCGGGCGGCGGTGCCAGGGGAATCGCCCACATAAGCGTGCTCAAAGCCATTGAGGAAGCCGGCATCCCGGTTGATATGGTCGGAGGAACAAGCATGGGGGCTATTGTCGGCGGATTTTACGCTGCAGGTTATACGCCTTCGGAGATAGAAAGCATTGTCCGTTCAATGGACTGGCGGTTTTCGTTTTTTGAAGGCGACAAGGCTTCCCTCATGAGTTACCGTGAAAAAACGGATTTGTACCGGTATCCTCTCCGTTTCTTTTTTGATAAACACGGTTTTTATAATTCCGGCGGGATTTTATCCGGTAAAAACATTCTCCGTTTTTTTGACGCCCTTACTTCCCCATACCCGAAGGAAATTGACTTTTCGTCCCTGCCGTGTCCGTTCTTTTGTGTCGCCACGGATGTGGAAACCGGGGAAAAGGTTGTGCTTGACAAAGGTTCCCTGTCGGAAGCAATCCGCGCGAGCATGAGTTTTCCCGGTGTTTTTTCTCCGTGGAAGAAGGACGGGCGTTTTTTGGTTGACGGCGGTGTTGTGGATAATCTTCCCGTGCAGACGGCGAGAGACTATGGAGCCGATATTGTAATCGCTGTCAATCTGAATGCCACGGAAGAAATTTTCGATGATGTTGACAGGAATTTGATAAATTCCGCGATGCGCTCCCTTCTTATTCTGATGAAACAGAACGGTGATATTCAGGCTTCCCTCGCCGATTTTCTGATAAATGTCGATGTCGGTTCAATGCAGATAACCGATTTTGACAAGGCTGACCAGCTGCTGAAATACGGGGAGAAAGCCGTCGCGGAGAACAGGGATAATCTGGAAAAAATCAGCGCATATCTGGAAAGCTACAGGGATGAATTCCCGTATACGGCGGGGATTCAGTACAACAGCCAGGAGTCATCTGAAGGCAATAACCGCAGGAAGTTTTCATGGACAGCCTCTTCTGTCCGGATCGAAGGAGATGTTCCCCACCGTGATATTGTTCTTGTTGAGGAAATGACGGAATGGATAAAAGGCAAATCCGTTTCCCCCGCCGACTGCCTGAAAATTTGCAGGGATCTGGATTCCACAGGACGTTTCGGGAATTCGCGTGTATTCCGCGTTTCTTCCGCTTCCGGAGACAGTGACGAGCTTTTGATACGTTTATATCCGAAGGAAGTTCCCGGTAACGAATTGAAATTCAATTTTTCCTACAATCTTGAATATTCTCCGGTGATGCTTGGGGATCTTGATGTGATTCCCGCGCTTGTTTTGAGAGGCCTTACGACTGAACGCTCTGAATTAGGCGTTGATGTGGAATTGATGGACGCCCCCGGTTTGTCACTGTATTTTTATCAACCTTTCGCAGGTATATTTTCCCTGTCAGTTTTTTATGGTTTAAAAAATGATTATGTTATGAGGATTTCCGAATCATCCATAGCGATGCAGTACCGCTCCTCCTTTTCGGGCGGAGGTATTTCTTTTATGATTGAACCCTGCATGGGATTGTTTTTTTCCGCCGGTACGACTTTTGAATCCGTGTCGGTTGATGATACCGTTATGGAAGGCTCCGGAAAAACGCGGTCACTGCTGGGCTTCGCCAGGGCCGGGCTTTCATCTTTGGACCACAACATACTGCCGGAAAAAGGCGCGGAATTTTATTCCAATTTTACAATGTCAATCTTGAATTTTACTGATTCAAATAAATTCATGGTCCTTGAAGGAGGAGGTTCGTTCTGGCTTCCGTTCGGAAAATCATTTTCCGCCGGTATTATTTTTGAGGCGGGAACCGACTTTAATTTCGGCGGTTCTTTTCAGATTGACGGTCCGGCTCCTGTCTATTATCAGCCGGAATTATCTTTCCGCAATTTATTCCCGATGGGTATATATGAGGAGGAAAAGAAAGGCAGCCTCGTCGGCGGGATCGGCCTTGAGTTGAAGTATAATCTTACCGCGGCGGGGGATATCGGTCTTTTAAAGCGCCTTCCGCTGTATATTATCCTTTCGGGGGCCGCGGGTCTGGCTTCTTCAGAGCCGTCTGAAATCCGGCCGGGAAGCGCGGTCGTTCACTGGAATTTGTCGGCCGGGGTTGGATCGAGGCTCGGGGAAGCTTTCGGCGTGGTTTTGAAAGGCGGGGTTCATCATTCCATCTACGGGGAGTTTTCTCCGTTTTTCTCAATAAATCTGGGATCCGGATTTTGTAATTCCCCTCAGCCTATTGACCTATATTGAAAGAAGTTGGATTATAATCATTATGGAAGTTACTGAAAGTCAATCTGGAGGCGGGGTGACCGCTCCCGCCGGTTTTAAAGCCAACGGGATAAGGTGTGGAATCAAAGAGTCCAGGAAAACCGCCGATCTTGCGCTTATAGTTTCTGAAACGCCGTGCACGGCGGCCGCGGTTTTTACCGGCAATCTGGTAAAGGCTGAACCTGTAAAGCTTTCCATGGAGCATATCGCCGACGGAAAGGCGCAGGCTGTCATCGCAAACGCCGGAAACGCAAATGCCTGTACCGGGAAACAGGGCTATGAAAATGCAGTGCGTATGGCGAAAAGCGTTTCGGAGGAGCTGTCCGTTCCGGTGAATGACGTGCTTGTCTGCTCCACCGGTGTGATAGGCCAGCAACTTAACATTGAAGCCGTGGAAAAGGGCATGAAAGAGCTTTGTTCCGGTTTATCCGTTCAGGGGCATATTCCTGCACGGGAAGCTATCCTTACAACGGACACTGTGTATAAAGAGGATGAAATCCGTGTCGATATAGGCGGGCATACAGTCACCATAGGAACCATGGCGAAGGGGTCAGGTATGATTCACATAAACATGGGGACAATGCTTGGATTCATAACGACGGACTGCGCGATTTCTTCCGCCATGCTTTTTTCCGCTTTGAAGGAAAGTGCCGCCGCAACTTATAATTGTATAAGCGTTGACGGTGATACAAGTACGAACGATACACTTGTCATTATGGCAAACGGTTTGGCCGGCAATCCTGAAATTTCGGATAAGGGTTCCGGTTACAAGACTTTTTGCGCGGCTCTTACCGAGCTTAACGAGAGGATGGCAAGGAAAATCGCCGCTGACGGAGAAGGGGCAGAGCGTCTTATTGAATGCTGTGTCGCCGGGGCCGCCGATGACCGTGCTGCAAGGACTCTTGCGAAATCCGTTGTTTCCTCCAATCTGGTCAAGGCCGCTTTTTTTGGAAGGGACGCCAACTGGGGAAGGATTCTCTGCGCCATGGGGTATTCAGGGGCAGGATTCTCACCGGACAAAGTTTGTGTTTCGTTTCAAAGCAGGGCAGGGGACATCGAGGTTTGCAGGGACGGAAGCCAGATTGCCTTTGACGAAGACAGGGCTTCGGAAATCCTCAACGAAAAAGAAGTGCGTATTCTGGTGAATTTAAAGGACGGACACGGAGTCGGGAAGGCTTGGGGCTGTGATCTCACTTATGAATACGTTAAAATAAACGGCGATTACCGCACCTAATACCTAAAGGCAGGATATAAAACTTATGGACAATAAAGATTGGGCGGAGGTTCTTTCCGAAGCCCTGCCGTATTTCAAGCAGTATGTGGGCCGGACTGTTGTAGTCAAGTATGGCGGCAATGCCATGCTTAACGAGGAACTGAAGCAGGCTGTTATGAAGGATATTGTGCTTTTAAACACAATAGGGGTTCATGTGGTGCTTGTGCATGGCGGCGGTCCGGAAATAAATTCCATGCTGGAAAAAATCGGGAAAAAAAGCGAATTCATAAACGGACTGCGTTACACTGACGGCGAGACAATGGATGTGGTCCAGATGGTTTTAACCGGCAAGCTCAATAAAGAAATCGTTAAACTGCTGCTGCAGGGAGGAGGTTCCGCCGTCGGATTAAGCGGGGTTGATTCCGGTCTGATGCGGGCTAAAAAAATGCGGAGGGAAGGGGTTGACCTTGGTTTTGTAGGTGAAGTGGTGGAAGTCAATCCCGGAATTTTGGTTTCACTTTTGGAACAGGGCTTTATTCCGGTGGTTTCAACCGTAGCTGTCGGACAGGCGGATGATCCCAGCTGTTACAACATAAACGCTGATACAGCCGCGGCGAAAATCGCGGTCGCGTTGAGGGCGGAGAAATTCGTCCAGATGACAAACGTTCCTGGTGTTCTTCGGGATATAAACAATCCTGATTCCCTGATAAAACGTATCGCCAGGGAAGCGGTTCCCTCGATGATAGCCACCGGGATTATTTCTTCGGGGATGATTCCTAAAATCGAATGCTGCCTTGAGGCTCTTAAAGGCGGTGTTCCAAGAACCCATATTATTGACGGACGGGTTCCTCACTCTCTGCTGATTGAAATGTTCAGCGACCGCGGCATCGGGACAATGATTGTTTAAATAAAATATTCTGCTTTTATTTTTATATTGAAGGGATTGAAGGAAAGGATATGGGAAAATCAATGAATGGCCGTATTGTAAATAATTATTCAAGTTTTGATGTTGTCTTTACTTCAGGTAATGGCTCTGTCCTCACCGACAGGAATAAAAAGAAATACATTGATTTTACTTCAGGGATAGGGGTTAATTGTCTGGGACATAATTACGGTCCTCTCGTGAAGGCTGTGCAGAAGCAGGCGGAAAAAGAGATACATATTTCCAATTATTATAATTCGGATAAGGGGATTGAATTTGCGGACAGGTTGCTGCTCCTTTCAGGAATGGAAGGTGTTTTTTTCGGTAATTCCGGGGCTGAGGCAAATGAGGCCGCAATAAAACTGGCCCGCAAATACGGATGGATGCGTACTCATGGGGAAGGCACTCCAAGTGTTATTGAGCGCAATACAATAGTCACTCTGGAAAAGTCCTTCCATGGCCGTACCCTGGCTACACTTACCGCTACAGGACAGGATGTGTTCCACCCTGACTGTTTTTCACCGTATCCTGCCGGATTCAAAACTATTGCCGCCGGTGATTATGACGCTTTGAAAACCTTTGACGAAACGGTGTGTGCTGTTATGATTGAGGGAATACAGGGTGAGGGCGGTGTGAATTTAATTGATGCGGACTGGGCTCACGCCTGTGAAAAAGCCGCCAGGGATTGCGGCGCGCTTTTTATGATGGATGAAGTCCAGACAGGGATGGGCCGTACCGGTAATTTGTTTGCCTTCCAGACCTTGGGATTGTCTCCTGATGTTGTCACCCTCGCAAAAGGTATCGCAGGCGGTATCCCCATGGGAGCCTGTCTCTTCCGGGGAAAAGCGGCGGGTGTTTTCGTTGCGGGAGACCATCAGTCCACTTTCGGGGGAAACCCACTGGCATGTGCCGCCGGGCTTGCGGTTCTGGAAGCCCTTGAAGACCGTGGTTTCATGGACAGGGTCGAGCAGGCCGGGGAGCGGATACGGAATACGGTACGTTCCTGGAATTTGCCCTGTATAAAAGATGTGCGCGGTTGCGGATTGATGATAGGTGTGGATGTAGACGGTTCCTGCGGAAACGCGGCCGCCATCCAGAAAGCCTGTCTCCAGGCAGCCCCGAAAGGCTTGTGTATTTCCACCGCAGGAAAATTTACGCTCCGTTTTCTTCCTCCGCTTGTAATAACAGACTCCCTTATAGATGAAGGTCTCGGTATCTTGAAATCTGTTTTGACTGCCTTCAGTTGATTTGACGGATTTTAGGCGGGTTTATCGGTATGGACTTTATTGATTTTTCCACGTTGAGGTTTACGGATTTTAATTCCATAAATGCAATTTTGATTTTGGGATTGATTATTCTGCTTGGATCCGCCGGCGGTTTTATTTTTAAGAAATTAAAGCTGCCGCAGGTTGTCGGTTATATCGTAACCGGTATTCTTGCCGGCCTTTCCGGGGCGCGTATTTTCGGGCAGGAGGTTTTGCAGAGTCTTACACCGGTAAGCAGCCTTGCCCTTTCGCTTATAGGTTTTCTCATCGGAGCCGAGCTGAAATTTGATGTCATAAAAAAATACGGCAGGCAGTTTCTCGGGATTTTAATTTTTGAATCGATAGTTCCCTTCTTTACGGTCAGTATTCTGGTTACAGCCGTTTCTTATTTTGTCACCGGTGAACTCCGTAATTCCATTGCCCTTGGTATTGTCCTCGGCGCAATATCTTCTGCCACTGCGCCTGCCGCCACAACCGATGTGCTGGCGGAAAACAGAAGCAAAGGGCCTCTTACAACGATTTTGCTGGGAATCGTCGCGATGGACGATGCCGTCGCTTTGTTTCTTTTCGCCGCGGCCTCTTCCGTGGCGTCAGGTTTAATCGGGGCCGCGCAGGTGTCTTTCGGTTCCCAGATGCTTGGCATTCTGTATAAGATTTTTGTATCGATAGCTGTCGGCGTGCTTGCCGGTTTTTTCCTCAATCTGATTTTGAGCCGCATAAAAAACGATGACGGCAGGAGTCTCTGTTTTTCCCTGGGAACCATAATGGTTTCAACAGGTGCCGCCGCTTTTTTCAACCTGGATACAATTCTTGTGGCAATGGCCTGCGGATGTTTAATAGTAAACACCGCGTTCTTTTCAACAGCGCAGTTTTTTAAAAACATAAATAAATTTACGCCGCCTGTTTACACTCTGTTTTTTGTTCTGGTAGGCGCCAATCTGAATCTGCGTGTTATAACCCCGTTGTTCGCTGTCATCGCCGTGATTTACGTGATTGCGAGGACTTTCGGAAAATCAATCGGTTCCAGTTTCGGCGCAAAAATAACCGGAGCCCCCGCGACTGTTCGTAAATACATGAGGTGGTGCCTTTTAAGCCAGGCCGGAGTTGCGATTGGTCTTTCAATTTCCGCATCCACGATTTTTGCCGGTTCTGAATTGGGGAATACGGTTCCTCTTGTAATAACGGCGACCACATTCATTGTGCAGATGCTGGGCCCTGTCTGCGTTAAATACGGAATAACGAAGGCAGGCGAGGCTGGTCTCGATATAACTGAGGAAGACCTTCTGCGTAGTAGCACGGTACAGGATGTCCTCTCCATTGTTCCGGAAAACAAGGCCGGAAGAATGGTTCTGGATACAACCCCCTTTTCCGGTGTTATAGAAAGTTTCGGAACACAGACTTCTTTAAGCTGTCCCGTTGCGGATGTTACGGGCAGGTTTTCCGGCATTATAACGATAGAACACTTGAAAGAGGCGATTGCCTTGGGAAGCTCTGTCTCGGACTCTCTTCTGGCGTATGACATAATGGATCCTTCCCCGGTGGTATGTTCTCCTGATACGCCTGTGTCGAAGGTGAAGGAGCTTTTCAGGGTTTATCAGGTTGACAGCATCCCCGTTGTTTCATCCTCCGGAAAATTCCTTGGGTTGGTGGAAACAATCCTTGTAGAGAAGTTCTTCCACATGAAGGTTCTCGAGCTTACTTCAAAGGCGGCCGATTTGGAGAAAAGATGATACCCCGGTTTTTCATTCCGGCTCCAGCGTCTGTCCGCTTGCATTAAAAGTCTTTTTCGGTGTACCATGTGTGCCGGAAATACAGGAGGTTCATATGGGGAGAGAGAAAGTCATTTTATCGTATTCAGGTGGGCTTGATACGACTGTTATTATCCCTTGGCTTAAGGAAAATTATGATTACGATGTAATCGCCGTTTGCATTGATCTCGGCCAGAAAGAAGACTGGGCGAAAATAAAGGAACGCGCCCTGAAAACAGGCGCGTCGGCCTGTTATATCGTTGATGCGCGTGAAGAATACATCACGGACTTTATCTGGCCCGCGCTGAAAGCCAATTGTGTTTATGAGGACAAATATCTTCTCGGGACTTCCACCGCTCGTCCTTTAATCGGAAAAATTCTTGTTGAATATGCCCGTCAGGAAGGGGCTTCCGCAATTTGTCACGGGGCTACCGGAAAGGGAAACGACCAGGTAAGGTTTGAATTGGCTATAAAAGCTTTCGCTCCGGATCTGCGTGTCATAGCCGCCTGGCGTGATCCCCTTTGGAATATGGACAGCCGGGAAGCGGAGATTAAATTCCTGGAGGACAGGGGATACGAAGTTCCCATGAAAAAGGATCAGTCATACAGCCGGGACGAGAATATATGGCATCTTTCCCATGAAGGTCTTGAGCTTGAGAAGACTGAAAATGAGCCCGATTGGAAACATATGCTTCAGCTTACCGTTGTTCCTGAAGAAGCACCGGAGGAAGGGGAATATGTCCGGATAGATTTTGAAAAGGGTATACCCGTTGCTGTGAACGAAAAGAAAATGAATGCCCTTGATTTGATGCTGGAACTGAACAAAATAGGAAGCCGTAACGGAGTGGGTCTGGCTGATATATGCGAGAACCGCTGTGTAGGCATGAAAAGCCGCGGCGTTTACGAAACTCCCGGCGGAACAATCCTTTACACAGCCCATACAATGCTGGATCAGCTTTGCATTGACAGGGACACCTATCACTTTAAACAGCACGTTTCCATAAAGATGGGCGAGCTTATCTATGACGGAAAATTCTTCACCATGCTGATGGATGCCTGCCGCGCTTTCATCGACTCCACCGAAGAAACCGTCACCGGCTGGGTGAAACTCAAACTGTATAAAGGCTCGATACGCGGGGCGGGTTCCTATTCAAAATACAGCCTGTACAATGAAAATATCGCCTCCTTCACGACCGGCGATTTGTACGACCACAAGGATGCCCAGGGCTTTATAACCCTGTTCGGGCTTCCCCTTAAAGTGCGTGCCATGATGGAGCAACAGGTTGGGGAAGGGCAGGCTGTGGCAGGAAACAAGAATCTCAGGAAGCGTCCTGTTGAATGATGCCGTCCGTTTATTCTGAATTGCAGAAATATTTTTGATATTCCGGAGGAAAAAATGAAAAAAATAACCGTGATATTATTTATGGTATGTGCGGTTGCAATGGTGTTCGCCGGCGGAAAAAAAGATGCCGTGGATGAATCCCTTGATTACGTCATGGAAAAAGGGACATTCATCATGGGACTTGACGATTCTTTCCCGCCGATGGGTTTCCGCAATGAGGATAACGAGATTGTCGGTTATGATGTGGATTTGGCCAGGGAAGCCTGCCGGAGAATGGGCGTTGAATTGGTTCTTCAGCCTATTGACTGGGCGGCGAAGGAAATGGAGCTCAACACCAGGAAAATCGACTGCATCTGGAACGGTTTCACTATGACCCCGGAGAGGGAAGAAGCCCTGTGTTTCTCAAAACCCTATCTGCGGAATGCCCAGGTGATTGTCGTTCGCTCTGATTCACCTTATAATACCCTTGAGGATCTCAAAGGAAAAACAATCGGACTTCAGGCCGGTTCATCCGCCCAGGCGGCGTTGGATTCAGCTGTTGAATTCAAGGCGTCTCTTTCCAGCGTCGCGGAGTTCAAGGACAATCTTACCGCTCTCCTTGATCTTGAGCTGAAGGGTGTGGACGGTGTTGTCATGGATTTGCTTGTGGCGAATGACAGTATCAACCGTTCCGGAAAGGATTTCCGCATCTTAACTGAGTCCCTTGCCCCTGAAAATTACGGTATCGGCTTCCGCAAAAACGATGTTATGCTGAGGGATAAGGTCCAGCAGGTTCTTGAAGAAATGGCCGCTGACGGAACAGTGGCTTCTTATTCCGAAAAGTGGTTCGGATCGGATATTTCAGTTATTGGAAAATAACTTCCGCTGAACAGCTTTTTTTAGAGGGGTTGTATGGCAAAAATGCTCATGGACATGGCTGCGGAAAGTCTTGTCTCGTTGGAAATATTTTTTCTTACGCTGCTTTTTGCCATTCCCCTGGCGCTTCCGGTGGCTTTGGCTCGGATGTCTAAATGCGCCCCTCTCCGTATATTTATAAGCGGATACCTGCTGATTATGCGCGGTACTCCGCTGATTCTCCAGCTTATATTTGTTTTTTATGTTCCGCTGAAGATTTTTCTGGCCCTTAATATAGATGTCGCATATGACAGGTTTGTCGCCGTCATAATTGCCTTTGTGCTGAACTACGCCGCCTATTTCGCGGAAATTTACCGCGGCGGAATCGAGTCGATTCCTAAGGGTCAGTATGAGGCGGGAAAGGTTCTCGGGTTTACGAAAAACCAGACCTTTTTCAGGATTGTTCTGCCCCAGGTCGTCAAACGGATTCTTCCTGCGCTGTCAAACGAAGTCATCACTCTGGTCAAGGATACGGCCCTTGCGTCAACGCTTGCCGTCCCGGAATTGTTTCATTATGCGAAAACCGCCTCTTCCCAGAAGTTTTCGACAACGCCGATTTTTGTGGCCGGTGTATTCTATTTCATTATGAATTGGGCTGTGGCCAAGGCATTTTCCGTCGCTGAAAAGAAATTATCGTATTACAGGTGAAAGGTGTGGGGTATGAATCAGGATAATGAAGAAATTATTTCAGTTTCACATCTTTCCAAATCCTACGGTCCGCTGAAAGTCATAAAGGATTTTTCCTTTTCCGTAAGGAAGGGGGAGGTCGTTTCCATCATCGGGCCGTCAGGTTCCGGCAAGTCAACCCTTTTGCGTTCCGTGACCCAGCTTGAAAAAGTTGAAAAGGGTACTATAACTGTCGCCGGACAGGTAATGGTGAAGGACGGCGTTTACGCCGACAGGGATACACTGCGCCGCATTTGCCTCAAGGTGGGTCTGGTTTTCCAGAATTTCAACTTGTTTCCCCATTTTTCGGTTTTGAGGAACATAACAGAGGCGCAGATTCACGTTCTGAAGACCGGGCGCCGGGAGGCTGAGTCCAAAGCCTTGAAACTTCTCGATAAAATGGGCTTGTATGAGAAAGCCGGTTCATATCCTTATGAGCTTTCCGGAGGGCAGCAGCAGCGGGTTTCCATTGCCCGGGCTTTGGCACTTGAGCCGGAGGTTCTTTTCTTTGATGAACCGACCAGCGCCCTCGATCCGGAGCTTACCGGTGAAATACTCCGGGTTATACGCTCTCTCGCCGCTGAAAAAATGACGATGGTGATTGTAACCCACGAGATACCCTTCGCCAGAGACGTCTCCGACAGGATTATCTTCATGGACGGCGGGGTTATTGTTGAGGAAGGCCCCGCCGTGGATGTGGTTGAGAACCCTAAAAACGAACGTACCAGACTGTTCCTGAAACGTTACAGTGATGACCCATAGACGATTCGAACGTCCGACCTGCTGCTTAGGAGGCAGCCGCTCTATCCATCTGAGCTAATGGATCACAATATCCTGATTCTACCATATTGCATTTTTTTTTTCAATCTCATTAATTTGTAAAATACCCTAAAATAAAATTTGACAGAGTGAATTTTAGGTTTTATACTGCTAAAAGTACTAAATAAAACAATTTGTTATAGATATGTCATATCAAAACAGATTGAGAGGTGTTTTTCATAAGGAGGATGAGCTATGGCAAAAAAAACAGAATTTTTGTATTTGTCCGAGGCCGACACAATAGCTGCCGGTGTTTTGGATGCGAAAAAATGCGTTGATAATGCCGAAGAAGTTTTCAAGTTGTTGAGTCAGGGTGATTATCTTATGGGTGGTCCTAATCATAACAGCCATGGTTTGGGAATTGTTTTCCCGAAGGAAACCCCGTTCCCGAATATGCCTGTGGCGGGTCCCGACAGGCGTTTTGTCGCCATGCCGGCTTATCTTGGCGGCCGTTTTGATATCTGCGGGCAGAAATGGTACGGTTCCAATGCCGCGAATCCTTCAAAAGGGCTGCCCCGGTCGGTTCTCACCGTGACACTGAATGACAAGGATACGGGGGAGCCTCTCGCTTTCATGTCGGCGAACCTCCTGAGCGCCGCGAGGACAGGCGCTGTTCCAGGCGTAGCCGCGCGTCATCTTGCCCGCAAAGACTCGAAGGTGTGCGCCGTGCTTGGTTGCGGACCTATAAACAAGTCCTGCTTCCGTTCGATAGCCTCCCAGCTTCCTTCGCTGGAAAAAGTTTTCTGCTTTGACCTTTTTGAGGAAAAGTCAAAGGATTTCGCCGCCTGGGCGGAAAAGGAAACAGGAATAAAGGGGGAGGGCGTCACGGATCTTGAACTTGCTTTGAAAAACGCTGATGTGGTTACTGTCGCCGCTTCCCGCCTTAAACCTCTTATCCTGAAGGATGAGTGGATTAAAAAAGGGTGTACCGTTTTGATTTCCGGGCCTGTGCAGTTTGATGATTCTTATTGGACGAGCACAAAACTCATATACGATAATGTCAGGCTTCATGAAGCTTATGTGCAGGAAGCCGTCGAGTCAGGAGACAAGAAGGCCGGTTATGCGGCTGTAATCGGCGGGCCGATTTACACGTTGATTGATGACGGAAAACTGCCGGCGCTGAAGGATTCCACCAGTATCGGTGATGTGATTCTGAAAACACGTCCCGGCCGTGAAAGCGATGACGAGCGTGTTACATTTGTTGCCTGCGGCATGGCTACCTTCGATGTCGGTCTCGGCTATGACCTGTGGAAGACTGCTTTGGACAAAGGTATAGGAACAAAGCTTCTTCTGTGGGATGAACCGTATCAAATGAAGGAATAAAAAATACTGCGGTGGAATTTCCCGCGGGATTTTGATGCGGGAGGTTTCACCGTATTTTTCAGTTTGACCTGGTTTTTATTTATGAAGGAGGAATTATGGAACTAGGCATAATGGTTATCTGCTTTTTTGCCCTTATGATAATGGGTGTTCCGATTGCCTACAATCTTATTGTCAGCTCAAGCGTTTATATGCTCGTCATGGGTTATGACATTACGATTGTCGGAACAAAGTTGTATGAGGGAATGAACAGCTTTTCTTTCCTCGCTGTACCTTTTTTTGTTATCACAGGACAGCTTATGTTGCGGGGAGGTTTGCTCCAGCTGCTGATTGACTTTGTGAATGCGTTCTTCGGCCGTTATAAAGGGGCAATCGCCATCGTGACAATAGGCGCGTCTTTGCTCATGGGCTCTATCGTTGGGCTCGCTGTCGCATCCGCGGCTTCCCTTGGCGTATTCCTTATTCCTATGATGAAAAAAGAAGGATACTCACCCGCGTTCGCTTCCGCAACAATGTCTTCCGCCGCGTTGCTGGGGCCGATAATGCCTCCGTCAGTTCTGATGATAATGTACAGCATTTCTGTTGGCGGAACGTCAATCGCAGGTTTGTTCCTGGCCGCCGTTGTGCCGGCGATTTTGATAGCCGCCGCTGAAATGGTGATAGCCCACAGAACCGCTATCAAGCGTAATTATCCTTCATTCGGAAAAAGCACATGGGCCCATAAGAGGGACGTCACAATCAAGGCTCTTCCCGCTTTGATTCTTCCCGTCATCATCCTCGGCGGAATTTTCAGCGGTATATTTACCATTACCGAAGCTTCAGCTGTCGCTGTGCTTTACAGTTTTATAATAGCGTTTTTTGTAAAGAAGACGATAAAGTTGAAGGATATTCCGGAGCTTTTCATGGAAGCCACGACAACAACGGGACTTGTTTTGATTCTTGCCGGTGCCGGAAGCGTAATGGCCTGGGCCATCGCAAATGAACGGGTTCTCAGTATCCTTATTGAACCGATGTCTCAAATGCCCGTCTGGCTTTTCCTCCTCCTGGTGAATATCGTGCTGTTGATTTGCGGATGCTTTATGGATGATTATGCTTCCATAGTTATTCTTGCCCCCATAATCGCTCCTATAGCCTGGCAGCTCGGTGTCGATCCACTGCATATCGGAATCATAATTTGCGTGAACCTTGTCATCGGATTGGCGACACCTCCATTCGGAATCACGCTTTTTGTCACTTCACCGACGGCTGGTGTTACTATAGAGGAAACTGTAAAAGAGGCGATTCCGTATATAGCGGCGTGTATCATTATCCTGCTGCTTCTTACTTTCTTTCCGCCTCTTGTGACGACACTGCCCAGACTGATGGGATACTAAAATTTTTACTAGGAGAAAGCAAATGATGAAAAAGGCGATAACGAATTTTTTTGTTGTTGTTATGGCGATTGCCACGGGATTGTTGATTCTTTGCATGTGTTTCAGTTTGGTTAAGAATTCCCGGCGTACCGTTGTGACGGCGCACAGGGATCTTTCCGAACTCGGAAATATCGCGATAAGAATAAGCGCCTGTAACTCCATCAATCATCCTCAGACACTCGGTTTGTTCGCGATGGAAAAATATGTGGAGGAACAGTCTTTAGGAAAAATCGAAGTGAACATATATCCTAACGGTCAGCTTGGAAGTGAGGAAATGTCACTTGAGCAGGTTCAGTCCGGTACTTTGGAGATGTGTACCGCTTCTCTCGCCCCGATAACCGTGTACCAGAATAAATTCCAGGTCATGGATATTCCTTTCCTGTTCGGAAGCTACGAAGAGGCTTGGTTGGTGTTGGACAGCTATGTAGGAGAGGAGCTGATGGCTACTCTTGAGGAAGTCAACATGAAAGGTCTCGCTTGGATGGAGAACGGCTTCCGTCACACGACAACCGCTTCCAAACCTATAGCTTCAATTTCCGATTTTTCCGGTGTAAAGCTCAGGACAATGGCTGCCCCGATGCATATCCTGAATTTCCAGACCATAGGTGCTAATCCTACTCCCGTTCCTTTCTCGGAACTTTATATGGCTCTTTCACAGAAAATTGTTGACGGCCAGGAGAATCCGATAGCCAATGTCTGGGACTTGAATATGTATGAAGTTCAAAAGGCCCTTACTTTGACGGGGCACATCTATGACACGATGCCTCTCATAGCCAACCTTGACTGGTGGAATTCCCTGCCTGCGGAATATCAGACCATTATCATAAAAGGCGCCCTGATAGGACAGAACTACAGCCGTTTCTGCAATTATGAGCGTGAAGATTTGCTGAAAGAGCTTCTGCAGGAAAAAGGCATGACAGTTCTTGATCCGGACGACAGCGTAAAAGAAGAAATGCGTGCGGCAACCCAGGGCGTGGTTACCGAGGCTGTCCGGGAATCCATCGGCGGCGAGTATGTTGATGCTTTCTTTGCCGGAATGGAAGAAGTACTGTCGGATGTGACAAAGGGTGTCAACTGAAATTTTTAAGGAGAAGTTTATGCTGAAATTTCTTGACAGGATTATTCCGGGAATAAGATTGTTCCTGAAGGTTCTGATAGTTGCTGTCGGCATTGTAATGCTTGTGACGGCTTGGGCGCATGTATTCTGCCGGTATGTCTTGAATAGCTCTCTTACATGGTCTGAGGAATTCATGAAGTTTCTTTTGGTATGGTTCTGCCTGATGAGTACGTCCGTCATTGCCTTGGAACGTGGGCATGTCAGTATTGTAATTTTCAAGAAAATGATGCCGAAAGAACTGGAGCAGCTTTTCACTCTTGTCGCGCAGGTTCTTCTGTATGTCGTATCCGTTATGGTTGTTTACATCGGTATACGTCAGGTCGTAGATGGAATTGGAAGGAGTACCCCTGCTACGGGACTTCCTTACCCGTTGCTTTATGCGGCTATTCCGTTTTCGTTTTTCTTTATTTCGATTTATGAATTGCGCAATGTTCTTTCAGATTTGAAGGATTACAGGGAAGGAAAGACCATCGGAAAAGTGAATGACGTTTATGCTGCGATTGAGGCAGGGGTTGAAGCGGAGGCTAATAAATCTGTTGAGCAGGATTCCCTCAAGACTGAATAATTTTCAGCGAGCCTTTTGATTTTTCGCCTCCCCGGAAGACTACCGGGGAGGTTTTTTCTTTTGAGTGTTTTATGGCATTAACGCAGATTATTGATACATTAACATATTAAAACTTGACAAAAAGTATAATGGCTTTTATCATTTGAATTAAAGAAATTATAATATTTTAAATTAAGTTAACAGGATTTTTTAAGGAAGTCATGATAGATTTTGCTTCCAAGTTAAACGAACGCTACAGTGAATTTACCCATTCTCAAAAAATGGTGGCAGGCTATCTCATGGATCATCCTGATGTGGCCGCATTTTGTTCCCTTCAGGAGCTCTCCGAACGTATAGGCGTAAGTACTACAACCGTTATCCGGTTTGCAAGAATGCTGGATTACAGCGGTTATTCAGATATGCAGAAGGATTTTCAGAATAATATCCAGAACAAAACCGCTCTGCCTGAGCGTCTGGAGAATTCCGGAGGGACTATCCCCGCCAATCAGCTGCTTACAAAATCCTTCGCCCTTGATATCCAGAATATACAGGAAACCCTTTCCGCGCAGAATGACCAGGATTTGGAAGCCGCTGTCAATTTGATAGCCTCCTCCAACAAGACATATATATTCGGAATGCGCAGTTCTTACGCCATGGCCCATTATCTGGCGTCCAGGATAGGGGAGATAAAAGATAATGTCAGGCTGGTGCAGTCCACGGGTATGATTTATCCTGAGGAAGTGGCGGATGCCACGAAAGGGGATGTATGCATCGCCTATCTGTTTCCTCGGTATTCCCGTTCCGCCGCTTCGGTGATTGCATGGCTCAGAAAAGAAGGCGTGAAGGTTGTTTTGATAACCAGCTTGAATTATTCCGCCGTAGAATCTTACGGCGACATAATCCTTCCCTGCGCCATATCAAGTGTTACGTACAAAAATTCCTTTGCGGCAACCCTGTGCCTTTCAAATTATCTTGCCGCCGCTGTAGCAGACAGCGACCGCAGCCGGGCCCGGCGGGTTCTCACCAAGGTGGAGTCAATCCTTAACCAAGGCTGTTACCTTGGGCTTTAGCTCCATCCTGCCGCCGGCAGCCGGTTACGGCCGCTGTTCCCTCATATGATGCAGTTTTGTTACGGCCATATACCCCGCAGTTTTTTCGCTTCTATGACACGCTTTACTGCGATAAGGTAAGCCGCGGTTCTGAGGGGGACTGATTTTTCCCTGGATATGGAACATACGGCTGAGAAAGCTCTCCCCAGAATTTCCTTAAGCTGGTTGTCGATGTAATCTTCGCTCCAGGATACGGATTGTATGTTTTGCACCCATTCAAAATAGGACACTATTACACCTCCGGAATTTGCAATGATGTCCGGAACCACGGTGACGCCTTTCCTTTCCAGAATAGAGTCTGCCTCCACGGTTGTAGGGCCGTTTGCACCTTCCACAATGATTTTCGCCTTTATTTTTTCCGCGTTCTTTGAGTTTATCTGGTTCTCCAAAGCAGCGGGAACAAGGACATCGCATGGAAGCTCCAGCAACTCTCCATTTGTAATATGTTTTACGCCGTCCATGTTGAAGTTTGCAAGGGCGTTCCCTTTTTTCGCCCTCAGGTATTCAATTACAGCCGGGATGTCCAGTCCATCAGGAGCGTATATCCCGCCCGAAACATCGCTTACCGCTGTTATCTTTATTCCTTCCTTGCTGCAGAGTTTTGCGGTTGTGCTCCCAACATTTCCCATACCCTGTATAACAGCGGTGGATTGGGATACTTTGAGTCCAAGTTCTTCCAGAATCGACAGGACGCACAGCGTGACGCCCCGTCCTGTAGCCTCGTTTCGTCCGACAGCGCCTCCCAGTTCCAGAGGTTTCCCTGTTACAACTCCGGGTATACAATGTCCTTTCAGCATACTGAATGTGTCCATAATCCATCCCATCACCTGGGGATTGGTTCCGACATCCGGGGCGGGTATGTCCGTGTCGGGGCCGATTATTGGGGCAATCATCGCAATGAAGCGGCGTGTGAGCCTTCTGATTTCATTTTCAGACATTTCCGCAGGGTTGCATACAACCCCTCCTTTTCCTCCTCCGTAAGGGATATTCACCACAGCGCATTTGAATGTCATCCAGGCGGCAAGGGCGCGCACTTCATTCAAATCAACCTTGCAGTGGTATCGGATTCCGCCCTTCGCCGGGCCTCTGGACGTGGAATGCTGGATTCTGTACCCTTCAAAAACCCTGACGTTTCCGTTGTCCATCATCACCGGCACGGAAACTTTAAGTTCCCGTTCAGGATGCAAAATGGCCTCGTAATCGTTTTCAGGATAACCCAGCATTTTGGCCGCGTTCCTCACAACTGTACATACATTTTGATAGGGATCATATTGTTGGTTTGGCATGGGAGCCTCCTTGTTCAGTAATGTACTAAATAAAACAAAATGTATAATTCAAAATACACCTAAACAGCGGTTTGTCAAGAAAAATTTTCTGATTTTTTTTTCTTGACAGGGAGACCGTAGTGTTTTACACTCTGTACTAGATGATACATTTTGTATTAAAACTTTACATGGCCTTTCTGGGGGATGTATGAAAAAAATTCGTAACTATGATGAGTTGATTTCTCACGGAGATATTGAATCAAGAAAGATTGTTCTTGATATCACGGAGAAAACCCTTCAGCGTCTTGATTCCAAAGAAAGAATCAAAAGCATAATGCGCATGGAAGGCTCCGTTCTTCATATCGGAACTAAAAGCTGGGATTTGTCCAGGAAAAAACATGTGTATCTTCTTGGCGCCGGAAAAGCCTGCAATCATATGGCTATGGCTGTTGATGAAATCCTCGGAGATTATCTTACAAAGGGTATTGTCATTGTGAAAATATCCGAAGACACTGATGTTTTCCGCCATACCGATGTTTATGTCGGCGGACATCCCCTGCCGAACGAAGACGGCTATAAAGCCTGCCTCAAGATTCTTGAGCTTGTTGACAATGCGGGTCCGGATGATCTTTTCATCTGTGTGATTTCGGGAGGAAGCTCCGCTCTGATGAGCTGTCCCGTTGACGGAATCACCCTTCAGGAAGAAATAGATACGACGGATGTCATGCTGAAATCCGGTGCAGGTATTTATGAGGTGAATGCCGTCCGCCGGCATATATCCGCCATGAACGGGGGAATGCTTGCCAAGCGTATTCAAAAGACGGGCGCCGAAATGATAGGCTTCGGAATAAGTGACGCGGTTGGAAATCCCGCCACAAAAGATATTGCGGTTCCTTATGCGAAATACGCCAGTACGCCAATCGGTCCTGACAAAACGACTCTTGACGACGCCCGCCGGGTTATCAAGGATTATAACGTTGCGGACAGGCTTCCGAAAAATGTCGTGGATTACCTGATGAATGCGGGATCTGAGGCCGAGACTCCGAAAGAATTTCCCGAGAACACTTATTTCCTCTTGAATACCCTTCCTGATTCATGTATTTATGCGAAAGAAATTGCGGAGGAGATGGGACTTAACTGCATGATCCTCACTTCCTTCCTGGAAGGGGAGAGCAGGGATGCAGGTTCGTTCTTTGCGTCCATTGCACGGGAGGTTCAGGCTTACGGTAATCCTGTAAAACCGCCGTGTGTTATTTTGAGTTCCGGGGAGGTTACGACAAAGATTCTTGACAACAGGGAAATAAAGGGGCATGGAGGACCTTCCCAGGAGTTGACGGCGTCATTCGCCCTGCTCGCCTCCAAGACAAAGGGCGCCTGTATGCTTTCGATAGATTCAGAGGGAACGGACGGGACAACTCCGGTTGCGGGTGGAATTACGGATTCAACAAGTTACGGGACAGCGAAGTCCGGGAACGTTGATATACACGGCGCATTGCGCGGACATGCCTGTTATGAAGCTTTGTCAGCTATGGGAGACACGGTTTTTACCGGAAACACCGGTACTAATTTATGTGATTTTAATATATTATATATCCCTGCTTTAGAATCGAATTAAACAGGAGAAAATATGAATGCCAAAATTGCATCTGTTCATGCCAGACAGATAATAGACTGCAAATGCCGGCCGATGGTTGAGGTTGATATTGTTACAGACAACGGATGCCTTGGCCGCGGATGTGCGCCTACAGGTTCCTCTGTAGGGAAGTTTGAATCTTTTGTGTTGCGTGACAACAACCCGGATGAATACGCCGGCATGAGTGTTCATAAAGCCGTTGATAATGTCAACAATATAATAGCGCCTGCTTTGATTGGAAAGGAAATCACCGACCAGACAGAGATTGACGGTATCATGATAGATTTGGACGGCACCAAAGATAAAAGCCGTCTCGGAGGGAATGCGGTTTATTCTGTTTCAATCGCGGCTTTACGTGCCGCCGCGGAGGTGAATAGAAAACCTTTGTACAATTATCTGGCTTCGGGTACAATAAAAACAGTTCCCGTTCCCAGTTTTAATGTGGTGAATGGCGGTCGCTACGATTCACTTACCCAGCCTTTTAATGAATTCATCATTATGCCTTATGGAGCTGATGATATATGCCATGCTGTTGAAATGGGGGTTATGACTTTCAAATGTCTGGAAAAAGTCATAGAAGAGCATACAGGGAAGAAACCCCAAACCGCTTCGTCCTATGGATATGCGGCTCCGTCAGAGGATCCTGATGAAATACTTGGAATAATTTCAGAGGCTGTGGACAGATGCGGGTATACAGGAAAGATGGGGTATGCCCTTGACTGCGCTTCCAGCGAAATGTATGACTCCGACAGCAAAACTTATCTTTTGCTCGGGAAGAGGGTTTCTTCGGATGAGCTTATAGATTACATGAAGAGTCTGTCTGAAAAATACAACTTTGTATTTGTGGAGGATTTATTGGATGAGGAGGATTGGGACGGATACGCAAAAGCCCACGCCTCCCTTACGCGTACCAATATCCTTGGTGATGATTTTATCGTGACAAATATGGAGCGCCTTGAGAGGGCTCATAAAGCTGATTCCATTGACGGGTTTATTATGAAACCTAATCAGGTCGGCACCATAACCGAAGCGATGTATACCTATGAATATGCCGTTGAAAACGGTCTGCTTGCTACACCTTCCGGGCGCTCCGGCGGTGTAGTCGGCGATGTTGTCATGGATTTGGCGGTGGGACTTCAGGTCGGCTTTATTAAAAACGGCGCCCCCCGTTCAGGAGAAAGAATCGACAAGCTGAATTTTTTAATCAGGGCCTGTGATTTGAATCCCGGCTGCAGGATGGCCGATATTTCTCCTATCCTGAAATTCAAGTAAATTACGGCGTGTCCGGTGTTTTTTATTCTGTCTTGAAGAAGCTTCTATTTTGTGTTAAACATCATGTGTTATGACAGATGAAAAAAGCACCGGCACGCCGGTTCCTGTTCCCGAATGGCAGTTGTCTTCGGTTTTTCCTTCCTTTGACAGTATCGAATATGTTTCCGCCTGTGACAGGCTTAAATGTCTTTTGGGTGGGCTTTCTTCCCTCGCGTCAGAATCCATTGATCCGGATCATTCCGCCGCTGAAAAGATTATGGAGTGGTTTGAAAACTTCATCGCTTTGAACGATGAATATCTTGCGCTCGCTGAAACTGTTGAATCATATTGCTACGCCTCCTATTCGGTTGATACAGGATCCGCAGAAGCGTTGGCGGCCTTGTCCCGCTCGGAAGAAATCCGCAGCCCTTATGACGGCATTTTTGTCAGGCTTCTTGAAAGAATAAAGCAGTATGAAAATATTCTGACGGATATCTGCCGGCGGAATAAAGACTTCGCCGTATATGAAAGATACATTGAAGAGCTTTTGTTCCGGCGTGAAAAACAAATGACGTCTGTGGAAGAGGACCTTGCTTCGGATCTCTCCCGTTTCGGCGCTGACGCATGGAGGCGCCTCCAGGATCAGCTTACGGGAAGCGCTGATTGTCTTTGGGACAGCGGAACAGGAAGCCGTAAAACCCTTGTGGAACTGAGAGCCATGGCGTATTCCGCTGACAGGGATGTGCGCCGCAAGGCTTTCAACCTGGAACTTGAAACATGCCGTTCCGTTTCGCTTCCCGTGGCGGCCGCCCTGAATTCCATAAAAGGTATATCCCGCTGTCTCAACAAACGGAGGGGCTGGGAAAAAGAATCCGGCGAATGCGCCTCTCTTTCCAAGGCATTATGGCAGGCCCGCATTTCCCCGGAAGCTTTGTCCGCCATGTTGTCAGCAATGGAAGATGTTATTCCGGATTTTGCGCGTTACCTGAATCTAAAAGCTGAAATCCTCGGTCTGGAAAAATGCGCTTTTTACGATTTGTTCGCTCCTCTTTCCGGAGGGGATTCGGCGGCGAAAGTCTACAGCTGGGATGATGCCCGCCGGGAAATTTCCGGCTGCTTCTGCTCTTTTTCCAGGGATATGGCTGAGTTCGCGGAAAAAGCATTTGATTCCGGTTGGATTGACGGAAAAATCCGGCACGGGAAAATCGGAGGGGCTTACATGACCGCCTTCCCCTGTGTCAGGGAATCCCGGATTATGTGCAACTTTGACGGAACCTTTAACAGTGTTGTGACCGTCGCCCATGAACTTGGTCATGCCTATCATTTTGAAATCATGAAAAACCTTCCCGCCAGGGAGCAGGAGCTTCCAATGACTCTGGCGGAGACCGCTTCTATTTTTGCGGAAACACTGGTTTTTAACGCCCGTCTTGATTCCGTTTCTGACGGAGAGAGGCTCGCCTTGATAGAGATGAATCTCCAGGACGGATGCCAGATTATCTGTGACATTCTTTCCCGCTTTTATTTTGAGCGCGCTGTTTTCGACGCCTGCGGAAAAGGTTCTTTGACAGCCGGTGACTTCTGCCGGATAATGGAGGACTGTCAGCGCAAAGCTTACGGCGGTGCGCTGGATGATGCGGCCCTCCATCCTTATATGTGGTTGGTCAAGTGCCATTATTATTCGGCGGATTTAGCCTTTTATAATTTCCCCTACGCTTTCGGACAGCTTTTTTCTTTTGCGCTTTTTTCCCGTTTCAAAAAAGAAGGGGAATCTTTCGCCGGTGTATACAAAAATCTTTTGCTTGATACCGGAAGAAAAACCGCCGGGGAAATCGCCTCTGATGCCGGATTCAATATTGAGGATCCGGGTTTCTGGAAACAGGGTACAAAGATTTTCAGGGACAGGATAGATGAATTTGAAAAGCTCTTCCATAATACTCCAAAAACTGATAAAATATACCCCGAAATAAAAGGGAGCCAGAAATGACTTATGATATTATCCTTGCGGGGGTAGGCGGACAGGGGGTTCTTTCCCTCGCGACTATTATTGCCCGTGCCGCCATGGCTGACGGTCTTGAAGTCAGACAGTCCGAAGTTCACGGAATGAGCCAGCGTGGAGGCGGAGTGCAGGCCCATATGCGTATTTCCGATGAGCCGATTTATTCCGATTTGATTCCGTCCGGTTGTGCGGATATGATTCTTTCGATGGAACCTCTGGAAGCTTTGAGGTATCTTTCGTTTTTAAAACCCGACGGGATTGTCGTCACCGCGAGCACTCCTTTTGTGAATATACCTGATTATCCCGATGTAAATGAAGTGCTGGCTTCCATACGTTCTCTTCCGTCTTATCGTATTGTGGATGCCGAAGCTATCGCCAGGGAGGCCGGAAACGCCAAGGCGGTAAATATGGCTTTGATAGGTGCGGCTGTTTCTTCCCTGCCTGTTTCTGAAAAAGCCGTCGCCGGAAGTGTCACGGATATATTTGCAAAAAAAGACCCCCGTGTTGTTGAAGCCAATATGAAAGCTTTCAAGCTCGGGGAAAAATCTTAAGACAGACAGGCGTTGTGTATGTTCAGCAAAGATGCAGAAATTCCTTTTCTGGATAGAAAAATTGAAACAGCTCCAAGGGAAGAAATCGAAAGAATCCAGCTTGAGGGTTTGAAAAAACAGATTAAATCCGCCCTTCGTACAGAATTTTACCGGAAAAAATACGACGGTCTTGGAATCACGGAGGACACGGTGTCTTCACTGGATGATATCCGCAGGCTTCCCTTTACGACTAAAAATGATTTGCGGGATGCCTATCCTTTCGGTTTGCTTGCCGTTCCTAAGGATGATGTAGTGAGGCTTCATGCATCCAGCGGAACAACCGGAGCCGCCACTGTGATTTACCTCACGCAGAAGGATTTGGATACAGCCTCCGATACAATGGCCCGCAGTCTGCGCGCCGCCGGTTGCTCCTGCCATGATATTCTTCAGAATATGATGACTTACGGACTTTTTACCGGAGGTCTCGGTCTCCACTACGGCGCTGAAAAACTCGGAATGATGGTTCTTCCCACAAGTTCCGGCAATACAATACGCCAGATAAAATTCATGAGGGACTTCGGAACAACAGTTGTCCATGCCACTCCTAGTTATCTTCTCCATCTTCACGCCGCGATAGAAGAGAGCGGTTATCCCCGTTCCGATTTCAAATTAAAAAAAGCCATTGCCGGGGCGGAACCTCATTCCGAAGAATTACGCTGCAAAATAGAGAGAACCCTCGGTATAGAGGTTTACAATAATTACGGTATGAGTGAAATGAATGGGCCAGGCCCCGCCATTGAATGTGTTTTCCGCAACGGAATGCATGTATGGGAGGACCGGTACATCGCCGAAATAATAGACCCTGAAACCCTTGAGCCTGTTCCGGAAGGGGAGACAGGTGAGCTTGTGCTTACAATTCTCTGCCGGGACGCCATGCCGTTGATACGCTACAGGACGAGGGATTTAACCCGCTTTATAACCGAGCCCTGCGAATGCGGCCGTACCCACAGGAAAATCGCAAGGCTGACGGGGCGTACCGATGATATGCTCATCATAAACGGTGTGAATGTGTTCCCCAGCCAGATTGAGGAAGTGCTTCTCAGGACAAAAGGTGTCGGCGCTAACTATTTCATTATTGTTGATAAAAACGGCGTCCTTGACAGATTGACAGTTCAGGTTGAAATCACCTCGGAAATGTTCGCCGACGACAGCCGTTTAATCAACGCCCTCAGGGATAAGCTTAAAAGTGAGATGGCTGCTCTTATCACCATTAATCCGATAATCGAAATCAAACAGCCGGGCTCACTTCCTGTATCCGAGGGCAAGGCGAAACGTGTCGATGACCGGCGTCCCAGGGTTTAATCTTTAATCCAGCCTTTTTTTACAGCCAGGCTTATCTGCTCCTCCATCCAGGGCCGTAATTCCGGAAGGATTTCCATTACAGGTCCCGAACGTTCCATTACCTGGCTGACTTTCACGTTGCCGAGAACCCATGTGTGTCCGTTTGTGAGAAGATTGTGTATGAACGGCTGCAGCCTGTCCAATGCGGCCGCGTATCTTGAATCGGGGGTATTCATTGCATCGAATTCTTCCCATATTTCCCTGAGTTCCTTCCCCTGATCCGCCGGAAGAATGGAAAAAAGTTTTTCTGCGGCTGCCTTTTCCTTTTCTTCTTTCTGCAGATTGGCTTCCCTGTCAAAAGCGAATGTGTCGCCTGCATACACTTCCACAAGGTCGTGTATAAGAACCATCTTCAGAACCCTTTCCATGCAGAAGGGTTCCTTCGCGTATTCTTCAAGTATGAAAGCCATTACCCCAAGGTGCCATGAATGTTCCGCGTCATTTTCCCGTCTCGATCCGTCAGTCAGGAGGGTTCTCCGCATGACGGTTTTCATTTTGTCTATTTCCGAAATAAAAAAAAGTCTGCGTTTTAAATTCTCGTTTCCGACGGTTTTGAAAATATCTTCCATGTTTTCCCGTCCTGCCGTTCTGTGATTCTGCTTTGTCATTTATTTGGCGGCATAATTTTCGATTATTTCGGAGAGAATCGGCATAAGTTGTTTTTTCCTGGAAACAACATCTTTCATGAAATAAATATTGTCTTCCTGTTTTTGCAGCGTGAGTGTCTGCATAAAATCCTGCGGCGCTGTTATCAAAAGCAGGCTTGAAAGTCTTGTTATATCGGTAACGAGCAGCGAGCAGAAAAGCCGTCCGTTTTTAACCCGTTCTGAATCCAGAATGTCTGTGAATTCCTTTTTGCGTTTTGTTATGTCCACTGGATTTTCGACTTCAATCTGGCTGACACTGAAAGAGAATCCTCCGTCCTCATAGACTTTCATGTCCTGGGAAATAAGCTCCAGCGCCGTCCTGCCGGAGATGTTGCTCGCCGCTGACAGGACCTCCTTCCCCAGTGTTTGCAAATCCAGATTCGTTATGTCCGCAAGGAATTCCGCCGCCTGTCTGTCTTCCGCTGTTGTCGTGGCTGATTGGAGGGCCAGTGTGTCCGCCAGAATTCCGCACAGCAAAATGGAGGCGATTTCGTCCTTTATTGGTGTATGCTTCTGCTGGTAAAGTTCCGTGATTATTGTGCAGGTTGCGCCCACGGGTTTGTTTATGAATGTTATGGGATAGCGTGTGCTCAAATTGCCGAGACGGTGGTGGTCAATTATCTCAAGGATTCTGAATTGATCCGCGCCTTCAACAGCCTGGCTCATTTCGTTATGGTCAACCATTATTATGTCGATATTCGGTTCGTTGAATAAATCGCTTTCAGAAATCAGTCCTGCGACATTCCCTGACTCATCGACAACAGGCAGGGTTTTTCCCGGCGCGACCGCAAGCATGGGCGTAATTTTTTTCAGGGGATCCGTTTTATTCACGGGAACCACGGAGGCGTTTGATACGCAGGAAACCGGCATCGAATAAATCAGAAGGAAAACCGTGGAGGCCGTATCGTAGGGGCTTATTAAAACTGAAACACCGTTTTTTTCCGCCAGGCTGCGCAAATCCTTGTCAAGCACATTTCCGCTGGTGATAATCAGAATCCTGACATTGGATTCAATTACGTGTTTCTGTATGTCTGACCTGTTCCCCACGATTACGATTGTATTTGCAGGGATGTGTTCATTTAAATGATGGCGGAAGGTTTCGCTTTCAGCCGCGGCAACAATGACGGGGCTTTTCTTTATTTCCTTTTCCTTTTTCAAAACCACCGGCTGTGCGTTAAGTACATTTGAAAGAAGCTCCGCGCTGGTGCGTATCACGGTTTTCTGCCGTGGATTCATCATCTTCAGGACTTCCTGGGCGAAAGCGCTGTAATGGAGCAGTGAATGGTATTTCCCGTTTTTGTCCGTTACCGGCAGAACCCTGTTGCCGGTTTCTTCCAGCAGCTTCATGGCGTCGCGGAGAGATGTGTCGTCAGATACGGTTTTTGTTCCCGGCTTGTAATAATATTCCGCTTTCGGAATCAAATCCGGTATGAATTCGGGAAGCGGTACTTTGAATCGCTCGAAAATGTATTCCGTCTGCGGGGTGGGCTTCCCCGCGCGTATCGCCCTGCAGTTTTTTATTCCCTGGGCTTGCATAAATGCTTCATATGCCGCCGCCGAAACAATGGAATCTGTGTCCGGATTCCGGTGTCCGATAATAAATATTTTTTTGCCGTCCATACATCTATAGTATACACTATTTTTGGGAATTCATATAGACTTGATTTCATGGTTTTACAACAGGAGAGAATATCCCTGGTGGTTTTCCTGGGGAATTATGGTGAAGAATACAAAATGACAAGGCACAATGCGGCATGGCTTTTCGCCTCATCCCTTGATTTTTTTCAGAATCTTTCATGGCAGCGGAAATTCAAAGGGCAGTGGGCAAAACTTGGTTTTCCGGGAACAGACGGAAAGGAAAGGTCCGTGTATTTTCTCATGCCGGAAACTTATATGAATCTTTCAGGTGAAAGCGCCGCCGCATTGGCTGATTTTTACAAAATTCCTGCGCAGGAAATTCTTGTTGTGCATGATGAAATTGAACTTGATTTCGGTACGCTTTCTTTGAAAAACGGCGGCGGTCTTGGCGGACATAACGGACTGCGCTCGATGAAGGCTTCTTTAGGAACAGCCGGCTTTTGGAGGCTCAGGATAGGGGTCGGAAAGCCTTCCCATCCCGATGTCGCCTCTTATGTTCTTTCACCATTTTCAAAACATGAAAGGGAAGCCCTGCCTGAAATATTCGTTTATGCGGGAAATCTCCTGTCTTCGGTTTTGACGGGGAATCCTCCGGATTTTCTGAAGGAATGGGCGAAAAGGAAAATACTTGACTAGAGAAATCAGGTTTGTTTTAGGAGGAAAACAATGGAAAAATGCGGCGCCGTAGATAATAAAGACAATGCTGCCGGAGGGGCGGACAATAACCTCCGTGAACGGAGCCTGGCTTTTGAAAGGCTTTATGAAATAATATGCAGGCTCCGGGCTCCTGACGGCTGCCCCTGGGACAGGGAACAGACTCCGGAAACCCTGCGCGAAACTGTCATAGAGGAGTCCTACGAAACGGTAGAGGCTATAACAGAGGGAAATACGGAGCACGTGAAGGAAGAGCTGGGCGATGTGCTTTTGAACGCCATGATGATATCATATATTTACCAGCAGTCGGGTGATTTCTCCGTCGCGGACACCTTCAACGCTGTTTCCGATAAACTGATCCGGCGTCATCCCCATGTATTCGGCAGGCTTGAAAATTTTGCCGGCCCGGATGACAGGAAAAAAGCTTCCACCGTGGATGCGGTTTTGTCGCAGTGGGATGAAATAAAAACAAAGGTGGAAGGACGTTCCCGTGAAAGTGTTCTTGACGGAATTTCAGAGGCCCTTCCTCCTCTGATGCGGGCATTCAAGATTCAAAAAAAAGCGGCTAAGGTCGGGTTCGATTTTCCATCCGTGGAGGAAATCTGGAAAAAGGTTGAGGAGGAAAAAGAGGAACTGAAGGCGGAAATCGCAAAATCTGGGATGCCGCCGGATATCCGTTCCTCTTCCGGTTCCGTTGAATCAGACGGAATGGAGGATGAAATCGGGGACTTTCTCTTTTCCGTTGTGAATCTTGCCAGAAGGCTGGGGATAAATCCCGCCGTGGCCCTCACCCGGGCGAATTCCAAATTCGTCCGCCGGTTTAGGTATGTGGAGGAAGAAATGAAGGGGAAAAAGCTTCCGCTGTGCAAAGAGAACCTTGCGGAGATGGATTCCCTGTGGAATACAGCCAAGAAAAAGGGGCTTTAAGTTGTCCGCGCTGTTCCGTCAGCGTCTGGAGTGTGTCCCCAGCGCGGGGATTCCCTTGCCCGGTGTCTCAAAAGAATATTTCGGGCTTGATTTCGATGAGAGCGTCATCAGGGCGAAACTTTCCCGGGAATCCCCTCTCGGTATGCAGGTGCTTCCCGGATTAAGGGCGAAAATGGCATGGAATTTTCCCGCCGCGGGAATGTGCGTATGTCCGTAAATGACAACCGAGCATGAATTATGCCGCGCTGCGTTTATAATCGGTTCCGGGGAGAATGTCACTGAATGCAGGTGTCCGTGCGTCACAAGGATATTGTTTCCGCATATATTTATAATCTGCATGGGAGGAATCCTGAAGATAAGGCTTTTCTGCCGGTCTTTTTCCGATGTCCCCTTATAGGCGGGAAGGTCGCAGTTTCCCATGGCCATCACGACAAGAGGTGGAATAAGCAGGCGCATTCTTTCCTCGTAAACAGCTTCTTCCCGGCATTCCATAATGTCGGCTGCACCGTCTCCCGCGAAAATCAGGGCGTCGCATTTAGGACCGTATTCCTTCAGAATCCCCCTGAGAACCGGTATCCTTTCATGGGTATCCGCGATTACAAGGATACGCGCGGAATCAGCGTTTTTCAATTTTGAAATATTATCCGGACTTCCGAACATTCCGGTTTTACATTCTTCCAGGGTATTCATTACAGCTCCGTTTCAGTTTGTCTTGACAAGTACATGCTTTTTTGAACGTATGCCTGTTTCCGTGTCCACGGCCGGCATATACTCCCAGTCTTTTATCTGAGTTTTTGTTTCGCTGTCTGCTTTTTCCGCCGCCTCCGCTATTCCCGCCGCCAGGGTTTCCGATTTAATGGAATCTCCGTCATCTGTTTCCATCGCAAGCACAGCTCCCAAAAGGATAAGGGCTGTTTCCTTTCCGCTTATTTCCACCGCGGTAGCATTTTCATCCTGCGGAGCCGCGGTGTCCGATTCCAGGCCGGGAACATAGACGTCCACCAGCAGGCCGGAAACAGCTTCCACCGGAATAGGCTCTTCAAGCGGGAAAATGCTTATTATTTTTGCGGCGGGAAGAATCCCGTTTATTCTCCTCAGTTCCCGCAGTGTTCCTTCCGGCGCCCCCAGAGTGACAATGATACCGGGTTTTTCTTCTTCGGCTGTTTCCGTAAACAGGCGCAGGGAAGAATTCGCCGTGTCAAAAGTTTCAGGCCAGTAAAGAATCCTGACCCTTCCTTTTTCTTCCGCAAGCCCGTATTCCATTGCAATCAGGTCGAAGGCTCCGCTTTCCCGTTTGAAGTCTTCCCCTGCTAAAATGAGGACAGTTGATTTTTTTGAATCAGGTTGAAGCCCGGGCGCTGTATTTTTTTCTGTACATGAAATACACAACACCGATACCGCTGTAGCGCATATCAGCCCGGCTGCAACCCGCATGAGATAATTCATGCATATATTATAAGACATTTTTGGCAGAAAATCTAGGAAGAAATCCTTTCAGGTGATAATTTGCAGACGGTAAATACAGTGCCGGCTGTAAATTATCAGTTAAGATTGAAACTGTCTGTGTGAAAAACTTGACTTGCCGGCCGGCTGTGTTAAAATTAACAAAAAGAAGCCGTCCCGCACGTAAAAACACGGCGTAAAAGCAAAAGGCACGGAGAAGATATATTATGGACAAACCGCTCATAGTCATACCGATGGGGGATCCCGCCGGGATAGGGCCGGAGATAGTCGTAAAAACCATAGCCGCGAGGGAAGTTTCGGACAATGCTGTTTGTGTTGTTATCGGTAACATGGAGGTTTTAAAATTGGCTGTGAAAACGACGAATATTTCCGCCGGTTTTAATATTATCGAAACTGTATCCTCCGCTGTGGACTCCCCCGGCGTGATGAATCTGATAAATATAAATAACGTTGATATGTCAGCCTTTGAATGGGGAAAAGTCAGCGCCATGTGCGGCCGCGCCGCTTTTGAATACATTGAAAAAAGCATTCAGCTTGCATTGGAAGGAAGTGCCGCCGCGGTGAGTACTCCTCCGGTTAACAAGGAGTCCCTGCGCGCCGCGGGTGTCCCGTACATCGGGCATACGGAAATATTCGCGGCCCTGACGGATACGGAAGATCCCCTCACAATGTTTGAAACAAAAGGTCTGCGGATTTTCTTTTTGACCCGTCATGTGTCACTGCGCGGTATGCTGGATATGATAAAGAAAGAGAGGATAATCGATTATGTGGTCCGCTGCACTGACGCTTTGAAACGGCTTGGAGTGTGTGACGGAACCATGGCTGTGGCCGGGTTGAATCCCCACAGCGGCGAACACGGGCTTTTTGGTGATGAGGAAATAAATGAAATCGCCCCGGCTGTTCAGGAACTGAAGGCCGCCGGTTACGATGTGGAGGGCCCTGTAAGCGCTGATTCGGTTTTCCATCAGTGCGCCGTGGGAAAATACAACAGTGTGCTGTCCTTGTACCACGATCAAGGCCATATCGCCGCGAAGACGCTGGATTTTGACAGGACGATATCCGTGACAAACGGTATGCCGATTCTGCGGACTTCCGTCGATCACGGCACCGCGTTCGATATCGCTGGAACAGGAAAGGCAGGCGCTGTAAGCATGATAGAGGCGGTTCTTCTGGCCGCGAAATATTCCCCGGCTTTCAATCCTGCGTGACTTCCTCTTGCTTCAGTTTCCTTCAGTGTGAAAAAATACCTGCGGAAAGACAACGCTGCCGGATATTACCGGTTATGGGAGAAAATTATATGTCTCCGGGGACTGGATTTTTAATCGATAAAAGTTTATAGTGAAATGATATCTTTACCGCGAAAGCGGGGAATTTAGGAGAAACTATGGTATATTCGGCAGAAGTGGAACACATGTGTCCGCTGGCCAAGGCCGCGTACCACGGCCCGGCCCCTATTCCGGAAGAAGGAAAATGGATTCAGGCGAAGGAAATCAAAGACATTTCCGGTTTTACACACGGTATCGGCTGGTGTGCCCCGCAGCAGGGAGCATGTAAGCTGACGCTGAATGTCAAGGACGGGATAATCCAGGAAGCTCTGGTTGAGACAATCGGATGTTCCGGCATGACCCATTCCGCTGCGATGGCTTCCGAAATCCTTATTGGAAAAACAATCCTTGAAGCTTTGAACACCGACCTGGTTTGTGACGCAATCAACACCGCGATGCGCGAGCTGTTCCTTCAAATTGTGTACGGCCGCAGCCAGTCCGCGTTCTCTGAAGGCGGTCTCGTTGTAGGCGCTTCCCTGGAAGATTTGGGAAAAGGTCTGCGCTCCCAGGTGGGGACGATGTTCGCCACGCTGAAGAAAGGCCCCCGCTATCTGGAAATGGCGGAAGGTTATGTGGAGAAGGTTGCCGTGGACGCCGAGGGCGCGATTATCGGTTATAAATTCATCCATTTCGGTAAAATGATGGAATTCATCAAGAAGGGTGATGATCCGGCCACCGCCATGGATAAAGCCCGCGGTTCATACGGCCGCACCACAGAAGAGCAGGGCGCTGTCAAGCTGATTGACCCCCGCAAGGAATAAAGGAGTATTGATATGGCAGAAAAAATTACCTTTGAAAGCTATGAACGCCGTATTGATAAAATCAACAAGGCTCTGAAAGAAAACGGCATTTCTTCTATTGAAGAAGCGAAAGAAATCTGCGACAAGGCGGGAATCGACCCCTACAAGACGGTCGAAGAGACGCAGCCCATCTGCTTTGAGAACGCGAAATGGGCCTATGTGGTAGGCGCCGCCATCGCAATCAAGAAAGGCTGCAAAAACGCCGCCGATGCCGCCGAGGCAATCGGTATCGGTCTGCAGTCGTTCTGCATCCCCGGCTCTGTCGCCGAGGACCGCAAAGTCGGTCTGGGACACGGGAACCTTGCGGCCCGCCTGCTCCGGGAAGAGACAAAGTGCTTCGCCTTTTTGGCAGGCCACGAATCCTTCGCCGCCGCTGAAGGCGCCATCAAAATCGCCGCAAAGGCGGACAAGGTCCGCAAGGAGCCGCTGCGCTGCATCCTGAACGGACTCGGAAAGGACGCCGCCCAGATTATCAGCCGCATCAACGGATTCACCTATGTGCAGACCCGGTTCGACTACTTTACCGGAGAGCTGAAGGTCGTCAAGGAAATCCCGTATTCCAACGGCGAGCGCGCGAAGGTTAAATGCTACGGTGTTGACGATGTCCGGGAAGGCGTCGCCGTCATGTGGCACGAGGGCGTTGATGTTTCCATCACCGGAAACTCGACAAACCCGACCCGCTTCCAGCATCCCGTCGCAGGTACATACAAGAAGGAATGCGTGGAAAAAGGTAAGAAATACTTCTCCGTCGCTTCCGGCGGCGGTACCGGCCGCACCCTTCATCCGGACAACATGGCTGCCGGCCCGGCTTCCTACGGAATGACCGACACGATGGGGCGTATGCACAGCGACGCCCAGTTCGCCGGTTCTTCCTCCGTTCCCGCCCACGTGGAGATGATGGGCTTCCTGGGAATCGGAAACAACCCGATGGTCGGTGCAACCGTCGCCGTCGCGGTTGACGTGGCCACCGCCTTGAGCAAATAAGGCTTTGCCGGCTCCGCCGGATGCCTGGAACCGCAGGTTCGCCCTGCGGTTTTTTTTGTGCCCGCAGTTGCTCTTGGGATTTGCTTCAATTTTATGTCTTTGTGGAAATTTATACCTTTGCGCAGTCGCGGCAGATTCCCCATATGAAGGTCTGGATTTTTTGTGCTTTAAAACCCTCCGGCAGCCGGTTCAGGCAGGATGCGTGGATGTCCTGAATCCCGTCCGACGGAACGTCGTAAACTTCACCGCAGCAGGAGCATTTGAAATGCATATGGTCCCTCGTGTCCGCGTCATACCGCAGTTCGTCATTTTCGATGGTAAGGGTCTGCACCAGTTTTTGTTCATGGAACAGTTTCAGTGTATTGTATACGGTCGTCCGCGACAGGGTGGGGATGGAGGGGGCAAGAGCTGTGTATACGGTTTCTGCAGTGGGATGAACCGGATTATTGCACAGATACCGGTATATTTGAATCCTCTGGAGGGACGGACGGATGCCGCAGCCTGTAATACGGGATGTAATGTCGGTATCATTCATTGCAGGATACATACAGGTTCCTTTTTATAATTCGTTATGCTGATGTGCCGGAACCTGTGAACCGGTTCCGGCACGGGCTTCCGCCGGGTGGATCAGCCGAAATAGCGTTTCAGC
The DNA here is from genome assembly GCA_949300145.1 of uncultured Treponema sp. Taxonomy (GTDB): domain Bacteria; phylum Spirochaetota; class Spirochaetia; order Treponematales; family Treponemataceae; genus Avitreponema. Next base: position 55,363 of record CASGDA010000007.1, on the reverse strand, counting down.
AGACCGGCGAAACCGCCTCCGTGGCGGGCTTCGTCTTTCGCCATTTCATGAACGGTGTCATGGACAGCGTCATAGTTCAGGGCTTTCGCTTTCTTGGCCAGCATAAGTTTGCCTTCGCAGGCGCCGGCTTCAGCGGCTGCCCGGAGTTCCAGGTTTTTCTTGGTGCTGTCTGTTACGACTTCGCCCAGCATTTCAGCGAAACGCGCGGCGTGGTCGGCTTCTTCAAATGCATAGCGTTTGAAGGCTTCCGCGACTTCAGGATAACCTTCCCTGTCGGCCTGGCGGCTCATGGCGATGTACATACCGACTTCAGTGCATTCCCCCATGAAGTTGTCTTTGAGACCCTGCACGACTTCAGGATCCAAATCCTTTGCGATTCCGATTTTGTGCTCGTCTGCGAATCCTGCGGATTCAACACGTTCCTTGAATTTGTCCTTTGTCGCTTTGCACTGGGGACAGGAATCAGGAGCTGTGTCTCCTGTGTGGACATAACCGCATACGCTGCATACCCATTGTTTCATAGTAAACTCCTTATATTTTATATTTATCACAATATTGATATTATTACAATTTTATATTTATGTCAATATTTTTGGCAAAATATTCTGTTAAAATTATTGCCCTTCAATCTGCATGGTTTCCATCTGTTCCCGCGTGATTCCGTTCTTTCTGCCCATTTCAAGCCAGTATCCGGTTGATGCCTTCACAAACATTTTCCGGCTGATGGGCATGGTCGTATACAGGGTGGTTTTTCCGCCGCGGACGATATTTTTCAGTAATTTTTTTATATTGCGCCGGGCGATGAATGCGAAAGGTGTGTTCATAATCGCTTCCCCGCTTCCGATGCACAGCCGGCTTCCGGTTTCAAAACCTTCCTGCCGGCAGAACGTGTCCATTATTTCCAGTGCGGTGTCATTCTGCCTCGGTTCAAAGAATCCGCAGTTAATCAGAATGTGGATGCGCTTTCCCCTGGCGGCGGGAAATTCCGGTGCCGTTTTGAGGAATTTCATCAGCGAAACCGGAACACTGTCCGCGTACAGGGGGAATACAAAAAGTACGTCCGTGGCTTTTTGTACCGCCGCCCATATTTTTTCCGGGGCGTCGTTTTTTGAGGTATAAACGGGAAAATCTTTTTTACAGATTTTCAGGAAAGCTTCAATGTATTTTTTTGAGTTTGACTTTGCCGGACGCGGGCTGCCGTTGATAATTACGAGTTCCATCGTTTCTGTATCTCCTGTTCCGCAACGGATGCGGCGTCTTCTTCACTGCAGAAAATAATATCCCCGCTGCTGAATATCATATTAAGGGCGTTTCTGGTGACAAGCCTGCGGAAAACCTCCCGTTCCGCTTCATCCTTTGTTCCGTATGCGATTATGACTGCTTTTTTCGGCAGAACCTCCCGCTGCACATGGTGGGTTTCGTTGCCGTGGATTCTGATAAAGGCCTTCTGGACAGGTATGGCCCGTTCAAGCATGGTTTTCATCGGGATATCGTAGGAACCGTAAACGACCCTGCTGATGTACATGACGTTTTCAGCCGCCGCAATCGCCGGATAGATATTCACGGCCGCATCCCTGATTACGCATTTTCCGGGGGTTTTTGTCCAGCAGGCGAAACATCCCATGCACGGCACAATTTTTTCCGCCGAAACATCGGCGTACCGGTACGGCCCGTTCCGCAGGTTTTCCGGAAGCGGTCTGTCAGTCAGTATAAGATTCATGTTTAAAATATACGGCCCCGGATGTGTAAAAGCAAGGTATTTTCCGCTTGCTTTTTGTTTTTTCATCTGTATACTGAAGGATATCACAGATAATGGAGGCGGCGGATGTCTTTGGCTGAACAGATTGAAAGCGGGAAGGTGTATATGGAGTACGGTCATTCAGATCCTGCGGACAAAGCTTACGCTGAAACCCTGACAAATCTGCGCAGATGCTCAAAAGACGCCGCATTCAAATACAACAAAACCCTGCCTTCCAGGTACCGCAAAAAGGAAAAAATATTGCGGAAACTTTTGGGTGCTCTCGGCGAAAACCCTTTTATGGAAGCTCCGGTGCATTTTTCCTATGGATGCAATACCTATATCGGAAATAACTTTTATTCCAATTTTAATCTGACCGTTGTTGATGACAGCAGGGTATATATCGGCGACGACGTGATGTGCGCCCCAAATGTAACGATTGCAACTGCCGGACATCCCCTGTACGCGGAATTCCGCCGGAAAGGGGCCCAGTTTTCCATGACGGTGAAAATAGGAAACTGCGTGTGGCTCGGGGCGAATGTGGTGGTTCTTCCGGGTGTGACTATCGGTGACGGCGCGGTCATCGGAGCAGGCAGCATTGTGACAAAGGACATCCCTCCCGGAGTGCTGGCTTTCGGCGTCCCATGCCGTGTTGTGAGGCGGATAACGGAAGATGACCGCAACTGGATACGCAAGGGTGTTCCCATGAACAATGACTGGATGACTCTGACTGAAAATATACAGAAATAACGGAGGTATTTGATGCCGGTAAAAAACAGGAGAGGCGGTTTAAAAAAAGCAGCGGTGGTTTTTCTTATTTCCGTTGCATGTCTGCTTTATGCGGAAGATGACTCTTCAACCCTGGACAAAGCCTGGGATGATTTTACTTCAGCTGGAAAAACCGCAGTGCAGGAAGCCGGTGATTTTTTCAGTGAAGCCGGAAAGAAGGTGGGGGAGGAACTGTCTGAAGCTGGACAGGAGCAGGAAAAAGAGCGGAGCGTATATGGTAAATGGAAATATGACGGCGGCAAAACCGTCACCACCATCAATATTGAAGAGGACGGCACCATGGAGGTTTCCCAAAGACAGGGAATGACAACTTCCTTCTGGCGCGGAACCTGTGATGTGTCGGGTTCTTCCATTTCATTCAAATATACTGAGACCGGAACCAGGGAATTCCTGAGCGAAAAAACCGAAGTTTCCTCCGGCAGGTGGAAAATCAGGTATTCCTTCGCTGAAGACGGAATCATGTTCTATTCCGGCGACATTCCGAAGGACTCTTCCGGGAACGGGTTCTCTGACGGACGCCTTTTTGAATAAGAATCGGGGCGGAATAAGCCGGAATAAAAATAGGCCTGAGTAAGCAGCCCGGCGCCGGTATGGTCAATGTGTCATGCCTCCGCCGGGCTGTGTGTCTGTACCCTTTCCGTGAATCAGCTCAAATCGATGCGCGTCTCGAATTCTGCTTCGAGTGAAATCCCGAGAAGTTTTCCGGCCCGTCCGTTCTGGAATACGGGTTTGTTTTCAATGAAAATCGGGGCGTTCTCTGCGAGGGGGAATATTTCCAGTTTGAGATCCTTTAATCCGGAGCTGTCTTTGTTTATGTTTTTAAGGGAGACCTCCCAGACTGGATTCCCTGTCTGGGTTTTTTCTCCGTGTTCATTTTTCAGTTTTCCCGGATAAAGGTTGTCCGCCACGGGCTTCCCTCCGCAGTAAAGCCGCGCGCTTTCACCTTCGTATTCTATGCGCAGGAATATATCCGAAAGAACCGGCGCGCCGTTTTTTCCTTCTCCCCCCTGTATGGATGAAGGAAGTCCTTCCGTGTTGATTTTATACACCAGAGGCTTGCCGTCGGAATAGGCGTCCGCCGAATGGTCTCTGCGCGGCTCCGCTTCGCTTCCCGGCATAAATGAGGCCGTTACGGAGAAAGTTTCCGCAGCCCGGATAGTTTCCGCAATCGCGGTTTTTCCGGAACGGTAATATTTTCTGCCGTGGATGACGGGAACACCTTCCGCGGCAGGAGCCGGTGTCACTGTTTCCCCTGCGGCGAATCCTTCCGGGACTGACGCAAGGGGAGGATATGCCGTGAAGCCGGCGGAAAATTTCTCCGCGGAAATTTCCGTGGCACCGCCGCAGGGATGCCTTGTGGTGAAGGTATAGGAACAGGCTTCTCCGTTTTCGGTTATGGTTCCGTCTGTTATCAGAAGGTGTTCCCCGTCTTCCGCCCGTACCGGCCATGCGTCAAGGGCGTCGGTCCGGGTTAAGGGAAGCACTGGAACGGACGGTTCCCCTTCAAAAATAAAACAGCCTTTTTCTGCGGCGGGTTTTCCCTTTCCCGAGTAAAATACGTAGACGGGATTTCTGCCTTCCGTTCCTGTCCGGAGTATGCAAAGAGGACTCGCCGCGGCGCTTTTCAGTGTCTGACCGTTGCCGGAATCGTCCGCTTTCAGTTTCATATTGAATGGCAGGAAGAAATATTCACCGTCTTCTATATCGAACGGGGGCAATTCTTCCTGTGTTCCCGGAATACGCAGGATGACGTTTTTGTGTGGGGACAGGGTTCTTCTCCGCTGAAGGTTGTTTATGAAAGCATATCCCCTTCCGTCCGCGCACCTGAATGAATAACGCAGATCTTTGCAGTTGTCCGGCTTGAGGGGATTATCCTCCGGTATTTCCGCCGGAAGCGTGCATAAATCCCCTCCGAAATCCCTCAGGAAAAGGGTCAGCAGTTTCAGTTCCCTGAAAACAGGCGACACCTGTCCGTACTCACGCAGCGGGGCGCGGAAATCATAGGAAAATTCCGGCAAATCATTCGGGGAACCTGTTTCCCTTGTTTCCTGAAGTGTGGACAGTTTTCCTTCAGGATTCGTTCCTCCGTGATACATATAGTATCCGAGCAGGTTGACCCCGCTGCCCAGTTTTACAAGTGACATCGCGCCTATGTCGGATGCGTAAGCCACCGGCCTTCTGTGGCGTGTAACCTGCAGCCCCCCGCCGAGTTCCGCCGTCAGATAGGGGAATTTTGAAATGTCAAATGTTATTCCCGTTCCGAATCCGAAATCGCTTCCGATGTTGTGGTCATTCCTTTCATGTGTGAAAATATAATTGCCGCTGGGTTCTATTTCCGTGAGCCGCTGGTCCCACGGAGATTCGCAATAACCGCCCATGACCGGAATGAGTCCGCCGGTTACCGCGCCGCCCCATCCGGTCGCCGTATAAAGAGGCGCGTCGAATCCAATTTCCCTGGCTTTTTCAGCCAGAATCCGCATGTGTTTTTCTCCCTCTTCGCCGGTGAGTCCGCCGCAATGACCGTATTCATTTTCAATCTGGACGGCTATGACAGGTCCGTCTCCTGTCTCAGGATTGAAGAACAGCCCCTGCACCTGGTTGAAAATTTCCCGGTAAAGTTTGTCCACTTCATTCAGGTAAGCTTCATCATTGGAACGGAGATTGAAGTTACCTTTGCGGGCTTTTTCCACGAGCCAGTCGGGGAATCCTCCGTGGCGGACCTCCCCGTGGCTCCACGGTCCGATTCTGAGGGCGACTTTCAGTCCGCATCTGCCGGCGGTTTCGACAAATTTCCGCAGGTTTTTGTTTCCTGAAAAATCAAAGACACCTTCCTCTTCCTCATGGTGGATCCATATGACATAAGCCGACGCGAGGGTGACTCCGCCCGCTTTCATTTTAAATAGTGATTTTTCCCACTCCTCTTCTTTCACCCTGGAATAATGGATTTCTCCCATCACAGGAAACCATGGGGAACCGTCTTTTGTTAAACAAGTGCTTGTGAACCCGTAAGATGCCATCGAATGCTCCTGATGAATTTATGTGTTTTTGGATTGTGTTTTGTACTTTACCGGATGTTCTGGAATGTTCTTGTAAAAGCCCGGACCGGTGAAAACCGGTCCGGATATGTTTTTATTCTTTTACTGCGGCCTGTCCGAAACTTGTCACCATTATTTTTTGTGAAAGGGCGAAAAGAATTATGAATGGAACGGCGACAATCAGCGCCCCCGCCGCAAAAATCGTGAATTCGTTTTTTCTGTCCGTGATGAATCCGAACAAACCGAGGGCAAGGGTTTGTTTCTCCGCGGACCTGAGAACCATTTTCGGGAAAATGAAGTCCATCCACGGCGCCGTAAAGCTCGTTATTGTAAGGAACGTGATTATCGGTTTTGCAACCGGCATGATTATGGATGTGTAAATCTTAAAATGGTTTGCCCCCTCGATTCTTGCCGCTTCGTCAAGGCTTCTGGGGATTGTGTCCATGTAGCTTTTTACCAGCCACGTGTTGTATGGGATATTTCCTGCGATGTACACGAGAACCAGTCCCCACAGTGTATCCAGCCCTCCTATGCGGAGAAGGATGATGTATATGGCCACCATTCCTACGAAAGACGGGAAAATCTGGAGAATCAAAAGGCTCATCATCATGGATTTTTTGAATACAAACGAGAAGCGCGAGAACACATAGGCTGAAAGTGACGCGACTATAACCGTGACAAGTGAAGTTGAAAGGGCGATTATAATTGTATTCTTAAACCACAGAATGAAATTTGTCTGTGTGAAAAGCCTTGTAAAATGTTTTACGGTGAATCCGTCTCCGAAAGGAATTATGCTGAGGCTGGCGATGGAGTTTCCCGGAGAGAACGCCGCGCTGACGACATAAACCAGCGGATAGATGACCAGAAAGGAAATCGGCAGGAAAACAAAGAGTATAATCCATTTATTGACAACATTGATTTTATCGTTCATACGGAACCTTCCTTATAAGCTTTGGTTCTGCGGAAATTGAAAATCGCGAAGGGTGCAAGGACAATGAAAATCATAACCGCGATTACAGAGGCATAATTGTATTTCAACAGGGTGATTGTCAGTTTGTAAATCCAGGTTATCAAAAGGTCTGTGCCGCCGGCTCCCGTTGTCGTGGAGTCCGCTACGGTCGGATTTCCTCCTGTCAGGAAGAAGATGGCCCCGAAGTTGTTTATGTTGTGGGTGAAAGACATTATGATAAGCGGCATTGTCTGGTACATAACCAGAGGCAGTGTGATATGCTTCAGAATCTGGAATTTTGATGCGCCGTCAATCCTGGCGGCTTCGTACATATCATCGGAAATGGCGGTCATTGTTCCCATTGAAAGAAGCATGAAATATCCGAAACCCGCCCACAGGTTTATCAGAATAACCGTTACCTTCGCCAGCATTGCGTTCGACAGCCATGGTATGGACTCTTCGATGATGCCGAGGTACTGCAGCGTTTTATTCACGGTTCCGAATGTTCCGTTCAACAGGTTCTGCCACACAAGCATACTGATGACGGAAGGAACGGCATACGGCAGGATGAAAATGATGCGGAAAATAGGGGAAATCCTGAAGTCGATTTCTTTAAGCAGGACGGCGATGATAAGTCCGCCGAAGTAACAGGTCGCGGTGGCCATGACCGCCCATATAAGGTTCCACACTGCGACCCGCACAAAACCCTGGGACCATGTGGCGCTTCCGCCCATCAAGTCCTGGAAATTCTGGAACCCCACCCAGTCAACCGTATTGTTCGGCGGAATATGTTCCGGCGCGGAGTAGTTTGTAAACGCCACACATATTGAGAAAATAAGAGGGACAATTACAAAAAATACTGTCAGGAGAAAGGCCGGTGCAAGACCGAAAATCGGAAAGGCTTTGCCTGCGGCCTGGGACAGGCTCCCCCTGGTTGTCACATAATTTTTCCGCTGACAGTATTCTTTGTATCCTGTGACAGCGCTTCTGACTGACAGGATGTACATTACAATAAATATAGCTACGATTGAAAGAATCAGGATTCCGTCAACCAGCATGAAGATTGAATGGTCGCGTTCCTTAATGGGAAGCTCCGGTTTCGGTTCCCCGAGAGTCACAAGATCGAAAATTTTGCTGCATATCAGCGGCAGAAGAATGATAAAAGCTATTTCAATGAATGCAAAGAAAAATCCTTTCACATAATCTTTCAAATATACGATATGTCCCATGCCCATAAAGGAAGCGGCGGTGCGCTTTACTTTCTTTATGTCGGAACCATCCTGGGAAAGTTGTTTCGCCATATATTATCCCCTGAACTAAAATTACAGATAAACAGCTTTATGGGAGCTGTATGTATCTTCAAAAACCGAAAAAAGCCGGCGTAAAACGCCGGCTTTTGGTGTCCGCCACTATCCGGTGGCGGCAGGACGTTTACTTGCCAAGAATGGCTGCGTTACAGGCGTCGAGTTCAGCCTGAACATCGGCACCGTCCCAGATATTCCGGCTGGCGGCATTCATCGCATCCCAGTATGAACCCATTGCCGGAATGGAAGGCATCGGGAAGGCATACTCAAGCTGTTTCAGGAATCCCTGGATGTAGGGATTGTCAACAGGAATGTCAACGGAAGGAATCGCGCCGGTAATGTCGAAGCGGAGTTTCTGCATTTCAGGTGAAATAAGGAATTCCGCGAAAGCGGCGGCTTCATCAGGGTGTTCGCTGTATGCGGAGACAAACATCGCCCTTGTTCCGGAGAATGAAGAGGCTGGTGTTGTGTCACCGGGCAGTGAAGGCAGGTTTGTTACACCGAAATCAACTCCTCCGTCGGAGAAGGGTTTGACGTTCCATGGGCCCGTGATGTGCATGGCTGCGTTTCCGGAAGCGAAAGCGGCATCCGTTACGGAGGTTGTCAGGTCAGCGGAAGGAACATCGAGCGCGGAGCGGAGACTCTGGAAGAATTTCATGCCTTCCACGGAAGCGGGTGAATTGATGTTTGTGTTGTTTGTGTCTGTTCCGGTGGGGCCGAAAAGCCTGTTGCCGTCAGCGGTTGTGAAGATAATGCTGTAATAACCGTTTCCGACATCCATTACGAATCCGTGTTTTCCGGGATTCTCGGCATTGAATGTGTCGCAGAAAGCCTTCAGGTCTTCCCATGTTGTGGGAACTTCAGCTTCGTTTATGAGGGCCCTGTTGTAAAAAAGGGCGTATGTTTCCGCGGAAATAGGATAACCGTACATTATCCCGTCATATGTGAGTGCTGTCGCGCATGAGGCAAGCACTGAATTGCGTACCGCATCGGCGTTTTTGGTGGGCGCAATGTGGCCGCCTGTCACCAATTCGCCGAGCTTGTCGTGCGGGGCGGCGAAAACATCGGGACCAACTCCTGCGGGGCCGTCAAGGGCGATTTGTCCGCTGGAATCGCCGAGCTCTACGTTAACGTATTTGATGGTGATATTGGGGTGAAGCTTTGTGAAGGCTTCCCCTGCCTGTTGGATAAATGTATCGGGACCGTTCGTTGATTCCCATACAATGAGCTCAACCTTGTCTTCCGACTCGGATTTTGAGCATCCGGCAAACAAAATGGCTGCGATACACATTGCGCAGACAAGAATTTTCGCAATTTTCATTTTCTCCTCCTCTGAAATGCGAAATTTTAAAATCGGCAGCCGCCGGCGAATTCGTCCGGCCAAACTGCACCGTGAATCATCTTATAAACGTTTAACCAAGCTGTCAATTTTTTTTCTTGACAGGCCGGAAGAACCGGGTTACGCTTTAATCATCACGTGATGATTACACGTATAACATGACTTGTGGCATCTGTCAAGAAAAAAAGAGAGATTTTCAGAATGACAGAAGGAGGTTTTATGCACCGCAGTTTAATATTTTTCACAGTTTTGCTCTTGTCGCTTTGTGTTCTTCCTGTTGCATCCGGGGAACGGATAATCGTCGAGCCGATTCCCGGGCTTCCGGAGGATTTCATCAGGGGCGCGGACATTTCGACGCTCGCCTGGATAGAAGAATGCGGCGGGAAATATTACGACCGGGACGGCAGGGAACAGGATTTGTTCACTATATTGAAGGATTCCGGCGTCAACTGGATCCGCCTGCGGCTCTGGCACAATCCGGTCAATCCGTCGAATGTGGTCGTGGACCGGAAGGTGCTGTCGAAACGCGGCGACCCCATCGGCGGCGGCAACAACAATCTGAAAAGAACGGTTTCCATGGCGAAACGGGCGAAAGACGCCGGATTCAAGCTGCTTCTCGACATCCATTACAGCGATTTCTGGGCCGACCCGGAAAACCAGCGCAAACCGCTTGCGTGGGCGAGGCTGAGCGGGAAAGAGCTTGAAAAGGCGGTCTACGAGTATACGCTCGAAACGCTCCGGACGATGAAGAAGGAAGGCTGCTTTCCCGACATGGTGCAAATCGGGAACGAGCTCAACGGCGGGATGCTCTGGCCGGACGGAAAGACGTGGACGGACGGAACCGAGGAAATCGGCGGTTTCGAGGGCTTCACGAATCTGCTGAAGCAGGGCGTCAGGGCTGTCCGCAGGGCGCAGCCGTGGGGCGCAAAGACAAAGGTCATGATTCATCTGGCGAACGGCGGCGACAACGGCCTGTACCGCTGGGTATTTGACGAGATTACGGCAGCGAAAGTCGATTACGACGTCATCGGGCTTTCATTCTATCCGTACTGGCACGGTTCGATGGATGCGCTCACCGCAAACCTGCGCGACCTTGTTTCCCGGTACGGGAAAGAGGTCTGTGTCGTCGAGACTGCCTACGGGTTCACCGAGGAGGACGGCGACGCGCAGGGGAACCGTTTCCAGATTTACAGCGATGAAAAATACGGCTATCTGCCGACCGTCCAGGGACAGGCGACGGAGGTCAGGGACGTTATGGCGGCGGTCCATGAAGGCGGCGGCGAAAAAGGGCTCGGCGTGTTCTATTGGGAGCCCGCATGGATTCTTGTGGAAGGCGCAGGCTGGCGTACCGGCGAGGGCAACAACTGGGAGAACCAGGCGATGTTCGACTATGACGGCAGGGCGCTGCCTTCCCTCGAGGTGTTCAAGCGTGTGTACGACCGGCAGAAACCTGAGATAAAGCCGGTTTCCTTTGAGACGCCGAAAGCTCTTGTGGTTGTCGGTTCGGAGCCGGTGCTTCCTTCCGGAGTGAAAATCATTTACAGCGACGATTCGCTCGAGGCGACCCCCGTCGAGTGGGACGACCACGATTTCTCGAAGGAGACGAAGGAACGCACCTTCATGCTGGACGGGCGTACAGCCGGAGGCTTCCCGGTGAAGATGGAAGTGACGATGAGCCGGAAGGTGAATCTTGTCGATGACCCGTCCTGGGAAAGCGGAAAGCTGGGGCAGTGGAAGCTCGACGGGAACGGCAAATACTGCTTTGTGGAGAACAACAAGTCGAACGCCTACAGCGGAACGTGGACCTACAAATACTGGTGGTCGGATCCCTTCAAGAGCACGTTGAGCCGCACGTTCACCGGAATACCGGACGGCACGTACACGCTTTCGCTTTACGCGATGGGCGGCGGCGGTGAGAACACCATCGAGCTGTTCGCGGAGAACTACGGCGGGCCGCGGGTTTTCACCGAAGTCGTGAATACCGGCTGGAAAAACTGGAAGCAGTACACGGTCAGCGGAATCGAAGTCCGCGGCGGGAAATGCACAATCGGCATCCACATCGATGCGAACGGCGGGAACTGGGGCAACTTTGACGACGTGGAGTTCTATCTGGAGCCGAACTGACGCGCCGCCGTTGGATTCCGCACGGTGTTTTGCCGTGCGGTGTGGACGCTTCCATAGTCAAATATCTGGAGGATAACGGAGGCGTTTATAAAACAAACAGCGGTACAACAGCAGACTTCAAAATAATAAAAAGTTATGGTGTCAATTTGGTACGGTTCCGTTTGTGGGTGGATCCAGAAACATACGCGGGTACTGTCGGAACATCGGATCCGACTTATCCGCAGGGCTTTGCGATATTGACACAATAAAAGAGCTTGCCCTTCGTGCGGAGAACACCGGATTACGGTGGCTGCCGGACTTCCATTACAGCGACACATGGACACCTCCCGGACAGCAGATTATACCGGCATCATGAAATTCAAATGATATTGAAACAGAAATCAGCCGTTACACCACAGAGGTGTTCCCAGAGCTTTTCGCATCAGGACTTGTGCCGGATATGGTTCAGGTTGGAAATGAAGTAACGGGCGGAATGTGTGTAGGGGAAGTATCCGACAGGACAAATCTGAAATCATATCTTGAAGCCGGATGCAAATTTACGCATGTTGTTTCCATAAAATACTGTCCGCCGCCAATTTTTCCTCCGTTAATTTTCCCTTTTGCTCTTTAAGAAATGCGAAAGATAATGTATAATTAACGCACGAAAATTCTCCGGGAGATTCCCGGATAAGGGGGATTTATATGAAAAAGAGATTTGTGGTCGCGGCGGTAATCGCCGCTGTTCTTTGCGTTCCCGTGATGGCCGGCGGCGCATCCGATTCGCTTATGTTCGGAACCGGCGGCGACCAGGGGACATATTACGGATTCGGCAATGTTCTGGCGCAGAGGATTTCCACCGAGACGCCGACATCCGTCACTGCGGTTGTCAGCGCGGGCAGCCAGGACAATATCGAGATGATGGATATGGGCAGTTACAAGCTCGGATTCGTCCAGACTGACGTTATGAGCTACGCCTACAACGGCACGAACCTGTTCGCCGAATCCGGCGCCGTCACCGGGTTTTCCACCGCCGCGGCGCTGTACATGGAACAGGTGCAGATTGTCACAATCAATCCCGACATCAAGACCGTCGCGGATTTGCGCGGAAAGAACGTCTCGATAGGCTCCTCAGGTTCCGGCGTCTATTACAATGCGCTCGACATCCTCGGAGTTTACGGAATGACGGAAGAGGACATAAACCCCACATACCAGAGCTTCGGTGACAGCGTGGATTCCCTTCAGGACGGAAAAATCGACGCCGCCTTTATCGTTGCGGGGGCTCCGACGGTCGCGGTCTCGACCCTTTCCACAACCCACAAGGTGCGTCTTGTGTCAATCGATGACGGGCACATCGCGAAGCTCATCGAGACTTCTCCCTATTACAGCCCGTATACAATTCCCGCTTCCGTTTACGGAATGGATGAGGACTGCCAGACGGTTGCGGTGGGCGCGGTGGTCATCGTGAGCAATGAGGTTTCCGACGATGATGTCTACAATATCGTTTCCACGATTTTCGACGACAAGGAGGAGATTGCAAAAAGCCACGACAAGGGACGTGAGCTGGACGTCAATTTCGCCTCTTCGATTAAGACGGTTCCGTATCATCCGGGTGCGGCGCGGTATTTTGCCGAGCACGGTATAACCGTTCCGACAAACTGACAGGATTCCGTTTTGCAGGCTGTCGGAAGGCAGCCTGTTGTTTTTTACAGGAGTTGATTATTGGAAAACAAAGAAAAAAACGCGGAACAACCGCTCCATGACGTTTCGACGGGAACAATGGCCGATGTCGAAGCGGTGATGAAAAAATATGACCGTGAGTCGAATGTCAGGGTATGGGAAGGCGTCCCCAAAACGGTCATCCATTATTTGATGGCGGCGTTCGCCGTTTACTGCATTATAGACGCAATCTTTCTTACGACCATCCAGGAAATCCGGTATCCGTTCTTTCTCGGGATGATTGTGCTGCTCGGATTCCTCACCTTTCCCGTCAGGAAAGGATGCGAGCGGCCGAACCATATACCGTGGTATGACATCGTGATAATGCTTGTCGGTTCCGGCGCGTTTTTCTTCTACGCCGCGAACGCCCTTACCGTCATAAAAATGTCGGCGAAAATCATGGCGAATCCGCTCTACATGACCGTCGGTGTCATCGGCATTCTGGCGCTGGTTGAATTGTGCCGCCGGTGCGTGGGCCTGCCGATTCTGTGCGTCGCGGGCGTCCTCGTGGTTTACGCGCTCGCAAGCGGGATACGGTTCCCCCAGCTTGTCCGGACGCTGTTTTTCACGGCCAACGGGATTTTCTCCACCCCGGTCAGCGTATGCGTGAAGTACATTTCGATTTTCATCATATTCGGCGCGTTCCTTGAACGGACGGGCGTCGCCGATTTCTTCATACGGTTTGCGAACGCCGCTGTGGGACGCTTTGTCGGCGGCCCTGCAAAAGTCGCCGTTGTGGCCTCCGCCTTGGAGGGCATGGCGTCGGGTTCATCCGTCGCGAACACCGTCGGCTCCGGTTCAATCACCATCCCGATGATGAAGCGGATGGGGTACCGTCCCGAATTCGCCGCCGCGGTTGAAGCCGCCGCCTCCACCGGAGGGCAGATAATGCCGCCGATTATGGGCGCGGCCGCGTTCCTGATGGCTGAATTCACCGGGCTTCCCTACGGACGGATTGCGCTCATGGCGATACTGCCGGCGGTGTTGTACTTTGCCGGTATTTTCATCGCCGTCCATCTTGAGGCGAAGCGGACCGGCATGAAGGGCATTCCGAAGGAGATGCTGCCCAAACCGAGGGAACTGGTGCGGGAGATTTATCTGCTTCTGCCCCTGATTGCGCTCATTTATCTTGTGGGGACGAATACGTTCACGATGGCGTATTCCGCGACGCTTTCGATAATCGTCGCGATGGTCGTCGGCGTCATCCACAAGATTATCCCGCACATCGGATTTTCCAAGGACGGGGAAGAGGAGCAGGAGGCAGGCGAAAAACCGAGCCTTTCCTTCAGGTGGATTCTTGACGCCTTTGAGGGCGGCGCGCGCAGTTCAATAACCGTCGTTGTGGCGTGCGGAATAGCCGGGATTATTTCCGGATGCATAACGGTCACCGGGCTTGCGTCAATCCTGCTCGGAACAATCGTCGCGCTTTCGCAGGGGTATGTGATTGTCGCCCTCGTCCTTACGATGCTGTGCTGCATTGTTCTCGGAATGGGCGTCCCGACAACCGCGAATTACTGCATCATGGCGGGTGTGTGCGCGCCGATTCTGATTGCGCTCAACGTGGAGCCTGTGGCTGCTCATTTCTTCGTGTTCTACTTCGGGATTGTCGCGGACATAACTCCGCCGGTTGCGCTTGCGGCATATGCCGGCGCGGCGATAGCGAAATCGGATCCGATGAAAACCGGATTCGCGGCCACAAAACTTGCGGTGGCGGCGTTCATCGTCCCGTATGTTTTCGCGCTCAATCCTGCCATGCTTTTTGTGGATGTTGACGGCGTTATGACGGTGGTACAAATCTGCATAACGTCTTTGCTCGGTATTTTCGGCATTGCGGCGGCGCTCAACGGATTCCTCGCGCGCAGGCTGAATTGGCTTGTCAGAATCATCCTCGCGCTTGCGGGGCTCTGCATGGTTGTGCCGGGAACCGTCTCCGACCTTGTGGGCTTCGTCACTCTCGGCGCCGTCGTCGCTTACGAATTCGGGATGCGCACAAAAGAGGAGAATCCGCGCGGAAACGCCTGACCCGCCGTCCCGTGGACTGCGGAGCGAATCCGCGGTCCATGCCGGAGCGGCGTATTCAGCAGGATTCCCTTTCGGTGATTTCTGTCGGCAGGATAACCGCCAGGTTTCCCTGGTTTGTACCTGCCTTCCCCGACGCAATCATGTCCACCGCTTTTTCGCCCATCTGCTTTTTGTGGACATTCACGCTTGTCAATGACGGATAGCTGTATCCCGATAATTCCAGGTTATCTATGCTGATGATGGCGGTATCCCCGGGAATCCTGATTTTCTTGTTGTGAAGGAATTTTATGACCCCCACCGCTATTTCATCGGAACCGGCGAATATGGCTTCCGGCATTTTCCCTCCCAGTTCTGTGTAAAGTGATGCCGCAGCCTCATATCCGCCCTCGATATCAACAGCGCTTTTCACGATGCTTTCCGTCATTTCCTCCGGCATGTTTTCAAACATCGCCTGCTTGAAGCCTGAAAGGCGTCCGTCCTTCTGTCCTATGAAGAATATCCGCCTGTATCCCTTTTTCTGGAGGTACCGTGTAGCCTTGTAACCGGCGTCCCTGCGGTCAAAAGCCACAGCCGGAAAATCCTCGCTCTGGCAGTCCACCACGACAACCTGCTTTATCCTTTCCTTTATACGCTGTGTTATATCCCTGCTTTCCGCTGTCTGTGGCACCTGATCCAGACCGATGATTATCAATCCGCTTATCTCCTCTTCGTGGATAAGACTGTTGAATAAAATCGGGTTTTCAAGCTCCTCAAAAAACCTGAGAAACCGTATGTGGTGTCCTGCCTTGTGGGCGGCTGTATAAATGCCGGCAAGGATTTCCGTATAATAGGGGCGGAGGAAGGCGCTGCTGTTGTGGAGTATTATACCTATATGGTTTTTCGCCATGGCTGCTTTGCCGGTCAAAAGTGCCTGCGCGTATTGGTTCGGCCTGTAATCCAGCTCTGCGATGGCCTGCAGTATCTTTTTTTTGGTTTCCGGTGCGACAGCCCTGTCTGTTCCGTTCAGAACATACGACACTATGCTTCTGGTGACTCCGGCCCGCTTTGCTACATCTTCCTGTGTTACGTTTTTTATCCGGGTGTTTTTCATTATGAAATATCCATAAAATCAAATTAACAAGCTGATATGAATAAAACATAAAAAACTCTTTTTGAAAAGTGGAAATTTTCATGTTATAAAAAAGAATATATGATATAATAATCCCCGCTGTTATTACGCAGATTATTTTGTGGAGGATTTTATGGCTAATGATTACAGCGTTTTGGCTGAATACGCTCAGAAAGATACAGACGCTTTAAAGAGGGAACTTTCCGTTATATTTGAAAGACAATACGGACAGTCATCCGAGCCAGTAATGTTTTTCGCCGCCCCCGCCCGCATCAATATTATCGGCGAGCACATCGATTACAACGGCGGAAAGGTTTTCCCCGCCGCGATTGACAAATACATTTACCTTGCGATACGCCGCCGGAACGATTCCGTGATCCGTTACGACGACGTCCGTTTCCCCGGCGTTTTCACCTTCGACATAACGGAGACTTTCGCCTATAAAAAAGAAAACGATTACTGCAACTATCTGAATGGAATCCTCTCAATCCTTAAAAGCCGGGGATTTACATTCCCGAAGGGTTTTGACGCCCTGTTTTTCAGCTGTATACCTCCCGGAGGGGGAATTTCCTCTTCCTCCGCTTTGGAATGCTGCTTCGCCTATGCGGTTTCTTCCATTTATAATCTGAATGTTGACGGCGTTGAAATCGCCAAGATAGGCCAGGAGTCGGAGCACCGCTTCATGAATGTGAATTGCGGGATCATGGATCAGTTCATAATAGCCATGGGGAAGAAGGACCGTGCGATTCTCCTGGACTGCGCCACCCTGGATTACGAGTATGTCCCGCTTGAACTCGGCGATTACCGGTTTGTAGTCATGAATACGAATAAAAAGCGCCAGCTCAGTGATTCAAAGTACAATGAAAGGGTAAGCGAATGCAAAACCGCCCTCGGTATTATGAATGCCGAGCTTGAAAAACGCGGCGAACCGGCGCTGCCGGATTTGTGCTCATGTTCCGCGGAGCGGTTTGAATCCCTGAAATCCTGCCTCACCGATGATGTCCTCCTCCGGCGTGTAAGGCATTGCGTGACCGAAAACGCCCGTGTTTATGCGGCTGTGGCCGCGTTGAAAGCCGGAAACCTGCAGGAGCTGGGCAGGCTTATGGACGCGTCCCACGAGTCACTCCGCCTGGATTATGAGACGACCGGAATTGAGCTTGATACGCTTCATGAGGAAGCGGGAAAAATAAGCGGCTGCATAGGTTCCCGCGTGACCGGAGCCGGGTTCGGCGGATGCGGAATCGCCCTCATTCACAAGGACTGTTTCGGGGAATTCACGGAGAAAGTCGGCTCGGTGTACCGTGAAAAGATAGGCTACGACGCGTCTTTCTTTGAGTGCGGTACCGGCGACGGCGCTTCCGCCTTGAATTGATTCTGAACCGGAGGAAAAGTAATTGATATACGATTTGATAAAAAAGCTGGCTGTTTATGCCTTGTCCCGGGGTATAGTATGTGAGGATGATTTGGTTTATTCGGTGAACAGGCTTTTTTCACTTCTGAAGCTGTCCGGCGATTCGGCGGCTTTCCCGTCGGCGGAGGAAATGGCGTCTTCCTCATTGTCATCCGTTCCGCTTGAAGAGATTCTGGCGGGAATCCTTGACTACGCCTGTGAAAATAAACTGGTTCCTGAAAATTCCACGGCTTACCGGGATCTTTTTGACACGGAAGTGATGGCTTGTTTCACGCCTCCGCCGTCGGAAGTCAATGCGCGTTTTTCGGATCTGTATTCTTCAAAGTCTCCGCAGGCGGCTACGGACTGGTTTTATGCGTTTTCCCGCTCGACCGATTATATCCGGGATTACCGCATCGCGAAGGATATAAAATGGACTGTCGATACGGATTACGGCGCCCTTGATATTACGATAAACCTGTCAAAGCCTGAAAAAGATCCTAAGGCAATCGCCGCGGCGAAAAATCAGGCGAAGGCCGCCTACCCGAAATGCCAGCTTTGCATTGAAAACGAGGGGTATGCGGGCCGTCTTGACCATCCCGCGCGGGGAAACCACCGCATAATACCTATAAAGATTCTCGGTGAGCCCTGGGGTTTCCAATATTCACCCTATGTTTATTACAACGAGCACTGTATTGTGCTGAATAAAGCACATGTGCCGATGGTCATAGACAAGGCTGTTTTCTCCAAGCTGTTTGATTTTGTCCGCCAGTTTCCCCATTATATTGTCGGATCGAATGCGGATTTGCCCATTGTAGGAGGTTCAATCCTTGCCCACGAGCATTTTCAGGGAGGGAATTACGAGTTCCCCATGGCCAGGGCTCCCGTCGAAAGGTCTTTCAGCCTGAAGGGGTTCCCCGGGGTTTCAGCCGGAATCCTCAAATGGCCCATGTCCGTGATACGTATTTCAGGCGGGGACAGCGGCGAGCTGGCTTCGGCCGCCGCTTATATTCTGGACAAGTGGAGGGCGTATACCGACAGGGATGCGTTTATATTTGCCGAAACGGACGGAACGCCTCATAATACGATAACGCCCATAGCCCGCAGCCGCGGCGGCTTGTTCGAGCTTGATCTGGCTTTGAGGAACAACATTACAACGGAGGAACATCCTCTGGGTGTCTATCATCCTCATGCGGAGCTTCATCACATAAAAAAAGAAAACATCGGGTTAATCGAGGTTATGGGGCTCGCCATTCTTCCCGCGCGGCTGCGCACGGAGCTTGACGCCCTTGCTTCCGCCATCGTTGAAGGCAGGGATCTGCGTGCCGATGAGCTTACCGCGAAACATGCGGATTGGGCTGAGGGCTTCGCTTCGGAATGCAATCCGGAGAACGTGCGGCAGATTCTCCGCCGGGAAACGGGGCTTGTTTTTGAAAAGGTCCTCTGCGACGCGGGGGTTTTCAAGCGCACTCCTGAAGGAACCGCCGCATTCGGACGGTTTACCTCTTCCCTCTGATTTTTTCGTTTATAAAAAACAAAACCCGCACCGGCCTTATAAATCAGGTTAGTGCGGGTTTTTGTTCGCTGCTCCGGGGCTTCCCCCGGATTACGCTATTTCAGCAGAGCCTGGATTTCAGGTCTCTTCCATCTTGCCGCGATATCCGCGGGCGTTTCGCCTTCTATGTTTTTGGCATACGGATCGATGAGCTGGGTTTTCCTCAGCTGGGTGACCGTATCTTCGGATGAAAGCCTGGCCGCGTAATGCAAAAGGCCGTCGCCTGTTGAATCCGTTTTGTCCGCCGCATATTCCGCCAGAAGATTTGTGTATCCGGTTTTTTCGCTTAGAATTATGCTGACCACGGAGTCACCTTCGGAGTCCGTTATATAGGGGTCAGCGCCGGCTGTCAGCAGAATGCGCATGGCTTCCCCGTTGTTTTTTTCCAATGCCATCTGCAGGGCGGTTGTTCCGGTTCTGTTGCGGCTGTTTACTGGATATCCTCTTGACACCAAATCCTCGAAGACCGTTGTATCAGCGTCTTCCTCAACTGCAAGATGGAAGGGGGTGTTTCCGTCGGAATCCGCGATGTTTTTGCTTCCGCTCAGTACGGCATCCACGATTTCAGTGGATCTTCTGAAAGCAAGTGAAAGAGGGGTTTTCCCGTAGGCATCCCTGCTCATGGGATTGGCTCCCGCTTCCCTGAGCATTGCGATAATTCCGCTTCCGGAATATTCAGCTCCTTCATGAAGGGGGTTCCGTCCGTACATATCCTGTATTATGGGGGAAGCTCCGTATTCAAGCAGGATTTCCACCGCCTCCGCGTTGTTTGAGGAAACCGCGTCAGTGAGGGGTGTGCGTCCGGTTTCGTCCGCCGCATTTACATCCGCCCCGGCTTTCAGAATCATCATCATAAGCTCAATATTGCCTGTCCGCGCTGATTCATGCAGGACGGTTTTTCCCGCCAGGTTTTTTGCGTTGATGAGTTTTTTTCCGTTTGTCCGTATATCACGGTCGATGAGGACGGAAGCTGATTTAACCGCGTGCCAGCGCACACATGAATAAAGCGCGGAGTCTCCCAGAAAGTTGCGGGCGTTTATATCGGCTTCCTTCCCGTAATCAGAGGAGAGAAGGGCCGCCGTCATTTCCGGCTTGTCCGCCTTCACCGCATTGAACAGGGGCGTTTCCCCGTTCGCGTTTTTGGCGTTGATGTTTCCGCCTTTTTTCAGGATTATGGGAATAGCCTGAATGAGATTCCATTCAGCGGCCAGGTGCAGCGGAGTGTTGCCCGCTCCGTCGCAGGATTTTATGACGTTTGAATCCAGAATCCATTCTTCCCGCCCCTCAAGTTTGGTCAACGCTGTTTTAAGAACGGAGTCGCCGGTTACGTTCGGATAGAAGACATCCGCCCCGGCCGCAAGGAGTATTTCCCCTGTCTGCCTGAAATTATAGGCTGCCGCTGTATGGAGGGGTGTGTTTCCGTTTTTGTCTCTGGCATTTACATCGGCGCCCAAAGAAATCATATAGTTTATTATTTCCACCGGCGCCTTCTCTATGACAGCTATGTGAAGGGGAGTGCGTCCCGAGGAGTCACGGGTCTGGATATTGTTTTCCTTAATGACCGCACCGGTCATTTTCAATCCGCTTTTAAGGGCTTTCGTAAGGGCGGTGGATTCATCAATATCCTCTGCGTGGATATCGGCGCCCAGCTGCACGAAAAATTCAGCCTGCTGGATTTGGTTCCGCTCGATGGCCAGTGAAAGGGGAGTGGCTCCCTTTTTATTCCGTTCATTCAAATCTCCGCCGGCTTCAACAAGGCTTCTGATTAAATCAGGTTCCATCGTTATTCTTGCCGTAATGTGAAGGGGAGTCTCTCCGTATATGTCTTTGATGTTTGGATCCGCCCCGGCCTGCAAAAGCGATGTGAAGAGGGGTCTCCGCGAAATTTCAGGCATGACAAGGTGGAGAGGTGTGTTGCCGGCTGAATCACATATATTTACATCGGCGCCGGCCTGTATGAGCAGATTCGCGCTGTTTATCCGTCCGTTCCGGACCGCTTCATGAAGCGGGGTGGAGGAGGATGAATCCTTCGCATTTATCTGGGCTCCGTTTTCAATCAGATATTCGACAAATCCGTCGTCACCGCGCCCCGCCGCAAAGTGCAGGGGTGTTTCCCCGTCGTCAAAACGCATGGAAAGATTGCGTTTCAGGACGGCTGTTTCAAAATACGCGAAATCCCCGTGAACAGGTTCAGCCCCTTTAAGGAGAAGAAGGGCCGCCAGTTTCGGAGCCGCCGGGTTTTCGGGATTTTCATAAATATACATGAGGGGAGTTCTGCCTGTAAGGTCTTCAAGCGAAAGGTCACGGCTTTTCTCCGCCGCTGTTTCCATCGCCTGTTCGTTGAGCCTTTCCGCGGCAAAATGCAGGGCTGTTTTTCCGAAACCGTCCTGTTGTTCCGCCGTTTTTCCGGTTATGACAGTGTCCAGGGCTTCCCGGCCTTTTTCCTCTGCAATGTCGTAAACGGAAAGGCCTTCGTTGTTTTTTGCAAAAATATACGCATCGGACTCCGCCAGAACCTTCGCCGCATCGTAACAACCGTCCTTCACCGCCGCTGAAAGGGGTGTGTCCCCGTTGTTGTCCTTTATTTCGGTGTCCGGATTCAATGTCAGCAGGAATTCCACCAGTTCCGCGTCATTATTCAACGCCGCGATATGCAGAAGGGTCTGCCCCTGCTCGTTCTGCTGGTTGATGGATTCCTCTGCGGAAAGCCGCGCCTTCAGTTCTCCTGTCTTTCCGCTGGAGATAAGGTCTATGAGCGTTTCCTCTTTTTTCTGACCGTCCGGGCTGTCCGGGGCTACCGGTTCCGGCATGCTTTCGCAGGATAAAAACACAGCCGCTGATAAAACCGCTGTGAAAAATACCGCCGGAAGCATCCTGTTTTTGCCTTTGTTATGTCCCATTTTTCCTCCCCTTTCCGGTGTTGAGATATTTACTCTGAATCTTTTACAACATCGGCAAAAAGAGGCGGGAATTTAAATTTACCGGGCAAGGGGCTTTCCCCGCGTGCAGTGTTTTGATGAAGTGTTTTTCAGGTGACCGGCCGGTCAAAAAAAAGGTTGCCCAAGCATGGACAACCTTTTTGTGCGGCGAAGAAGACTTGAACTTCCATACCTCGCGGTACCAGCACCTCAAGCTGGCGTGTCTACCAATTCCACCATCGCCGCAAAACTAAAAGCAGGATAGCAGACACGGGAAAAAAAGTCAAGAGGGACTTTTAGCGGGAAGTATTTACGCTTTCCAGAGTCCGTGAAGGTTGCAGTACGCTTCAGCGGATACAAACTTGTCGTCGTCCGTAAGCTCAAAGACCGCCGCCGGCTCCTCTCCGGGATTCAGGGTTTTGCGCTGTCTTCCCTTTTCAGTTGTTATGATAATCCACTGTATATAGTGCTCCTCTGTCATAGGATGTGCGGTACTTCCTACTTTCACGGAAATTTTGTTTCCGTTTACGCTGACAACAGGCACGTGTTTTTCCACCGCGGCATCTGTGGTGTTCGCCGGCAGTTGTTTCATCGGTGTTCCGCAGCACGATGGTACGCAACCGTTGTCCACAATCATCCCTGCGATATTGCCGCATTTTTCACAGAGATAAATTTTTGCATCTCCAGCCATAATTTCTCCTTGTATGTCTCATACACCGGAAAATCTTCCGGCTTCCCTACTATAATACTGCTTTTATCCCTTGACGTAAAGTTAAAAAAACAGTAAGGTAATCCACATACTGCTTTTGCAGGGCGATTAGCTCAGTTGGTTAGAGTACAAGCATGACACGCTTGGGGTCACTGGTTCGATTCCAGTATCGCCCAGATTCAGCTTAATATTTTCCCAAAACGGAGTCCGCTGGTTTTACTAAGCCTTCGCCGGAAATTTAATGGTGCGTTTTTTTTTGTCTTTTAATAATTCTAAACGAATAACTTTTATTTTTTCAGTTTTGTTTTTGTATTTTCTTCTTCCCTCTCTTAATGCAGATAATGCGGATGAAACCGGTAACGCTGTTTCTTCAGAGGGTTTTTCAGCTGACAATCCATTCGGGGAGGATGCCCCGAAATATTACGGTACAGCCATACTTGAAACCGCATTCAGCAACCTGGCTCTTTTTTCATTCAACAGGTGGGTGACAAAGCAGGTTTATGCCCAGGTCGGGATTGAGGACATAAAACGGAACTTTTCATCCATGTGGGTTTGGGACAATGATACGTTTTCCGTCAATCAGCTTGGACATCCCTATCAGGGTGTTTTTTACCATCAGGCCGGAAGATCCAACAACCTGAATTTCTACGAATCAGGGCTTCTGGCTGTGTTGGGCAGTGTCAGCTGGGAACTTTTATGTGAAAATGAGACCCCTTCCATCAACGACCTGATTGTCAGTCCCACCGGCGGTATGGTTTGGGGCGAAATCCTCCACCGGTTTTGGAGCCTCACCGATGTGGCCGGGTTCCCCCTGTCGTTTATTTTTGACCCCTTTTCTTCCGTCAACTCGAAACTTTTCGGCCGGTATGTAAAAAGGCCTTCCGGCAGGATTTACGGATTGTCCGTTTCCGCCGGTCCCGGCGTGCTTTTCCACGGCATGGATTTCAGCAGCGAACGGCAGGATAAGTCCGACACTCCCCTTGTGACCGGAAACCTTGGTATACGGCTTCAGTATGGTTATCCTTACGGCAGGGAAATCAGGACGCCGTTTGATGTTTTTTCAATGGAAGGCTTTTTCGGTTTTTCCGCCGGATATTATTCAGCGGCCCTTTTTTCCGAGGGTATGCTTTTTTCAATCGCCCCGAAAATCACCCGGTCCGTGAAGAATACCCTCGGCGCCACAATGCGGCTTGATGTCGTCTTTGATTCCAACGTGGATTTCAGCTCCCAGTCTCTGGGCCTCGTGTTCAAGGAGGAACGTATTTTCGGCAACAAGCTTGAAATGCGTTATTCCTGCGGCGCCGATTTTGTTTTCCTTGGGGCGAGCGATTATTACTTTCTGCGGGACGGGACTTATCCTGATCCGGTCGGCATCGAGGAAAGGCGTAATTACAGTCTGGGTATAGGCGGCGCCCTCCGTGCCGGACTGGAGCTGTATCATCCCGTGGGGGGAAGATTTCTGCTGGATGCCGCCGGTTTTGCCTGGAAGATAATCGATGATGCTGTCCCTGAATTCGGTTCAGGCGGAGCGGAATTCATCTGCTTCCTGAGGGCTTCTTATGAAAAACAGGTTTTTGTTGATAATTTGTCCGCGGGAGTTTCCGCTGTTTGTTACTTTAAAAAAGATTTTTTTGATACCGCCCCTGATGTTTTCGACAGGGCGGAAAACATATCCCTTTTCATGCGTTTGTATTTAATGTAAAATGCTGGGTATGAAAAAGCCTGTGAAATTCTTCCTTTTCAGTATTTTTAGCTGTGTTTTTTTCCTTTGCGTTCCTCTCCAATGGGCTTCATCAGAGGAGTCCGCGAATACTGAAGGTTCGGAAGGTTTCTCCGGTGATGTTTTGAACGGAAAAAATGTGATACTGGGTTTCGTTGAATCACAGGCAACGAACGGTCTTCTTTTTTTGGTTAACCGCATAGCCGGAACTGAATTCTCCGGGGTTACACTGGAATCGATAAAAAAGAATTTAACTTCACCCTGGCAATGGGACCAGAGCCTTTTCCGGACCAACGAGTTGGGGCATCCCTACCAGGGCGTTTTTTATTACCAGGCGGGCCGCGCAAACAACTGGAATTTTTATGAGTCCACCGTCAATGCGGTTCTTGGTTCTGTTGTTTGGGAGGTTTTTTGTGAACGCAGCCGTGCTTCCATAAACGACCTGTTCATTACGACCGCAGGCGGTGTCGTTTATGGAGAAGTCCTTCACCGGCTGTATTATGCCGCGGAGGATCTTCCCGCTCCCCTGCGTTTTTTGATAAGCCCCTTTGACTTTTTGAATCCCTATCTTCCCGGGGAGAAAACAAACAGGCCTTCCGGGAAACTTTGGGCTATGGATGCGTCCGCCGGGCTGGGATTCGGCCAGGTTGACAGGAATCTGCCCGACGGCACCGGTTCCAACGGGGATTTTTCCCTTACAGGGTTTTTGTCCCTCAATATGGTGTACAACGACCCTTTCACAACCTATGTCCCGTTTTCAGACCCTTTCCGCCAGTTTGAAATGTCTGTCGCCGCCGATATAGGATATCCGGTTTACCAGCTTTCAATTTTCACCGAAGGCTTTTTGTTTGCGGTTCCTGTAATCACCAGCGGTAACAGCCGTGGAAACATGGGGCTGTCCCTTCATTACGACTGTGTGCTGGGTGATACCCTGTCTTTCGGGGGAACCTCCCTGGATTTCGGCTTTAAGTTCAGGCAGATGACCAGCCTCTTTAATTTTGACTTGAAGCTTCATGCCGGCTGGCTCATGTTTGCCTCTGCGAATACTTATTATCCTAATCCGGCGGGGGATGACTGGTCGGACGAGCAGATCCAGCTGTACGGAACAGGCGCCAATGTGAAGTTTTCGGCCGGAATTACGGAAAGCCGCGCCGGGAATTTCCTTCTCGTAAGCTCCCTTTATTTTATGCCCCTGATTCCCGCCGGATATTCTGATTCCGGAGACCTTCTCTTTTTCTGGCAGGCCGGATTATATTATGACCTGTCTCTGACAAAGAATTTTATCCTCTCATTCGCGACTGTCCACAGTTTTTCCTATGAGGTTTTCGCTTCCCGCAGGGATATTGTGGAACGTTCCTGCGTCATCAGGCTGGGGGCGGGTTACCGCTTCGACTGCGAATAGGCTGCGGTTTGTCCGCCCGAATCCCGTACCGCCTCTGTTCAGATTTTCCCGAGTATTTCAGCGCATTTTTTTGAAAGGAAATCGGCGGCTCTTTTCAGTCCGTTCCCCTGTTCCTCTGTCTCCGCTGAAATCAGGTCTATGCCGCCTATTTCAACGCCGGATGGTGAGTACCAGACGGCTCTGCCGACAACTTCCCCGGCCGCGACCGGAAGGCGCAGGTTTTCTTTCATTTCGATGGACATGAAAGAATCCGCCCCGGAGAAATCAATGGCGCCGGCGGAAACGGCTTTGGAGTTTGAATCCGCCGCGGTCACTGTGAATACGGCTTCTTCCGCGGGGATAACGGTGGCGTATCCGTCCTTGGAGCCCCACAGTGTTACCACCGAGGGCTCGGGAGAGACGGGTCTGAATGTACGGAAGTTCGCGAAAGCCCATTCCAGGATTTTCCTGCCGTCTTCCGAGCGTATCCGGGAGCCTTCCGCTGAAGTTTTTCCCGGTCCTCCCATTAAAACAGCGATGAATCTCGTGTTTCCCCTCCGGCAGGTTACGGAAAAGTTATACCCTGATTCTTCTATGAATCCGGTTTTAAGACCGTCACAGCCTTCCATTGTACCAAGGAGCCTGTTTGTTGCCAGCTGTTTTATAGTCTGGCTTGTGTTTCCGTCCTGATCCGCCGCCGCGGTTTTTGCGCTGTATTCAGGTAAATTCCATATTTTGGGGTAAGCCATGGAACGTATGGAATGGAAATCCCTCAGCGCTTCAGGATATTCTTCAATATAAATTTTACTGAACAAAGCGAATTCCCTGGCTGTCGTCCGGTTGTATTCGCTTAATCCGGAAGGCTCGACAAATCTGGTTTGTATAAGTCCCAGCCGTGCCATTTCCTCATTGACTTCTTCCATGAAAGACTGGACGGAACCCGAAACATTACAGGCCACGGCGATTGCGGCGTCATTCCCTGATGCAACCGACATACCTTCAAAAAGCTCTTTCATCGTTACGCGCTGGTCTTCCGCCAGAAACATGAGGGAGGAACCGGGCGGTATGTTTACCGCCCAGGATTCAGCGGGCAGTTCCGCTTTCTGGTTCATGCTTATTCCCCTCTCGTCCATCAGTTTGAAGGCAGTATACATTGAGACTACTTTTGTCATGGATGCCGGGGGAATCACTTCATCGGCGTTTTTTTCAAACAGGACGGTGCCTGTGGCGGCGTCTATAACTATGGCGGCTTCCGCCATGATATCCCCGGCTTTCAGGGGTGAGGCGGCGCTTTTGAGAATTTCCGGCGCCTGTTTCAGCGAAACCGCCGTTCCGTTCTGCCCGTGACGGCCGGATTCTTTCCACGCTTCGATGGCGGCGGAAAACACCTCCTGCCTTTTTTCAATCCGCCCGCGGAGGAGTGCTTCCGCCTTCCCTGTTTTTGTGTTGAGCCGGACAGCGGTGTAAAAAAACAGGGTTGCCAGGAGCATTAAAACAATCAATCCGGCGGCGGCGAGTTTTTTTAATGCAGATGCGGTTTTTCCGTTCATACTTTAAAAATCCGCAAGTTTCGGTGCGCGTGGATACGGAATCACGTCGCGGATGTTCGCCATTCCGGTCACATACAAAAGCAGCCTTTCAAATCCCAGCCCGAATCCGGAGTGGGGGACGGAACCGAAGCGGCGCAAATCGAGATACCACCAGTAATCCTCTTTATTCAGCCCCAGCTCCTTTATCCTGTTCTCCAGCCGTTCCAGGTTTTCCTCGCGCTCGGAACCGCCTATGATTTCTCCAAGTCCGGGGACAAGGATGTCCATGGCCCTGACGGTTTTTCCGTCATCGTTGAGCTTCATATAGAAAGCTTTTATTTCTTTCGGATAGTCCGTCAGGATGACGGGCCGGCCGTAAATCTCTTCCGTCAGGAATTTTTCATGCTCACTCTGAAGGTCGCAGCCCCAGTAGGGTTTGAACTCAAACCTTTCGGCGTGCTTTTCAAGTTCCTTCATCGCCTCGGTGTAAGTGACACGGGCGAAATCCGAAGAGGTGACTTTTTTCAGTGTTTCAATCAAGCCGGGATGAATCCGGCTGTCAAAGAAAGCCATGTCTTCGGCGCATTTTTCCAGCGCCCAGTTGATAAGGTATTTGATGAAGGCTTCCGCGATATCCATGTTGTCTTCAAGGCGGAAAAACGCCATTTCCGGCTCAATCATCCAGAATTCCGCCAGATGTCTGGTTGTGTTGGAATTCTCCGCACGGAAAGTCGGTCCGAAAGTGTATACCCGGGAAACGCCCAGGGCATAGGTTTCGGCTTCCAGCTGTCCCGAAACCGTCAGATTGGCCGGTTTCCCGAAAAAGTCATCGCCGTAATCAACGGCCGCATCTTCCGGCGCCCTGCCGTCCCTGCCGGCCTTATACGCCGCTTCAGCTATTTCCTGCGGGTCGAGCGTCGTCACCCGGAACATTTCCCCGGCGCCTTCGCAGTCGGATGCGGTTATCAGCGGGGTGTGGACATACTGGAAACCCTTTTCCTGAAAAAAGGTGTGTATGGCGAAAGACATCTGGCTTCTCATCCTGGCGACCGCCCCGAAGGTGTTCGTCCGGACGCGCAGATGGGCTATTGTACGCAGGAATTCCATTGAATGGTTTTTTTTCTGCAGCGGATAGGAGTCCGCCGGCGCGTCTCCTAGGATTTCAACTGAAGTTCCCTGGACTTCCACCGCCTGCCCTGAAGCCGGCGAAGGAACGAGTTTTCCTGTTATTGAGACGGAAACGCCTGTTGTTATTTTTTTGAGGACCGCTTCTATTCCGGCGGAAGGATTGTCGAATGCAGCCTGGATGGAAGCGAAACAGGAACCGTCATTTACCTGGACAAAGGACAGGTTTTTTGTGTCACGCTTTGTGCGCACCCATCCACGGACAGTGACTTCCTGTCCTTCCGGTTTTTGGGAAAGAATTTCTTTGATTAAAGGTTTTTCTACAGCCATAGTTTCTAAAGAATATCACTTTTAAGCGGTTGATTTCAAGCAGTTGTAAAGCCGCGGATAATCCTGGTTATGTAAATTTTTGCATGAAAAACTGCAAGTTCTTGCATTTTTCATAAAAAATATCCCTGATTGTCTTGATACGTTTGTTCCAAATAAACTAAACTGAAGGGGCAAAATACGTTTCAGCTGTATCACGGCTGTCCACCTGGTGTGGAAGGGAGAGCGGAATGGAAAATGTTTATCCACCTCTTATTGAGAGCCTTGCAAAACTTGTTGAGGAACACGATGTAATCGACCCTTCTCTTTATGTGAAATATGACGTGAAAAGGGGGCTCCGTGATTCCGACGGGAAGGGTGTTCTTGTCGGTTTGACGCAGATAGGAAATGTTTTCGGTTATGAAATAAAAGACGGGGAAACCGTGGCTGTTCCCGGAAAACTGATTTACCGGGGATATGATGTTGAGGATATCATCAGCGATATAGAGGAAAGCGAGCAGTTCGGCTTTGAGCAGGTTATCTACCTTCTGCTTTTCGGGGAGCTTCCGAATGCCTCCCAGATTGACGAATTCGACGCCATTCTCGGTGAAAACCGCGAGCTGCCGAATAATTTTGTCGAGGATATGATTCTGAAATCCCCGTCCCCGGACGTGATGAATAAACTGGCCCATTCCGTTATTTCTTCATACGCCTATGACCCGGATGCGGAGAATTCCTCCATAATCAACAACCTGTACCAGTCAATCCAGCTGATAGCCCGGTTCCCCGCCATGGTGGCATACGGCTATCAGGCCAAGCGGCGCCATTATGACGGAAAGAGCATGTACCTGCATAACCCCCTGCCGAATTTGTCCACATCGGAGAATTTCCTGCGCATGATACGGGCGAATAAGATTTACGACCGGGCTGAGGCTGAAATACTTGATTTGGCATTCATTCTTCACGCTGAACACGGAGGCGGGAACAACTCCTCCTTCACCGTCCATGTTGTTTCCTCCGCTGATACGGACACTTATTCCGCCATCGGTGCGGCTGTAGGCTCCCTGAAGGGAAGGAGGCACGGAGGAGCCAATATCCGTGTGGTGGAGATGATGGACGACATTAAAAGCAATGTTTCCGACTGGTCCGATGAAAAGGAGGTTGGGAATTACCTGCGGAAGATTCTCCGGAAAGAGGCTTTCGACCGGAGCGGATTGGTTTACGGACAGGGCCATGCGGTTTATACGATTTCCGACCCGAGGGCGATTCTGCTCCGTGACAAGGCGGCGAAGCTTGCGAAAATAAAACACTGCGAGGAGGAATTCGGTCTTTACCGCCTCATCGAAAGTATTTTCCCCGACATTTTCAAGGAAGAAAAAGGCGCGGACAAGCAGATATGCACCAACGTGGACTTTTATTCCGGTTTTGTTTATTCAATGCTCGGAATTCCGCGCGAGCTTTATACGCCGATTTTCGCCATATCCAGAATCGCCGGATGGTGCGCGCACAGGCTGGAGGAGATACGCTCCGGCCGCCGCATTTACCGCCCGGCATTCAAGCAGATCGGGGAGACAAGGGAGTATGTGAAGCTGGCTGACCGCCGCTGACCGCCCGCCGCTCCGGCACCGGTATGCGCGGATACGGGGCGGATCCAGCGGGACGGCTTTCAGTTGTCTTCCGTCACCTGCTTCATGAATTCTTTTGATGCGGCTATGATTTCGTCCGCGGCTTTTCCTGTAATCGGGCTGTAATGGTCAAAGGACATTTCGAAAGAGCCCGTGCTGCTTGTTATCGCGCGCAAATCTATGGCGTATTTCAAAAGCTCCTTGTGGGGCACCTGCGCGCGTATTTCCTCGATTCCGCCTGCAAGGCTGTTCTGTCCGAGGATATGCCCGCGTCTTCCGGAAAGGTCGCTCATTATGTCTCCCAGATTCTTTGAGTCTACGAAAACCGTCAGATTCATTATCGGTTCCAGAAGAATGGGATTGCCCATCTTCATGGCTTCCCGGAAAGCGTTCCTCGCCGCGATTTTGAAGGCAAGCTCGGATGAGTCCACGGGATGCTCTTTCCCGTCTACAACCGTTATCCCCACGTCCACAACCGGATAGCCGGCGAGGACACCTGATTCCATGGCTTCCTTTACGCCCTTTTCCACGCCGGGGATGTATCCCTTGGAAATGGCTCCTCCGAATATTGCGTTCGTGAAGGAATATCCCTCACCCCGTTCCAGCGGTTCAAGGGCGAGTACAACCCGTCCGTACTGGCCGTGCCCGCCGGACTGCTTTTTGTGGGTGTATTCCGCCTGGGTTTTCCTCTGGATGGTTTCCCTGTAGGCTATTCTGGGCTCTGCGGTGATTATGGTCATTTTTGTCTGGGTTCTGATTCTGTCAAGGACAATATTGATATGGAGGTCGCCCATGCCGGAGAGAACGTTTTGCTTTGTCTCCGGGTTGAAGATGAATGAAAGGGTTTTATCCTCCTCGCAGGCCCTCATGAGAAGTCCTCCCAGTTTGTCCTCGTCCTTTTTGTCGTTGGCCGCCACAGCCATTGAATAGACAGGGGCGGGTGTCCGCAGTTTCAGGAAGGGACGGATGCCTGGGGCGGCGGAAAAGGTGTCATTTGTTTTGGCATAGGGCAGTTTGGAGGCGACCCCCACATCCCCCGCGGAAAGCTCCCTGGTTTCCGTAAGCTTTTTACCCGTGCAGCGGTACAGTTTACCTGTTTTTTCCTTTTTGTCTTCATTTATATTGAAAATTTCAGTGTCCGCTGTCAGTTTTCCCGAAATAACTTTTATATATGAAAGTTTTCCGGAGAACTGGTCATTGGCTGTTTTTACAACCAGCGCCGAAAGAGGGCCTTCCTCCTTGATTTGCACGGATCCTTCGGAACCGTCTTCCTGGAGTATGGTTTCGGGGGCGCCTTCCGGTGACGGCAGGATTTCGGCGATAAAGTCAAGCAGCGGTATGCATCCGGAGGAATTAACCGCGTTCCCCGCAAAAGCCGGGACTATGGCGTTCGCCGCCAGGGCCAGCTTCAGTCCCTTTATGATGTCCTCTTCGCTTAGACCGGCTTCATCGATGAATTTCACCAGCAGGTCGTCCTCTCCTTCCGCGGCGGCGCCGGCAAGGACTTCCCTTGCCCTTTTTACGGTGTCCTCGCAGTCCTGCGGTATTGGAATTTCTTTGCCGTTTTCATCATAAGCCTTCATGTGGAGGACGTCTATGCAGCCCTTGTATTGGGCGCCCTGTCCTATCGGGATTGTTACGGGGCATATTTCCGTTTTGAACTGGTTCCGCAGGTCCTGTATGCAGGATTCAAAGTCGGCCCGTTCCCCGTCCATTTTGTTTATGAAAACCATTCTCGGCATACCCCGGCTGTCCAGATTCCGCCAGAGTTTGATTGTCTCAATCTGGACACCGGCGCGGGCGTCTATCAGAAGCAGGGCTGACTCGGAGGCCCGGAATGCGGCGATAACCTCTCCCGTGAAGTCGGAGGAACCGGGAGTGTCCCAGAAATTTATGTTTTTCCCCTTCCATTCAATATTTGAAAGGGTTGAATATATCGAAATTTTACGCTCAATCTCTTCCGGTGTAAAATCGCTTACGGTTTTCCCCGTTTCCACCGTTTCAGCTTTGGGGATTATCCCCGCTGTGGAAAGCAAATGCTCCGTCAAGGTTGTTTTACCTGTCTGTCCGTGTCCGGCAATGGCAACTGTTCTTATCTGTTCCGTACTAAAGCTCATTCAACACTCCCAAAAAAAGAATTCATCCGCTGCAAAATGTTCATGATGATATATAATATCCTATGTTCAGTTTTTGCGTATTGTCAAGGAAATAATATCGCTGTACATTGTAGTTATGGATATACAGAATACAACCATTCACAATTTATCTATTTCCCTTAAAGAGAAAAGAGAAGAATTGGATTCTTTGTACAGCAAGCTGGGTGCAAGGATTTTTCAGGATGAGGACGCTTCCTTCAAGGACTCTCCTGACGGGGCCCCGGAAAGTTATTCGGAATGGAAGAATCTGATGAAGGAACGTGAAACGGCCGCCTCCGCTGTGTTTGAAATAAAAGACGGACTTAAACGGCTTCAGGATTTCGGTAAGGTGGAAAAGGATTTGGAAAAATCTTTGTCCGAAGAGAAGAAGAAACTCCGTTCCAGCGGAGTCCGTGCAGCCGCCTCCCTCTGGAAAGAATACACTCCGGAAAGGTTCCCGGCCTTTACCCCGGTTTTTACCGCCGCAAAGGCTGAAAAGCTTGAATGCGAAAAGCTGGAAAAAAAACAGAACTCCATCAATGAAGGGAAGGAAGCCGGAAAACCGCTCGGCCGGATGATGGCCCAGTTCCGCGGTGCCGGCGTTTCCGCCCAGCTTTATTACAGGCGCAGCAGGTTTGAGCAGTCCCTGGCTGATTCGGTGGAAGCCCTTGTCACGGCCGGCGGGGCGGAGGATCTTGTCGGGGAAGTCGCCTCTTATTCTTCCCCTGTTCTGGACGAGGTGTTCGCTCCTTTTGAGGCGTCAATCAAGGCTGTTTCTTCCTTGACGGAGCGTATGAAGAAGGTGTCCGCCGAGAAAAAATCGGTGGAGGAAAACCTGGCTTCCCTGGGTGTAGGGGAAAATTCCTCGAAACGGCTTGATGAATTGCGTGTTCTGGTCAAAGACAGGGATACAGCCGTGGACAATATGTGCCGTGCCCGCGGTTTTGATTACTGCTCCGTGTTTTTTGACGCCGGCGGCAATCCCATGCCGGAGGCCCGTGACATGGAGTCTGACCGCTATAACGTGCATTTATCCGGTATAAAGGCGGCTCTTGCCGATATTGCGGATTTGGAGTGCAAAATCGATGTTCTCCAGACTGAAATGAAAATTTCTTCACTTGATAAAAACATCAAAAAATATAATGATGAAATCGAAGCCGCAAAGAATAAGATTGAAAATTTAACAGCCCAAATCGAGCATCTGGAAAAAAGTATAAGCGACGCTTCCGCCGAGAAAGCCGGGCTGGAAACTTACCTGGGAACAATTTCAGGCCGGGAAGGGCAGACAGCCGGGAATGCTGGCGAATGATTGGTAAACGGAGACTGTATGCTTGAAAGAATGCGGAATATCGGGATCATGGCTCATATCGATGCCGGTAAAACCACAACAACGGAGAGAATCCTTTTTTATACCGGTAAGATTCATTCCATAGGCGAAATCGATGACGGTGCCGCCACTATGGACTGGATGAGCCAGGAGCAGGAACGCGGTATAACAATACAGAGCGCCGCCACCACGACTTTCTGGAGGGATTTCCAGATTAATATTATCGATACCCCGGGGCATGTTGATTTTACCGCCGAGGTGGAGAGGTCCCTCCGTGTCCTTGACGGGGCGGTGGCTGTTTTGTGTGCTGTAGGAGGGGTGCAGCCCCAGACCGAAACCGTATGGCGTCAGGCCGACCAGTACCATGTCCCCAGGATTTGTTTTGTAAACAAGATGGACCGGGTGGGGGCGGATTTTTTCTCCGCAATGAAAGACGTCAAGGAAAAGTTTTCAGCGGAACCGCTTCCCCTCCAGATTCCCATCGGCCAGGGCTCTGATTTTGAAGGTGTCATAGATTTAATATCGATGAGGGAAATCCGATGGGACGAGGAGTCGGAAGGAGAGAAATTTTCGTTTTCCCCGGTCGCCCCAGAACGCATGGAGGAAGCTTCCTCATGGCGCGAAAAGGCGCTGGATGTGCTGTCGTCTTTTTCAGATGAATTGACGGAAATACTTCTCGAGGGACAGGAACCCTCTGAAGAGCTGGTAAAAAAGGAAATAAGGCGGGGCGTTATAGCCAGGGACTTTGTGCCCTTCCTCTGCGGCAGCGCCAGAAAAAACAAGGGCGTGCAGCCCCTGCTGGATGCGGTTGTCGATTATCTTCCCGCCCCCGATGAGGTTCCTCCTGCGTCCGCTTTTCATGTCAAAAAAGAGACTGAAATCTCCGTTCCGTGTAAGACCGACGGGATTCCCGTGGGGCTGGTCTTCAAAATCCAGTATGACCGTGAAGCAGGCGCCCTCTGCTATGTCCGTATGTATTCCGGCCGGCTGAAGCCGGGAGAACAGGCGTACAATGTGGGTAAAAAGAAGCGTGAAAGGATAAACCGGATTCTGCGTATGCATTCCAACAAGTCGGAGCCCATGGACAGCATTTCCGCCGGCGATATAGGCGTCTTTGTGGGTTTGAAATTCGCCCAGACCGGGGATACCCTCGCTTCGGAGGGGATGCCGGTGCTGCTGGAAAAAATAAATTTCCCCGAGCCGGTTATTTCTGTGGCGGTGGAGCCCAAGACCCTTTCTGACAGGGATAAACTGAAGGACACTCTGGAAATCCTTGCCAAGGAAGACCCAACATTCACCTGCAGGGAAGATTCCGAGACGGGCCAGCTGGTTATATCCGGAATGGGGGAACTTCATCTTGAAGTGCTTGTGAAGAGAATGCTTGAGGATTTTAAGGTTGAGGCCAGGGTCGGCGCCCCGCAGGTCACTTACCGGGAATCCGTCACCGCGGCGGCGGAACATACGGAGCGTTTTTCCAAGATGCTCGCCGGGAAGGAGACTTCCGCCGGTGTTACGCTGCGGGTTGAGCCTGTGGAAAGGGGAGGCGGCAATAAATTTGTGAATGCCGTCCGCAAGGGAACTGCCCCCGATGAGATAATCGCCGCCGTTGAGAGCGCGGTGCAGAGCGCTTTTTCTTCCGGAATACAGTACGGGTATCCGTGCGTGGATATCTGCGTCACACTTGAGGCAGTTGAATACAATGAGGTTGAGGCGACAACCTTTGCCTTTGAGGCGGCGACTTCAATGTGCTTTGATGAAGCCTGCCGGAAAGCCTCCCCCGAGCTTCTGGAACCGGTGATGAATGTTGATATTTTCTGTCCCAAGGACTTTGTAGGGGATGCGATGAGCCAGATTACCCAGAGGGGCGGTTTAATCAGCAGCCTTGAATCGAAACCTGCAACCGAGCTTATCCACGCCCAGGCTCCTATGGCAAAAATGTTCGGGTTTTCCACAGCCCTTCGTTCTGTGACGCAGGGGCGGGGTTCCTTTTCCCTTTTCTTTTCCCATTTCGAGGTTAAAAAAGGCGGTTTGTAATTGCTTTCCGGATTGCGGGATTGCGTCCGGGTTCTGCGGAGGTTCGTATGAGAAAAACTTTTGTGCCGGTTGTTTTCGTTTTTTTCGCTCTTTTTGTTTCCGTATCCTGTTCCAGGGATGGCCGGACGGCGGATGGAGCCTACGGCGGGGCAGCAGCCCCGGCCGCCAGAACTTTAAGCAAAGCCGCTGTGATGCGGGATTCCGCCGCGGAAATGGAAGCCGGTTTTGTGGAAGAAATGGCCGGCTCCGGTGTTTCGGACGGACAGTCTTCCTCTGTTGAAAGAAAACTTGTGCGTAATGCTTCGGTCTCAATTGAAGTGAAAAGCCTGGAAGAATCCCTCGCATCCGTCGAATCCCTCGCTGAAAATCTGGGAGGGTATGTTTCAAATTCCAATACATCGAAAACAAAGGTTTTCATGACCCTGCGTGTGCCCGCCGCAAGATTCGATGAGGCTGTTTCCGGGGCAGAATCATTCGGCAGGCTTTTATCCAGGTCTGTTTCCGTGGATGATGTCAGCGAGGAATACTATGATCTTGACGCAAGGCTACAGACCAGGAAAATCCTGCGTGATAAACTTTCAGGCTATTTGAAGCAGGCTTCTGCTGTGGAGGATTTGCTTGCTGTTGAACGCCAGCTGAATGATGTGCAGAGTGAAATTGAATCAATGGAAGGCCGGATGCGCCGGCTTAATGATTTGATAGATTTGTCCACAATCAGTGTTACAATGCAGCTTCCTTCTTACAGCGACACAAGCAGCTCAGGTTTGGTTCTTCCGGATCTTTCTGGAAAATTCCGTGAGACCGTTTCCTCGATACTGAAGTTCTTTTCTTCGCTGGCGATGACCGCAATTGTTTTCATTGTATGCGGAGTACCACTTGTTCTCGTCATCGGCTTTTTCTATTGGCTGTCTTTCGGGAAGCTGGGGCTTGTGAAAAAGTTTTTCGCAAGGCTGCGCGGCGGAAAATAATTTTATGTTATAGGTGTTACGCGTCAGGATTTCTTATGTTATAAGGGCATGAAAAACACATTGTTCCAGTTGGAACAAAAGAAACACCGGCAGGAATTTTTTATGATTATTGACCACTTGAGAAATTTCTTCTTCCGAGAATTTATCGACAAGAATGTAATTTCGCTTTTGAAAAAGGATATGGAGCCTTTCAATGTCCTTTTGTCATATTACCGTTGCGCGATGATGCAGGTTGAAACTAAATTCAATATTCTGAATGAACAGTTTTCACTCCGCTATGACAGAAATCCCATCGAGAATATAAAGACCCGTTTGAAAAGTGTTGAAAGTATAGCGAAGAAAATCCAGGCAAGAAACCTTCCCCTCAGTATCGATGCGGTTGCGGAGAACATAAACGATATTGCAGGTGTCCGTGTTATCTGTTCTTTTATTGATGATATCTATCTGCTGGCGGACTGTCTGCTCAAACAGGATGACGTCCAGCTGGTGGCGAGCAAGGATTATATTAAAAATCCAAAGCCGGGAGGATATAGAAGCCTTCATCTGATTGTGAATGTTCCGATTTTTCTTGAGCAGGGCCGCAGGGAAATGAAGGTTGAGGTTCAGCTCAGGACTATAGCCATGGATTTCTGGGCCAGTGTTGATCACAAAATACGGTACAAAAAAAATATTCCTGAAAAAGATCTGGCGGAAATATCACGGGAGCTTTTGGAATGCGCTGATATTTGCGCTGACATGGATACGAGAATGGAAGTGCTCCGGGGAAAGGTATTCACCGATTAGATGCGGAGAGGTTTTTCAATTTATTCTTTATACTGATTCCCTTGTTTTTTATTTTTGCCAGTTTGTCCAGTTTTGCCACAAGTTCCTTTAATCGTATGAAAGATTCACTTAGGGTTATGAAATAATAAACCTGGGTTCCGTCTTTTACCGAGTCAACGAAACCGGCCGTTTTTAATATTTTCAGATGGTGGGACACAGCCGGTCTTGACAAATTGGTTCTGGCCGTGATGTCCGTGACATTCATTCCGCCGTCAAGACATTCGGTTAAAATCATCAGGATATCCTGCCGTACAGTATCTCCCAACGCAAGAAGTGCAGGGCTGCATTGCTTAAATTGCTTGCGAATGAAATCCAAAGATTCGATAATATCTTCGTTCCCCATAAGACCGCCTGCGTAAAAAATTTTGAAAAACAAATAATTGTTTCAATTATAGACCCTGAAAAAAAGGCTGTCAATTGAGATAACAGAAATAATTTTTTGTTTTAATAATATTTTTACATTGACTTATTTTTCCTGGTTGTGTATTTTTTATTTGTCGAATGGTTTAAGAGTTTGAACATTTAGACCGTTTGACGGATAAATATACATTTTCAGCTCTGTGACGGAAAGTGTTCTCTAAGGGGAGTTTTTATGAAGCGTCTTTTGAAATTTTCGTGGCTCATTATAGCAGTAGTTCTTATTGTAACTGTATTTTTTACGGTTCAGCTTGGAGGAATACGCATTGAAAATTCCGTGAGATATTTTTTCCCTCAAAAACATGAATCCTATAAAAAACTTTTACAAGCCGAAGAGACTTTCGGAAGCATGAACTCCATGGGAATTTCTCTGGAAACGGAAATGAATAGTATTATCACCGCGGAGAATATTGATATCATAGACCGTATAACCAAACGTCTGGAAAATGTTGAATTCATAGAGTCTGTGGATTCCCTTACAGGCATTGATTATATTTACGGTGAAGACGGGGCTTTGGTCGCAGGCCCCATAGTTGACGATGATTATACCGGAACTCCTGAGGAAGTGGAGGCTGTGCGCCGTAAAATTTCCGACTGGGAGGACATGTATGACAGGGTTGTTATTTCGGATAACGGACGGGCGGCCCAGATACAGGCGGTGATTTCAGCGGATGCGACCCCTCTGCAGACGGAAACCCTGCTGAGGGAAGCGGAAAAAATCGTGGAAGAGGAGACCGCCGGTTCCGGATTGCGTGTCCGTTTTTACGGTGATCCTGTGATAAACGACAACTGCAAGACATTCATGCTTTCAGACCTTATGCGCCTTATCCCTCTCGTTGTTATAGTGGTTCTTATAACCCTGTTCTTTTCATTTAAAACGCTGGACGGAACCGTTTTGCCTCTGCTGACTGTTATTATAAGCACAATCTGGACCTGCGGCCTCATGTCGCTTTTTAATGTGACATTCACGCTTGTTTCAAGTGTGATTCCGGTGGCGCTTATCGGGGTGGGTTCAGCTTATGGTATTCATGTGCTTTCCCATTATTATTCGGAGCTGGATGCGTTTAAAGGTGAAATGAGCGTTGAAAAGCACAGGGAAATAATCGCCGCCGGTGTGAAAGATGTCTGGATGGCCGTATTCCTGGCGGGTGTTACTACTGTTGTAGGCTTCATATCCCTTGTAAGCAGTCCTCTGGGACCTCTTCACAGTTTCGCTGTGTTTTCCGCGCTTGGTGTGGCTTTGTCTCTTGGCCTGTCTGTTGTGTTTATTCCTGCGATGCTGTCGGTAAAACCTCTCTCCCATATTGGGGTCAGATCAAAGAGGATGGAAAAACTCGTGGAGAAAATGCAGGATAAAATTTCAGCACGGGGTAAAAAACTTGAAGGCGAAGGCGGCGCAGGTTCCGGACTGGTTAAAATATTCAAATTTTTCTGCGGTACAAAAGTACGGCTGGCTTTGTTTTTAATCATGATTTGCGTCGTTTCCTACTTCGGAACTGAAAGACTGCGCGTTGACAGTGCCACCATAAATTACTTTTCCCCTGATTCACAGTTCCGCCGGGATGTTGATTATGTTGATGAAATTTTCGCCGGTACCAATAGTTTGTATTTGATTGTAGAAGGACAGGAAAAGGGCGATTTGACTAATCCGGAAATATTAAAGAGTGTGGATGATTTGCAGGTTTATCTGGAAAATAAATATTCTGACATAGGAAAAACAGTCTCTTTTACTACATTTATAAAAAGAATGAATCAGGTTATGCACGTCCCTGTGATAGCGGATTCAGGAAACGGAGCGTATGATGCTGCAGGAAGCGGCGGTGAGGAATTTTATTCTTCCGATGAAAGCGGAGACTTTTCTTCGATGGATTCATTCTATGATGATTCTTTTTACACCGATTCAGCTTATTCTGATGACGCGGATTTTTCCGGTGAGCTTTCTTCATTCGGCTCTTTTTATACCGAGACGGAAGAAACAGGAGAAACCCCCGCTCCGCAAAAAGAATTCATAGATCCTAATATCGAATATTCCAGAAGGCTGGGCGAAACGATATCTGTAGGGGAAGCTCTGGAAATGCTGAACAAGGTTTATGCCGAGGCAGGAGGACGGCATGCGCGGGTGGAAGATATTGTCAATCTTCTCGCAAAAGAATTGAATTTCAACGGCAGCGACTATTATGAAATCCCTTACGATGTTGACAAGTATCCTGCCGCTACACGTGAAGAGCTTTCAGACCTGGTTTCCCAATATCTTCTTTTGTTCAGCGGTTCTTTGGACAGATTCGCTGATGACCAGCTGTCTCCGAAATCCATCCGCGTCATGATTCAGCTTAGAACCCACAGCTCTGACGCTGTAAACAAAATAGTGGTTGACGCGGAGAATTTCGCCGCAACACATTTCCCGGAAGGATATTCTGTTTATGCCACCGGAAACGCTGAAATGCAGTTTGTAATGACGAATCTGATTGTTTCAAGCCAGTTGTCCAGTCTGCTTTTTTCTCTTTTGAGTGTTTTTGTGATAATATCCATTTCTTTCCGTTCGGTTTTGGCCGGACTTCTGGGAGCCGTTCCCCTTGCCCTCACTATTCTTCTTAATTATATGGTTATGGGATTTGCCGGAATAAAGCTTGATTTGATTACAAGCATCATCGCTTCCGTCGCAATAGGTGTCGGTATAGATTATACAATCCATTTTCTTTCCACGTATAAGAATGAACGGGCCCTGAGCGATGATCTTAAAAAAGTTACCCGCAGCACTTTTGCAAAAAGCGGGCGGGGCATTGTTACAAATGCGCTTGCTGTCGGTCTGGGATTCCTTGTTCTGTTCTTCTCTGAATTTATTGTATTACGCTACATCGGTATTCTTGTCGCCGTCGTTATGTTCACAAGTTCCATGCTGGCCATGACGGTTATTCCCGGTTTCCTTGTGATTTTTGATCCGAAATTCATACGGCCGGCAAAGAAAGATTCGCTTAAGGCGGCGGATTCGTCCGGTCAGGTTGATCCCGCCGCTGGAGATAAATGATAACAAAGATATGGAGGTGTCTTATGAATTCTTTGGTGAAAAAAATACTTTTTACGGTATTTGTTTGTTGCGCGCTATCCGCGGTATCCGCTATTGACGGACGCACTGTGATGCAGCAGGTCGATGATGTTAAAGAGCCCGCTTATACCCATACTCTGATGAAAATGGATTTAATTGAATCCGACGGTACAACTGAAACCCGTGTTGTTGAGGAATGGGGTAAAAACGAGAATGATCTTTCGTCCATGGTCATGGTGTTCAGAAGTCCCGCATCTGTGAAGAATACAAGGTTCCTTCAGATAGAAAATGAAGGCAGGGATGATGATAAATGGATTTATTTGCCGGCTCTCCGCAACACAAGGCGTATAGCTTCTTCCGAAGGCAGTAAATCTTTCATGGGTACTGATGCTACATATGATGACATGAGCTCCCGTGAGGTTGACGATGATACACACGAGCTTCTGGAGGAAAAAAACGTTAACGGCTATGAATGTTATGTGGTGAAATCCACGCCTGTTGATCCCGACGATTCCCAGTACCAGTACCGGATATCTTCGGTTGACAAGGAGACGCTGATACCTGTTTTCGTACAGATGTATGATAAAAAAGGCAATCTTGTAAAGGAACTTACGGTTGAAAGTATCAGGAATATTAACGGGTATAATATCCCTATGTCCAATTATCTTAAAAATGTGCAGACAGGGCATTCCACTAGAATGGTCATAACAAACATCGAGCTGGACAAGCCCGTTCCTGACCGTGTTTTTACCCAGAATTTCCTTAACACCGGACGGTTATAATTACCTGCGGAATGCCGCAAAAAGGAGGGAAAATGAAATTTTTATTTCTCAGGAAATTTTTGATTTCCGCTGTGTTTGCTGTTTCAGGAGCTTCGATTCTTTTTGCCCAGGATTTTGACGCGGCGGATGACGGTTCCGCTGACGGGTTTGATTCCTTTGAAAGTTTCAGCTCCTTTTCTTCTTTTGACGAAACCGCTGAAGCGTCCCCCCTTTCTTTCGGGGCGGAAATGGAACTCACCGCCAGGGGAATGCTCGGCGGTGATTCTTTGGATGGTCTTTTTAATGACGGAGACGCCAGGGATATTGTGTTCGTCAATCCTTCCGCGGAACTGAATATCGGCTATACGACAGACCGGGCTGAATTGTTTTCTGTTTTGAAAGCGGACAGGGATACACTGGAATTGTATCCGGAAGATATTATCGAAGAATTAACCGTCAGGGCTTATCTCGGTGACTTTATGCTTGAGGCAGGAAAGATGAAGGTTGTCTGGGGAAAGGGAGACGAACTTCATGTCATTGACAATTTCAATGCCAACGATTACACCGATTTTATTTTCCCTGACTACATTGACCGCCGGCTTGCGGAACCGATGCTCCGCCTTGTCTGGAACGGTTCCGGCAATCTGAGGGCGGAGGCCGTTTACACTCCTGTCATGACCGCCGACCGCTTTGCGGAGGAAGGGCCCTGGGTTCCCGGTCAGCTTGAAAAAGTCTCCTCTGCCGCCGGCGGCGTTCTTATGGGACAGGCTGTCGCGGCTTTGTCAAGCGACGATTCCGCCGCTGATTCGGTTATTCCGGAAACGACGAGCTTTGACTACGGACAGGCGGGCTTGCGTCTTACAGGCACCGCCGGCCTTTTCGACTGGGGTGTGTCGTATTATTTCGGGCATTACAAACAGCCCACCGTTGACTGGTCAAACTATGCCGCCTCAGAAAAAACCCGGCTTCCGGAACTTCATTATGACAGGCTTCAGGTTTTCGGTCTTGAAGGGGCGGCAGCCGTCGGCAGGTTCAATCTGAGGGGTGAGGTGGCTTATTATCTTTCGGAGGATACCGCAGGCGACGATCCCTGGGTCAAAAACAATTCACTCAACTGGGTTGTAGGCTTTGACGTTGATATTCCCATCCATAACGTGAATGTGAATATCCAGAATAACGGTTCCTGGATATTGAATAATGATAAAATAGAATCCGCCATGGACGCTGATTTCAATGAGGACGAAAAGTACACAAACAATAAAATTGTCCTCCGGGTTTCCGACAGTTTTTTTCATGAGAAGCTGAATGCCGAAGTACGCTTCGTTTGGGGAATCGAGCGCGGCGATTTTATTTTAATGCCGGAAATCACCTATGACTTTACCCCTGAGCTTGAATTCGCATTGAGCGGTATGTACATAACAGGCAGGGATGACAGCGAATTTTCCTACTGGCATGACAACAGTTTCGTGCAGCTCGGTGTGAAATATACTTTTTGACAATATCAGCCTCTTTTCAGAAGCCGGTTCTTGTCCCGGAACCGGCTTTCCGGGAATTTTTCATGTAATCTCTTTTAAGGTATGGAAATTCAGCGGAAAATCATATATTCTTTATCAGTATGATTTCATCTGATTAGAGAGGCGCGTATGATTGTGATGAAATTCGGCGGCACTTCCATGGGTTCAGCCGCCAGGATGATTAATTCCGCCGGGATTATACTCAGCAGGTCCGCGGAGGACAGGACGGGCGTAATCCTGTCAGCGGTGGGCGGTATTTCCAACCGGCTCCAGAATGCGGTGGATGAGGCTGTAGCCTATTTCGCTTTTCAGGAAAACAAAGAGGATGATGACAGCGATGCCGGCGTTTTTTATGATGTTGATGAACATGATGAACAGCCCGTGCCTGATTCCGCGGCCGGTGACGGGGTTCCCGCGCCTGAAAAGATAGTCAAAGAGATTATACATATACATGAAGGAATAATCGACGAGCTTGAGAAGGCTGTCAACGGGTTCCGCAAGGGTAATGTTCTGGAAGAACTGCGCCCCCTGTTTTCGGATTTGCACCGGCTTGTCAACGCCATATCCACGTTCGGGGAATGCCCCAGCACTATTTACTGCCGTATTATGGGTATGGGTGAAAGGCTCTGCCTTCCGATAGCGGCGGAAATATTGCGCGCGAAGGGGGAGAATGTACAGGTTCTCGATATCCGTGATTATATCATCACCGAGGGTAATCCTCTGGAAGGGGATCCCGTCATCAGCAAAATCACGAAAGCCTTCGCCCCGCTGTGCGGTCAGGATGGCCCCAGGGTTCTCCTCGCTTCAGGATTTATCGCTTCCGACGTGAGCGGTGATCCCTCACTGTTGGGGCGGAACGGCTCTGATTTTTCCGCCGCCCTTATGGCCATGGGGTTGAAGGCTGACAAGCTGGAAATCTGGACGGATGTTGACGGTATATTTACGGCTGATCCCCGGATTGTTCCGGACGCGCAGCTTGTGGAGGATATTTCCTATGAAGAGGCCGCGGAGCTTTCTTTTTTCGGTTCCAAGGTTCTTCACCCCAAAACGCTCGGCCCCCTTGCTGTATGCGGAATTGAGACAATGAGCCTGAATAGCTTCAATCCCTCCGCCAGGGGGACGAGAATCTCTTCCGCGGATAAAATCCCGCCCGCTCCGGATACCCAGCCGGTGCGCGGCGTTACCGTGCTCAAGGATGTGACGGTTGTCAGTGTTTCAGGAATAGGCCTGAAAGGCAAAAGCGGCACCGCTGCCAGAATCTT
The DNA here is from genome assembly GCA_949300145.1 of uncultured Treponema sp. GTDB lineage: Bacteria > Spirochaetota > Spirochaetia > Treponematales > Treponemataceae > Avitreponema. The sequence goes on along the minus strand of CASGDA010000007.1, from coordinate 10,719 downwards.
TAATGCCGCTGGAAAATCCGGTGTTTCCGTGCTTTTAATCACCCAGTCAAGCTCCGAATACACGGTTACCTTCTGTGTCAAAACCGGGGACTCCAGGCGGGTCAAGGACGCCCTGCAGGAGGAATTCGCCTCCGAAATGCGGGAGCATCTGGTGAACCCTGTTTCCACGATAAAAAACACAGCCATAGTTTCGATTGTAGGCGACGGAATGAAAGAAAGGCGCGGAGTCGCCGGCAAGTTTTTCACCTCACTGGCTTTCGCCGGCATAAACATCCTTGCCATCGCCCAGGGCTCTTCGGAGCGTTCCATAAGCGCTGTGATTGACGGTGATCTGGCGGAAAAGGCCGTCCGGGTGGTCCACAGCTTTCTTTTCAACACAATGCAGCGCATCGAGGTGTTTTTGTTCGGAACAACCGGAGCAGGTTCCCGCCTTCTGGAGCAAATCCGATCACAGCAGAAGGAGCTTCTGGAGAACCGTATCGACCTGAGGGTATGCGGAATTTCTGATTTGAGGCGCATTGTGTTTTTCCGTTCCGGTGTTCCGCTGGATTCCTGGAGGAAGGAGCTGGAGGTTTCCGACGAACGCTCCTCCGTGGACAGTCTTCTTGCATATGTCAGGGATGAGCAGCCTTTGAACCCCGTCTTTGTTGACTGTTCCATGGAAGAGGATGACGCCCTGGATGTTTCAGGAAAGCCAGGCTCCCCTGAAACGGAGGCGCCGGAATCCGCCGGCGAGATTGCCTGGCATTATCCCGACATTTTCTCCGCCGGGATGAATGTGGTGACATTGAATACCCTTGCCAACAATCTGCCGTACAATTTTTATCTGAAAATGCATAAGACGGCTTCCTTGAATAAGAAAAACTTTTTGTACGGAAGTTCTGTCGGCGCGGGACTGCCTGTAATGGAAATGCTGCGCAACATGGTGAGGACGGGCGACTACCTCATACGCTTCGAGGGGATTACCTGCGATGCCTTCGCCTATCTTTTCAAGGAAATGGAGGAGGGCCTTTCATTTTCAGAAGCCGTGAAAGCCGCCGGGAAAAAGGGAAGCCTCGAAGGCAATCCAGCCCTCATTCTTTCGCCCGATGTTATGCGGAGGAACGCGGTTATTATCGCGCGTGAGGCGGGCTTCCCCGTTGAGCTTGAGGATGTGGAAGTCGAGCCCCTGTTTCCGGAGAATTTTGACGCCTCCGTTGCGCCTGAAAAGTTCATGGAACAGCTTCCTGTGGCGGACGAATGGTTTGCCTCGAAAATAAAGGCCGCCGCCGCGAAGGGCATGAAACTCAGGTATGCGTCGGTAATAGAAAATACCGGGGTCCCCGGCACGGGATCATGCGCGGGAGCCGGAGGAAAAAACAGCGTTTCGGTTAAGGTCGGTTTTTTTGAAGTGCCTCCGGACGCACCTCTTGCGGATATCAGGTGCGCTGAAAGTATTTTTGTGTTTACAACCCGTTATTACTCACCGTTCCCCCTGGTTTTGCAGGGCTACGGTTCAAATACAGAGACTTCTGCGGCAGGATTATTTGCAGATATATTGAGGACAGCATCATGGTAATTGTACTTGAAAAAAACATCCGGGAAGATGACAAACAGCGGATAAGAAGTTTTCTTGAGAAACGTTCCCTCAAGGTGAATGAAATCGCCGGCGAGGAAGAAACTATTTTCGGAGCGGTGGGACGGCTCAGCCTCGATCCCAGGGAGGTTGAAATCCTTCCCGGTGTCCAGCGTGTTATTCCTATTTCAAAACCGTATAAAATGGCGTCCCGCGAATTCAAGCGGGAGAACACTGTTGTCGATGTGCGCGGGGTTAAAATCGGCGGGAGCCGTATTTCCGTTATCGCCGGTCCCTGTGCCGTTGAAAACCGGGAGCAGATTTTTGAGGCGGCTAAGTGTGTCGCGGAATCCGGTGCGGTGATGCTGCGCGGCGGCGCCTACAAGCCGCGCACAAGCCCTTACGCTTTCCAGGGGCTGGGAGCGGAAGGAGTGAAACTTCTGCGGGAAGCAGGCGACGCTTACGGACTTCCTGTCGTAACGGAAATTGTTTCCTCCGAGTACATCCCTGAAATGATTGATTATGTGGATGTGTACCAGGTAGGCGCCAGGAATATGCAGAACTTCGAGCTTTTGAAAAAACTCGGCGCTTTGGGGAAACCCGTTATCCTGAAAAGGGGCTTGTCGGCCACGATAGAGGAATGGCTTATGGCGGCTGAATACCTTTTGTCCAGCGGTACAAACGACGTCATCCTGTGTGAGCGCGGCATCCGTACTTACGAAAAAGCGACCCGCAATACCCTCGATCTTTCCGCCATACCTGTTGTACGTTCGCTGACGCATCTTCCGATAATCGTGGATCCCAGCCATGCGGTGGGTATAAGGGATAAGGTTCCGCCGATGGGGCTTGCAGGAATAGCAGCCGGAGCGGACGGGATTATTGTTGAAGTCCATCCCTGTCCGGAATGCGCCATGTCCGACGGCGCCCAGTCCCTTTATCCGGAACAGTTTGAAAAAATGATGCGTGACATAGAGGTTCTGGCCCCAGTGGTCGGGAAAGTCGTTTCCCGGCGGCCCGTCAGGAGTTCCGCCCTTTCCGTTGAGAACCGTCCGGAAGGGAAGGTGACAAACGCCCTTTCCGCCGCTGAAAGTGTAGCTGACTATATCAGGCGCAAGGGGTCGGCCGTGTGCGCATATTCCGGCAATCAGGGGGCATTCGCCGACCAGGCTATAACCCGTTACTTTGATGATTCCGTCTCAAAGCTTGCCGTGGACAGTTTCCGGAAGGTTATCGAGGCTGTGGTTGACGGCCGTGCTGATTTCGGTATGCTTCCGATTGAGAATTCCCTGGCGGGTTCCGTGTACGAGAATTATGACAACCTGTCGCTTTATGAGGATATTGAAATTGTCGGGTCTGTAACAATACGTATCGAGCATTCCCTTCTGGCGGTGAAGGGTGCGGATTTGAATACAATCAGGACTGTTTATTCCCATCCCCAGCCCTTTGTCCAGTGCGCCGATTTTCTTGCCGGGCATCCGGAATGGAAGCATGTTGAGACGGATTCTACAGGGACAGCCGCCCGCATTGTCGCGGAGTCTGGTGACGTAACCAACGCAGCCATCGCCAGCGAAGTCACCGGTCCCCTGTATCATCTTGAGATTCTCAAGACAGGTATAGAGACAAACCCTCTTAATTATACACGCTTTGTTATTGTCGCAGGGAAAGGAGCGGTTGTCTGCCCCGTCCCGAACTTTTCCGCGGTTATTTTCACGGCCGCAAACGAGCCGGGGTCGTTGTATAAGGCTCTGGGGCTTTTCTCCAAGTACGGCCTCAACCTCACGAAGCTGGAATCCAGACCCATCCACGGAGAGCCCTGGCGTTACCGCTTCTATGCGAACATCGCCCTTCCTTCAGGCGTAGCCGCAAGCGCTGTGTCGTCGGAAAGAATCCGCAGCGCCGTGAATGAATTGCAGACCAGGGCTGTGGAGGATAACATTGTGGAGGATGTGCGTGTGCTGGGTCTTTATGATTCGGCCGCTTCCGTCTAGTGTTACACGCCGTTCATTCCGGGACGGCGTTTTCCCTGAATAAGCTTATCATCCTGTTTCCTATGCTTGTCTTGTAGGGTGGAAGGGGGATGTCCCTGCGGTCGAACCAGCGGGCTTCCGTAAGCTCCGATTCCTGCAGGGTTATTTCCGGGGAGCCGTCCAGCTCCGCGAAAAAGCCCACCATCTGGCTGTTTGAAAAGCCCCACGGCTGGTTGCCGAAATACCTTATGTTCTTAATCCTCAATCCTGTTTCTTCCATGACTTCGCGTCTGACCGTCTGTTCAAATGTTTCCCCGATTTCCGTGTATCCCGCGACCAGGGCAAAGTGTTTGTAGGAAGCTTTTTCGCTTCTTACCATGAGAAGCCTGTCTCCGTCATAAACCGCCACAATCACTGCGGGCATTATTTCCGGGTACACCGTGAGGCCGCAGGAAGGGCAGACCGCGGCCCGTTCCGTTTCCGACGGGATGTTTTCACTCCCGCACCTTCCGCAGAAAATCCTGTTTTCCCGCCATATTGATATGTGCCGGGCTGTGATTCCCGCGAAAGCCAGGTAACCCGGCTCGAATGTCTTGAAAAAGGCCGGGGGATGTTCCCTCCAGTCGGACGCGGCTTTCAGTTTTTCCGCCGTCCGCTCCGCATTCTTTCCTCCATTCAAAAGGAAGAAAGGCTTCCCGTCCATCGAAAAAAGATATTCCGTGGAACAGCCGCATCCCACTTCTTCTGTCAGGGAGCAGGGATAGTCTTTCAGTCTGGGGAAGGTTCCCCGCGCCAGGTCTTCCGGAAGGAAAATATTCCCGCGGAAGAAGAATAAAGCGGAATCCTCCCTTCCGGCGCGGCAATTCCTGAAGGAATTGTCAAAGGAGTGGGGCGCTGTTTCGTGTATCATGGCGCCGGATTCCCCTGCTTATTCCCCGAGGCCTACCCGTATAACGGAACAGATTTCCTTTACGCAGGCAAGTTTGCCCATTTCCGCGAGGGCGTCCTTCATGTTCTTTTCTTCAACGGGATGGGTTATGGCGGTGATGCTCGCCTGACCGCCGGCGGCGTCAACCTGCTGTATGCTCAGGATGCTCACCTTGTTTTTGGCGAATACGGTTGAAACCGCCGCCAGGACTCCGGGTTCGTCCGTAACGGTGTAACGGATGAAGAAACTTGTGACGCATTCGTCGATGGGCATTACGGGAAGCGGGCGGAGGTCGTACCTGCTGTCTTCAGAGAAGCCGTCCTGCTTCCTGAATGCCAGATTCATTATGTCGCCCACAACAGCGGAGGCTGTGGGCATTTCGCCCGCTCCCTGACCGTAGAACATCACGTCACCGACGCTTCCGCCGCGTATGTAAATGGCGTTGAATGCGTCGTTCACGGATGCGAGGGGATGGGTATTCCGTATCATTACGGGATGAACCCTCAGCTCCAGCTTTCCGTCCCTGCGCATTCCTATGGCGGTCATTTTTATGGAATAGTTGAAATGCTTCGCCGCGGCGATATCATCCGGAGTCACTTTGGTTATCCCTTCCCTGTAAATATCCCTGTAGTCCACGTGGCACCTGAATGCAAGTCCGGCGAGAATGGCAAGCTTATAGGCCACGTCGTAGCCTTCCACGTCATTCTTGGGATCCGCTTCGGCATATCCGAGCTCCTGGGCTTCCTTCAGTGTGGCGGCAAAATCCGCCCCTGAATCCGTCATCTTTGTCAGGATGTAGTTTGTGGTTCCGTTTACAATTCCGAATACCTTTTCTATTTTGTTCGCTGAAAGGGAATTGCGGACGGCGTGCAGTATGGGGATTCCCCCTCCGACCGCCGCCTCGTAAAGTATGGAGCAGCCGTTTTTTTCCGCCAGGGTTGTGAAATGCAGCCCGTGCTTGGCAATCACCTCTTTGTTTGAGGTGACCACATTCTTTCCGGAACTGAGGGCCGCCTCTATGAATTTCTTCGCGGGATTTTCCCCTCCGATAACTTCCACCACTGTGTTTATTTCGGGGTCGGACAGGATTTCGTCCGCATTGTTTGTGAGAACCCCGTCGGGAACCTTGACTCCCCGGTCTGTCGTTGTGTCCAGATCCGCGATTCTTTTCAGGATAACCGGAATTCCGGCCCTTTTTTCGAGCATTTCCCTGTCATTGAGAAGAATTTTAACTACACCGGCACCTACTGTTCCGAAACCGATTACGCCGACTGTCATTTTATCCATAATATTACTCCCCGGAAATCTTAGCATATTTTGGGATTGATGTCATCCGCCTGTGTTCCGCGGCGGGCGTTTACCGCCCTTGAACTTTTCCGCAAAGTTTTTTATTGTTGCGGATGTCGGGTTGCTTTGTACCATGAAGACGTGCGTTTTGTTTCTGCCGCTTTTCCTCTTCCTCTGCCCGGGAATTTCCGCGTTTCCGTTCAATTCCAATCTTCCGGAGGAAGATCTGGAGGCGGTTTTGAACGGGCATACGCTTATACGCAGCCTTGATTCCTATGAGCAGACAATCCTTGATTCTGATAATCCGGAAATAAACGGATGCCTCGGTGAGCTTGCGGAACTGGATCCGAAGTATTTTGTCGAGGTGCTTCAAATCCGCAGGATAAAACCGGACGACGGTATTGTCGGGAAGGTTTACAGGGTGTTGTCCGACGTGGAATCCTATACGGAAATACCCTATCATTCAAAACGTCACGGCACGACAACGCCTCTCTATTCTTATTCAAAAATCCGTTCCGATTTTATCAACCGGGACAAACACCATTTCACCGCTGATATGGTTATGCCTCCGTTTGAGCTTTGCACCGTGGAGATTTCCATAAAAACCGACCATGAAAACTTCCTTCTTTATAAGTCGAAGAATCTGAATCCCATGACGTGCATGACCTTTATCCGTGTAAAAAAAGACCGTCTCCGTTCCATGATTTCCGTTTTTCAGCATGAAGATTACTGGATTATCTACGGAATCGGCGCGGCGAAGGCTCCCAAAATACCGATTCTCACCCGGAGAGTGGAGGACGCCTTTATTTCGAGGGTGGAGGCTTTCTGCGGTTTTGCCACGGCTGTTCTGGACGAATAGCGGCGGCGGAAACCGGCGGGGTTATTTCTCCCGGGGTTCAGGCCGCGGGTTTTCGCAGATTGCGTTGATTACCGCGCCGGCGATTTTCCTGTCACGTTCCGACATGGCCTCAAGCTTGTCCGCCAGCCGGCGGATTTCCGGGGAATATATTTTTTCACTTTTGGTTATGGGTCTTTTCCCTGTCACAAGGTATTCCACCGAGACATTCAAGGCGCCGGCAATTTTCACGGCGATATCGGCGGACGGAATGGAACTGTTTTCCTTCAGATAATTGCTTATGGAACCGGCGTTCAAACCAGCCTTTGCCGCCAGCTCCTTTATCATCAGACCCTGGTAAGAAATCTCATCCCTCAGGTTTTCTTTGAATCCCATAGGCGGAATTGTACGTTAATTTACTGATTTGGAATTGACTTAACGTAAATATACTTATATACTTTGTTGTGAGTATATTTACGTTAAGATTTTGGCTGAGCATAGAAATACGGGATTTTCGGAAAGGGGAATTATGTTATGAAAGAAACATCTGACTGTATATCCAGCGGAATATCTGATGAAGAAAAAAGTGATTATGATAGTATTGATATTAATATCGAAAAAAGAACAGACGAAGAAAACCCCCTGTTTTATTGCGAAAGCAAAGAGATCGAATTAGAAGACAAAGACCAGAAAATACAGTTTGTTGCGGAAGAGTATGATAATGAATTAATTAAAACAACTGTTTATAAAGATATAGAAAAAGTTAAGGAAATAATCTATGGAACAGAGGATTTAACAAATCATGCTGACAAAAATGATTATATTGCTTGTATTATGACAGGTTTACTGGCGGGCATAATAGATATATATTTTGTCAGAGAATGGGATTTTGCAGACGCAAAAGCACAAGCCAATAAAAGTATAAATCAAAAAATAATGGATTTTGCCAAAAAACTAGGTTTTGATGAATCAAAATGCAGAAGCAGTGATAAATTAGCTTCTGCAATCGATTTTTTGGAAAGAAAATTTCATCTTCCGGGAGACAATGATTTTCATAAAATAAAAGACGAGTACGGGAAAGAAATAATCACTGCAAACACACATCATCTGGATGATTTTTGCCATCATCCGACTTTAATAGGACTTATAGCCAGCATTGTAGTCCAGTTTTCAGGTGAAACCATATATTCAGATAAAAACGGTGAATTGCATAATATTCCAATAACTGTAAATGAGTATGGAAATTTCGTTGGTAGTGGTACGCCTTTTAAATTTTTTGCAGGAATTATAAACTGGTTTTTCACTGTGGCAAAAACAATAAAAAATCAGCAAGGTCATCTTTTAAGTGATATGGCAGGGAGTTCCGGAAGTGTAGCTGGCGGTTCTGGCATTCCGGGTTTCTTTATTTCAACTTTAAAAGAAATTGCGGCTCTTCCGTGTCTCAGAGATACCAGCTTTAATGAAAATTTACGGAAAGCGTTTCAAAACGGAATAGGTTCAAATAAAGGTCAAATCGATCTCGGATATTTCAACGAATTATTTAAAGGTGCATCCAGTAAGCTAGATCTTAGAACAGAAAAAGCTGTTACGAATGAATTAAGAAGACAGGCAATACCATGTATCATAAATGAAACCCTTGTCCGTGCCTTCTATTTTATTCGCCGGTTCATACAGCAAATGAAAGACGTGCAGTCGTTTTCTGAAATTAACTGGAAAGAACTTTTACCCATTCGGAACAGAACAATCACAAGAATGTTGACAATTTCAAAAGGTGTTTTTCTTACAGTTGACGCTGTGGATGCATGGCTCAAGTCGAAAAATGACATTGGAACTTTCTTGCTTAGAATTAATTTTATAGGCACTCTTTCTTTTTCTATTACAGTCGTAGCAGATCTCAAAATGGGAGTAAAGAAATGCTTTAAAGAAAATACAGGAATAGGGGTGAATGTAAAACTTATAGACCTTTATAAACAGCAGGCGGCAGGTTTGACTAAGATATTGAATTATACGGAAAGTAAAGGACCTTTATTCCTCCATATTGATGAAGAAAAATATAAAAAAACCAAGAAAAAGCTGATGTTTGTCGGAACACAAAACAGAATACAGCATACATATAGAGAATACCGTAATCAAGAAAAAGGGTTGTTAAACTTATTTGAAGAATATAAAACTTTTAAATTTTCAAAACGTGATTATTTCGGAACTTTTGCTGAAAAACTTGTTAGAGAGGTAAATAAAGCAGAAGGAGCAGAAAAAAATGAAGCAGATTTCTTCCTATGGAATTCTATATTTAAATTTTCAAATCATGAATCTAAATTTGTTGCCCTTGAAAATGAGAATTTCAATGTGCTTGTAAGAGAAATTAAAATATGTAACCCTGATGCCGTTATTTTTATGACAGGAAAAAAATATGATGATTTGCTACGTAAAAAATTGGGAGAAATTGAATTTGAAGAAATTTGCAATAAAAATTCCAATAAGAATTTGCGGCGATTAAGAGCAAAAACCTTTGCCAAGATAAATACAGATAAAGTAAAATCGCTGAAAAAAATAGATATATACCGAATTCCCAAGCAATCCTTTTTTAGTTTTATTAACAGAAGGGCATCATTTAATTGGTTGTTGTTTTTGCTGACAGGAAAACAAAAATCCTCAAAAAAACTGTTTTTTATTTTACCACTGATTATTTTGTTGTTCACCGGTTTTTTTGCTACACTTTTTCTAACTTACAAAAAAGAACCTGCCGGCAATGTGTCTTATCCAACGGAAATTATATCTGTTTCAGAACCCATTGTTTTGGAAGAACAGAAATCCACGGAATTCCGTGCTGACAGAAGGGATTTTGCCTACCCTGTGAAAGCGGCGGCATGGCTTGATGAAATTGCAGATTTAATTGAGGAGAAAATAAAGAAAAATCCGAAACTGAAATTTATGATAAACGGATATGTTGCAGAATTCGATAATGAAATAGATGATAAACAGTTAGCAACAGAAAGAGCTGAAAAAGTGAAAAAAGAACTTATTTTAAGAGGAATTCAAGAAGAAATACTGATAATAAATCCTGTGGGACGGACTTCGAGATGGGGAAAGGAAAGAAAAAATAATCGTGCAGTAACGGTTGAATCTGTCGAAAGATAGTTAATCCAAGTAATTTTTCATTTTTTTATATTGTCAGATATCTTTCGTAAAAACAACCATCCGCGGACGATACAAGCGAAAACCGGTTTCTGTCCTTTTTCCGGGGATTCATCCTCTGTTCCTTATTTATAGAAAAAAATCTCTGCTTTTGTCGCCACTCAACCTCCTGTCATGTTATGTCGTCATACGTCATGCAAACAAAGTTATGGACGGTTACAGCCGAAAGATTCTGGACTGGACCTTATGCGAAAACATGGAGGGTATAAACATTGAGCTTCTGGTTGCAAGAGTAAAGGAAAAGTATCCGGAAGCAAAAGCACGAATAATCCACGACAACGGAAAGCAGTTTATTTCGAAGGATTTTAAATCTTTGATTTCTCTGCTGGAACTTTACGAAACGTCAGCGAGAATCTGTCATCCGCAAAGCAACGGCAAATTAGAAAGATTTCATTCAACTCTGAAAACTGAACATGTCCGTAAGACTCCATACTTCGGTTATGAAGATGCAAAAGAAAAGATGGCACATACTTCGGTTATGAAGATGCAAAAGAAAAGATGGCACAGTGGATTGATTTTTACAACAACGGGCGTCTTCACGGCGCACTTCTTTATCTGACTCCAGCGGATTATTTTGAAGGCAGAAAAGAATCAAGGCTTGCAGAACGAAAGGAAAAACTTCATACTGCAGATATAAACAGAAAAGCTTATTGGCTGCAACAGCAGCACTCTTAAACCACCTTATAAGCTTTCCTAAAAAAGTCCAAGTTCACTTTGGGCAGGACAGGCATGACAAGTCCGGTCCCGCCTCAAAAAAAAAGTATCCGCCGTATCCGGCAAGCAGCAGCGCGCACACCGCGGGCAAACAGACGCGCCAGCCGCCAAAAGAAACCGGCGGCCGGCGTTAGCCCGCACCGGGACGGTTCCTCTGCCTGCGGTCATGGACGGTGTTTTCGTAGTACTTTCTCTTGTCGTCATACATTTTTTCTTCCGCTGTTTTGATCAACTCATT
>CASGDA010000006.1 GCA_949300145.1 uncultured Treponema sp. | reverse complement strand
GAGTATATGACGCTTGAGATGATAAAGCAGGAGGAGAGGCAGGAGGGCATCGCCATCGGCTTTGACGAGGGCGTTGCCGTAGGCAGGGATGAAGGTATCAGTATCGGACGGAACGAAGGCATAACCATCGGTCGGAACGAAGGTATCAACATCGGTGCGGAACAGGTTGCCCGGAGTATGCTGCGCAGGGGATATGACCTCACGGAGATTTCGGAGCTTACAGGGCTTTCACTGGAGCGGGTGCAGGAGCTTGAGAAGGAGCGCTGAAAGCCGGCCGGCGCGTTTTCCGCTCCTGTTGTGGTGTCTTCCCGTTTCCTGTTGCATTGCATAGTTTTTTCTTTACATTTATTAATTCAGGGCTTAAAATCTAATATTGTTAAGTATGGAGGAATAAAACTATATGAAGCTCAGATGGAAGATAACTACAGCCTCCCTGATTGCGGGGCTTATACCTTTTATTGTGGGGATGTCAATCATAACTGTGACTGCCCGGACAAACGGTCAACGTCAGGCGGAAACAATAATGGCCAAATATGTTGACACTGTTTATTCCGGTTTTGAATCTTTTTTCGGAACAGCAAGAAGCGTCGCCCTTTCGGCGGCATCCCTTAAAGGCGTCCGGGATATGGACTGGGAAAGGACAAAGGGTAATTTCCAGGGCTTTGTCGCCGCGAATAACTCAATCCACATGATGTCGCTGGCTGATTCCATGGGTTATATTTATGAATCCAATGCCGCGGGAAACCCCGCTCAGGGAGGGCGCCGCACCGAGGATGATTCGGATCCGAATGCAAAGCCTATTTCCGTTGCGGACAGGGATTATTTCAGGAATCTTGTTTCCTCCAGCTCAAGCGGTAAATCCCAGGTGCTGGTAAGCGACGCTTATATAATACGTGGACAAAGCGAGAAAAATATTTTGACAACAGCTTCCGTTATCAAAGACGGAAAACCTGTCGGTGTGGTTAATGTTGCCCAGACCGCTTCTGAATTGAGCAATGTTTACAGCACCATGGTTGATGATTTTAAAGAAATATTTGGTATCCACGGCATTCTTTACGTTATTTCGGATGCGAAGCAGGTTGTAAGTAAGCTTGAATATGACGGCAGGCTCCAGGCTTATAACGATGCTGTTTTGGGTTCTCCGGAAACAGTTTCGGAGTTGACTTTGGGACAGGAAATTCTGCAGGGCATGTCGCTCAGCGCGGCGTCGGAGGGTTCCGTAGTCCATAGTGTTGTAAATGGACAAGACCTTATGTTTATCTGCAAGAAAGTATGGGGGACTCCTTTCTCCCTGTATCTGTCTGTTCCCTCCAGTTATATGCTGTCCGCGGCGAACCGTATTTTATATATATCGATTGCTACAATTGTTGTCGTTGCTCTTGTTCTTTTTATTTCCATGTTTGTTCTCAGCAAGCTGATATCTTCTTCCCTTGAAATAACGGAAAAAACCCTTCGGGACATTTCTGAAGGGGCGGGTGATTTGTCTGTGCGTATCGATGTTCTCGGAAACGATGAGAGCGCTGATGCGGCAAAGGCTTTCAATAAATTCATCGGCACCCTTAATAACATGATACGTCGCATAAGTGACAGCGCCACCTCAATGTCGGATGTCGCGAAAAATCTGGAAGACAATTCACGTGAGATTTCCTCCGATGTTTCCGCGATTACCACCAGCATTGAGGATATGAATTTCGCGGTTGAAGAGCAAAGCGCCAGCGTAACGGAGACTTCGGCGACCATAACCCAGATAACACATAATATTGAAAGTCTTACCAACCAGATTGAAAACCAGTCTTCCGCCGTTACGGAATCTTCCGCGGCGATTCAGGAAATGGTTTCCAATATCAATTCAATTTCCGCCAACCTCGGCAAGGCTTCCGGAAGCTTTGAGGAACTGCGGCGGGATTCTGTGGACGGAAAGACAAGCATCAACAATATGCAGGAACTTGTGAACAAGCTTTCTTCACAGTCGGAGTCCCTGCTTGAGGCCAACGGGGTTATTGAGTCAATAGCCAGCCAGACAAACCTTCTTGCAATGAACGCCGCTATCGAGGCGGCCCATGCCGGTGAAGCCGGAAAGGGCTTTTCGGTTGTCGCGGAGGAAATCAGGAAACTTGCGGAAGATTCCGCCGCGCAGTCCAAGACGATTGCGAACGGCTTGAAGGAGGCGGTGACTTCCATAAAGAACATTGTCGAAGCCTCCATGATTGCGGACAAGTCCTTTGATTCCGTGGCTTCAAAAATTGACTCGATAACAGGGCTTGTAAGTGAAATCAACCTTTCCATGAGCGAACAGAATGAAGGAAGCAAGCAGGTTCTCGAAGCGCTTGAGGATATCCAGAATGTCACCGTCCAGATCCGTGACGGTGCTGTCGAGATGAATACGGGAACAGAGGTGATTCTGAAGGAGATGAACCGCCTGTCCGCTGTTTCCCAGCAGGTTCAGGAACGTTCCGGTGCGATTGCGAATGCGACCGAGGCTATTAACGGTGCGGTGGAGAAAATCTCCCAGAATACTGTGATTAACAAGGATGCCATTGACACGCTTGTTGAAATAACCGGTAAGTTCAAATTGTAAGCCTTGCAGGCAACGGTTTTGTTTTCCTGTAAATGAAAACGGCGGGATTTCCCGCCGTTTTTTTTGCTGGTGATATGTCCGTGCAAAGCATCTGGTCAGACAAAGCCTTCAAAAACCATGAGGCTTTTTCCGTCCAGTGTCACCGCCAGTCCCGGCTCAAGGGAAGCGACCGCCCCCGGAGCGTTTACCAGCCAGACTAAATCCGGATTCACCAGACGCAGTACGGAATCCGGGATTGTGCATTCCCGTTCGGCGATAACGCCGTTTACCACCCGCAGCACAGGGATGAAGTCTTCCGTCAAATCCCTGCAGACAAGGATTATGCTTTTCCGGCGCATATTCCCGCCGCTGATTTCATCCGGATTTTCCACGCAGACAATTTCCCCGTAAGCCTTGTAATTTCCCTGCTTTGCGAAACCGCCTTTTGAGGCTTTCGCAAGGACGCTTCCGACCAGCATGACCTGGATTGTATTCAGCATTATGGGGTTCGACAGGGGGATGCCCGCCGCCAGCACGATTCTGTCCGACATATTTATTGCGCCGGCGTCCAGCGACACTTTCACCGCGTTCCGCAGCATTTCATCGGACGTTCCCGCCATCTTGGACAGAAGCGGGGAAACTCCCCAGTACAGGAGAAGCTGGCGGGCGACAACCGGATCCGGGGTTACCGCCACCACCGTCTGCTCCGGCCTGTATTTGCTTATCATCTGTGCCGTGTGGCCTGAACGTGTCGGGGTGATTATCGCCATGGCGCGGGAGTCCCTTGCGGTTGTATATGCGTTGCGGGCCATGAATTGTCCGATATCCCCTTCGGGTACGGAACAGAGCAGGGATTCGTTTTTCATTTTCTCGCAGAATTCGGCAGAATCTTCAACCGTGACGGCAATCCGGGCCATCATTTTAACCGCTTCCACAGGATAAGAGCCGTTCGCCGTTTCCCCTGAAAGCATGACCGCATCGGTTCCGTCAAAAATCGCGTTGGCGACATCCGTCAGCTCCGCACGGGTCGGCCTCGGGTTTGTAATCATGGAGTCCAGCATCTGCGTCGCTGTGATGACGAATTTCCCGGCGGCGCGGCATACGCTTATGATGTGCTTTTGCACCAGGGGAATTCTTTCCGTAGGCATCTGTACGCCCAAATCGCCCCGGGCGACCATAACACCGTCGGCCGCCTCCGCTATTTCCGCGATGTTGTTTACACCCTCTTCGTTTTCAATTTTGGCGATTATTTTCGCCCGGCTTCCCAGGGAGTCGAGAAACCTGCGGACTTCCCGTATTTCGGAGGCGAAACTTACAAAACTTACGGCGACAAAATCAACCTTCTGGGAAGCCCCGAATTCGAGGTCCCTCTTATCCTGCTCGGCGAGAATCGGAAGTCCCGCATGGATTCCTATCAGGTTGACGTTCTTTTTGCTTCCGATTTCCGCCGTGTTTTTCGCCCGGCATCGGACGACTCCGCCGGAGACGGATTCGACTTCCAGTTCCAGAAGCCCGTCCGCTATAAGTATTTTTATGCCCGGAGACACCTTTTCCGGCAGATCCTTCCATGTAAGGGATATTTTTCCGGGTCTGCCGTCGCGGGCTTCTTCCGTTTTGCATCCGTCAACGGTTACGTCAACCTCGTCGCCGGTACGGAAAGTCACCGTACCGCCGGAAGCTGTAAGACCGGTGCGTATTTCCGGCCCCTTTGTGTCCAGCAGGACGGCTACATGGCGTTTCAGCTTTTCGGCTGCCCGCCGGACAATGTCCATCCGTGCTTTATGCTCTTCGTGGCTGCCGTGGGAGAAATTAAACCGGGCCACATTCATTCCGGAGAGAATGAGGTTTTCGATGGTTTCGTCGTTATTGACGGAGGGTCCCATTGAACAGATGATTTTGGTTTTTCGTGAGAACATACAGGAATAGTATCATGGGAAGAACAGTATATGTCAAGGTTGTGTATGATATATAGATTTTTTCTATATGTTTATATAGACAAATAGTATTTGTCAATGTTAAACGGATTTGCTATACTCCTAATTCTGAAGAAGATTTTTTAATTGCAGGAGATAAAAATGAAAACATCTGTTGTAGGTTTTCCCAGAATCGGAGCTCTCCGCGAGCTTAAATTTGCATCCGAGAAGTATTTCCGGAAGGAAATTTCTTTACAGGAGCTTGAATCCTGTGCGGGGGATTTGCGTGCCCGCCACATAACGGAGCAGAGTTCCGCCGGGATTGATTTTATTCCCTGCAACGATTTTTCTTTTTATGACGGTATGCTTGACACCGCTGTTCTTGTGAATGCCGTTCCCGCCCGTTACAGGAAGCTGAATCTTCCGCCTCTGGATACTTACTTTGCCATGGCGCGGGGTTATCAGGGGGAGGCCGGCGATGTGCGTGCCTTGGCCATGAAAAAATGGTTCAACACAAATTACCATTATATTGTTCCTGAAATTGACGACGATACGGAAATCAAGCTCGCCGGTACAAAACCCTTTGACGAATTCGAGGAGGCGAAAAACATCCTCGAAAAAGCGGGCGGAAACGGCTGCGCTAAACCTGTCCTTACAGGCCCCTTCACCTTCCTGAAACTCGCCAGATTTACAGGCGGAAAAAATGCCGCTGATTTTGCGGAGGATGTGGCTTCGGTTTTTACCGCGGTTGTTTCCCGTCTGGAAAAGGCCGGCGCCCAGTGGATACAGTTTGACGAACCCGCCCTGGTCTTTGATTTGACCGCCGCGGACAAGGAGCTTTTCTGCACTATTTACAGGAAGCTTCTTGCGGCGAGGGGTGTTTCAAAGATTCTTCTCCAGACATATTTCGGGGATATCCGGGATTGTTTCGGGGAAGTCTGCTCCCTGGGGTTTGACGGAATCGGCCTGGATTTTGTCGAAGGGAAAAAGAGCCTTGAGCTTGTTGAGGGCTGTCCGTCGTTTCCTTCCGGCACCGTTCTGTTTGCGGGACTTGTCAACGGCAAGAATATCTGGCGCAATGATTACCAGAAAACGGTCGATATAATGGAAAAACTCTGCAAAAAAACCGACAATATTGCCGTAAGTACTTCATGCTCTCTTCTTCATGTTCCCTACACATTGGAAAATGAAAAGAAAATGAAGGACGAATACAAGAAGTATTTTGCCTTCGCCGCGGAAAAACTCCGGGAGCTTGCGGACTTGCGGGATATCTGCCAGAGCGATAACCCCCGGCAGCAGGAATCCTATGTGTCCAACAGAAAGCTTTTTGAAACGGTCCGTCCGGGCTTGGATGAGGCTGTCAGGAAGAGGTGCGCTTCCGTCAGGCAGGAGGATTTTACCCGTCTGCCGGAATTCGCCGTCCGGGAAAAAATCCAGAAGCAGCGGTTTAACCTTCCGCTTCTGCCCACGACAACAATCGGTTCCTTCCCCCAGACTTCCGATGTGAAGGCGAACCGCTCCGCTTTCAGGAAGGGCGAGATAACGGAGAACCAGTACATATCCTTTAACCGTAAAAAAATCGCGGATTGCATCGCTTTTCAGGAAAAGACAGGCCTTGATGTCCTTGTGCACGGTGAGTATGAGCGGAATGATATGGTTGAATACTTCGGTGAGTGTCTGGACGGATATATCTTCACGGAGAGGGCATGGGTTCAGTCTTACGGCACAAGGTGCGTGAAACCGCCGGTCGTCTGGGGGGATGTTTCCCGGGCAAAACCGATGACGGTTTCCTGGTCACAGTATGCGAAGTCCCTGACGGACAAACCCGTGAAGGGGATGCTTACGGGGCCTGTAACAATTTTGAACTGGTCTTTCCCCAGGGAGGATATCGCCCTGAAGGACTGCGCTATGCAGATTGCGCTGGCTATCCGGGATGAGGTTCTGGATCTGGAGGCCGCGGGTATTTCCGTCATTCAGATTGATGAGGCGGCTCTCCGGGAGAAACTTCCTTTAAGGAAATCCGACTGGGAAGAGGACTATCTTTCCTGGGCCATCCCCGCATTCAGGCTTGTCCACAGCGGGGTGAAACCGGAAACCCAGATACACACGCATATGTGTTACAGTGAATTCACGGATATCATTCCGGCGATTGACAACATGGATGCGGATGTAATCACTTTTGAGGCTTCCCGCTCGGATTTGCAGATTCTGGACGCCCTTAAAGCCAATAACTTTAAGACGGAAGTCGGCCCGGGTGTATACGACATCCATTCCCCGCGGGTACCCTCCGTCGAGGAAATCGCGGCGGCGCTCCGGAAAATGCTGGATAAAATCCCATCCGGGAAGCTGTGGGTTAACCCTGACTGCGGTCTTAAAACCCGCGGAACTCCGGAAACGGAAGCCAGTCTTGCGAACCTGGTTGCCGCCGCCCGGATTGTGCGGGAAGAGCTGAAATAAGTACTTATTCGGTACAAAAAACATTACATTTGTAACTTGCGCATTTTGTAATCCGGCCTCAGAATTAAGGTGAAAAGGCGTAAAAGGCTTTTTCACCGGCGTGTCTGCGGTCCGCTTCTGCGGAACCGCGGAAAGCACGGATTCTTCAAGAGGAGGATTTTTATGAAAAAAATTACAGCTGTTATCTGCGTTCTGCTGGTTCTTTCCCTTCTTCCTGTTTTTGCTGGAGGAAAGACGGATTCGGACGCAAAGGTTTTGACCATGGGTTCATGGCGTGCCGATGACGTGGAGCAGATGAACAAACTTCTGGCGGAATACAAAAAGGTTGCGCCCGATGTCGAAATTCAGTTTAAGCCAACAAACCCTGCCGATTACAACGCGACCCTGCGTCTCCAGCTCGACAGCGGAACCGGTCCGGATTTGATGTATGCCCGTTCCTATGAGACAGGACGCGAGCTTTTCAACGCCGGTTTCTTTGCGGACTGCACGGAAATTCCCGGACTGATGGAGAACTTCAGCGAATCAAATCTGGCGCCCTGGCAAATGCCTGACGGCCGTATGTTCGCTGTTCCCTTCGCCGCTGTTTCCCACGGAGTTTATTACAACAAAGACGTGTTCGCCAAGGAAGGGCTTTCTGTTCCCCAGACTTGGGAGGAATTCCTCGCCCTTTGTGAAACCCTCAAATCAAAGGGATACACAGTTCTCGCCAACGGTCTCGCCGATGAATGGGATATCCTTGAATGCTTCTTCCTCGGTCTTGTTCCCAACTATGTGGGCGGAGCCTCCGAGCGCGTAAAATACGAGAGCGGTGAAAAGAAGCTCAACGACGCTGATTTTGTGGCGGCCTATCAGGCTATGGCGGATGTTGCGAAATACTGCCCGGATGGATTTGAAGCTGTGACTTACAACGACAGCCAGATTCTTTTCAATACCCAGAAAGCCGTGATGTTTGTTGACGGTTCCTGGACCGCAGGTGTTTATGAAGGCGTTCCTTTTGAATGGGGCGTTTTCGCCATCCCCGCGCCCGCCGGAAAGAAAACCGCTGTCTGCTTCCATCCTGACATGGCCATCACAATGAATGCCGCGACAAAATATCCGGAAGAAGCCCGTGCGTTCCTGGCCTGGCTCTGCACCAGGGAAGGCGCGACAACCGCTTCCCAGAATCTGCCCGTCGGATACTTCCCGATGATTGATTTCCAGATTGAACTTGCGGATCCCCACGCCAACGAATTCCTTTCCCTCAACCAGGGAAAAGAAACGGACGCCCGTTTTGTCTGGCCTGCCCTGATGGATTTGTATGCTCCGATGAACCAGGCTGTTATTTCTGTGATGAAAGGACAGATTTCAGCCCAGGAAGCTGCGGATATGGTAGCCACCGCCAAGAAATAAGGAGTCCTGCGCACCGGTTCCGGTCATCTGAACCCGGTGCGCATACCTGAATTAAAATCCGTGCGCCGTCTCTGTGCGGCGCACGGTGAAGTTCCGTTTTCAAGTATTTTCAAGTCAGAGGGGTTTCTATGAAACAAAATAAGAGTTTTGTACCTGGTGTCATGTATTGGATACCTTATCTTTTGCCGGCGGTTCTTATATATGTTTTATTCATGGCTTTCCCCTTGATAGATTCCCTCCGCCTGAGTTTTTTCAGCGGGAATCCCACCGGCCCGAAAGTCTTTGTGGGCTTTGAGAATTTTATAAAGCTTTTCACCGACCCTACGAATGCCACAAGGTATTGGGGTGCTTTTAAAAATACGTGGATTTTCTTTGCAATCCACATGCTTGTGCAGAACTGCTTCGGAATTTTTTTCGCGGTTCTCCTGACAAATAAAACCATGAAATTCAGCGGAACCTACCGCACTATAATTTTTATACCGGCGACTCTGGCCGTCCTGATAACCGGATATCTGTGGAAACTGATTCTTAATCCAATCTGGTCGGAAACCCTCCTTTCCAAAATCGGTCTGGAGTTTTTGGCCAAGCCGTGGCTCGGACAGGAAAGCACTGCGCTTTTGTTTGTGTCCCTGGTGTCATGCTGGCAGTGGGTCGGTATCCCCGCAATGATGTTTACCGCCGGTCTCCAGAATATTCCGGATGATTTGATTGAAGCCGGACACGTTGAAGGCGCAGGTTCCTGGACTATTTTCTGGAAAATCAAGCTTCCGATGATTATACCTGTGGTGGGTATGGTCGCAATCCTGACCTTTGTAAACAACTTCAACGCCTTTGACGTTGTGTATGCCATGGAAACGGTGAATGGCGCTCCCGGCTACTCAACGGATTTGATAGGAACCTTGTTTTACCGTGTCGGTATAGCCGGACAACATCCTGTCGGAATTCCCGACACCGGGATGGGGGCGGCCATTGCGACTATAACTTTCTTCGTTCTGATTGTCGGTGTTCTTCCTGTTCTGCGCGCCACGCAGACAAAGGAATCCTGAAGTTTTTGCGCAAGGTGAGGGTTTGAAATATGAATATGAAGGTTAAAAATTCATTGTCAAGACAAAACCGACATCTGGGGGCCCATGTGGTTCTTATCCTGTGGTCTTTGCTGGTTATTTTCCCGTTGTGGGTTATGGTTATAAATTCGTTTAAGGACAGGCTGTCAATTTATGAGAACGCTTTCTGGCTTCCCCGCAAATGGAATTTCTCCAACTACGCCATGGTGTTCCAGGATGGTGACTTCCTGAATTATTTCAAGAACAGCTTCATCGTCGTTGTTCTGTCTATTATCCTTGTGCTTCTGTTTGGTTCGTTGGCAAGCTACGCTTTCGCCAACTGGCGCGGCAAGGTTTCCAGAGGGCTTTTCCTGTTCATGATTGCGGGAATGATGCTGCCGATAAAAATCGCATCCATCAAGTTGCTGGAAATGGTACGGGGTATAGGTCTTTTGAATACGATATGGTCCCTGGTTCCGATTTACGTGGCGATGGGAATTCCGATTTCTATCTTTGTCCTGACGGAATTCATAAGGCAGATTCCGGGCGAGCTTACCGAAGCGGGAATCATCGACGGCGCCGGGCGGTTCCGTATTTTCACGATGATTATTGTTCCTCTTCTCAGGCCGGCGCTGGCGACAGTGGGTATTTACAATCTTGTTCCTTTCTGGAATGATTTGTGGTTCCCCTTGATTTTCATAAATGAAGAAAAATCAAAGACACTGTTGCTCGGCGTTACACGGCTTTTCGGTCAGTATCAGACTGACTGGTCAAAGGTTCTTGCGGTTCTTACCTTGTCCGCAATTCCTGTTATTGTGCTGTACCTTTCGATGTCGAGACAGTTTATAAGGGGTCTTACCGCAGGTGCAGTTAAAGGTTGATGTACTTTAAAGGAGAGGGGAGGGTCCTTGCGTCTCTCCTCTCCCTCCTCTCTCCGTTTGTTTTGTTTGAAAAGTGAAGCGCCGGAGCAGTGATGTCTATTTGTTTGCACAACGGGACGATTTTGAATGGTTTTTCAGTGATGGAAAACTGCGCGGTTTTAATAGAAGACGGAAAGGTTTCGGATGTTTTCAGTGAAAAACGTTTCGTCCAGAAGCGTTTTGATTCTTCCACAAAGATTATAGACGTAAACGGTTCTTACATATCCCCCGGATTCATCGATACCCACATACACGGATTCAACGGGCACGGGACGGAAGACGCCTCTGTTGATTCAATCATCGCCATGTCGGAAGATTTGGCCGGATACGGAGTCACAGCTTTCAATCCGACTTTGTATTCATCCGAGGAAAGTGTTTTTATAAATGAAATAAAAGCTGTCACCAAAGCCATGGGGAAAGAATCCGGGGCAAGGATAATGGGGATTCATCTGGAAGGCCCGTTCGTCTCTCCGGAGAAAGCAGGCGTGCAGCGCATGGAAACTATCCGTGCCGTTGATATTGAAATGATGCACCGCCTTTGGGATGCCTCCGGGGGAAAAATTATCAACGTGACCGTAGCTCCGGAACTGAAGGGGATGCGGGAACTGGCTCTCTTCTGTATAAAGAAGGGGATTGTGCTGCAGGCGGGGCATACCAACGCAATGTATGAAAATATGGTTGAAGGAATGCAGGTGGGTATACTGCACTCGACGCACCTGTTCAACGCGATGAGTCAGATGCACCACCGGAATCCAGGTGCGGTCGGAGCTGTTTTGATTCATCCGGAAATGTCCTGTGAAATTATTGCGGACGGCGTTCATGTTCATCCCGATTTGATTAAACTTCTGCTCCGGGACAAGCCTGTCGATAAAATTGTGCTTGTGACCGATGCCTTGAAACCCACCGAGCAGAAGGAAGGGGATCTGGTGGCAAACGGCGAGAAGGTTGTCCTTGAAGGCGGATGCTTCCACCGCTGTTCCGACGGTGTTATCGCAGGATCCGCTTTGACCATGCTTCACGGCGTTGAGAACCTTGTCAACTTCGGCTTCCCTGTCGCGGATGCGGTCAGATGCGCCACCGTCAATCCGGCGCAGATTATGCATTATACATTCAAAGGCCGTCTGGTTCCGGGATGCGATGGTGATGTGATTGTGTTTGACAGGTCTTTTAAAATTCTTCTGTCAATAATAAGCGGAAAAATAAGAAAGAATGATTTATAGCGGTGATAAAAAAGGGCTGTCCTTGGTCCGGTTTTTGAACCTGCAGGACAACCCTTAACCGTTTTCAGGCGGATTAAAATCCGGCGGAGCCTAAAGCTTGAATCCTTGTGTGATTTTATTCAGGGAATCAATGGCTTCTTTGTTTTCGTTCGCTTCTTTGGAAATATTGTTCACCGTATTGTCAATATCTTCTACAGCTCTTGAAACCTGATTGGACATTTCCTGGACTTTCCTTGAAATATCCGCGACTCTCGCCATTTCCTTCAATATGGTCTGCGAGCCGTTATTCATTTCAAACGAGCTGTCCCTTACGCTTATTGTTACATCCTGAATACTTTTCAACGCTTCCAGAACCTGTTTGCTTCCTTCGCTCTGTTCCTGCATTGCAAGCGAAATTTCATCCGTCAGTTTTCCGACGTCTTCTATCTGATTCACAACATTGTCAAAGGAATTGCCCGCCTGTTTTGTCGCTGTGACAATGCTTTCGATGGACTTGACGATGCTCTGAAGCTCGGAGGCGATGCTCTTTGACTGGGCGGAGGAATCCTCGGCAAGTTTCCTGATTTCGTCGGCGACGACAGAAAAGCCCTTGCCCGCGTCCCCCGCATGGGCGGCTTCAATGGCGGCATTCATTGCGAGAAGATTTGTCTGGGAAGCGATGGAGTTGATGACTTCGTTGGTTTCAAGCAGGTGGGAGGAAAGATCCGAGACATTGGCAACCAGCTCTTCCACTGTGTTTATATTCATGCTTCCCTCTGAGGAGGCCTTTTTCAACACAACAAAACTTCCGGCGGCTTTTTTGAGGTTATTGCTTATGGAGTTTATGTTGGAAACCATCTGCTGGATTGCGGCGGAGGATTCATTCAATGCGGCCGACTGGTTTTCAATCTGTTCCGAAAGTGTTCCGATGTTCTTTGTTATTTCACTGATGGTCGCGGAGGTTTCGGTGACGGAGGCGCTCTGCTCTTCCGTGCTGAAGTTGAGATCCGAAATATTTTTTCCTATGCTGGACACGTCCTCGGAAATACTGACAGTCTGGTTTTCAAGGTTCCGGGAAATCCTCTCCATTGAGGAAGACTTCATGCTTATGTTTGTCATAATTTCGTGAAGGTTTTTGATAAACAGGTTGAAATATTCCCCCAGGGCGGATATTTCGTCCTTTCCCTTTACTTCGAGCCTTTGGGTTAAATCCCCGTTTCCGTTGGCAATGTCCCTTAAAGAGTTTGCCGTTTTTTCAACCGGATTTGCAATTCCGCGGGCTATCACCAGAGAACCGATAATCAAGACGAAGGAAACGACGATAAGCAGGATAACCGTTAAAACAGCCATCGTGTCCACGGTTTGGTATAAAACCTTTTCCGGCACATTCAGGTATAGTGAATACGGCATTCCCGCAATCCGGAATTTAGCGGAGGCTGTTTTGGTTCCCAGTCTTTCGTAGTGTCTTATTCCTATGTCCTCTTTTTCGAGGGATTTGACCAGATTCTGGAAATTCGCGGACAGGGAATTTACATTCTGCAGAGATGAAAGGTTCGCCGTCGTATCGGTATACCTCTTCAGGCTTTCATCGTATTTAAACCAGTTTACAATCTGCTGATTGTCTGAAATCATCAGCAGGTCACTTTCTTTTCCGAATGTAGATTCAAAATCTTCCATGAGGGACTCGAAAATGACTTTGAATTCCTTGTCGGTGATTGCGGCGCCTATCATTCCGTTTACTTCGTTGTCCTTAACAATGGTTGCCCCGATAATGCACTGCTTTTCCCCGGTGGATGTGGAAAGCATAATGTCGGAAGTGTATGTCCGTGTTTTTCCTGTTTTATTGTTTGTTACAAGAGCCTTGAAATAGTCCCTCTCGGCAAGGGAGGAAAATGCGGCGTCGGGGTCCGTGTTGTCGGCGGTCATTTTGTTGTCTCTGTAGGGATTGCCTTCAAGGTTGTTTGAAATCCAGTATGAGCCGTCCTCCTGGACAAGGATAAAGCGGTTCGCGGAATCAATTTCCTCCGCGGTTTTATGTAATGATTTCCCGATGACATCCCACTCGTAGTTAATGACATCCGGGGTATTGGAATATGAAATGACGGTTGATGTGATTCCTTCAAAGAAGGCCAGAAGTCCCTGGCTGACCCGTCCTGCATACTCGGTAAGCAGCTGGTCGGAAATTTTTGTCAAATCCTGTTTTGTCTTTGAATAAATTATCACCAGTCCTGCGATAATCGGAATCAGTGCCAGACACAGAAAAGACATGACTATTTTCCTTTTCAGCTTCATGAATTAAGTTCCTCCCTTGCAACGGAAAATATTTTCTACCGGATTTGACACTGACTCTAACACGGTGCTTTCTTTTTGTCAAATCTTATTGTTAAGTCTTTATGATGTAACGCCTATACGTATACGTGCGTATAGATATTCCGGTAAAACCTTCTGTAAAGGGAAAAGGTGTCGCTGTATGTCACCGCGCCAGTTTTTCCGGCTTTCCGGTCAGGAGGATTCTCAAATTGAGTTTGACATATGCGGCTATTTCCCGCAGATATAAATGCGGGATCAGTATAACCGGGGTTCCGGAGCCCATACCCGTGATGTTTGTAAACCCGATTCTCCTTGCAATTCTTAAAGCCCTCGCCAAATGAAAACCGCTTGTTACGACCGTTATCCTGCTTTTCAGAACATCTCCCGTTTCTATGCCGAAGGTTTCTGAAATCAGATTCAGGGTGAGCAGGAAATTTTGTATGGTATCCCTGCTGCCGCTTTCCTGGAGAATCCGGCTGTCCTCTATTCCTTTTTGCATGAGGTATTCCTTCATCGCCGGTGCCTCCGCATAGGGCAGGAAGTTTACGGTTCCGCCGGTTACAACAGCCAGGGTTCTGTCGTTCGCCTTCAGGTAGTCTGCGGCGAGTTCAAGCCTTTTTATAACCGCCGGCGAAAGTTTCCCGTTTTTGTCTATTCCTCCTCCCAGAACAAAAATATAATCCGCATCCGCCGCATACTCTGTGTCTGGGGTCAGGATGAAGAACAGGCAGGACCCGGCGGTGACGGTGAAGCATACTGCAAGGACATAGAATATTGTCCTGATTCTTCCCGGAAGGGATTTTGTCAGCGGGGTTTTGTTTTTCAGTCTGAATATCCCGCATACAATGAGGAAAATCCCGGGGACAAGCCAGATGTGGGAAAATGATATCAGGTTGTCCAGAAAGGTTCCCGGAAACAATATGATAATCAGGAAGTCATAGCAAATGCAGAGAACCCCTGCGGAAATCAGCAGGACAGGGAACAGCAGGTTCTGTTTGGGTTTCATTCTGAATGTATATCACAATCCGCCGGTATTGTACATCTGGAAGAAATCCGCGCCGCCCTGAAAAAAAACTTTATATATGCAAAAAACCGTGTTAGGATGAATATCTTAAAACAATGTTTCAGGAGGTGAAAAAGGTATGAGGTTTTCCTCTAAAATCGTCAAATTCATACATTATTTTGAATATGTAGTCGCTGTGATGCTCGTCATCGCCCTGCTCGTGTCTTTAATCCGGCTGGGGATTATGCTTTATGATTCTATCATCGGTACGCCCTGGGACTCGTGGGATTCCTCCTGGCTTTCGTCTTTCCTCGGATTTATTTTTTCTGTTGTCATCGGGCTTGAGTTCCTGAAAATGCTTGTGCGCCAGACCAGCGGCTCTGTCATGGAAGTCCTGCTTTTTGCCATCGCCCGCCAGATGATAGTGGAACATACTTCTCCGCTTGAGAATCTCCTTTGCGTTGTTTCGATTACGATTTTGTTCATCGCCAGAAAGTATTTCTATGTGTCCAAGTTTGACGTGAGGTACAACGGGCAGGACGACTCCGAAAAGAACAGTCCGGCCGGCGACGGTGCTTGAGGTGACGGCGGTATTATAAATTATACAACAAACTTTTTGAGGAGGATTTTATGGATAATCAAAAAAGCGTATTCACGTCATATACAGGACAGTATCCCGTTTCAAAAACATTGCGGAATGAGCTTATTCCCGTCGGCAGAACCTTGGAACATATCCTCAGAGAAGGGCTGCTGAAAAATGACGAAAAACGGGCAGAAGACTACAAAACTGCAAAAACAATCATCGACAATTATCACAGATATTTCATTGAAACAGTGCTTTCACAGGCTTTTTTTGACTGGAAGGAGCTGAAAGAAGCCTTAGATGCTTACAGGAAAAAAGAGATTGATTTAAAGAAACTGGAGGACGTTCAAAAAAAATATCGCGGGCAAATCCAGAAGTGTTTTAGCAAAAATGATCGGTATAAAACACTTACGTCGCCTACTCCCAGTGACTTATTCAAAGAACTGCTTCCTGATTTTTTTGCAAGTCACCCTGAAAATAAAGAAAATGAACAGGCTGTTGAAACTTTTAAAAGTTTTGCCACCTATTTTCAAGGATTCCAGAAAAACCGACAGAATGTTTATTCTTCCGAGGCTATTCCCACGGCGGTTCCTTTTCGTATTGTCCATGATAATTTCCCCAAGTTTTTGCAGAATATGACCACCTATAACTATTTACAGGAAAAATGCCCGGAAGTCCTTTCAGAAACAGAAAAAGAGCTTTCTGATAAATTGTCAGGAAAAACATTAAAAGAAATTTTCAGTTTGGATGGATTTAATTCCGTACTTGCCCAAAGTGGCATAGATTTTTATAACCAGATAATCGGTGGTGTGGCAGAAGCTCCCGGACAAAAAAAACTCCGGGGACTTAATGAATTTATAAATCTGTACTGGCAGCAGCATAAAGATTTTGCTTCAAACCACCGCAGGGTAAAAATGGTTGTACTATTCAAGCAGATTTTAAGTGACCGCTCCACCATGTCTTTTGTTTTGAATGCCATGGAAAATGACAGCCATGTTAAATCCGGCATACAGAATTTTTATAACTCCTTGGAACAAAAAGAACGAATAGAAGGCAAAGAAATTTCTTTCTTTGACAGCGGTAATTCTTTTATGGATACATTTGAAGCCGCCGATATGGACAAGGTTTATATATCCGCAAAAGATTTGACCTTTGTGTCCCAGGTATTGTTTGGCAGATGGGATGAACTGCAAATCAGAATGAATGCCTATGCAAAACATACTTTTACAGACAAGAACTCAAAAGACAAGAACTCAAAAGCCCGGTGGATCAAGGATATTTCTGAAAACACCAGCGTAAAACGGAAAGGTGAATTTTCGATAAAAGAATTAGACGAAGCATTATCATTTGTTTGTGATGATGTGGAACCTACCGACATACGGATTAAAGACTATTTTTCTGCAAGATACAAGACAAAGCAAGATGAAACAGCTGGCAAACAGGAAGTTGTTTATCTGTCCTTTACAGATGCTGTCCAACACATAAAAAGCCTGTGGTCTGAAATACAGCCGGTTTTGGATACATTAGCTGATGATTCCCATATAAGGGAAAATCCCGATGACATTGACAAGCTGAAGCAGTTCCTGGACAGTTGTCAGGATTTACTGCACCGGTTAAAACCTTTTAACGTAAGTTTTGATGTAGACAAAGACACTGTTTTTTACAGCCTGTTCGATTTTATGTATGGTAAAATTTCTGAGATTATTCCTCTATACAATAGAGTTAGGAACTACGTAACAAAAAAACAGCTGTCTGCCGGTAAATATAAACTGATGTTTGATGTACCAACTCTTTTAGATGGTTGGCCTGTAGGACAAGAAATTGCTAATGCCTGTACTATTTTAATAAGAGGCAACAAATATTATTTGGGAATTATGAACAAAAAATTCAAAAAAAATTGGAATCCTCCCAAAATAGAAAATGACTCGGAGGAGTTTTATGAAAAAATGTGTTATTTGCAAGCTGCCGATCCTAGTAAGGATGTACAAAATCTAATTGTAAAAAATAATATCACCGTAAAGATAAACGGACGCAAAGAAAAAAGTGGCGAATTTGCAGGGCAAAATCTTAAACTAGAACAGGCAAAAGAACAATATTTACCACCAGAGATAAATGAGATACGGAAAAGTAAATCTTATTCTGTTAGTTCTGCCAATTTTTCAAAAAGTGATTTAACAAAATTTATTGATTACTACAAACAACGAGTAATTGAATACTATAACAAGTATCAATTTACTTTCAAAGATTCATCAGAATACAGGGATTTTTCTGAATTTACAGATCATGTGAATGCCCAAGCATATCAAATTAACCTTGAGAAAATCTCAAAAAATTACATTGATTCTCTGGTGGAGAACGGCAGTCTTTACTTGTTCCAAATTTACAACAAAGATTTTGCTGGTGGCGCAAAAGGAAAGAAAAACTTGCATACCATGTACTGGGATGCTCTGTTTACAAAGGAAAATCTTTCTGATGTAGTTTTAAAACTCAACGGAGGAGCGGAACTCTTTTACCGGGAAGCTTCCATTAAGAAGCCTGTTGTCCACCGGGCTGGTGAAAAGGTTGTAAACCGTACACTTTCCGATGGCACATCTATGTCGGAAACTGTCCACGACGAACTATTTAAATTCTACAACAAGAGACTGGGAAAGGACTTGTCAAAAGAAGCCAAGGAACTTGTGGATTCCGGCAAGGTTACCGTCAATACGGTCAAATACGATATTATCAAAGACAAACATTACACGGAACCTAAATTTCTTTTCCATGTACCCATTACCCTGAATTTCAAGGCTGACGGCAAAAACGAGTACATGAACGAAAGGGTCCGACGGTTTTTAAGGCAGAATCCGGACATAAATATTATCGGTATTGACCGGGGTGAGCGTAATTTACTATACATAAGCATTGTCAATCAAAAAGGAGAAATTTTAAATCAATATTCCTTTAATGAAGTAACTCAGGAACGTTTGTTTGTAGGAGACGGTAAATCCACTTTAACCAAAAAAGTAAAAGTTGATTACCACGAAAAGCTGGATTTACGGGAAAAAGAGCGGGATGCTGCCCGGAAAAACTGGCAGACAATCGGTAAAATTGCCGAGTTAAAGGAAGGGTACCTTTCAGCCGTTATCCACGAACTATGTACATTGATGATTCAGTACAATGCCATAATTGTTATGGAAGATTTGAATTTCGGTTTTAAGCGGGGACGCTTTAAGGTTGAAAAACAGATTTACCAAAAGTTTGAGAATATGTTGATAGATAAACTGAATTATCTTGTATTTAAGGACAAAGGTTTGCAGGAACCGGGAGGTGTACTCAAAGCCTATCAATTGGCAAATAAGCGAAAAACAGCAAACGAAACAGGCAAACAGTCAGGTTTTATATTTTACGTTCCGGCAGGATATACTTCCAAAATCGATCCGGTTACCGGATTTGTGAATCTTTTTGATTTAAAAGGTTTGACAAATGTTCAAAAAAAACGGGACTTCTTTGAAAAATTTGAAGAAATCCGATACGAGCCTGAAAGCGATATGTTTAAATTTACTTTTGATTACAAGGATTTTCTGGGGAAAGATTCCCAAAAGCCCCAAAAGACAAAGTGGACGGTATATTCCAATGATAAACGGATCAAGTACGATGTCAAAACAAAAGGATATCAGGATGTGATTGTCACCGAAAATCTAAAGAAACTTTTTACCGAAATGAACATCTCATGGGAGCAGGGAGAAAATCTCTTTGATGCCATTATGACATTCGGAGCCGGAGAAGCGGACAGAAAGGATCTGCAGACGATTCATTTCTTTGATGAACTCTACCGGACTTTTGTACTTATTCTTCAAATGCGGAACAGTAACAGCCGTACCGGGGAAGACTTTATCATATCGCCGGTGAAAAACGAAAACGGAGCTTTCTTTGATTCCAGAATTCAGGAAAAACTGGGGGAGGAGGCAAAACTTCCAAAAGACGCCGACGCCAACGGCGCATATCATATTGCGTTAAAAGGTTTGTATTTGTTGCGGCAGTTTGATAAAACACCGGAGGATAAACTGAAAAAGGTGGACATGAAAATTTCAAATACCGATTGGTTTAACTTCAGGCAAAAGTAAACTGCTTTTATGGAACTGTACTTAAAGATATCGTATTTGAACGATTTTATCTTTTGTCCGCTTTCTATTTATTATCATCAGCTTTATGGCAGACTTTCCGAGCGGTTGTATTACAGTGATTCCCAATTAAACGGAAAAGCTGTCCATGAGGCTGTTGATAACAAGCATTATTCAACCCACAAAAACCTTCTTCAGGGAATAGAAATTTATTCCAACGAATATAATTTATGCGGCAGAATAGACATTTTCGACACTGACACCGGGTTATTGACCGAAAGAAAAAAGAAAATAGACACAATATATGACGGTTATGTTTTTCAGTTATATGCCCAATGTCTGTGTTTAAGGGAAATGGGTTATTCTGTAAAAAGATTGCGGTTTTATTCCAGTGATGATAATAAAATTTATCCCGTTCTGTTGCCGGAAGAAAACCGGGAAATGTTTGTCAAATTTAAAAATACCCTGGAAGAAATAAAAAATTTTGATGTGATGTCTTTTGTTCCTTCAAATCCCCAAAAGTGCGGAAATTGTATTTATAACGATTTTTGCGACAGACCTGCGTCTCCCAAAATATATAACGGTGGTTTTTAAATGATGAGTCCCCGTGATTTTGAACACAAACAGATAGCTTTTGTTTTTACCACAGAGGGAGAAAAAATCAGTTTTAAAAATGATAATTTGATTATATCTGATTCAGAAGGAAAAATAAAACACCAATCGACCTGCTACAGACTTTTTGCCTTATTCATTTGCGGAGACTACTGTGTAACCACAGGGCTTTTAGATCGTTCTCAAAAATTCGGATTCACGATTGTTTTTATGACACCGAACCTGCGGATAACAGCAATCATGCCTTCAAAAGCAGAGGGAAATGTTCTTTTAAGAAAAATACAGTATGCATATAACGACACCTGTATAGGTGCGCACATTATCAGTAACAAAATACACAATCAATGTTCGGTTTTAAAAAAGAAAAGAAAGAAAACATCAGAAGAAAAAAGTGCGATAGAAAAGTTGGAAATATATAAAACGGAGGTTCTTAAACCGGGACTATCTGCCGCGGAAATTATGGGTTTGGAAGGAATAAGCGCAAAACTGTATTTTAAAACCTTGTTTTCAGAGTATGACTGGAAAGCCAGGGAACCTCGTGTTAAAAGGGATAAAATCAATACATTAATGGACATCGGTTATACAATTCTGTTTAATTTTATAAACGCTTTATTGGAAATGTATGGGTTCGATGTTTATGTGGGGGTACTGCATACCCAATTTTTTCACCGTAAATCCCTGGTTTGCGATTTGGAGGAACCATTCAGACCTGTTGTGGACAGGGCAATAATCAAGTCTTTAAATCTCGGTCAAATTTCTGACAAAGACTTTTGGAAAAATCAAAATCAGTATATTTTACCGTGGAAAAACTCAAAAAAATATATCGGAATACTACTGGAAGCTATTATGGAATATAAAAGTGAAATTTTTATTTATCTGCAGTCTTATTACAGGGCATTTATAAGAAATAAACCCGTTGCAGAGTTTCCCGTTTTTGATTTGTCGGAGGACAATTAAATGTTGTTGGTGAGTTATGATATAAGTAATGACAAGGTAAGAACAAGATTTTCAAAGTTTTTATCTAAATTCGGTTTCAGGCTGCAATATTCCGTATTTGAAATAAATAACAGCGAAACGGTGCTGAAAAATATTGAAACAGAAATCAAAAATACTTATCTAAAGGTCTTTACACAAGAGGACAGTATCATTATATTTAGATTATCCGAAACATGTAAAAAAACTTGTTACGGGTATGCCAAAAACGAAGATAAAGAAATATTTATCATCGATTAAATAAATCTGCAAACCCCCTGTCTTACTGGAGTTTTTTATGAAAAATTTGTTTAGAAAGACAGATTTTTATGTAACAAATGCAAAATACGACAGGAAACCGTACCGTTGTACAAGTCCAGGAGTTTAGACCAAAGTAAAATTTCTACTGTTGTAGATAATCTGCTCCGCAAGAAGACGAGAAGGTTTAGACCAAAGTAAAATTTCTACTGTTGTAGATGTCTTGTTGGCAGAAAAAGTAATGTAAGGTTTAGACCAAAGTAAAATTTCTACTGTTGTAGATTCAATTTGAGAAAAACCACGGTTTTCTTGTTTAGACCAAAGTAAAATTTCTACTGTTGTAGATTACATCTGACTATCGCTTCGAGCTCAATGTTTAGACCAAAGTAAAATTTCTACTGTTGTAGATAGGTCTACGAAGGAGTTCGATTTTTTGTTTAGACCAAAGTAAAATTTCTACTGTTGTAGATGACACTGTTCTTCGTATCGTTGAAACGTTTAGACCAAAGTAAAATTTCTACTGTTGTAGATTTCCGTTTGCTCAAACTGTCAAGAATGTTTAGACCAAAGTAAAATTTCTACTGTTGTAGATTTGATGACGCCATTGACGATTTTGTGTTTAGACCAAAGTAAAATTTCTACTGTTGTAGATTCCACAATCGGCAGGCTACAGGCTTTGTTTAGACCAAAGTAAAATTTCTACTGTTGTAGATATGGACATAACATAAGCAACTATGGTTTAGACCAAAGTAAAATTTCTACTGTTGTAGATATAATATCTCCGTCACCCAAAACAGGTTTAGACCAAAGTAAAATTTCTACTGTTGTAGATAAAGGTTCTGGAATCATGGATTTGTTGTTTAGACCAAAGTAAAATTTCTACTGTTGTAGATGTTACTCTGACGATGCGATTTCCGCGGTTTAGACCAAAGTAAAATTTCTACTGTTGTAGATGTAGAGGCAGAAAAAGATTCAGAAGAGTTTAGACCAAAGTAAAATTTCTACTGTTGTAGATAGTCTATGTATCCTACTCCTAACCAGGTTTAGACCAAAGTAAAATTTCTACTGTTGTAGATCCCCGGAAAACACTGCCAGCATTAGAGGTTTAGACCAAAGTAAAATTTCTACTGTTGTAGATATTGTCAAAGTCAAGGACATGATAAAGCGTTTAGACCAAAGTAAAATTTCTACTGTTGTAGATTTGAAAATCAGATTGATATTCGCCGTGTTTAGACCAAAGTAAAATTTCTACTGTTGTAGATATTGCCTAGCTCTTTCATAAACTGTTGTTTAGACCAAAGTAAAATTTCTACTGTTGTAGATTGCTGGACGTTCTAACTCCATCTATGGTTTAGACCAAAGTAAAATTTCTACTGTTGTAGATGTGTTGTCGGAAGAGGTAGAAAAAAGTGTTTAGACCAAAGTAAAATTTCTACTGTTGTAGATTTGCCCATATCTTAATGCTGTAGTTTGTTTAGACCAAAGTAAAATTTCTACTGTTGTAGATTTGCCCATATCTTAATGCTGTAGTTTGTTTAGACCAAAGTAAAATTTCTACTGTTGTAGATTTTTTAATGGGAAATATTTATTGGAGGGTTTAGACCAAAGTAAAATTTCTACTGTTGTAGATAAAAAACAGGCGGAGGGATTGCCTAAGTTTAGACCAAAGTAAAATTTCTACTGTTGTAGATAGAGAATCTGGTGTGAATATCGACTGGGTTTAGACCAAAGTAAAATTTCTACTGTTGTAGATCCATCACCCCCAGACGGAACGAATCCGCGTTTAGACCAAAGTAAAATTTCTACTGTTGTAGATCTCTAATAATGGCAATAAAAAAGGGGCGTTTAGACCAAAGTAAAATTTCTATTGTTGTAGATTGGTGATAATATTATCAGGCACAAAACGTTTAGACCAAAGTAAAATTTCTACTGTTGTAGATTGTCAACTGCCGTCTTTTAAGCAAGTGTTTAGACCAAAGTAAAATTTCTACTGTTGTAGATGCGTCAGTGTTTTTGTCTGCCTGTAGCGTTTAGACCAAAGTAAAATTTCTACTGTTGTAGATAATTTGGCATTTTATTCTCCTTTTATTGTTTAGACCAAAGTAAAATTTCTACTGTTGTAGATGCGTCAGTGTTTTTGTCTGCCTGTAGCGTTTAGACCAAAGTAAAATTTCTACTGTTGTAGATTGTCATCTGCACATATCATAGCAAGTGTTTAGACCAAAGTAAAATTTCTACTGTTGTAGATAATAAAGGGTACAACCCTCGCAACGGTTGTTTAGACCAAAGTAAAATTTCTACTGTTGTAGATAATGTATTTAAGCACATAGCGGTTACGTTTAGACCAAAGTAAAATTTCTACTGTTGTAGATAGTTATACGAACGTATTTCCTGTGGATGTTTAGACCAAAGTAAAATTTCTACTGTTGTAGATCGTCTCATGGCATAAACATCTTCCATTGTTTAGACCAAAGTAAAATTTCTACTGTTGTAGATCAGAAAATTTAAGGATTGTCCGGAGGGTTTAGACCAAAGTAAAATTTCTACTGTTGTAGATTCTCTTCTGAACTCATTAAAATGAGCGTTTAGACCAAAGTAAAATTTCTACTGTTGTAGATAAAGATTACCTGTGCCAAAAAGAGCAGTTTAGACCAAAGTAAAATTTCTACTGTTGTAGATAGATGGAGATTGAAAACGCAAAAAACTGTTTAGACCAAAGTAAAATTTCTACTGTTGTAGATACAGGCAGGTGCGGGAACAGGCGGAGGTTTAGACCAAAGTAAAATTTCTACTGTTGTAGATTAGAAAAATCGGACGATTTAGAGTCATTAAACTGATAATTTACAGTTTGTAAATCATCGGTTTACAGCGGTTTCTTTTCTATCTTTTACCATTCAGATAAAACGGTATACTCCGCCCTTCATAGACAAAAGGAAAAATTTTTAGTATAATGCGTCCGTCAACGGGGAGCTCGTGCAACGGGCTGAGAGTAGACTGTAAGTCTAGACCCATATAACCTGATTTGGATAATGCCAACGTAGGGATTCTGTCTGCCTGCCTGCCTAAATTCTTCTACGCGGCATTTCCTCAACAAAGGGGTGTTTATGTTAGGGGAATGTCTGGAAAATGTACGGAAAACACATCCGCTTGTACACTGTATCACCAATTACGTGACGGTAAATGATGTCGCCAATATACTGCTGGCTTCCGGTGCCAGTCCGATTATGGCCGACGCCGTTGAGGAAGCGGCGGAAATCACATCCATTTGCAGCGCCCTCGTCGTTAACATAGGGACGCTGAATGCCCGGACAATTCCGGCGATGTTTGAAGCCGGAAAGAAAGCGGCGGCTCTTAACCATCCGCTGGTTCTTGATCCTGTCGGTGCGGGGGCGTCCGCTTTGCGCACTGAAACAGCCCGGAACCTGATGACGGAAATCCGCTTTCCGGTTGTCCGCGGCAATATGTCCGAAATTAAGACGCTCGCCGCAGGTAACGGCAATACCAGAGGCGTGGACGCTGATGTGACGGATACCGTCACCGACAGGAATTTGTACGGAGCGGTTTCCTTCGTCAAGCATTTCGCCCTGGAACATTCCTGCATAGCCGCTGTCACAGGTGCGATAGACTTGGTGTCGGACGGAAGCTCCTGTTATGTGATAAGGAACGGGCGCCCGGAAATGGGCAGGATAACCGGAACAGGATGCCAGCTTTCCGCGCTGACAGCCGCCTTCGCCGCCGCGAACCCTCTGCGGATGCTTGAAGCCGTTGCCGCCGCCGTCTGTCTGATGGGTGTCGCCGGGGAGGTTGCCTTTTCGCGTCTGCGGAAAGAAGACGGCAATATGGCTTTCCGTGATAAAATCATCGATGCTGTTTATACGATGGATGTCCGCACCTTTGAGGGAACTTCACGGTATGAAATTCTCTGAAAAAGCCCTTCTTCTTTATGCTGTTAGCGACCGGGCGTGGACCGGGAGGCAGACACTCGCCGATCAGATAGAGCAGGCTCTTGGGGGAGGCATAACCTGTCTCCAGCTCCGGGAGAAGAATCTTCCGTACCAGGAATTTATTCAGGAAATCCGCACCGTCATGCCCATGTGCCGCAGGTACGGCGTTCCTCTTATCATCAACGACAGTGTTGACGCCGCTCTTGAATGCCTCGTCGACGGAGTTCATGTGGGGCAGAGCGATATGAATGCCCGCGCCGTCCGCGGCCGTATCGGGCCGGATATGGTTCTGGGGGTTTCCGTGCAGACGGTGGATCAAGCCATTCAGGCTCAGGAGGACGGGGCGGATTATCTGGGTGTCGGCGCTGTTTTTCCCACGGGAACAAAACCCGATGCGGATGCCGTAAGTTATGCGACCCTCCGGGATATCTGCGCCGCTGTCAGTATCCCCGTTGTGGCGATAGGCGGAATAAGCCTGGCTACAGCGGAAAAACTTTCCGGAAGCGGAATAAAGGGAATAGCGGTGGTAAGCGCTCTTTTCGCTTCTCCTGATATAAGGAAGGCTGCGGCGGAGCTTTTGTTGTGTGCGGAAAAGGTGTGCCAGGTATGAATGCCGGGATTATTTTTGACGTTGACGGAACACTTCTTGATTCCATGCCTGTGTGGATGGACGCCGGTTCCCGTTATCTCGGAAAACAGGGGATAAGTCCCGAACCGGATTTGGCGGGGAAACTTCTGCCGTTGACAATGACGGAGACAGCCGTGTATCTGAAGAATACATACCGGCTTCCTTATTCCCCGGAGGAAATCATGCGGCAAATAAATTCCATGATTATGGACTCATATGGGAATTCCGTCCGCTTGAAAGACGGCGTTCGCGATTTGCTTTCAGGGCTTGCTGAATACCATGTCCCCTTCGCGGCGGCGACCATGACGGACAGGGGAGCGGTGGAAGCCGCATTCAGGCGGCTCGGTATTCTGGATTTGTTCAAGGGTATTTTCACCGCGACTGAAACCGGCTGCGGCAAAGACCGTCCCGACATTTATTTTGCCGCGGCCGCCGCCACAGGAACAGCTGTATGCGATACATGGGTTTTTGAGGATGCGCTGTTTGCGGCGGAGACGGCGAAACGCGCGGGTTTCAAACTGGCTGCGGTTTTTGATGAAAGCAGCCGTGATGAGTGGCCCGCGTTATCGGCAATCGCGGATTACAGGGTAACCGCCGCTTCGGATTACAGGAGTTTCTTATGTTTACTGCGCTGACCATCGCCGGAAGTGATTCAAGCGGCGGGGCGGGAATCCAGGCGGATATAAAAACCCTGTCCGCCGTCGGGGTATACGGTATGACCGCAGTCACGGCGGTTACCGCCCAGAATACGCTGGGAGTCCAGTCTGTTTTTCCTGTTCCGCCGGAAATCCTTGCCGCCCAGATTGACAGCGTTTGCCGTGATATTCCCCCTGATGCTGTTAAAATCGGCATGATCCCCGACGTGCAGTGCGCCCGGATTATCGCCGGGAAAATACGCGCCTATTCTTTGAGGAATATCGTCATCGATACCGTTTTCCGTTCTTCCGGCGGCGCGGTTCTGCAGACGCAGGAAGCCGTCCTGTACGCGCAAAAAGAACTGTATCCCCTCGCCTCTGTAATTACGCCGAATATTCCCGAAGCGGAATTGTTGTCCGGAAAAAAAATCACCACGGAAGAAGAGTGCCGGGCGGCGACGGAATGCCTCGCGGAGAAATTCGGATGCCCGGTGCTTGTCACCGGCGGTCATTCCGGCGGAGGAACATCGGATGATTTCCTCTATGATTTACACCGTTTCCACAGGTTTCCGGGCGCCAGGATTTCCAATCCGGATACACACGGAACCGGATGCACCCTTTCGAGCGTCGTCGCCGGATATCTTGCGAAGGGGTTTCCTCTTGAGGAAGCTGTCCTTAACGCCAAGCGGTTTGTCACCGGCGCAATAGCCGACCGCCTCAAACTGGGGCACGGCAGAGGACCCCTTAACCATATGTATGCCTCATATCCGTCAAATCAAGGAGAAAAACAATGAAGGATTATACCACGCAGATGGATGCCGCCCGTAAGGGTGTCATAACGGAACAGCTAAGGATTGTCGCGCGGAAAGAACGGATGACGCCGGAAGAACTACTGCCGCTTGTCGCCTCCGGGAAGGTTGTCATCT
Source organism: uncultured Treponema sp. (assembly GCA_949300145.1). Classification (GTDB taxonomy): domain Bacteria; phylum Spirochaetota; class Spirochaetia; order Treponematales; family Treponemataceae; genus Avitreponema. Next base: position 224,887 of record CASGDA010000006.1, on the reverse strand, counting down.
GCGCGAACAAAAAGCACGCCTGTCTCGATCCGCAGGGAATAGGCTCCATGCTGAGCACGAAAATAAACGTGAATCTCGGTGTTTCCCGCGACTGCAGGGATTACGGTGTGGAAATGCGGAAAGTTATGGAGGCAGTCCGGCTGGGAGCGCACGCCGTCATGGATTTGTCTTCCCACGGCGATACCGGCCCGTTCAGGCGGAAGCTCGTGTCAGAGTGCCCCGCACTGATAGGGACGGTTCCGGTATATGATTCCGTCATCCATTACCAGCGTGATTTGGATACGCTCACCGCCGGGGATTTTATTGATGTCGTCCGGCTACATGCGCAGGACGGCGTTGATTTCATGACGCTGCACTGCGGCATAACACGGAAAACCCTTGAACAAATCCGCGTCAATAAACGGAAAATGAATATTGTTTCCCGCGGCGGTTCCCTGGTTTTCGCCTGGATGAGTATGACGGGAAATGAAAATCCTTTCTACGAGTATTATGATGAAATCCTTGACATATGCCGTGAATACGATGTCACAGTTTCCCTCGGGGACGCATGCCGCCCCGGCTGTCTTGCTGATGCCTCCGATGTGTGCCAGATAGAAGAGCTTGTCCGCCTCGGGGAACTGACGCGCCGTGCCTGGGAAAAAGACGTGCAGGTCATGGTGGAAGGCCCCGGACACATGCCTCTTGACCAGATAGCCGCCAACATGAAACTCCAGCAGACAATCTGCGGCGGCGCCCCCTTCTATGTGCTTGGCCCCATTGTTACCGACATCGCCCCCGGGTATGACCATATTACAGCCGCAATCGGCGGAGCCGTCGCGGCGGCTTCCGGCGCGGCTTTTTTGTGTTATGTCACTCCGGCCGAACATCTCGCGCTGCCGGATGTCGATGACGTCAAGCAGGGAATCATCGCTTCGAAGATAGCCGCGCACGCCGCCGATATTGCGAAGGGAATACGCGGCGCCCGGGAAATTGACGACAAAATGGCTGACGCCCGCCGTAACCTTGACTGGGACGCGCAGTGGGAATGCGCCATTGATCCGCAGACCGCCATGTCTGTACGCGCGGCCCGGAAACCGGAGCATGACGACACCTGTTCCATGTGCGGGAAATTCTGCGCGGTAAGAAGCATGAATAAAGCTCTTTCCGGTGAACATATTGATATCCTGTAACAGTCATTTGACATACGCTTCAGTTCGTAGTAGGATAATGCATACAGACAAACGAAGTTCGTAGGAAAAAGGACGTTTGACGTTCTGCCGAAGGAGTAAAACTCTCAGGTGCCCGCAGGGCGGAGACTATGAATGGATGTGGCTCTGGAGAATCTCCCGCAGCGGCGCTGCAGGGAGTGCCGAAGGTGCAAAATCCCCGTTTAAATAACGGAGGACGAATCTCTCAGGCAAAAGGACAGAGTGAGTAAGAAAACTTTTCCGTATTTTGTTTTCTCCTTGCAGAGCCGGATTATGTATACGCATAATTTGGCTTTTTTTCTGTCCGCGGTACTTTTATATTTACAGACAAGGAGAGTCAAAAATGGAAGAACTGTCGCAGATTATCAGTTCTGTCAGCGGGTTTGTGTGGAACAACCTGTTATTGTATTTGCTGGTCGGGACGGGCATTATTTTTTCAATACGCACCCGCTTCGTTCAAGTCAGAAGGTTCGGAACCGGACTCCGCAACGCTTTCGGTTCCTTTTCCCTCAACGGTAAAAAAGCGGACCGCCACGGGATGTCCGCTTTCCAGGCTCTGGCGACCTCTGTCGCCGCGCAGGTGGGAACCGGCAATATCGTCGGCTGCGCCACCGCTCTTTATGCGGGCGGCCCCGGAGCGATTTTCTGGATGTGGGTGTCCGCCTTTTTCGGTATGTCCACAATATACGGTGAGGCTGTCCTTGCCCAGATGTACAAAACACGGGATAAAGACGGCAACGTAACCGGCGGCCCCATCTACTATATAAAGGCCCGTTTCCCCAACGGATTCGGAACCTTCCTCGCCGGCTTCTTCGCCGTCGCCATCATCTTCGCCCTCGGTTTCGCAGGGAACATGGTTCAGGCAAACTCCATCAGCGATTCATTTTACACCGCATTCGGCATTCCACGCTGGGTTGTCGGGCTGTGTATCGCGGTTGTCGCCGCCTTCATCTTCCTCGGTGGAGTGAAGCGCCTCGCCTCCGTGACGGAAAAGCTTGTCCCTGTGATGGCTGTCGTCTATGTGGTAGGCTGCCTGATAATCCTCTGTATACAGCACGCTCATATAATAGAGGCTTTCCGCTCCATCTTTGTGGGTGCCTTCAATCCTTCTGCGGTTCTCGGCGGTGCCGTGGGTATCGGAATCCGGGAAGCCATGCGTTTCGGTGTAGCCCGCGGTTTGTTCTCAAATGAAGCCGGTATGGGTTCGACTCCCCATGCCCATGCCCTTGCCAAGGTGAAACGTCCCCAGGATCAGGGAATGATAGCGATGCAGGGTGTTTTCTTCGATACATTCATCGTGCTGACCCTTACCGCCATGGTTATCCTCACATCCGGACAGCTTCAGGCGGGAGTGGACGGTGCGCTTGAAGGCTCCGCGCTCGCCCAGGCTTCTTTCTCCGTCACCTTCGGTTCCTTCGGCAACGCTTTTATCGCCATATGTATGCTGTTCTTTGCCTTCTCGACGATTCTCGGCTGGTATTTTTTCGGTGAAGTCAACGTGAAAGCCCTGTTCGGTTCCAAGGCTGTGAAAGTTTATGCGGCGGTCGTCGTTGTCTGCATTGTAATCGGTTCTCTGCTCAAAATCGATCTGGTGTGGAACCTTTCCGACTTGTTCAACGGTCTGATGGTGTTCCCCAATCTGATTGCGCTTTTGTTCCTTTCAAGTGTTGTGGCGAAGGCTACCCGTGAATACGACGAGAATCCTGACCTGCCGGATACAGAAAACACAGAAAGCGTGGAAACAGAAAGTCCCGCCGATTAAAGATTATAAGGAAAATAATTCCGGAATTCTTCCCGCGTCGGTTTATGCGTGTACACTTACGCTTACCGGCGCAGGGAATCCCGCCTCCGCCTGTTTCAGCTTGAAATACGCTCTATATGTGCGCCCAGGGATTGCAGTCTCCGGGTTAAGTCTTCGTATCCGCGTTCAATCTGGTAAACGTTGCGGATTCTGCTTTCCCCGCGTGCGCACAGTGCGGCTATGACCATTGCCATGCCGGCCCTGACGTCAGGCGACACCAGGTCGGCTCCGTGCAGGACGGACGGCCCGTAAACAACCGCCCTGTGGGGATCGCACAATGTAATCCTTGCGCCCATGCCGATGAGTTTGTCCACGAAAAACATTCTGGATTCAAACATTTTCTCATGTATCAGGGCCATTCCTTCAACCTGAGTCGCCACGACTGTCATGATACTTGTAAGATCCGGCGGAAATCCCGGCCAGGGCGCGTCGTCTATTTTCGGAATCATTCCGCCTATATCGCAGTTCACCTTCAGTTCCTGCTGCGCGGACACTGTAAGGGTGGTTCCGTCTATTTCCCAGCGTATACCGAGTTTTGCAAATGAAAGCTTTATCGCCCTCATATCCCTGGGGGCTATATCCGTTATCGTAAGACTTCCGTGTGTCACGGCTGCAAGTCCTATGAAAGAGCCTATTTCCATATAATCCGGACCGATGAGGTAATCCGTGCCGTGAAGTTCGGGAACCCCTTCTATGTAGATTGTGTTGGAGCCTATCCCGGAAATCTTCGCCCCCATTCCATTCAGCATCCTGCACAAATCCTGCACGTGCGGTTCACATGCGGCGTTCGATATAATCGTTTCCCCCTCCGCCAGCACGGCCGCCATCACAGCGTTTTCGGTGGCTGTCACGGAAGCTTCGTCCAGAAAAATATCCTGTCCCATCAGTTTGTTCGCTGAAAATGAAATCTGTGTGTCCACTTCGTATTGCGCGCCCAGTTCGCTTAAAGCCAGGAAATGGGTGTCCAGTCTTCTGCGTCCGATGACATCCCCTCCTGGAGGCGGGAGGACAACCCTTCCTGTCCGGGCGAGAAGGGGGCCTGCAAACAGAATCGACGCCCTTATCTTTGATGAAAGCTGTGCAGGAACCGTGCTTGCGGGCTTGTCCGCCATGGTCAGCTTGAAGGTGTTTCTCTCAAGTTTTTCAACCTTCCCGCCCAATTCGGAGAAAATCGCGGTCATAACCTGGACGTCTTCTATTTCGGGGATGTTCCGCAGGATTACAGGCTCCTGTGTAAGCAGTGCCGCCGCAATGCAGGGAAGCGCGGCGTTTTTGTTGCCGCTGGCCCTTATCTGTCCTTTGACGGGGAACCCGCCCTCTATATTGTATTCGTACATTTTTTGTCTCTCCATAACTCTGTCAGTTTTATCAGGGTTTCCGTCATCTTCACCATTTCCTCAAGGGAAGCCCATTCCGTCCGTGAATGAAAATTATGCCCGCCCGTAAAAATATTCGGCGCCGGGATTCCCATTTCCGTGAGCCGTGAGCCGTCTGTTCCGCCCCGTATCGGCTTTACGCAGGGTTTCACCCCGCATAATTGAGCCGCCCTGCATGCAAATTCAAAGACTTCCGGATGCTCTTTCAGCTTCTCCCTCATGTTGGAATATTGTCTTTGGGAAGTGACCGTGATTTTGCCGCCGGGGAACATTCTTTCCACGGTTCCCGCCAGATATTTCTCAATGTACTCGATTCTGCGGGAAATACCATCTTCCTCAAAATCCCGCAGGAATACGGTGACCGATGCCCGCTCAATATTCCCGGATAATTCCAGCGGACAGTAATAGCCCTCGTACCTTTCGGTCGCTTCGGGGCTTTCATTCCGGGGCAGCATTGAAACAAAGACGGACGCCATCAGCGCCGCGTTTACGAGTTTTCCCTTGGCCGCCCCCAGATGCGCCGCTACACCGTAAAACTCCACATCGCATTTCCATGCGTTGAAGCATTCGGCCTCTATTTCCCCGGCGGCGCCGCCGTCAACCGTGTAATATGCCTTCGCCTTCAGTTTATCCAGCGGAACCCTGTCCATACCGTGACCTGTTTCTTCGTCGGGGGAGAAAAGTATCTCCACCGGGCCGTGGGGAAAATCCGGCGATGATGTGAGGAATTCCGCAAGCGTCATTATTCCCGCTATTCCGGCTTTGTCATCCGCACCGAGCAGGGTTTTACCGTCGGAGGTTATAACCGTGCCTCCGGAACAGGCGGCAAGCTCCGCGTCCTCTTCCGGATCCAGGTAAACGTCTTCTGAAAGGTCTATCCTGCCGCCGGAATAGTTCCTGTGGACAACCGGGTTCACCGGCTCCCCCGGCACATCGGACGCGGTGTCAAGGTGGGAACACAAGCCGAATGCAGCGCTTTCCTCAAAACCGGGGGAAGGGTTTATGCGGGCAAGGACATAGGAATTTTCATCAACTTCAACCTGTTCTATTCCGAAGGATTTCAGCTCCTCCGCCAGCATACCGGCGAAAAAACGCTGGGATTCCGTTGAGGGCATTATCCCCTTGTCCGCTTTTTCCGGATTTGACTGGGTTCCTGTTTTTGTGTAGCGTAAAAACCGCTCCAGCAGTTTTTCCGGTAATTTTTCCGTATTCATCGAGCGGTTTAAAGTGTACAGTTTTGGTTCCTTACAGTCAAGTAAACGGTTTTCAGGGCTTTCAGTTGCCCTTAGCCGAAAAAAGCGGTAACTTATAGGCTATGACTGCAATACCAGAGTTTCCTGATTATGCGCCGGTGGGTTTTGAAACTGCGGAGGAACTCGCCCTGATTTTGAACAGGCTTCCTGACGCTGTTTCGGAATTCAGTTTTTCCGGTCTTTATCTGTTCAGAAACCGCTATAATTACCGGCTTTCCATGAATAAGGGAAAGCTGATTGTCACCGGAGAAAGAAACGGAGAGAAATTCTTCGTGACTCCCGCAGGTCTGCCTGAACCGGATGTACTGGAATCCCTTCTGGAAAAAAATTCCCTCTGGAAACTCATTCCCCCGTCCCTTGCGGAATCGGAAAAGGATTTTTTCACCGCCCTCGAAAAGGAAAAAGGCCTTGTCCTTCAGGAAGACAGGAATAACTTTGACTATCTTTACCACCGGAGGGAGCTGGCGGATTTACCGGGAAAAGCTTTTCACAAGAAAAAGAACCGGGTGAATGTTTTTTCCGCCGCCCATCCCAGGATAACCTCCGAGCCCGTTTCCGCCGGAAATATCTCCGCCGCGCGCGAGGTTCTTGACGCATGGGCTGAAGGGCAGGAGAATCCGGCTTCCACTGATTACCACGCCGCAATCGAAGCGCTCTCTCTCGCCGGAAATTTTGGTTTAAAGGGTTTTCTGGTGTATACTGAAGAAAAACCGGCGGCATGGTGCCTTTCGGAGCTTATGGCGCAGGGTACCGTCGCTGTGGTTCATTTTGAAAAAGCCCGTATTGATATGCCGGGTTCTTTTCAGTATATAAACTATGCGTTCGCCCGTTCCCTTCCCGAGTCTGTGTTGTTTATAAACAGGGAGCAGGATTTGGGGGATGAGGGAATGCGCCAGGCTAAAATGACTTACAGACCCTGCGGATTCGTAAGGAAATTTAAAATTGAAAGTGGGTGTAAAGTATGAAATTGGCGAGTACAAGGAATCTCGGAAAAACCGTTAATTTTCATGAAGTTGTTCTGCGCTGTCTGCCTGAGGACGGAGGACTGTATCTGCCTGTTTCCGAAGAGGATTTGCGGCCGTGGATTCTGTATATGGATGAAAAAACATCTTTCTCATCGATTGCCGGCACGCTGACTTCCGCCCTGCTGAAAGAAGAGTTGAGCCCTGTGATTTGCGAAAGGCTCGCCGGAACCGCTCTTTCCGGTTTTTCGCCGGAGCTGAGGGAATTGGAGGAGGATTTATTCCTGCTTGAGCTTTTTCATGGTCCGACCGGCTGCCACAAGGATTTCGGCGCTTCATGGCTTGCTTCCGCCCTGGAACACATCCTCACGATGTCGGGGAAAAAGGCTGTCGTCCTTGCCGCCGTCAATACCGTCACCGGCAGATGCCTTGCCAACGCCTTCGCGGGTAAAAAGCACCTGAATCTGGTTCTGGTTTATCCGGAAGATATGCTGTCCGGTCTGGATGCCTCATGGTTCATATGGAACGGCGGGAATATCCTTCCCGTGGAAATTTCCGGGAATTTACTGGATGCCCGTAATCTTGTCAGGGAAGTTTACAAAACTCCGGAACTGCTTGAAAAATACTCGCTGACACTGGCCAATACCGCCAATATCGGGCGGCTTCTGCCCCAGATTTTTTTCTATATGTTTGCCTTTTCCCGGCTCAGGAAAAAAATTCAGGATGATATTTTCTATTCCGTGCCGAGCGGGAATTACGCCAATCTTGTGGCGGGTCTTTACGCATGGAAATATTCCCTTCCTGTCAACGCTTTTATAACCGATGCAACCCCTTCCCTTTGCTGTGATGCCGCGGGGAATTCCGTCTGTCTTGACGCGATGATTCCGCCCTCAAAACGCGTAGGAACCGACCCCGCCGCCCCCTCCAACATAGAGCGGCTAGAACAGGTTTTCGCCCTGAATCCCCTTCTCCTGAAAGGCTTTGTGTTCCCCTCCGAAGTGAAATTCTCCGGGATCCCTGAAATCCAGTTTGAGGCCCATGAGAAATACGGCGTATGGCTGAATGAGGATACCGCCAAGGCTTTCGGCGCCGCGCGGGAATTCCGTTCCAGGCGGGACACGACCGGAGCCGTTGTGGTTTTTTCAACCAACCATCCGGCTTTTGAGGCTGAAAATCTCCGGGTGACATGCGGTGAGCCTCCTGAAATACCGGAAACCGTCCGCCTCGCAGGTTTGCCCGTATCCGGGAAAAAGATATCCGCCGGGGATTTGTCTTCGATGAAAGAGCTTCTGGAAATTTTCATTCCGGATTAATTATTTTAATAATTTTTGTTTTTTACTCTTGTCATATTCACAAAACCAAGTGTATAATTTTAGTGAATCAGGGGGTCGCGATGGCTTACAAACTAGACGGCGCGAAATTTGAGACATTAGAAGAGTTGGTGGAAGCACTGTATCCTATTTATTCATCAGAAATGTCCCTGGAAGATTTTAAAAAATATTGCGAAGAGCACGCTGAAAAGTCCTGATTTTGTTTCCCCTCCGGCTTTCATCCGGCGGGTTTTATCCTATTCTTTGATTTTTCTGCATTCAATATAGAACCGTTTTTCATCAGCCTCCCCCATTGAGAAGCTTTTTCTTGGCAGAGATCCTCCGGCCGCTATCGTTGAAAAGAAATTGTTTTTTGCGATTGGAGGCAGCAGAATGGAAACGGTTCCGTCCTGACAGGAAAGTCTTTCCGCTTCTTCCGTTCCGTGAATATAGTCGATTTTCACTCCGGGATTTTCTTTCAGGAAATCATCCAGTACCGGTTGCAGCAATGCAGGTGCCAGGGCCGCTTTCCTTACCCTGATTATTTTTCCCCCGTCTTTCTGGATAAAACCGAATACGGGGCAGTCCGGCGTGCCGGCTTTTACGGTTTTTTCCGCTCCGGCAAAGTTTTCTGCCGGGGAAACCTCCGCCCCCAGTTTTTCCGCCGTGTATGCCGCCGCCGTTTCCGCGTTTGTTCCGAACAGTACCCGGTGGATGGGCTCAAATGTTAATCCGTCATCGTATAAGTTTACAATTTCTACAAGGGCGTATCTGGCGGGATGATTTTCCCCCGCGCCTTTCTTTTTGTATTCCTCCCACACGGCTTTCGCTGTGGCGAGGGAGTGGTTCCCGTCCCCGACCGCGAAAATAAATTTACTTCCGTCTGCGGCCGTGTGTTTTTCCGCGAGGGCTGAAATTGCCGCCGCGAGTTTTTCAAGGTGTTCTTGTTCCGTTATTTTCCATGCTGTGATTTCCCCTGAATCCTCCATCAGCTCCGTGGAGTACAGGCAGTTTCCGCCGTTTTCTTTTTTCGCCTCTTCCCCCGCGGCCTCAACAAAGGTTTTTTCCGGGTCGTTTATCAGCAGCATGATGTGGGGGCTTTCAAGGGGCGCTTCCATCCTTATTTCCATCCGGGGCGGAATTCTTTCCGGAATAGTGGCTTCCGTCGCCCTGATATGTGCCGTTGAATCCGGCTTCCAGTCATAGGAATCCAGGTCCACGGCGGCTACAAGACCTTTTCTGGTTCGATTTCTCGCCGTTTTTCTTTCCAGATATATGAAGCCCTTTACAGGCGGTGCGAAGATATCATTTTCAAGATAGCTGCGCATTGTTTCCCTGATGGAGGCTATGCGTTCTGTTTTTCCGTTGTCTTCAAGATATACTTCCGGCAGAATGATTTTTAACGCGGAGGGACCGTCTCCAGCCGTCTCCGAAACCCGCCGCCAGTATTCCCTGTCCTGTGTGTATTGGTCGCAGGCCACTACAGCCCATTTTTTCAGATTGAATTCCGGCTTGGGAATGAGTATTTCAGGTATAGAGAGAGCGCAGTCAGAGAAAATCTTGTTAATGTCCATGTTCGGATAATACGAAAAAAATAATGGACGGGCAATATCCTGCGGCATAATATTGGAAAATTTTATTGATATGCGCTAGATTATAAGAAGGAGCTGTCGCTGTGTTTAACATATTCAAATTCTTCAAATCGCTTTTTAGCAGGCGTCAGGAAGAAATAGATGAAGATCTTGTGGTGAATGAATACTGGAAAACCGATTTCCACAATCATGAAAAAAGCCGTTTTTGTGCGGAATCCACGGACAGATATGAGACGGAATTTTCCCATGACGGATACCTTCTTTCATGTAAGCAGAAAGGGGTTTTCGCCTGGTCTGTAAATCCTGTATACCGGTACGCCAATTTTGTAATCGAGGCGGTGATAAGTTTTCCGGATGACTCCGGGAAAGCCCGTCAGGAAAATACGGGCATACTTCCGGTTTCCCCTTTTGAAAAGCCTGTGGAAGGCGTGGAATTCGCCGGGGCTTTTTCCGCCGGTTTTCTTTTCCGGTATCTCAATGACACAACCTTCTACGCCCTGCTTGTCTCCGAAAAAGGTTTTGTACGGATTGATGCGGTGATAAACGGGACGCCTGTCCCCGTTCTCGGCTGGACGGGAATTCCCAAAACTGCGGACGGGAAGGAAATTCCAAGGGCGAAGGAACTGGACGGCCTTCCTGCCCCGTACAAGGAAAAATCGGTTTTCTCCGTGAAGCTGATAGCGCAGCACACCAGTCTCACCGTCATTTTGAATGACCGGTGGATTGCCGAATGTGAAGATGAGACCATCCAGTCCCCGGGAAAAATCGCTTTTGCCGCCCAGAACTGGAACACATGCAATTCCTGCCGCACCCTTTTGAAAACTTTCTCCGTGGATTCCCGTCCCGTTGAGGTTGAGGCTATGTACACCAGATGGAACCAGTATCTGAAGGTTCCTGCGGAAGCAAGGATAAACCTGGCCCAGACAAAATATGCCGTGGGGCAGTATTCTTCCGCCCTGATTGAATTGAAAAAAGCCTGGAAAACAAAGCAGCCTGATGTGGATGATTTGCTGTTCGCCTCCCAGATTTGTCTTGTCCAGAACCTTTATCCTGAAGCGGAGGAGTTTGCCGTGAAGGCTGCGGCGGAAGCGGAAAAGAATAATGACGCCGGACTTGTCGCCAGGGCGAACGCCGAGCTGGGCGGAATACTTTACGCCCGGGGTGATTTTGACGGGTTGAATGCCCTGCTGAAAAAAATGCCGCAGGAAACCGTTGAATCATCCCCGTTCCTGCTGAATTTGGCGGGTCATTCCTTTTTCCAGGCCGGCAATTTTAAAAAGGCCGCTGAAAAATATATACAGGCCGCCGGGAAAATGCCCGGACAGCCGTTATTCAGTTTCCATGCCGGGAATGCCCTCGCCGCCGCCGGGAAAACAAAAAAAGCCGTTGAATACTGGCTTGCCGCCGGAACCCTGTTTTTACGGGAGAATGATTTTCTTGACCTTGATTCTGTTTTCCCGGAATTGGAGAAAGCCGCGCCGGATGACAGCCGAGTGATTTGTCTGGGCGTAAAATATTTCTATGCGTCGGAGAATTCCGAACGGCTCGCGGAATACGCGCAAAGGGCGGAGAAGGTTAAGTCCGATGATTCTTCCTTGTGGTACGTGCTGGGGCTCTGGAATTCCGAACAGGGGAATCAGGAGAAAGCCCTCGGCTTTTACAGGAAGGCTGTGGAACTTGAGCCGGATTTTGCCCTTTACCGCTTCCGTGTCGCGGAAAACCTCTTCAACAGGAATCTGGATTACAGGGAAGCTCTGGATGAGGCCCTCGCTGCCGGAGGCAACGACGGCTGGATTCACAATTTGTCCGCCCTTGCCGCTTTGCGGGAAAACGATTTGGAAAAGGCCGGGCAGGAAATCGCCGTCGCCCGCAAAGCCCTTCCGGAAGAAAAAACCGTCCTGGTGAATTATGCTGAAATCGAACGGCGCAAGGGAAATCTTGATGAGGCTTTGAAGCTGTTTGACAGGAGTGATGTGGATCTTCTCCGTGCCGGCGCGAATTTGCTGGCGGAAGAAGGGCGGCATGAGGAGGCCGACGAATGGTATGCGGCCGCCTGCAAACGCCGTCCCTTTGATGCGGATCTGCTGGTTGACAGGGCGGCCAACTGCATTAAACTTGAATACCTGAATGAAGCCGATGACCTGCTGGGCAAATCACTTGAGATTCTGAAAACTCCGAGGGCTTACCAGCTGATAAGTTTTCTTGCGGGACGGAAGGGCGAATATGCCAGGGCGGAAGTCGCACTGCTGACCGCAATTTCAGAATTCCCTGAAAACACGGAGCTGCTCTATGAGCTGAGCGCCGTCTATATGGTGACAGGGCATCCGTCAAAAGCCGCGGAGGTTGAAAAACAGCTGCGGAGTAAGGGCCGGGATGATCTTGCGGACAAGCTGTCCCGGGAAATACTTGAGACTTCTTCTAATGTCTTTTGCTGTTCTTCCTGTAAAAGGGAGTGGCGGGTTCCCAGGGACATTCCGGATCAGGGACGGCTTGCGATTACCGCGCAGCCTCCGGATGATTTGCCGGCTGGGAAGTGTCCCGATTGCGGGGCTGTTTATTGTATCGGATGCGCAAAGGCTCATCTGGATGATTCCGGGCGTTTCCACTGCGCTGCCTGCGGGTCAGCCCTTAAACTGAGCGACCACAATATAATATGGCTTTTATCTAAGTGGCAGCAAAAAGTTGCCGGCGGCGGAAAACCGGAAAAGGCTTCTTCCCGGACAAAAGACATCTGACTCGTTGACGCGGCGCGCTCCAGGATTGTGCTTTTGTTTTGAATAATAAAATTTTCTCATTGCATAGAAAAAATTTGCATCTATTTTAAAATCGGTGTAAAATCTATTTGTGAAACGCTTTCCGTTTTTTCAACGCAGCTTAAAACGGATGCATGGTAGGAAAATCATTGTTCTTTTAGCTGTTCCTTTTCTGTTTATCCTCGCATTTAATCAATTCAGATGGCTTCAGGAAATAAATACCCGCAGCCGGATTCAGTCTGAAGAAATGATAAAGCAGTCAATGCGCCGGCTTACGGATGCCGTCCATTTTGAAATTACTTTTCTGCCGCTGAATATTTCCAGAAAAGGCGCTTCAAAGGAAAGCTTCGCCGGCTTTTTGAATTTCTGGTTGTACAATTCCGACTCACCAAGGGTTCTCACGGATTTTTTTTGCGCGGACAAAGATTTTTCTGTTTTCTACAGGTGGGAAGGGGTGGATTTCCACTCTTTCCCCTCGGAAACCGATTACGACTGTATCCTCCCTAACCTTTTTCCTCAACAGGATGGTCCGGAGCGTGGTGTTATTTTTGTTTCCTGTATACTCTCCGACCGGCGGAATATTTATGTCATAACAAAAGCCTCTTTCCCTGTTCCGGGTGATTACTGTGTTTTTGTATTTGACAGAAAAGCGGTTAAGCGGAATTTGTTTGTCCGTGAAGCCTTGAAAAATTTCGGACAGGATTTTAAATACCGCATCGGTATTTTTGACAGTACGGACGGATCCCTTTTGTATACGAATGCCGGAACAACCGATGCGGATGAATTCTCGCAAATAAGGATTCCTTATTCTTTTTTTCTTACACCGTCCCCTGTTTTTACTCTGTCGGATTCAGAAAGAAAACGCCATGGTATTGAGACCCCGCCCGTTTTTGTGTCTGAATCCGGAAATGCCGAATACATAAAATTTAATCCCATGCCGCCGGAAATTATTGGAAAGAAAAACATGAATTTGCAGAGTTTTGCGAATCTTTTCCCTGAACTTCAGATTGCGGATTATCTTTTCCAGACGGCCATAAAAGACCAATATGTTATCGGGACGGTGAGAAATGGTTTTATCACAGCGGGTATTTTTATACTTATTCTTCTTTCGTTTCTTGTTCTTGCCAATGCGGAACGGAAGGCGGAGAATCTTGCCATAAGGCAGCAGGAGTTTATCGCGACGATAACCCATGAATTAAAAACCCCGATAGCTGTCGTTTCCTCCGCCGCGCAGAACCTGACGGAAGGAATTATAACCGACAGGGAAAAAATATCCGAGTACGGGAAGCTTATAAAAAACGAGGCGGACAGGCTCAGTCTTTCGGTAAACCATTATCTTATGTATGCGGGTATGGATCAGCTTTCTTTCTGGAAAAGAAAAACAGACCTGTGTTCCGTCAGGGAAATAATCCTTTCGGTTCTCAATTTTTACGAATCGGAGAGGGTTAAGCTCGGAATGGTTACCGAGGTGTCGCTTCCTGATGAAACGGCGCCTGACGGAAAACTTCTTGTTTAAGGGAATGCTTTGGAATTACAGTCGGCTTTCGGTAATATTGTTTTGAATGCGATGCGCCATGCCTTCTCCGGAAAATATCTGGCTGTATCCGCATGGCTGCAAAAAGATTTCCCGGCATATCCCTTAAAAAAAAGATGCGTAAAGCCGTTGTCACGTGTACATAAAAGCAGTTCCTGTGGTTTTATATGTGTCACTTTTTCAGATAAAGGCAGCGGGATATTGGAGGAAGAAATTAAAACAATATTCGAGCCCTTTGTCCGTGGAAGGGAAGCCTTGAGGAATCAGATTCCCGGAAACGGTATAGGGTTGAGCCTTGTGGCAAAGGTTGTAACCGTCCATAACGGTACAATTTTTATAGATACAAAAAAGGACAGCGGGACAACATTTATTTTGGTGTTTCCCGCTGCTGATTCTTTGGAGGGGAATTTTAGAAAATATGAAACAGCCGCCCAGAATTTTAATGATAGAGGATGAACCGGGACTTGTTCTTACTATCGGGGACAGGCTTGAAACAGAAGGTTATAAGTTTGAATCCTGTTCAACCGGCCCTGAAGGTGAAAGACTTGCAATGACAGGTGATTACTCTGTTATTATTCTTGACGTCATGCTGCCGGGCAAGGACGGTTTCTCCGTATGCCGTTCCCTGCGTGAGGCTGGAATCCAGACCCAGGTACTGATGCTTACCGCCAGATCCCAGCTGGATGATAAGGTTTCCGGCTTGTCTCTGGGAGCGGATGATTACATGACTAAACCGTTTGAAATCCGGGAACTCCTTGTGCGGATAGAAGCTTTGCGGCGCCGCGCGGAAATGAAGCATAAAGGTGAGGAAAAAACTCAGTATGACTGCGATGTTTGTATCAATTTAACCCGGGGGTTAATCATCAATTCCGGAATGGAGTATCCGTTGTCCGCTTTGGAAATAAAGCTGCTGACTTATGTGGCCCAGCATAAAGACCAGATTATTTCCAGGGAGGAGCTTCTTTCTTCCGTTTGGGGATATGATATGGGGATGACAACCAGAACAATCGATGTTCATATCGCAAGACTCCGGCGCAAGCTTGGTGATTCCAAAAACGGCAAAAGATTTGTTTTCACAATACGCGGTGCCGGATACCGGTTTTCCCTTCCGCATTTGATATAAGCTATGCAGCTCCTGGACCCGGCGGCATCCCCTGCAGGGCGCCGGGCCGGATTGGTTAAAATACAGGAACAGTCTGGATTCCGCTTTCCTGTTCCACCGCCGCTGTCTCCGGATTTTTTTGAGGTTCCTTTTCCGCGTTTTTGGAGAAGACAGGCTTGAATTCCACATGTTCACCTACGATTTTTACCCGGCTGTAGTTTTTTCCGTCTGTCCCTGTCCATCTGTCCTGCTTCATCCTTCCCACTACACGGACTCCCCTTCCTTTTCGGCAGCTTTTTCCGCAGGCTTCCGCCAGTTTTCCCCAGGTTTCAACCTCAAAGAAAGACGTTTCCTTTTCCAACGTGTCATCCTGTTTGTAGTACCTGTTTGATGCGATTGAAAAAGTACAAACCGGTGTTCCCTTCGCAGTTTCCTTCAAAACAGGATCCCTGACCACATTCCCTTCCAGCAGCATTGAGTTAAGTGAATTCATACAACCTCCGCAATGTTAATAATATTTCCAAATTATATATATGACGAAAAAGGGCTGGCGCATTCATTTTTTTGAGGGAAAATAAATTTTAATTGTATAATCTCATCAAATAATATATACTTCGCATATGGCGATTCCTACAGAAATTTCCTCCCTGCTGAGGATGTACAGCAGCAAACAGAATTCGCCCACCGTCATAATTCAAAATTTTTCGGAATATCTTGAAAAGTATGCCAGACATTACCTTCAGGAAGCTCCGGAGCTTGTGGTTTTTCTTGATAACACTCAGGCTGAAGTTATAAACAAGTTAAAAAGTCTTGAAGATGAGATGGGACTTGTTATTTCCAAGGATGTGCGGGGAAGGGACGTTGTTTTTGTTCCTCAGTTTTATATAGACAGGCTTTCCGCGGTATATAAAAATATTCTGGATAAGCCTGAAATTCCTTTTCCCGCTTACAACGAGCTTCCGAAAACATTCCCTCCGTCTCTGTTATACGTCGTTTCGATTTCTTCAAATTTTGCTGAATTTGTGGAGAATGAAGTTTTTTCCCTGTCAAACCGGGTTGCGGACGGTCTTGTAAAAATAGAATTCCCCGGCGATGTTTCCCCCCTGGTTTTTCCGAATTCCATAACCCCGGAGAAACTGCTTTTTCTGGCCCTTTCAAAGGTCAGGTTTTTCCTCAGGAAAGACGAATCCCGCGATTTTATCCGCAAAAGGATGTCGGCGGTGAATCCCGGCAAGGATATCGCCGTAAAGAATTTCCTTATCCAGTTTCAGACAAGGCCGGAAGAAGCGTTGAAAGCCCTGAAAAACGGAGGGGATGCGTATCTCATGTACAATTACCTCTGTTCCTTTATCCGGCAATATATTGTAAAGAAAAACGAAAAAACCCTGGAAGAAGTTTCCCTCCTGCAGAGTGTGTGCGTGGTCGAATATTTCAACAATTATTTCAAGGGGAAAATCCAGCAGGATTTGCAGAGGGAGACCGCCCTTAAAAACCTTGCCGGCTGTTTCCAGAAAGCGCCTTATTATTTCTCGATGGATGATATATGCCGCTTCACTGATTCCCGGGGTGTTCCTCTGTTGGGACAGTACCAGAAGCAGGATTTGGATGATTTTCTCCGGGAAAAAACCACCTTCCGGGAAGGGGATTCATTTCCGGAAATCTTCATTTTTAAAGATGAGTCGGGTACCGGATACTTTGTGCTTAAAACCAAGGTTGAAGCCCTTATTGTCAGGCTCTGTGATTCGGCCAGAAAAACGTTGAAGGAGAAT
The DNA here is from genome assembly GCA_949300145.1 of uncultured Treponema sp. Lineage (GTDB taxonomy): Bacteria > Spirochaetota > Spirochaetia > Treponematales > Treponemataceae > Avitreponema. The sequence goes on along the minus strand of CASGDA010000006.1, from coordinate 208,248 downwards.
ATCACCAGACTTTGGTACGACCAGCTGTGTGTGTTTCAGAATACCCCCGCAATGAAAAACCAGAGTGATTTTGAAAGGCTTCTGGAGGAGGAGTGCAAAAAGGTTTCCCCTGTTTTATACGGGCTTTTAACCGCGTCTTTCATTTCCCTTTTGGCCCACGAAAATTTCTCCACGAAAAAAAACGGGCAGGAATTCAGGGTGTTTTCCCACGGCGCTCTCGTTCCTTTAAGCGAACTTTTTATGCTGAGCCGGCAGGAGCTTTTAACCGATGCTAAAATTCTTCTGCCGTTCTGGTATACAATTCCCATTGTTTCCTCGATTATCGCCTTTTTCCGTAAACCGCGGAAAGCAAAAAAAGCCCCCGCCGGGAATTCCGGGACAACCAAACTGACCCTGACCGAGCCTTCCGGGGAAACTTCTGCGTCCGGCAAGCGGAAATCCGACCTTTCCTACGCGGTGTCCCGGGTTGAATCTTCCCTCATCCCTCCGAATTCTTCCCTGGAGAATGAATTGAAACTGGCTTTGGGGCAGTGGAATATGTCCCTGGACGCCCAGGCCAAGAAAAACCTGACTGAAGATGTGAATTCCCTTATACGTGATTATATGCGCCGGGTTCTCAGAACCATATGGGGCTCGTCTTTCGATATAGACCGGGTGAGGAATCTGGCGCGTACTTTGACGGATACGCCGAACCTTCAGAAAATAAAAAACAGGGAAGCCCTTTATGTTTATATTCAGCTTTATATCTTGAAAATCGTGAAAGGCTCCATGAAAGTTTGAAATCTGAGTTCCTCTGTCTCCTGTAACCGGGTTTGTATAATTCTGTTTTCTTATTATGAATACAGAACAGAATCAGAAAATTTCCTTTCAAAGCGCGGCTTTTTTAATATTAGCCTGTGCGGTTTTATTGGTCTGCGTGTCTTTCTTTGTCTATTCAGTCTCAAGAACTTCAGTCGAGAACCAGCGTAGTGTGTCCGTCAGCGGGCAGGGTGCCGTGCAGGTTCTTCCGGATGTTGCTACAATACAGCTGTCTGTGGTCACCAGGAATTCCTCTGTGGAGGAAGCCGCCGGTGAAAACGCCGCTGTTATGACAGATGTGCAGGATGCGCTTATTGCTCTGGGGCTGGCCAGGGAATCCTTCTCAACTTCAAATTACAGGATTTTTCAGGAAACCTCCTATGTGAACGGCAAGTCAATCGCCGGTGATTACCGTGTGTCGAATATGCTTACCATCGTCCTGCGGGAAATTACAAAGGCCGGAACTGTAATCGACGCCGCTATCGCCGCGGGAGCGAATGAGCTTTCTTCGCTTAGTTTCAGCGTTTCCGACACGTCGGAAGCCGTCGCCGAAGCCCGCCTTTTGGCCATGCAGCAGGCGAGGGAAGCGGCGGAAAAACTTGCCGAAGCTTCCGGGGCAAAACTCGGCAGGGTTCTTTCAGTTTCGGAGGAAAATTACAACAGGCCGCTGTACCAGAGCAACGCCACTTTGTATGCAGCTGATACGGCTGCGGCGACTCCTGTGTCTGCCGGTAAAAGTGATATCTCCGTCAGTGTTCATGCTGTTTTCGAGCTGAAGTAGCCGGAATAAAATTCCGCCCCGGAAATCCTCCGCATACCGGTGAGTCCGGGGCGCCTGTTTTATCTAAACCTGCAAAACAGGTTGCCCGATACGCTTTCGGGTGATATAATCCAGATGATTATGGACAACAAAATTTACGATTTTTCAATTTCAACCCTTGGTGAATGTAAGGTTAAATCGCCTATACAGCTTTCCACTAAAAGCGGTGATTTTATAGCTAATTATGTTACTGACAGTGAATTCATCCGTTACAGGGTGGATTACAATAAAAACGAAAACGAATCCCCCGCGGACAGTTCGAATTTGCTGGAAAAGGCCGGGCCGAGGGCAAACATTTTCTTTAACCCCAGCCATGTTCATGCGGCGGTTGTAACCTGCGGAGGGCTTTGTCCGGGTTTGAATGACGTTATCCGCGCTGTGGTGCGTTGTTTGTGGATCCGTTACGGCGTAAGACGGATCAGCGGTATACGCTTCGGATTCAAAGGGCTTCTGCCTGAGTACGGATATGACATTATCCCTCTGGACCCTGATAAAGTGGATGACTGCCACAAAACGGGCGGGTCAATGCTCGGCACTTCCCGCGGCGGCGGGAACCGGGTTGTTGAGATTGCCGATGCGATTGAAAACCTGAATGTCAATATTATTTTCATAATAGGCGGAGACGGAACCCAGAGAGGATCCCTTGAAGTGGCCGAGGAAATTGAAAGGCGCGGCTTGAAGATTGCCGTTGTGGGCATCCCCAAGACGGTTGACAATGATTTGTCTTTTATCCAGAAGTCTTTCGGGTTTGACACCGCTGTTGTCAAGGCTACCGAGGCTGTCGCCGCCGCCCATATGGAAGCCCATTCCCAGATTAACGGAATAGGTCTTGTCAAGCTTATGGGAAGGGAATCGGGATTCATCGCCACACACACGGCTATCGCCAGCCATGAGGCTAACTTTGTCCTTATTCCGGAAGTTCCTTTCGAGCTTGAAGGTCCCTGCGGCTTCCTCCGTGTTCTGGAGAACAGGCTGCGGGACCGTCATCATGCGGTGATTGTTGTGGCGGAAGGCGCGGGACAGGATTTAATGCAGACTGAAAAGGGTACCGATGACTCCGGGAATCGCCGTCTTGCGGATATAGGAACATTCCTCCGGGATAGGATGCAGGATTATTTCAAGTCCATTGGAATGCATATAAACTTGAAGTATATAGACCCCAGTTATCAGATACGTTCCGCCCCAGCCGCCGCTGTTGATTCAATTTATTGCGAGCGCCTCGGAAACAATGCCGTCCATGCCGCCATGGCCGGTAAAACCAAGCTGCTGATAGGTTTGGTGCATAACAAATTCGTGCATATTCCCATCGCGGTTGCGACCTGCAAACGTAACTATGTGAATCCGGAAGGCTCCCTGTGGAGGGACGCCCTTGATGCTACCGGACAGCCGGTTCTCATGGTGAACGACAAGGACAGCTTTCTGCAGAAAAGTATAAGCCGGCAGCGTTGAGCCGTGCTTCCGGTTAATCCTGAAAAAAGAGCGGGAACCCTTGCGCGGGTTCCCGTTTTGCTGTTGGCGGGGCTTCCCCGGTGCTACCAGTCGGGATTATTCAGTATGAATTTCAGAATGGTTTTACCCTCCCCGTCATAAAGCGAAAACTGGTTTCCGTATGAGTCTATCTTCCTCACTGAATCGAAGAGGCCTATGAAAGTGTTTTCAAATTTGGCGGCGTCTTCATCACCGTAAGTTTCGTGCGACTCTGAAGTTATTTCAAAGCTGATTCCTGCGCTTCCATTCCCCGCCGGTTTTTTAAGAGTCCATGTTCCTTCAAGGACATTTATTCCTGTAGAGGATTCAAAGGTTCCGTCCTCATAAAAAAGCAGGATGTGGTTTGAACCGTGTCCGGGTTCCAGCGGAATAAACTGGTTCTCGAAAAACATACCGCTCAGCAGCCACGTTTTGTTTGTGAGTTCCTGTTGAAGTTCTGAAAGTTCCGCGGGCGCGGTTGTTCCGACTTTTCCGGTAAAACATCCTGAAAGCACAAATAAAAACGCCGTAATCAGGAGGCAGCAAAAAGCAGGCGGGAAATTTTTTCTTATCTTCATATTATTATAATAGCCTTAAAAGGACTTGAAAGCAAATCTTTTTTGCGTTATTATAATTCTATCTCGGGGCATTAGCTCATTTGGTAGAGCGATTGGTTCGCAATCAATAGGTGACCGGTTCGATTCCGGTATGCTCCAACTGTATAAAAATTGGAATCTTCAGGGCGGGGTGACGGATTTTTATCCTATTCCCCACCGGCGGTGATGCCTGTTTAAGGATGAGCCCGCGAGCGAAAGCAGATCCGGTTTGAATCCGGAGCCGACAGTATAGTCTGGATGGGAGAGGATGGCATATGAATTGTCGAGCGCACCGAGCCGGGTGCATTGTAAACCGCCGTCCGAAGCGGTTTTTTTATTTTCAGGGAAACCGCTTCGGTGTCTTTTCCGGAGGCGCCTGTGTTTACCGGTATAATTGAAGAAAAAGGCCGTGTCGAAAGTCTGTCTGTAAGCGGAACTTCCTGCCGCATTTCAATTTTTTGCCCGAAAATTTTTTCCGGTATAAAAACCGGGGACAGCGTAGCGGTGAACGGGGTATGCCTGACTGCAGCCCTCTTTCCCCGTGAAGGTGTTTTTGCGGCGGATGTTATGCCGGAAACCTTGCGGCGCAGTAATCTCGGGCAGCTGCGTTCCGGTTCCATGGTGAATCTTGAACGGGCGCTTCCGGCTCAGGGCCGTTTCGGCGGGCACATTGTCGCCGGCCACATTGACGGAACCGGAAAGATTGTTTCTTCCCGTCCGGAAGGAAACGCTGTTCTGGTGACGGTCAGCGTTTCGCCGGAGCTTTCGCGTTATATTGTGGAAAAGGGCTCGGTCGCGGTGGACGGCATAAGCCTGACAGTTGCGAAGGTTTCCAAATCTGATTTTACCGTAAGTTTAATTCCCCATACAGCCGGAGAGACAACCCTTTTGGAGCGTAAACCCGGTGATATGGTCAATCTGGAAACCGATATCATCGGAAAATATGTGGAGAAATTTCTCCGCCCGGATTCGGGGGGACTGACCGAAACCCTCCTGAAAGAGAACGGTTTCTTTTGATTGTGTTTTGTGCGGAGGTTATGGAGGTTTTATGGCTGGTGAATATAGTACCATTGAACAGGCCCTTCAGGATTTGCGGGCCGGAAAATGCATTCTGGTGACGGATGACGTTGACAGGGAGAATGAAGGGGATCTTGTCTGCGCCGGGCAGTTCGCTTCCACAGAAAATGTGAATCTCATGGCCAGTTGTGCAAAAGGGCTCATCTGTATGCCCATGAGCAGGGATAACATTTCCCGGCTGGGGCTTAAACAAATGGTTTCCCATAATACCGACAATCACGAAACGGCTTTCACTGTTTCAATAGATCATGTTGATACCGGTACGGGTATCTCCGCCGTTGAGCGCGGTTTGACAGCGCGGATGGCCGCCAACACTGCCTCCCAGCCCGGTGATTTCCGCCGGCCGGGACATATGTTCCCTCTGGAAGCTAAAAGCGGAGGGGTTCTGGAACGGAACGGGCATACGGAAGCCACCGTCGATTTGCTTAGGCTTGCAGGTTTAAACCAGGTCGGGCTTTGCTGTGAAATTATGGAAGATGACGGAACCATGATGACCGGAGAACGTCTGAAGGAGTTCGCAAAAAAACACGGTTTGTCTTTCATCACTATCCGGGAGCTTCAGCGGTACCGCCGCCGGTATGATAATTTTGTGGAGGAGGTGGCCCGCGCCCACTTGCCGACGGAACACGGGGTTTTCCAGATGTTCGGCTTCCTGAATACAATAAACGGGGATGAACATGTCGCCCTTGTAATGGGGGATGTTTCGGACGGGAACCCGGTGCTGTGCCGTGTCCATTCGGAATGCCTTACCGGGGATGTGTTTTCTTCCTGCCGCTGCGATTGCGGCGAACAACTGCACCGGGCCATGGACATGATAAACAGGGAAGGGCGAGGCGTTCTGGTGTATTTGAGACAGGAAGGACGCGGCATAGGCCTGCTCAACAAAATCCGTGCCTATAAGCTGCAGGAAGACGGACTTGATACCGTTGAAGCCAACATAAAACTAGGATTCGCCCCCGATTTGCGGGATTACAGCGTCGGCGCCCAAATCCTGAAACACCTCGGAGCCGTATCCCTGAGGCTCATGACGAACAATCCGGAAAAAATTTCGGAGCTGGGAGAATACGGTCTGTCGGTCGTGGAACGTGTTCCCATTGATATTCCGGAGAAGCCGGAGAATCTGAAATATTTGAAAACAAAACAGTTTAAGATGGGGCATTATCTTCATTTTTGAATGGAATTAAGGATTAAGATTGCAGGAGGCTTTGAATGAAAACCCTTGAAGGGAATTTTGACGGAAAAGGTTTGAAAATTGCGATTGTTGCTTCAAGATTCAATGAGTTTATAACGAATAAGCTTGTAAGCGGTGCGGAGGATTGTCTTCTCAGGCACGGGGTGGACGGAAATGACATAACACTCGCGTGGGTTCCCGGTGCTTTTGAAATTCCCGTTGCGGCGAAAAAGCTTGCGGAGTCCGGTGCTTTTGATGCGGTCATTTGCGTGGGCGCTGTCATTCGCGGTTCAACGAGCCATTATGATTATGTCTGCAATGAGGTTTCAAAAGGAATCGCGCAGATTTCCCTTTCTTCGGGTATCCCCGTAATGTTCGGGGTTCTGACAACAGAGAACATTGAGCAGGCTGTGGAGCGCGCGGGAACCAAAGCGGGAAACAAGGGCTTTGAGTCTGCGGAAGGCGCTATCGAAATGGTCAACCTGTTCCGGAGCATAAAAGCTTAATGTCTCCGGCATACCCTTAAAAGGGCATCCTCCCTCTGAGGCTTCTTGCAAGGGTGAGCTTGTCTGCGTATTCCAGATCGCCCCCTACAGGAAGCCCTGACGCCAGGCGGGTGACCGTCACCCCGGTCGGTTTTAAAATCCGCTGTATGTACAGGGCTGTCGTGTCTCCTTCCACAGTGGGGTTTGTTGCCAATATTATTTCCGAAATATTTTCCTTGCGGACCCTTTCGACTATCCCGGATAATCTGAGCTGTTCGGGGCCGATTCCTTCCAACGGAGCGATGACGCCTCCGAGTACATGGAAAAGTCCGTGGTATTCGTGGGTTGCTTCTATTGTCTGCACGTCCTGGGCTTGTTCCACAATACAGAGAATCCGGCGTTCCCGCATCGGATCTGAACAGATGGAGCATATTTCATCTTCCGTATACGAACCGCAGATTTTGCACGGATGTATTTTCTCGTGGAGAACAGAAATGTCATCCGCAAGCCTTTTGCAGAAACCCTGGTCCTGCTGCAAAAGATAATGTGCTATCCTGGACGCGCTTTTTTTTCCGATTCCCGGCAACCGGGAAAAGCTTTCAATCACATCATCGAGGGCGTTCATATTGTTATGCTTGGGGGAATCCGGGCATGATGTTGCCGAGTCCGGGAATTCCGGCGAAATTTCCCGCGTGCTTTTTTATTTCTTCCTTGATTTTTTCCATGGCATTTGAATGGGCCGCAACGATTAAATCCTGAAGCATCTGTATGTCCCTGGGATCCACCGCGATGGGGTCAAGTTCTATCCCGGTCAATTCAAACTGGCCGTTTACCGTTACTTTGACAATGCCTCCTCCGGAAGAACCTGTGGCAAAAATGGAAGCAAGTTCTTCCTGGATTTTTGCCATTTGTTCCTGTATGTTTTTGGCGTTTTTTATTAAATCAAAGGGGTTTATGTTCATTTTTCCTCCTGTGTCCTGCTCCTGGCTTTAAGGTGTTGTTTTATGCAGGCAATATTGTGCCTTTGAATAGACTTCTTACGGCTTCAACCTGTTCGGGGACAGCCTGCTGTTCCTCTTCGTTGTTGTCCGGCTGTTTGATTTTTATGGAAAGGGAAATGTTTTCCCCCAGCAAACGGGATACCGCCTCCTGTATGGTACTTTTTTCACTTTCCATTTGATTATATTGAAGGGGTTTTTCGACCGAGAATGAAATTTCTCCGTTCTGTTTAACCCAGTCCGATGTCTGGGAAAAAATCGCGGAAAGCATTGTTTTTGAATTCATGAAGAAATCCGCGAGGGCTTCCGGCAACTCCCTTATATCTGTGATTCTCCGGAAATTCTCCTCTTTTGCAGGTTCCTCCTGCGGGGTTTCCCGGAGGGGTGTTTCCTCCGCTCCGGGTTGAATCGGCGGCGGCGTTATTTCAGGCGTTTTTTTTTCCTGCCATGCGGCGGCATTTGCCGTCCCGGTGTCCGGGAGTGGTATTGTCCCTCCTCTTCCGATTACGGATTTTGCGAGGTTAAAGGCTTGCCTCATCTCTTCGGATGAAACATAGTCGGTCAGCCAGCACATCCGGGCAACCGCCAGTTCCAATTCACTTCTGGGATCAAGGGAGTACCTTATATCCCTGAAAAGCTGGAACATGATTTCAAGTGCGTGTTCTATCTTGTCGCTTCCCCAGGATGAAAGGACTTTCGCGGAGAAGCGTCCGGGATTCTGTCCCAGCAGGGACTCCTTTGTTATTCCTGATTTTATAAAAAGCAGATTCCTGAAATAATCGGCGCTGTCAACTATAAATTGTTCGATGGAAACCCCTGATTCCAGAATTTCATCCAGAAAGGAAAGGGCTTTTTGGGGATTCTTTTCCGCGCAGAATTCAACAAGGCTGTTTATCTGGTCAAATCCTGTTAAGCCCAGTTTATCCCTGATTTTATCAAATGTGATGTGCCCGTCCGAAAAGGCCGCAACCTGGTCGAAAAGTGTATAGGAATCACGGACGCTTCCGTTACCCTGTCTCGCAATCCAATATAAAGCCTCGTCATCCGCCTTTATGCCCGTTTCTTCCGCTGCTTCTGCCAGAGCGGTTTTTAACAGCTCCACGGGAACAAGCCTGAAATTAAACTGCTGGCACCGGCTTTTGATGGTTGCGGGCACCTTGTGCAGTTCTGTCGTTGCAAAAATAAAGACGACGTAAGGAGGAGGCTCCTCAATGGTTTTGAGAAGGGCGTTGAAAGCATTCGTGGAAAGCATATGCACTTCGTCAATAATATAAATCTTATATCTGCTTGAATTCGGGGGGAAAAGGACTTCATCCTTAATCTGGCGGACATCATTTACGCTTGTATTTGACGCGCCGTCAATTTCAATTACGTCCAGATTCACGCCCTTTGTTATTTCCCTGCAATGAAGGCATTCCCCGCATGGAGTGGGGTTCGGCCCGTTATCGCAGTTGAGGGCTTTCGCCAGAATCCTCGCCGATGTTGTTTTTCCGCAGCCCCTTGGACCGGAAAATAAATAAGCGTGGGCAATTTTTCCTGATGCAATGGATTTCTGCAGGGTGGCTGAGACAAAATCCTGTCCGATAAGATCCTCAAAGCGTTGCGGCCGGCGCCTTGAAGCGGTTACTTCATATGACATACTCAATAAGATAGCACAAATCCGCTTTTTTGAAAATGAGGCGGAGATTCCTTTTTAATCCCTCGGATTTTTCCGGGTTTTGAATATAGGCGAAAGCTTGTCTTCCAGATTGAATTTTTCTATGACCCATGCCGCCAGCCGCTGGTAAATCAGCATCGCTATGATGATGCCTGCAACCACCGCCACAGGAACCATCAGGCTCATCGCCGTTTGCGGTATCAGCCCACGGCAGGCGTACAGAAGCAGCAGCAGGGCCGAGGCGAAAATAAAGGCGAGAATAACATCGACTATTGTTCCGGCGATTATGAAAATCGCGGTATTCAGTTTTTTATTCATTTCAGTCCTCTCCGCTTCCGTTCTTTTTCTTCTGCTTGATTTCCGTTACAAAAGTTTTGATGAAGGATATTATCATAATCGTTATGGAAACAACAATCGCACTGTCCGCCACATTGAAGGTCGGCCAGCGCTCATATCCCAGGAAACCGTAAACCGCCACGTCAATAAAGTCCACGACTCCTTCTGGCCGGAAAAAGCGGTCTATCAGGTTGCCGACGCCTCCTCCTATTATGGCCGCGAGACACCACCGCTGGAGAGTAGTGAATTCCCTGCTTTTGAAATAGATTGTAAGGATTATCACTATAACGGCGGCCGGAATTATTCCGAAAACCAGGCTTCTGAAAAGGGACGGCATCCCGCTGCCGATGGAAAACGCCACTCCGGGATTGTACACATGGATGATACGTAGAGCGCCTCCGAAGAATTCATAACCCACCGACCATGCCGGAATTGACACAACGACCAGATATTTTGTTATTTGATCCACTATGATTATAACCGCCGACAGAATCAGCGGGAAAAAGAGCTCTTTTTGGAACGGTTTGTTTGTTTCTTCTGTTTTTTCCACCGGCGGATTATATCATAAACCGGTGGGAACTTCAATAAAAAAGGTTTCCAGACCTGTTTCCCGTGCGAGCTCCGCCGCCAGCGCCTTCAGTCCGAAAACTTCAGTCTGGTAATGGCCGCCCGCTATAACTGATATACCGTTTTCCATGGCTTCATGGTACTGTTCATGTTCTATTTCTCCGGTGATGAAAAGATCCAGCCCTGCTTCTATCGCCTGTTCCAGATCCCCTCCTGCTCCCCCGGAAATGACACCGGCTGTTTTTATTTTTTCAGGACCGAAGGGAAGAATGTGCGCTGGGTTTTCTCCGCCCGGAAAAAGTTTTGAAAGGATTGTATCCAAAGTCTCTTCCCGGCGGAAGCGCCCCTTGAAGCCTATGGTCATGCCCCTCCATTCACCGAAAGGTTCCAGGGTTTCTTCCGCCAGCCCAATCGCCTTTGAAATGCAGGCGTTGTGTCCTGTTTCCGGGTTTGCGTCCAGCGGGATATGGGCTGCGTAAAGGGCTGTGTCTGAATCGAAAAGAGTCTTTATTCTTTTGTAGTGGGTGCCTTTCAGGGCAAGAGGTTCCCCCCAGAAAAGTCCGTGGTGGACGATCAGGACATCGGCGTTGCATGATACGGCCCGCTTCATTGTTTCCAGGCAGGCGTCCACCGCGAAGGCGGCTTTTTTCAGTGGTTTCCCGCTGCATTCCACCTGCAGTCCATTCAGGGAAGGGTCTTTTCCCGCGAATTTGTCAATTTCCAGCCGTCTGTTAAGCCATTCAGTCAGTTCCAGTATGTTCAAGGGAATCCTCCTGCGTGTTGTTTTGTGTGTCGGTATTCATCGAGAGCGGATGGCGCAGTTTTAGCCAGGAAGAAATGTGCCGGGATGTAAGCTGCGCCGTTTTTCTGTCATCGTCTCTTTCCATTCCAAGAATTGCGGCGAGGGCGGGGTCATCCGCCGCCGTTTCGCCAAACCCAAAGCCTTCATCTGAAGACCCTGTTATAACAAGGCCGGGCATACTTTCCGCGGCGGACGGCAGTGGCTCGGTTATTTCCGCCAGATACGAGCATCCTGTCACCGGTTCTTCAAACGCCGGCAAATCCTTTTCAGGAATGAGGTAGACGGTTCCGGTGAAAAGTCCCGGATTTTCGTTGACCGCCTCCGCAAGAGCCTGACATGCGTAACCTTCCGCCACGGCATACAGGTGTCTGTCTGAACCGAACCGCCGGGAAGCGAAAACGGCGGCGTCCCTTATGACGGAATGCATGAGCCCTTTATGGGTGTTAACGAAGTCCGGGTTAAAAGGGTTCTCTGTTTTCACAAAAATGCTTCTGTAAGCCGCTGAACATATTTCATATAAATTCCTCGTGTATTTATTGTTTAGGTACCATTTCCTGTAGATATTCTGTCCCTCCCATTGTACGCCGGTGAATGTAAAACCGTCTTCCGCCAGAATCCCGGCAAGGGTGTCTCTGCCGGTTCGCCCTGAAGGAAAACCCGGAAAAAACAGAACCACAGGGGTTAAATTGCTTCCTGGTATTCCGGACGGGTTTCCGGCTGTCCTTTCTCCGGAGGACGGATTTCCGATTCCTGCGGCCTCATAGATGTTCTCCAGGAATTCATCGCTTTTGCTTTTTGATAAATTGTCGGAACAACTGAATACGGAAAAATCGTATTTGAATCCTGTCGATATCCTTTCCCGGACGGACGCAAAGTGCACTTCTTTTCCGGGGACGTACCCTGCTTCCGGGATGAAAATAACGGATGCGGCTATAAGAGCCGCAAAAACAGGAATCAGAAGGGCGTAAAAGATTTTTATCCCTGTTCCGAAATAGTCAGTCGGAAGTCCTCTGGCTATGGAAACGATGCGGGCGGTTTGGGATAAAAAGACGATAGCCGTAAAGCCCGCCGTGGGGATGAAAAGAAGACATCTCCCGGACAGTACAAGCCCGAAACATATCAAGACGGCTATAACCGTTAAAAGCGGAATATTCCCGAAGCGTTGGAGTGTCCTGAAAAACGGGCGCAGCAAAACCGGAAGCAGCAGAATGAATATTAAAATTTGCCCTGTGAAAAAATCCGACATTTTCCGCCTCTTTATTTGAAAATCCTTTATATTATGGTATAATCCTTCTTTATGATAAAAGCAAACAGGGAATTATCCCCTGAAGAAATTATTTTTACCATACCGGAAGAAACAGTCAGCCGTCTTAGAAAACTTAAACGGCGCACTGATATCATAGGCCAGGACAGGGCTGTCTGCGCAATCGATTTGGGGTTAAGCATAAACGCCCCCGGCTACAATATTTATATAATGGGCGCCTCCGGAACAGGCCGCAGAACCGTTTTAACATCTCTTCTTGAAAAATATAAAGTAAATCAAGAGGACCTGCAAGATATCGCCTATGTTTATAATTTTGAAAGGCCTCTTGAACCCAGGGCGATTTTTTTTGAGCCGGGGCAGGGGAACCTGTTCAAGCGGGATTTGCGCTCCGCTGTGGAAAGTGTCCGCATGAAAATCTCGCAGCTGGTGAAATCCGAAAGTTTTTCAAAAGAAAAGGAAAGCATCCTTCAGAATGCGGAAGCTGAGGAAAACAGGCTTCTTTCCAAATTTGAAACTGACATGGTGGCGGAGGGTTTCAAGCTTATCCAGATTAAAGAGGAAGATTCCAGCAGCATGGATTTGGTGCCCCTGATTAAGGGAAAAGCTGTTTCCTTTGACGAACTGCAGAAAAAATCCGGTGAAGGGAAATTCCCGAAAGAAACTTTGAATGCTATCCGGGAAAAATATTACAGCTGTGTTGACACCATGAATGCCCTTTTTAAGAAAATAGTTGAAGACCGCCGGGCAGTGGAAAAGAAGGTGAAGGATTTGCGGATTTCCCTCGCAAAACCTGTTATCGAAGAGGAATTTTCCCGTCTGAGTTCCAAATATAAAAACATAGACAGGGATTCGCCTGTTAATTTTCTGAAGGAAGTGCAGGATGATTTGACTTCTCATTCCCACATGCTTTCTTCCAACTTTAAATCCCGCCGCCGCAAGCGGAATTTTTTCAACAGGTACGAAATCAATTTGATTTGCGAGCATACGCCGGGAAAAAACTGCATTATCCAGGAAAAGCTTCCGACATTCTCCAATCTTTTCGGAAGCATAGACCAGCGGGATGAAATGAACCCCACTCTGGCTGACGCGCATTTGCGTCTGCGTTCCGGTTCCGTGCACCGGGCTTTCGGAGGCTGCCTTGTCCTGCGTATGCAGGATCTCGTTCTGGAGGAGGGTTCCTGGTCTTATCTGAAGAGGGTTCTTCAATCCGGAAAAATTGAAATACAGAATCCTCCGGGAAGTATGCATCCGGGAAGTATAATAAAACCGCAGCCGTTGCCGGCGAAACTCAAGGTGGTCATTACCGGAGGAGAGGGTTCATACGATTTCCTGTATAACGAGGATCCCGACTTTCAGAAACTTTTCAAGGTGTGCGCTGAATTTGACGATGTGGTTCCCTTGAATGATTCTAATATTCTCAAGTATATAGCTTTCATTGATGATATGACCGAAAAAGCCGGACTTCCCTGTTTCACTGACGCGGGGCTTTCCCGGCTCTTGAAGGAAATGGTCAGGCTGGCCGGTTCCAGGACAAAACTTTCCTCCAGGTTTACGCGGGTTTCGGATTTGATTTATGAATCCAACTACCGCCCTTCCGGTGTTACAGACGGTGCTTCCGGGGAATCCGGTGCTGATTCCCCGTTGACGGCGGAAAATGTGGCGGATGCCGTAAACCGGCGGAATTTCATGTACCGGCTTGACGAGGAGCGTATTTCGGACAGGATAGGACGCAGGGAAATCATCATCGAGGTTACGGGGAAAAGAATAGGAAAGGTGAATGGTCTGGCTGTTCTGGACAGCGGATACTATGAATTCGGAATCCCCGTGGCGGTCACCGCCCAGTCCGGCCCCGGCGATAAAGGCATAATCAATATTGAGGGCGAAGCTGGCCTTTCAGGAGAAATTTATGATAAAGCCCATCTGATAATCCAGGGGCTTTTAAGCAGGAAATACGCCCGGAACATACCTCTGGCCCTTACCGCGAGCATCTGCTTTGAGCAGTCTTACAGCGGAATAGACGGGGATTCCGCTTCGTGCGCGGAATTTTTCGCCCTTGTTTCCGCCATAACCCAGATTCCGTTTTCCCAGGGTATCGCCGTCACCGGCAGTTTGAATCAGCTTGGTGACGTCCAGCCGGTAGGCGGTATCCCCCAGAAGATAGACGGCTTTTTTGAAACCTGTTCCATTCTGGGCTTGGACGGCGCGCAGGGAGTCATCATTCCGAGGCGGAACACCGATGACTTGATTTTATCCGACCGGGTGGAAAAGGCCGTCCTGGAAAAGAAATTCCATATTTGGGCGGTGGATACTGTGGAGGAAGGGTTGGAAATCCTTTCAGAAATGGACAGTTCCAAGATAACCATAAAAATGCAGGAAACTCTTGAAGAATATGCGTTGAGCATGAAGAAGCTGGGCAAATAAATTTTCATGCCGTTTATTGAAAGCTTTTGTTGAAAACCTTGCTATTCAGTGTTAAACTTTTACCATAATTTATGGAACAGAAAAATCTCGTTGATGTCGATAAAATATCCACCGCGATACGCATGGGGCTTCCTCTTTCAGTGACAACCTTCACTTTCCCAAAGGGAGTGGAGTTGTACATTGATTCAGTGGTTTCTGAATTCCTGAAAGAGCTGCACCATCTGGAGATGAAAGATTTTCTGGTTTACATAATAAATGAATTGGCTCTCAACGCAAAAAAAGCCAACACCAAGCGGGTTTATTTTACGGAAAAGAATCTTGATATAAATAACAAGCAGGATTATGAGCTCGGCATGAAGTTTTTTAAGTCGGATACCATTTTGAATATCCAGCATTATCTGCAAATGCAGAAAGACGCCGGCCTGTATATAAAAATCATTCTTCACTATCAGGGGGATAATATTCTTCTTGAGGTTCGGAACAACTCCGAATTGAATAAATTTGAATTCAAGCGCATTTTTGATAAAATAGCCCGTTCCAAGCAGTACACTTCGTTGGAAGAGGTTCTCCCCAAAATTTTTGATGAAACGGAAGGCGCCGGACTCGGTTTGATTATTTCAAGTTTGATGCTCCAGAAAATCGGTGTTCCGGCGGATAACTTTTATGTGCTTGTGGAAAACGGCGAGACCATTATGCGCATAGTTATTCCGCTTACGACAATGGGTTACAGCCACCTGCACGAATACAGCAATCAGATAGCGGATTATATTGAATCGATTCCAAGGTTCCCTGAGAATATTTTACGGATAGAAAAGCTCCTTAACGATCCGGAGTCCAATCTTTCAGAAATTGCGGACAACATAAGTAATGATGTTGCTTTGACCGCAAACCTGCTTAAACTGGTAAATTCCGCCGCTTTTTCCCTCCCGCAGAGGGTTATAAACATATCCGAGGCGGTAATGCTCGTCGGATTGCGCGGGATAAAGAATCTGCTTTATTCAATCGGAGCCGTCAAAATTTTAGGGAACTCCTCTGAGGAACAGGCCCGGCTTTGGGCGCATTCCTATAAAGTGGCTTTTTTTGCCTGCAGACTGGCAAAGAGCAACCTGCGCAGGCAGGCTGTAGCTGACAACGCATATGTGTGCGGTCTTTTGCATGACCTGGGTAAAATTGTTCTTACCCTTGTATATCCTGATCCTGAACTACACAACAAGATTCTCAAAATTAAGGAAATCCACCGCATTCCCGACACCGTTTTCAATATGGTTGTCTCTGAAATAAACCATCCGGAAATAGGGGCTGTTCTGGCGGAAAAGTGGAATTTCCCCGAATCAATTGTAACTGCAATCCGTTACCACCATGATTTTGTGGATTCTCCTGAACAGTACAAAGAGCTTGTTTCGACTGTTTCTTTCGCTGACATGATGGTTCATTATCTGGATCAATCCATAGAATACTATCAGATTCCTCCGGATTTTCTGGGTATGTTCAACATTGATTCGGAAGAGGCCTTTCAGAATTTATGCGGAGGTCTTGAAAAATCCTTTGACGCGGATTAACGTTTCATGGTGTTATTGTTTACGCAAACTTCTTGTCCACGCTTCCATAAGGATTCCGAAAGCGACGCCTACATTTAATGAAGCCTTGATTCCTTTCATCGGAATGGAAACCCTGCTTTCCGCCATATCAAGGGCTTCCGGGCTTACGCCGAGTTCTTCAGAGCCTATCACCACTATTCCTTTTTCCGGGAAGGAAAATTCCTCTATGGGAGTTCCACCTGTTTCCAGGGCAAAGACAGGAAGCCCCGCCGGTAAATCCCGCATGGGGATTTTCTCCCATTCCATGTAGTCCACGCATCCCATGGCGGAGCGTCTGGCTCTGGGGTGTTCCGCCGGAGCACAGCCGGGGGACAGGAACAGTTTTTCCGCGCCGAAAGCTTCCGCCGTCCTGAAAATTGAACCGACGTTGAAGGGTGAGCGGATGTCTTCCGCAAAAGCAAAAACTCCGGGATAAAAAGGCCTCTGCCGTGGTGTACTGTCCGGGATTGCGCTGTCATGAAAATCCCCGCGGTTTGAACTTTCTGGGTGTATTAAATCCCATTCCGCCGGGAAAGTGCCCGCAGCCCTCATCAGTATATTCCGCATCAGGTTGCACAGCCGGAGCTGGACTACAGGTCCTTCACCGTGGTTGCCGGAGGCGGATTGATGATTCTCTTCCAGGAGTTTTGCAAGCCCTGCGCAAACTGATAAATCTTCGCCGTGGAGTTTAGGATCTTCAATTACAAACCTGTACAGGCTGAGCAAATCCCCGTCCGTAAAAGTTCCGTCCGCCGAAATTGACGCGGAGGATATTCCGCCGCCCAGAAACAGTCTGCTCGTCCGTGCCCTGAGAATCCTTTCAAATTCTGTCAGCATTAGGATGAGTTTTCTCCGCCTTTGGCCGGGTTCAAGTTCTTTCAGTTTTTTCAGAGGGAACATTTTCCGGGGTCACCCTAAAAATATCTGTCCGCTGTTGTCTATCGCAAGGATTGTTTTGCATTCGGAACATCTGAAACGGCCTGATTTTGTGGCCTTCAGTTTCTTGGAACAAACCGGGCAGGAAAATATTTTCGGGAAAATTTCTTTTACAGTTTCTTCCTTTACGTCTTTGAAAAAGAGGATGGCCTCCTCAATCGAATCTTTCACGGTGAAAAACTGGGAGAAACCCAGCAGCTGGAAAACCTCGTATACTTTCGGCTGTATTTCCAGCAGGACAATGTCCCCTCCCTTCGGTTTCACCGTTTTCAGAAAAACAGTGAAGGAGCCTATGCCCATGGAAGAAACATAATTAAGTGCGGAACAGTTAAAAATAAGCCGGTGGAATCCGGTTTCTACAACCCGCGCAACCCGTTTTTGAAAAAAGCTTGAATTATATGTGTCTATATATCCGTTAAGATACAGAGCAATACAGTTCGGGATCTCTTCAATTTTCTCCAACCTGATTTTCAGGCTGTCGTCTTTTTCATCGTCAAATCCGGGTACAATACTGTTATTATTCATCCCTTTTTCCTAACACCTTGATCACATCATAATAAGTATATCAGAAAAAATTAATTTTACAAGGTGTCCACCCGCAATCCGGTGTAATTATACTACCGTTAAGCTCAAAATTTGTCAGAAGCAGCACCGCGATGTCGGCTATTTTATCTGGAGATATGAGTTTTCCGCCGGGGATTTTTTCTGCGAGCCGTTTTTTTTGTTCTTCCGGGACATATTCCGTTTCCGTGAATCCCGGGCATATTCCGCAGCAGCTTATGCCGTAGGGGGCATAGGTTTCGGCTACTGAGCGTATAAGGGAAGAAATTCCGGTTTTTGCCGCGCCGTAGGCGGCGTTTGTTGCGAATCCTCTTATTCTGTCTGTCCGGGTTCCGCCGAAAAGAAGAATTCTGCCCCATCCTTTATCTTTCATGTTTTTAAGGGCCGAGGAGACCGCCGCCCCCGGCATGACAAGGTTTGAAAAAACCGCTGCTTCCCATTCTTCCGGCGATGTTTCGTGCAGGGGTTTCTGGAGGAATGCCCCCCTGGCTACACAAAGGATGTCCGTGTTTTCCGCTTCCTTTTCCAATTCCGGAAGGCATTCTCGGCTGTCCAGATTTATGGGAAGGAACCGGCGGCTTCCCTGTCTGTCCGGGGTCCGCCGTCCGGTGTCTCCGCTGAATGGGTTGTGCCTTCCTATAACGGTGATTTCCCCTCCTGAAGGCAGAAGTCTGGCGGTTAAAGCCGCTCCGATTCCACCGGTACCGCCGGCAATCAGGATTTTTTTACCGCTGAAGATTCCGTTTACAGAAATTGTTTCCACAGGCAGGGATTATATATTTTTCCTATTGACATAACAAGCTGAAAAAAGAAAATAACAGTGATGAAAGAATTATCTTGTGCCGTTGTTCTTTGCCGTCCTGAGGAAAGCCGGAATGTAGGTTCTGTGTGCAGAGCCATGAAAAACATGGGCTTTTCCGATTTACGCATTGTCGGGAAAAAAGAAGACTTTGATGAAGTCCAGGTGAAAACCCTTGCCCTTGGCGCGTTTGATATATGGGAGAAAGCTTCTTTTTTTCCGCCGGATGTTTCCGGTCTGGAGGCGGCTGTTTCAGACTGTTCCGTTGCGGCGGGAACAACCAGAAGGAAGGGCAAGCGCCGTAAAGCCTTCGGGCTCACTCCGGAACAGTTTTCTTCAAACATAAAAGCTTCCGCTTCAGGAGCCAAGGTCGCAGTTGTTTTCGGTAATGAGCGTACAGGGCTGACAGACGAAGAGCTGGATGTCTGCTCTCTTTCGGTTTCGATCCCCACAAGTCCGGATTTCGGGTCGCTCAATCTTTCCCATGCAGTGCAGGTCATTCTTTATGTTTTATCCCGGGATTTTGACTCTGTTCCGCGTGGGTATGAACCGGTTCCTCTTTCCCGGCTGAAAACAGCTGTGGCGGGAATGGCGGAGGATATAAAGCGCATCGGGCTTTATAAATACGCGGGAGGTGAAGATAACGCCAGGTTTCTGGAAGAAATCTTTGCCCGGGCTGTGCTGTCCGAAAAAGAATTGAGACGGCTGGAAAAGCTGTTCCACAAAATTTCCTATATAAAGAATCCCCCTGTTTCCGGAGACTGACCGGATTTCAGTTGTCCTCGGCCTTGAATAAACGGTAGAACAGAAGCAGAATATTATACCAGATGAACAGAAAGAATTTGAAAATCCGAAGAGGGTTCTTTATAATCTGCGGCAGATATTCCAGCCCGGCGTTGAAAAGGGCGGGGGACACGCGCTTTTTTCTTTCAGAGAAAATGTCAATAATCGAGTTGTCCCACAAAAACAATCCGCTGTGGAGTTGTTTCCTGTTGCGGTAAATCCATCTCTGTTTTCCCGGAACTCCGTTGCCGACAATGACCAGAGACGGGGATGCCTTCACAATCGCTGTCTTTATATTTTTTTCCATATGACGCGGATAAAACCCGGATATCCGTCCGACAATGCGCAGATTGGGAAATGTTGAATGCGTGTTTTTTTCGGCTTGTTGCAGACTCAGATTCCTTCCGCCGAAAAAATAAACGCTTTTAAGGTATTTTTCCAGAATCCCCATTACAGAAATTATAAAAGCGAAGGGTTCGTATCTGACGGGAGCATTCTTTTTAAGAAAGACAGCCCCTTTCACAAGTGATTTTGAAACAGGAATAATCAGCGTGGCGTTCTCCAGCATCGCACGGAATTCGCTGTTGTATTTCGCGCGCAGAACATCCCAGATAGTTACAAGCATTATATGTTTCGGCCCGTCTGTTTTTTCCTCAAGCAGTTTCATAATCGTTCCGTCAATGTCTTCCTGCCTGAGGATGTCCAGAAAAAGCCCCAGGAATTTTATTCTTTCAACTGCCACTTTGATATCTCCATCATGGAATTTTGTACGGCAGCCAGTCCGTATAATGCCGCCGTTTCTGCCCGGAGTACATTTGTATTAAAATGGATTTTTTCAAATCCTGCGGAAATCAAATCCCCTGCTTCTTTCCGGCTCATTCCGCCCTCCGGTCCTACGGCGAGGACAACAGTCTTTATCCCGCCGTTCTTTTTGCAGAATCCGCCTATGCTTTCGTGGATTGTTCCGCTTTCACCGGGGATTTCACTCAGCATGAGTTTCAGGGTTTCCTCCGGTTGCAGCGCGCCCAGAAGCTCCGGTATACCGGACGGGGAAACGGCGGGTTGTATCCGGGACGCGACCGGAGAACCGCTTTGCTGCCGGGCTTCGCGCACTATTCGTTCCCAGCGGCTGTTCCTTTCTTCGGGTTTTACGGAGGGCACGCAGTTTTCGCCGGCTACGGGGATTACGGCTTCCACTCCTGTTTCAACCGCCTGTCTGATAACCAAATCCATCCCGTGGCTTTTCAGAATCCATTGGAAAAGAATTATCCTGGGAAACATGTTTGCGTTGTCTGCGGCGGAATCCTCCGGGGAAGAGGCTTCCTTGGACAGGCATACGTTTTTTTTATCCCTGTCGATTCTTCCGATTTTAAAAGGGAATAAGTTTCCGTCGGGGAGCCGTACCTGTATGACCGTGCCTTCCGTTTCCCGTCTGACTTCCACCAAATAGTGGAAGTCTTTTCCGGAAAGGTTTATATTTCCGGTTTTATCCGGGAATACGGATGAAATGAATTGCTTCATTTTGATTCCGGCTCTTTTTCCTGCAGCTCCTGGACAGTCTTTGTCGAAGCTGTCAGGCTGTTGACGTTTTCATTGTTTAAAAGGTCAACGGCCGCTTTCAGCTGTATATCGTATTCAAGGTCATACAGGGGCTGGGTGTGTGTCCGGTAATATTCCTGCATCACAAGTCTTTTCAGGATCCGCTTCTCAACCGGATATTCTTTGTATAATTCCCCGGCGAATTTTTCCGCATCCTGCGAGGTCAAATCAGGATTTTTTTCCACAAAGTCCGCTATTTTTGTTGTATTGAAAAGTTCCGACAGAGCCTTTTCTTCATCTTCTGTAAGCTCGTGGAAAGACACCTGCATATCCGGCGGAATTCCCTGTTTGTCGATATTCGCCCCGCTGGGGGTGTAATATCTGGCGATGGTGATTTTCATCATGTCGTTGTTGAGCAGGTCCAGAACCTGCTGGACGGAACCTTTGCCGTAGGTTGTTTCCCCCACAAGGTAAGCCCGTTTGTGATCCTTCAATGCCCCCGCAAGGATTTCCGATGCGCTGGCGGACCCCTTATTTATAAGAACGACTATCGGAATCGACGGGCTTACCTCTGTCGTTGCGCCTGAAGCCGAGAATTCCCTGTTTTCGTAGGGAATCCGGGAACGGGTTGATACAATTACGCCGGTTTCAATGAATTTGTCGGCGACATTGATGACGCTGGTGATAAGGCCTCCCGGATTGTTCCTCAGGTCTATTATGAGTTTTGAGTAGCCTGCCTGCGTGAAGGAATCCAGCGCTTCCTGAACCTTGTCCGGGGTGAGCGGTGTGAATTCAACAATCCGCAGATATCCGGTTCCGTTTTCCATCATCGCGTATTTCACGGTGGGGACTTCGATAATGGCCCTGGTGAGTGTTACCGGGAATTCCATGGTCTTGCCCCGGCGGATTATAAGATTCACGTCAGTTCCGGCGGGACCGCGGAGATGGGAAAGCACTTCCTCCATAGTTATATCCGCTGTATTTATGTCGTTGATTTTTATTATGAGGTCTCCGGGCTGTATCCCCGCTTTTTGTCCCGGCGTTCCTTCAATCGGTGAAGCGACCTCCACATAGGCAGGTTCCTCCGGAGTGGATATGAACGGCTTCATGATTGAAAGCCCCACGCCTCCGAAAGAACCCTGTGTGGTGTCATTGAGGCTTGTTTTTACTGCGCTTTCGCTGTCAATGTAAGCTGTGTACGGATCCTCCAGATTTTCCAGCATTCCCCGGAGGGCCCCCTCGTACAAAACCTTGGGATCGACTTCATCGACGTAATGATCCTGTACATAGGAGAATACGTAGTCAAAAAGCTGAAGGTATCTGGCAGTTTCAGCGCTTGCAGAGTTTTTTTGCTGCGGGGAACCGGATGCGGAAAGCGCCGGCGTTATCATGAAAAAGAGGAGAAGCGCCGCCGAAAAAGCGGCCGCTCCGAACCATATTTGTTTTCGTTTCATTTTTCTATTTTCGGAAGAAGTTTCGTCTTTGTCAAGCTTAGAGGACATATTACATGTTTTTCCGGAATATCTTCCTTTAATTCCAGACAACCGGAAACAACCGCAGACAAAATCCGCCGTGAAAGGCGTGGGGCCTTATTCTATAACGAAGGTCCTTCCGTCATGGAAAAATACGGCGTGGGCAAGGTATCTTCGTATGGCCTCCACAAAAACCCGGCGCTCCACATCTTTCCCCAGGTTGATGAATTGTTCTATGGACTGGGTGTCGTTCACACGTATTATGTCCTGGAAAATTATCGGCCCCTGATCCAGATTTTCCGTGGCTATGTGCCCGGTGGCTCCGATGATTTTTACGCCTTTTTTCCATGCCTGGTGGTATGGTTTCGCTCCCTGGAACGCGGGCAAAAATCCGTGATGTATGTTTATCACCTTGTTGTGCCATTCCCTGCAGAAATCTCCGCTGAGGACCTGCATATAGCGGGCCAGCGTCACCAAATCTATTTTGTAGTCTTTCAGGATTTGATTTAAGTCCTTTTCATAGGCTTCTTTTCCCTTTCCAGGATCCACCTGGTAAAACGGGACGTGGAAGGACGTGGCTATATGGGCTAAATCCGGATGATTTGAAATAATAACCGGAATTTCGCAGTCAAGGGCTCCGTCCGCATGTTTCAGCAGTATTTCGTAAAGGCAGTGGCTTGTTTTTGAAACCAATACCGCGACCCTTTTTTTTACGGCATTGTTGAATATATGCCAGTTGAGATTATATTTTTCCGCTGTTTTTTCAAAATTGTTTTTGAAAAGGGATTCCGAGAATGCCGGCGTCGTTTCCGCATCCGAAAATGAAATTCTGCAGAAAAACATTCCTATATCTGTCGCTGTGTGCTGCGCAAGATTCAGGATGTTTCCGCCTGTTTTTGCAATGCATCCGGTGATTTCGGCAATCAATCCGCTCTGGTCTTTACATGATACCGTCAGGGTATAAGAATTATTTTGAGACATGAATCCAGCATATACAACTTTGCGTATTTTATCAATCATAATGAAGGCTGTTTATTTTTTCACTTGATTGGGGTATTATCTTCTTATGAAAGAACAGGCCGTTAACGGACAGAATGCCGTGAAAGGAATTTCCCCGAAAGTGGGTGTAATAGGCGCGGAGCAGGCGGAGATTGATTTGCTTCTTGAAAAACTCTCCTCCTGCGAAAGTTTTGAATACGCGGGGATGCGTTTTTATGACGGATATATTTACGGAGTTCCGGTCACCGTGTCCCTCTGCGGTGTGGGCAAAGTGAATGCGGCTATGTGCGTTCAAATCCTTGCGGTACGTTTCGGGGTTTCCCGCATTATAAATACAGGAACCGCCGGCGGAACGGACGACAGGCTTTCAGTTTTGGACATGGTTGTTTCGTCAGACGCTGTTTTCCACGATGTGGATGTCCGGACATTCGGCTATGCCCCCGGCCAGCTTCCCGGGACAGACAGTCCTTTTTTCGCCGCTGACCCTGTAATGCTAAAAGCCGCTGAAAAAGCTTTTTCGGGTTTGGGCGGGGATTTTTTCGCCTCCATGGAAGACGGTTCTTTTTCGTTCCCTGTGAAAAATCCCGCGTCATCTGAAAAACGTTTCCCCGCCATTGTAAGAGGACGGATTGCTTCCGGCGATGTTTTCGTTGCGGACAAAGAGTTGCGGCGGAAAATAATTTCAACTTTTTCCCCCGCCTGTGTTGAAATGGAAGGAGCCGCGGTCGCCCAGGCTTGTACCGCCAACGGGCTGCCTTTTTTGATTCTAAGAAGCGTTTCCGATATGGCGGACGACGGCGCCGGTATGCCTCACAGGGAATTTGCCCGCCGCGCTTCCATGATGAGTGCGGCGGTGGTTTGCGGAATGCTGGAATCCGCGGGAGACTGGAATATTTCCCCGGATAATTAGTTTCCCTTGTTTTCGCCGCCGGGAATCCACGGAGCGAGAATACCGTTTTCCTCGATTACGAAGGGATCCCTGTCTTTGTAATAGGCTGTGATGGTCGGATTCCTGACAAGGCAGTCAAGGTGAATCAATGCGTCCGCGTCATTGTCGTAGTTTGTTCCTATGGCGAAATGGCATGTGTGGAACGCTTTTTCGTCTTCCAGCATATTACCTCGTATTTCAGCCGCGGGATTAAGGCCTATCCCCAGCTCTCCCAGGCCGCGCGCGTTTTTTCTGTATGTCGCGGCTTCCTCTCCGGAGATTTTTCCTTCAGCCGCCAGCGCATCCGCTTTCTGTTCCCCGGCTTCAACGGATGCCCGCAGAAGCTCCGCCTCTTTCCCGCCGGAAAATTCCACGGCGTAACCGTTTTTGTATACAACCTTCACCGGCGTTTCCGTAATCATGTCGCCTTCCGTCAGGCTGATTGAGCCGTCGAACACAATCACGCCTTCGCTTTTCCCCGGCAGCGGGCTTATGAACACTTCCCCCGCGGGAATATTTCCGCCGTCGCCTCCCGTCCGGAAATTGCCGTCGTCCCGGAATGCGGTTCTGCCAGCAACCGGAACAGTTATGTCTGTTCCGCCCGGAGACGTGACCCGGATTGTCTGCGCTCCTTCAAGGGCCTTGCAGATGGCTTCGCACCTTTTCTGCAGAAGAACATAGTCAATGCCGGCGGTTCTTCTGAACATATCGACTGTGATGCCCGGAGTCCATATGGCTCTCAGCGTTTTTTGCTCATCCATGAGATAATGGAAAATATGGTCGATTTTTCTTCCGTCTTTTCCTGTAAAAGGGGCGCTCATGCGGGCCCTGTCTTTTCCCATCTTGTTGGCGGAAATTGACGCGCATACGGAAGGACCGCTGCCAAAGGCCGCCAGCGCCGCTTCATTTGCATAATCCAGCTGTGTTTTTACAGGCTGCAATACAATTGTAGCTTCCGCTCCAATCTTCAGGGCTTCTTCGTATAAAGCCATGCTTATTTCCTGGACATCCGGTTCGGGATTTGTCAGTATCAGGAACTGTTCACCCCGGGCGATACCCAGAACGTTGCGGACGATTGTCTGCGCCGCTTCGGAAGTTGTTTGAAGATAACTCATGCCGTCATTGTACCCGCAAGCCGGTGTAAGTGCAATAAGGGGAAAGAACTGCTTTCCTGAAAAATTAATAAAAAAAAAGCTTGACATTTTATTCGGGAGGGGGGGGGGTACGATATAAAGACATTTAGAATCCACTTGGTATGGTGGGTTTGAGAAGGAGGTTTTATGTTAAAAAAGAAAGATGATTTGAATTATCATGCGGATCAGCTGAACAGTAATAACACAACGTTGGATCACAACAACAATGCCTACAAAAGTACGACTAATAACCGTGCGAATCAACTTAATCCCAATAACAATTCGGATAAAAGAAATGCAGGAAAGGATGGGAAAAAATGAAAAGAGCATTGCAAACATTTTTACTGATATGCTGTCTGATAACCGGTGTTTTATATTTTTCAGGTTGTGATAACGGTAGCAGTAGCAGCGATATTACCGGAACTTCTGATCCTAAAAATTATGGAACTGTAACAATTTTTAATGAGAGTTCACAGGTTTTGTTTCTCGCTGTTGTTGAAGT
Organism: uncultured Treponema sp.; assembly: GCA_949300145.1. Taxonomy (GTDB): domain Bacteria; phylum Spirochaetota; class Spirochaetia; order Treponematales; family Treponemataceae; genus Avitreponema. The sequence continues at coordinate 182,560 of CASGDA010000006.1, read as the reverse complement.
GTATGACATTGGTTATTTTGACGGCCAAAATTTTGTTTCCGCCGGCAAAAGTGAGCCATTTAATGATGTTGGGAAGATATTCGTGTATCGATCTGAGTTAAAAAATGGAAAAACTCCGGGAAGTGAAGATAGGAATGATTATGAGCTTACCTACCTCTATCAACTTCCAGAAAAATATTTGGAGGTCCATGGAGCGTATTTAACGGACATAGCAAATACACGGAAGATGACTGGTCAGATATGCCGTGAGGTTGATTCCTTCTCCTCTTGTGTGATTTATGCACTTATAAAAGTGTGAGATCCCTTTGATACGGTATGCGGACATTGGCTGCCCGCATACCGTTTTTGTATATCAGGTTAGGTATATTTATAGTTTTCCTGGCGGAAATGTTGAGGTATGCTTTCTTTCCGTTTGCGCAGAAATTCTTCTGTACAGCACGATTCCCGTGATGTCCGCGAGAATCCAGCCGCCAGGGCCTCCGTCCCGATGCAGCGGCTGACAATCAGTGTGTCGGCAAGGTTGTAGAATTGCTGGAGGATGTTTCCCGCCATGAGCGGAAGCGCGAAAAGCCAGAGTCTGGAAGTGATTTTTCCGCAGGTTAAGTCGATTTGCACGGCGGCGGTGTTTTATGCAAGCCCCGTGTCTTCCGGGATCCCCATCATGATGTTGAGGCACTGCACCGCCGCTCCGGAGGCGCCTTTGCCGAGGTTGTCGAAACGGGAGGTCAGGATGATGCGTTCGTCATTCCCGGAGACGATGATTTCCATGCGGTTCGTGTCTGCGAGGGTGTTCGCCGCGATGAATCCGTCCAGTCCGGCGCTTCCGTCAGCCGCATCCCCGCCGGAGGTTTCGCCCGCGAACGGAAGGCAACGGATGAAGCGCGCCCCTTCGTAATGCGCCGCGAGGATTTCCCTGACGTCAGACGCCGAAACTTTTTTGCCGAGCAGCCGGGCATGAAGCGGAACGGTCACCGCCATCCCGTTGTAAAAATCGCATATGTACGGGTTGAAGACCGGCTCAAAGGCCAGCCCGCTTACGGCGCGCATTTCCGGCAGATGTTTGTGGCGTTGTGTCAGCGCATAGTGCCGGGGAGAATCCAAGTCAGGGCTTCTGCCGGCGGCCTCATACAGGGCTATCGCTTTTTTCCCCGCGCCGCTGTACCCGGAGACCGCATGACAGACGACCGGGTAATCTGCCGGGATGATTCCCGCCTTCACCAGCGGACGGCACAGCGCCAGGAATCCGCTGGCGTAACAGCCCGGCACGGCGACGGAATCCGCCCGCCCGATGCGTTCGCGGAAATCCGGGGCCAGTTCCGGGAAGCCGTAAGCCCAGTCCGGGTTCGTCCGGTGGGCGGTGGAGGCGTCCAGAATGCGGGTTCCCGGATTTGTCCTCAGGGAAACGGATTCTTTCGCCGCGGCATCGGGAAGACAGAGAAAAGTAAAGTCGGAGGCGTTTATGCATTCCGCTCGGGCGGCGGGATTTTTTCTCTCCGCTTCCTCTATCTGTATGATTTCAATATCGGTTCTGCCTTTAAAACGCTCATAAATTTTCAGGCCGGTCGTCCCTTCCTGTCCGTCGATAAAGATTTTGTAAGCGCTCATTTCCATGTCCTGGTATTCGGAAAAGTCCGGAGTAAAGAGTAATCCGGGGAAGGATTGAAGGGAAAAACTTTTCGGGGAAGCCCAGGTACACTACGGCACAAAAACGGACTATCTACCGTTGCTTCCTTCCGGATCTGGCGGGGTTTGAAAGGCGTTCTTTGCATAGGACCTGGGCTATCCGAAAAAGTTCATCCTGCATAAACAGGGTTATCCGGAGAGAGGGGGATTCGAACCCCCGGTACCTTTCGGTACACAGCCTTTCCAAGACTGCACCATCGACCGCTCGGACATCTCTCCAAAAACGGCTGAAGCCGTAAAATACTGTAAAATCCCTCCGGTAAATTACGGAGAGAGGGGGATTCGAACCCCCGATACCTGACGGTATAACGGTTTTCGAGACCGCCCGATTCAGCCGCTCTCGCATCTCTCCAGAGATCCGGCCCGGAATCCCGAACCCGTTTGAGACTAAGAGGATTCGAACCTCCGGCCTTCAGATCCGCAATCTGACGCTCTATCCAGCTGAGCTATAGTCTCATATCGGAGCAGGGGGGATTCGAACCCCCGGAACCCTTTTGGGGATCAACTCCTTAGCAGGGAGCCCGATTCGGCCACTCTCGCACCGCTCCATTATACGCCCGCGGCGTCTTCGATTCCGGAGCAGGGGGGATTCGAACCCCCGGTACCTTTCGGCACAACGGTTTTCAAGACCGCCTCCTTAAACCGCTCGGACACCGCTCCAAAACGTGTCCTTTACCATACATTAAAAGATTAAGTCTGTCAACAGTGTCCGCCGCGGCGTATTCTCTCTTCCCGGCATCTTTTTTCATCATCTTCATAATGAGGGAAAATATTTTGTTTTTATTCCGGGAAACTTGACTTTCAGTATAAATAGTTATAAATTATAACTGTTCTAAAAGTTACTGATTTTCACAGGAATTTCAGAAAGGAGGAGTCAATGAAATACAAAAACTTAATGGGAACCATAGAGTGCATTTTATGCGCTTATAAAGGTATTTTGAAAAATATTTGTCAGGAATTCGGATTGACGGTGGTGGAGGTGCATGTAATCGGTTTTCTGCATAATAATCCCGGATTGGATACTGCTGTTGATATCGCGGAAGGCAGGATGCTGGCAAAAAGCAATATTTCCCAGGCTGTAGATGATTTAATCAAAAAAAATCTTCTGATAAGGGAAGTGGATTCTGCTGACCGCCGCAGGGTTCATTTGCATTTGACCGCCGATGCGGCTGCCGTGACTGAAAAACTTGACAGGGAATGGGAATTCTTTTGGGATGAATTATATGAAGGATTTTCCGAATCTGAAATTGCCCTGCATAATTCCCTGCGGGAAAGAGTCACCCGCAATGCCGCGCGTCTTGTGGAAGAAAACAGGTTTAACCATGGTCACAGGGTTTCGGTGCATGAATGCGGCGCGCGTTTTTAACATGGTGATATGCGGAATGATATGCCGCACGGATATACAAATTTTGATTGAAGGGGATTTTAATGGATTATTACAGTAAAAGTGTGCGGGAGGTTTTGGATGCCCTGCACACCGACGGGAAGTTGGGACTTGACGAGGCTGAAGCCGCCCGCAGGCTGGCGGAGTACGGCAAAAACCAACTTGCGGAAAAGAAAAAGAAAAGTCTGATCGTCCGCTTTTTCGGACAGTTTAAAGATGTGATGATTATGATACTTCTTGCGGCCGCGGGTGTTTCTTTCGCTGTCGCCTGTGCGGAAGGGAATCCTATGGAGTTCATTGAGCCCGCCCTTATCCTGCTCATTGTTATATTGAATGCAGTGATGGGGTTGGTGCAGGAAAACCGGGCGGAAAAAGCCTTGGAAGCCCTTGTGAATATGTCCGCACCGCACGCCCGTGTCATCCGTGACGGGAAGGAAAAAATAATCGCCGCTGACGGTCTTGTTCCCGGTGACATAATACATCTTGAGGCGGGTGATTTTGTGCCTGCGGATGCGCGCCTTTTGGAAAGCGCTAATTTGAAATCGGAGGAATCGGCTTTGACCGGCGAATCTGTGCCTGCCGAAAAGGACGCCTCCGCTGATGTAAAATCCGGTTCTCCGTTAGGCGACAGGGATACCATGGTTTTCTCTGGATGCTCAGTCACATACGGTACGGCGACGGCTGTTGTTACGGCAACCGGAATGAATACCGAGATGGGAAAGATTGCTGACTTGTTGGCCGGGGAAAAAGAAACGAAAACGCCGCTCCAGCAGAAGTTGTCCGATCTGGGTAAATGGCTCGGTGTCGCGGCGCTTGCGGCGTGTGCGGTCGTTTTTGCTGTCGGGCTTCTTTCCGGCCATGCCTTGGTGGATATGTTTATGACGGCGGTTTCTCTCGCGGTTTCCGCTATTCCCGAGGGGATGCCTGCAATTGTTACCATAGTACTGTCGATAGGCGTGACGCGCATGGTCAAGAAAAACGCCATTGTTAAGCGGCTTCCTGCTGTTGAAACCCTTGGCAGTGCGTCTGTCATATGTTCTGACAAAACGGGAACTCTCACCCAAAACCGGATGACATTGGTGAAGGTTTCCCTGGACGGGGGTATGCCTGAAAATTTTGATGCTGAAAATGTATCCGGGGATGTACGCAGGCTTATTGATTGGGCGGCCCTGTGTTGTGACGGTTCTGTTTCCTTTGAGGGCGGAAAAGAGACACATATCGGGGATCCTACGGAAACAGCCATTGTTCTTGCCGCCCATAAAGCCGGTGACAGCAAAGAAGAGCTGAATCGAAAATATCCGCGGCTTGCGGAATTGCCCTTCGATTCCAACAGGAAACTGATGACAACTGTGAATTCAGTGGACGGAAAGAAAATCGCCATTGTAAAGGGTGCTTTTGATGTGATGGCGTCCCGCTGTGTTAAAGGTGATATGGAGGCCGCGCGGAAAGCCAACGACGAGATGAGCTCCCAGGCTCTGCGTGTGCTTGCCGTTGCTTACAAAGAGGTGAATGATTTTTCCGGTGAACCTTCCAGTGAAGAATTGGAGAACGGTCTTACTTTTATCGGCCTTGTGGGTATGATTGATCCGCCGCGGCCGGAAGCGAAAGCCGCTGTGGAGTTGTGCAGGCAGGCGGGCATCAAACCTGTCATGATAACAGGTGACCACATTGTAACCGCCTCTGCGATTGCGAAGCAGCTGGGGATTCTTGCTGAAGGTGACAGGGCTGTTACCGGCAGCCAGCTGGATGCGATGGATGACGCGGAACTCGACCGGGAAGTCGAGCATATTTCCGTGTATGCCCGCGTTTCACCTGAAAACAAAATCCGTATTGTGAAAGCATGGCAGAAAAAGGGCCGTGTTGTTGCGATGACGGGAGACGGGGTGAATGACGCGCCGGCTCTCAAAGCGGCCGATATCGGCTGTGCCATGGGAATAACCGGAACGGATGTGGCAAAAGAGGCGGCGGACATGACTTTAACGGACGATAATTTTGCCACGATTGTAGATGCTGTTAAAGAAGGCCGGGGTATTTACGCTAATATCAAAAAAGTTGTGGGATTTTTGCTCGGCACTAATATTTCCGAAATCCTGACTGTTTTTCTTGCGATGGTCTGCTGGCGTGCTTCCCCGTTCATTTCAATACAGCTGTTATGGATAAATCTTATCACGGATTCCCTGCCTGCTGTTGCGCTTGGCATGGAAGCGGTTGAGCCGGATGTGATGTCGAGAAAGCCGAAACCCAAGGAAGAAGGATTGTTTGCCAATGGCTTCGGTTTGCGCATTTTCCTTCAGGGTTGTATGTTTGCCGCTCTTACCCTTGGAGCGTATTTTATCGGTGAGTCCCTCACCGGAGCGGGGAAAAACGGCGGCAGTACGCTTGCGTTTATGACTCTCGCGTTGTCACAAACGGTACATGCATTCAACATGCGCTCGGAAAAATCCCTGTTCAAAACGGGTTTCTTTTCAAATAAAACCCTCAATAAGGTTACCCTTATTTCCCTTTTACTTATTGCATTCGTTATGTTCACGCCGGGTGTCGTAACGGCGTTCGGTATGACGTATATTCCGTGGCAAGGTTATCTGGCCGGTGTCGGGTTATCTTTGGTTCCTCTTTTGGTACTGGAGTTTTCCAAGGCGACCGGATTTATCAGGCACGGCAAGTAAAATAGTGTCCGGGTACCATGTGTATCCGGATGCTTTTCAGATGGAGGAAAGTAAGACGCGGGCCGGGTTGGTTTATCCGGTCCGCTTTTTATTTTTTTCGGTTAATCTACCGAGGTATTCTCCAAAGTAAAGAACTTCAGGTTTCCTCCGTATTGTTCCGCCTGCATCGCCCGCTTTATCCTTTCCCTTGTAATTTTCCTGCATATATTGTTTTCGTTGTTTGTACATAAAATGAAAGAACGCCGCCCGCCGTCCTCTGCGTTTAAACGCAGAACCGCATGTCCTGTCGTCCCGCTTCCTGCAAAAAAATCAAGGATAACGGAATCCCGTTTCGATGCCGCCTCGACAAGGAATTTTACCAGCTCAACAGGTTTCGGATAGTCAAATCCGGTTATGCCGAGTTTCTCCAAATCTTTTTTCCCTTCTTCAGAAAGTATTTTTATTATTGAATACAGTTTCGAGCGGGATTCGGAAATCTTCTCATAGCGGCAGACCTTGTGCATTCCGCTTTCTGTTTCCTCCAGGAAATATTCTCCGGAAGCGAGTTTCCTGTCTGTCTCCTGTTTTTTCGCCGCCCCCTTGTATTCTTCGATTTCCTCGTAAAAACAGCGGCGGTCGGAATTCTTTTTGTATTTCCCGAATGATTTGCGCAGAAAATCGTCATTTTTTATGTAGCGATCCCCGTTGATGACACAGGTCTTTTTCTGCACAACTTTCTTTCTGGACAGGTGCGCGGTTTTGATGTCTGACGCATAAAGCAGAATGTAATCATGCCCCCGGACAAGGAGCTTCGCCTGTCCGCCGCCCTTCGCCCTCTGGTGTATCATGGTGCCGATGAAATTTTCTTCGCCGAAAATTTCATCGCACAGGATTTTAAGACGGCAATGCTCGTTGTCGTCTATGCTGATGAAAATCACGCCGGTTTCTGACAAGAGGCTTTTTGCGGCATGGAGGCGTTCCGCCATGAATGCGAGCCAGGAACTATGCCTGCCGGCTCCGCCGCTGAACCTGTCTCCGTAAACAAAACCGTTCCTGCCCGTGTTGTATGGCGGGTCAATGTATATGACGTCGATTTTCCCTTTACAGGTTCCGGACAGGAGCCGGAGTACCGGAAGGTTGTCCCCTTCTATCAGTATATTTTCCGGCTCTGAGGGGTTTCCGTTAATTGAAAAATCCGGCTCCTCTTTCAGGATGAAATCACCTGTTTGTGTTTCGGACTGCCGGAGCGTTTCCGCAAGGATTTTCAGCTCATCCGAGAGAGAGGACAATTCCTGAAAAGAAATTCCGCCTCTCTCCGGATTCTGTTCCGCTTTTTCAAGGGCGGATTTTACCTTATTCAGTAAAGCGGTTCTGAAATCATCCTGCATTATCCGATGCAATCTCCAAAGGTTTGATTTCTTTTTTGAATACAAACCGCATGTATACGGCGCATAGAGTTACTGATACGAGTTCGGCTATCGGAAATGCCAGCCAAATCAGATTAATGTTCCCTGAAAGGGAAAGAAGGTATGCTACAGGTAGTATGACTACTAATTGCCGGATCACAGAAATCGAAAGGCTCAGAAATCCGTGTGAAAAAGCCTGGAGGACTGAAGTTGTTATGATGCTGAACCCTGCGAACAAAAAGCTGACCGAAATGATTCTCAGGGCCGGCTGTCCTATTTCCTGCATATAGTCAGAGGCGTGGAAGATATCCAGAAGTTGTCTGGGAAAAAACTGGAAAACGAGAACGCCGATAATCATTATCACTGTTGCATAAAAAACACTCAGCTTAATTGTTTGTGTGATTCTATCCGGCCTGCGTGCACCATAATTGTACGCCAGAATCGGAACCATTCCGTTGTTCAATCCAAACACAGGCATGAAAACGAAACTCTGGAGTTTGAAGTAAACTCCGAAAACCGCCGCCGCTGTTGTGGAAAACGCGATGAGTATTTTATTCAATCCGAATGTCATTATGGAACCGATGGCGGCGAGTATAATGGAAGGAACACCTACCAGATAAATGTTTTTGATGATTTTACCGTCCGGACGGAAATTCCTCATGGTTACATGAATTTCTTTATTGTTGACTCTGTTGAATATGATTGCGAGAATCGCTGCGATAATCTGCCCCATAACTGTCGCGACAGCGGCGCCTGCTGTTTCCATCCGGGGAAAACCAAAAAGACCGAAAATGAAAATTGGGTCGAAAATTATATTTATAATCGCCCCTATTCCCTGTGTTATCATGGTGTAGAATGTTTTCCCTGTGGACTGAAGAAGTCTTTCACTTGTAATCTGAAACATCATTCCGAAAGAAAATACGGTGCAGATTACAAGGTACTGGGTTCCCTGCTCCACAATGTCTTTATCCGTTGTCTGAAGTTCAAAGAACATGCGGGAAAAGAAGAATCCCAAAACCGCAAAAACAGCGTAACTGCAGAATGCCAGGAAAATCGCGTTGTTTGCGGTTTTATTTGCCTTTTCAAAATTTTTTTCGCCGAGACTTTTGGACAGCAATGCGTTTATACCGACTCCGGTTCCTGTTGCAACCGCAATCATCAGGTTTTGCGCCGGGAAAGCCAGGGAGACCGCCGTCAACGCGTTTTCGCTCAGCCGTGACACGAACATACTGTCTACAATGTTATAAAGAGCCTGTACAAGCATGGAAATTATCATGGGGATTGACATTGAAATAAGGAGTCTGTTTACAGGCATCACCCCCATTTTGTTTTCTTTTTTTTCTGTTGTCTGAATTTTCTCTGTGCTCATTTTTTCCGCCTTAGTTTTCATCCGCGTGTGTGTCTTCTTCTCTCCACTGCCATTTTTCCGCCGCCCCGGAAATAAATTCCGCCGCCGTATCCAGTCCGATGGAACTGTCTATCATCAGATGGTAATTCCTGTAATCCCCCCAGCGGAGGTCGGAAAAAGTGTTATAGTATGAGGAACGCTGTTTATCGCATTTGTCTACATAGGCCGAGGGATTCTCGATGTTTTCCTTATAATCTTCAACAATGCGGCGCATTCTTTCCTGTTTGGGGGCGTATATAAAAACTCTCAAAAGGTTTTTTATGTTTCTGAGAACATAGTCGCCGCAGCGACCGACTATTATGCAGGGGCCTTCTTCTGCGACTTTTTTAATTACATGGGCTTGTGCCAGATAAACCTGGTCTATAATGGAAACATTTGTACTGGAAAGATAGAGATTGTACAGGAAAGTACTGCTCCTTCTTTTTTCAGCCTCCGCGATGAATTCCGGGGAAAGTCCGCTTTCCTGGGCCGCAATATCGATTATAGTTTTGTCGTAAACAGGAATATCAAGTTTTTTTGACACTGTTTCTGCTATTATGCGGCCTCCTGAACCGTGTTCCCTCGCAATGGTTATAATAGGATATTTCATATTTCACCTCGCTATTGATTTATTTTAGGAAGAAAATTAACCATCAGTATATGAAATTTGATTATGAATTTCAAATATATTGATTTAAAAATGATGTTATTGACCTATTTTGCACTTTCTGGTTTACTTATAAGTTATGAATAGATTCGCACATTTTGTTTCTGCAATCCTTATGGTTGCCCTGCTTTTTTGTGCCTCCGCCCCTATTTTTTCCCAAAATACCATTACCACAGTAGATACTTTTTTTTCATCCGTTTCCGAAGTTTACGCCGGACTGAATGATTATTCTGCGAATATAGAAATTTCCTATGAAAACGCCTCTTCTTCGGAAGTCATGCAGGGGAGGGTTTTGTATAAAAAGCCGAACCTCCTGAGGATTGATTTTTCCTCTCCCGCTGACCAAACCATGGTGTTTGACGGGAATCTTCTGACAGTTTACCTGCCGTCCCCGTACAACGCTGTGTTAACGCAGTCTGTTGAAGATTCCTCCGCCGGAGGGGCTTCCCTGGCGACTCCGGAAGGGCTTTCTCTTTTGCGCCGGTATTATTCGATTGCATATGAAAGCGGGCCGGATCCTGTTCCCCTCGAAGAAGGTTCCAATGTGCGTGTCATCGCCCTGTCCCTTTCCCGCCGTTCCACAACGGAGATGTTCCGCACAATCAGGCTTCTGGTGGATCCAAAAACAAATCTCATGCGGCGCATAGAAGCCTCCACAATTACCGGGGCGAAAATTGTGTTTACTTTTTCAAACTATGCCTTGAATCAAGGATTGTCTGACAACAGGTTTGTTTATGAATCCCCGTCTTCGGCAAATGTTTATGATAATTTCTTATTTAATGAATAAATAAAGAATAAAAGAGTTGTTTAGAGAGAGTTTTATGGAAAGTTTGGGAAAGAAACTTCAGGCCGCAAGGATTGAAAAAGGTTTGGATTTAGATCAAATTTCCAGGGAGACGAATATCGCCCGGCGGTATCTTGAAGATTTGGAAAATGAGAGATTTGATGATTTCCCCGGGGAATCCTATTTGCTCGGTTTTTTGCGTAATTACTGCGAATACCTTGATTTGGACGGGAATGAGTTTGTAAATGCATATAAAAATCAGAAGATTCAGGAGATGAATGTTCCTGTTTCCGAGCTTGTCCCGACCCGCCCTTTCTTTGAAAGGCTTTTCGGACGGAATCTTGGAAAAATAAAAATCATAGCCGTTGTTCTTGTGATTTTGGCTTCGGCGGGCTTCGGCGGTTTCCGGATTTACTCTTATTTTTCCAGCCGCCCCGCACCGGAACCGGAGGTGAAGGAAGAACGGGTACCCGTCGTCCATGAAATCAGCGGCGCCGAGTTCAAAGGCCGGGTTTTTTCCGGAGACAAACTGTCCGTTTCTGTCGGGGGGAATTCTTATGAGGTTTCTGTGGCGGAGACTGCCCCGGTTCTTAAACTTGAAACGCCCTCCGGTACCCGTCTCGTGGAACTTGGACAGGATGTTTCTTTTGATGTTTCCGGTGATGATGTTCCCGATGTGAAGGTTTTTGTCTCTGATCTTTATGCCGATGACCCGGAAAGAGGAGCCGAGATTCTTGTTGCGACAGGTTCCTTCCCCTCCGGTCAGGAAACGTCTGCGGAAAACGGGGATGTTACTGTGGCTGTCAATTCTTCCGATTCTTCAAAGCAGACGGTGCTTTTTGAAGGCGGTTCCGCTTATCCTGTTACTTTAAATGCGACTTTCCGGGGCTATTGTCTTTTCCGGTATGAGGTTGACCGCTCTGAAAGGGAAGAGCGTTATTATCAGAAATCCGAGATTCTGACGGTACAGGCCAAGAACGGGTTCCGGGTCTGGGCTTCCAACGGTAACGCCGTAAAACTTCAGGTTATAGCCGGAGGAAAAACCGTGGATTTGGATTTGAGCCGCCCCGGCGAGGTTATTGTCCGCGATTTGAGATGGCTGCGGGATGACGCTACAGGCCGTTACCGGTTTGTAGTTATGGATGTGGATTAAATGCGGTTTTTCCTGGACAGGCATGGCTGTGCAAAAAACCAGGTTGACGCCGAACTGATACATGGGATTATGCTTTCTTCCGGCTGGACTCCGGCGGAGGAAGCGGAAGAGGCTGACCTTATCATAATCAATTCCTGCGGTTTTATTGAAGAGGCGAAGAAAGAATCGATAAATGCCGTGATTTCCGCCAGACAGGCTTATCCCGGCGCAAAAATACTTCTCTGCGGTTGTCTTGCGGAACGTTACGCCGGAATTCTGTCGGAATCCCTGCCTGAAGCCGATGCTTTTTTCGGTAACGGAAACCTTTCAATGCTTCCCGGAATCCTTGATAAACTTTTTCCTCCGGCTTCCGGATTTTCAGAAGAGACTGCGGCTCAGGATGAAAATAGGGGCCGGCCTGTTTTGATTCCTCCCCAGGCAGGGGTGTGTTCCGGCGCCCGCCCCGAATTGTTTTCTTTTCCCGGCTCCGCTTATGTGAAGCTTACGGAGGGCTGTTCAAACTGTTGTTCCTTTTGCGCCATCCCCGTAATCAGGGGGACGCTGCGCAGCAGGGACGCGGATGAAATTGCCGCAGAGTGTTCCGCCCTTGTTTCCCGGGGGATTTTTGAATTGAATTTCATCGGCCAGGATCTGGCTTCTTTCGGCTTGGATAAAAAATGCGGTACAGGACCGTCCCCCTTGTCCTTGCTGTTGGAGAAAATCTCCTCGCTGCCCGGGGATTTCCGTGTCAGGCTTTTGTACATGCATCCTGACCATTTTCCGCTGGATATTCTGCCTGTCATGGCTTCGGACAGACGTTTTCTTCCTTATTTTGACCTGCCGTTTCAAAGCGGTGATGAAACTGTTCTGCGGGCAATGAACCGCAGCGGTAATGCCGGAAAATATCTCCGCCTTCTGGAAACAATCCGTGAAGCTTTCTCTGTCCCCGGTAATCCTTACAGAACCGCTGTTTTCCGTACAACTTTTTTGACGGGATTTCCGGGGGAAACAGAAGGGGCCTTTGAAAACACCCTTTCGTTTTTGAAGGCCGGGCGCTTCCTCTGGTCCGGGGCGTTCGCTTTTTCCTCTGAAGAGGGAACCCCCGCCCATACCATGAAGCCCAGGGTTCCGGCGAAGACAGCCGCTTCCAGAAAGAAAATTCTGTATGAAGCCCAGGAGGAAATCACGGGGCAGGAACTCCGGTTTTTTGAGGGAAGGGAGGTTTTTGTTCTGGTTGAGGAATGTATTCCTCCGGAAACAGATGAACAGGAATTCCTTTTTGCGATAGGCAGAACCTGGTTTCAGGCCCCCGAAGTTGATGGTTCCGTGGTTTTGAGATACCGCCGGCGGTGTGGTGATAAAACATTGGGGGACGGTATTTCTGTTTTTCCGGGGGCTTTGGTAAAAGCAAAAATTTCCGCTGTGCGGGGTTCTGATGTGGAAGCTTTCCATTTGGAAGGTTAGTCCTTCCGGGGAGACGGAATGCCGGAATTCAAAAACATAAAACAGGATCTGGAAAAAGAATTTCTTCTGAAGAACTTAAATGAAGAACAAAAGCAGGCTGTGATTCATGAAGGCACCCCGCTTTTGATTCTGGCCGGCGCAGGTTCCGGTAAAACCAGGGTAATCACCACGAAAATTGCCTGGCTGATTTCCCTGAAAGGGATACGGCCTGAAAATATCCTTGCGGTAACCTTTACGAACAAAGCCGCACGGGAAATGGCTGCCAGAGCCGCCTCTTTGAATCCCGCGGCGTCAGGCGCGGTAATAAAAACCTTTCATTCATTCGGCGCGAAATTCCTCCGGCGTTATGCTTCCGCGGCGGGTATTTCCCCTAACTTCAGTATTTACGATGATGATGATTCCGCCGCTCTTCTGAGGCAGGCTGAACCCGGTCTTTCCGCACCGCAGGTTCCGTCTGTAATGAGAAAAATCGAGCGGGCGAAAAATTACTGCCTGGAATATGACAGCCCTGATTTGGCTTTGATGGAACCGGATCCTGATTTCGTATCCGTATACCGCAGGTATACGGAAAGACTCCGCAATTCCGGGAACGTGGATTTCGGTGATTTGATTCATCTTCCCATAAAAATTCTGCGGGAAAATCCCGGCATCCGTGATGAAATACACAGAAGATTTTCCGTTGTGCTTGTGGACGAGTATCAGGATTCAAATGCCGCCCAGTTCGAGCTTTTGAAGGAACTTGTGGGGCCGGAAACTTACCTTTGTGTCGTCGGTGATGACGATCAGTCAATTTACAGTTTCCGTGGTGCGGAGGTTTCAAATATCCTTTCTTTTACGGAGAGCTTTCCCGGCGCTGAAATCATCCGGCTCGAAAAAAATTACCGTTCCACTCCGGAAATTCTGCGGGTCGCCTCCGAAATTGTTTCCAACAACGGAGGGCGTCTCGGCAAGACCTTATACACGGAATGCGCTCCGGGGAAAAAGCCGGTGCTTGCGTTTTTAACCACCCAGGAGGTGGAGGCGGAATTCTGCGCCCAGCTTATAAAGCAGGCTTTTGACAAGGGGCATCCCTACCGTGACTGGGCTGTTTTGTACCGTACAAACGCCCAGTCCATGTCTTTTGAAACCGAATTCCTGAAAATGAAAATACCTTATACCGTTGTGGGGTCCCTGAAGTTTTATGAACGGGAAGAAGTGAAGCTTTCCATTTCCATGCTTTCATTTATACTCAACAGAAGGGACGAGGTTTCTTTCTTCAAGATTCTGAAGAAAACCGTCGCGGGAGTAGGCGCCACCACCTGTGCGAAAATACAGGCGGAATTCGAAAACCTGAATTCGCGTGAGGATTCTTCCGGCGCTGCAGATGTATCTTCCCCTGATTATCTGGACGCCGCTGGGAATGTAATTCCTAAACTGAAAAAGGCGGGACAAAACCTCTCGTCTTTTGTTTCCGCTGTGAAAGAATGTGTTTCCGTTTTGGATGAAGCTTCGGCGGAAACAGAGACTGCGAAAGATGAAAGTTCCGCGGCGTCTTCCGGCAGGAGCCTTTCGGTTTTTGTATCCATGGTTCTGGAAAAAAGCGGGCTTTATTCTTTTTACCGCTCTCAGGCGGAAGGTTCCGGTTCTTCCCGTGCGCTTAACCTTGAAATGCTTTCCAATGCTGCCGCTCTTTATCCGTTTTCACTGCAGGGGCTTCTGGATTTCCTTGAGCACATAAGGCTTGACAGGGAAATGGCTGTGGATAAATCTGAAGAAGATGCCGGCGTTTCCGACAGGGTTACATTGATAACTCTGCATAATACGAAGGGACTTGAATTCAAACGGGTGGTGATTACCGGATTGGAAGAAGGGCTTTTCCCAAGGGAAGACAAAACCGGCGATGACCTGGAGGAAGAGCGGCGGCTGATGTATGTCGGCTGTACCAGGGCGATGAAACGCCTGTACTTCACCTGCTGCTCCGCACGCTGGATGTACGGTTCCTTCCGCCCTTCGTTGCCGAGCCGGTTTTTATATGAGATTCCGCCGGATGGTGTCAAAGTACTGGGATCGCCGCCGCCGTCTTTCGCGGCGTTTTACGGAAATGCCGCCGCGGAGGAGCCGGGCAGGGGTTCCGCCGGAACCTTTCCCGGAGCCGCCCCTGTTTCGGAGCTTGCCCGCCGGTGGAAAAAAGGCGTTACTGTCTTCCATGACGATTACGGTTATGGTATTATAACCGAAGCATTTTTTTCCGGAGGGAAACCGGCGGAGCAGGAATATGTCATTCTGGTGCGTTTTGAATCCGGCGGTGAAAAAAAGTTTATGCCGGAATATCAGGGGCACAGCCTTTTGATTGTGAAGGATTAAAACCGGATGATTCTGCCGTCCCGGACGGAGGAGGAAATAAATGGACGGAAAAAGTTCGCGTATAGACCAAACAACCTTTGAGAATCTTCTGTATCTTTCCAGACTTTCGCCGGAAAGTACGGATACTGAAACACTAGCTGCACAGGTCAGTCAGATAGTTGATTATTTTGGAATCCTTTCAAAGTTTTCCGGAGAAGGGAACCCGTATGACGCTTATCCTACGACAAATGTTGAAAATCTCCGTGATGAAACGGTTCATTCCGGCCTTGAGCAGCAGGATTTGAAACGGATGACGCCTGAATTTATGGACGGCTATTTCCGTGTGCCGAAAGTTCTCGGGGGAGGAGCCTGAAGTGGGAAAATCTGAAACGGATATCTGCGCCCTGTCTGCGGTGGAAATGCTGGATCTGATGGAAAAAGGTTCCCTTTCCAGCGTTGAGATTGTCAAGGCTTTTAAGAGCCGGTGGGAAAACGACTGCGTGTCGGAAATGCCTTTGCGCGGTTATATTGAATGGTATGAGGATGCGGAGGAAAAGGCCTGCGCCGCGGATTCCGCGCGTAAAAACGGAGACAAACGGCCTCTGCTCGGGCTGCCCTTCGCCGTCAAGGATAATATTTCCGTGAAAGGGAAAAAGTGTACCTGCGGGAGCCGTATTCTGGAAGGATATGTAGCACCATACAACGCCACTGTGATAAGCAGGCTTTTGGAGGCAGGCGCTGTCCCCATGGGCAGGACAAACATGGATGAATTCGCCATGGGGTCTTCAACGGAATATTCTTCCTACGGACCTTCCCGCAATCCCGTTGACAGGAACCTTACTCCCGGAGGAAGCTCCGGCGGTTCCGCCGCCGTGGTCGCAGGAGGACAGGCTCCGTTCGCTCTCGGAACCGAGACGGGCGGTTCGGTTCGGCTTCCCGCCTCCTACTGCGGTGTATACGGATTGAAGCCTTCCTACGGTACTTTGAGCCGCTACGGAGTTGTCGCTTTCGGTTCCTCGTTGGATCAGGTTGGTATTCTGGCTAAAAGTGCAGGGGATACAGCCCTCGCCTTGTCTGTAATGGCCGGCCGGGACCGTTGCGACGACACCTCGGTCAATCTGGAAATCCCTTCCCCTTCAAATTTAACGCCCCTCGATTTAAAGGGCGTGAGGATAGCATTGCCGAAAGAATTTGTCAGCGCGCAAGGTATGGACAGGCAGGTTTCTTCAATTTTTGGGAAAGCCTGCGCATGGTTCGAGTCCCAGGGGGCGTCCCTTGATGCGGTTTCAATTCCTGTTCTTGAAGCCGCGGTAAGCTGTTATTATGTAATCGCCCTTTCTGAGGCGGCTTCAAATCTTTCCCGTTTTGACGGAATCCGGTACGGGATTCGCCGTGACCCGGGACAGGGGTATGACGAGCTTTATGTCAGTACCAGGTCTGAAGGTTTCGGCGCGGAAGTGAAGCGTAGGATTGTAATCGGAAATTATGTGTTGTCAACGCATTTCTCCGGTGATTGTTATAAAAAGGCGATGAGTGTCCGCGCCCGCATCCAAAAAGATGTCGCGGATGTTTTTTCCAAATACGATTTGATTCTTGTTCCGACCAGTCCCGCAACCGCCTTTCCTCTCGGATCCAAGGTTGATGATCCTCTGGCTATGTATCTGTCGGATTTGTTTACAACCTTTGTTAATCTTGCCCGTATCCCGTCCCTTTCTGTTCCGATGGGGAAAACTTCTGAAGGTCTGCCTGTCGGCATACAGATATGCGGACCGATGTTCGGCGAGGAAAAAATCCTGAGGGCCGCAAGAACCTGGGAGGTTGAATGCGGCAGGGAATTCAATGCGGAGGCACCGCTGTGAGTGATAAAAACAACACCACTTCTGTAATGAAAGATCCGGGTATAAATGATTTCGGGCTTGATTATGAAATAATGATAGGATGCGAAATCCACTGTGAATTGCTGACAAAGACAAAGGCTTTCTGCGCCTGTGAGAATAGATACGGAGGAATGCCGAATACCCGTGTTTGTCCCGTCTGCCTTGGATTGCCGGGCGCTATGCCCATCGTCAGCCAGGAGTATGTGGAATTCGGTGTTATCGCCGGAATGGCCCTTGACTGCGAAATCAACCGGTTTACGAAGTTCGACCGCAAACATTATTTTTATCCTGACTTGGTTAAGGGCTACCAGATTACCCAGTATGACATCCCGTTGTGCAGGAACGGACTTGTCAGAATAAACATCGCGCCTCCGTCAAAACCTCCCGTGTGGAAAGATGTCAGGATTGAACGTATACATCTTGAAGAGGACGTCGGTAAAAGCCTGCATATAGAAGGAGCCCACAGCTATATCGACTATAACCGCTCCGGAGTCCCTTTGATTGAAATTGTCTCCAAGCCGGACATGAAGTCTCCGGAAGAAGCTTCCGCTTTTATGCAGACTCTGAGGGAAATACTCCGGTATATAGGTGTTACGGACGGTAACCTTGAGGAAGGTTCCATGCGCTGTGACGCCAATATCAACGTGATTATCAGGGACGGCGGGCAGGAGTACAGAACACCGATTTCTGAAATAAAAAATATGAATTCGTTCAAATGGATAAGGGATGCCTGCCGTTATGAAGCCAACCGACAGATAGCTGAATTTGTGGCGAAGCGTTCAGCGGGAGAAGACCTTTCCTTTGATCCGGGTTATAAAAATACAATGGGCTGGGATGAGGCGAAGGGCGAGACCGTTGTACAGCGCACAAAAAATTCTTTCATAGATTACCGTTTTGTTGTTGAGCCGGACATTAAACCCTTTTATTTGAGCGATGAATTTATTTCCGCGGCAAGGGCGAAGGTTGGGGAGCGTCCCCAGGAAAAGAGAGACAGATTCAAATCTGAATTCGGGTTGTCTGATTTTGACGCCACAACCCTCACTTCTGAAAGGGAGCTCGCGGAATGGTTCGAGGCCGCCGCCGCAAAATCCTCCGATCCTAAGAAAACCGCTAACTGGGTTGTTTCGGAAGTGCTCGCCGCGGTGAATGAAAAAAACACAGCCCTTTCAAAGGCTTTGTCGGAATTAAAAGTTACTCCCGGTTCCCTTGCGGAGCTGGTGAACTTTGTTTCCTCCAAAACAATAACCAGCAAGCAGGCGAAGGATGTTTTCTCCTGTATGCTTGAAACGGGAAAGACACCCGCAGCCATTATAGAAGAAAAAGGCATGAAAAGGGTTTCCGACCCGGCGGCTATCGCTGCTGTTGTTGATGAAGTGTTCGCTGAAAATCCGGGGGCGGTCGCTGATTTCCGCGGCGGTAAAACAAACGTTGCGGCATGGCTTGTGGGCCAGGTGATGAAAAAATCCCGCGGACAGGCGGATCCGGATGCGGCCGCCAGGATGGTCCGGGAAAAACTTGGCGGTGATAATGTTTGATTATGCCGCCGAGATACGGAGACGTTTCGGGAATGTCCGGCGGGCACGCGGCTGTTGGCTTTATACGGAAAAAAATGTCCGGCTTCTGGATATGTTTTTGGACGGCGGCGCCGCGATTCTCGGCAGAAGGCGGGGAAGCTCAAAACTTGCTTTGAAGAACATGATTGACCGCGGGTTAACGGGGTCGCTTCCTTCAGGTATGGAAAGGAATTTGTCCGGGGCTGTCAGTTCCCTTTTTGGTGCAGCCGGAAAGGCTTCCTGGTTTTGTTCCAGAAAGAGGGTCGTGGCAGCCTGTTCCGGCGCTGGAATTAAAGTAAGGGAATGGTTTCCCTGGATACCCTCCGGTATGGAAGATTCTTCCGCACCAGGCTCAGGAGAGTCTTTGATTACATCTGTGCCTTTCCCCTGGGGCGCCGCCCCGGAATTCTCCGGGGTGATTGTTTTTTTCCCGGACTGCGCCTCGGGTTCTGTTCCGGCGGAAGCGGCGGATAATTTTATCCCGGAAACGTCTGACAGCCTTGAAGTCCTTCCCGATGCACGCAAAGGGGATTCCGTGCCGCCGCAAATGCTTTCGGCTTTTGCAAGGGCTTTTTTTGATTTGCGGCGCCGGATTCCTTTATTCAGCGACGGGGACTTCGCCGGTGTTTTTTCTCCGCGGGAAAATTCACCGTGGATACGGAGGGGAGCGTACCTGTTTCTCCGGCAGGATACAGATATATCCAAGGACAGGTATTACCGGTTTTTCTGCGATTGTCTTGACCGCGGAATATTGATTTCGCCTTCCATGGAAAAACCTTCCGTCATTCCCCTGATGTGCGCGGACTCTCCGCAGGAGAAGCTTTCGATTAAAACCTCTATGGGTAAAATACCGGATTTTGTCACCGCTTGAAACGCCTGTTCGTTTTGTGGTATACTCGCATATGAAAATCACGATTTTTTTCGGTTCCAAATCCGATGCGCCGGTCATGAAAAAAGCCGCATCGGTTTTGAAAAAATTCGGTGTTGATTATGACGCCTTTGTAATTTCCGCCCACCGTGCAGGCGATTTGCTGGCTGAAAAAGTACGCGAAGCTGAAGCTTCCGGAACGGAAGTTTTTATTGCCGGAGCAGGTCTCTCTGCGGCGCTTCCGGGTGTTGTCGCTTCTCTTACAGTTGTTCCGGTTATCGGGGTTCCTCTGGATGCCGGTAAAGCCGCCGGATTCGATTCCCTCCTTTCTGTTGTCCAGATGCCGAAACAAATACCTGTAGCTTCAGTTGGATTGGACAATGCTGAAAACGCTGCATGGCTCGCCCTTGAAATTCTTTCATTAAAATATCCGGATTTGAAAGCAAAGCTTGTAAGTTTCAGGAAAGATTTGCAGGATTCAATGCGCAGGGATCTTAATCCCCGGATTCTTGATGAATAATATTATTTTAAAGTCCATGTATTTTTGGGAGGAAACAGAATGGCTGCGAAACCAGAACAATTGGTGAAAAATCTCGTTAAAGGCGAACAACTTTATGAAGGCAAGGCGAAAAAAGTTTTCGCCTCAAATTATCCTGACTGTGTTGTAATTGAATACAAGGATGATGCGACCGCTTTTAACGGTGAAAAAAAAGGTCAGATTGAATCGAAGGGGATTTTAAATAACAACATCGCTTCCGGGCTTTTTGACCTGCTTGATAAAAAAGGCGTTAAATCCCATTTTATCGCCAAGCTCTCCGACAGGGAAATGCTTTGCAAACGTGTCTCAATTATTCCTCTTGAAGTTATTGTCCGGAATGTCGCCGCCGGAAGTTTCTCTAAAAGACTCGGCGTGCCGGAAGGAAGTGAGTTGAAAACCACTGTTTTTGAGCTTTCATATAAGGACGATGCGCTTGGAGACCCTCTGATAAACGATTATCATGCCGTCGCCATCGGTGCAGCCACTTGGAATGATTTGAAGGTTATTTACAAGATAACTGAAAAAATAAATATGATTCTGTCAAAATTCTTTATGGAGCGTGGCATAAAGTTAATCGATTTCAAACTTGAGTTTGGAAAGGATGCGGACGGTGATATTATTCTTGCGGATGAGATTTCTCCCGACACCTGCCGTTTCTGGGATGCAAAAACAAACGAAAAACTTGACAAAGACCGTTTCCGCCGTGATTTGGGCAATGTCAAAGAAGCTTATGTGGAAATATTCAACCGAATTTCAAATTAACAGATTTATTTAATAAATTGCCGGGAGTATCCTGAAATGGACGAAATGAAAGAATATTGCGGTGTGGTTGGTATTTATCTTTCCGGTTCTGATAATGCGGCCTCAAAGCTTGCTTACTACGGGCTTCAGTCTTTGCAGCACCGTGGACAGGAAAGCGCCGGAATCGCTGTTTCTGACGGCAGCCATATTGAGCACTTCAAAAACATGGGGCTTGTCAGTGAAGTTTTCAACAGGGAAAATCTTTCTTCCCTGAAAGGTCATATCGCCATAGGACACACCCTTTATTCAACTTCAGGGAAGGCCACGATTGAAAACGCCCAGCCTTTTGTATCACGCTCGAAACTGGGCACGATTGCTGTAGCGCACAACGGCAGTCTTGTGAATACGGAGCCTATGCGTGAATTCCTTGAAGAAACAGGCTCGTCCTTTACTTCCACCAGCGATTCCGAGGTCATTATAAAGCTGATAGCCAAGAATTATAAAAAAGGACTGGAGCGTGCCATCACCGATACTATCCAGCTGATAAAAGGTTCCTTCGCTCTCTGTGTAATGACTGAAGAGAAACTTATCGGGGTGCGGGATCCGAACGGAATCCGTCCGCTCTGTCTCGGGAAAGTGCAGAACGGATGGATGCTCGCCAGCGAGTCCTGCGCGATTGATGCCGTAGGCGGCGACTTTGTGCGTGACGTGGATCCGGGCGAAATTATCATCATAAATGAAGACGGTGTTTTGTCATTCAAATTCGGCGAAAAGACTTCAAAGAAAGTATGTGTCTTTGAGTACGTTTATTTCGCCCGGCCTGATTCAATTATGGACAATATCGGGGTTCTGGAAGCCAGGATGAAAATGGGGGAGGTCCTCGCCAGAGAGTCCCCTGTGGAGGCTGATGTGGTTGTCGGTGTCCCCGATTCCGGACTTGGCGCCGCAATGGGATATGCGCGGGCTTCCGGTATTCCTTATGCAATGGGGATTGTGAAGAACAAATACATAGGCCGCACTTTTATTGCTCCGACCCAGGAAGCCCGGGAACAGCTTGTTTTTGTCAAGCTGAATGCCCTGAAAAGCGATGTCTGCGGAAAGCGGGTCATCATCATTGACGATTCGATTGTGCGGGGGACAACAAGCCGCCGTTTGATCAGGCTTTTGAGGAAGGCCGGTGCAAAAGAAGTTCACTTTAGAATTTCTTCCCCGCCCGTAAAATTCCCCTGTTACTTGGGAATAGATACCCCGGAGAGGGCAGGTCTCATTTCCGCCAACCATGATATAGAAGAAATACGGAAAGAAATCGGGGCGGACTCGCTTGCTTTTATTTCCATGGACGGAATGATAGAAGCCCTCCTTTCATGTTTGAAGGTTCCTTCTCCTGAGGAAGATTCTGAAAATGAAGGTGAAAACAAGTGGAATGAGCAGCAGCCTCCCTGCGGATTCTGTCAGGGATGTTTTATAGGTGAGTATCCTATGCCCATGGTAGGAGAATTGGGAAAAAGGGAATCGGAATAAAAGCAACGGAGGGTGTTATGGATTACCGTCAGTCCGGTGTTGATGTTGAGGAAGGATACAGGGCGGTTCAAAAATACAGGGCCCATGCCGCCAGAACCGCTGTTCCCGGCGTGCTGAACGGGCTTGGCAGTTTTGCCGGAATGTTTGAAGTTCCTGCCGGGATGAAAAATCCTGTAATGGTCAGCGGTACTGACGGGGTCGGCACCAAGCTGGATATTGCGTTTGCGCTGAACAAATACGATACCGTGGGCATTGACTGTGTTGCCATGAGCGTCAACGATATTTTGTGTACCGGTGCCCGCCCGCTGTATTTTCTGGATTATATCGCCTGCGGAAAGCTTGACGCGGAGGTCGCCGCAGGTCTGGTGAAAGGCGTCGCAGACGGCTGTGTCGAAAGCCGGTGTGCCCTGCTGGGCGGCGAAACCGCGGAGATGCCGGGTTTTTATGATGCAGGGAAATATGATGTTGCGGGTTTTGCCGTGGGCATCGCTGAAAAGGAAGACATCATCACCGGAGCGGATATTACCGAAGGGGACGCTTTAATCGGATTGTCTTCATCGGGTGTCCATTCCAACGGATTTTCTCTTGTAAGGAAACTGGTCTCTGATTTCTCCGAGCCGGCTCCGTTCGCCGCGGGCAAAACCATGGGCGAAGTGCTTCTGGAACCTACCCGCATTTACGTGCGGCCGGTTCTGTCTGTGCTGGAACAATTCCGGCAGGCAGTGCACGGTATGGTACATATTACCGGCGGCGGTTTTTACGAGAATATTCCCCGGATGTATCCGGCCGCCAATGAACGCCGGGCGGCGGAGGGCAGGGCGCCGTTGGTTTCCGTTATAAAGAAGGGAAGCTGGACTGTGCCTCCTGTGTTTGAGGATTTAGTCCGCCGGGGGGCGGCTCCTGACCGGATGTTCAATACTTTCAATATGGGAATCGGATTCATACTGGCGGTGGACGCCGCCCGTGCCGATGAAATCACCGCTGCTTTTGACGCCTTCGCCGCCTCCGGAGACGCGGGCCGTTGTGTCGGTATGAAAGCTTTCCGCCTGGGGCGGGTCTCCGTTGCCACGGGCGCGGTGAAGGGTCAGGAAGACGAGGTTCTTTTTGAATAGTGATGCCCCGTCTTCAACCCGGCTTTTGCCGGAGCAGTTTATCAGTGAAACCATTGAACCATGCGGCTGCGTTTTTGATGCGGAGGCCATGGCGGCTGGCAGCCCCGGTGTCCCTTCCTCTTTTTTGTGGCGGGGAGAAGAAATCCGGGTGAAGGCGGTGCTTTCTTCGGCAAAAACAACCCGTCCGTGCCGGAACGGTTCCGGGGAGCGGTATATCAATAAACATATTTACCGCGTGGAAACGGAAGACGGCCGGATTATGAGTATGTACCGCCGCCGCAGCGGCAGCAAACGGGACGCATGGACGCTGTATACCATACAAAACAAGGTTGGAAAAAATGACTGAATCCTGCGGGGGGAAAAAAAAATTAGATATCGCCGTGCTGGTTTCCGGCGGCGGAACGAATCTTCAGGCGCTTATGGATGAGGAGCAGCGGATGAACGGCGCGGAGCCCGGTTCCTGTCCTTACCGGATTTGCGCGGTGTTCAGTGACCGTAAAGACGCTTATGCCCTGGAAAGGGCAAAAGCCGCCGGAATTCCGACAGAAATTGTCAGTGCCGCTGCTGTGATGGGGGAAGAAAAAGCCCGTGCCGCAGGCCGGGATGAAAAACGGCTGGCGGTCTCGAACCGTGTGCTGGAATGTGCCCGGAAGCACGGCGCGGATGCTTTGGTGCTTGCAGGATTCCTCACGGTGCTCTGCGGGGAAGTGCTTGACGTTTACAGCGGCAGAATCATCAACCTGCATCCTGCTCTGCTGCCCAAGTTCGGCGGTGTCGGGATGTGGGGGCATCATGTCCATGAGGCGGTGATTGCCTCAGGGGAGCGGGAGTCAGGGTGCACGGTGCATCTGGTGGATTCCGGCTGCGACACGGGCAGAATCCTTCTGCAGCGCCGGGTTCCCGTAATGCCCGGGGATACACCGGAAACGCTGGCGGAAAGAATTTCCGGTGAAGAGCACAAGGCCATTGTTGAAGGGGTAAAAATTTTGGTTTCCGGACTCAGTCCTTTGTGATGCTCCGGATAAAAACATTCCGGCTTATTTTATCAGAGGCGTCTTTTTTCCGTCCTTGTCAACAGCGCAGAAGGTCACCAGATTTGAAAAAATCAGGTCTTCGATACTGCTTTCTGGCGTCCGGGAATACACTTCCACCGAATATGTGACGGAAGTTGTCCCGACCCTGGACTGGTTTATGTCAAAGCGCAGGATGGAACCCAGCGGCGCGGTTTTTTTGAATTCGATTTTTTCCATGGCCCGTGTGACAAGCACTGAATGACGGAAATCCGACACCGCGGCGAGCCAGGCGAACTCATCCACCCATTTCAAAAGTTGTCCCCCGAAAAGCTTTCCGTTGTGGTTTAAATGTTCGGTAAGTACAAGCGCATAATTTTCCATAAGCCGATGATAACATTGAACGGGGAAAATAAACAGTAGGCGCGTGAAATACAGGGATAAAAAAACATACACAATACAGTAAAAAATCAAACAAACTCGCTATTTTAAATACAACAATCATAAAAATTGTACCGAAAAAAGTAATATTTTTTATGTACGTCTGCCTTTCCAGGGTGTATGATGCCCTCATCATGGGTTTGTATGAACCTGTATTTTTCAGGAGGAAAAAAATGAAAAAACTTTTCGGATTGGTTTTGGCTCTTGCCGTCATTTCCGGAGGAATGGTCTTCGCCGGAGGATCTTCTGATACTGCAGCCGCCGCTGACGACGGATTGATCGTTGTCGGTTATGCCCAGGTCGGTGCCGAGTCCGATTGGCGCACAGCCAACACAGAATCCTTCCGCAGCACATTCGTTGAAGAAAACGGCTACCGCCTGATTTTTGACGATGCACAGCAGAAACAGGAAAACCAGATCAAGGCTATCCGCAACTTCATTCAGCAGGATGTTGACTACATCGTTGTCGCTCCTGTCGTTGAAACAGGATGGGAAACAGTTCTTGGTGAGGCGAAAGCCGCCGGTATCCCCGTTATTCTTTCCGACCGCCAGATGAAACTTTCTGACGACAGCCTCTACCTCTGCTGGGTCGGCGGTGACTTCCTTAAAGAAGGCCGTGATGCAGTTGCCTGGTTGAACAACTATCTGAAAGAAAACGGACGTGAAAACGAAAAACTGAATGTCGTTCTTCTTCAGGGAACAATCGGTTCTTCCGCCCAGGTCGGACGCACTCAGGGTATCACGGAAAGTCTCGCCGAGAATCCTAACTACACACTTCTTGCCAAACAGACCGGTGAATTCACCCAGGCCAAAGGACAGGAAGTTATGGAATCTTTCCTGAAAGCTTATGACGATATCGATGTTGTTTTCGCTGAGAATGACAACATGGCTTTCGGTGCAATCGACGCTATCAAAGCTGCCGGTAAGGTTCCCGGTAAAGACGTTATCATCATTTCTTTTGACGCTGTACGCGAAGCTTTCAACCGCATTATCGCCGGTGAAATCAACTGCGCTGTTGAGTGCAACCCCCTCCACGGTCCCCGTGTAGATGAAATCATCAAGACACTCGAAGCCGGTGGAACAGTTGAAAAAATCCAGTATGTCAAGGAAGAAGTGTTCGATATCAAGAACGCCGCTGACAGGTTGCCCACACGCGCTTACTGATTGCAGGTAAGTTGAGCTGAAAAAACCGGGGAGGTTGTCCCACCCCGGTTTTTTTATGTCGTTTTTACGAGGAGGAACCGCTTTATGGATAACAATATTGTTCTTTCCATGAAACATATCTGCATGTCCTTTCCCGGAGTACGTGCACTGGATAATGTGGATTTTTCTTTAAAGAAAGGTGAAATTCATGCGCTTATGGGAGAAAACGGTGCAGGAAAAAGTACCTTGATTAAAGTTTTGACAGGGGTTCATACAATGGATTCCGGAGAGATTTATCTGGACGGATACAGTCATCCGATTATAAACCGTTCTCCGGGAGAAGCGCAGAAAGTCGGAATAAGCACTGTGTACCAGGAAGTAAACCTTTGTCCCAATATTTCTGTAGCGGAAAATATTTTTATCGGGCGCCAGCCGCGTAATGCTTTCGGAGCCATCAAATGGAAGGAAATGAATGACCGCGCCCATGAAATTCTTACAGGCATAGGACTTGACAATATTGATGTGACACGTGCCCTCGGGGAATATTCCGTGGCAATACAGCAGATGGTCGCTATCGCCCGTGCGGTTGATTTTAACTGCAAAGTACTTATTCTTGACGAACCCACCAGCTCTCTTGATGATGAGGAAGTTTACAAACTGTTCGTTGTTATGAACAAATTGAAGGAAGCTGGTACCGGTATAATATTCGTAACGCACTTTCTTGAGCAGGTTTATGAAATCTGTGACTCTATAACCGTTCTCCGCAACGGTGAATTAGTCGGACAGTATTCTGTGGATGAGCTGCCGCGTGTACAGCTTGTCGCCAAAATGCTTGGGCACGAGTTTGATGATTTGGCGTCCATCAGAAACCAGGATGCTTCCTCCAATGTCGCTTCTGATAAGCCTCATGTTATAAAGGCGGTGGGTCTTTCCCACAACGGAACAATCAAACCCTTTGACATTGAAATCAGAAAAGGAGAGGTTATCGGGCTGACCGGTTTGCTTGGTTCAGGCCGTTCCGAGCTGGCCCGCACTTTGTACGCCGCGGATCATGCTGATTCCGGAGATCTTTTCTTCAACGGTAAAAAGCTTAAGGCCCGGGATCCCATTGACTCGATGCGGGCGGGGATGGCTTTTCTGCCGGAAGACAGGAAAGAGGAAAGCATCATTGCGGATCTTTCAATCCGCGAAAACCTCATAATTGCGTTGCAGGCGAAAACAGGTGTATTCAAGCTTCTTCCGCTGGCAAAGCAGAATGAATTGGCGGATAAATACATAAAAGCGCTGAACATTAAAACCCCGTCGCCGGAAACCCTGATTAAGCAGCTTTCCGGAGGAAACCAGCAGAAAGTCATTATAGGCCGCTGGCTCATTACGCATCCTGATTTCCTTATTCTTGATGAACCTACCCGTGGTATTGATGTCGGAACAAAGACAGAGATACAGAAGCTTGTTTTGAAACTTGCAGGTGAAGGAATGACGATAATGTTCATCAGTTCTGAAATAGATGAAATGCTCAGGACTGTAAACCGTCTATGTGTTTTGCGTGACCGGGCTAAAGTCGGGGAGTTGAATAACGACGGTATCGATCAACGGGCTGTAATGGCTGCTATTGCCGGAGGAGGTAATAAGTAATGGGTGACACAAAACTTTCTGGAAAAGCGCCTTTATCGTTGAAAAAAATAACACATAACCAGTTGTTTTTGCCGATTTTTGCGCTTTTTTTAATGTTGATTTTCAACCTGTTGAATACGCAGGACTTTTTCAAGATTTCAATTCAGAACGGCGTTTTATACGGTTATATCATTGACATAATAAACCGTTCCTGTGAATTGATAATCCTTGCAGTAGGAATGACTCTGGTTGTCGCATCTTCCCGTGGAACGGATATATCCGTCGGGGCGGTCGCCGCTGTTTCGGCCGCGGTTTGTGTCAGGCTGTTGGGTTCAAGTTATGAAGCGTATCAAACCCCGATGATTCTGGCCATTCTCCTTTGCCTTATGGCGGGAACCCTGTGCGGCGCCTTCAACGGCTTTCTGGTTGCGAATCTCCGGATTCAGCCCATGGTCGCGACGCTGATTTTGTACACCGCGGGCCGCGGAATAGCGCAGCTTTTAAGTTCACGCGAAATTAACGGCGAAATGGTTGCGGGCCAGATTCTGTATGTCCGTATGGAGAGCTTCAAATACATCGGCGGATTCCTGCCCGGAGTCGTGATTCCTACGCCGGTTTTCATCGCCATCGCCTTCGTGCTGATTACCGTGCTCATCCTGAAAAAAACCGCGCTGGGGCTGTATATCCAGACTGTCGGTATAAACCCCAAAGCCGGACGTCTTGTGGGTATAAACTCCGTTTTAATCATTTTCCTCTGCTATCTTTTCTGCGGACTGAGTTCCGGTGTCGCAGGATTGATTTCCTCCAGCCGCATTTATTCGAGTGACGCAAACAATATCGGGCTCAACATTGAGCTTGACGCCATCCTTGCGGTTGCTTTGGGAGGCAACAGCCTTGGCGGTGGAAAATTCAGTATAGCCGGTTCCGTTATAGGCGCAATCACAATACAGGCCCTGACTACAGGTTTGTATGCTATGGGTGTCTCCGCCGACCAGCTGCCGGTTTATAAAGCTATAGTGGTTATTGTAATCGTTGCAATTCAGTCTGAGGAATTCAAGCGCTGGCGCAATGCCTTCAAGCTTAGAATGCAGACACGTAAAGAAGGAGCTGTATGATGAATTTAGTCAAATTATTGAAGAAGAAACTTGACGGCAGCAATTTCCTTCTGTTTGTCACAATCGCCCTTTTTGTGGTGATGTACATTGTAGGTATCATACTTTATGCCGACCGCGGTTTTGCGAGAATGCAGACTTTTATGAATATGCTTCTTGACAACGCGGGTTTGATTATTGCCGCCGCCGGAATGACGATAATTCTGATTACCGGAGGAATCGACATCTCGGTTGGTTCTGTTGTCGGTTTGGTTTGTATGATGCTTGCGTTCTTCATGGAAATGCTTGCGATGAATGTCTGGCTCGCCATTTTTCTTGTGCTTCTTTTCGGAGTTTTGTTCGGGGCGGTTCAAGGATGGCTTGTTTCGTATCTGAAACTTCAGCCGTTCATCGTTACACTTGCGGGAATGTTCTTCTGCCGCGGTTTGACAGCCATAATAAGCTCGGCCCAAATCACAATCAAGAATGAAGTGTTCCTTGCCATGGCGAACCAGAACATAAAAATTCCTTTCGGTGCTGTTGTGAATAGGCGCGGTATTAAAATGTATCCGTTCATCCATCCGAATGTAGTGATAGCCCTGATTGCGATTGTCGCTGTCTGGTATGTATGCAAATACACAAAATTCGGAAGGAACCTGTTCGCTGTCGGCGGCAATGAATCTTCCGCCCTGCTTATGGGTGTTAATGTCCGCCATACGAAATTCGTCGCATATCTTGTGAACGGATTCCTGGCCGCCCTTGCCGGTCTCGCTTTCTGCCTGAATACGACCAGCGGTTTCGTTGAACAGGCCCGCGGATTCGAGATGGAGGCCATTTCCGCCTCGGTTATCGGAGGAACATTGCTGACAGGAGGTGTGGGAACCGTAGTCGGAACTTTCTTCGGTGTTCTCATAAAAGCCATAATTGAAACTTATATTCGTTTCGACGGAACCCTTTCTTCCTGGTGGAATAAAATAGTTCTTTCTGCTTTGCTTTGTTTCTTTATCGTCTTGCAGAGTGTTTTCGCCATGCTCAAAGCCAGAAAAAAACAATAGTAACCAGTGGTTTCATTTCCAGAGGATGCTGCCGGGCTTCTCCCTCCCCGGCAGGTCTTTCCGGAATCCTCCTCTTTGGCGGAAGTTGTGCAGACAGCTTCCGCTCTTTTTTTCTTTACCTGAAAAGATACTTTTTTCACTCTGGTTTGTTTACTCTTCATAATATGTAAATGATAATACATGGAGTTTTTATGAATTTTAAAACCGAAAGAAGAAAAGCCCTGCGGATTTTCCTGGCTTTTTGTTCGTTTGTTTTATTTCTGTCTTTTTTTGTTGTTTCCTGCGCCTCAACGGGAAAAGCGTCGTCTTCCAAGGTTCTTCCCGAAGATTCCGCAATCGTTTCAGGGACATTGTCCAACGGGATGAATTATAAAATTCTTCAGAACAAAGAACCGGAAAACCGTATTTTTCTGCGGCTGGCTGTCAAAGCCGGCTCTCTTTTTGAAGACGATGACCAAAAGGGTGTCGCGCATCTGGTCGAGCACATGGCTTTCAACGGAACGGAGCATTTCCATGAAAACGAGCTTGTGGATTACTTTGAATCAATCGGCATGACTTTCGGGCCGGAGGTGAATGCTTACACCTCTTTTGAAGAGACCGTTTATATGCTTGAGATTCCTGCGGATGACCCCGACGCCCTGGAAAAAGCCCTTCTGGTATTGAGTGATTGGGCGTGCGCCATTACTTTTGACCAGACTGAGCTGGATAAGGAACGCGGTGTAGTAATCGAGGAATGGCGTTTGGGAAGAGGCGCATCCGGCAGGATAACGGATGCCCAGGTTCCGCTTTTGTACGGCGGTTCCAGATATGCTGAACGTCTTCCAATCGGTGATCCTGAAATCATCCGCACAATTCCACGTGAAAGGGTTGTTGATTTTTACGAGAAATGGTACCGCCCGGAACGGATGACTGCCGTGATTGTCGGGGATGCCGAGCCTTCGGATATAGAAAAAGCGGTTGAAAATATTCTGGGAAAGGTCCCTGCTTCCTCAGGTGAACAGGAATATCCCTCATACAATATTCCCGTGCGCACAGAACAGGCTGTGCAGGTGTTGAAGGATCCTGAGCTTTCTTATACGGTTTTTCAGCTTGTAACCCAGATTGAGCCCTCCTCAGTCCGGACAGAGGAGGATTTCCGGGAAGAGTTGGTCCGCCAAATGCTCTTTTCAATTTTTTCCGACCGGCTCGATGAAACCCTCATCTCCGCCGATTCCCTCCTGCTGGATGCCGGATGCGGTGTTTCAAGACAGCGGGACAAAGCCTCTTTTGTTTTTGTCAGCGGGGTTCCGGACGAAGGAAAATTCCGGGAATCCCTTTCCTTCATGATGGAGAAGATTGCGCAGCTTCAGCGTTGGGGTGTCTCCGAATCCGAGGTGGAACGTGTGCGTGACAATTTCCTCAATATGGCGGAACAGAGCTGGTTGAACAGGGATAAAATATCTTCCTCTTCCAAAGCTTCCGATTTGTTGAATTCCGCCCTTTACGGTGAACCGGCGGTTTCCTCCGAAACCCTTTATAATCTTTATAAGGATTTGATTCCGGGAATTACCGCCGGGGATTTAAATGCCGCCGTGGAAAAATATTTCCCGTCCATGGGAACGCTTCTCCTGGTTTCCGGCCCTGATTCCGGGGAGTATGCCGCGGATATTCCTTCCGAAGAGGAGCTGCTGAAATTGTGGACGGAATGGACTGTCCCGGAAAACCTTGAGGCTTATTCGGAAACAGCGCTCGAGAGGCCTCTTTTTGACAGGGAAATATCCAGTCCCGGCAGTGTCGTTTCAAAGGAAGCGTTGTCCGGCAATAGTTCCGGTGACGGTGACATGGAGCTGTGGAAACTTTCCAACGGCGCTTCCATCATTATAAACCCTACGTCTTTGAAGCCGAATGAAATAATTTTCTCCGCATTCAGTCCGGGAGGCCTTTCCCTTGTGGATGACGGGGATTACCTTTCAGGTGATGCCGCTGATTCATATGCGGAGCTTTCCGGGCTGAATGGATTCACCGCTTCCCAGCTGGAGAAAAAACTCAGCGGCAAGACTGTGTCCCTGTCGCTTTCCATCAGTGATGCATGGGAGTCCATGTCAGGTTATTCTTCAAACGCGGATTTGGAAACCCTGCTGCAGCTTGTTAATCTTTCTTTCACCACGCCGTATTTTACCGATGACGCCTGGGCTGCTTTGATGGCCTCCACGTCAGCGGAAGCTTCCACACGGCTTGCTTCCCCGGAGGAAAAATTCTATGACGCCGTTATTGATTTGCGTTATGGCGACAACATCCGGTTCAAAAGCATTTCCCCTGAAATGCTCGGGCAGATGAACCAGCGGACAGCCGAGCGTATTTACAGCGAAAGATTCGCCAATGCGGGTGATTTCGTTTTTGTGTTTACCGGAAGTTTTGACAGGCAGGAACTGGAGGACTTTGTTTCCCTGTATCTTGCTTCGCTGCCTTCGGCTCCGGAACGTGAAAAAGCCGATGTATCTAAATTCCCGTCTTTCCCTGAAGGAATAAACACTTCGGAAGTGCATTCCGGCATCGAGGACAAGGCGGTTGTTTTCTTCTCTTTCGGCGGTGACGTTGATGTGGCGGAAGAGGATTTTGAACTCTTCGAATCCTTCTGTCTGCTTCTTGACATTAAGCTGAGGGAACTGGTGCGTGAAGAACTTGGAGGCACATACGGTGTTTCGGCTTACGGGGGTATAAGCTCGTTGATCCAGCCTTCCGGTGATTCAGGTGAAAATCCGGATGTTTCTTCCAGGCAGTATTCCCTCTCCATAGAATTCGGTTGCGCTCCGGAATCATGTGACGAGTTGTTCGGCGCTGTCGCCGCTGAACTGAAGGATTTGGTCGAAAATCCGGTCGAAGAAAGTTACATAAACAAGCTGAGGGAAACTTACCGGAGATCCTGCGAAACAGGGCTGAAGAATAATTCCTACCTTCATTCCCGGATCATTTCAAGAATCAGGCGCGGACTTTCCCCTGCTTCTACTCTGGAAACAGAGGCGGTTGTAAAAGAAATCACCGCGGAAAGAATGCAGGAAATGGCCGGAAAGTATATCGGCTTTGACAAGTATATCAAGGCTGTCCTGCTGCCTGAAAATTACACGGAAAGATAATCCGCAGCGCGCAAAAAAAGCAGGAACCGCGGGAGGCTCCGTTTCCGGCGGAAACCTCCATCATCCGGTTCCTGCTTTATGAAGCGGAAAAACCGGCTGTTCTATTTCAGAACCGCCGCAAGATTCTCCGCGGTAAATCCGAGTTCTTTGGCCACCAGTTTCGCCGGACCTGATTCTCCGAAACGGTCGATAGAGAAATTGTCTTTTGAACAGCGGGTCCATCCTTCCCAGCCGGATTTTACGCCGGCTTCCACGGTGACAATTCTTACGTTTCCTTTGCCGCAACCTGTGATTGTCTCGATTATTTTTTCAGGCTGGGACTCGAAAAGTTCCTTGCTTATGACGGAAACGACGCGTATTTTCTTTTCAGGCACAAGCTCCGCCGCTTTTAAAGCCATTTCCACTTCGGAACCTGTGGCGAGAATCGTTATATCCGGGGTTTCCGCCCCTTTGCGGACGATATAAGCCCCGCATTCCGCTGTATGCTTCCAGTCCGGATCTTCCTTTTCAAATACTGGAAGATTCTGTCTGGAAAGAGCAAGACAAACAGGCCCGTCAGTTTTCTGCAGGGCCATTTTCCATGCGACGGCGGTCTCTTCCGCGTCAGCCGGACGCAAAACCCTTACATTCGGGATTGCCCGGAGAGAGGCGAGGGTTTCGATGGGCTGATGGGTGGGGCCGTCTTCCCCGACGTAAATCGAGTCATGCGTCAGAACATAAATCACAGGCTGTTTCATCAAAGCTGAAAGTCTCAGCGCGGGCCGCAGGTAATCGGCAAAAACCATGAATGTGGCGCAGAATGTACGGAATCCGCCGTGAAGCTGTATGCCGTTGCAGATTGCCGCCATCGCGAATTCCCTTATCCCGAAGTGTATGTATCTGCCTTCCGGGGTTTCCGGTGAATAGGATTTTTCACCTTTCAGCGCCACGGCGTTCGGACTCTGCAGATCCGCGGAGCCTCCCACAAGGTTCGGGATGACAGATGCGAAAGCATTCAGGGCGTTGTTTGAGGCTGTTCTTGTCGCGAGGCTCGTGTCTTTTTCATATGAAGGGAGAACCGCCTTTTCCAGTCTGGTCTGGGAAACCCCGCCTTCAGCGAAATCTTCATCCCATTCTTTTTTCTTTTCCGGATATTCTTCCGCCCATTTCTCAAAAAGGGCGTTCCAGTCGGATTCAATCTGCGAGAATTGATTCTGCCGGTTTTTAAAGAATTCAACGGCTTCGGGTTTTATCTGGAAATCCTTGTCAGGATCCAGTCCGAGAGCTTTTTTTGCCTCGATTATGCCTTCGGCTCCAAGCGGGGCTCCGTGGGCTTTTGATGTCCCGGCAACGGTGGGCGCGCCTTTTCCGATTACGGATTTCAGCATGATGAGGCTCGGGCGGGGATCCGTCCTTGCGGCGGCCGTCAGTTTCTCGATTTCATCCATGTTGTACATATCGCCCCGGAGAATCTGCCATCCGTAGGATTCATAGCGTTTCGCTATGTCTTCGGTAAACGCTATGTCAGTGGAACCGTCAATGGTGATGTGGTTTTCATCATAAAAAACAATGAGTTTGCCGAGCTTGTTGTGTCCCGCGAAGCTCGACGCCTCGGAAGCGACTCCTTCCATAAGGCAGCCTTCACCTGCAAGTACATATGTATAGTGATCCACCACTTTAAAATCGGGGGTGTTGTATTTTGCCGCCTGCATTGATTCCGCAAGCGCCATTCCGACTGCAGTCGCCAGTCCCTGTCCAAGCGGCCCTGTTGTCATCTCTACACCCGGGGTGTATCCGTATTCAGGGTGTCCCGGACAGCGTGAGTGCGGCTGACGGAAATTTTTTATATCATCCAGTGAAACATCGTATCCTGCAAGGTGGAGGATAGAGTAAAGCAGCATTGAACCGTGTCCCGCGGAAAGGACAAATCTGTCGCGGTTTTTCCAGCCGGGATTTTTAGGGTTGTGCTGCATGATGTTTCCGTAAAGAACCGCGGCAAGTTCCGCGGCGCCCAGGGGGAGACCGGGGTGTCCTGAATTGGCTTTTTGGATTGCATCCATCGACAGACTGCGGATGGATAACGCCACTGCTTTCAGTTGATTTTCCATAGTTTTCTCCAGTTGAGTGAATCGTTCAGTACTTAAAAGTGATGATACGTTATAATAAGGATACCACTGTTTTATGCTTTAATAAAGAGAAAAATATTCACAAAACCTTGTATTTTTTTATTCATTTCAGTGACATTGATACGGCGACAATCACCGGCATGGTGATAATTGAAATTGCCGTTGCGACTGACACAAGCGTGACGGCAAGCTCCGTGTCCCTTTTGAATTTGGACGCAAAAACAAGGGCGTTCGCCGCCGGAGGCGCGCATATGGATATTACAACCGATACCAGAAGGTTCCCCCTGAAGGACAGCAGATAAAAAAGCCCCGTTTCAATCAACGGGAACACTAAAAGCCTCAAAGCGATTGCTTCCCACAGCTTTTTGTCGCACAGGACTTTCAAAGAACCCAGGCAGGAAAGGTAATATCCGATTATCACCATCGGGAGCGGAGTGTTCATTACGGCGAGACTTTTCACCGGGGTGAACAGGATGTCCGGCAGGGAAAACGGCGTCAGGAAGAAGAAAAGCCCGATGCACAGACTGACAACCCCCGGATTAACCAGCGCCTTTACCGGGGAAAATCCGGCTTCTTTTCCTCCCATGAGGAATATTCCGTAGGTCCAGTTGAAAAGGTTAAAAACAGCGATGAATGTCGCCCCGTAAAAAACCCCTTCAGAACCCAGCAGGGCGTTCTGCAAAGGCAGAGCCATGAATCCGCAGTTCGAGAAAACCGACCCGAACCTCAAAACCGTTTCACGGGATTCATCCTTGTCATGAAGCAGCAAATGCGCCGCCGCTATGTTGATACTGTGCGCGATTACCCCGGCGAGGGCCGCCATACCCAGCCCGGAGAACATTTCGGATTGGAATTCCCTGTGAAAGGACTCGATTATCACGCATGGAGTGACGATATATAAAATGAAATTGTTGATACCCGGAATACTCTCCGCTGTAATCAGTTTCGCTTTTGAACATACAAAACCGACGCTTATCAATATGAAAAGGATGAGGACCTGTTCCCCGACGGAAAAAAGGCTGAGAAGAATCATTCGCCCCCCTGTCCCGCATCAGGGATCCCCGCGCCGCCTGTTTTACCGCTGTCCATGCCGAATACCTGTTTTCCGCCTTTCCATACAGAGAGGATTTTTCCGTAAAGTTCCGCGCCGTCGAAGGGATTGTTTTTCCCTTTGCTGAACCAGAAGGGGGAATTGACGTCCAGTTTGAATGGGGTTTCCGTGTCGATGAGGACTAAATCGCCGTCATATCCTGTTTTCAAAAGCCCTTGGGGCAGGGAAAGGATGGAAGCCGGGTTCGCCGCCATCAGGGCTGAAAGTTTTGAGAGGCTTATAACGCCTTTTTTCACGAGGTGTGTGTAACATACAGGAAAGGCGCTTTGTATGCCGGAAAATCCGGGCGCGCCGTTCTTTTTGTCGTCTGCGGTGTGCGGCGCGTGGTCTGTGGCGATTACATCAATCGTTCCGTCCTTCAGGCCTTCTTCCAGCGCCCTCCTGTCTTTTTCCGGACGCAGCGGCGGATTAACAGGGTTCTCGGTTTCGTCATTCATGCAGAGGTGGTGCGGAGTCGCCTCGCAGGATACAAAGCCTGCGCGCCGTTTTTTTGCCCTCCGGACTGAATCCAGCGAGTTTTCCGTGCTCACGTGGGCGATGTGAATCCTGCATTTCGCCTCATCCCCCAGCAGGAGGTTTCTTTCAGTGTATATGTCCTCCGCCAGCCGGAAAAGCTTTTCCGCCCCTTTGAAATCACCGTTCCGGCGCAGACTGTTTGCTTCCACGGACAAAACGGGGTCTTCGCAATGGCAGGAAACAATTATACCCGCGGCGGCGCATTTTTTCATTGCGTCCAGCATGACTGAAGGAGACGCGACGTCCTTCCCGTCCTCGCTTGCCACCGGGGTGACCGCGGAAACCGCATTGTCCAGATGAGCCGTGGTTGTTCCGTCAAAATTTCCGGTAAGGCTTACAGCCTGGAATGTCCGCAGGACGCCGGTTTCCGCCGCCTTTCTGTTGATATCCTCCGCTGTCTTTTGGTCGGATACAACCGGATTTGTGTTCGCCATCAGAACCACGGTTGTGTATCCCCCGGCCGCCGCCGCTTTTGCGCCTGTCTCCAGTGTTTCTTTGGCGCTAAACCCCGGTTCACGGAAATGGGCGTGCATATCGGTAAAAGCCGGGGTCAGCAGAAACCCGTTTCCGTTTATGACCGGAACGCCTGAATTTTCGGCTTCGGTGCGTGTCTTTTCAACAATGTCCGTGTTCCCGGCTGTGTAAACCTCTTCGATTTTTCCCGCCTGTACGTATACGGCGCCGGCAGTGTCTATGTCCCTGTCGGCCAGACGGACATTGTATATGAAAAATGAACGGAGCTCTTTATCTTCCGGTGTTTCCTTTTCCGCCAGAACACGCAGGGCTTTTTTCAAAAGGCTGTCGGGCGCGGCGTTCACAATACTTCTCCGATTCCGGCTCTGTACAATTCATCGCAGTATTCGCAGGCGTATTCGCTTCTGCGCCTGTCCACCAGCTTGAATGACTGCGGTATTCCCGCTTCTGATGAAGTTATACACCGCGGATTCCTGCAGCGTATTACGTTTTCAACTTTCTCCGGAAGGCTGAGCTGTATTTTCTTCACAACGTTTTCACCTTCCACGATGTTGACCGTGATATTCGGATCTATGAACCCCAGAACTGAGTAGTCTATGTCTATTACGTTGTCGATTTTTATGATGTCCTTTTTTCCCATGGCGTTGGACGGGACATTCATGATTAGAGCCACGCTGAACGGTACCGTGTCGAGTTTCAGCCAGTTGAAAATCCTCGGGCCGGTACCCGCCCGGATATGGTCGATTACAAGCCCGTTTTTTATTTTCTGGACATTCATTCTTTTGGCTCCTCCGGTAAAACGGCTCCGGTAAGCAGGGCAATCAGAGCCATGCGCACATACATGCCGAATTTCACCTGTTTGAAATAAAGGGCGCGGGGGTCACTGTCAATTTCGGTGCTTATTTCGTTTACCCTGGGAAGGGGATGCAGAACCCCCAGATCACTGGATGCAAGTTTCATTTTAGCTTTGTCAAGGATATAGCTGTCCTTCAGCCTCACATAGTCTTCTTCGTTGAAAAATCTTTCTTTCTGAACCCTCGTCATGTAAAGGATGTCCAAATCCGGGATGGCCTCTTCGAGCCGGCTCCTTGAAACAAACGGAACGCCGGACGGTTTGAGAACCCTGCTGACGATATAATCCGGTATTTCCAGTTCCGGCGGGCTTATCAGAACAAATTTATTGCCCGGATATCTGGACAGGGCTTTTACAAGGCTGTGGACAGTCCTTCCGAATTTCAGGTCGCCGCAGAATCCCACGGTTAATCCTTCCGTCTTTCCTTTGACAGACCTGATTGTCAGAAGATCCGTGAGTGTTTGTGTCGGATGGTGATGCCCGCCGTCACCGGCGTTTATGACGGGAACTTCGCTGTGGCGGGATGCCAGCAGCGCGGCCCCTTCTTTCGGATTTCGCATGGCGATTACATCGGCGTAGCATGATACTGTACGTATGGTGTCGGCGAGGCTTTCCCCTTTTGTAGTGGAGCTGGCGTTCGGTTCCGCAAAGCCAAGGGTTGTTCCCCCGAGTCTCTGCATCGCGGCTTCAAAAGAAAGGCGGGTTCTTGTACTCGGTTCAAAAAACAGTGTCGCAAGGATTTTTCCCCGGCACACATCAAGGTATTTACCCGGCTCCTTGACAATCTGTTCCGCCAGGCTTAAAACGGCCTCAAGCTCTTTCAGGGAAAAATCATCCGGCTCGATAATGCTTCTGCCTTTAAGGCTTTTTTCCGGACTGTTACCGACAATTGTTTTCAAAGTTTTCCGCCTTTCATCGTTTTGGAAACCGCCGCTCCGGGGGCTCCGATATCCTTCCGGAAAAACATTCCTTCAAAGGAAACCCCGCTTAAGGTTTTGTAGGCGGCTTCCCTGGCTTTTTCCGCCGTCTCTCCGGATGCGGCTCCCGCCAGCACCCTTCCGCCAGTTGTATATAATCCGTCCTTTTCAAGAACCGCTCCGGCTATGAATATTTTTCCGCCGGCATCTTTGACAACCGGCCCGTCAACCGATATCAGTTTGTGTTTCCCGTATTCTCCGGGATATCCTCCGGACACTGCGACGGGAGCGCATACAAAACCTTCCTTCCATTTGAAGCTGAAGGATTTAAGTGTTCCGTCCGTTATTGCCAGACACATTTTCGCGAAATCAAAATCCATCAGGGGAAGGACGGCCTGCGTTTCAGGGTCGCCCAGGCGGACATTGTATTCTAGAAGTTTCGGCCCGTTTTTTGTGAGCATCAGTCCGAAGAAGATGAAACCCCTGTAATCAAATTTCTCGGCTTTCAGGCCTGCCAGTGTCGGTTCGAGAATTTCCTTCCTGAAGCGGTTCATGGTTTCTCCGTCGAGTCCCGGCACCGGCGCGATTGCGCCCATTCCGCCGGTGTTCGGCCCTTCCGCGCCGTCAAGAAGCCGTTTGTGGTCCCTTGCAGGCACAAACGGTATTATGCAGGCTTGTCCTGTTTCACTTGTTTCCGGGGTTACGCTGACCGCGGCTAAAACCGAAATTTCTTCTCCTTCAAGGTATTCTTCGATGACGAGCTTTTTCCCGGCTTCCCCGAGTTCCCCGTCAACCATAAAACGCCGGACAGCCTCTTCCGCCGTCTTTTTATCGCCGGCGACGACGACTCCTTTTCCGGCTGCAAGGCCGTCCGCTTTGACGACCACCGGCCCGGATGATGCGTTCACGGCTTTCAGGGCGGAATCAAGATCCGTATAAGTTTCGCTGGCGGCGCAGGCCACCCCGTATTTTTTCATGAATTTTTTTGCAGCGTCTTTACTGGCTTCAAGCTGTGCGGCCGCTTTTGTTGGGCCTACAACCGGTATGCCTTTCGTACCGAGTATGTCGGCGGCGCCTTCTGTAAGCGGATTTTCAGGGCCTATGACGGCAACAACTCCTTCCGTACCTCCCAATTCCTGTACCGCGGCGTCGGCGGCCGCGCGCAAATCTTTTAGCGGAATATCCAGATTCCTGCATTTGTTTTCCACAGCAGTCCCGCCGTTTCCGGGAACACATAAAACTTCCTCTATTTCTGGAGAATTCGATAAAGCCCATGCGATTGCGTGTTCGCGGCC
Organism: uncultured Treponema sp.; assembly: GCA_949300145.1. Lineage (GTDB taxonomy): Bacteria > Spirochaetota > Spirochaetia > Treponematales > Treponemataceae > Avitreponema. The sequence goes on along the minus strand of CASGDA010000006.1, from coordinate 142,739 downwards.
GCCGGATCCTATAACTAATGCTTTCATGGCTCCTATAATAGGAAAACACGGCGTTTCCTTCAAGCCTGTAGGGTATGATTTCCCTCCGGTTCACGGGCTTTCAGGATATCTCTATGGACGGGTTCTTTTTTTTCGCCGCCGTTATGATTTCAACCACGTCATTCTTTTGCACATGAATTGTTTTTTGCTCCTTTGTTTTTGATTCCACCGTCATCAAATTTTCCTGGGAACAGTCTATCCTGGAAATATTCTCAAAGAAGAAAAAATCCGAACCGATGATAAAGCCTTCTTCATATATCCCGGAAAAAATCATAATCAGGATTTCCCTTCCTGAAAGGTAAAATCCCAAAATTCCGCAGCCGCAGATTGCCAGCATCCCGGTTGTCTGGAAATCCCTTATGAGGCACAGCAATATCAGCGCTATGGACGCCGGCGGAATGAGGAAAGCCAGCGGGCTTGCTTTTTTTCTGAATGCGCCGCGTTTTTCACCCAGCTTTTTTTTTGTGCGGAAAAATGTTACGGCAAGGAATAATGCCGCCACCGGGAGCAGGGCAAGGGATGAAATCACAAACAGTTGTTTATCCATTCTGTTGCTTCCTTCACAATGAAAAGAGTTCCAGGGAAGTGATTTCCGCAGTTTTTCCGTCCGGGAAAGAAATTTCCGCGACAGCGTAATATCCGTCCGCAAGGGCGCCGGGATTAACGAGCTTTGTCCGTCCCAGTTCGTCCAGAGCCCGGGATTCGTGTATATGCCCTGAAACAGCGAGCAGAGGCCGGTGTGTTTCGATGAATTTTCTGATTTCCGGGGAACCGACATGGGCTCCGGCCGGGATTTGGTCGAGCTTTGTTCCTTCGGGCGGATTATGGGTAATCACAATAAGATTGTTCCATTCCTGGTCATGGTCATGTCCGGAGGAAGATGGGATTATCGACAAGTCCGATACCAGCTCTTCGTCGGTCCTTTCATTGGGTGTTGTCCCTGTAAATTTGCTTCCGCCGCCGGAACCTATAAAGGACAAACCCTTAAAGTACGCGAGTGAGCCCTGGACGCAGATATCGAAATTCTCCAGCTCCTGTAAAAAATCCGGTTCATCACAGTTTCCCGTTACGGAGAACACGCAGTCATGGAGTTTCACAAGTCTTTCCAGAAACGGCTTTCCTGTTTCCGGTTTTTTGAATTCCGCGAAATCCCCTGCGAAAATAACGGCATCCATGTTTTCCGCAATGCCGGAAAGCTTCTCAAGCCGGGATGTGTCCCCGTGTCCGTCAGAAATGATAAGCAGTTTCATTTTTCCCTCTGTATTCATTGTTTTCAAAGTTTTTTCAGGCATTCCAGTAATGCCTGCATATCTTTCGGCAAACCGATGCTGATGCGTATAAAATCCTCAAGTCCCTTTGTGTTGAACAGCCTCAGCAAAAACCCTTCTTTTTTCGCCGTCTCATAAATTTGTTTTCCTGCGAGTCCTTCCTTCCGGACAAACAGGAAATTCGCCTTTGACGGCAGCACCTGCCAGCCTGTTTTTTCAAGCTCCGAAGCGAAGCTGTCCCTTGTCGCGGCTATTTCCCCGCAGATTCGCCTGTAATAAGCCGCGTCCGAGCAGGCCGCGATTCCCATCCTCTGGGTAAGCCTGTCCACGGGGAAGTGGTTGAACGAATTTTTCACGGTGCACAAAGCCCTGATGTTTTCCGGTGAGCTTACGGCGAATCCAAGGCGCGCCCCCGCGAAACAGAAGCTTTTTGAAAACGTGCGCACGATTATCAAGTTGGGGAAATCCTTCAGGAGGGGAAGCGCTGTTTCGCCTCCGAAATCAATGTAAGCCTCGTCAATAACAACCGCCCTGTCCGGGGCTTTCTTTCCGCATTCCTGAAGGAAGTCCCGGAGTTTTTCCCTGGGAATTATTATTCCGGTCGGGGCGTTCGGATTCGGGAAGATTATACCCGAACTGTCAGCTTCGGCTGTTTTCTCCAGATCAATGGAAAAATCTGCCAGAAGCGGAATCTTTTTTACCGGTATTTTATAATATCCGGCGTAAACCGGATAAAAGCTGTAAGTATGTTCAGGGAAAACCACCGGCCGGTTTGAGTCAAAAAAAGCGTAGAAAATGAATGAGAGGATTTCATCGGAGCCGTTCCCCGCAAAAACCATATCCGTCGTTATTCCGTTGCCGAGCATTTCGGCTATGCTTTCCCGCAGATCCGAGGAGTCGGGGTCGGGATAAAGGCGCAGCGATGCGGCATGGAATTCCCTTATTTCTTTTTCAACCGCAGGCGAAGGCGGGTAGGGGTTTTCGTTTGCGTTAAGCTTGATGTATTCCCTGTCCGAAGGCTGTTCCCCCGGCACATAGGGATTAAGTCCGCAGAATCTGCTTGAAAACATATTTGTTCCTCCGCACGAATATGGTATAGAATTTTTCCATTGTTGAAAAGTGGAGCCTGCTGTGTTAGAATATCCGCATGAAAGGGATTATTATTGCAGCCGGTTACGGGGCGCGGTGTCTGCCCGTCACAAAAACCGTCCCCAAGGAAATGCTTCCTCTCGGATGTACCCCGGCGATTCAGTTTATCGTCGATGAATTCGTAAGATCAGGAATTTCGGAAATTATAGTTGTCTCTTCCCGCAGGAAAAAAGCTTTGGAAGATTATTTCGACAGGGAAGTTGAGCTTGAATCGGTTTTTTATGCGGAAGGGAAATCCGCCTTTTTGCAGAAGATAAAGCCTGCCCCGGTAAACATTGTTTTTGTCCGCCAGCAGAGAATGATGGGGACTGGCCACGCCCTTCTCCAGGTGAAGCATCTTGTGGGAAACGAACCCTGTGTCGTCGCCTACCCTGACGACCTGCATATGGGGAACCATCCTCTCGCCGGCCAGCTTATTTATGAATATGAAAAAACGGGGTGTTCGGTTTTAGCTTCTGTGGAAGAGCCGGGGGATGTTTCCCGGTACGGGGTTCTCGCTGTTTCTGATGACGGAAAGGTTTCCGCGATTGTTGAGAAACCCGCCCCCGGCTCGGAGCCCAGCCATGAGATTTCCATAGGCAGGTTTCTTTTTACGCCGGAATTCTTCAATTTTATTGAAGAAGGATGGAACCTTCATGTTTTGGAGGCTAAGTCAAGCGGTACGGATCCCGGCGAATATTTCCATGTTTACGCCCTGAACAAGATGATGAAGGCCGGCAAGGTTGTCCGCAAGCGTGTTGAGGGTATCCGTCTTGATACAGGAGACCCGGCGGGATATCTGGAAGCTGTTCTCCGCTACGCCGACACGCAGAGGGAGCTGCGCCCGGTGCTGGACAGGTTCTTCGCCTCAAGGGGAAAATATTTCTGAGGCAGTCTCACTGCGAGGATACACTTGCCGCCGTTTTCCCGGTGTTCCTTATTCCGCTCACGGCGCGGTCCGGGGCGCATAGAATGGTTTCGGCAGACCCGCCGCCGCTTCCGGTGACGGTCCCTGGTATATGTCGCTGTCCTTCGGATCCGGACGCAGGTCCGTGTATCTTCCGGAATTGTTCCAGTATGTGTATCCCAGGTTGACGGAATCCCTTACACCGAAAACCTGCTGTTGGACGTAGTTTTCGTTATAGTATATTTTGTCGTAATTCACATTTAAGTAAAAAGCCTGCGCCCACGGACGCACAAAGGATTTTCCCTTTGCGATGACGGTGTTGCGGAATGTTCCGTAATAATAAATCCTGTACGGACGCTCGCTTTCCGGCTCATACCTCAGGAAGTTGTTTTCAAAATGGTTCGGGTAAAACATCGGGCAAATGACATCGACGTATTTGGAAAGAACCTCCACATGCTGTCCCGTCCTCGCTCCCGTTCTGTACCATCCGTTCGCTCCGTAAATATCGATGGAAATCGGCGCTTTGATTTCCCGGCGGGCATATGCCAGAAACGATATAAGCGCGTCTTCTTTGTCCATGCCGTTGCTTTGGTAACGGTAAAAGGCATTCTTCAGGTTCACTCCGTCTGTCGGGAAACGGATGTAGTCAAATTGAATTTCGTCAAACCCGCGGGTGATAAGCTCTTTTGCAATGGCGATGTTGTATTCCCATACTTCCTCTGAATACGGATCCACCCAGAATTCATCGTAGTATTTCCTTTCCATTTGCGGTTCCGCTTTTTCTTTTTGACTTGCATCCGTCCGGTTGCTGTTTTGGTTCCGGGACTGCCCCGCGGTTTCCTGTTTTACTTCTTCTTTTACCTCTTCCTCTTCGTCTGCCGTCTTTTTAACAAGCTCATACCCCTGCCAGGGTTTTTCCTCGGATTTGTCCCATACCGCGTACTTTCCGCCGCCGTATCTGGACAATTCCCTGTCTTTGAAGACAACAATCCTTGCGACAAGGTAAAGGCCTTCTTCTTTTGCTTTTTTGACGAACCGGTCGATTTTAATGCCTCTGCCGGTTCTGCCTTTCTCGACCACGAGCGGATCCTGCGCGTCATATCTTAAAAACCCGTAGTCATCCTTCATGTCTATGACAAGCATATTCAGGTTGTTTTTCTTTATGACATCCAGATGCTTGTTGAAACCTTCTTCCGTGGTTGCCTGCCATACCGGGACGTAAATACCTTTTTTCCCTGTCGCTGTCCGCGAATAGGGGCCGCCGGTATTTTCCGGATGAAGCAGCCACATTTGCGAAAAGGATATTCCCGTGCCCTGCGTTCCTGTTATCCGGGCAGCTTCCTCAGGCGGAACATAAAAACATTCAGTCGTTTTGGGAAGCAGATTCAGAAAGGCGTTCCAGGAAGATTCGTCCCTGACTCCTTCCGCCTCGGTGAAAACTTTAAGCCCGTTCAAGGCTGTGAAAAAGATTCTCCGGCTGTTTTTTCCGCCGCAGACAAAAAGGCCGTCGAAACTGTCCGCGAAAGCGTCTGTCCGTATGATTTTCTCAAAGCGTTTTTCCTGCCAGTTAAGCTTGTACAGCGCCGGGATAAAACTCTGGGATGCGTATAATTCGGAACCGTCTGGGGAAACGGAAAAAGAGGCGGTTTCATCCGGGTAGGTTATTCCGGGGACTTTCTCAAGGCCGTCGTTCAAATCTATCCATACGGGATTTTTGTCATGGGGGAAAATATATGATACCCCGTATATCGGATGTGACATGAAAACAGTCAGTTTTCTTGTTCCGTCACTGTTGTGCATGAATGCGGCCGCCGCGGTTTTCGCCCCGTCCGTCGAAGCGTTCCTGCCGAGCGCCTTCCAGCTGTGTCCGGCGTCTTCCGACAAAAACACGCTTTTGTTGGTGGCTGTCACCAGTATTTCGGGATGACCGGGAACTGTATTCAAATCCTTCAAGTCCTCGATTTCTTTCCGGAAATCGACTTCCCCGTTCCTGTAGTTTTTTATGGTTTTAAATGGCAGCCCCGAATTCCTTGTTTCAAATTCTGACAGGTTTTCTGAATAAACCACTCCCGCGCCTGTAAGAAAGTACCAGCCTTTTTCGTCCGGATACCCCGCTGTACCGGATATGCCGGATGTTCCTGATGAGGGGCTGATTCCGGCGTTTTCAAAATCCCCTATGCGTATTATTTTCTTTACAGGCGCTTCCTGCCACAACAATGCTGTTCCTGAAGTCCTCGAGTTTATACTGAAAAGGCCTGCTTCGTTTCCTGCCAAAAAAACGGGGTCAGGTTTTGTTTCTTCCTGTGTCTGCCCGCTTTGCTCTCTCCTTTCTTTTTCTTGGGAATTTCCGTTTGCATACAAAAAAAACGACAAAACCACGCACAGAAAAGCGACTATAAAAAGCGGAATTTTATTTATGCTCATGCCCGGAGTTTAGCATAAAAACATAAAAATAAAAAATATTCTTTATGAAAATTTTGAAAAAGATGTACTTTTCAGGATTATGCATTTATACTGGAACCATAAAATGGAGGTGACCCTTGCAAACAAAGGCTGTAAGAAGATTCGGAATACTGACATCAGGCGGAGATGCGCCGGGTTTGAATGCGGCGATAAGGGCCGTGGCGCGAACCGCGATTGATATTTACGGGATGGAAGTTATTGGGTTTGAATACGGTTACCGCGGTCTGATTGAAGGCCGTTCCAGACTTTTGAACCCGAAAGAGCTTTCAGGCATCCTTACAATGGGAGGAACTTTTTTAGGAACATCCCGTGAAAAACCCTTCAAGGACAAAAACTGGGAGAACGGGGACGGTGTTCCCAGCGCTGTTGAAAACATAAAACGTAATTATAAAAAGCTGGGGCTTGAATGCCTTGTGGTTCTTGGAGGAAACGGAACCCATTCCACGGCATCTCTTTTAAGCAACGAAGGTCTGAATGTTGTAGGCGTTCCGAAAACGATTGACAACGACATCGTGAAGACCGACATGACATTCGGTTTCCATACAGCCCTTGACGTCGCCACGGACGGAATCGACCGGCTCCATTCGACCGCTTCAAGCCATAACCGGGTTATGGTGATAGAGGTTATGGGGCACAAGGCCGGATGGCTCGCCCTGTATTCCGGTGTGGCGGGAGGCGGGGATGTGGTTTTGATTCCTGAAATTCCTTACAATATTAACAGCGTTCTCACCACCCTGGAAAACCGTGCCGCCAGCGGTAAAACCTTTTCAATCGTTGTGGTCGCGGAGGGGGCTTTGTCCGTTGAGGAATCCAGGCTCGACAAGAAAACATTCAAACAGCAGCGCCGTGAGATGACAACATCCATAGGATACAGGGTTGCGGGCGAAATAGAACAGGCCACCGGTCTCGAAGTCCGTGTCACCGTTCTGGGTTATCTCCAGCGGGGAGGAACGCCCGTCGCCTATGACAGGATTCTCGCCTCCCAGTTCGGGACGGCGGCCGCCCATATGCTCGCCCGCGGCGATTACGGCAAGATGGTCGCGCTGCAGAATGATGAGCTTGTGGGTGTTCCTCTGGAAGAGGTCGCCCATCAGGTGAAACAGGTTCCTTTGAATCACAGGATGCTTACGACCGCACGCGGTCTCGGTATGTGCATGGGAGACTGATTCCGTCAGTTTTCCGCTTTTTTCAGTTCCTCCAGAATCCGCGCCGCCGTATGTTCCGGTCCGTGGGCTTCATCGGAGGAAACTGAAAAGTCCGCCATTTGTCCGTATTTTTTTGCGCGGCTGTCGTAAATTTCCCTGAATTGCCTTTCCGGGTCATCTCCGCGCAAAAAGGCGGGCATTTCACCGTCCTGTTCCGCGCTTTTTAAAATGCGGGCGTAAAGGTCGTTGAAATCCGCTTTTATATAAAAAAACAAGCCCGCGCGGCGGAGGGTTTCAACCGCCCCGCTGTTTTCGGAGAAGGCGCCTCCCGTTGATATCACCGGCCCGAAGGCTCCACCAGTATACTGTCCGCAGAGTTTAACCGCCTCTTCACAGGCTTCCGTTTCTTTCCGGGCCATGAGCGCCGCTCCACCCTCGGCGTAAAGTTCCCTGGCTGTTTTCCCTGTTATTTCCCGTATCAGGGAATCTGTATCGTAAAAAGGGCAGCCGAGCTTTTCCGCAAGGATTTTCCCCGCCGAGCTTTTCCCGCAGTGTTTTAATCCGGTAAGTACAACAGCCTTTCTTCCGCCTTCGTTTTTCATGAAAAAATTATATTGAATTTATTGTTTTTGGCAAAGATATAGAATATGATATGCATATAAATATGCTTGTATGTTATATATCATTATGTTTTCTTCCGCCGCTCATATGGTTTTTTTATGCGGCCGTTTTCCGGCGTGTGCTCGTTAAATATACGCTGTTTTTTTTTCTTTCGTCTTTTCTTTCCATCGCCGTCTCCTCTGTCCTGCAGGTGCTTTTCCAGTATTATTTTTCCGAAATAATGATTTTTTCTGACCGGAAAACAGCCACCCTCCTTTTGTTTTCCTTCGTGCAAACCGGATTTATAGAAGAAGGTATAAAAGCTGTTTTCCTGTTTATTACTTTGAAAAAAATCAGCGTGGCCCGGACAGATTTTATCGGGAAATCCGTTCCCGTTATTTTTTATTTCGCGGTTTTCTCCGGGTTTTTGTTCGCTTCTTTTGAAAGCCTCGCCGGATATTTTTATCTTCCCGGCGTCACGGTTCCGAGGCTGTTCACCGCCTATATCCTTCATCCCGCGGCCCTGCTCGTAACGGCTTCAGGAGCGTTTTTCAACAAAAGGTTCCGGGGCGCATTCGCCCTGTCCTTCACCGCCGGTTTCCTGCTTCACGGCCTTTATAATCTGACCGTTGTTTTTTTCATGCTCACGGGCGCGGTCGTTTATGTTTCTGTGCTTGCGGTTTCCGTCATGGCTCTGTGGTGGAAAATCGGAGGAAGGGGGATTCTGACAGGCGAAGGCGATCTTATTCCCCCGCAGGAATAGAGGTCAATATGAAACGGCGTCGGGGGTTTTTTGTCCGCTCCGGGAACCGCCGTTCTGTCCGGTTATCCGTATTATGACTTTTCCAGGTATGCAGGCCGTCCATTCATCCGGACGTCCTATCGGAGGGCTGTACCTGCATAACTGGTTCCTGCACGGCGCTGATACAACGGAAGCTTCCCCGTCTTTGACGGCAATCTCCATCACGCCTTCCGCACCCTGCACTGTGAACCGCCTGTCCTCGGAAAGAGGGTAAACCGCCTTGTAACGCCGTCCCCCTTCTGCCTCCGCCGGGGCCTCAACCTCCAGAAAAAGCGTTTCCGCCTGTTTTTTTGGAAAGCCCGCCGAAAAAAACACCGCGGTAACCGCCAGGCACAGGATTATAATGTCAACAGGTTTCAGAAAGCCCTTCACGTTTCCGTCCGGATGTATTCAGTTGTATACCGTGCTTTCCGGCGGGACTGATTCTGTTATCCATGTGTTGCCGCCGATTATGCTGCCGCGCCCTATTACTGTTTTTCCCCCGAGGATTGTCGCCCCAGCATAAATCGTCACATTATCTTCTATTGTAGGGTGTCTCTTCTTGTCCGCAAAGGATTTGCTGACGCTAAGCGCCCCCAGTGTCACGCCCTGGTAAACCTTCACGTTGTCCCCGATGACGCAGGTTTCCCCGATTACAACCCCCGTTCCGTGGTCGATGAAAAAGGATTCCCCTATCGTCGCCCCCGGATGGATATCGATGCCGGTTTTTCCGTGCACATATTCGCTCATGATTCTGGGAATAATCGGTATCCCCTTTTCATGAAGGAAGTGCGCTATCCTGTGGACCACTACAGCCTCCAGTCCGGGATAGGAGAGAATAACCTCCTCGAAGGTACGGGCAGCCGGATCCCCTTCCAGTGCCGCCTTCGCGTCAAGGCTGACCTTACGCCTTATCTCAGGAATTTCCTCAATGAGAGAGAGGACAGTCTGCTCCGCCAGATTGAAACAGTTTTTTTTACCCGCATCCTTGTTTTTACACAGAAAAAGAAGGATTTTCTGGGTTTCCCCCGTAAGCATGGTGACAATCCTGTTGATTTTTTCGCCCGTGATGTATTTCAGTCTTTCCTGCTCGATTTGTTCGGCGGTTCTGAAGCCGGGGAAAATCAGCGAGAGAATGTCCCGGAGGACGGAAATCACGTTCTCCCTGTTGGGGAAGTTCTTTTCGTCCGGAAGGTTTATCCCTCCGTACATCAGATACGAGTCGATGATGGCGTTTGTAGCTTCCTGAATGTCCATTTTTTTCTCCTGCTGAATAATATCCGCTTTTTAATGCTTCATCAATGGAATACGGGATTGAAAGTATAATGCGGAACCGCCGCAGTCTCCATAAGAATTTTTTGTACTATGATTTAATAAATAAAAGGTGTATAATAATACATATTGGTGCAGAATATGACAGAATTTAAACAGGAAATGTGGCGGCGGTTGCGGCGCTCTTCCTGTGCGCCCTGGCCTTCCTTTCCTGCGACATGTTCAACAAGCCCCTCCAGGACTTCCTGGACGAGTGGACGAACGTGGCCAAAATAATGGAGCACCGCTTCGACGGCTCCTACCCGGCAACCGGCGGGCTTACCAACCTGCCCTCCGGAGGCGACCGGGTGATAACCTATTACCTGGTGAATCCCCAGAATTACTTGCTGGACCCCTCCGCAACATTCGCATCATCCCCCAGCCCCAACCAAGGCTTGGATTACAGCATAGGGCAGGACGCGTCGGACAGGACTGTCCTGCGCCTCACCCTGAATAACACTTACCTCCAGAGCCTGGACGGCACCGGAACGGAGATAAGCCCCACGGTGAGCATAACTGAACCCAAGTCCGGCAGGAACTTCGGGAGCTACACGGTTCCCCTGCGGGTGAACTCGGCGCCGCCAGCGGTGTCTTCCCCCATCATCCTTTACAACGATACGGACAACACCTACGTGATTTGCTTCAACATGCCGGACATGAATACAAACTCCAGCATCCACCGGGACATTGTATCCCTTACGGTCAGCGGTTTTTACGACAAAACATACACGGTGACGGCTCCCTCCGACAGCAACGGCAACGGCATTACAGGTGTCACAAATGCGTATGATGACACAAACTACAAGGAAGTGTCCGGCGGCGGCGCGTTTTTTGGGGACAAAAACAACCGCTTTGTGGGGATAGAAACGGGTGTGTCGCTGACTGCCGTACCCAGCCCTGAATGCACCATAACCCTGACCGATTCCTCCGGCCTTACCTCTGTGGTCACGGCTTCCACGGAAGCGCCGCCGCTGCCCGCCGTCACAGCCAACCCCGGATCCGGCACCATTGAGCCAGGTGATTTGGTGACCTTTAATCATGCAACCGCCGGTTCCACGGTAACGCTTACCTTGAGCAGCACAGAAGGCGTGACGTCTTCTGCAGGACCCTTCACAGAAAACACCGTGACATTCACGGGTGGCGGGAGCGGAATCTCCCTGACCTTTGTCAAGAAGGGAACCTACACCGTTACCGCTACCGCCGGCGGTGTATCCGGTGCCCGGGATACCACAACAACCTTTACCTATACGGTACCCTATTCCGCCGTGTATATATCGCAGAACGGTAGTGATTCGAACGGCACCGGCACCCCAATCAACCCCTTCGCCACCCTGGATAAAGCCATAGAAACCATAGACGGCGAAGGCGTGGTTTACGTAACCGGCAACGTCGCTGTTACCTCCGAGCATAACCACAGTTCCGGAAGCCTGACCCTGCGGGGCTATAACGGCGGCGGAACCTTGAAAAACGATTCCGGCCGGGTTCTCAACATAACCGGCGGAAGCGTGACCCTTGGAGAGGGCATAACCCTCACCGGACATATAAATTACGCAAACGCGAGAGGTGGTGCCGTGCATGTAACTGGCGGAAAATTCACCATGGAAAGCGGCAGCACGATAGCGGATAGCATCGTCGAAGGCACCAGTGCTTCCGGTGGCGGTGTATCTGTGGGAAGTGGCGGCACCTTCACCATGAACGACGGTGCTAAAATAATAAGATGTCAAGCTTGGGATGGTGGCGGTGCTGTGTATGTAAGTGGAGATGGTGCTAACTTCACCATGAATGGCGGGGTTATAGGGGGAGATAGTGCTTATACCAATGTCGCCAAATGGGGAGGGGGTGTATATGTTGGATTTTACTGTGAGTTTACCATGAGTGGGAATTCTGAAATAAGCTACAATATGGCTGAAAACACAGGTTCCAACTCGACGGGAATTCATGGCGGAGGTGTTTGTTTCAGCGCCATCTTTGATAGCACTTTTACTATGAATGATAATGCAAAAATAATTTATAATACTTGTGATGGATCGGGTGGCGGTGTATATGTTGGTAATTCCGAGAGTCGATTTTTCATGAATGATAATGCCCGAATAAAATATAATGAGGCGTATAATGGCGGTGGTGTGTACTTCACGGGAGATGGCACCTTCACCGTCAGCGGCAGACCGGATATAACCGAAAATATCCTTGATGATAGTAGTACCAACAATGTGACTCTGGCTGACGGAAAAGTCATTACCATCGGTGGCACCCTTTCCGATGCCGCCCGCATAGGTGTAAACACAGAAGTCACGCCTGATGCAACCGGTATTATGGTAACGGATAAATCCGTTGACAATGCGGGAACAATTTTCTCTTCGGATAAAGGATATTATGTAGACAACAAGGCTGATGGGGTATGGCTCCGTGACATAGAAGTAACCTACCAAGTTGGCAACGGCCCCAAAGAAGGTACTTTTGCGGAAGCTCTTACTGAGCTTGATAACGAATCTTCCGGCGGTGTAATAACGCTGCTTAAGGATATATCCTTGACTCAAACAGCGATAATCACCGGAGGTAGCCATCTCTTATTGGATAAAGATACCGGTGAAGGCGGCACTCCCGTTACCATAGACCTGAACGGTCACACCCTTTCCGGTAACGGTTCTGCCTCTGTGCTTTCCGTGTCTGTGGGAATGTTGGAAATAAAGGATTCTTCCGCAAATCCTGACGGTACCGGCGGAACCGGTAAGATAACCGGTGGTGGTGGGAGCAGTGGCGGTGGTATTAATGTTGATACTAACGGTGCCCTGCGTCTTGTTTCTGGTTCTATTACTGATAATGGTGCTATCAATGGCGGTGGCGTATATGTATCCAATGGTATCTTTACCATGAGAGGTGGCTCTATTACTGATAATGGTGCTACCAAGGGCGGTGGCGTATATGTATCCAAATATGGTATCTTTACCATGAGAGGTGGCAGTATTTCCGGTAATGGTAAAGGTGAGACCGAATTGGGTGCCGGAGTATGCGATTACGGAGAGTTTACTATGACCGGTGGCAGTATAACCGGAAATATACTTAAGATTTATGGTAGTAATGGTTTTGGTACAGGTGGTTCCGGCGAAGGTGTGTATGGCGGAGGTGTGTATGTTGCTTCCGGTGCTGTTTTTAGCGTAGGAGGTTCTCCAATTATAAATGGAAATAAACAGGATGGTAACCTTACTAATCAAAATGATGTATGTCTTGATAGTGATAGTGCTGGTGCTGGAGCAAAAATATCTATTCGTAGTGATCTTGACCGCACTGGAAAACGTATGATTGGAATCTACATGAAAGATCCTGAGAAAGAATATACAATAACTTCGGGATGGAATAATAGTTCTGTAGGAGAACTTTTTTTTGGAAACTATGCTGCAGGTGACACGGGATCGATACAGGGATACAGTCACACTATTTCAGTCAAGGATAATGAAATTGTAGTAGAAAAGAATATGACATATTAAGATAAAGACACCGGTCAAGACGCCATACCATCAAAAGACGGTATGGCGTTTTTTATAGATTCGCTTTTCCCCCCACCTAACTGACAAAAAAGGCTGTCCCGGAAGTTGACAAACGTCAGAAAGGACAGCCTTTGGCAGTGCGTCAGAGCAAAAAGGGAACGGACAGAAAAAACTGTAGCCTTTTTGCCTGACATTCCCCGTATGTTTTTACGGAGCACCAGGCACCAGCCGGTCATAGTTTATTCACAAAAAATCATTTTTCAATTGACAAAAATCAAATTGTTTGATAGATTTTTCCAACGTATCTGCATGTCCTGCTCCTATAGCTCAGTCGGCAGAGCGCAACCATGGTAAGGTTGAGGTCAACAGTTCGATTCTGTTTGGGAGCTCGAAGTTTTCAATTTTTGTTTATGAAAGGAGATGTCTATGGCGTCAAAAAAACAGGCTGTGGAACTTATTGCACTGCAGTGTTCCGAATGCAAGCGCAAAAACTATACAACCAAAAAGAACCGCAAGAATATGCAGGGAAAGCTTGAGCTTAATAAATACTGCCCTTTTGACCGGAAGCATACGCTGCACAAAGAGACAAAGATAAAATAAATTTCGGGTTTTGCGGAATTTATTCCGTTCTGATATTTTAGGTCAGTAGCTCTAATGGTAGAGCGGCGGTCTCCAAAACCGCATGTTGGGGGTTCGAGTCCCTCCTGGCCTGCGAATATATTGAAACCAAGGGGAAGAAATGAAAATAGTTCAGTTTTGCAAGGATTGTGTCGCGGAATTAAGGAAGGTCGTATGGCCCAGCCGGGACGATGTTGTTTCCTCTGTTAAAGTTGTTGTTATCTCCACTGTTTTTATGGCTTTGCTTTTAGGGTTTATTGACGCCTTGTTTATGGCTGGCGTTAATCTTGTATTTTAGGCTGGCGGCATGGCGAAAGGTTGGTATATTCTTCATACTTACTCCGGGTATGAAAATAAAATTGAAAAGGAAATCCGCACCCTCATCAAGAACGGGGATATCGATCCTTCCGTGGTTCTCGATATAAAAATTCCGCTTGAAGAAATTATAGAAATCAAAGACGGCAAAAAACATAACGTACATAAAAAAATCCTGCCCAGTTACATTCTTGTTGAAATGGATTTGCCGGATTTGGGTTGGAAAAATGTCTGTTCGACAATCAGGCGTATAAACGGTGTGACCGGTTTTATCGGCGCGCCCTCCGGTTCCCGCCCTTATCCCATAAGCGCGGATGAGGCCCGTGCTATTCTTCAGAAAGCCGGTGAAATCAAAGGGGAAAAGGCGCCCCGTGTCCATCAGTCTTTCTCTGTCGGGGAAACCGTCAAAATTATAGACGGTCCTTTCGCCTCTTTCAGCGGAACAATAGAAGACGTCAATCTGGACCGCAATAAGCTCCGGGTTATGGTCGGGATTTTCGGACGCGCCACGCCTGTTGAGGTTGATTTGCTTCAGGTTGAAAAGATGATTTAATTGCGGATATACGCTTTTGCGTTGTTCGATATAGGGAGGGGCGGACGTTTTTCGTCCTGCTTGCGGAAGCCGCCGTTGGCGGAGCTTCCGGAACGGTTTTCCGTTTCCCCGTTATTACCTGACAGGAGTTTTTTATGGCTAAAAAGAAAATTGCGGCTGTAATTAAGTTGCAGTGCCCTGCCGGAAAGGCTACGCCTGCTCCGCCTATCGGCCCGGCTCTGGGTCCCCATGGCGTGAGCGCCCCGCAGTTTGTGCAGCAGTTTAATGACCGCACGAAAGCAATGGAGCCGGGACTTATCGTGCCGGTTGTCATCAGTGTTTATTCCGATAAAAGCTTTACTTTTATCCTTAAAACCCCGCCCGCCGCTGTCCTGATTAAAAAGGCTTGCGGTATCCAGAAAGGCGCGGCGAATTCTACAGGACAGAAAGTGGCTCTTCTTTCAAAAGCTAAGCTTGAAGAAATCGCGAAGATGAAAATGCCCGATATCACTGCGAATGACATTGAGGCGGCTAAAAAAATCATAGCCGGCACAGCCCGCAGTATGGGAGTAGAGGTGGAGCGGTAATATGGCACGTGGAAAAAAATATCGCGAAGCGTTGAAAAAATACAATCCGGATCAGGCTTATGAGCTTCAGAAAGCTGTTGATATCGTGAAGGACGTGAAATACGCTTCCTTTGATGAAACTGTGGAAGTTCATGTCAGTCTGAAACTTGCAAAAAGCCAGTCTGTGCGTGACACAGTTGTTCTGCCCCACCAGTTCCGTGGCGAAAAGAAGATTCTTGTTTTCTGCAAGGAAGACAGGGTGAAGGAAGCTTTGGACGCCGGTGCCGCTTACGCCGGTGCTGATGAATATATCGAAAAGGTGAAGGGCGGCTGGCTGGATTTTGATGTGGCTGTCGCTACCCCCGATATGATGAAGGATGTGGGTCGTCTCGGTATGGTTCTCGGGCGTAAAGGTCTTATGCCCAACCCCAAGACAGGAACTGTTTCCGCTGATATCGCCTCGGCTGTCAACGAGCTTAAAAAAGGCCGTGTTGAATTCCGCGCCGATAAAACCGGTGTAATTCATCTTGCTGTCGGAAAGGTTTCAATGGATTCCGATAAAATCGCGGAAAACATAAAGACTTTCCTCGCCGAAATGATGCGTAAAAAACCGGCTGATGCGAAGGCGGATTTTGTCCGTTCGGTGTCCGTCAATTCCACAATGGGGCCTGGTGTCTGGGTATCTTATAGGGCAGGAGAATAACTATGGCGATTAAAGCAAAACAAATTCAAGCGGAAAAAACCGAAGCCATCGCCAATGTGAAGGCTTGTTTTGAATCCGCGAATGACTTTATTTTTACTGAATACCGCGGTCTTACCGTGGAGCAGGTTACTGCTTTGCGTTCCCAGCTCCGTGAAAAGAACTGCACTTATAAAGTTGTAAAAAACAACTTTGCCCGTATTGCCTTTGAAGAGTTGAATAAAGGAGACGTGTCTTCTTATTTTGTCGGCCCTACCGCTGTCGCTCTCTATGCAGGAGAAGACGAGGTGAATGGTGTCGCCAAGATTTTGTTTGACTTTGCGAAGGATGCTCCCGCTCTTGTAATCAAGGGTGCCCTTGTCGGAGGCGAGATTTATGACGCCGCCAAACTCGAGGCTTTTTCAAAGCTTCCCGGCAAAAAGGAGCTTATTTCCATGCTTATGTCCGCTATGCAGGCTACTACTTCCAAATTGGCCCGTACAATCAAGGCTGTTGCGGATAAGAAAGCGTCTGAAAATCCGGCGTAATCCGGATATGGTTTTTGTTAATGTAAGGCGGTCAGGCTTCCGGGGAAACCCTGCTGTCGTCCTGTCCGTTTGATGCGGTGATGCCTTTCCGGCGCCGCTGCGGATTGTATGATCCGTAATTATATTTTAGGAGAAGTTAATATGGCAGCTTTGACAAATGAACAGATTCTTGATGCTATCGCGGAAATGACGGTTCTTGAGGTTTCCGAGCTCGTTAAGGCTATGGAAGAGAAATTCGGTGTTACAGCCGCTGCCCCCACTGTCGCTGTGGCAGCCGGTGCCGCCGCAGGTGCCGCTCCGGCTGAAGAGCAGACCGAGTTCACCGTTACACTTGAAAGTGTTGATGCCGCTAAGAAAATCGCGGTTATCAAGGAAGTGCGTGCCGTTACAGGCCTTGGTCTTAAGGAAGCTAAAGACCTTGTTGAGGGCGCTCCCAAAACTCTTAAAGAAAATGTATCTAAAGAAGATGCGGCGAAAATTAAAGAATCAATTGAAGCCGCCGGTGGAGTTGTTAAGATTGCTTAATCCGCGTTGCGGACTGCCGGGTTTTTCCGGGCGGTCCGCTCGCCGCTTCACGACAATAAAAATCAGTTCTCTGTCTCTTGGTTCGGCTTCCGGTGGAAAATTTTCCCCCGGCTGTTTGTTTTGTCCCATTTGTGAGGAGGTGTAGGGATGTCTACAGGAGTCCCTGTTTTCAACCGCCAGTATATCGGCAAAAATATTCCTAATTTCATGGAATTGCCTGATTTAATTGATATTCAGCTTTCATCATACAAGAAATTCCTCAACCGCGATAAATCAGAGTCATCGGATTCAACCGAAGATATCGGATTGGAAGAGGTTTTTCGCTCGACTTTCCCCATCGAAAGCCCGAACGGTGATATGGTCCTTGAATATGAATTCTATGAGCTTGATGACAGCGGTATTAAATTCTCCGAGTTGGAATGCAAACAGAAAAACCTTACTTATGCCGTTCCCCTGAAGGCCAGAATAAACCTGATTTTCCAGCAGACGGGTGAAATCCGTCAGAAAGATATTTACATGGGCGATATTCCGCTCATGACGGACCGCGGAACCTTTATCATAAACGGTGCGGAACGGGTTGTGGTTTCCCAAATCCACCGTTCGCCGGGCGTGATTTTCAGCCATGAGAAAGGTGTTTTCTCCAGCCGTATCATTCCTTACCGCGGAAGCTGGCTGGAATTTGAAATTGACCAGAAAAAAGAGCTTATTTACGCAAAAATAGACCGGAAAAAGCGTGTCCTCGGAACCCTTTTCCTCCGGGCTCTCGGGGTGCAGACCCGTGAAGAAATCATCCGCTGCTTTTATGTGACAAAAAAGGTGGAGGTGACTGACAACCGGGAATATCAGGAATCCCTTGTCGGAAACGTTTTCGCTTCGGCTGTTTATGTAACCGACGAGACAGGTGCCCGGATAAAGCTTTACCGCGCCGGTGAAAAGATTCATCCACATAATATTGACGAGCTCCTTTTGAATAATGTGCATGAAATCGAAATAATCGATTTCAATTCCCCGGATTCCCTTAGTTCCCCGATGATTATCAATTGTTTTGAAAGGGAAGAAATCCGTTATTCCGGAAAAGATTCTGAAAATGACGAGCCTTCTAAAGAAGACGCTCTTGCCGCGGTTTATTCCGTTCTTATGCCCGGTGAGCCTATCACTGTGGAAAACGCCGAAAAAGACCTTACATCCATGTTCTTCTCTTCCAGAAGGTATGATCTTGGCCGCGTGGGACGTTATAAACTCAATAAAAAATTCGATTACGAAGAACCTGTCGCTGAATTCACTTTGGTAAAGCAGGATATCATCGCTACGATGAAGTTCCTGATTAAAGTTTATACCAAACCTGAGTTGGTGGATGATATTGACCATCTCGGCAACCGCCGTGTCCGTTCCGTGGGCGAGCTTATGACGAATACCTTGAAAACAGCCTTTTCAAGGATGGAGCGTATAGCCAAGGAAAGGATGAGCCTTAAAGAAACGGAGACGATAAAGCCGCAGGATTTGATTTCAATCAAGCCGATTGTTGCGGCGATAAAAGAATTCTTCGGTTCAAGCCAGCTGTCGCAGTTTATGGATCAGGTAAACCCGCTCGCGGAGCTTACCCATAAGCGCCGCCTCAACGCCCTCGGTCCCGGAGGTCTTTCCAGGGACCGTGCCGGATTTGAGGTCCGCGATGTTCATTATACACACTACGGACGCATGTGTCCGATTGAAACGCCTGAAGGTCCGAACATCGGTCTCATCGTTTCGCTGGCTAACTATACACGGGTTAATGATTACGGATTTCTGGAAGCGCCCTATGTAAAGATTGTGGACGGAGTCGCCACCCGTGAGGTTGAATACCTTTCCGCGATGGATGAGGATAAATATTACATCGCCCAGTCTTCCACCGCCGTGAACGAAAACGGTGTGATTGCTGCTGATCAGATTTCCTGCCGTCACCGCGGCGATTATACGACCCGGTCCCCGAAGGAAGTACAATACATGGACGTTTCCCCGAAGCAGATTATATCTGTTTCCGCGTCTCTTATCCCCTTCCTGGAACATGACGACGCCAACCGTGCTTTGATGGGTTCCAACATGCAGCGTCAGGCTGTTCCCCTTGTTTTCCCGGAACCGCCGAGGGTCGGTACCGGAATGGAAGGCAAATGCGCTTATGACTCCGGTGTCCTGATAAAGGCGAAAAGAGCCGGAAAAGTTGACTATGTTTCCGCGGAAAAAATTATTATTGTTCCGGATGAGGATCCTTCGGCGCGTGATGAATATTTGCTGTTGAAATACCAGCGGACAAACCAGGATACCTGTTATCACCAGCGACCTGTTGTTCATCTTGGACAGAATGTTTCCGCCGGACAGTCTTTGGCTGACGGACCTGCAACTTATAACGGGGAACTTGCCCTGGGCCGCAATATTCTTGTCGGTTTTGTGCCTTGGAACGGCTATAATTACGAAGACGCCATCCTGATTTCCCAGCGTGTCGTAAAAGAAGATATGTTCACTTCAATCCATATCAAGGAATTTACAACTGAAGTAAGGGAAACCAAACTCGGGCCGGAAAAACTTACAAGGGACATCCCCAATACCAGCGAGAAGTGCATTGATAACCTGGACAGTGAGGGTATCATCCGTATCGGAGCCAAGGTGCGTTCCGGGGACATTCTCATAGGAAAGGTTACTCCTAAAAGCGAGACGGAAACCACTCCGGAATTCAAGCTTCTTAATTCGATTTTCGGTGAAAAGGCTCGTGAAGTGAAGGATTCTTCGCTGAAGGTTCCCCACGGTGTGGAAGGTACCATTATTGATGTCCAGCGTCTCCGCCGCACGGAGGGCGATGACTTGAATCCCGGTGTTGATGAGGTTGTCAAAGTCCTTGTCGCTACAAAGCGCAAGCTCCGTGAAGGCGACAAGATGGCCGGACGGCACGGAAACAAAGGTATTGTCGCCCGCATCCTTCCTGAAGAAGATATGCCGTACATGGAAGACGGTACGCCTCTGGATATTTGTCTTAATCCCCTGGGGGTTCCGTCCCGCATGAATATCGGACAGATTATGGAATCCGAGCTTGGACTTGCCGCAAAGTATCTTGACAAGTGGTTCGAGTCTCCTGTTTTCCAGTCTCCGACAAACGAGCAGATAGGCGAAAAACTTGCGGAGGCGGGTTTCCCGGAAAATTCCAAGGTTATTCTGCGTGACGGACGTACCGGAGTTCCTTTCGATAACCCCGTTTTTGTCGGTGTCATATACTTTATGAAACTCCATCATCTTGTTGATGACAAAATGCACGCCCGGTCCACCGGTCCCTATTCTCTTGTCACCCAGCAGCCTCTGGGAGGAAAAGCCCAGTTCGGCGGACAGCGTCTGGGTGAAATGGAGGTTTGGGCGCTGGAAGCTTACGGTGCGGCGAATACCCTGCAGGAACTGCTTACCATCAAGTCTGATGATATGAACGGCCGCTCCAAGATTTATGAGTCTATCGTCAAGGGTGAGCCTTCGGCTCCTGCCGGTATTCCGGAGTCCTTCAATGTTCTTGTGCAGGAATTACGCGGTCTGGCTCTGGATTTCACGATTTATGATGCAAAAGGTAAACAAATTCCTCTTACAGAGCGTGACGAGGAACTTATTGCGAAAACCGGATCCAATTTCTAGACGGACAGGTATACAGGTATATTGGAAAAACTAGAGGACAAACATGAGAGATATTCAGGATTTTGACAGTTTGATGATAAAGCTTGCTTCTCCGGAGACAATCCGTTCCTGGTCCTACGGTGAAGTAAAGAAACCGGAAACCATCAACTACCGCACGCTCCGTCCGGAGAAAGACGGTCTGTTCTGCGAGCGTATTTTCGGTACCACAAAAGAATGGGAATGCTACTGCGGAAAATTCAAATCAATCCGCTATAAGGGTGTTATCTGCGACCGTTGTGGTGTTGAAGTCACCCACTTCAAAGTCCGGCGTGAGCGCATGGGGCATGTTGAATTGGCGGCCCCTGTTTCCCACATCTGGTATTACAGGTCTGTCCCCAGCCGCATGGGGCTTCTCCTTGACCTTCAGGTTACGGCTCTGCGTTCTGTCCTTTATTATGAAAAATACATTGTCATAGATCCGGGTGACACAGATTTAAAGAAAAACCAGCTCCTCAATGAGGATGAATACAGGGAGGCCCAGGAGCGGTACGGTTCTTCCTTTACCGCCGGCATGGGGGCCGAAGCCATAAAAACCCTGCTGGAAAATATCAATCTGGATGAGCTCGCTTCCGAACTGCGCGCAAAAATGATTGAAAAAGGCGCCAAGAGTGACAAGCGTCTTTTAAAACGGATTGAAATCGTTGAGAACTTCAGGGCGTCAACAAACCAGCCTTCCTGGATGATTCTTGATGTGATTCCCGTTATTCCGCCTGACCTTCGTCCTATGGTGCAGCTGGACGGCGGGCGCTTTGCGACTTCTGACCTGAATGACCTTTACCGCCGTGTTATAAACCGCAACAACCGTCTCAAACGGCTGATGAGTTTGAATGCCCCTGATATCATTATCAGGAATGAGAAGCGTATGCTTCAGGAAGCCGTGGACGCTCTTTTTGACAATTCAAAGCGTAAACGGGTTATAAAAGGTGCTTCAAACCGTCCTCTCAAATCCATTTCCGATATGCTCAAGGGAAAGCAGGGCCGCTTCCGCCAGAACCTCCTCGGTAAACGTGTTGACTATTCCGGCCGTTCCGTAATTGTTGTCGGTCCTGAACTGAAAATGTGGCAGTGCGGACTGCCTACAAAAATGGCGCTTGAGCTTTTCAAGCCGTTTATAATGAAAAAACTTGTGGACAAGGATGTTGTCTACAATATCAAAAAGGCGAAACTCCTTGTCGAGCAGGAATCCCCCGAGGTTTTCGCAATCCTTGATGAAGTCGTTAAAGAGCATCCCGTAATGCTTAACCGCGCGCCTACCCTGCACCGGTTGGGGATTCAGGCTTTTGAGCCGGTTCTTGTCGAGGGAAAGGCTATCAGGCTGCATCCTCTTGTTTGTAAAGCCTTTAACGCTGACTTTGACGGTGACCAGATGGCTGTCCACGTGCCCCTTACACAGGCCGCCCAGATGGAGTGCTGGACTCTTATGCTTTCCAGCCGCAACCTGCTCGACCCCGCCAGCGGAAAGTCGATTGTTTTCCCGTCGCAGGACATGGTTCTCGGGTTGTATTATCTGACGAAAGAGCGTCCGTCCGGAAAAGGAACCGGCCGCCGTTATATGAATGTGGACGAGGTTATGATGGCCGCTGAAGCCGGTGCCGTAGGCTGGCAGTCCGCAATCGAAGTGAAATACCGCGGTGAAATGGTCAGGACGACTCCGGGCCGCCTGGTTTTCAATGAGGAAATGCCGGAAGGTGTCCCGTTCGTCAATGAATGCCTCGATGACAAGGCTATCCGCCGGCTCATCGAAAAGGTCCATAAGGAAAAAGGTCCCTGGCTTACTGTCCAGATGCTGGATAAGCTCAAATCAACCGGTTACAAGTACGCTACCTTCTTCGGGGCAACCCTGAGTATGGATGATATCATCATTCCTCCGGAAAAGGCGGACATGATTGCCAGAACCAACGATGCCGTGAAAAGCATCCAGGAGCAGTATACAAAAGGTGAAATCACCGCCGGTGAGCGTTATGAGCGTGTGTGCGACGAATGGTCGAAAATCAACAAAGAGCTCACCAATGTGATGATGCAGCATCTTGAAAACGATAAGGAAGGATTCAATACCATTTACATGATGGCTACTTCCGGTGCCCGTGGTAGCCGCGGACAGATAAGCCAGCTGGCCGGTATGCGCGGTCTTATGGCCAAGCCTAACGGAGACATCATCGAGCTTCCGATTCGTTCCAACTTCAAGGAAGGCCTTTCCGTTATTGAGTTCTTCATTTCAACCAACGGTGCAAGAAAGGGTCTCGCTGACACCGCCCTTAAAACGGCGGATGCCGGTTATCTTACCCGCCGCCTTGTGGATATCGCCCAGGATGTTGTCGTCAACGAAGAGGATTGCGGCACCATCAACGGTATAGAATACACCGCCGTAAAAAATGACGATGAGATTGTTGAGAGGTTGAGCAGCAGGATTGTCGGAAGATATACGCTTGAGCGTGTCCTTCATCCGATAACAAAAGAAGTTATCATAGATGTCAACGAATATATCACCGATGAAATCGCTGAAAAAATCGAGGCTTCCGGCGTTGAGTCCGTGAAACTGCGCACGGTTTTAACCTGCGAGTCGTCCCACGGTGTGTGCGTAAAGTGTTACGGTCGCAATCTTGCCCGTAACAAGGTGGTTGAAATCGGTGAGGCTGTCGGTATTATCGCCGCCCAGTCAATCGGTCAGCCCGGTACACAGCTGACGATGCGTACCTTCCATGTTGGCGGCACCGCCTCCAAGGTTACCGAAGAGAATAAAATCGTTTTGAAATATCCCGCCATTATCAAGGATATTTCAGGCGTTCATGTTGTTCTTGACAACGGAAACTGGCTTTTCACCAGAAAAGGCTATCTTACGGTGAATAAGGTTTTGCATGAGTACAAACTCAAAGAAGGCGATAAGGTTCTTGTTGAAGACGGCCAGCAGGTTTTGAAGGATGAGCCCGTCGTTTCCCGGAATGGAAAGGATATTCTTGCGACTGAAATCGCCCGTGTGGTCTGCCGTGAGGACGCTGTTTATCTTATCGGCGCGGAAAACAGGGTCGAAATAAGAAACGGTTCAAATGTGTCCGTCAAGGTTTCGGATTTTGTTCCCGCCGGCGGAACAATCGCTTCTTTCGATACCCATTCGGAGCCGATTATCGCTGAATATGACGGATATGTCCGCTATGAGGATATTATTCCCGGATCAACCCTTATTGAAGAGGTGGATACCAGCACCGGTAATGTCGAAAAGAAGATAAGCGACTTCCAGTTTGAAACAAAGCAGCCGCGTGTTCTTATCACGGATGATTCCGGTAATATAATCAGCTCTTATTACCTTCCCGGAGGTTCAACCCTGCAGGTGGAGGATAACTCGCCGATTAAAGCCGGTGACACAATAGCGAAGATGTTCAAGGCTTCCGCAAAAACCCATGATATCACCGGTGGTCTTCCCCGTGTTTCAGAGCTTTTTGAAGCGAGGAAGCCGAAGGAGCCTGCTGTTCTGGCACAGATTTCCGGAACGGTTTCGTTCAAGGGAATCTTCAAGAACAAACGTGTTCTGATTGTAAAAGACCAGTACGGAAAGGAATTCAAGCATCTTGTCCCGATGGCGAAACTCCTTCTTGTCCGCGACGGGGACACTGTTGAGGCCGGTGAAAAACTTTGCGAGGGGGCGTTGAATCCCCACGACATACTGGCGATTCTCGGGGAGAATGCCCTTCAGAATTACCTTATGGACGAAATCCAGCAGGTGTACCGCGCGCAGGGTGTTGTCATCAATGACAAGCACATCGGTGTTATCGTCCGCCAGATGCTCCGGAAGGTTGAAATCGTGGCTGTGGGCGATACCAGGTTTATTTACGGACAGCAGGTCGATAAATACAAATTCAACGTGGAGAATGCCAGGGTTATGGAAGAGGGCGGACAGCCTGCCATTGCCCGTCCGATGTTCCAGGGAATAACGAAGGCCTCTTTGAATGTGGATTCGTTCATTTCCGCGGCTTCATTCCAGGAGACAACGCGTGTTCTTACAAACGCCGCAATCTCCGGTGTGTGCGACAATCTCCGCGGTATAAAAGAAAATGTCGTCATCGGTCATCTTGTGCCGGCCGGAACCGGAATAAAGCATTACAGAAATGTGAAGCTCTTTGACCAGAATAACAGCGACCTTGATGTCCAGATGAATGAAATTCTTGAGCGCCGCCGCCAGGAAAAAGAGGAAGAGGCGGCTGTTGAAGATTCGGATTTTGAGCAGGAAGACTCCGAGTAATATTGACATCGGTTCAGTCAGTCCATTATACTGGCTGAACCTCTCGGGTTTTATTGTGTATTTACGTCCGGGGTGCTGACCGGATCAGATAAAGAGGAGAAGGCAAATGCCTACAATTAACCAGCTTATAAAGCAAGGACGCAAAACGGTTGCGAACAGAACTAAAAGCCCCGCGCTTCAGTCCTGCCCGCAGCGCCGTGGCGTTTGTACACGTGTTATGACTGTAACTCCGAAAAAGCCTAATTCGGCCCTGCGGAAAGTTGCCCGTGTCCGCCTTAGTAATGGCATAGAGGTTACGGCTTATATCCCCGGAATCGGTCATAATCTTCAGGAGCACTCCGTTGTTCTTATACGTGGCGGACGTGTAAAGGACCTCCCCGGTGTGCGCTATCATATTATCCGTGGAACGAAGGATACGCTCGGTGTGGAAGACCGCAAGCGCAGCCGTTCAAAATACGGTGCAAAACGCCCAAAAGCTTGAGGTTGAAAAATGGGAAGAAAAAACAAAGCTATTGAGCGTCCGGTCGCTCCGGACAGCAAGTATCACAGTGTGGTTGTGTCCAAATTTGTGTCCAGAATGATGCTTCACGGCAAAAAATCCGTCTGTATGCGTGTTATGTATGATGCGATGGACAATATCAAGGCAAAAACAAACCAGGAGCCTCTCGAGGTATTCCTCAAGGCCCTTGAGAATGTTAAGCCCGTGGTCGAAGTGAAATCCAGAAGGGTCGGTGGCGCCACTTATCAGGTTCCGGTTGAAATCCGGGAAGCCCGCCGGGAAGCTCTCGGAATGCGCTGGATTATTGCCGCGGCCCGTGCCCGCAGCGGACACGAAATGTCGGAGCGTCTTGCCGCCGAGTTGATAGACGCATTCAACAATACAGGTTCCGCCTTCAAAAAGAAGGAAGATACCCACAAAATGGCGGAGGCAAACAAAGCTTTCGCACATTACCGCTGGTAGTTCCGGTATTTTTCAGCCTGTGTGTTGACACATTTGTAAAAAAACAGTACAAAATATAACACTGATTGCGTGTTTATAGTTTGTGCTGTAAACCAGTTTCTGTTTGAGAATCCACGGTGTGCTGTAAAGCCCTTGTTGTCAAGGTGCAAGTACATCCTTCCGGTTCCGTTGCCTGGATGCCGTTGGTATCCAGGGTTCAGGTCCGGAAACTTTGGATTGGCGGTCTTTTTCAAGGCCCGCCGCCGGCTTCTCAGGATACCAGACCGGTTGTCAATGTAATGTTGATGATGATTCAGGTGGTTCCGGCCGTAACAGCCCGATATCCTATGGGTTGTTTCTGTCTGACTGCCGTCCCTGCGGATGGCTGCTTGGTTGTCTTTTTACTTTTACATTTTCCGGTTTTATTTTGTGATTTTGCCGTTAAGTCCGGTCGTTGCGCCGGGTTATCTGCGGGTTGCGCCCTTGCGTAAAATCCGTTGATTTCTTATAATGCGGTACTATTTATTATTTAGCTTGCCTATAAATCTTTTAGGAGGATCTCATGGCAAAGGAAAAGTTCGAGCGAACAAAACCTCACATGAATGTTGGTACTATTGGTCATGTTGACCATGGTAAAACAACTCTTTCGGCTGCCATCACTATGTATTGCGCCAAAAAATTCGGTGACAAAGCGCTTAAGTATGATGAAATTGACAATGCTCCGGAAGAAAAAGAGCGTGGTATTACAATCAATACCCGTCATCTTGAGTATCAGTCTGACAAGCGGCACTATGCTCACATCGACTGCCCCGGACACGCTGACTATATCAAGAACATGATCACCGGTGCGGCTCAGATGGACGGCGCTATTCTCGTTGTTTCAGCTCCTGACTCTGTAATGCCCCAGACACGCGAGCACCTGCTTCTCGCCCGTCAGGTCGGTGTTCCTTCCATTATCGTGTTCCTCAACAAGGTTGACCTTGTTGACGATCCTGACCTTCTTGAACTCGTTGTTGAAGAGGTCCGCGATGTTGTAAAAGAATACGGTTTCCCGGAAGACACTCCCATCATCCAGGGTTCCGCGTTCAAGGCTCTCGCCGACGGCGCCACCGCCGAGGACACACAGTGCATTGAAGAGCTTCTGAAAACGATGGACGATTATTTCCAGGATCCCGAGCGTGCGACGGACAAGCCGTTCCTTATGCCGATCGAGGACATCTTCACGATTTCCGGTCGTGGAACTGTTGTTACCGGTCGTGTCGAGCGCGGTGTAATCAAGATGAACGAAGAGGTTGAAATTGTCGGTATCCGCCCGACACAGAAAACTGTCGTCACCGGTATCGAAATGTTCAACAAGCTTCTTGATGAAGGTGTTGCAGGCGACAACGTAGGTCTTCTTCTCCGCGGTATTGAGAAAAAGGCTGTTGAGCGCGGACAGGTTATCGTAAAACCCGGTTCAATCACACCGCACACAAAATTCAAGGCTCAGATTTACGTTTTGTCAAAAGAGGAAGGCGGACGCCACAGCCCGTTCTTCTCCGGATACCGCCCGCAGTTCTATTTCCGTACTACGGACATTACCGGAACAATCACTCTGCCCGACGGAGTTGATATGGTTAAACCCGGTGACAATACAGAAATCATCGGTGAGCTTATCCATCCTATCGCGATGGAAAAAGGTCTCAAGCTTGCTGTTCGTGAAGGCGGACGCACTGTAGCTTCAGGTCAGGTTACCGAGATTATCGAATAGTTTGAAGACAGCGCGGAATCTTACCGTTGTTTGATTCCGCGTTGTTTTTCTGGAGGAAAGATGGCTAAGGAAAAAATCCGTGTCAATCTCCGCGGATTCGATGTGGAGCTTATAGATCAGAGCTCAAAGGCGATTGTTCAGACGGTTCAGAAAGCAGGGGCAAAGGTTTCGGGACCTATCCCTCTTCCTACTAAGATTAGCAAGGTGACGGTTCTCCGTTCCCCTCATGTTAACAAAAAATCCCGCGAGCAGTTTGAAATGCGCACGCACAAACGCTTGATTGATATTATTGAACCTTCTGCGGAAGTTATGGATTCTTTGATGAAACTTGAGCTTCCCGCCGGTGTGGATGTTGAAATAAAACAATAGGTTTTAAACGGCAGACGGTCCCCCGGATCAGGGGATGACGTGCCGGGTTAAGCTAAGGCTTTAGTGAGGAGTGTATCAGAAATGACAGGTCTGATAGCAAAGAAAGTCGGCATGACGCAGGTTTTCGACGAAAACGGTAATCTGATTCCGGTTACCGTGATCCGCGTTGAACCTAACACTGTTGTGTCGCTGAAAAAGGCGGAAACTGCCGGTTATGATGCGGTTGTCCTTGGTCTCGGTGAGGCGAAGGCTTCAAAGGTTACAAAGCCGTATTCCGGACAGTTTTCTGAAGGAATTGAACCTAAGCGTGAATTAAAGGAATTCCGCGATTTTGATCGTGATGTAGCGGTCGGGGATAAGGTTGGTATCGAGATTTTCGAGTCAACCCGCTTTCTTGATGTGACCGCCATTTCAAAGGGAAAGGGTTTTCAGGGCGTTATGAAACGCTGGGGCTTCCATGGTGGACGTGCAAGCCACGGTTCAAAGTTTCACCGCGAGCCCGGATCCACAGGGCAGTGTACAACCCCGGGTCATTCTATGAAAAACACCAAGATGCCCGGCCGTATGGGACGCGCCCGTGTAACGGTTCAGAATCTCAGAATTCAGAAAATAGATCCCGATCTTAAGGTTGTCATGGTGCGCGGGTCTGTGCCCGGCAATAAGGACTGTACGCTGATCATCAGGTCTGCAGTTAAGAAAGAGATGTAGCGGCAGGAGAAGACAATGGAAAAGAAAGTCTATTCAGTTGACGGTAAAGAATTAAGGACGATTACTCTCGATGATAATGTGTTCGGACTGCCTGTCAACGAAGATGTTATTTATTATGCCATCAATAATGAGTTGGCCAATAAACGCGTGGGAACAGCGTGCACAAAAACCCGTGCGGAAGTGCACGGTTCAAATGCCAAGCCCTATAAACAGAAAGGAACCGGACGCGCCCGCCGCGGTGATAAAAAGTCTCCTTTGCTTGTAGGCGGCGGTGTTGTTTTTGGACCCAAACCCCGTGATTATAGTTACTCGATGCCTAAAAAAGTGAAAAGGCTTGCGATGAAGTCTATCCTCAGTCTGAAGGCTCAGGATGACAGGATTACAGTTGTTGAGGATTTTACTGTCGGCGACGGAAAAACAAAGAGCCTGGTGAAAATCCTTAATAACTTTATGAAAGACGAGCGCACCGTTCTGGTGATGAAGGATGATGATGCCATGCTGAAGCGCGCCGGCCGGAATATTCCGCGCCTCTCGTTTCTTGCTTACAACCGTCTGCGGGCTCATGACCTTTTTTACGGCCGCCGTGTGATTATTCTGGAAAGCGCGGTTGCAAATCTTTCCAAGTTTTATGCTCCGAAAGATGCTGAGGGGGAGAATGAATAATGAAGTACGAAGATATTCTTATTGCTCCTGTGTTGTCTGAAAAGTCAAATGAGTTGCGTGAACAGGGAAAATACACTTTCAAAGTGAATCCTGCCGCCAGCAAAATTGAGATAAAGGAAGCTGTCCGCCGTCTTTTTAATGTGAAGGTTCTTGATTGCACGGTCGTCAATGTCCGCGGAAAGGTCAAGCGCCTCAGAAACAGACCAGGACGGACTTCAAGTTGGAAAAAAGCTGTTGTTCGGCTTGCCCCCGGTGACACTATCAAAGTGTTTGAGGGCGTATGACGTTGTTGAGTTTTGACTAAGTGAGGAGACCAAAATGGCTCTTAAAGTTTACAAGCCTGTAACAGCGGGGACGCGGATGCGCATTGATTTGCGCAAAGATGTGATAACCGCACAAAAGCCTGAAAAAAGGCTGACCCGCGGGAAAAAGTCTAATGGCGGACGTGATTCCAATGGTAGGATTTCAGTTCGGCATCAGGGAGGCGGTCACAAACGCCGTTACCGCGATATTGATTTTAAGCGGAACAAGTACGGTGTTCCTGGAACGGTTCGTACAATTGAGTATGATCCGAACCGCAGCGCAAACATCGCCCTTGTTTTTTATGCCGACGGAGACAAGCGGTATATAATAGCCCCCAAGGGTTTGACTGTCGGGCAGAAGGTTATGAGCGGGGAAAACGCTCCTTTGAATGTGGCGAACGCTCTTCCGCTTGAATCAATCCCGGTTGGGTTCACCGTCCATAATATTGAGCTTTCAATCGGAAAAGGCGGGCAGATGGCCCGTTCCGCCGGTGCTTCCGCTCTGGTCGCCGCGAAGGACGGTGATTATGTCACGGTGAAGTTGCCGTCCGGCGAAATGCGCATGGTTCACAAAAGATGCTATGCCACAATCGGTGAAGTGGGAAATGAGGATCATTTCAACACAAGTTTGGGAAAAGCCGGTCGTTCAAGGTGGAGGGGTATCCGTCCTTCTGTACGTGGTATGGCGATGAACCCTGTGGATCATCCTCTCGGTGGTGGTGAAGGTGCCGGTAAGGGGCGTAATCCTGTTACGCCTTGGGGTCAGCCGTGCCGCGGATATAAAACCCGCAACAAACGGAAGAATTCCACTAAGTTTATTGTTAAAAGGCGTAAGTAGGGGGCGAAGGTGTCTAGATCAGTAAAAAAAGGACCTTTCATTGAAAAGAGCCTTTACAAGAAAGTTGTCGAGATGAATAAGGCGAGCGACAGGAAGATGATAAAAACCTATTCCCGTTGTTCAACGATTATTCCGGAGATGGTTGGCAATACTATTTCAGTTTATAACGGCAAAGTCTGGGTGCCGGTATATATCACTGAAAATCTTGTCGGTCATAAACTTGGCGAATTTGCACCCACGCGGTATTTCCGCGGACATGCTGGTTCGGATAAAAAAGCTGGGAAGTAGGTGAAAAAATGGCTGATAAAACCGGATACAGAGCTGTTTCAAAATTTCTCATAGCTTCTCCAATTAAGGTGCGTCCTGTGGCTGATGTCGTCCGCCGGAAAGGATACACGGAAGCTATGGCTATGTTGGAAAATATGCCTCAGAAAGGCGCCCGTCTTATCAAGAAAACAGTTAAGTCGGCGGCTTCAAACGCCCTCAACCTCAACAAGAATCTTGATGAAGATATGTTGTTTATCAAAGATATCAGGGTTGATGACGGGCCGAGGCTGAAAAGAATTTGGTGTCGTGGACGCGGAAGGGCTGACATTCTTCTCAAAAGAATGTGCCATATTACCGTTGTTGTAGACGAAAAGGCAGGTAAGTGAAGTGGGACAGAAAGTAAATCCTATCGGATTGCGCCTTGGAATCAATAAAACATGGGATTCCCGTTGGTATGCGGATCCCCGCGAATATGCGGATTTGCTGCATGAGGATTTGAAAATCCGTAAGATGGTTCAAGCTCTGCCTGAATGTAAGAATGCGGATATAGCGAAGATTGAGATTGTCCGTCATCCTCAGCGCATCACGATCTTTATCCATACCGCCCGCCCCGGTGTTATTATCGGGGTTAAAGGCGCCAATATCGAGCAGATTGGAGCTGAAATCCAGCGCCATTTTACGAAAAAGGTGCAGATTAAAGTAAAGGAAATCAAGAGGGCAGAAACGAATGCTTCCCTTGTTTCCCAGAATGTTGCGCGTCAGCTTATGAACCGCGGTTCTTTCCGGAAAGCCCTCAAACAGGCTTCCTCTTTGGCGATGAAAGCAGGCGCCCAGGGGATAAAAATCAGGATTTCCGGACGCCTCGGCGGTGCTGATATGTCCAGGACTGAAGAGCACAAAGAGGGGAATGTTCCTCTTCATACTCTCCGTGCGGACATTGATTATGGTTTTTCCGAAGCCAACACAACATATGGAAAAATCGGCGTCAAGGTTTGGATTTACAACGGCATGATGTATGGGCATGAACAGAAAGAAGATGCGGGACTCCTTCTGAAGCGCCAGCGCCGAGGACACAATGAACGTTCCGCTTCAGACAATGATGCCGGACAAGCTGCGGCCCGTACCGCATCGTCCGAAGAGAGGGTGTGATAAATGGCACTTAGTCCTAAGAGAATTAAACATAGAAAGGTGCAGCGCGGCCGTATAAAAGGGGTTGCGTCAAGGTGTAATTCCATTGATTTCGGAAATTATGCGCTTGTGGCGTTGGAACCTTTCTGGCTTACAAACAGACAGATTGAAGCCGCCCGTGTCGCGATTAACAGAAAAATCCGCCGCGGCGGAAAGGTTTGGGTCAGGATTTTCCCGGACAAGCCCTATTCCAAGAAACCCGCTGAAACCCGCATGGGTAAGGGTAAGGGTGCTCCGGAATACTGGGTTGCTGTTGTTAAACCGGGGACAATTCTGTTCGAGATGACCGGTGTTGACCGGGATTTGGCTTTTGCGGCAATGCATTTGGCTGGAAGCAAGCTGCCGTTCAAAACAAAGTTCGCTGAACGCGGCGCTGAAGAATAAAGGAGCATCAGATGAAGAAAAAAGATATAAAGAATTTGTCTTATGCTGAACTTGTTGCCAAGCGCGACGAACTTTCAAGGAAGTATATGGATCTGCGTTTCCAGATGGTCGTTGGACACGTAGATAATCCCCTTCAGAAGCGGAATATGCGCCGGGAGATTGCAAGACTCAATACGCTTATTTCCGCCAAAGAAGATAAATAGGAGCAGGCCCGTGGAAGAAAATAAGAAAAAAGCCGGGAACCGCGAGTTTGTTGGGATTGTAACCAGCGATAAAATGGATAAAACCATTGTTGTCCAGGTGAATACCAAGAAACTTCACAGATTGTACAAGAAGTACGTGTCTCGCAGTAAAAAGTATCACGCCCATGATGAGCAGAATGAAGCTCACATAGGTGATACTGTTCGGATTGTTGAAGCCCGTCCGATCAGCAAAACAAAATGCTGGAAACTGGCGGAAATTGTCGATAGGGCAAAGTAATAAGGAGTTTTGTCATGATTCAGATGCAAACCAGATTGAATGTCGCTGACAACTCCGGAGCAAAGCTTGTTGAATGCATCAAGGTTCCGGGTGGTTCCCACCGCAGGTATGCAGGAATCGGAGATGTGATTGTTGTGGCTGTTAAAGACGCGCTTCCCACTTCTACAATAAAAAAGGGAACGGTCGAGAAGGCCGTTGTTGTCCGTGTTTCAAAAGAATACCGCCGTCCTGACGGAACATATATCCGTTTTGATGATAACGCCTGCGTGATTATCGATGCGAATAAAAACCCCAAAGGAAAGCGTATCTTTGGTCCTGTAGCCCGTGAGCTTCGCGATATGGACTATATGAAAATCGTGTCCCTGGCCCCAGAGGTTTTGTGAGGAGAATGAGTGATGAATAAGAAATTCAAAATCCGAAAAGACGACACGGTTCAGGTTATCGCCGGAAAGGACAAGGGCAAACGTGGTTCTGTAGTCAAAATTCTGCGCGACAAAGACCGTGTGATTGTCCTCGGTTTGAATATGATGAAGAAGGCCATGAGAAAGAGGAATCAGCAGGACCGTGGCGGTATTGTTGAGCTTGAGGCCCCCATTCATATTTCAAATGTGATGATTGTATGCAAAAAATGCGGACCGACACGTATCGGATATAAAATTGACGGTGAGAAAAAAATACGTGTCTGCCGGAAATGCGGGGAGGCTCTGTAATGGCTGCATATGTACCTCGGCTTAAAAAAGCTTATGTAGAAAAAATTGCACCGGAGCTTTTCAAGGAGCTTGGCTATAAGTCTGTTATGCAGACACCTAAGCTTTCCAAAATTGTCTTGAGTATGGGTATCGGTGAGGCTATCTCCAACAAGAAGCTTCTTGATGCCGCCGCTGAGGATCTTGCCCTTATTACCGGGCAGAAAGCGGTAAAAACCAAGGCAAAGAAAAGTATCGCTAATTTCAAGCTTCGTGCTGGACAGGAAATAGGTGTTATGGTGACTTTGCGCGGTCAGAAAATGTATGAATTTCTGGATCGTTTCGTGAATGTCGCTTTGCCGCGTGTTAAAGATTTCCGCGGGGTTAATCCTAACGGATTTGACGGCCACGGGAATTATTCTTTGGGTATCACAGAGCAGATTATTTTTCCGGAAATTGATTTTGACAAAATCGAAAGAATCGCCGGATTGAATGTGAATGTGGTAACTACGGCCAGAACTGATGCAGAGGCAAAAGCCTTGCTGACGAAGTTTGGAATGCCCTTTAGGAAGTAAGTGAGGAATTATGGCTACAACTGCAATGATTAATAAAGCCAATGCGACTCCGAAGTATTCCACCAGAAAATACAACCGGTGCAGAGTATGCGGACGTCCCAGAGGATACCTTAGGAAATATCAGATGTGCCGTGTTTGTTTCAGGAAATTGGCCAGCGAAGGGTTGATTCCTGGAGTTATAAAGTCGAGCTGGTAGGAGGAGATATATGAGCGTTTCAGATCCCGTAGCAGATATGCTCACAAAGGTCCGGAATGCGGCGATGGCCCGCCATGAAAAGGTGGACATTCCCGCCTCCAAGCTTAAATTGGAGATTGTTAAAATCTTGAAGACTGAAGGGTATATCAAGAACTTCAAGCGGATATCACAGGATGGTCTTAACTGCATCCGGGTCTTTTTGAAGTATGATGATAAAAATGCATCTGTCATTCACGGACTTGAAAGGGTTTCAAAACCCGGCCGCCGTGTTTATTCAGGATACAAGGATTTGCCCCGTGTTTACAACGGATTCGGTACCTTGATTGTTTCTACATCCGTTGGCGTTACAACGGGTAAAAAAGCCTGCGAAAAGCAGATCGGCGGCGAGCTGCTTTGTAAGGTTTGGTGATTAGGAGTTTAATATGTCACGGATTGGTAAACTTCCTGTTACTATCCCCGCAGGAGTAAAAGTTACGGTTTCAGAGGATTCTTTTGAAGTTGAGGGACCCAAGGGGAAACTTTCCCAGAAATATGATCCCATCGTGACCATTAAGGTGGAAGGGGATCAGGCTGTCGTCACCCGCAAGGATGATTCAAAGAAGGCCAGGTCCTGCCACGGTCTTTACCGGAACCTGTTGAATAACATGGTCATCGGTGTGAGTTCCGGATTCACGAAGAATCTGATTGTCAACGGAGTCGGTTATCGCGCCGAGGTCCAGGGAAATCTTCTGGTTCTCAGCCTTGGATATTCGACGGATTTTGTGGCGGGTATTCCTGAGGGCTTGACTGTTACAGCTGATGCCCAGGGTAAGATTTCCATTTCCGGTATCCGTAAGGATCAGGTCGGTGAATATGCGGCTGAAATACGTAAGCTGCGCGGGCCTGAGCCGTACAAGGGAAAGGGAATCCGCTATGAAGATGAGATTATCAAACGGAAAGTCGGAAAATCCGGCGTTAAGTAAGGTGGCGGTATGATAAGGAAACTTAGTGATAAACAAAAAAAGCGCTTGAAGAGGAAAATCCATATCCGCAAGCGTGTTTTTGGAACGGCAGCAAGACCCCGCATGACTGTGACGCGCAGCAACTGCAATCTTTTTGTCCAGGTGATTGATGACGACAAGGGCGTTACCCTCGCTTCAGCCTCAACGCTTGAGAAGGAGCTTTCTTCTCTCCGGGCAAACAAAGAATCCGGTTCCGTAATCGGGAAGGAAATTGCAAAGCGTCTCAAAGAGAAGAATATTTCTTCTGTTGTTTTTGACCGCAACGGATATTTATATCATGGCGTTGTGAAGGCTGTTGCAGACGGTGCCCGTGAAGGCGGGATTATTTTCTAGGAGATTTTATGGAAAATCGTAAGGATTTTAATAAAGAAGGCCAGCCCAAAGAAAAAGAATTTGTCGAAAAATTGGTCAAGCTTAACCGTACCGCGAAGGTCGTAAAAGGCGGACGCCGGTTTTCTTTTTCCGCCCTTACTGTTGTGGGAGATCAGAAAGGCAGGGTAGGCTTTGGCTTTGGAAAGGCGAATGACGTTACGGAAGCTATCCGGAAAAGCATAGACAAGGCCAAGAGAAACATGATGGTGGTGCCCCTTAAAAACGGAACCATCCCGCATGAAATTCAGGCTGAATACAAAAGTTCCTGTGTTCTTCTGAAACCGGCTTGTTCCGGTACGGGAATCATTGCAGGCGGTCCTATCCGCGCTGTGCTTGAGGCCGCCGGCGCCACGGATGTTCTTTCCAAATCCCTTGGTTCCAATACGTCTGTGAATGTTGTGCGCGCTACTTTCGAGGCTATCGGCCAGTTGATGGATGTGCGTGCAGTTGCAAAGAACAGGGGAAAATCCATTAAGGATTTGTGGGGGTAAGAAATGGCAAAGAAAGTTTGTGTGAAACTTATCCGCAGTACAATCGGACAGAAACCCCGCGTAAGGGCTACAGTCCGTTCCCTTGGTTTGAAAAAAATCAATTCCACGGCGGAACATGAGGCCACCCCTGCGATTATGGGTATGGTTTCCTCTGTCTCGCATTTGCTGGAAGTTAAGGAGATTGACTGATGTCTGATTTCAATTTGCATGCTCCCTATGGGGCTAATAGAAAGAAGCGCATTGTCGGACGCGGTTCTTCTTCGGGTCTCGGTTCAACTGCCGGCCGCGGAAACAAAGGACAGCAGTCCCGTTCCGGCGGAAAGGTTTATGTCGGGTTTGAAGGCGGTCAGATGCCTTTGTACCGCAGAATCGCGAAACGCGGTTTTTCAAATGCCTGTTTCCGCAAAGAATATGAAATTTTTAACCTTTCTGTTCTTGAAGCCCGCTATGCAGACGGAGAGACCGTAAATAAGGAATCTTTGATGGCAAAAGGTTTGTTGAAGAAAGGTTCCGCGCTTGTAAAGGTTCTTGCCGAAGGGGAACTTTCAAAGAAACTGACAGTCGATGTTGACAAGATTTCTGCTTCCGCAAAGGAAAAAGTTGAAAAAGCGGGCGGATCTGTTGTCCAGCCGGCTGAATAACGGGGGCCTTTGCAGAAATGGCTAACAACGCTCTATTAGGAATTTTCCGGATAAAAGATCTGCGTGCAAGGATTCTCTTTACCCTTGCCATCCTCGTGGTTTTCAGGCTTGGGTCGGTGCTGGTTATTCCCGGCATTGATCCCCATGCTTTGAGGGTGTTTTTCAGTTCTCAAATCCGTGGAAATGCTTTCGTTGATTACATGGACTTTTTTGTCGGCGGCGCTTTTTCCAATTTTTCAGTGTTCATGCTGGGTGTAATGCCTTACATTTCAACCCAGATTTTGATGCAGCTTGCGCTCATAATTTTCCCGAGCCTGAAGAAAATAGTTGAGGAAGACGGCGGCCGTAAAAAAATCCAGAAATGGACCAGGATGGCGACGGTGGTTGTCGCTTTGATTCAGTCTTATGCCGTTACGATTTATGCTTCTTATATTCCTGGTGCAATAACAATCGGCCGGTTGTCCTACACATTGATAGCAATGATAACTGTTACAACCGGAACAATGATTACCGTCTGGCTGGGGGAACAGATTACTTCCCGCGGTATCGGGAACGGTGTTTCGATGTTGATTTTTGCAGGAATTGTTGCCCGTCTGCCTTCCGCCGTTATGGAGCTGGTGCGGATGATTCGCAATGATACCCTGAATCCTGTTTTCGTCATAGTGGCCTTTGTCATGTTTATTGGAATAGTGGCTTTGGTTGTCTATGAACAGCAGGGATTGCGGCGGATTCCGGTGCATTATGCAAAGAAAATCGTTGGAAGAAAGATGTACGGGGGACAGAGCTCTTATATTCCGTTTAAGATCAACCCGTCCGGGGTTATTCCTGTAATCTTCGCTTCTTCGTTTTTGACGTTTCCGCTGCAGATTGCCAGTAACTTAGGGCCGAACGTAAGATGGCTTAACAGTCTTGCGACATTCCTTAGGCCTGACGGACTCTGGTATAATATTTTTTATGTTCTTCTTATTATCTTCTTCGCATATTTCTACACACAGGTAACCTTAAACCCCACGGAAATTGCGAAACAAATCCGGGAAAACGGCGGCTCAATTCCCGGAATACGGACAGATAAAACAGAGGAATATCTGCAGAAGATTTTGAACAGACTTATTCTGCCGGGATCTCTGTATCTTGCTGTGATCGCAGTTCTGCCTACGATTATACAGCGGCTTTTTGGATTCCCCGCATCAATTTCCATGTTGATGGGAGGAACTTCGTTGCTGATTCTTGTTGGTGTTGACCTTGATACAATGAGCCAGATTGAAGCGAATTTGAAATCGCATTATCATGACGGCTTGGTGAAGAAAGGTAAACTGAGATCACGTAATTTGTAGAAACGGGGGTTTATAAAATGAAAGTAAGAACCAGTGTAAAGCCCATGTGTGATAAGTGCAAGGTAATCAAGCGCAAGGGCATTGTGCGCATTATCTGCACGAATCCAAAACATAAACAGCGCCAGGGCTAAGGGGGAAACTGAATGGCTCGTATTGCGGGAGTTGACCTCCCTAACAAGCATGTTAATATCGCTTTGACGTATATTTATGGAATCGGACGTTCTTCTGCGAATGATATCTGTGCAAAGACAAAAATCGACCCGAACCGTCTTATCAATGATTTGAGTCAGGATGAATTGGCTCAGATCAGGAATTTGATTGAGAACGAATATAAGGTTGAAGGACGTCTGCGCTCAGAAGTAGGGCTTAACATCAAACGCCTTATGGATATCGGCTGTTACCGGGGTCTCCGGCACAGAAAGGGCCTGCCTGTCCGTGGACAGAGGACTCGGACAAATTCCCGCACACGTAAAGGTAAAAAGAAAACCGTTGCGGGTAAGAAGAAGTAACAGGAAATTTTGAAGGAGTTCTGACGTGGCGACCGTAAAGAAAAGAAAAGAGAAAAAGAGTGTATATGAAGGGAATGTATACATTCAGGCGACGTTTAACAATACCATTGTGACCATCACGGATTTGAATGGGAACGCCCTTTCCTGGGCTTCTTCCGGTGGTCTCGGGTTTAACGGCGCAAAGAAATCCACTCCCTTCGCCGCCCAAACTGTGGCTGAAACTGCTGTGCAGCGGGCCCAGTCTTATGGGTTGCGGGAAGTTCATGTTTTTGTGAAGGGGCCTGGTGTCGGACGCGAATCTGCGATCCGTCAGCTTGGAGCGCTCGGATTGAAAGTAAAATCTATAAATGATATTACTCCAATCCCTCATAACGGATGCCGTCCTAGAAAGACAAGGCGCGTGTAATTTAAGGAGAGATTCATGGCTAGATATACCGGACCTCTTTGCAGGCTTTGCCGTGCTGAACAAAAGAAATTGTTTTTGAAAGGCGAACGCTGTAAATCTGATAAATGTCCTATCAACAAAAAAAGACCTTTGCCCGGGAAAGACCCCAAGGCAAGGATTGGAAAACGCTCTGACTATGGAATGATGCTTAGGGAGAAGCAGAGACTCAAAAGAATCTACTGCATGCTTGAAAAGCAGTTCCGTCTGTTTTTCAACAGGGCTCTCCGTATGCCCGGAATAACCGGCGAGAACCTGATCGGGCTTTTGGAAAGCCGTCTGGACAATGTTGTTTTCCGCATGAGGTTTGCGGTTAACAGGAACCAGGCCAGGCAGGTTGTCCAGCACGGACATGTATACGTGAATGGCAAGCCGGTTAACATTCCGAGTTATATGGTTAAGCCCGGTGATGTCATCGAAATCAAGGAAGCCAGCAAAAAACTTAACGTTGTGAAGGATGCGTTGAAAGAGATTGGAAAATCCGGCGTTTATCCCTGGCTCACTGTTGATGAAGATGCTATGAAAGGAACATTCGTTTCCGTGCCCAGGCGCACTGATGTTACAGACCTTGCGGATATCAAGGAGCAGCTCGTAGTTGAGTTGTATTCCAAGTAAGGAGTTTAAATGGCCAGGAAAAATCTGTTAAAAGGATTTAAAAAGCCGAAAAACCTGGAATTCGTTCGTTCGGAATCCACCGCTGAATACGGCAAATTTGTGGCATCTCCTTTTGAAACCGGCTTCGGAACAACCGTGGGAAATACCCTGCGCCGTGTTCTGCTTTCGTCAATCCAGGGGTATGCGATTTCTGCGGTTAAAATAGATTCCTATGATGCGGATGGTGTGGCTCATACGATTTCAAGTGAATTCGAGACTATCCCCAATGTAGTCGAGGATACTCTGGAAGTCTTGAATAACCTCAAGCAGATACGGTTGCGTCTTCCGGAAGATGTGGAGCAGGAAACTTTCCACTTTGAGTTTTCCGGACCCGGGACTGTTACAAGCGATATGTTTGGAAATGAGACCCAGCTTGAAATCCTGGGGGAACCTTTCCCTGTGTTTACCATGATGGAAGGCGCCCGTCTTGATTTTGAAGTTCAGGTTGATCTTGCCCGCGGGTATGTTCCGGCGGAGATGAATGAACGTTATGTCGAAGTTGTCGGCACAATACCGATGGACGCGATTTACAGTCCGGTCACGAAGGTGAAGTACAGTATCGATCCGTGCCGTGTCGGTCAGCGTAACGATTACGACAAGCTTACCATTGAGATTTGGACTGACGGAACAATATCGCCTGAGAATGCTTTGGCTGAGGCTGCGAAAATCGCGAAGGATCATTTCTCGGTTTTTGTGAACTTCAATGAAAGTGAAATCGGCGTTGAGGAGGATTTTGACGAGGAAGATGAGCGGATCCGCCAGCTTCTCAGTACTCCGGTTGAAGAATTGGAGCTTTCTGTCAGATCTTCAAATTGTTTGAAAAATGCGAATATCAGGACAATCGGGGAATTGACGAAAAAGACTGAGGATGATATTGCCAAAACCCGTAATTTCGGCAAAAAGAGTCTTCAGGAAATTCGTGAAAAACTTCAGGAATGGA
The DNA here is from genome assembly GCA_949300145.1 of uncultured Treponema sp. GTDB lineage: Bacteria > Spirochaetota > Spirochaetia > Treponematales > Treponemataceae > Avitreponema. The sequence continues at coordinate 102,181 of CASGDA010000006.1, read as the reverse complement.
ATCTTGGTCTTGGCATGACTGATTACAGCCATATCAAGAATTCTATTAAGTTGCCTAAGAAAAAGGAAGAAACAGATGAAGCATAAAAACGGTTTTAACCCGCTTTCGCGGAATTCGGCGCATCGGAGGGCGATGCACCGTAATATGGTAACTTCACTGTTCAAGTTCGAACGTGTTACCACTACGAAGCCAAAGGCTCTCGAAGTTCGCAGAACAGCCGAAAAACTTATCACCAGGGCAAAGGTTGATTCGGTTCATAACAGGAGGCAGGTGGCGCGTTTCATTTCTGATGAAGCTGTTCTTGCCAAGCTTTTTACCGAAATCGGTCCCAGGATGAAGGAAAGACAGGGCGGTTATACCCGTATCATGAAGCTTGGCTTCAGAACCGGTGATGCCGCGGAGTTGGCTATTTTGGAGCTGGTTGATTATACCTTGGATACCGAAGGAAAAGGCGACAAGAAAAAAGCCGCCAAGACCGGTTCCAAGAAGGCTGCCGGAAATTCTGCCCCTGCAAAGAAAGCTAAATCCGGCAAGAGTACGGATGCTCCCAAGGCCAAAGCCAAGGAGTCTGGATCTGCTGAAACTACTGCGGAGGGCTGATTATGTCGAAAGCGCATCGTGGAAAAGGTATTCGCGGGGAAGTTGCCCATGGTCGTGGAACATGCCCTGTTTGCAAAAAAACCGGAGTGAAGGTTCTGTATGAACAGGAAGTGGCCGGTGAAAAGGTTAAAATTTGCAAAGTGTGCAAAGCCGCGATAAAAAACGGCAAGGCTGTTTGATTTGACTTTGCCACACTTTATGGATGAATCGGAGGGTCGGTTATTAGCCGGCCCTCCGTTTTTTTATCCTGTGTATTCCTATGCGGTTTTATCAGATTGAATTTCCTGGGATTTTTTTTTGGAATTTCCGATATTGATGAATGGATTTCCCCTCCCCAATCGTATTATATATGAAGCCGGAAAGGCTGATATATACTGAGGATGGAAGAATGGAGGCATTTTTGTGAAAAGGATTTTAAAAGGCGTGGCCGCTGTTATTTTTATGGTTTCCGCCGGTTGCGGAATCGCTTTTGCCGGGGAAAACAAACCCGTTGCAGGCGGGAGATTTTTTGCGGATGAAAACGGAAATGGAATCTGTGATTATTATGAAGTCTGTGGAGCCAGACGCACGGGCCGCGCCCCTTATTTGAATTCGCGTCATCGGACCCAGGGGTATGCCGGAAGAGGATGCCGGTATGCCGGCTCCGGGTTGTCCGGATCAGGAAGATGCTTTGCTGATGAAAATGATGACGGTGTTTGTGATTATTACGGGACATCCGGTTGTGGCCGCCATGGTTCAGGAAATTGTGCCGGATACACAGAATATGAATATGGCGGATGCGGCAGGCGGGGATGTTATGGCTTTTATTCCGGCAGGTTTGTTCCTGGAGAAAATGCAAGAAAACCGTCCGCCCAAAGCCCTTCCGTGCAGTGACTGGAATACCGCGGAATAATTTATGCGTAGTGAACAGGAAGCTTGTATCGCAATAGAAAAATATGCGGACACGGTGAAACGTATTTGCATGGTTTACCTGAAAAACTGTTCCGATACGGAGGACATATTTCAAACTGTGTTCTTGAAATATGTCCTAAGCTCCCTTGTTTTTGAAAATGAGGAACATGAAAAAGCCTGGTTTGTCAGGGTGACAATAAACGCCTGTAAAGATTTGATTAAAAGTTTTTTCCGCAGCAGGGTTGTATCAATTGATGAATATACCGGATTGTTTCCGGACTTAACACCGTCAGACACTGATGTGCTGGAAAATATCCTCACATTGCCGGGAAAATATAAAGAAGTTTTATACCTCCATTATTATGAGAATTACACTGCTCCGGAAATAGGCCGTATCCTTGGTAAAAATGTAAATACGGTTTACAGCCTTTTGGCAAGAGCAAGGAATATGCTCCGGGAAAAACTTGGTGGAGACGGATATGAATAACAGGTTTAAATGTGTTTTCGATAAAATTCATGCGGAAGAAGATTTAAAAGAAAAAACAAAAGCATACCTGCGTTCCCGGATGCTGAAAGGCAGGGCGAGCGTTTCCGGAAGGATTCCCCTGCGACCCCTTGTTGCCGTGGCAAGCGTTTTAATTTTTATTTTTGTGACAGCAGGCTTCCGTTTTTATTTTACTCCGTCAGTGGTAATAAGCATAGATATTAATCCTTCGATTGAATTGGGAATAAACGGCTTAAACCGGGTCATCTCGGTTACCGGATATAACAACGACGGAAAAAAACTTGCCGCCTCTTTGCCCCTTAGACACAAGAAGTATGGGGATGCCTTGGATCTTATCATGAGCAGTGAGCAAATAGGGGAATATTTCCGGCGGGATGAGGTTATGGCTGTGACTGTGATAAGCAATGAGGGGAACAGGGGGAACGAGGTGTTGAACGGAGTGAAAAAATGCACTTCATCCCGGCGGAATATTTACTGTTATTCAGGTTCCTTCGCGGGGACAGAGTGTGCCCACGAGGCGGGCCTGTCCCGGGGAAAATACCAGGCGTTTCTGAGACTGCGGTCCATGGGATCGGTGGTGTCCGAGGATGAAATCAAGGGAATGACAATGAAGGAAATACGCGACATGATTCTTTCCCTGTCTGATTCGGATGACGGAACCGCGGGTGGAAGCGGGGATGCGGATATGCCTGGTGAACCCTATGCGGGGTATGGCCGGAAAAACAGGGGGAACGGCGGAAAACACGGCGGCCGCTGGGGAAGGGGAGAGCATGGCGGGCTCCGGTTGGACGGTTTTCAGGATGCCTGTGTGCGGGAAAACACATTGGAATAAAACAGGGAAAAAGCCTGGAACAGGGATTTTTCAGTATTTATTAGTTAAATCCTGCTATACGCGTTATAATATTATCATATTGTTGATGGTAAATTATTATGCATTTTTTACGGAAAATACATTTTGGCCGGCATGTTATGGCCCGTGTTGATTTGTTTTTTATCTCATTCCTTTTTGTTTTTGCCCTGGTTGTCGCTGTGTGGATTGGGGTTACTTCCGTCACCTCCGATAACCGGCTGGATACAGAAACAGCTTCTTTAATAGAAGGGGATTTCACAATTACATACGGCGGTGTCTCATTTCAAAGCCCTTTGCCGGTCAAAATCAATGCCTCCGGCGGGGATGTCATTGTCGTTTCCAAGAAACTTGATAAATCATCCATCGATGGTAATTCAATTATTTTCTATACAGTGCAGTCTTGGGTGGACATTTTTATTGATGATGTGTGTATGCTTTCGTCTGACAGGGGGAGGAAAACTCCTTTCCCCTTGTCCGCTGCTTCGGCCTGGCAGTTTATTCGTTTGCCGGACGATTTTGACGGTAAAATTTTGAGGATAGAAATTGAACCGGTGTTTGATAAAAGCGCACGTTCCCTTCCGGCTGTTTATACAGGGACAAAGGCTTCGTTTTTATATATGATACTTAAAAAAGGGCTCTTGTCCCTTTTTGTTGATGTTTTCATTTTAACAATCGGTATTGTGCTTTCTTTCGCGGGAATGTTCGTTAAAGATAAAATCCTCCGCAGAAGGTTCATCCGCCTGGGAATTTTCGGACTAACTGTGAGTTTGTGGTGTATCTTTGAGGCGAAAAGCCTCCAGTTATTCAGCGGAAACAGTCCTGTAATGTTGTATTTGCTGTATTCGTGTTTTTTCCTTTTGCCTGTAACCGGTTTGTATTTTTTCCAGTCATTCCCCTGTTTTTCCAGGGATTCTGTCCTGACATTTTTATTCCGGCTTTCGTGCATAAATTTTATCATTATCCAGTTTTTACAGATTTTCGGAATATTTCATTTTACTGATATGATTATCACCATTCATATCCTTGTTCCTGTAATATTCGTTGAAATTGTAAGATCCTACCATAAATTTTATAAGATGGAGAAGAATAAAGAGGAGCGCTATATTTACAGGGCTATACTTGTCTTGTTTTTGTTTTGCTGTGGCGATGTTCTTTTGTTTTACATTGATCCCGGAGCGGATGTGGGCAGATCGAGCAAATTGGGCATGTTGTTTTTCTTTATAGCTTTGGGCATAATTGTTACGAACCAAATCAACGATTTGAAAATTAACGCTGTCCGTCAAAGGATTTATGAAGAACTTGCTTATACAGATGTTATGACGGGATTGGGTAATAGGGCGGCTTTTGAGAAAAGGCTGAATGAATATAAAAAGAATCCGTGGGCGGAAGAAACAATGATACTTGTGGCGGATATGAATTATTTAAAACATATTAACGATAATTTCGGGCATGCCGCCGGTGATAAGGCTTTGAAGGCAATCTCAAAATGTCTTCAAACCGCATTTGCCCCCGATTGTTTTTGTTACCGTGTGGGTGGTGACGAGTTTTGTGTGATTGGCAGGAATATCGGGAAAGAAAATTTTGAGTGTAAACTCCGGAATTTTCATGGGCTGTTGGCAGAAGAAGAGAAAAACGTTTCCCAGCCCCTTTCGGTTGCCTGCGGATACCAGATATTGGGTTCCACTGATATAATGGAATGTCTGAAGCAGGCGGATGAGCTGATGTATGCCGACAAACTCAAGAAGCGGGGATCATGCAGGGATAATCCGTCTTTTGAGCGTTTGTGACAGGTGTTTTTTTATACGGGACAGTCTTACAGATACTGTTTCGGTTCCTGCTGTTCCACGCCGGCGACCAGTTCAATGTAGGGTTTGGCCGGGCTGCAGTTTATTTTTTGGAGCAGAACTTCTTCTATCTGGAAAAAACCCACGTCACTGGACATGGATATTTCAATGCGGATGGGTTTTTCCATGCCGGTTTTAATCGAAACTTTTTCAATTGAATTGGCGGAGTATTTATGGATGTCGCCGATTTTCGGTTCCGTGTTGATTGCCATGGGAATACGGGCGCGTCCCTTTGCCATGTCGCAACCGTCGGCAATCAGAATCATTCCGGCTTCCAGGGAATGAATCCGCCTGCTGCCCATGTGGCCGGCGATTCCTTCCACCGCCAGGGACCGGATGATGATCCGGCGTTTCAGCGGATTGTGCGGACTTCCTGTTTCCCCGCTGTCTGCGGCTGAATCGGGCAGCAGTTGTGACAGCAGGCGTTCGATGACGGGCAGGGCCAGGGATACACTGAACAGCTCGTGATCCTGCCGTCCCACTGTCATGCCGAAGTCGTGGAGGAATGACGCAAAGATGACGGCGGTGAGGCTGTCCTGGAAGGAGCCTGCGTTCTCTGTTTCGAGACTGGTTTTTATCCCCGCCTGCCTGAGAAGAAGCATCATGCGGATGGCGTTTACGGTGACTGTCCTCATATGAACCGGACCGTGGTCGTTGTATCCCAGCCGGACAATGGACACATCGTTCGCATAATCCTGAACAGCCTGCACTTCGGCGTCATCTATCAGCAGGCGGACGGCGGCCAGCGGCAGGTAATCCGCCGGCTGTATCCGTTCCGCCGCCGCCGCTTCTTCCAGCAGAGTTATGATTTTCTTTTCAAGTGATATTTCTTTAGGTGATTTCATAGTTTTCCTTTTTAAAAGGTACTATATACATGCCGGGAAGTCAAACCGGGGATTGAAGCATTACGCGGATTTTGTCCAGAATCCCTAGGTCAGCCGGGAGCCACTGTACTGTTTCCAGAGTTCTGGAATCCAGCCATGCCGCGTTTTCGTGTTCCAGAAGCGATGACTCTTTTCCCTCCGGAGAAAGGGTACAGCAGAAGCAGTCCATGGAAAGATGGAAGGAGGGATATTCGTATTCGATTGTTCCGAGCAAGTCTCCGACCCGGATTTCCGCGTCAAGTTCTTCTTTTATTTCACGGGCAAGGGCTTCCCCGGGAGTTTCGCCTTCTTCAATTTTCCCTCCGGGGAATTCCCACCAGTCCTTGAATTCGCCGTATCCCCTCTGGGTTGCAAGAACCTCTTTTCTCCCGGAATCATGGGTACGGAAAATCACCGCTGCGACAACCTTTATTGTTTTCATCTTATGTCTCCGTTTGTCATTCCGGGACTATTAAGTAAAAAGTAGAAATATACCATTCTGCCGTTTTTTATTTAGGAAATAAATCCTTGTAAAAAATCAAATATTGTTTTTCAACGGAGTTTTGGATGGATAACCGCTGTCATTCTTTTTCGGAAGAACCCGCAGCAGGTTTTTTTGCCGCAAGTTCCTCCGGTGCTGTTTGTATCTTACCGGTTCAGAATCTCCATGAATTCATCTCCGGTTATGGTTTCCTTTTCATACAGGTACTGGGCGAGCTCGTCGAGTTTTCCGCGGTTGTCCTGCAGAATCTGTCTGGCTTTTGCGTGCTGCCGTTTTACCAGCTCCACCACCTGCCGGTCGATTTCAGTCTGTGTTTCCATCGAGCAGGCGAGGCTTGAGTCCCCTCCCAGATACTGGTTCGTCACCGTTTCCATGGCAACCATGTCAAAATCCTTGCTCATGCCGTAGCGTGTTATCATCGCCCGGGCAAGCTTTGTAGCCTGTTCGATATCGTTGGATGCGCCTGTTGAAATGGTATCGAAAACAACTTCTTCCGCAGCCCTTCCTCCGGTGAAGGTCGCTATTTTGTTTTCAATCTCTTCTTTTGTCATCAGGTATTTGTTGCCTTCTTCCACCTGCATGGTGTAGCCCAGTGCGCCGGAAGTACGGGGAATGATGGTGATTTTCTGCACGGGGGCGGACTGTGTTTGTTTTGCCGCCACCAAAGCATGACCGATTTCGTGGTAGGCAACGGTTTTCTTTTCCTGGTCAGAGAGGATTGCATTCTTTTTCTGGTAGCCGGCTATGACGGTTTCAATGCTTTCCTCCAGATCGCTCTGTGTTGCGGATGTCCTGTTGCCGCGTACTGCCCGCAGCGCCGCTTCATTGACAATATTGGCCAGCTCCGCTCCGCTGGCTCCGGAAGCCATCCGGGCAATCTGGCGGAAGTCAACGTCCTTGTCAACCTTTATTTTTTTTGCATGGACTTTCAGGATTTCCTCCCGCCCCTGCAGGTCCGGCAGCTCAACCGGAACACGGCGGTCGAATCTTCCGGGCCGTGTAAGGGCTGGGTCAAGGGATTCGGGGCGGTTTGTGGCGGCAAGGATGATGACGCCGCTGTTGCCCTCAAAGCCGTCCATTTCCGTAAGCAGCTGGTTCAGCGTCTGTTCCCTCTCGTCGTTTCCTCCGAGTTGTCCGTCACGCTTTTTGCCGATTGCATCGATTTCGTCGATGAACACAATACATGGGGCTTTCTCCTTCGCCTGTTTGAAAAGGTCCCGCACTTTGGATGCACCCATCCCCACGAACATTTCCACGAATTCAGAGCCGGACATGGAGAAGAAAGGGACGTCCGCTTCGCCGGCGACCGCTTTCGCCAGCATTGTCTTTCCTGTTCCCGGAGGTCCGACAAGCAGTACCCCCTTAGGCATGGAGGCGCCGATTTCTTTGTATTTCGCCGGGTTGTGGAGATAGTCCACAATTTCCGCGAGGCTCTCTTTCGCTTCGTCTTCGCCGGCGACGTCTTTGAAATGGATTCCTTCGGAGGACTTCACGTAAACCTTGGCGCTGGATTTCCCCAGACCGAACATCATGCTGTTTCCGCCGGCCCGGTTCATCAGTTTTTTACTCATGAATTGTCCGATGCCGACAAAAATAACCATCGGAAGAATCCAGTAAATCAACAGTGTCGCAAGCGGGGACATTTGTTCCACAATTTCCTGGGAGAACTTTGCGCCGGAGTTTTTCAACCGTTCGACCAGAGCCGGGTCATTCATTATACCCGTCTTGTAAATGACGGTCTGGTCTTTGTCGGTGAATATAATCTGGTTACTTTGAACTTCCACCAAACCGATTTCTTTGTTTTCCGTCATGGTCATAAAAGTTCCGTAATCCACCAGCTTGATTTGTTTTTGCGCCATCCACGGCATTATCAGGGAATTGAATAGCAGCAGACATAACATGACAATTCCGTAATAGTATAACGGAGTTTTTTTCGGTGTTTTCACTTCATTCATAAATATATTCTCCTTTTGTGTTCTGTTTTGCCAGTATCAAAACATAAGTATAAATTCCAACGGATATGGCTAATATGTTCCAACTTATAAAATATAGGAAATACAGGGAATAACGGCAATGTACAATGCTGTTTGTATGTATAGACAGATTGGCCGAAATGTCAAAAATTCCGGTTTGGGGTGTCATGTATTAAAAATCCATCATCCGTCCGGAAAGGATTTTATACAGTTTCTTTGATATTTGTTCTATGTTGACACCGGGGTTTTTGCAATATTCAAGCACCACACCGATTGTTCCGTAGGTGTAAAAATTCAGGGCAAGATTCAAATCCTGGTAAGTTACATCCAAATCCGGCTGCTTTGCACGTATCAGTTCAAGAAGGCTGGAATGCATGGCATCCACGAAGATGTGCTCTATTTGTGCCCTCCACTGGGATGACAGCATCCTTTCCAGCAGATCCTGGTTTTCCACCGAAATCCGGATGAATTCTTCGATGGACTTTTCAGGACTTTCCGCGCATAGACTGTTCCGGAGTGCGGTCTGTATCATCTGCCGGACAGTCCATTCCATCACATTCAGTATGTCCTGAAAATGATAATAAAATGTCTGCCGGGAAATTCCGCAGGCTTCCGCAAGGTTTTTCACGGTGATTTTATCGACAGGATTATCCTTTGCCAGTCGTACGAAAACAGATGCAATCATCAATTTCATATTAACGGGCATAATTATATTTTCTCCTGTCAAGGTTCCCTTTTATTATATTTATATCAATTACACCGTTTTTGCTAACCTTTGCTAAACAAAGATAGAAATAAATATATAAGAAAACAATTTTGCTATAAATTGCTAACCCTTTATATTTTTATTAACATTTTTATTAACATCTTCCGCAAGTGCAGAAACCATAATTTCAACATTGTGTTTTGCAGAATCGTCTAATTTTTCTAAGCTGTTTATCAGATCTTGATATTTGCTTGTTAATGAACTTTCGTTTCCTGCAATAAGCCAGTCGCAGGTAACATTCATGTATTGCGCAAGCTGCCAGATAAAGGCCCCGGATGGAATTTCTTTTCTGTTTCTCCAGCCGTAATAAGTGGCTTTTGTTTTTTCACCATTAAAAGCATCGTGCATGAGTGCGTCTATTGTTGTGTTATTGTCTTTGACCCATTGTTTTATTCTTTCAAAAAAAGTTTCGTTTTCCATGCAATTATTTTCCGTTATGCTTATAAAAGACTTCTACAATGTCATTTATTAGAGCTGCGCTTTTTAAATCCAGCTTGTCTATTTGTGCTAAAAGTTCTTTGTATTGTGAATATTTATCATAAAAATTTTCCGGCTCTGTTTTCGGCTTGTTTCCTACCAGTGTATCTAGCGAAACTTCCAGCGCATCCGCAACTTTTTGAAGTTCGCTTAATGTCGGATTTGGATTGCCGTCTTTGGCAAACCACGCTTCAAGCGTTCGTTTATTCACACCGCTTCTTTTCGCAAGCTCTGCATTTGTAAGCCCGCGTTTTTTCTGAATCTCTTTTATCGTTTCCGCAACCATATTCACGGTTATTGTATCGGAAAAACAAAAAACTAAAAATAGTAAAAATACTAAAAAAAAGTTTTTTTCTAATAAATTAGTGTATTTACTATTGACAAAACGACATTTAAACCGTATATATGGAATTATGAAACACGAAGTAAATGTCGTTGAACAAAAATTCAACATCACTGTAACCGTATCTGCAAATGAATTAGCAGCAATCGACCGTTATTTACAGCCTTTATGTGGCAAGCGTGGGCCGTTTATTCGGCAGATTATTCTTGAAAAAGTCGGCTATAAGCCAGAAGAAGAAAAACAGCTGGAGCGTAAAGTAAATTGACTAAAGAAGAACTTGCGCTTGCGACTATCGAATTTAAATTAGACCAACTCACACAAAAAGTTGAAAACCTTACTTCAGCTGCTGAAAAAGGGAAAGATCTTCCCGAATGGGTTAGTCTTGCGTTAGCTGTAGAAAAAAAAGGCGGCTGCTCTTTGGCAACATATCGCACCCGGTATTATTTGCAGCCTTGTTGTGGAACAAATAGCAAGTTGATTGGCGGCGTAAAATCTTGGTCTAAAGCTGATGTAATTGAATGGCTTGCTGTAGATGATTCAATGCTTGAATTGTATGCCAGGAAATACGGCATAAAAGTAATAAAACATTGACAGGGAGGGGCTTTTGTATAAAAAAGTTTTGAATCCAAAACCACACCGCAACAGGTATTGCCGCCCGGTTTATGTAGACGGAATTAGATATTTTTCTCTTTGCCAGGCTGCAATAGATTTTGAATTCAGCTATTACCAGTTTTATACAAAAGTTATGAAAAATGACGGCCCTGTTACTTACAGCGGGCATAGCGTAGTCTTAGAAAGTTGGGTAAAAAAACACCCGGAATATAAACTTCCAGAACCAAAAGGAGATAAAGACGATGAGTGATTTGAACGCGGTTTATTTGCAGGGGCGACTTACAAAAGACGCTTCAGTAAATTATTTAAGCAACAACAGTTGTGTAGTAACACTTTCTTTAGCAGTAAATAAAGATTATCGCAATCGTACTACTGACGAATGGGAGCGAACGACCAATTTTTTTGATGTAAGCTATTGGGGTGATTCTGCAAAAAAAAACTTGCCCGAATACACAAAAGGCCGTGAAGTTTTGGTAGAAGCAGAATTGAAAACTTCTTCATGGGAAAAAGACGGTAAAAAATATTCTCGCACGGAAATTCGCGCAAGTCGTGTTAGACCATTGCGCAGACCAGGTGAAGGAAAAAGAACAAACAACGAACAGACGCAGAATTCATATTCACAAGCCCCTAGCTATACAAGCGCACCGCCGCAGGCTCCAAACTTTGACGATATGCCGCCGGATGATATGGCAGACGAAGGAGACCCAGAAAGCGTTCCGTTCTAAAAACTTTTTATAGTGTTTTTTTTGAAAAACGCTTGACAGATTTCTAAAAGTATCGTAACATATACTTGTAAACGGTTAAAAGTATCGTTTACAAAGGAGCAAACAAATGATAATAACAACGACTAACAAAAAAGGTGGCACGGGAAAAACTACCCTTAACACCTTGCTTGCAGAGTTTCTTTATCAGCATGGGCAAAAAGTGTTGATAATCGGGCTTGACCCGAATTGCAGTATTTCCGAAGTTTACGGAAAAGTTCTGCAAGACCAGAATTCAAAACTTCTTCTTACAGGCCGTGAAGTTCAGCCGTATTTGCTTAAAGAACATACAAACGGCGGAACGCTGTCAATCATTCCAGAAGATCTTGATTTATCTATGCTTTCAAATGTGATGGACACAAAATTGAAACATGAAATTAAAAAACAGGGTTTTGCGGAAAAATATGACTATATCATCATCGACCCGCCGGGAACTTGGAACGCGCAGACCCGCAACGCTGTTTTTGCAGCTGATACAATCATTGTAAGCGGCAAATGTTCGCCGCTCGACTTCAAAGCAACACTTCAGTACATGGACACATTGCAGGATTGTTGTCTTGAATCGGAAGTTTTTGTTGTCTGTAATGCTTACAACAAAAACCGCGACCCTGGCAATATTTGGGAACAGTACAAAAACACTTTTGGCGATTTTATGATTGAAAATCCTATTCCGCTTGTGAATAGCTTCCAGAAGCTCGTTCAGAATCCAAATTATAAAATCCCTGTAACTGTAGAAAAGCGCATGATGAATTTTATTCAGACTGTAACAGGCAAGGAGTGGGTATAAAATGGCAAAGTTTTCAAACAACAATCTTTCAACAATTAAGATCCCGCTTGAACAAATCCGTGAAGAAAGCGGCAATGTTCGCAAAGAATACGACTGGCAGGAAATTGAAAATCTTGCAAAAAGTATTCAAGCAAACGGCCTTCTTAATCCTCTTACGGTAAAGCCGGGCGTAATTGAACCGGGCTTGGGTAAGAACGTCTATGAACTAATTTGCGGTCATCGCCGTTTACGCGCTCTTGCTCTTTTGCACAAACAGGGCGTTGATGTTGGGCTTGTAGAATGTTGCATCCGCACAGGTGACACTTGGACGCTACAAATGATTGAGAATATCCAGCGCACGGATTTAACCGCCCAGGATAAAGAAAACGCAATTCGTGAAATGCTTGAAAAAGGCCTTTCCCAGAAGGAAATAGCAGACCTTCTTTCAAAGCCAATCAGCTATGTTTCTGACATTGTTGCAGGAACAAAAGTGCGCGAACAGGCAGAAGCAGCAGGTGTTGATACAAGCTCGCTTAAAACTCGTGCGCTTGCACAGCTTAGAAGTGTGAATGCAGAAGATTTGCCAGGCAAAGTGCAGGAACTTTCAGAAGCTGGCGGAACAAACGCTGCTGCAACAAAAATCTTGCACGATTACAAATCTGAAGCAAACAATTCAGAAATTGAAGCTCCAGATTTTGACGAAATGATTGAACCGTCTTCGATGTCTGAAGCTGATTTTTACGAATCTGAAAATTCAACTACTCACGTGAGTAACGAAGAAATTTCTATAATCAATTTACCGCATAGCTCTGAACCTCTTACGGTAGGAAGATTGATTAAAGAATTGCAAAGAATTGATCCGGCAAAAAATGTGTGTATAAAAGCAAACGGTTCTTTATTTGAAGTTCATTATGTGGCAACAAGTAAGGATAATTTGTTTTTCACAACTTACCCGGAAGAAATATACCAAAAAATCTAAGGTGAATTTATGCCAGAACCGCAGAAAGCCAAATGGCACTTTATTTATTCAGAAACTTTAAAACAACGCATTGCCTATGATGAAGTGTCCGGCTGGCTTTTCTGCAAGGACGGCACAAAATACAGCCCGCAGGAACTGGCCTTAATAACAGACAACTGGCAGAAACCGCATGAACTGCCGCTTTCTGTTCATTTGCTGAAAAAAGAATTTGGCGGCGAAATTGTATCATGCACAGAAAAATAGCAACGGGGGGTGGGCTTTTGCCCCTATGTGAAATAAAATGGACTTTTCAAAATATAAAAACAGCTTATTGCAATATCTCCAGTACAAGGGCATTGAAGCCCAGCGCGGCTTAATCCGTTGCTTTAATCCGCAGCACGAAGATAAAAACCCCTCTTGCGAACTCTTTGAAGACCACTTCAAATGCTATTCCTGTGGCATTCGCGGCGACATTTACGATGCTGTAGAAATCTTGCAGGGCATAACAGACAAAGCCGAACAGTTCAAAGAAATAGAACGTACTTTTGGCGGCGTATCAACAGCCCCTGTTTTGCCTAAAAAATCCGCTCCAAAAACACGCAAAACAGAAGATTTTGCAACTGATCCAGATTGTGTTAAAAAGCTGGAAGATTATTTCAAACGCCATAAATCACGCAATGAAGAAGTTACAAAATATTTAAATCGCCGTGCGCAAATCAAAACAAATAATCAACTGCAATCATACCCTGTTGAAGTGCGCGACCGCATGGTAAACTATTTTTTCTACTGGCCCGGCTACACCATCGCCGAAGCTGAACTTGGCTGGCAGACGCTCGTTGGCGCGGGCATCCCCGGACGCAATCCCGAAAAAGGAAATAAAAGTCTTTGGGAAGCAAGCGGCGTAGTTTTTAAGGGCTTTTCTGGCTTTAAGCTCAATTATTATTTAGGCGGCAAAAGCAATAAAGTAAACACAAAAGGAATAAGCCCTTTTCCAATGCCAGGACTTTTGCCAAAAGAAAAACCTATTGTTTTGGTTGAAGGTGAATTTGACGCTATCGCTTGCCGTGCCGCTGGAATTGAAAACGTATTTTCAACTTGTGGCGTAAACGGTCTTACAGAACCAAAAGCACAGGAATTTATCATTCCTAACAACATCCCAGAAATTACATTCTTTGCAGATAAAGACAACGCACAAAATAATTATATCGGTCAAAAAATGTTCGGCTTAATGCCATTTGCAGAAACCGACAAATACAAAACAAGCATTCCCGAAAAGCTCTTAAAAGCCGGATTCAAAGGACAAATCAAAGTTGCAATTTTGCCGGATAATGTGCCATACAAAGACACAGACGAAGCGATTCTTGCAGGTCGTGCAGACCTTGTTATTGAAGCAATCAAAAATGCGCAGCTTTATAAAACGCCAGAAGTAAAAAAAGAGATCCACGGCACTTTATGGCTTGATTACGATACATTAAGTATAAAACGCTTGCGCTCGCTGCTTAAAAAAGTTGAATATAACTCACTGGATGAAGACGATGTAGAACTTTTTGCCCTTGCCTGTGTTAAGGCTTGTAAAAACAAAGAGACAATAAACGAAATCTTAAAATGGGGCGAAGGCAATATAACTGTTAAGCAGCTCGAAAAGAAATCGAATATTACCCCTTATTTTATACTCGAAATTTGCGAAAAATACGGCGTTTCAAACTACTTGCGCCGTGAACTTGAAAAAGCACTTATTCCGGCAAGTGAAATCTTGCGCAACATAAAAGAGCAGCAAACCATTGTTTCCATTGATTATGACAAAATGGAAAATGATGTTAATTTTTTACAGTTCCTAAATACGCAGGGTGTACGCTCTGCCGCTCTTACAGTTGCATCCGTATTGCAGGGCCGTTTGATTTATGTTGAATGTGAAAAACGCTGGTATTTTTTCAACGGTCACGTTTGGGTTCGTGAACCAGACGCACCAGGTGCAGCTTATACAATTTTGCTTAATCTCATGCTTAAATATCTTGAAAAGCATTTTGACAAAAAAAGCCTTATAAACGACCTTGTTAAAAAACTGGAAGGTCGCCGTTTCCGTGTAGAACTTGCACAGGATTTGTCCGGCTTAAAACCCGATGTATTCCGTGAAAATGTTCCTTTTGACGGCCCACAAATGCGCGAAACACTCACGCTTTTAGATTGCGTGGTAGACTTTTCTGGTAAAGAAATCGAATACAGAAAAAGCCGCCCGGAAGAATACCGCCGCGAAATGCTGCCATACAAAGAAGAAGAATTACGCAAAGCTGGAAAGCCGGAAAAGTTTCTGGAGTTTATGAAGGGCAACTTCAAAGACGAAAAAACGCTTCAAACTCTGCTTTATTATTTGTCGCTCATTCCTAGCCGTAACACTGGCTTTAAGTACGGCGGAATTTTCTTAGGAAAAGGCGGCACGGGTAAATCTACAACTTGTAACATTGTAGAAGAAATATTCAAAGGAATGTGCGCCCGTGTAAAATCAGACGTGCTTGTTTCAACAGGATTCAAACGCGCAAGCGGAAATGAAGCAAACCCAGAAATCGCAAAGCTGGAAGGAAAGTGCTGTGCATTTGCGCAGGAAACCGCCCGCAACGCTTCACTTAATACGTCATTCTGGAAAGAGCTTACAGGCGGCGACACTCTAACAGCCCGTGGATTGTACCGCGATCCGCACGACTTCATTCCAACCGCGCAGATTATTATTGCATCAAACTATTCGCCAAACTTTGACGCTCACGATGAAGCTGCAATTTCCCGAATGGTAGTAATTCCGTTCAATATCCAGCACAAAAAAGGCGAAGGCGGAAAAACGGCGACAGGCTTTATAAACTACTTGCGCCCGGAATTTCCGGCTGTTGTCAAATATTTTATGGAACTTTATATAGATTTGAACATCAATCTGCATGGTGAAATTCCGCTTTCCCCGGAATGTGAGGGTTACAAAGGCCGCTACATCGAAGAACAGAAAACTGACCTTGATAAATTCGTCAATGACTGCTTGGTATTTGATTTGTCCGGCGGAATCTATACAGAAGTTCAAAAGGCTTATGAATGTTATTTGAAATACTATGGTCTTTCTGATGAAAGCAAGGAAGCCTTGACCCGCAATAAGTTTGTACGCCTTTTAAAACGCGATTACCGCGAAATTGACTACCGCCAAAAGAAGATAAACAACTACCCGGAACTTGTTTTCTTCAATGTCAAACTATCTGAACAGGGCTTGCAAACTTTGAATGAAACCGCGCCAACCCAGCAACAGAATGACGGCACTTTGTTTGGTGATAGCGCAGAAAAAACACAGACAAACGGCCCTGCAACACAATTTAAGCAGCGGCCACCAACTTACACACCACCGCCGGAAGAACCCGACTGGGATTCCCAGAACGGTTCAGACAGCGAAATGGATATATTTTAATTTTTAGGAGTAAACAAAATGACTTATGAAGATTATTGCAAAATTGAGGGGATAGAAGAAAACCCGGCTGGAAAAAAAATGTACGAAGCCGGGCAACATGATGTTGCAAATGACATTGCATCTTGTTTTGGCATTGCAACAGGAACCCTTGAAGAAGATAGATTTTTAAAAAGGCTTGCAAGGGCTGTGGATATTGACTGTCTTTGAAAGGAGTGAAAGAAAAAAGTAATGTTGACATTTATATTAAAGAAAGGATGGTACGAGAAAATTAAAAGCGGTGAAAAGACGGTTGAATATCGGGAAGTTAAGCCTTATTGGAGCAGTCGTTTTTCTAAAGAATTTGAATTTAATCAGTATGCTTTCTGTAGTATTGGTGATTGTTTTGAAATGCTGAACTATAGGCATCCTATTAAATTACGGCTTGGGTATACGAAGAAATATATGGAAGCTCTTGTGAATAAGATTGAAATCATAGACGGCAAGGACACCGACTTGCACATCGACAAGCCCGTGTATGCGATACATCTTGCTAATGTAGTAGAGATAATTTGAATTAACTTTTTAAGGGGGATATATGACAAAAGAAGAAATCAATGAAAAGACAGGCCTGTGGTTTTTGTTAAATCCAAATATTCCGGAAGAAGAAAAAAATTGTGTAATTGAAAAGGTGATGGCTACAAAAGCAACAATCGTATCAAAAGCTGCTCTTTGTAATATAATAATTTACATTCTGAAACAAAACGCAAAACTAAAAAAACAGGTTGAAAATCGAAATTGCTCTAATTGTCGTCGAAGCAAAACAGAATGCCCTAATGATGGTAGTTGTCATAATTTCAGTTTATGGCAACCGTTCAAAAATCCAAAGTTAGACGAAGCAAAAGAAATTATAACATCTTTACTTAATGTTTTTGTTTATGACATGGCAGATGATGAAATGGATACGGATCATATTGATACTAAGATAAAAGCAGAACAATTTATTAAGGAGATAATTGAAAAAAAATGAAAGATTACCCCGATTTTGACAAACTTGCAGAACATCATTTGCCTTGCCCGGATAACTACGGCGGCTGTGATTTTATCGACACAGAACATGAAGAATGCGTTGTTTTGTTGGATGTTTTTTGCCCTGTATGCGGAAAGAGAATCTGCATAGAAGAAGGCGAAACCGAACCAACGCCAGAAGAATGTTGGCAAGCATTCAAACAGTATTATCCTGGTGATTATGAAGTAGCAATAAAACGAAAGCACGAAGAAGAAATGGTTAAAAACCTTGCGCCGGATCCTTTTTACGGCGCACCACATAAAGAGGACGGTAAAAATAATGATTAAAAATGTAGATTCAGATTTAATCGGAAATATCTATATAAGCGGGCCAATCACAGGCGTTGAAAAATGGCAGGATAATTTTCTACGGGCAGAAAAAGAGCTTCTGGAGTTGCCGGGAAGTTTCTTTGTTGTAAATCCTATTGCGATTGCAAGAGATATAGAAAATCTTTTTGCCAAAATTGAAAAAACGCCCGATTATACAGATTATATGCGAAAAGATATAAAAGAACTTTCCTCTTGTAATATTATCTGTATGCTTCCTGGCTGGAAACGCTCAAAAGGCGCACGGCTTGAATATCGCATTGCAAAAATCTTGAATATGCAGATCCTGGAGTTTCAGCCGGAATAATGACCTATGTTTCAACTTTGCCAATCGTGCAAAAAAGAGATGAATCTAAAAACGGCTCACAAATCATACTTACAATTTATGCTGTAGAAAACGGTTTTGTTTACAGTATAAATTGTAAGCTGCGCCGTTTTGTCCGCTCGTACTATCCCACCGAAAAAGAAACAAAATATCCGACTGAAAAAGACGCACAACGCGCAGCGGTTTTCCGCATCCAGTCCTGGATAAAAGACAGTCGTAAACTTAAAGAACTTTTCTCGCATTTTGAAATTTCCGACTATGACCAGCCGTCTTTGTTTGATGATTTGTAATTTGGTATAGCGACAATTCAAAATCCTGTTATTCTGTAATTATGGCAACGAAAATATTTTCTTCTTTTTCACAAGTAACCGCAGACGTAAACCGCCGATTTTTGAAGGCTGGAATCAATACTGTAAACATTGTGGCGGCAACTGCGCGAAACAACGCTATCCGCAATGTTCAGAACAATTTTACATTAAGGAATAGTTTTACAACAAAACAAATACGCTTTACAAAATGCGCTTCAAATGTAAAAACGCTTAATCAGATTAAAAGTGAAACTGGCGCGACAGACCGAATCTCATACATGGAACGCCAGGAAAAAGGCGGAACGCACAGAGGAACAAACGGAAATTTGGTTATCCCAACCACAAAAGCCCGTGGTGGTTCAAATTTAAAAACCGTCCGCCGTTCATATTATTACAGTGCCATAAAGCCGCTTGTAGTTCATGGTTCGACAAACTTTAAAAGCAAGAAAGCTGCTCATGTTGCCCGCGCTTTTGTTGCCGCCAAAACCCACGGTTTTATCCGCATGAACAATTCTATATTTAAGGTTACGTCTTTTAGAAAAAGCGGCGATAACGTTTCTTTTAAATCTACCCATATTTTGAACTTAAAATATCCAAGTACACAAACCGCTAAAAACGCATGGCTAGAACCCGCTTCTGATTATGCAGCACAAATGATGCAGGACATTTTTAACAAAGAAATGGATAAGCTAAGCTAAAACTTATTCTTCTTTCCTGTCTATTAGAACAAACTTCAACGCTTTTAATAAATATTCGCAGTACCATTTATAACTAGCCGTACCCTGGCAATGTCCTACACGGCTTGCCGTACTCCGATAAAAGGATAAATCATCAACTTTGCCGTCCTTCCATGCCTTTATTGTTTTTGAGCTTCTGTCTAAGGCTGTTTTCCGTATGATTTTATAATCCTTAAAAATCCTATAACCCACAAATTCAAATCCTTGTGAAGTCACGCCAATAAAAGTTTTATCATTCAGTTTTAAAAATAATTTTTCTTCCAGGAACCGTGCTATTTCAGCCCAGCAAAACTTCAGATATTCCACGTCATTACTGAAGATTATAAAATCATCCATATATCGAACATACGCCTTTGCTTTAAGTGTATGCCGGATAAAATGGTCTAATTCATTTAAATAAACATTTGCTGAAAGCTGACTTGTTCTGCATCCTTTCTTTATACCTACGCCGTTACAATCTTTCATAAAGATTGTATGCAACAGCCACATTATTTCAGAATCATCTACAAAACGTTTTAAATATACTTCTTCAAGTGGCAAAACTGGAATACTGTCAAAGAACCCCTTAATGTCAAAATATACAAAATGAGAATATTTGTTTGCATAAAGCCCGGCTCTATTCGCTGCATCCAGCGTGCCTTTTCCTTTTCTACAAGCATAAGAATCATAATCCAGACGCGGTTCAATATATCTTTCAATCACCCTGCAAACAGCAGTATGAACAATTCTATCTCTAAGTTCTGGAGCGCAAATTAACCGCTTTTTCGGATCATAAACCCAAAAATAGTAATAGTCGCCAGGAATGTATGAATGCCAGATTAGTTCATTTTGCAATTTAATCAACTCTTCTTCGAGGTTGCTTGCAAATTGTAATTCTTCTGGATAATACTTTTTATCCTGTATAGTTTCATAAGCTGCACAATACAAATTCTCAAAATCGTAAACTTCACTAAATATAGGTTTATCCATCATTATTCACTTAAAAAATAACCAGAAAAGCGCGTAGCCTTTCTGGTCTAAGACTTTAGCACAACAAATACCGTGCAAAGGCAGCCGAACTGACGTTAAAAATAAATCGTCACTACGCTGAAACCGTAATTAACAGCGTATGCCTTTTTTTTAACAATTTTACATTCGTCACAGGCAAGCCGCGCCCCGATGTTCGTGTTCACGTTCCACGGGTAGTTGTTCGCGTTCACGGTACGAGGGCCGCAGTGAACACCGTTGTTCCAGTTGTTCCCGCAAATCAGCGCAGATAAACCGTTTGCAAACGGCAAATATGCCAATTTTGTTTCAGCTGCCTTTTCGTAAAAAATGTTAGTTTTTACGATTGATAAGACCGCCTAGAATCTTACCTATCTCTGCAAGACGCTTTACTGCCGTTTCATAAGTTCGGGTTGAGAGATATTTCTTTTGACGCATACGCCGGATATAGATTTTAAGCAGCTCCAAATTGGTGTCTACTTTATACCAACCCGGCATTTTGTCACGGGCTTTGTTTGTTATCAAAATCAGTTTTATCGTGTCTATCAAAGTGTTTTTAATTTGTGCGCACCAAGCCGATTTTTCAAACGCTGGAAAGCGTTCTATAATCGGCTCAAAGTACACATCAAAATCGTAGAATTTCTGAAAAAGCAACAGATTCCACACACTCCCGGCAGGGTGTTTCTCTTGCGAAAAATCCATTTGTTACCTCACAAAGAAAACCAGATATTCAGATAAACAGAGAACAGAACGCAGCTTACGCTGCGTCACAGGCAAGCCGCGCCCCGAAGTACGTGCTCACGTACCACGGGAAGTTGCTCGCGACCACGGAACGAGGGCCGCAGCGAACACCGCTGTGCCAGTAGTGCCCGCAAATCAGCGCAGATAAACCGTTTGCAAACGGCAAATACGCCTGGCCCATTCCTGCCCCTAAAACATTCTGCCAATCCCAGCTTGTAGAGTCCTGTCTGATTGAATAATCAGAAGTCCATTCTGCAACATTTCCGGCGCAATCGTGCAAATTGTAAGCACTTATTGCATAAGGTTTAACGCCGTTTACAGTATCGCGCTTGCCAGTTGATGTGTTTACACCTACGCCTGTATAAGTTCTGCCTGTGTTGGTTGTTTTAGTCCAACCATAATTATTTGAACCGTCTTCACCCTGCGGGCTGCCAAAAGCTCCGGCAAGCCATTCTGCATAAAGCGGCAAACGCAAGCCCTGTTTATGCGCGATTTCGTTGAATGTAAACTGGTTCATTCCTTCGCTTCCAGTAACAGGAATTGCGCCGTATTTTGTAGCAAGTTTTCCGCTCTTTATATGCAAGCCGTTTGTGCCGCCCATAAAGGAAAAGGCTTCTTCTGCGCTTGCCTGGAATGCACCCATCCAAATGCCGTTCACTTCGACAAGTCCAGGATGTGAAATTTTAGGCTTATGCTTCAAATCCCAAATTGAATTAGGAACAATGCCGACTGTTACATTGTCCTGCCATTTTGTGCCACTTGATCCAAACTTATTTCCGGCTGAATCAATCGGAATCCAAAGCCCGTCATTTGAAACCTTGCGGATAATTCCATAATAGAAATGACCTATTTTGCGTGAAGTCAAGGCCGTTGAACCGTCCGGGAAGCTCTCGTTTTTAGAAACGACAATTTCCGGGCTTCCGCCGTCCATGCAGATATAAACCCAGTAATCAACACCAAATTCAAGCTCATTGCCTGTATCAAGCAAACTTGCAGGGTTAAAAGTGAATTCTTCACGGTTAATTGTCTGAATCCATGTTTCACCGTTCCAGATTGGAATTCCTACACCTTCAGCAAACTTCAAAATGTCTGCATCGTATTCAAAAGGATTCTGCTTTTCCAAAAAAGCGGCCTTTACAGATTTAACATTTCCGCTTTCTGGAATGCAAGCAACTGAACAATCGTCAACAAGGTCTTTGTATAAAGTTAAACTCATTTAAGGGTCTCCATCATGTTTTCAATTTCTTCGTCTGTAATTCCAATCCTGTATTTTTCAGCAGCCGGATTGTCTACAGGTTCGTAGTCTTCCGGGGTCTGCTCTTCAACAGGCTTTTCTTTGCTTTCTTCTTTTAAAACGTTCATGTAGTGGTCGTCGCGCAAATGCTGCAAACGACTGTACAATTCTGTTTTGCCCGTATTATGCTTAACCGCATAATCAACAGCATTTTGCCAGTCTTTCTTTGTCTGGCAATACTTCGGTACTCCTACCATGCTTAAACTCCTTTTTGCGGTAAGCCGCAATTTATTGTTTTTTTTATGATTCAACTTCTGCAAACTGCAAATTTACTTTCATTGAATCATAGTCATTCCATTTTCCAATGCCCCATTTTCTTGTTCCCCATTTTTTATGCCGGGTTCCAGAAACAATTTTTCCGTTAATCAAACGGCGGGGGTAAATGTGCAAGCCGTCTGATTTACATTCAGTTCCAAACGGCAAAAACTCTTCATAGTTTCCGGCTGGCGTAACAATCGCGGCATAAGTTTTTTCCGCATCGTATTCAATGTTTAAGTCGTTCCACGGAATAACGGCATCTGTGCCGGATATTTCCACGCTAAAAATCCTGGAAGAAAAAGCATCGCTAATGATTTTTAAAAGTGCATCTAGCAAGTCTGAATTTTCGATATTATCCGGCTGATTGGAAGGTGTGCGCTCTGTTCCGTTAAACGCTTTTTTGAAAATTGCCTGCCTTGCTCCGTGCAAATCGTTAAAAAACATAACGCGCCACGGTGTACCGTCTGTACTGTTTGGCGTACTTGCAGCAACGGCTTTTCCATACGGATATTTTTCATCTGTATCATCCCTAAAGTCTGTGTAATTACCGTCAATCTTAATCATTGTTTTGCTCCTCTATCCATTCCACAGCCATTACCGCAACAGTATGCACAGGCTTAATGCGCAGAATCAGATATTCAATATAATTTTTATAAAGAATTGGAATTTGTAATTTTTCGATATAAAGAATTTCATTGCGCGAATTTCTTACAACTCTTTTGCACACATAAAAACAGAAAGCCCAATAATCCGCATCATTCGGGATTGAATACGGGCTTGCAGTATCGTTGCGCAAAATTGTAGGAATAAAAGTTTCATCGCCTTCGCGATAATCGCAGCAGGCTTTTGAGTTTCCGCAAACCATAACCGAATTGTCGCAAACGCAAAAATAAGCAATGTTTGCCTGTCTAGGATTTGCGCACGGGATATTTTCTTCTACAATAATTTCCGGAAAAATTCCTTGTAAAACCGATTGTAAAAAATCTTTGCTTTGTCCGCCCTGGTTCATACTCCAAAGCAAAGACAAAACTTTCCTGCGCTGCTCTAATTCCGCTTTTGTAAAAATTACAGTAAAAACATCTTCCCATTTCTTCAGCTCGCGCGTAGAATCGGCGAAATAATCCATATAAACATTTTCAATCTCTGTACGCAGTTTTTCTGGCAAAACCGCAATGGCTTCAAACAGTCGCCGCAAATCGGTTTTATTTGTAATATTCCATGCAGGGCCGCTAGGAAGAAGGTGTTTAATCGCATCTAAAAAACTAGCCCTCATAAATCACCCCGTTAATATAAAGGTCGCCTAACGCTGCAAGTTCACCTTTTCCAAGTGTGTATTCAGCTATTACAGGGCCGTTGATATTCATTGTTACAGTGTCAAAAGTTGCTTTCAGACTTAAAGCAATGCTGTTTACTGTTGCAATAAGGGAATTGCGCAGAATAGAATCTGTGCGGTTATTATCATTGCTTAAACCTCTGATATAAGGCTCTCTGTTTTTAAAATAAGTCTCCAGCTCCGATTTAAGCGATTCGCCAAAATCTTGAGCTGTAACGCCTGTAAGCCCGGTTACATACACATTAAAATGCGTAATGTTAACGGCTTTAACATTCGGGTAAGTTTCATTTCCTTGTGGATCCAGAATTGCAGTCAATGGCTTTCTGTTTGCAGCTCCAGTGTCCGGGTCATAAGTACACGCTTTGCCAACCGCAATTAAAAGCGCGGAATCTGGCACGCGCGTAGGGTACAAATCTGTAGTTCCGGAAACATAAATAATTACGCCGCCCGGTGAATTTTCGTCATTATACGGATATGTCTGTAAAACGCCCGCAACATCGTAAGCCCAGATTCTGTAATCTGCCAAAGCCCCGCCCTGTGGCTGTGTACTGTATCTGTTCACAACGCGCCGCCTGTAGCTTTCTTCAGTTTCATCGTCTGTGCCTGTTACTGTTGTTTCTGCAACTTCAGCATTTTTTTCTACGTAATCAATCGGGTTCACAAAAGTAAGAACGTCACCGTCTGCAAGGTTTCCGTCAATTCCAGTTTCTGTGCAATAAACTTCAACCCGCTTTTCGTCTTCGTCAAGTTCCACGCTTTCAGAAACGCAATAAATAAACCCTGTAATATCACTTTTTAATTGAGTGCCAAGCGCAATAACCTTGTTTTCAGCAAGCCTTTTAACAATTATAACGCCCTGCCAAGCCTTGCCTTCCATCGGGCGTTGAACTCCGAACTGATCGCCAAGTTTAACCAGGGGGCGTATTGTATGCCCTAAAACATTCACTTTGCTATAGCTTGCAGTGTCCGGGAAAATCTGAAGCAAAAACCATCCGCACAATTTGAATGGAATTATATAAATAGCAGACAAAACTTTTGCAAGCACAATAATAAATGCTTTTGGCAAAGGTCTAAGCCTGTTATTAAACTTTTCCTGCAAGGAAGTAAGTATTAAATTGTAAACATATTCAACAGTTTTATTCTCGTAAGCCATCTATTGCCCCCTGCCATTGAAAGCCGTATGTATCTTTAAGAACGTCTGCGCCGTTCTTTGTTATATGAACTGTAAATTCCACTTTTTTTGCGTTTGTTGCAAAAATTGCAGTCTCAATTTCATCTGCAATTCCTTCTTCAAGCATCCAACCTAAATCATCTTTTGCAGCTGCTACCGCCTTTTTTATGTTGTTTGAATTGAGCGGAAAGCCGTTTACAATCGCATAAAAAGAAGAAACCAGCTTTTCATTTTTCTTTGTTCCTGGAATAAGGTTGCCCCACCATGTTTCATTTTCACGCCCCGCGCTGTCTCTTGCGTTTCCGCCAAATAAAGACAAATAAACCGCCGTAGAAAAATTACGGCAGTCTTTAACAAGGCCGTCTTCAATAACAATGTTTCCCATGCCGTCTGCGCCGCTTAAAAGTACATCTCCGGCAAATTCTGTTTTGCTCAAATCCATTTATTCTATCTCGCTTTGAATAGGTGACGGGTTTTTTGTTCCCGTTGCTTGTCCTACAACAGCAATAACAACTTGTCCGCTAGGAATTGTTATTTCCGCATCGCTTTTTATATCATCAAAAATCTTTGTTACAATTTTCTGCCATAGTTTTTCACAGCTTGCTTCGTCTGAAACTTTCGTTGCTTTTATCAAGTTGTAAACTGCGCTTCCTGTTTTGTTTCCATCTAATGCCATAAAATCCCCTTATGTTCCGCTTACGTCTGTACCACATTGCGGCGCACCTGTAAAAGGACAAACAGGAATTGCACAGAACGGGCCTTGCCCGATAGGTGTTGCAGTTCCCTTGCATTTAAGCGTTCCGCCTGTAAGCTCCATTTGCTGCGCTTTCAGTGTCATTTTTTGCGATGCTGAAACCTCAATATTTGCCTTGCTTTCAGTTTTCAAATCCTTTTCAGTTACAACGCTTATTTCTTCCGGCGTTTCAAGTTTCACTTTGCCGTCGTTCAAAAGCGATAAAACCGCCTGCACTTCGCCGTCTTCATTTCTTGAATATAAAATCTTTTCACCCGGCTTTGCTCCCCGTGAAGCTGTTAAAACACCAACGGCGGCAAACTTTCCGTTTCCGTCTATGCTCACAAGAATAATTCTGTCGTCTTTAATCGGCGGCGAATCATCACCGCTAGGGGCAAAGGTTAAAGCGGTCTGTTTATAGTTCAAGCGTGTTTCAATCACCTGTTCAATGTATTTGTCAATTTCAGCTTTAAGGTGTTTTCCTATTCTTCCCATGCAAAACCCCCGTTTAATTCGCCCGTTCTGCTTCCAGGAATAACCAAAGAAAAAACGGTTTGTTCACCTTCGCTTTCGCTCCGTTTCAGCTGCACTTCATCAACTTGCAGCTTTGTTTCCTTGTAAATCTCTGCGTCCGGCGCAAGTACACTGACCATCATATTCTTGCGGTACAGTTTGCCGTTTTTATCCCTACAACCCGCAACAGTAAGTGTGTATTTAACCGCACTGGCAAACATACGCCCTGCCATTGCCTTAACTGCATTTTCAAGCCCGCCAGCTTCAACATCCTGCATAACTTTTGAATAACAGCGCAAAACGCCGTGCTTAATCAAATAATCGTTTTCAAATGTATATTTTTCAGAATCATTGTCTGCATCAACCTTCGTAAAGCCTGTTACATGGCTATACATTTTCTGCCCATCCAAAGTCGGAACGCAGGAAATAAAAGGCTGTTCACCTTCCTTAAAAGTTGCGCTTACTTCTTCCTGTTCTGGCTTCCAAATAAGCAAAGAACCATCCTGCGCATTAGAAAGAAATACGCCGCGCTGTTCAGCAAGTTTTGTAAGAAAACTTAAAATCTTGTCTTCCGGCGCAATTTCAACGCTTTTGAAGCTGTCTCCTTGTGAAAAATAAGCGTTAATGTCATAAGCATAAGACTGATGTCTTATGCACGGGAAAAAAGAAAAAAAACAATGCACCGGCTGTTGCATTTTATCCGTGCGTGCAGCAGCCGGTGTTTTTTTTTGCGCGGAGGGAAAAGAATGACGCTCACAAACAAAAAAGGGTTGCCGCACGGGTTTGTTGCCGCGTGCAGCACGGAGCAGCACAACAAGGCATGGGAGCTGTCGGCAACGACCCTGTTAAAGGGGGTTAAGGAGATAATCCTCACCCGGAGATATTGGAACGATATCGAGGACGATGTGTCCAACCGGGTGTGGGCGGTTTTCGGGACAGCCGTCCATGCACTGCTGGAAAAAGAGGGAGATAATGAATTCACGGAAGAAACCCTCAAGACAGAGGCTCCCGGATTCACGGTCACCGGCACCATCGACAACTACAATATGGAGACCGGAACCATAACGGACTACAAAACGGCGTCCGTATGGAAGGTCCAGTTCCGGGACTTTTCTGATTGGAAAAAACAAGGGCTTACTTACGCCTGGCTTTGCCGGAAAAACGGACTTCCGGCAAAGAAGTGCCGGTTCGTTGCCCTGCTTAAAGACCACAGCAAGACACAGGCAAGGCGCAATCCGGAGTACCCGCAGGAGCCCGTCTACGTCTACGAGTTTGACGTGACGGACAAGGACATTGCAGAAACGGAAATCCGGATAGAGGAAAAGGTAGTTGAAGTCTTTTCCTACCTTCTTTTGGAAGAAGAGGACATCCCGGACTGCACGAAAGAAGAGAGGTGGGCAAAGGACGACACATGGGCGGTGATGAAGAAAGGGCGGAAGAGCGCCGTCCGGGTGTTCCCGTCCGAAGCGGAAGCGGAGGCCATGGCGGAAACGCTGGGCGCCGGGCATTACGTCGAGTTCCGTCAGGGCGTGTCCACAAAATGCCTTGATTACTGTCCGGTACGTGCGTTCTGCGATTTTGCACAAAAACTGCAAAAACAGGAGGCCGATGAATGACTTACGGCGAATACCTGGTGCGGATGAAGGACGCACAGGTTCAGGAAGCAGTCCGTGCCGAAAAGGCGCGGGACTGGGCGTCCGCAGAGTTCCATTCAAAGGCGGCGGAGGGATTCAACATCCGCCTGCTCAACGAATCACTGGAAAATCTGATGAAAAAGATGGAGGACATGCTTTGAACAGTGTAACTCTTATCGGAAGGGTAACAAGGGACCAGAGTGACCGGGATTTCGGATACACGACATCCGGGACTGCCAAGCTTTCCTTTTCCGTTGCAGTCAACGAGCGCTACGGAAAGGAAGAGTACGTCAGCTTTTTTGACTGCGTCGTTTGGGGAAAACTGGCGGAAGGTATCCGCCAGTACATAACAAAAGGGAAACAGGTCGCCGTTAGCGGGCGGCTGAGACAGGAGAGATGGACTGACAGGAACGGGGAAAACAGGAGCGCCGTGCGGATACACGTTGCGGAGCTGGACCTGCTTGGCGGGCAGGGGAAAGGACAGCCGTCCGGGTATGCCGTTCCGGATGACCCGGAAGAAAATATCCCGTTCTGACGGAGGAGGAGAAAATGGAAAGCGGAAAGGAAAGAAATATTTTCGCAAGGCTTTGCGCAGCACAGAAGGAATTCTCCACGCTGCCAAAAGACAAAGAAGGGTACGGATACCGGTATACGGATTTTGACACCGTGGTGTCCGCCGTCCGCCCCGTACTGGCAAAATACGGGCTGGGTTTTTCCCAGTTTGTTACAGGGCAGGACGGACGGCTTTGTATCCGGACGGTTATCTTTTCCGAGGACGGGGAATCAATTGAGGATTCCGCCCCGCTCCCGGAAGTTTCCGTCGGCAAGAGCAACGCCGCGCAGAATGTAGGGGCTGCCATTACCTACATGCGGAGGTACTGCCTTTGCGCGGCGCTCGGGCTTTCATCGGACGAGGATACGGACGGGGTTTCTCCGCAGGAACACGCGGCAAAACCGTCCGCCGCCCCGCAGCCCGGAAAGGCGCGGAACACATACCCGCCTAAAGGGGAGCCCGTAGCGGAAGCCGAAAAAAAGAGGATTACGGACGAAATATCCGCCATCCTCAAATCAAACTGGCAGGGAGCTGCCGTCTTCACGGACGAGGACAGGAAGCGGTTCCGCAGTCTTTACGGGAAAATGCCTGTAAAGGAAATTCTTTCCAAGGTTAAGAAAGAATATGCGGAAAAGACGGAGGCGCTCATGTCCGCCGCCGCGGATGAACCGGAACAGATCCCGTTCCCGGAAGACGACATTTTCTGACGCCTTATGTCTGTCATGCGGATTATATCTTACAGGGACGGGGAGCTGGCTTTGGAGGTAAACACGCCGGAAGACGCGCTTACCGTAGCGGTGTGCATGGAAAAATGTGCGGGATTCATCCGTACTGACCTCAAGGTGCCGAAACGGAAGCGCAGTACCGGGAAGTACAGCCAGAACCACCACCTGAACGGGCATATCATGCAGATATGCAGGGAGACGGGGAATGATTTTTCCACGGTAAAGATGGCCGTAAAAGAAGCGGCAATGGAAACGGGGTATCCCTATGAAATGTTCCGGGGGAAAATGTACCCGGTGAGCGAGGCCCTGTCAAGTACGGACGAATGCGCCATGCTTATTGAAGCGGCGCACCGTATTGCGGCGGAGCTCGGGATTTATCTTGTTGAGAGGAACGGAGAATGAAGGAAAGACAAAGACAGGGAATAAAAATCATCGATGTCCAGCGGGAATTCAACGCCGCCATTGTCCGCAGGGACAGGATGTGCGTCGTCAGGGACGGGACACCGTGCAGCGGGATCTTGCAGTGTTCCCACTATTATTCCGTAGGTGCAAACGGTGTGCTCCGGTTTTTCCCGGACAATGCAAACACCATGTGTGCGCACCACCATGCGCAGTACCACGCCGGGAAAAAGAAATTTTACACGGACTGGTACAAACAGGATCCCCTGCGGGAAGTTTCGCTTGAGCTTCTTGACGCATTCCGATGGAATACCGTCCGGTATACACAGCCCCTGCTGGAAGAAATTCTCCGTGCGTGCAGGGAAGACAGGCTCTACGATGTCGGGCTGATGATCCTTGAAATCCTCAAAGGACAGGATCCGGTTGCTTTTTCGGATGGGGAGGACTGCAATGACACGGATCCATGACATTGCAATAAACGAAGCGGCATTCTTCCCGGATCCGCCGCCGTACTGGCGCGACATTTCGGAGCTTTTGGGATGGGAGACCACGAAGGCGTGGGAGAGCAACGGGCTGTTCGTACTGGCTACGGCGGGGATCTACGGCGACGGGAAGGAATGGCTGCACGTTTCGTTTTCCCGCAAGTCGAGGATCCCGGACTACGGGGACCTGCAGCGCGTGAAGCGGGATTTTTTCGGACCGGACAAGAAGGCCGTCATGGTTTTCCCGGCGGAGGCGGAATACGTGAACATAGATAAAAACTGCCTGCATATGTTTTACAGCGCAGAAAACCCGCTGCCGGAGTTCGGCGGAGGGTGGACGATATGACGCTGACACACTTAAGCCTTTTTTCCGGCATAGGCGGGCTTGACCTTGCGGCGGAGTGGGCGGGGATCAGGACGGTAGGGCAGTGCGAACAGGCGGAATACCCGGCAAAGGTGCTGGAAAGGCACTGGCCGGACGTCCCGCGCTGGAAGGATATAAGGACGCTTACAGGGGAAAGTTTCTATGCAAGGACAGGAAGAAGGACAGTTGACGTTATTTCCGGAGGATTCCCCTGTCAGCCGTTCTCTGTTGCCGGGAAGCGAAGGGGCAAGGATGATGACCGCTATCTCTGGCCGGAAATGGTCAGGGTTATCCGGGAAATCAGGCCTGCTTGGGTTGTTGGAGAAAACGTTGCTGGAATCGTGCGGATGGCACTCCCCGGTATTCTTTCTGAACTGGAAGCCTGCGGATATAGGACAAGGGTATTTCTTATACCAGCTTGCGCTGTCGGAGCCTGGCACAGACGGTACAGGACCGCTATTGTGGGCTACGCCGAACACCATGGATCATCTTCCGCAGAGATCTCCGGCAGCCCTCATGCGGCAGGCGGAAGGAAGCCGGAAAGGGAGGAGCCGCCCCGCGAATTTACGGGAGCAGGTGGATCCGGCTACGGTGAAGGCGTGGGAGGAGCCCAGAATATGGAAAACGCCCGTTGCGTCGGATTCGGCAGGAAGGAAAATGCATGTGAACAGCCGCGGGGAACCGAGCCTGAGCGGACAGGTAAAACTCTTCCCTACACCGAAAGCCCATATGCGCGGGGATTGTCCCGCAGAAAGAAGACGGCGGAGCCCGGACCTGCCGAGTGCCGTAAAGATGTACAACACGCCGACTGCACAGGACGCGAAGAACAGTGCCCTGCCCCGGAGCCAGATCAACAGGGATTCCCTGGTCGGGGACGTAATGAGGGAGTTGTTCCCGACACCGTCAACGGGTGCGGCAATGTGCGGGGGAACAGGGAGTTACCGGCAGATGGAGAAGATGGAAGAGCTGGGCGTAATAACGGGGGACGACGGCGGGCAGCTGAATCCGGAATGGGTGGAATGGCTGATGGGTTTTCCTCCGGGATGGACGGAGACTTAGATTTTATCATCAACCATTACTGGGATACGGAACCGGACATCCCGCGGCTTGCAGCAGGGACGGCACACAGGTCTGACAGGCTGAAATGCCTCGGGAATGCAGTGGTGCCGCAGCAGTTTTACCCGGTGTTCCGGGCAATCGTTGCGGCGGAGGAATGCAGGAGGAAAAAATGAGAGAAGGAACGCGGCATACAGGAGGGAAGGATGCTGAATGAGGCATTTAATATTGACTGCATGGAGTACAGGAGGCGAGAGATGGGGTTTAAATGTCCTGCGTGCAAGGCTGACTTTGGGAACAGCAGGCAAAGCCTGTCCGAACATATGGACAGTGTTCACGGAATTCCGCTGGATGAAAGTATCCTTTCGGAAAATCTTCCGGCGTTTACAGCAAGAAATTTGTCTGATGTAAGTAAAACTTTGATGAAAGACATGGAAAATGAATTCAGGGAATCACGGAAAAAAAGAATAAGGTAGGAAAAACAATGCGTAATTTTACGGAATTGGATGCCACATAAAAAACATGGAGAAAATACAGGACGGGAAACAGGTATGGACGAATACACAGAAGAAGAAATGAAAGAGATGATTGAAATATCGCGGGAGCTTAAGAAAAAACGTATGTCGTGCGCACGGTCAGGCTGCGGCGCGTGGGACCAGGTAACGGGGGAATGCTGGCTTGCGGAAGATCCTATCCCGCCGTCACGGTGCCCGCATTATCTGATGACCGAGCTGCAAAGGAGGAAGAGGAATGCGTAATTTTACGGAAGAGGAAAGAAAACTTGCTGTTAAGATGTGGAAGAAAATCAAAAACAGTCCGTTCCGTTATACCTCATATATACGAAAGAAATTCGCAGAAAAACATGGATTAAGATGGCTCGGAGACAATTTTTTCTGTCATGTGCTTATCGACAAAAGCGATGGTTGCGATAAATGTCCACTCAGCACGGAGACAGGGAAATGTGGCGAAATTGGAGGCGTGTATTACGAATTGCAAACAATACATACACGGGCTAAAACTATGAAGAATAGGTGGAAGTCGTTATGCAGGGATGTCATAAACGCAATCAAATCCTTTACCCCGGACAACAAGGACAACAAAGAAGGAGGTGAAGAATGACGGTACTGGAGTTGATAGTGGATTTCATGCGGTATGGTGCAGATCCGGAAGACGAAGTTACTATAGGAAAAGAAGACACGCCCATAGACAGCATTGAATTGGACTACGGGGAAAACGACAGATGGGTGCGTATAGTACCAAGACCGGAGGAAACGGATTGATGGATAAGCGGGGAACATGCCCGGTATGCGGGAGGGAATCTGTACTTGTGCCCGTTCTGGTGTCCAAGGGGAGCCGCGGGAAGGTTGCGCACATGTGCGGCGGCTGCCTGCGGGATGTAAAGAAGGGGCTTTTGAAAAGCCGGGAAGTAAACGATACGTTGTATGACGGAGGGGAAAGGTGACGGAAGGGTTTGTTTTTTACCGTTCTTTTTATGAAGCGATAAAGTCCATGCCGGACAGGGAGGCAAAGTCCATGCTCTGCATGATATGCGAATAT
The DNA here is from genome assembly GCA_949300145.1 of uncultured Treponema sp. GTDB lineage: Bacteria > Spirochaetota > Spirochaetia > Treponematales > Treponemataceae > Avitreponema. Next base: position 69,496 of record CASGDA010000006.1, on the reverse strand, counting down.
GCCCTTAACGAAAAGGAGCCGGACGAAGGTGCAGGATTGACGGAAAAGGCTATTTTTGCCCTTATCAAGCCGCAGATTGACGCAAACAACCGCCGGAAGAGAAACGGAAGAATGGGCGGAGCACCGGCAGGGAACCGGAATGCGGAAAAACAACCGGAAGTTGATTGTACAGAAGAAAAAAACAACCAAAAAGATAAAGATAAAGATAAAGATAAAGAGAAAGAGAAAGAGAAAGTTGTATCACCGGATGAATCCTCATCCGGTAAAAAAACACTGGGGGAATACAACAATATCCGCCTTACGGAAACAGAGATGGACAGGCTCAAGGCTGATTTTGGAGGGGACACAGACGAAGCCATACAGTATCTTTCTGCCTACAAGGCGGAAAAGGGATACAAGACTAAGTCCGACTACCTTACCATCCGGCGGTGGGTGATTGACGCGGTACGCAGGCAGCCTGCAATCCGCGGGAGCCCTGCGGCGGTTGTACCCACGCAGTATTTTTGACGCAAGGAGGGAGCTATGTTGCCGGCAGAAACAAAAGCCGCATGTTTTTTGGACCTGTCATGCCTTAAAGGCTATCTGCGGGACGACGTCGTGGACGCCGAAATGCAGAGGAGGGAGAGGGAAGCGGCGGAACGGGCGGAGGCGGAAGCCATGCGGCGGATGAATATTGAGCCGGAATACCGGGACGCAACGCTTGACAACTACGTATGCCGGACAGAATCACAGGCGGAAGCGCTTGCGGCGGCAAGGGACATTGTGTCCGGGAAAATCCTCAAGCTTGTACTGCTTGGCGGTAACGGCGTTGGCAAAACGCACCTTGCGTCCGCCGTCATCCGGGCTACAGGGGGCGTGATACTCACGGCGTTTGAGATGGGGCTCCGGTTGCGGGACAGCTACAAAACGCGCGGCGGGGAGGACGCACTGCTTGACCGCTGGACGCATGTCCCGTGCCTTGCGGTTGACGAGTGGGAAAAAGTAAAGCAGACGGAACACCTTTCGGCCACGCTGTCCTATGTGCTGGACAAAAGGCATACACGACGGCTCAAAACCGTGCTAATATCAAACCAGCACCTGCGGAGGGACTGCCCTTCCGGCGGTTGTCCGGGGTGTTTTGAGCTGTCGCTCAATGACGCGATTATATCAAGGTTCCGCCAGGATGCGCGGATTGTCCGGGTGGACGGAGAGGACTGGCGGAAGAAGGGGGCACGGGATGGACATTGACCTTGAAGCGCTGGAGAGGATCCGGAAGGAAGGCACGGGATGGCTGGGCGGCGGGAAGCCGCTGACGGAAGAGGAATCGGAGGAGCTGTTCAGGCAGCTGTTCGGATGGGAGAATGTCCTGAAGAAGGCAGATCCGGGACAGGATACGCGGGAAGAGGACCCCGCAGGAAAAGACGGAGGGGGAGAAGAAAAGGGATGAACGGGGAAGGGAATCCGGGAAAACTGACATACAAGCAGAAGCGGTTTGTGCAGGAATACTGCACGAATCCGGAGAACTGGCTTGACGAGGAGAAGGCGTACCGGGCCGCTTACGGCGGGGGGAAGCACGCAAAGAAATCGGCAAAAACGCTGATGGAAAAACCGGAAATCCGCAAGGCCGTAGCGGACTGCCTTGCCGAGGCGCAGGACGGAAGGGACCTCAGGAACCGGCATATCATCCTGCACGTGCTGGAGACAATCATCCGGACAAACCCGGCGGATCTGTTTGCCGATGACGGCAGTCTCCGCCCGGTGTCGTCCCTTGGGGACCGGGCGCACTGCATTGCGTCCGTGATACCGGGCGCAGGGGGAAAGGCTTTGGGTACGCTGGTGCCCAAGATAAAGGCAATAGAGCTGTACGCCAAGTACCTCAACCTTGTCCGCACGGAAGCGCCGCAGGTAAACATCCTCCCGGTTGTGGAGGTTGTGCCCAAGTCCGGGAGCGCGGAAGAGTGGAACGGGGAAAGTGACGGACAGTAACGTGATATGGACGCCGCAGCCGAAGCAGGCGCTTGCCATGAGCTGCCCTGCCCAGGAACTTTTCTTCGGCGGAGCGGCAGGCGGGGGAAAGAGCGATTTCCTTTTGGGCGATTTCCTGGCCGGTGCAAAGCGGTACGGGGAAGGGTGGACGGGTATACTCTTCCGGCAGACGACTTCACAGCTGGAGGAGCTCCAGAAGCGCGCGCGTGAGATATACCGCCCGATCGGTGCGGAGTACAAGACGAGCGAAAGGACATGGCATTTCCCCAACGGCGCGGCGCTCAAAATGCGGTATCTGGAAAGCGACAGGGACGTGGAGCAGTACCAGGGACACCAGTACACATGGGTAGGCTTTGACGAGCTGGGCAACTACCCGACCCCGTACTGCTGGGACTATATGTCGTCCCGACTGAGGAGTGCAAAGGGATATCCGTGCTACCAGAGGGGGACGGGCAACCCCGGCGGTGTAGGACATGCCTGGATCAAGCAGCGGTTTATCGACGGCCACACACCAAACCGGATATGGACAAAAGAGGTAAAGCTGGCGGACGGCAGAATATCCGGCAAGACGGTTGTATTTATCCCGTCCCTGCTTGACGACAACCGGATACTGACGGCAAACGATCCGGGGTACGAGACACGGCTCATGGCCATGCCGCCGCACCTTGTGCGTGCGCTGCGTTTCGGCGACTGGAACGTTTTTGAGGGGCAGGTTTTTTCAGAATTCCGGACAGACCTGCATGTTATCCGCCCGTTTCCGCTTGTGCCGGGGGAGTGGTTTAAATTCTGCTCCCTTGACTGGGGGTATTCCCGGCCGTACTCCCTTGGATGGTGGGCTGTCAGCAGCACGGGCAGGCTTGTCCGCTACCGCGAGTGGTACGGCTGCGAGCAGGGGGAGGCAAACCGGGGCGTGCGCGAATCATCCGCCAGCCTTGCCCGCCGGAGCATGGAGCTTGCCATGCAGGAGGGTGTCATTGATATGGTTGCCGACCCGGCAATCTGGACAAAATCCGACGATACTCCGAGCGTTGCCGACAGCTTTATCCGCGAGGGGTGGCACATGCACAAGGCCAACAACGACCGGATAAACGGGCTTGCAAAAGTGCACGAAATGCTTACCGAGCGCGAGGACATGGCGGGAAGACCGCTTTTGACGGTGTTTGACTGCTGCCATGCCTTTATCCGGACTATCCCCATGCTTACGCCCGACCCCACCCACCCGGAGGATATTGACACCCGGCTGGAGGACCATGTGTATGATGAGACCCGCTATGCCGTAATGAGCGAGTTTGTACGGCACCCGGTGTCCCATTTGAGCCGCCAGAACGGGGACTGGCGCAAGCCTGCCATGTCAGACGGATTTGACCCGCTTGCCATGCTGTAATCAGCCGTCAAGTCCGTCCAGTACAAACCGGCTGACGGTTTTCCCGGCTTCCCGGGCCCTTTCCTTGAGCCGGGCTATTTCTTCCGGCGTCCCTGCTATGGTGGCAAAGGCATACACCTTGCGCACCTTGTCCGGGTCCCGCCGGTAACCTTCCGGGAACGTCATCCCCGGTTTCCGCCCTGCTCCGGGGCGGTATCCCCCGCGCCCCATGATTACATCCCCTGCCTTTCGAGTTCCGCGAGCATTTTTTTTGCCTGCTCATATTCTTCTTTTGGGGTTCTTGGGGGGATATATCCTTCTCCGCCTTCATTCATCATTTTGTTGTAATTTTTCCGCCATTCTTTGAGTTCTGCGCGGTTGAGGAGACTGCCATATTGTGCAATCTCTTTTTCCGCGTCCCTGACAGTCTCTTTATAAAGCATAATCTCTTTTTTACGTTCCCGCTCTTCCCGCGCAGCAAAAAAGGCGCGGGCTTCTTCTGTTGTTACTTCTTCCCGGAGTTCGTCGATTAAATTTTTTACCATGTCAGCATTCTCATCTGTCAGCATGATCCTTAATTTTTCGCCTTTCTCCGTTGACCCGATTATTTCTGCCTTTACGTTTTCCGGGTATCCGTTTTGCGGACAAGGAAACCGGGTATAACCGTTTTCTGCGCAGGACACCCACCCTTTAGGGGGCTCGACCCGCAGTCTCATCCCGTACCAGTAATTTTCTTCCCCCCTTATATCTGCAAGGGGGTTGCTTTCCTGCTTGTAATGGCGGAGCTCAATTTCTGCCTCCAGTTTTTTTCCGTTTCCCAGTGTTATGGTTTTCTTCATTTTTGTTTCCTTCGTGCCGGGCTTTCCGCCCCTTGATGTTTGCAGTATAGCACTGACAAAATATATTGTCAATAGATTTTAACAAAAAAAAGTAAAATTTTTTCCGGCGGCAGAAACGCTTAATTGCACAATTTTGTCACATTTTTACCACATTTTTTGCCGCGGGCTTTTTGCCCGCCTGTTGTGCGGTACAATGTGCACGATGGACGAGGACAAGCTGGCAAGGGAGATACTGTTAAGGCTGGAGCAGATGTCATCCATACGGGACAAATTTATCCCGCGGTGGAAGGACGCGCAGAGGTTTGTTGCGCCGGTGGTGTACAACTGGAGCAACCTTGACGCGGTGCCGGAGGTGCCAAAGCGCTATTCGTCCGAGCCGTGCGATTACCTTAACACGCTTGTATCCGGGCTTGCAGGATACTCCATATCCCCAAATCTTAATTGGTTTAAATTGTCCCTGGAGGATACGGCGCTGTTGTCCCGCTACGGTGTCAAGGACTGGCTTGAGCAGGCGGAGGAGATACTGGCGGCGGAATTTAACCGCTCCAACCTGTACCGCGAGGTTATCCCCCTTTTGCAGGACGGTGCGGTTATCGGGCACGGCGTCATGCTGTGTACGGAGGACAGTGCAACGGGCAAACTGCGGTATGCCACGATACGCCCAAATGAGATATACCTTGACTGCAACGACCAGGGGGACGTGGACACCGTATACCGCAGGTATGTCATGACGACGCACAATGCCGTGCTGTTTTTCGGCGAGGACAAAGTCCCCGACCGGATACGGGAGGACAACAAGGACATGGATAAGTGGGGCAATCTCAACGAGTTTGTCCTTGCCGTCTACCCGGACACTGACAGTGCGTCCAGGTCATGGCTTGCCGTGCATATCGACGTCAACGGGCACAAGGTTGTCCGGCATGACAGTTATGACGACAACCCGTTTGCCGTATTTTTGTGGGACCGTATCCCCGGACTGCCGTACAGCAACAGCCCTGCCGTCAACGCACTGCCGGACATCAAGGCGCTCAACATCATCAAGGAGACAAGCCTCAAGATATGCCAGACATCAGCTGAGCCGCCGCTGAGGGTGTCCGACACCCTGCGCAACATCAACCTTGTGCCGCGCGGGTACACGTATGTATCGTCCCCGGACGAGGTGATAGAGCCCATCCGGACGGGAGAAAACTACCCTATAACCTTGCAGATATTGGAGGACGTCAAGCAGGACATCAAGCAGTGGTTTAACGTTGATTTTTTCCTCACGCTCCAGCAAAAGCAGGGCAAAATGACGGCGACGGAGGTTATGGAGCTGCAGGGCGAAAAAAGCGCGGTACTGTCCAGCCTTGTCGTCTCCCTCAACGATACGCTGCGCAAGATCATATCCCGGTCCTTTGACATCCTGAGCAAGTCCGGGCGGATTCCCCCGGCGCCGGAATCCATTGCAGGCACCGGCGCACCGATGAAGGTTGATTTTATCGGCCCGCTGGCGTACAGCCAAAAGAAATACCACACAATGGGCGGCATTGCGCAGGCTTTGCAGCTTGCCGCACCGATTATGCAGATATTCCCCAACGCCGGGGACTGGATTGACGCGGACGAGCTGATGAAGCGTGCAATGGAGGGACAGGGTATGCCGCAGGCGGTTATCCGGGAGGACGATGACGTCAAGGCGATAAGGCAGCAGAGGGCACAGCAGCAGGCACAACAGCAGGCTGCCGCAATGGCACAGCAGCAGGGGCAGGAGCTTATGCGCAATGCGGACAAGCTGGGGCATAAGGCGGAGCCGGGCTCCGTTATGGCGGAGCTCAACAGACAGCTTACAGGGGGTATGGATGGACAGGCTGCCGGGTGATACGCCTGAGGAGCAGGCACAGTACTTGCGGGACTGTTTCCGCGAGGTTTTTTCCGGCGGAAAGGGACAGGTTGTCTTTAACGTCCTTTTGACCGACCTGCGTTTTTTTGCGCCGTGCTACACGGAGGCGGACGTTGCACTGCGCAATTATGCGGTTGCGCTGGTTACCGAGCGTATGGGCATACGGGATACGGTAATGATAAGCGATTATATGGCACGGCACGCGGCAGAGTGTGCCGGGGACAACAATAACTGAGGAGTGTGTACATGGGCAGTGACAATGCAGTAGGGGGGCCGGATACGCTGGACGGAGTGTTGGCCGGAGGGACCGGCGGGGAACCTGCCAAGGGGGACGGCAATGGGAGCCCGGCAAAATACCCGGCGTGGATGGAGCAGTTACCTGACGACATCAAGGGCAACCCGGACAAGGCGGCAAAGCTTGCGCAGTTTGCCAAGATCGGAGACCTGGCGGGACGGTATGCCGAGCTTGCCGAGGCGGCGGAAAGGAGCGTTGTCATCCCCGACGACAAGACAAGCGACGGGGACAGACAGGCATTCTGGCGCCGTCTCGGGCGGCCGGACAAACCGGACGGCTACAGCTTTGACGACGCGGACGGGAAGCTCAGACAGCTTGCCTATGACAGCAACCTGACGGACGAGCAGGCGAAAAAAATTTTCGGAGCCCTGAAGGACATGGGCGTGGATTATGTCCGCGGGCAGGAGGCGGCGAAGAAACAGCTGCTGGAATCCACGGACGCCGCATTGCGCAAGGAGTACGGGAGCAGGTACACGGAAAAAATCCGGATGCTCAAGAAAGGCATTGACGCGCACGGAGGGAACGAGCTTGGCAGGGTTTTGCAGGAATCCGGCGTGCTCTACCATCCTGCCGTGGTCAAACTCTTTATCGCACTCGGCGAAAGCGGGAGCGAGCCCAGGCAGCCGCTTAAAAACGAGGGGCAGGCGGACACCTACGTACCGACGTCACAGGGCGGATCGTTTAAATTCAAAGGACTTACAGGAGCAAAGACATGACGCTTAACAGCAGCGACAGACTGACGGCCATCGAGGCGGTCAAGCGCGGCGGGGTATCAGACGACCAGCGGCGGATTATCGAGGAGCTTACACTCTCCAATGAGATCCTGCTTGACGCGCCCGTAGTGGAGGCAAACGACCGTACCGTCAACACGGCAGTTGTGCGCACGGCACTGCCCAAGGGACAGCGGCGTATCTACAACCAGGGTGTGGGCACGTCCGCAAGCCAGACCAAGGTTATCCACGACGTGGTGGCCCAGCTGGCAATCTACTCCGAGGTTGACGCCTCCCTTGTGCGCAACCACGCAGACCCGCAGGGCTTTTTGATGAGCGAGCAGGTGGCATTCATCGACGGGCTGGCACAGGAGCAGGCCACAGACCTGTTTTACGGCAACCATTCCCTTGACCCCGCCTGCATTGACGGGCTGGCGGTACGGAGGGACAAACTCAACGGGGACAACTGTTTTTCCGCGGGCGGTAAGACGGCAGGCAAGCAGACGTCCATCTACCTTGTCAAATGGGGGCAGCAGTTCGCCAAGTGCATTTACCCGCGCGGTGCGTCCGGGCTGGGTGTAAGCATGGAGGACAAGGGTATCCAGACGGTGGAGGCTCCCAGCGGCGGCAAAATGGAGGCGTACCGTATCTACTACCAGCTTGACTACGGGCTTGCGGTAGGACACAAGCAGTCCGTCATCCGGATCTGCAATGTGGACATCACATCTGCCAGCCTCAACGGAGAGGAGCTGATCAAGCTCATCCTCAAGTACAAGTCCTTCCTTCCGCAGGGGGACGGGACGGTATCCGTATTGTGCAACCGCGACGTGATGAGCCTTTTTGACCTTGCCACGGTGGACAAGGCAAACGTGGTGTACACGTCCAAGGACCCGTGGGGACGCGACCTCAACATGATCCGCGACATGCGGATCCGCCGGTGTGATTCCATCCTCAACACGGAATCCGTTGTGGCATGACCGGGAAAGGGACAAGGAGGCAGACATGATCGGCAGAGCAGACAAAATGCTGGAGTTCGGCGCAGTGGACATTGCCCAGACGGCCGGAACCTACTACAGCGAAAACGTGGTGAATCTGGGCGGGACTGACGCAGGCGGAATGTCCGTACATGCGGCCGTGACGGAAGCAGCTGCGGGAGGCACCAACGTTGTGATCCGCGTGGAGGCCGGTGTAGGTGACAGTGGGTACAAGGTGATTGCCAAGACGGAGGAAATCCCGCTTGCCGACCTTACGCTTGGCGCGGGGTTCAACATCGGGATTCCGCGCGGGTACGAGGGAGACCATCTCAAGGTTTCCGTGGTGACCACCGGGACATTCTCTTCCGGCGAGATCAAGGCTTGGATCGACCCCTACGTGGGCAAGTGAAGGAGGTGCAGGTATGACGGACCTTGAGCCGGTAAAACAACCGGCGGCGGAAGCTGAAAAAGAAGCTGAAAAAGAAGCTGAAAAAGAAGCTGAAAAAGAAGCTGAAAAAGAAACTGAAAAAGAAACCGGGAAGGTGACCAGGAAGAAGCTGGTACGCTACCGCACACGGACACGGTGCTTCTGGCACGGAATGTTCATCGATGAGGGCGACACCATCGAGCTCCCGGAGGGGACGGTTGTTCCGGATTATTTCCGGAAACTCTGACAGACCGCCTTCCCCCGTAAAAAGGGGAAGGCTTTTTGTACTTGTATGAACATAGACCGGGGAATTACGGACAGGGCGCTTGCAAAGGCAGGGCAGGAACCGTTGTCCGATACGGACATCGAAAACGAATCCACTGTATGGCGGCTCATAAAGGCGTTTTACCTGCCGACCATACTCGAGACGCTGGCAAATACGGAGTGGACGAGCCAGACAAGGCGCGCGCGGCTGGAAGCAGCGGAAGAAGAAAACCTGACGCGGTATGCGTATGTCTACCTTCTGCCGGAAGACTGCGCCAAACCGGTTGAAATCCCCGGACGGAAGGACTTTATGACGGAAGGGCGCCTGCTTTACACGGACGAGCCTGACGCATGCCTTATCTATGTTTCCGACGGCAAGACATCCCCCTATGTCCGCGGATACCCGGACGAAGAAGGTTTTGCGGAAAAGGAGTACTACACAAAGGATCCGGAAACGGGGGATTTTGTTCCGGCGGAAGTGTTCGACCCGGACACAGAATACTGGTGCATATCCGGGGATGATTATCCCGGATACAGGGAGTTCCGCCCGGACGCAATATTGTCCGAATACATCGAAACGCGCCTTGCCGCCAAGATTGCGCTCAAGATAACGGGCGACAAGCAGCTCTATTCCATGCTCATACAGGAAAGCATGATTGCGGAAAACAAGGCCGTAAAGGCGTCCGTTGCGCACAGCCGCGCAAAGGAACGCCCGCACCCGTGGTGGGCTGATCAGATCGGACTTGGGGAGGGCTTGTGATTATCACCAGCTTTGCCGCCGGGGAGCTTTCGCCTTCCCTCAACGGGCGCAGCGACATTGCACAGTATTTCTCCGGCGTATCCCGGATGGAAAACTTTGTCGTCATCCCTACAGGCGGCATAAAGCGCAGGACAGGGTTTGCACGAACCGGCAGGCTCTCCGGGCAGTGCAGGCTTATCCCCTTTATCCTTGACGCGGATACGTCCTTTATATTCGAGTTCCTTCCGGAACGGATATATATCTGGAAGAACGGCGTGCAGATGGTTGACATTGACGGGGAAAAAGTCGTCATCGAAACCGGGTACAATTCCATTGCGGAAATCAACGAGATACAGTACGCGCAGAATTATGACACGATGATTTTCGTACAGCGCAACCACCCGCCGTTTTCCGTAAGGTGGGATTTTGCCACGGGTACATTCGAGTACGGCGACATGGCATTCAACTTCCACCCGGAAATACACATTGATGACGATTTCGGGTTTGTGCTCAAGCCGGAAGGGGAGCTTCCGGCCGCAGGCGTTGACGGACAGTTCTGCCTTTTCGAGGGGACGCTTTACCAGTTCAACGCGGAAAAACAGGAATGGGAGGCGGCAAAGGAACCGGAAGGCATTGAAACGGACACGGAAATGTTTGCGGCGGACGACAAGTATCCGGGTTGCGTGGCCTTTTTTAACAACCGGTTGTGGCTTGCGTCCACAAACCGGAACAGGCAGAAGGTATGGGCGAGCCGCGCGCCTGATTCGTCCGGCACAAAGTACAATGACTTTTCGACATATAACCGCTACATTACGACAAACAAGGTCCTGCGGGACGCGGACATACACCTTTTTTCCGCAGACATCAAGACGGGGGACATTTCCGACGGGAAGACGCTTCTGACCAACGTATCCCAGGACCTTACGCAGGTTATATCAGAGGACGAGACGGATTATTACGTCACGGGCACGTATATCCCGGTGGGCGCCAAAGTCATCACCATGACAAGCACCACAATCCAGATTGACAAGGCCGCAGTCATCACGGAAGACCAGCGGGCGCAGGTTATGTCCGTGCAGCTGTGGAAGACGGCGACCACGCCGAGCAGCGAGGACTACGAGACCACCACGGCGGACACATGCCTGACGACAAGCGACTGCGCGTTTTTCTTTGAAATCGCTAGCGACCAGAACGACGCAATCCGCTGGCTTGCCACAAACCGGAGCCTTGTCCTTGGCACGGAATCGTCCGTATGGTTCATCCCGCCTTCCGTTACGGCGCTTTCCATTGCGGCGGAGCTAAACGGGCGTTTCGGCTCCGACAGCGTGCAGGGGAGACCCGTTGACGCCGCAGTCATATTCCTTTCCCACGGCAGGAAGGGTATACGGGAATACTACTACAGCGGACAGTCCGACGGGTTCCGGACAAACGACATTGCCGTCCTTGCCGACCACCTGATGAGGGAAAGCCGTGCGGTGGACTTTGTGTATATGTCCAACCCGTACAGCCGGATAATCATTACCCGCGAAGACGGTACGGCGGCAGTCCTCCTGTACGACAAGACAAACGGGATCATGGCATGGGCGCGCCTTACGCACGGCAGGGGGAAAATAGAAAGCTGCGCCGTGACAAGGGGTACGGACGGCGTGGATCTGGTGTATGCGGCGGTACGGTACGGGGATGAATGGTTCCTCGAAGTTATGGACGAAAGCCGGGAAGTGTACCTTGACGGATGGGAAGTGCCGGAAAAGTCCGGGGAAGATGTTCCCGGCGGAGGTACGGAAGGAACACCGGGGGACGGCACCGGGGGTGTACCGGATGAAGACGGAGGGGACCCCCCGGATACACGGAATACGGAAGACGGTACGGGGGAAAACGGGGAAGGGTTTGTGTTCCCGGATGAAGAGGCCGTCTTCTACAATGCTTCCACGGGGAAGACTCTGCGGCACGGGGAGGATCCGGAAGGGTTTGCGGAGGAAGGGGATACGGTTTACTGCGGGTGGGAGTATACAAGCATGGTGCGTTCCATGCCGGTTGTAAACTCCGTCCCGGATTCCAGGAAAAGGATTGTGGACCTTATTATCCGGTTCGAGGATTCCTTTTTCCCGGTTGTCAGGTGCGGCGACAGGCCGGATGAGCTTTTCTCCGGGGAGGAGCCTTTCTCCGGGGTAAAGAAAATCATATTCCCCGGCTCTTCCGAGCGGGATGTGTATTTTTCGTTTTATATCCGCAGGCCGGAGCGCTGCCGTGTGCTCTGCGTCAATGCGGAACTTTCGCAGGGCGGGTGAAAAATGGGTACTACGTTGATAATTGCAGGCGTTTCCGCCGCGCTGGGGCTTTTAGGGGGCATATTCGGCAACAGCAGGAAGAAGAAGGCCGCAGAGGAAGCCAAAAGGCGGGCGGAGGAACAGAAGAAACGTGACCTTGAGCTGATGGACCTGCAGTTTGACATTGCGGAGAAAGAAGCAAACAAGAATGCGGACATACAGGATTCCCAGACGGACATGGGGGAAAACACTTCGTCCGAAAGCGTAAACAATGCGCTTGACCTTCTGCGGCTGGGGCAGGAACAGGACGTATTCAACTGGAACCTACAGGCGGCAGGCAATGACCGCGCGGAAGGGGAGGCGCTTTCCGCCATGGCCGCAAGCGGCGTGCGCTCCGGGAGCTCAGCCGGGGAAGCCGTGGATCTGGAAAGCGCGGTGAATGTGTTCCAGCTCCAGCTTGAGCAGGACGCGGCGCGGGAGCAGGGCGACATACAGGCGGCCGGTATCCTCAACGACCTTGCAGCCAGCCGCTTCAACCTGCAGCTTGGGCGGAACGCGGCAAACGACCTGCGGGACAGCTTTGCAGTAGGCGGAGACCAGTACAACCTTTACCAGAAGCAGAGGGCAAACCGGGAAGCGGGTTACAATGCGCAGATTGAAGCCTACCAGTCCGAAATCGACACGCTGAATGACCCTTGGTACAACCTTTTCTCCGGCATGTCCAGTATGTTCGGCGGGGCGGTACAGGGGTACAGCACCGGGCTGTCGCTTTCCCAGTTTGAGGCTGACCTTGGTCAAGACTACGACACTACGGGTAGAACCGGGCGGAAATATGCCCTGTTCGGGAACGTAGGCTAGGAGGGAGGATGGCGGACTTACAGCTTGACAGAAGCCTTTCATTTGTTGACGCGGCACAGTCCGGTATACGGGCGCTGGGACAGCTTGCCGGGATGGCCGACCGTGACCTGCGGCAGAAGGCGGACGCAGACCTCTATTACATAAGGGCACAGTTTGAATCCGATTTCAATACGCAGATGAAATCCTTGGGCGAGCGCAACGACTGGCAGAACCTTCCGGCCGAGTTCGAGAAATTCATGTCCGACCAGTCCACGAAGTTAAAGGACCAAAGCCGGAACGGATACATGACACGGCAGATTGACCGGATGATTACAGGGTACGCCCTTTCCGGAATGCAGAGGATAGAAGGGATGGTTTCCGGCCTTAAGAGGGAAGACATACTTCTGACAGACGAGAGGGGAAGGAACCTTGTCCGGGAGAACAACACCGGGCAGGCGCGGATTGACAAGACGTCCGAAAGCTTTGACAGGGAGTACGCACAGGGGCTCATATCCAGGGAGGTTTACGAAGAAAGCCTTCTGAAGGAAGCCGGGGACACGTATGCAGACTACCTGTATACGGCCGGAATAGACGCTGTCAAGAACGCCATAACCGAAGGGAAGGGGTTTGACGCGGTAGCCAGTGCGCTTGAAGCGGACGGGACGGCTTTTTCCGTGCGTATGCTGCACTCTTCTTCCGCCAACGGGGAAACGCTGGAATCCGGGAAGGCGCAGTACACGGACATATCAAACGCCGTAGACAGGGACGGGATAAGGCAGGGCGTACTTGCAAAGCTTGAGGACAGGTACGACGGCATGGTTGCCGACCTCCAGGCGCAGAATGCAAACTTCTGTTCCGAGTACAACCGGCAGATTTTCGACAACCGGAGCATAGAGGAACAGATTTCCATGTGCGAGGAAGGGATTGCCATGCTGGGAACGGAAGGCTTCTCCGGGTACAGGATGTCAGAGGACGACCGTAACAAGTACGTGCGCATGTGGACGGCGTACATGGACGAGCTGAAAAAGGCACGGGGAAAAGGGGTGACAGGCAGAAGCGGTTCCGGAGGGGGATCCCTTTCAAGCTTCCTTACCAATGCTGCGGTAAAGACAATGCCGGGAAACCTTCTGCGGGAAGTGCTGAACGGCACATTCACTGACTTTTACTCCGCCAAGGAAGCCTACACAGACAGGTTGTATGAAATATTCATGAGCGGGGAATGGAAGGAAACTGCGGGCATGACGCCGGAAGAAAAGGAAAGGTGGTTTGCCGAAAACATGTCAAGCCACCCGGAACTGCAGCTTCTTGACAACGATGTCCTGCGGGAAGTGCTGGAAAATGAACCGCGGTATGAAAGCATAAAAAATGCATACAATGCGGCAATGAAGGACATCGTCAAAAACGGGGAAAACTACACGCCGGAAGCGGCAAGAATCCTTTCTTCCTTCATCATTGACCTTGTGGCTTCCACGGGCGGGAACGTCACGGATGAAACGCTGAAAGAGCTGGAGAACAAAATCAACGCCGTCACGCTTGCCGGGGTTAAAGGGAGCTTCCGGCGGAAAACCTTATTGGGGTACAAGGATTTCGGCACGGACGAGAAGGGCATTGCGCAGGCGGCACAGTCGCTTTCGCAGAATGACCTTGTGTTTACGGACACGAGGGGGAATGTCGTGTGGACGAGCCAGGAAGCCAGGGAGCAGGCGGAGAAGAACGCCAGGAACATGGCGGAGGTTGTCGGGAACGTCCTTGGCGTGGACCCTGCGGACGTGGGCATTGACTTCAGGCGGACGGAAACGGACATAACGAACGAGCCGGTGTTTACCGTGGACGGGGACAAGTATGAAATCCGCGCCGTTGAGGACGGGGACGGGAAGGCCGAGCACTTTGTCATCACGAAGAACGGGGAGGAATTCTACGATTCCGCCGGGCAGGGAATGCCGATGTCCGCAAAGGAAAAGGCAAGGGAGCAGAGCGAGGAAGCAAAAGAGGCTTCCGAAGCCACAAAGAACGCAAGGTACCGGGCAATGGCAGAGGAAGCAGAAAAAACGGAAACAGTTCCTCCGGAAGTGGAAGAAATGGGTATCACGCAGGAAGAATGGACCCGGGCAGACAGGGCACAGCGCCTTGCATGGATGGGGATGTAAATGGATAACACGGCAGGCGTACAGGAAGGTCTTAAGGACAAGTGGCTCCGTCCGCTGGACGAGCAGGCGGTGGAAAGGCGGCAGGAGCAGAAGGAAGTATTCGACCGCTACCGCATTGAGATCCCGCCGGAAGTTGCCGCCGGGTTTGACAGGGTGATTGCAGGTTCATCCAACCCGGAAGACACGGCGTACCGTATCGGCACGGCGCTCCGCTATGCGGAAATGATTCCGGACATGTCGTTTGAAGAGGCATACGCAAGGCAGGACGAGTTAAACCGGGCGTATTTCGGAGGCGGAAGCCGGGACGCGAAGGGTAACTTTGAAGCCGTTTGTGACGCCTGGCGCACGGGCAACCTTTCCCTGCGGCAGGGCGACCTTGGCATGGAAATCATGAACGCGGAAGCCGCCGGGGATGAAGAGGCGCTCAAGGTTTACACGGCGGAACTGGAAGCAATCAATGCGGAGCTTGCGGAATTAGAGGACACAGTCCCGCGCGGGCTTCTTACAGAAGCCTTTAAAAACGGGCTTATGAGTGCACCTTTTACGCTCCGTTCAGCCGGGACAGGCATTGCGGTAGGGCTTTTAAACCCTGCGCTGGGTTCGTTTGCGTCCTTTATGTGTTCTTCCGCACAGATGGCGGGACAGGAGTACCTTAAACTCCGCGAAGAAGGCGCTTCCCCGGAAACCGCTTCCAAGGCGGCGGCCATTTCCGGCGCGCTGCAGGGGTTGGTTGAAACGTCCCTGGGCGACGTTGCCGGTTTTGCAGGCGCAGGGCTGAAAGCCGCAGGGCGGGCTCTGGGACGGAACGCCGTAAAGAACATTGCCCAGGGAGCCGCAAAACGCTTTGCCTTGGGCGGCGGAGTGCGCCTTGCCGGGCATATTGCCGGAAGGTATGCCCTTGAAGTCGGGACGGAAGGGCTGGAAGAAGCCGTGCAGGAGCTTGTCTCAATCGCCACTTCTTCCATAACGGCGGAAATTGAAGGGTACGATTTTGAAAAGCCGAAGGCGGATGAAATCATCCGGAGCGTTTCGGAGGCATTCCGTGGCGGCGTCCTCGGAAGCCTTGTGCTTTCCGGCGTACCGATGGCCGTAAACACCGCAGTCAGCATTGCGGACTACAGGGCGGTACGGCAGACAGCCGTTGAGACGGATTCCGAAGAAGCGTTCAGGAAGTCCGTAGAGGACAGTCCGGTTTTCTCCGCCTACGAAGGGCGGAAAAAGGAAGACGTTATCCGGAACGTATGGGAAAGCTACCGGCGCCAGCGGGAAGAAAGGAACACGCGGGAAGTGCAGGATTTGGGCGAAGTTACCGGTGCTTCCGAAGGGATGGAGGGGAACACCACCGACGCGGAGACAGGGGACATAACGGCCGCCGGGGATGAATACCGGGAAGACGGAAGGCTTTTCACGCAGAACGACGTTACGGAGGACGGGGGAAGCTTCCGGACGGGCAACCCGGAAAAGGAATCGGAGAACCTCTACGGCTATATCAATTACAGGCTTGACGGATCCGGGAACCGGGTTGAAATCACGGATTTCAAGATGACCGCAAGCCGGGAAGCGCTGCGGGAAGAATTCTATGATTCCTTTGCGGAAGAGTTTGCCGGGTATGATATTGTCTGGAACCCGAAGGGGAAGGCCGCACGGGACATCAAGGCACGGCTTGAAAAGGCAAGCCCTTCCGGGCAGGGGCTGAATTACTATACGTCCGTGGAATCCGTTGCCGACGCGAAGACGCGGACAAGGGTTGCGGCGGAGCTTAAAAAGTACATGTCCAGGCTGGACGACAGGCAGCGCGCGGGCGCCGTTTCCCTTCTGGAAGCCATGGCCGCGGGACAGGGGAAGAACATCAGCACATACGTGCATGATTCTTTCGGCGCGTCCATTTTCGGCAGGACGGAGGAGGCGGAATCCCTTGCGCAGGCGCAGGGAGACACATTCCGGGGAAAGGCAGGGGCGACAAGCTGGCGGGAGTTCGGCGACCAGGTGAAGGCCGTCATTTACGCCGGGGAAAAGGCGGATTTCTCCACGTGGGCGCACGAGCTGGCGCACGTATACCAGCGGCAGCTTGAAGGCGAAATGAAGGCGCAGGCGGAAAGCGCGTTCAACGTGAAGGACGGCGACTGGACGGGAAGCACGTATACCTTCTCCGACGGGAGGAGCATGTCTTCCGCGGAAGCCTTTGCCTACGGCTTCCAGGACTGGCTTGAAACCGGGAAGGCTCCCAATGAACAGCTGAAAGGTCTTTTCGAGCGGTTCGCGGAGTTCCTTGCCCGGTGTTACAACGCGCTGAAAAACCACTTCCAGCTTTCCGACGACGTGAGGCAGACGTATGAAAAAATGCTTGCCGGAGACGGGAGCCTTCTGGCAAAGGCTGAGGAAGCCGTCCGGCGGCAGAATATGGAGCAGCGGGCAAGGGAAAGGACGGAGGCGGTACGGGAAGCAGAAACGTCACGGCGGACGGAGGAAGCAAAGGCCGCGGAAACTGCGGAGACAACCGTACAGGAGGCGCAGGAGGAAGAAAGGGTGCCTGCTCCGGAAGCGGAACCGGCGGAAGACACGCGGGCGGAGGAAGCCAGGGCGGCAATGCCGGACACGCCGGGGGCGGAAGGGCTTGCGGAGACAATCACTTCCCCGGATACAACGGTGGCGGAAAAGAACGGCGCCGTGATGGAAGGGGCGGGGACGGAACGGGCGTTTGAAGACATGCTCTTCCAGCTTGCCGGGCTCAAGGGCGTGAAGCAGATTGCACGGGCGGAGGAAAAGCAGAAGCGCCTTCTCAACCTGAAAACCGCCGTCATGATGGAGGAAAAATTCCGGAAACAGGGGCTTCCGGATGACGTTGCCGTAAGGCGGATAAAGCGGGACACAAACTGGGAGCGGAACGCTTCCGGACAATGGGTGTACGAGACGGACGATTCCGCCGCAAGGATAAGGAACCGTGCGCAGCTGGACGGCTTCCTGCGGAAAGCACGGGCAGGGCACCCGCAGCAGACAATGCTCATAGGTGAAGTCCTTGACCACCCCGAACTCTTTGAAATGTACCCGTGGCTCCGGGATATCAACGTCATTTTCTTCAACGACAAGACGCCGTTCCGCAGCGGGATAGGCGAGCACGGGATTATGCTCAATACGCGCTACCTTACCGGCGCGGACGGGGAAACGGGCATAAAAGGCTCCCTGCTGCATGAAATGCAGCATATCGTGCAGTCCTTTGAGGTGAGCGGGAACGTTGAGATTGACGTGAACAATATCCGCTCTCTCTGGGAAGGATTGCAGGCGCTTGTGGCAGGAAGGAACACGCCCGCAACGGACGAAGTGCTGGGCGAAAGCCTTGGCGAATACATCCGCGACCCGGAGGAAGTGGACGCGCGCAACGTTGCCATGCGCCTTGCATACAACGCGGACAGAAGGCGCAACACGCCGCTCCCCGTTTCCGCGCAGGAGTACGCGGAAAGGAAGAGCAGCCGCGGGATTCTCTTCCAGAACACGGAAGAGGATGAAGTGCGCATGAAGTACGCGGGCTCGGACAGCTGGATGAAGGCCCCGAACGGGAAGGACACGAAGCTGACGGAAAAGCAGTGGCTGCAGGTGCGCACGCCGTCGTTCAAGGCGTGGTTCGGCGACTGGGAGGGCGACCCGGAGAACGCAAGCAAGGCCGTGGACGAAAACGGCGAACCGAAAGTGTTTTACCACAACACAAATGCACTTTTCGATATATTTGACAGCGGAAAAAACGGAAGCAGTACCGATGCAGGATGGCTTGGGGACGGGTTTTATTTTTACGGAGACGAGCAGGAAGGCAACGGGTATGGCAAAAACAAAATGGCTGTATTCCTTAATGTCCGGGAATGGTATTTTGCGACGGAAGAAGAAAACACAAGGCTTGCAGAACTTGACGACCGGGAAGCGTCCATAGAATTCCGGGAACAGGCAGAAGATGAAGGTTGTGACGGCGTTTATTACAACGGTGACCTTAGACAAGAAGCCGTCGTATTCTCCCCCGAACAGATAAAATCCGCGACGGACAATGCGGGGACGTTCGACCCCAGGAACCCGTCCATCCTCTTCCAGATTATCGGACTGTCCGGTGCTTCCGGGCTTGACCTGCGGGAGGATTCCGCGGACAGGGCATACCTGCGGCAGAACAACCTTACCACGGCGCAGGAAATGGAGGCCGCGGGGAAGGACGCAAAGGCAATCCGGCTTGCCACAGGCTGGGAGAAGGGCTCCGACGGGAAATGGAAGTACGAAATCCCGGACGGGAAGCTGACCGGCGCACAGCTGCGGGATGAAGGCGGCGCCCTTACGGCAAGGCTGGGGGAACTCTACGACGCGCCGGAACTCTACAGGGCGTACCCGGAACTGCGGGACGTGACCGTCCGGCCTTTTGAAAAGGATTACTCCACGCGGGGCTTTGTGCGGGGAGGGGAAATCGGGCTTTCCGGAATATTTTTACAGCGCGGCAACCCGGAAGAGATTGCCCGTGCGGAAGCGCGGATAAAGGAAATCGAGGAATCCGCAGAGTGGAAGGAGCTCATGCGGAAAATGTTTGAGGATAAAGAAATCCCGGACGAGGAGCTGCGGCGGGCGGAGGATGAATTCCACGCTTCCCCGATGGGACAGGAGAGGGAACGCCTTTACGACGAGCTGGCAGAAAAGGAGGGGGATTACCTAAAGCCGGAAGCGCTCCCCACGCTTGTGCATGAAATCCAGCACATGATACAGGGGAAGGAAGGCTTTGCGAAGGGCGGGAATCCGGAACAGTTTGAACAGGTCCCGACAAGGCGGAAAGTCCTTGCCGCCCTGAACGAAGCCACGGAAGGGAAGCTTCTGGAAGGCGGACCCGTTGAAACCACACCGGAAGCCGTTTTTGCCGCACTGGGAAAGGAAAACAGCTACGGCACGCCCCTCATCCGGTACTACGGATCCGGGCTTGACAGTCTGGCGCAGTCCTACGGATATGAAACGGTGTTCGACCTTGTGCAGGGCCTGCCGGACTTCCCGGAATCACCGGAAAAGCTGTACCGGAGACTTGCCGGGGAGACGGAAGCGCGCACCGCAGCGGCACGGCTTGGGCTTGGCGCGGAGGCAAGGCGCGGGACGCTGCTTGCGGAAACGGCGGACGTTGCGCCGGAAGACCAGCTTATCCTCTTCCAGCAGGAAGCCTCCCTTCTCGGGATACACAACCTTTCGGCGGACAACATCCGGCACGCGCTGAAAATGGGCGGGCTTGCAAACCCGTCCGTCGCCGTCATCAATACGGACATCCCGGAAGGATTCGGGAATTTCGGGGAAATCACGCTGATTGCGGCAACGCCGCTTCTGGACAAGCGGACCGGACGGAACGCGGGGATTTTCGGCGCGGACATCTACTCGCCGCGCTACCCGCAGGTTGACGTGGAAGTCACGAACCGGGGGATGGAAACCCTTAAGGGGATTTTCTCCGCAGTAGGGGACAAAGCCCTCCGCGGAGACCTTGCCACGCTTGCGGCCGAAGCCCTGGGCGGCAGGATAAACGTTGTGCGCAGGAGCGGGCTTTCCGTTGCATACGCGCTTGAAAAGGGCGCGTCTGTCGGAAGCAGCGAAGCGTACAGGGCAAACACCGAAGCGATGACCTGGATTGAGGGGCAAGGGCTGGCGGAGGATTTTGCCGCATGGGCGGAAGAAAAGCTTTCCGGCGTTGAGAAGAGGGAAAGGATTTTTGCAGGCTTCACACCTTCCGGAAGCAGGCGGTACGTCCCGCACACGCTTGAAAACGTCTCGCGCATGATGAAGAAACAGGGGCTGCGTTCTGCGGAAGGTTTTAACTACGGCATGGGAAACGCGCGGGCATTGGTTGCGCCGAAATGGACGACTACCGGACAGGCCGCGAAGCATAAGGGGCAGATTGTTGACCCGGAGACGTTCAAGAAGGCGAAGGCTGCACTTGAGGAGAAATTCAGCAGGGCAACGGGGATTCTGAGAGAAGGCGGGGACTGGGATCTCGGTGCAGACAGGATAGTCGAGGCGCTGGAATCCGGCAGGGACATTGCCTCTTTTGCGGAAGAAGAATACGGCCTTAAGCTTTCCGCGGAAGACAAAGCCCTGCTGTCTTCCATCCGGCAGGAGCTTGAAGCGCTTCCCACGGAATATTTTGGAGTGAAGTTTGAACGTCCGGTTGACCTGTCGGAATTTTTTGCGGCGGTTATCCCGGCCGGTACGCCGAAGGACGTGCGTGAAGCGCTTGAGAATGCGGGGCTTGAAGTCCGGGAATACGCGGAAGGGGAACGGGCAAAGACCGTTGCCGAATATGCGCGCGAGCGTTCAGGCGGGGTGCGCCTTCTGTTCCAGCAGACGGAAAAGGAGCTTCTGGACGACGCGGCTTCCTTTGACAGCTGGCAGGACTTCATGGAGTTTTACGAATCGTTCGGCAAGCCGGAGGACAGCATTGTGCCTTCCGGCGCGGATGAGGCGTGGTACAGGACGGCGTGGGAGCTTGCGCGGAAGCGGAAGGCGGACAGGGAAACGGGGATAACCGCGGAGGACAAGGACGCGCTTTTCATCCGGGAGATGGAGGACGGCGGACTTGAAGACTTCCTGACCGAAGCGGACAGGGTTGAGCGGGCGGAACTCTGGCAGCCTTCCACGGAAGAAGAGACGGCGGAGATTGAAAGCCTTTCGGAGCTGAAAGACCGCGTGCGGACGGTAATGGCACACGGCAGCTGGCTTTCCAATGCAAGGCGCGTTGCGGACGGGAAGGAACTCACACCGTCCACGCGGAAAAGGCTGATGACGCTACTGAAGGAAGGGGCGCGGGACTACCGCGCGCTTTATGCGGAGCTTTCCGGACGGGAAGACCTTGCAGTAGGCGAAGGGGAAACGGTTGCGGCGGAAATCCGGAAGAAGTACCGCCTTGCAGACCCGGAAGGAAGCCTTGAGAGGAGGAGCCCGGAGGAGAGGCGGCGGATTGCCGCGGAACTTGAAAACCGTGCCGTGGCGGAGAGGATCCGCAGCGGGGAAATGCCGATGGACGGGGAACTCCAGAGGTACATTGACAGCCTTGAAAAGGAAACCCGGAAGGCGGAAAGGGCATACGAGAAGCTTAAGGCGGAAACGCAGGAAGACTGGGAAAGGATAAGCGGATGGGAAAGCCGCCAGCTTTTGAAGGAGCACGAAAAGCTTCTTGAAGCGCAGGGAAAAAGCGAAGGGATGACGGCTGAAATCCGGCGGAAAGTCGAACGCGGGATTCGCATAACAGAAAGGGAGCGGCGGGAGGCTGACAGGCTCAAGGCTTCCTACGAAACGGTATTCCGGAAATTCGAGGCGCTGCGCCGGAGTATTTCCGTTACGGAAGAAGTGCGCGGCGCAATCGGAAGGCGGGAAGACCTTCTGAAACTGCGGGAAGAATTCCGGGCAAAGGAAAGGGAAAAAAGGCTTCTTGAAGAGGAGAAGCGGATACGTACAAGCCTTGTGAAGCGTACCATGCGGAAGGTGGATTTCGGCACGGTGGACTATTCCAAGGGCAGGATTATATCCGCCATCCAGCAGCTTTTCGAGCCGAACCTTACCGGCGGCGTGAACCGCTGGCTGGGGACGGAAGGAGCGGGCTTGAGGGAAACGGCCGTGCGCTGGAAGACGGACGCAGAGTGGAAGGAAGGGCAGGAAAGGATCCTTTCCCGCAGGAGGAACGGCAAGGCCGTCATTGCCGTCCTGAATGACAAGCCGTATGAAAAATGGACGAAGGGTGACCGTGAGGCCGTATGGCGGGCGTTCCCCCGGACGGACTGGGTGAAGGAGCTTGACCTTGAAGGCCTTGCGGAAGGGCGGATGAGGATTGACTTCACGGAACGGACGGAAGAGCGGGTGAATCCGGACGGGAGCAGGGAAACGCGGACGGAGCTTGTCCCTGACCCGGAACTTGAGGCGGAAATCCGGGAAGCGCTGGGGGACGGGCTTTACTCCATGCTTGCCGGACGGCCTTTTGCCGAATGGACGACTGCGGAAATGGAGCAGTTTGCCGTGCGGATGAACGGACTGTTTTCCGAAGGGAGGGAGGAGCTTCTTGCGAAGAACCTTCTGCGCAGGCAGAGGGCGGACAGGCTGAGGCGGGAAATCGACCGGGTATTGCAGGATACGGGCGTGGTGATCAACCCGGACGACCCTGAACCGGTGAAGGAAAGGAAGCGGCGGAAGATTGCGCGTATCCTCGGGGAAGACCCGTCGCTGAAAGGGACTGCGGCAGGCGCGGAAAGGAAGGACAGGGGCAGGGTGAACCGCCTTGTAAACGGCTACGGTGCGGCCAGACTGCGCTCCGTCACCCGTATCCTTGACGGATGGAAGGACGGCGTGAATACGCGGGAACTGTACTTCCGGGAGAACGAAGCGTACAACAGTGAAATGCGCTCCGCCATGGCAAGGAAGAAGAAGGTTGCGCAGGTACTTGAGGAGCAGAAAATATCCATGCGGGAGCTTTTCCGCAAGGTTGAAATCCCCGGCCTTATCAACGGGCAGTCCGTATCATTCACGGTGGACGAACTTCTGTTTTTCCGGGAGGCGGCAAAGGACGAAAGGAGCCGTGCGGCGGTGGCATACGGGAACATCGGCTCATCGGAACTTTTCCTTGACCTGAAAATGCGGTGTGCGGCGATGGACGAAAACAACCCGCGCAGGCCGGGGACAAAGCTTTTCCGGGAAGTGTGCGACGGGGCGCTGGACAAAATCCTTGAGGCGGCGGACAGGCTGGACATGAAGTACATGAAGCTGGCGGAGGCAATCGCGGGGGATTATGCAGAACAGTACGAGCGCATGAACCGCGTGAGTATCGAGGAATGGAACCGCCCGGTGAACCGCGTTGACAACTATGTGCCGCTTGTCCGGCTTGAAAGCAACGGCGACACGAACGAGAACCGCGTGCGGGAAGACCTTCTGGGGATAAACGGCATGGGGCAGTCCGGCGTGGACAGGGGTATGACGAAAAGCCGGATTGACATTTCACCCCTTCACCAGAAGCCCGTGGAGACAGGGCTTTACAAGACGTGGGCGGACAGCGTGGACAGGACGGAGCACTTTATCGCGTATTCCGGGTATGTACGCGAGCTGAACCGGGTGTACCGCTCCCGCGACGCACAGCTTTTGAGGCAGAGGATTGAAGGGCGGTACGGGCGGAACATGCTGCGGTACATTGACGAGTACATAGACGAGACGGCAAACCCCGGCGCCGTGGGCACTGCGTCAGACCTTGACCGGATTATCCGCACACTCCGGGGGAAGACGGCGCCCGCCTACCTTTCGTGGAAGCTTTCCACAATCCTGAAACAGATGGTTACTTCCCCGCCCCCGTTCTTCCAGTTTGTGAATCCGGTGCAGTACATGGCCGCCCTTTTCGACATCATCCGTTCCAAAGGCGGGCTTTTCGGCGCGGTAAGGGAAAAGAGCGTATTCATGGCAAGCCGCGTCATGGACCCGATGAACGAGCTTGTGGACGAGCAGCTGGAAAAGGCAAGAAGTTATCCTTCCTGGCTTGTGGGAAGGGCAAACAAGCTTGGCATGAAGGGGCTTGAAATGGCGGACTGGGTGTGCGTTGCGCCGGGATGGCTTGCGTGCTACAGGAAGAAACTGGCGGAGCTTGAGCAGTCAAAGACCGCGCGGTACGGTAAAATAAAGGCGGAGCTTGAGGAGGCAAACGGCGGGCGGGAGTACGGGGATCCCGGCTTCATGACGGCGGACATGATAGAGGCGGAAGCCGGGCGGATACTGGAGGAGGACACGGAAAGGCAGGCGGTGGACTGGGCGGACGACTGCGTGCGTATGTGCCAGCCTTCCGCGCGGGGTGCGGATATTGCGCCGCTTTTCAAGGGAAGGCAGGCAGGGAGCGAGCTTGCAAAAGCCTTTCTCCAGTTCCAGACGGCGCTGAATGTCATATGGAACAATATCCGGTACGACATCCCGTATGCCGTGCGGAACCGGAATTTCATGTCCGCGCTTTCCGTCATCGGGGCATATACCGTTGCCGGGATACTTGTCGGGGCGGTGGCGGAAGGGCTTCCGGACGACGACGAGGACAAGGACGCGCTGAAACAGCTTGTGTTCTTCGGCACTACGCAGTTCACCGACGCCGTCCCGGTTATCGGCAGCGAGCTTACAAACCTGATGAGGAAGGGGATAACCGGGGAAAGCGGCTTCTTCCGGAACGGGACTGACCTCACGCCGATGGCGGGGAAATTCATACAGGCGGCGCAGAACATTTCCGCGGGGGAATGGGAAAAAGCCCTTTCGAGGGCGGCGGAAGGGGCTGCGCTTTTCACCGGGCTGCCCGTTTCCGGCGCAAAGGAGCTTACATACGTCCTTACCGGGGAACCGGGGATAAGCGCATTGTGGGGAAGGAGGGAATAGGTGCTCAAGCAGGACAACCGCGCGGAAAACCACCTTGTAGTAGGGTCGCTTGAAGTCCTGGGCGAAATGAAGAGCGGGAACATTGCCGGGATATACCGCCAGATGGACACGCTTGTCAATTCGCAGAACACCATCCGGGAGCAGCAGGAGCAGTATTGGAAGGAGCTTTCCGACGACGGGATAATCTCCCCGCTTGAGAAGAAGATACTGCGCAAGGAGTGGGAGGAGATAGAGCAGACGCATACGGCTGTCAATTCCCTTGCGGACGAAAAGGGTTTTTCGGATTCCCCCGGAATCACGGAATACAACAATGCATTCAACCGGCTTGAAGAATTCCTTTTCGGGACGCTGCGCCTTTTCGACGACATGCGCGTTTCCACGGAGATACCGGACAGGACGGCATTTGACAGGATGTTCCAGACATACTACGGCGCGGAGGCATATGCGCAGGGGATTATGACGGGGACTTTCCCCGGCTTTTACTCCATGCGCCTTTCCGCCGGGCAGGTCAAGCAGGACAAGGCCGGGGACTATTCGCCTGAGACGATAGCCGTGGAGAAGCTGTGCCGGTATACATACGGCGAGGCTCCCACGAATTACGGGACGGTCAAGGTCAGGGTACTCCCGCAGGATACGGAGCTGGACGCGGGGAACTGGTATCCGGTGGAAGAGGACGGGGAATATACGGAGGGGAGGATTTACGGTGTGAAGGTTACGCCGTTCTACCTTCTGGCAAACGGCCTTCCGCTTCTTGCGGACGGGGACAATATCGGGATTCTTTACAGGAGGGTGTAGTGGCTTCGGGCATAGAAATCAGGGAGCTTCCGTCCGTACCGGTTACGGCGGAATCCCTTACGGTTCTCCAGAACCCGGACGGTACGGGGAGCGCGACGCTTGCCTCAGTGCGGGAACATGTCGGCGTTTCAATCGATGAAGTGACGGTTTCGGCGGAGGTTGTGGAGGCAGGGAACGACCCGGACGCTTCCGTGGAAGTTACGGGGACAGACCAGCATAAGGACATCCACTTCGGATTCACCCTTCCCCGCGCGACAAAGACTGTATTCACGGCGGAGGGCGAGGCAACGGAAGCGGGGACTGACCCCGCCGTACAGATGACGGAGAGCGGCACGCCTTCCGACAGGAAGTACGCGCTCAAGTTTTCACTGCCGAAGGCGACGAAGACGCAGTTCGAGGTGACGGGCGAAGCCGCGGAAGCGGGGACTGACCCCGCCGTACAGATGACGGAGAGCGGCACGCCTTCCGACAGGAAGTACGGCGTGAAATTCACGCTCCCGCGGGCGACAAGGATTGCAGGCGTTTCCGTTTCCGCAACAGGGCTTCCGGCGGGCGAGAGCCCGAAGGCGGAGGTTACGGAAGGGGGCACGGCAACGGAAAGGGAGTATGCATTCTCCTTCTCCATCCCGCAGGGTTTGAAGGGAGACAAGGGGGACCCGTTTGCCGTGAAGAAGACGTTCCCTTCCGTGGAGGAGATGAACGCAGGCTTTGAAACGGACGGAGTGCTTGAAGGTGAATTTGTCGTCATCGACACGGGGAACGTGGAGGACGCGGACAACGCGAAACTCTACGTGAAGGGGAAGACGGCGTATTCATACATCACCGACCTTTCCGGCGCGCAGGGCATAAAGGGCGACGCAGGGGAAATTGAATCCTTTAACGTTACGGCGAAGACAGGTGAAACGGGAACCCCCGCCGCGGCTGTCATCACGCAGGGCGGGACGCCGTCAAAAAGGCAGTACACGCTCAGCCTTACGCTTCCCCGCGGGGAAAAAGGTGAAGCCGGGCTTACGGCGGCGGAGGTTTTCCTCCATGCGTACCCGGTGGGCAGCATATTCATCACGGCGGACGACAGGAACCCGGCGGATATTTTCGGCGGGCAGTGGGAGCGCGTGGAAGGCCGGTTCATCCTCGGCGCGGGCGGCGGATACACCAGCGGTGCGTCCGGGGGAGCTGCGGCATTCGGAATCGGCAACCATTCGCACACCGCAAACGCGGCGGGAAGCCACGCTCATACCTACACGGATGACATCGGGAGGATGTAAGAGGAGGAAGGAATGGCGGAAGACATCCTGAAAGAAGAAGGCGCGCAGACGGAAGGCACAGAACAGGCGGAAGGCGGGATAAGGGAAATATCGTTCGACACGGGCGCGAACGGCGTACTTGTATCCGCGGAAAAACCGCAGAACACGTTTACAAAGGAAGACCCGTCAGTACAGGCGGTTGTGACGCCGGACGACGTATTTTCCGACGCGGCGCTTGAGAACAGCAGGCTTTCTGCAATGCCGCTTGCAATCTCTTCCCGTGCAACTTACACGCGGACGACGGGCGCGGCGGGAAGACACGCGCATTCGACGACGGCGGCAGGCGCCGTTACGGTTGCGACAATGCCGCCGTACATAGTCCTCAACGTATGGAAGAGGATAGGATAAGGGTAAAGGAAGGGAGGAAAAATGAACCTTGAAAGGAAACAGGCGCAGCTGATGGAGAAAATCATAGCCTGCGCACACCTTGTTTACGAAAGCATTCCGGAAAGAGGGGAAGGGGCGGACATTTCGCCGGAGGACGTTACCGTGCTCATCCCGTGTTTCATGAAGGCGGACACCATAAAGGCGGCGGTGCAGAGCGTCCTGAACAACACGTCCCTTCCGGGGAAGGTGCTTGTACTTCTCATGGACGGCGCTTCACGCGGGAAAAAGGCTGAGCTGGAAGGGCTTTCCCCCATTGTAGAGTGCGCGGAAAGCAGGCGGCTGGGGATATGTTCATCCCGCAACAAACTTGTGTCCATGTGCCGGACGGAATGGTTCACGTTCCTTGACGCGGACGACTTCCTGTACAAGGAGTTTTTCAGCCGCATGTGCAGGGGCGCGCGTGACTTCAACTTCTCGGAATTCTCGGTTTACACGGACGGATTCACGACGGCACGGCACCCCTTCCTGCAGGGGAACCTTACCGGGCTTTTCCGGAAGGAAGCGTTCCTTGCACTCGGCGGACTGGACGCAGGATACCGGAACGGCATTTTTGAAATCGCGGGCGGGGAGGACACGGACTTCATGTTCACCGTCCTTGAAAGCGCCTTTTCGTGGCGGTGCATTCCCGCCGGGTATTTCCTCAGGCGGCGCGCTTCCGGGACAAGTTTCCACGCAAAGAACTTCTACACGAAGGAGAAGGTTATCTACATAGAGAAGCACCGGGATTTCATCCGCAAAAGCTGCTCGGAAGACAAAACACTGGGGGAGCTTGTCCCGGAAGACGTGCTGGAAGAAATCTGCGGCAACAACCAGAAGCAGCTTGTAGACCTGTACTTTGAAATGAATGACTTCCCGAAGGTTTTTTCCTACAACAAGAGGCTCCAGCTGTCCATAAACAACACGTGCAACCGTTCCTGCCGGTACTGCACGCAGGCGGGGACGCATTACGATGTGGAGTGGACGGGGGAGATTGAAGACAAGTGGCTGGAAAAAATCCGTACATACATGGAGCTTTACACGGGGAAATTCGGGCGGGATTTTGTCGCGTCCTTTGTCGGCGGGGAAATCGGGCTTTGGAGCCGGTCATTCCTCGGGAAAATCAAGGAGCTGTTCGACACGGAGTACCCGGACATTACGACCGAATGGATTACAAACGGGCTGCTTGCGGAGAATGCGGACCTTCCGCTGCCGGAAAACAGGGTGTACTACATCCACATTGTGGACTGGCACGACGTGAGGATTACGGACATCCCCGCCCACGTCATCTACAACATCGTGGTGTGCGAGGAGGATCTGGATTACCTTGACGCATTCCTTGAACGGAACATCGAGTGGAAAAGCAAAATCAACATACTTCCCCGGCAGGGGAACCCGACATACCCGGAAGGCTTTACGGACGACCCGGCGGTTATGTCGCGGTTCGTGCAGATTCTCTGTTCATGGGAGTGGAGCCCGTACATGCACATCTGCTACCAGCAGATGCTGCGCCACGAGCTTTTCCCGGACGGGGAGGGGCGGCACACAAGGTGCCTGGAAAAGGCAAGGGACGGACGGCTCCTGTATGTCGTGCGTATCCCGGATGAGGAAACCCGCTTCTTTGTATGCTGCAACCAGACATCCTACTTTGATGCGGAGTGGAATTTCCATGAGGAACCCTGCCACAACCCGTGCGGGGTACTGTATTTTGAAGGGGGCTGAACCTTATGTTTTCGGACGGGTACGCGCATTCCCTTGAGTGGTTCTCTGACACATACAAGGAAATCCAGGTGGGGCGGGAGGATTTCCCGGCGGAGAAGGAAAAGGGGTTGTACTGGTTTACCGGCGACCTCCGTATCCCGGAAGGCACGGAGCAGATTGTATTCACGTACCGCAACCCGGAGGGGGCGCTGATACAGCGGGAGAATGTGTTTGTTGTCCGCGACGGGGAGCAGGGCGACCCCGCGCCGCAGTACCTCGGCATGTTTGCCAATCCCCCGGCAGCACGGGAGGACAACACCCCGCTGCAGAAGGGCGACACGTACCTGAACAAGACGGACAGGAAGCTCTACCGCTATGACGGGCTGGACTGGATTGCCGTACCGGACGAAGACCCCGGCTGGTGGGAGGCGCTGGGCGACGCGGTGAAGGAGGCGGCGGAAAGCGGCGTGCAGATAACCGCCGCCAATGCGTGGGTGGAGAAGCTGGTAGCCGGAACCGTCCTTGCGCAGCGTTTGTTCACCCAGCAGCTGGTCTTGTCGGAAAACGGGCAGATTAAGAGCGCGAATTATCAGGCGGGACAAAGCGGCTTCCAAATCCGGGCGGACGGTACGGCGGAGTTTAACAACAGCATTTTTAGAGGAATGTTATATGCCCAAGGAGGCCGGTTTGAAAACGCAGAAATTCTCAACTGCTCTGGCAGTATAAATTTTACTATAGCAGCAGGAGATAATTATGTTTTAAAAGAAGTCCCAGACATGACAAAACCTCTAGAAAATAATTTTGATGGGAACTATTATTCAACATTAATATGTGCCTCTGGAACACTAAGACTTTCTTTTTCATATTCATGTACAAATATAGCAAGGTATATAACGGTTTCATTTGGTTTCTATCTAGACGGCAAACCTGTTGCTGAATTTAAGACCTCAGAATCAAAAAAGTTATTTTTTAACGGCCGGGAAGTATCTCTTTCAGGAACAATTTCAATAGACATTTCTGTACAAAGAGGTCAACTATTTACAGCTATAGTTAGACCTAAGCATAGTGAAAGAGATGAAGCATATACAAGACCAACACTTACCAATATATTTCTAAAGGTAAAAGATAATCCCGGGATATTAACTGTTTTAGGAAATGATGAATTTCGAGATGATTATTAGAATTTATATTCAAGTCCAATTTTTGGAATAAACATAAATCCTGTAAAATTTTTAAAAGAAGAGGTAAAATCTGTCTTATAAAGAGAATCCCAAAAAAGACCAGCAGAAAAAGTTAAACTAAATTTAGTCCACAAATCCAATACAAGACAAGGTTCAAGCCCTATCCCGGCAACAAACCAAAAGATATCTGAAGACGGATTTTCTCCTGTCATCATATGAAAACCTAACGGAACGAAAAAAGTTATCGGATCATCACGAATAAAACAGAAGCTTGGTCCTAAAAAAAGAGACAAAAAACACGGAAAATTATCAATCTTAATTGTAGAAGTATGAGTATCTTCTCTTATAGTGGCTTCTAAAGGAAATAGAACATCAAAAGAAAGATTAACACCAATTTTATCTGAGAAGAAATGCCCGGCAGTCATTCCTATGTTTGCTGACCAATAATCTGTTTCTGAAGTTATTAAACTATATTGTTTTATGTTGGAAACTCCAGCGGTTATTGAGAGAAAGGTTTCTGCATATAAGTTCAAACTTATTAAATATAATACTATAAATACAAATAAAAATTTTCTTTTCATTTTTCAATTAAAGTATTTAAGTTTATTAGCGTTCAAATGTAGCTATCCCTGTTATTTGTTGGGTCGGCGGGGAGTCCAGAGCTAAAAAATGCATTGTACCGGATTTAAAAAGGATGGAAAGGACAAGAAAAACATTTCGCATAAATTCATTCTATCCGTTTCAAAGACATCCCGTCAACCCCCGAATTTTCCCGAAAAAAAATCTTTTTTCCGCGCGAGTTTATAACCAGAACAGCCTGCCCGCGATAGCATGAAGGAAACTTTATCAAGGAGGCGCTGTATGGAAATGCAGTACGCTACGAACGGCAAGGCGAACGCCGCGCTGACGACGGGTATTATCGGGACGGCGGGTCTTGGCCTTGGGCTTTTGAACGGCCTTTTTGGCGGATGGGGCGGCGGCTGCGGGGAGAAAAACGCTCCCTTCACGGTACACCCCCATACAGCGCATATTTTCCTCCAAAAATACCCCACCCGGATGGTTTTGTCAAGCGGGATGTGGTATAATCCCCGCATGATACGGGAGGATACGCGCGCCATCCGGGAAATGCTGCGGATGATGGGCACGGACGACTGGGACCTGTTCCTTGCCTACTGCCCGCTTACCCGCAGGGAGCGCGAGATAGCGTATATGGTATACCGGGAAGGGCTTTCCGTGAAGGAAATCAGCCGGGAAACCGGGATGAGCTGCGGGAACGTCCAGCGGATACGCCGCGGCATATACGGCAAAATCCGCACGTTTGCCTCAGCCTCCGTCAGCCCGGACGTCCGGACGCTTCTCAGCCGCTATGCAGTAAAACTGGCTTAATTGTGTTTTTTTTGTGACATTATTGTGTCTTTCCGGCACTTCCATCCCGGCGGAAAAGCTGTATCCTTGAAGGTAAAACCATGTCAAGGAGGGGCATATGGCCATCAACTTTACGGCCGCCGACCGCGTGGGTGCAATCGGCGGGTACATCGGGGGTATCGGACAGATTCTCGGTACGCTTGGGGCGACGCTTGGCGGAGGGGCTTCCGGCGCGGTGTGCAGCGAGAACACGCCCGTTTCCCGCTACGAACTCGAACAGGAAGGCAAGATTGCGGAACTGCGCAGCGAGCGCGACGCGCTGGTACTCGGTAAGGAGACGGACGGGAAGATCCTTGACCTGTACAAGGCGATGGACCAGCGGTACGGCGCGCTCAGCCAGGAGCTTGCGCAGCTTGCCGCGAACCAGGCGGTCATCAACCAAAAGTTTACGGACAACCTCGCGTTTGTCGACAGCAAAATCGACGCGGCGAAGAAGGAGACGCTCTGCTACGTCAATGCGACGTTTGTGCCGGGCAAGCTGGTAATGCCGCTTGATTCGATCTGCCCGCCTGCACAGGCGGCTACGGGCACGGCCACAACGCCCGCAGCGTGACCGTTTTTCCGGAAGGGGAAGTGCCTTCCGGGAATGCAGAGGTAAAACGTGGTAGAGATTTCGGATTCCAAGGAAGTACTGAATGCGTGGGTTGAAAAGAACCTGACGCCGAAAATTCCCGGTGCGGCGAAACGCGCCGCCTTCACCGTCATTGTGCGCCGTCTCATCAACAACGCGGAACAGGCCGCGTCCGTTTTTGAAGGGACGGCGGCAGGACTTGCGCTTGCCGGAAGCGGGATTGTACAGGGGACAAAGATTGATGAATCGGTCCTGCCTGAATTCCGGAAGGAACTCGGGGCGGGGAAGATTGAGATTGACGTACCTGTTATCGGGCGTTTTGAACTTGACGGGGACGCCGTGGACAGCCTTTATGCGGCATTGTCCGCAAGGGCAGAAGGGGGAAAGAATGAAGGACGAAGGGAAGGTCTTTAGAATGCTTATCCGCTCCCAGGCGGATGACCTGCTGGCGGCGGAAAAGCTTGCAGGATGGGCGGAAAAGGCACGGGAGGCCGGGGACGAGCAGACGGCGCGCCGCCTTTCCGGACGGGCACAGGCGCGTCTTTCGGAATTTGCGGAGGACGAGAAGGAAATGCGGGAGCGGATCGAACGCGGGGACACGTCCGTACAGAAGGAGTGCCTGGAACTCATGATGGAGGCACAGCGCGAGCGTTACCGCGCCGTGAGGGCGAAGCTTGAATGACGGACACGCTGCTTTCCCTTGCAGGCATTGCCCTTACTGCCGTTTCCCTGATCGGCGTACTTATCGGGTTCATCATCAAGATAAGCGTGAAAAGCACGAGGATAGACGTGCGCGTGGGGAGCCTTGAGGAAAAAATGCAGGAACACGAGGAATCGAACAGGGAGAAATTCCGCGAGCTGTTTTCCTTCAAGGGGGACACCATGCTGACGATGGTGAAAATCGACGTGAACACGGAGAACATCTCCGAAACGCTGCGGGGTATCCGGAAGGAACTGGACGTGATGAACAGGAGGATTGCGGAAAATGAGCGTGAGGATTGAGGACCTTGTGCCGGAAGTCGCGCGGAAGGTGCGTGCCGCACTGGACATGATGAAGAGGGACGAAAGGCTTGAGGGCGCCGGGGTGACGGTGTCCGTTGTGGAGACACGGCGGGAGCTTGTGACGCAGATGGCGTATTACAGCCGCGGCAGGATGAAGCCCGAAGACGTGCGGGCCATGTACAAGGCCGCCGGGCTCTACACGCCGACGGACGAGGAGTGCCGGACGCCGAACACATGGACGCTTGCGAGCAACCACATAGGCGGGCGGGCGGCTGACCTTGCGCCGGTGAAGGACGGGAAAATCTGGTGGACGGCGCCGGATAATATCTGGGAAATTATGGGTGAAATCGGCGAGGAAGCCGGGCTTTCGTGGGGCGGGAGATGGAAGGAACGAGACCTTCCGCATTTTGAAGCTTAATCGCATTTTGAAGCTTAATGATGGAGGATGATGATGGATTTTACACAGATTGCAGGAATGCTTCCGGCGGCCGTGGTTGTCGCCACGGTTGCGGTTATCGTGCTTGTCTACCTGACGGACAGGTTCCTGATCAAGCTGGAGAAAGCCATGGAGAAGAAGGCCGGGAAAAACATTAAGATTTTCGATTCCAAGAAAATATGGATGAGCCTTTTCTGGTGTGCGGTGCTTTCCCTTGCGCTTGTCCTTGCGGAGTTTGTCGAGCCGAAGGAAGCGCCGTTTTATCTTTTTGTCATCATGGGATTTTCCGGTTTCTTCTACAATGCTTTTATCTGGAAATTCCTCTACAAGAAGAAGGAAGAAGAAACGTCGGATGAGCTTTTGGTCTAAAGTCAGTGCGGCGGCTGCCGGTGTTTTCGGCGCCGCTGCCGCCGTCCTTGCCGTCCTGCTGGGGCGAGAAAAAAGGAAAAGGCTGGAAGGCGAACTCCGCCGGACGGAAGCGGAAAGGGACGCGGCGGAACAGGCCGCAGGTGCGTACAGAGAGGGGAAGCGGGAAAATGAAGAGGCTGTTATGGGTGTTGCTGGCGGCAGTTTTGACGATTCTGTTGCCCTGCTGCACAAGCTCTCCGGCAAGCGGAAGCGCGGGGACTGACGTCTACTTCCCGTCCGTTCCTGACCCGGAGGGCTGGGACATCCGGGCGGTGGAGGACGGGAGCGGGAACGTCTCCGCGGTTGTCGTGCCGTGGGGGTACTGGGCGCAGCTTGTCCTTTACATAGAGGGCGTGGAAGCCGCCGTGGGTGCGCTTCAGCCCGCCGCCCGGTGAATGTCCGCAAGCAGGTAGCGGCGGACAAGGTCCTTTTCTACTTCCGGCATGGAATCCGCCCCGCTTCCAAGCGTGTCCGCAAGCCTTACCGGGTAATACTTCCCGCCCGAAAGCGCAAATATCCCGGACTGTTCCGAAAGGCAGAGCGTGAAGTCCCTGAATGCCGGGCGTTCCGCGCACAGCCGGAAAGTGTAGCCGTGGAACATAAACAGCCCGTTTTCCCCTGTCCTGCGCCGCACCTTTACGGAAAGGAGGTGCGCAAGGTTTATCCCCGCCGGTACGGGGGAAAACGCCGTGCGCCGGTCCTGCGGGCTTACGGCAAAACGGGCATTGAATGCGGCGATGAACGCGGTAAAAAAGGCGTTTGCCTTTTCCGGTGTCCTTATCCCTTTATAGCGGAAAATAAACGGGAGACGACCCTGGAGCGTCTGCCACAGCCTTTCTATGCGCCCCTTCCCCTGCGGCGAAAGCGCGAGGATGGATTCCATCCCCAGGACGCGGAAAAGCCCGTTCCAGTGCGTCATGCTCTGTCTGTTGTAGTCCACAAGCTCTTCCGTTGTCTTCCCCTTTTTGCGCGTGTGCGAAACAAAGGAGGCGTGCCGGTCGGTATAGCACGCCTTCGGTACACCGTACTGCGTCAAAATCTGGCGCATGACTTCGTTGTACCCGAGGCGGCACTCGTTCCTGCACATCCATAATCCCAGTATCCGGTGGGTTGCGTCGTCAACGGCGCCGTGTATCGTGTACCGGCTCCCGTCAAGGAACCAGTCGTGGCAGCTTGCGTCCAGCTGGACAAGTTCCCCGGTTCGCGCGCGCTCTTTCCTGCGCGGGTGCTTCCGCCGCCTGTTTTTGTGCTGCCTTGGGGACACAACGCCCGCACCGCGCATGACTTTTGAAAGCGTCGTATAGGAAATACGCCATCCCGTTGCAAGAAGGAAGTCATGGAAGCAGGCAAAAGGGGAGCCGCGCCACAGCCTGAAATATGTATTCACGATATTACGCCTGACTTCCTTTGTGAAAAGCAGGTTTTTCGGGCGCATTCCCTTGTGCCCGTTTATGAATGCACTGTCGCCCCTTTTCCGCCATGCCGCCTTGAGACGGCACACCTGCCGCATACTCAAGCCCGTTTTTTCGGCGCATATGCGGATGGAAATCTTACCGGAACAGGCAAGGGGGATATATTTTTTCTTGGCGGAAGTCTTTGTCATTGGAATGTTATCGGAAAAAAGAAGGCAGGAAAGAATACAAAAAAAAGGTTTTTTGAAAAAAAATGAAAAAAAAGCTATGACATTAACAAAAAACTATTGACATTTTGAAGCTGTCTCCTACATCAACTTTAGTTTGTACATTAACACTGAATGCGCCAGCAATATTTTCTGCTATCTGCTTTAGATCCAAATCGTTGTATTCCGGCGGATAAAGAGAATCTGGCAAAGTTGAATCATTAAGAACGCCACAAAGCGGATAACCCTGTACAGTTATAGTTTTTGAATCCGGCGAAACATTCGGAACCGCTGGTAAAAGCCGCCCCTTAAAAATCAAATCGCCGTCAAAATAAACTTCACATTCCTTGTAAGTGAACGGTCTGAATAATTCCCGCAAATCCTTATTTGTGGAATCCCAGGTAGAAGAAAAAGAAAAAGCGTCAAAAGTATCAACCGAACAAACAACCGTGTAACCTGTAAAACCAGTAAACTTTTTCCCATCGCAAAAAATAGCAAGGTCTTTTTTTGCCTTTTCATCCAGAACAATAGTCTGTTTTGCTTGTATAGGGGCTTTATTTTCTTTTGGCTCCAGTGTGTCGGGAATAATGAGATTATCGCCTATGCGGATGATTGGCGAACCGTCTGAAGCTGTTTTTCTGCCTTTAAGCTGTGGATTTGCGTTTACAATGTCCGTCCACTTTCCGGGAATCCCATAATATTTAACGCTGATTTTCCACAGCAAATCACCACTCGCAACGGTATGAACTTTAGGCATAATATCGCACCTCTCTACCCATAGGGATTAGTACAATTTCATCTGCCGTAAGTTTGTTGTCGTTTATAAACTGATCTTGCCTGTTGAATCCGTCTTTTCCGTACAGTTCTGTTAAAAGCTCAAAAAGCTGTCTGTCACGGTCAAGCGTTATAATTCTTGTTACAGGCAAATTGAACGCTGTTTCTTCCAGTGACCGCAAGGAATAAGTAACAACATTCAAAAGTTTTTCGTAAGTTTCGCCTGTGTCAACAAAAGCGTTTTTCTTATTTTGAGAATCAATATATGCGCTGTATTCGGCAAAAGTTGCTGCAATCTGTGCCGCAGTCTCCAGAACGTCCGCCCGGCTTTTGAATCCGCCGTTTGAATCGCTGTCTGAAAAATCAAAATCATCATCGCTGGAACTTGCAGCATTTTCAGAACTGCTTGTGCTGGCCGACTGATTTACGCTTTGTTCTGCTGCTGTTTTTGCAACTCCATAACTTAAAGCCGCAACCATGCTTCCCCATGCAAGCGTAGTAGCGGCCCATTGATTTGTAACGGCTTTTGTTCCGAATGGGTCTGCTTTTACATTGTTTGCAATGTCTTTAATCATCAGCTGATAGCCAGTAAGTTTTGAAAGTGCGTCTGTTGCAATTTTTGAAGGATAGCGAATCATTTTAATCGTTGTTCGCGCAACTTCATTAGCGTATGTTCCTATTTTATCAATGTTATCAATAATGCTGTTTATGAATTTCTTTGCAGAATTAAACCATTGCAAAAGGCTTCCGCGTTTTTTGTTTCTAGGGGCGTTTTTTGTCATTTTTTCAACACCCTTAAAAGTTGAATCCGCATTGGCTTTCATAACGGATTGAAGCTGCATTTTATCTTCAATCGAATCTGTATAAATGTTATTTGCAAAATCGGCTACAGCTGCATCCTCGTATTCGTCCATTGCAGCGTCCAGTTTATCCGCTGTTGCAACTGCGCTTGTAGATTCGTCTTTATCAACAAGAGTTTCAGAAAATGTAACTTCAACGCTGCTTTCATTTGCGCCGTTTACAAGATTGTCTGTTCGCTTAATTTTTCCAGTTGGAACAACATTTATTTTGCCATATACAGGATGTTCAAGAATTCCGTGTCCGCGCTCTTCCAGCAGCTTTTCAAAACTATCAGCTTCTTTATTACAGTTTGCGCCGGAAAAAATACACTTTAAAGGAAAAGTTCTGCCGCCAAGCCCTAAAGATTGAATTAAGGCCCCGTCAAGTTCTGGAAAAACAAAAGAAGCTGTTTTTAAATCGGTTTCACGGCTGACATTCTCATAAATGAAAGTCTGCCGCTTTCCGCTAGGTGAGTTATACGCTGCTTCTTGAATTTCATCGTTCCAAGCCATGCTTCAATGATATTTGCGCTTGTATAAACTCGCTATACCGATTTAGAAAGAACCGCTTGCAGTCCTTGCGACTGTAACACCGGGAGCCACCGTGCCGTAATTATCAGATTTTAGTTGCTCTGCAAGACTGATATTCACATTGGAGAAGTTTTCTTGCCGTGAATAAGAGCTTGCAACGGCGGCGGTCTTTGTTGGCGAAATCTGCAAGTTTTGATTTTCCGTAAAACTTGCGTTTGCATCAAATCCGCTTTTCATCTCTGCGATTTTGTCCGCCCAGCTTCCCATTGTGTTGCCAATGCCAGGAACCCAGTCTAAAGCCCTTAAAACTGCTTCAATCGGTGTAAGCACAAATCCAAGAATTGCAGAACCGATTCTTTTGAAAACTCCTATAAGCCCTTCTGATTGGAATACGGAAACAAGCCCCTGCCAAAGATTCGCTATTCCGCCAAAAAGTCCGCTTATAAAATCAAAAAGTGGCTGCAACTTTGCTGTAAGAGATTCAACCCAGCCCGCTACAGTTGCGCCTATCATTGCAAAAAATCCAGTTATTGCATTCCATACATCGGAAAGAAATTGTGGAATCCTGCTAAAGAATCCTGTTATCGCGTTCCAGACTGTAGAAAGAATATTCAATGCGGCTTCACCGAATCTTTTTAACGCTGCGCTTATGGAATCCCAGTGCTTGACGCAGATGACAATAATTCCCACAAGCAAGCCGATTGCGGCGACAATCGCTAAGACAATCCAGCCTATAGGGGAAGCTACAAACACTGCGTTCAAAAATCCCATTGCCGTAGAAAAAGCCGTTGTTGCTCCGGCTGCAATACTGGATGCAACCGAGTAAATTTTCATTCCTACACTGGCAGCAACAGCCGCGCCACCCTGCGCTTCAATGGCAACTGTAGTTCCCCATAAGACTGCATTGTGTGCGGCTTGTATGCCTTCAAGAACTCTTGTGCCTATTTCCCACACTTTCATTGCTTTTGTTATCATAAAAATAACATCCACAATGCCGTGCCACGCCATAAATAACCCACCAATGGCAAGAATAGGAACTTTCAAATCCCAAATCATCTGAATTACTTTCAGTCCGGCAATAAGTATTTCCCCGAACGGACTTTTTATGTCGCCCAAAGCCTGTTCTATAACAGGGCCTACGGTAGAAAGCACGCCCGAAACAAGATCTGGAAGTTGATTTAAAATAGCGACAACAGCCGGAACAATGTTGTGAGCAAAGGCAAGCACAGATTCTTGCAGGTTTTCAAGAGATGGCTTTATATCCTGTCCAAGTGCCATTTTTGCAAGAATGTCTTGAATATTTGTCTTCATACGACCAAAAGAACCTGCAAGAGTGCTGTTGGCTTCCCTTGCAAAGTTTCCGGCATATTGTTCTGTTCGTTCAAAAAACATCTGCATTGCAAGTTCTGCTTTTTCGGCATTGCTTGCCGTGTTCCATTTAAAGTTGATTCCTTTTTCAAGGGCGTATGCAGACAAAGTTGTAGCGTTCATGGCAACGCCCAGATTGTCCATCATGGTAAAATTGCCCTTCGCAGCTCCGGCTATAGATTCCATAGCCATGCTTGCATCAATGCCCATTACAGATGCGACATCGGCGGCTCTCTGCATTGCTTTTGTGGAAAGTTCCATTGCCCGCACCTGCTCCAAGCCCGACCCCTGGAAAAGAGAACCCATTTTATTTGCAGTTGCCATGTAATCAGAAGCGGAAAGACCCATATTTCTATAAGCGGTCTCTGCAAGTGTCTGAATGCTTTCTGCATACTCACCAAATACCGCTTCTGTACCGCCCAAGTTCTGTTCAAGTTCCATGCCCAAAGGAATGGCAGACTTTACGGCGGTTGCGGCGGCCGCTACCACCGCGCCAAAACCGCCTACAACAGCCTGCTTCATTGCTGTTTCAAATGCCGTAAAACGCTTTTCGGCGGCTAACAGTGGAGCGGAAAGATTTTTTTCCAGCCACTGCGCTTTTTTTCCTACAGTGGAAAGTACAGGCGATGCCTTGTCTAAAATGTAAAATTCGGTTTTTATTTGATAAGTAGTTGACATATTTCAAAAACAACCTTATTATTTAGTTATGAAATTTGAAGAACTTCCAGAAAAAATGCAGAAAGGCCTCTTAAAAGGAACAAGAAAAACTCTTGTTATTAGCACTATTATCATCTGTGCTTTTTTCTTAGGCATTGCAGCGTTAATTGCATCAATCGGGTATAATATGTGGGTTCTCGCGATTTTCCCATTTCTTGTTGCCGTGGCAGGTATTGTGAATCTTTTCATGGAATTAAAAGCCCCTTCTAATTGGGCAGAAAGAAGTGTCAAGAATGCCGACTATTCTTTTTCAACTCCTTCTGCATCTGAATCAGACTAGGGATTAACGGTTCGTACCAAAACAACAAATCTTCCAATGAAAGTTCATCCGGCTTTATTGGAAGGTGGTAATTCTGATATATTTCCCTAATCATTACAGGAACGCCAACGGCAGCCTTAACTTTTTTTTCTCTGCCCTCAACCGCAACCGCTACGGTCAGTCCATCAAAAAAAGTCCGACAATCCCCATAAAGAATTTGAAGTCCGGCAAACCAAGATTCAGGAACCAGCCTGTGTCTTTCCCGGTCATGCTGCTTGCAATAGAAAGGGCTTTCTGTGTTCCGTCACTTCCTTTTTTTCCTACGGCTGCAAAAGCTCTAGGGGAAGGAATGTTGATTTCCACCTCTGTATCTTTGTAACCTTCCGGGCTGAATCCTGAAACTGTGTAAACAAGATTTCCGCTGTCATTTATGACGGCACTTCCTTTGGTAAGCGCACGGATAAAAAGTTTTTTGCCGCTGGAAAGCAAAGTTTCGTTCATTTCGCTTCTGCTTTCGTCCGCTTTAACTTCCAGGCCCATGTTTTCAGCCCAGTTGTTGAATTCATCTTCTGCAAGTTCTGCGCTCATTGTTGCTTTTTCTTCTGCCATTTTGCTACCCTCAAAAATAAAAATCTCCGACTACTCACGTGAATAGTCGGCTCTTGTTACAACATTTCAATTCTGCCCTCAATGGAAAGTTCCATTGTTCCGTCTTTTTCCTTGTACTTCACATCGTCAACAAGGGTAACTTCGCCAGAATAAACGCCGCCGTCCACCCTTGTAGCCATGAAAGAAAAAGGCTCAAGTTTGTTCTGCAAGTCGTTTATAAAGCTCAAGTCTCCCAGTGCGGGATTAACGGCAATTTCTACGCCGCTGATAGACTGGACTTTGCGCGTTTTCTTGATGCGGAAAGTTCCGTCCGTATTTGCGGCGGTTTCGTTTGAATATTTTGTAAGGTCAACTTCCGGCTCACTCTCGCTGTCACAAGCGAAGTTCCTTCCTTTCAAAGTTATACTTTCAAATGCGCTTCCTGCTTTTGCCATCCTTCAACTCCTTAGCCTACATAAAAGCCAAAATAAATGTCGCCGCTGATAACTTCCACGTTGCCGGAAAGTTTGCACGGAAACACGTAATCAACACGCTTAGGATTTTCGCTGTTGATTCCGACTGTAAGATTTTCTTTTGTAAAATCTTCATCGCTGATAATAGCGTTCAGTGCCAGAGAGTGCGCAAGGTTTGCAAACCAGCCTTTTACAGTCTTAGGCTTTATCGCCTTCGGGTTTGTCGTAACCTGTGAATCCGGCACAAGCGGCGCACCCTTGACCTCATCGCTTTCTGTAATAAGACGGCAGTTATAAACGACGTTCATAAGTTTAACCGCATCCACAACATAGCGGCGGCCAGGATATTTGCCTTCTGAATCCGGGTGATAGAATGTTACGATGTCGTTCAGTTCCGCAACGTTTCCGCTCTTAATGTTGTTTGACGCGCCTTTAAGAATGGACTGGTTGCGGATCTGCGGGCTTTCCTGTGCTTCATCGCTTCCGGCTTTAAGCCCTGTAAGCTGCCCTTTGTAATTCTGCGGCGGGTTTGAATCCGCAGTTGTGATAATATCGTTAAGCAGACCTTTTGCGGCAACCACAAACGGAAGTTCCGGCGAACCAACGCTGGGAATTAAAAAGTTAATGTAGTCGTTTTTGCGTTCGTCCGTGATTGCAGTGCGTGTTGTGTAGTTATCTGTACAACCGTGCGCAACAATACAAGGCATTTTCTGCAAAACGCTCCAGCGGCCTTCGCCCCAAATCTGGTATGTATCAAGCACGCTTCCGGCCTTGTAGTCAAAAGTTGAAAGAATGAATGTAACCCATTTCTGACCGATTTTTTCAAGTGCGCTTGTAACATCGGGCGTTCCTGCTCCGTCTGCAAATGCAGTAATTGCCACGGTCAAGCCTGGCAAGTCAGCGTCCATTACAATGGTGATGCTGTTGCCAAGTACGCCGCTCCATTTTGCGGTTAAAGTAATATGCTCCGGCACATCTCCAGAAGTTGCCGTAACAGCCGCAGCAACTGGCATTTCAAGCACGGCGTTAATTGCGGCGACAATAGCCGCCATGGTTTCAGAAGCTGTTGCGCCTTTTGCAACGCTGAATTCAGCGTCTACACCGCCAACGCTAACAGTTCCGCTTCCGGCTTTTGTTGCAGCGTCTCCAGTAATAAGGATTTCGCCTTGTGCCTTAGCCCATTGTTCGTCTTTTGCAACAGGCAAAA
The DNA here is from genome assembly GCA_949300145.1 of uncultured Treponema sp. Classification (GTDB taxonomy): domain Bacteria; phylum Spirochaetota; class Spirochaetia; order Treponematales; family Treponemataceae; genus Avitreponema. The sequence goes on along the minus strand of CASGDA010000006.1, from coordinate 26,859 downwards.
TGTAAACCGGGAATGTGGCCATTGCTCCGGCTTTTGGGAAAAGCTGTAACGCCGCAAGGTGAAGAGGGCTTCCGTAGCCGTACTTCTGTGCAACAACGTCTGCGCTTCCTTCAATTTCGTACTTGTCAAGAGAATAGACGGCATCGTCATTTCCCTGTCCGATAATCGCAAGCTGCTGCGGCAACATTGCGGCATTCCCGGTGTTAAAGTTTTTGTAATGTGTTTCAAGACCAGTGATTCTTGAAACAGTGTTAGGACTTACACCCATTTTCTTTGCTCCTTTTATATTAGAATTCGACAAGCACTCTGCCGTCTTTGTCGCTTATTTTTGCGTCAAACAACTCAAGTTCCTCGCCCTCGCTGATTGCCACGCCCTCTATGTAATCCACATTTAAAGTAATGCGTATGATTTTCACTCTCAAAGCTGCGCTGGCATTCGCCGGGTTTCCCGCTTCAAACTTCACAATGTCGCGCCCGCTCACAATCCCGCGCATCTTAAAATATGCGTAGTTTTCAGCACACAAAATATTGCGGACAATCCGCGCCGCTTTCCAGGCTTTTAGGCTTGCCCGCATGGCCGCATTTTCCCCGCTATCTGCGTTCCCTGTAGCATAAACATCAAGCAGAAAGGTTGCGCTCATGTTGTGCTTGTTTATGCTTGTGCTTCCGCTGTCCTTTTCCGTGCTTACCAAAGAAAGGTTCACAAGCGGAAAAGGACTTGCCCCTGCGTCAACAAGCTGCAAGGGGTCGTCATTTTCAATGTAAACGCCAATGTTGTAGTCACGGGCGGCAGGATCGGCTGCTCCCTGTGCAAGCGCAAACTGATTGGTAAGTTCTGCGCTCAAAATCGCCCCTATCTGGTCGCGGATATACTCAATATTATCCGGCTCGCTCAAAAGCTCTTTGCACTCACATTCAATCATCATTTACCGCCTGTTCCGCTCCGCTCATATCCAAGCTAAGAAATACCCGGACAACCCCAATCGTTCTGTCCGGCTCTGCAAAAACAATATTGCTTTCCTGTGTCTCTCCATCCAGATTCTTGTAGACAAGTTTCCAGCCGGGGGCAGGGCTTACCGTTTTGTCGCCAATTTGCACGCGGTCTGCAAGAAAACTTGCGCACACTGTCCGCCCGGCGACACGGTTTCCCTCTGTATCAACAGAATAGCCGATGTCTCCCACAAACCCGGTTATCTCCCACGAATGCCCGGCTTTGTCACTAAGAGTAAAGACAGTGTTTCCGGCCTGCTTGCCCTCAATCGTGTGGGCCGCATCTTTCTGCGCAAGTTCTCTTAAACCCATTTTTACTGTGCGTCTCCAGCATCGTCGCCTGCGTCGCCGCCCTTGTCTGAATCGTCTTTGGAATCAGATTTAGGGTTTGTGTCCTCTGCTTCAGCATCTACAGCACCTGTAGAAGAAGTGGGGTTTGAAGCTGCTTTGTCAGTGCTTGCAGGTTTTTTGCCAGTGCTTGTAACCTGTACGATTTTCTTTGCCTTTACAAGCTCGTTAAAAACTTCTTCAGAAAGAAAATCGTCTTTTGTAACTTCCTGTCCTTCAGCAAGAATTACACCTTTTGATGTGATGGCTGTGCCATCAGCAATCTCATAAACTTTGGTCGCTGCCATGTTTTACCTCTTAAACTGTGGTTGTTAAACAACCGAATTTATCAATGGAAACTGGAATAGCCAAAGCGCGCATCTTGCTTTCGCCTGTGTATGTATCGCCGTTTTCGTCATACCAGACGCGGTTGTGAATGCGTGCAAAACCGTCATAAGTAACTTCTGCCGGAACAATGGATGCAAAAGGTTCTTTCATGCCAGCTGTTGGCACTCCGCCGAATACAATTCTAAAGTCCAAATCTTCAACAGCAGCGGTAACAATAACCTTGTCTGCGTTCATAAACTTTGTAAGAGTTGAACCCTTGAAAGATTCATAGCTGTCGTTATAAACCCAAAGTTCAAGGCGGAAAGAACCGATGTCAACATAACCCATGTAACGGCCGCCGCGATTTTTCAAAGCTGGTGAAAGCTGACCAAGATTCATGCCGTCTTTTTTAACAGCGTCTTTGAAGTCTGCGTTTTTAAGCGCATTGTTCCAGGCGTTGCGTCCAAAAATTGCAATAGCAGGGTCGCTTTTTCCATCGTCGTTGATAGCCTCACAAAGTGCTTCCAAATCCGCAAGAGGGGTAGCGTTTGAAGAACTCCAGGCAACAGAAACCGTAGGCTTGTGGCTTGACTTCATCTTGAAGTCAAGGTCATAAACGATATTTCCGTTTTCGTCTGAAAGCTGAACAACACCTGTCTGCATAATCTGTGCGCACTGCAATTCAATCTGTTCTTTGAACATACGATGGAATTTAGAAAGTGCCTTCTTGATTTTTGCAACAAGGCGGGCAAACCATGAACCAATAGTTGCGTCATCGTCTCTTTCGCCCGGCTGACGCTGCATAAGATCCATAAGCGGAACAGGCTGCTTCAAACAAGAATAAGGCGGCTTAAACCGCTTTTCTGTAAAAATGTCGTCGTCAACAATAACGCCGCCTGTTCTGTGGTCTTTCAGAACTGGCGCAACTTTGTTGCCGCTGCGTTCAATGTCGATTTCGACAAATTCTGCGTTTGTATAATCTTCTTCAGTTGTCTTGAAGAAGGTTGTAAAGAATCCGCGCTTCTGCATCCGCACGTCATCTGTGAACATTTTCAAAACTCTTTTTAAAAAGTCCATTTGTTTTTCTCCTGTTGGTAAGAATAACCGTTTACTGGTTATCCTGTTTTCCGATATTTGTAACATCAAGGGCAAGAATTCCGCTTGCTCTTAAAGTGTCTGCCTGTGCAGCAGTCAAAGCAGTTCCAGCAACAGTTACGCCGCTTTTCTTGACTTTTCCAGCAATACAAACGCGAACATAAAAGTCCATTGCAGCACCTCCGCTTGTGTTTGTGTTTACAAGGTCGTCGCGTGTAGCAAGAACGAAACACTGACCGTCAACATCGTTTGCCAGCTCCAGCTTTCCATTTGCGCTGTTGCGTTTAAGAATATAACCGTCTTTTGCAGTTGTAGCAGCCGCAAGGGAAAGAACTTCGCTTGCAAACTCGTTGTCGCCAATGAACAAGTCATCCGGCCCGTGGTTGATGATCTGGCTATTGCCTGTGATGTTTCCCATTACAGTTGTCCTCCCAATTCTTTTTCAAATGCAGCCATTACAGCGGCATTGTCCCTCTGTGTGTTGTCTTTTGGCGGCACAACTTCTGGAATGTTTTTTTCATCTTCCTTTTGTGCGGCAACAACCTGTGCGGCAACCTTTTTATCCATGAATGCGTCAATAACTGCCGAATCAGTAGGATCGGCGTTATTCTCGATACATTCAAGGGCGTAATCAGTGCAACCGCATTTTTTACCCATAGCTAAAAGACGGCTTGCGCGTTCGCGTTCATCGCTTGCGCCTTTAGCTTCGCCTTCTGCAACAATCGCTGCATAAACATCGGGATTGCTCTTTTTAAGTTCTTCAGCTGTCATTTTGCAGCCCCCCATATTATTTTTGTCGGGCCTGCTATTTGCGCCGCCCGCGCTTTCCAATTTCAAACAGGCAGCAATCTTTGCGTTTGCTCCCTGCATTTTATCCGCATTTTTTTTCATTGCGTTTTGGGTTTCCAAAACATAAGCCTGTGCTTTTACAATAAAGCTGTTTTTTGCCGCAATAAAATTTTCCGGCTTCTCTTTGCTCTTGTTTTCAATCACTTCGTCCGCAAACCCAGCTTCAACAATTTCTTTGCCAAAATACCAGCTTTCAGCGTCCATCAGATTTTTCATTTCAGAAACTTTCTTTCCTGTTCTGCCGCTGTAAACAGCCGCCATCAAATCGTCTGTACGCTCCATAGCGTCTGCGCTTGTGCGCAAATCGTTTCTGTCACCAATTACAACGCTCCAGCCGTTGTGAATCATATAAATTGAGTTGTCTTCAACAATGATTTTATTCTTAGAAGAAACGGAATGGGCGGCCAATGCAATAACGCTTGCTGCGCTTGCCGCCATCCCCTGTATGTAGGTTGTAATTTGAATGTCGCTGTGGTTTCTTGCAAAGTCGCGGATAACATTATAGATGGCGATACAATCCCACAAATCACCGCCCGGCGAATTGATTGTAATGCGTACATCCTCGCCAGCTCCAACTTTTGCAAGCTCGTTTCTTACATAATCTGGAGTAATGCCACTTGTGAAAAATCCTTCACCAATCTGCTTGTCTATCAACAGTTCAAACATAGTTTAATTTTCCTTGTATTTAAATAAACTCGCTATACCGAAAAAATATTTTTTTATGATTGTTAAACACAAAAGCCGCTCCTAAAAAGGAACGGCTTTGCATAAAAATAAAATCATTCAATACGCTTTGCGTTCTTTGACTGAATGGCAGTAATAATAAGGCCTGCAATAATTCCTACAAGACCAAAAACCATAGTGATTACAGTTGTCATCGTCTCCTTGTTGAACCCACCGAATCCAAGCAGATATGCACCAACGCCCACCAAGCTGACCGCAAGAACTGCAAGCCATGTTTTCTGTGTCTTGTCGCGTTTCTGCCAAAGCTGTGAAGTGGCAATCCCTGCGCCAAACATTGTAAGTGCAAAACCTGTCGTGTCGGCAAGCTCAAATTTTGCAAAGTACGCAATAGCGACACCTGCAACAACCATCAGTAAACCAATGATAAGAAAAATATTCTTTTTCATTTTTACCCCCTGCCCATTTAGGGCATTTTTTATTATTTACAGGCAACGCCCGTAATTGCCTAAGCCTTGTACAAGCCGCCTAAAAGATTTTCACGGCTTCTGAATGCCAGCTTGCAACCGTCCTGTTTGAATCCGTCTTGTTCCAGAACAATAAAATATTTTGTGTTGTAGATTGAAACAAGAATGGCAACATGGCCGTATTCGTTTGTTTTGCTCGCTCCCCAGACAAGAACGTCGCCGCTGGAATAATCCGCAAGCACATCTTCTTTTATGACTTTCAGCTTGCCGGGGTTCTTGATAATATCTTTTGCCCCCTTAACGGGCGGAAACTGCGGAACGTCCAAAACCTCGCTGTAATACTGTCGTGCAAGGTCTACGCATTGCGGCCCGAATTTTCCGTCAAAGTCCACTTTCGTTCCAAGATATTTTTTAATAAACTGCGTTAAACTGATTGCCATTTTTTCACACTCCCCCTTGACTACTCACGTGAATAGTTGCCTTCATACAACGCTTTCAAATCGTTGTAATCATTTTCTGTTTCTTCATAACGAATCTGAAATTCCCTAAGCTGTATAATCCATTCGCCCGGCACGGTAACTGTATCGTCCGGGTTTCTTACATCGCCGTACAATTCGGGAAAAAAAGGAAAGTTCAGTTCCGGCAAATAAGGCTTTTCGATGTACTCAATTTTTGTGCTTGTGCAGCCCATTAAGAGCATTGCCAAGAGCATCGCCGTCATGCAAATTATTGATTTTTTCATCCGCTTCCTTCCTGTTTTTTCTTAAAATCTGAATCGTGCTTTCAAGTTTTGCTTGTTCAGCAATAGCCCTTGCAAGTTCCTTGTTTGTGCTTTCAAGTTTGCCCTGTGTTTCTTTTCGCTTTATCTTTTCAGACCGCCACAAAAAGAAAAGTAACAAAATCCCAACGAAAAGCACCGCCGTTAAAATCAAAAAAAACTTAATCATTTTTCTTTTTCCTTCTTCTTTCGTGTTCTTCGTAATTTAGCACCATTGCGCCAATCGCAAAGAAGCCAAAAAAAACACAAAGAATAATTCCTAGAATAGTTCCAATCATCGTTCTTCATTGCTTGAAGGTTTGTTTGCAATGGCATCACTCACTGCAAAACCGATTTTTTGCCCGGCATTTACACCAAGATACAAAAGTGAGATGTAGAAAAAATCCTGTATTACAGCCGTCAAAAGCTCAATCGCAGTCTTTGCTTCCAAAATGTTTTTTATGCAGCAAATAATAACGACGGCAGCAACAACAAAAGTAATCACACCCCAGACAATCCAGACAAGAAATTTTCTGCTTTGAAATTTGCTTGCTTTCTCTTTTCCGCCAGTTCCACTTTCTTTTTCTTCACTCATTTTTGCACCTCACTTTTAAAAGATTTAAACTACTCACGTGAGTAGTTAAGATTCACTTGTACACCTCGCGTATTTTTACAAGATGTTCTATAAGTTCCTGCGTCCAGTTTTGCATTCTGTGTTTAAATTCCGCCGTCTTGAACTCTTCTTTCACGCCCAGCCCGTAAACCAGAGAACAGATTTCTTCCTGTTTAATTTCGATATAGGCATTTTTTGTGTTCAAATGGTTAAAGGTTATCCATTCCACAACCTTGTCATAACACCGTTCAAGAATATATTTTGTAAAATATCCGTTGTACTCGCTTTCATCTGTTATGATTTTTGAGCGCAAGCTCATAATGAACAAATGCGCCCATTCCACTTGTTGCCTTATAATTTCCCGCTCTTTTTGATCCTCACCAATCTTTACAGCTTTAGTGTGAATTGTTATCAGTCCGACTTTTGCAAGAAAAGCAATCAATGCAATAAGCACGGCTAAAAACACAAGTACCATCCATGTATTTTTACTTGTCAAAACTGTGCTTATTGCTTCCCACATTGCTTAACCTCTTTGTCTAAAATTTTCTTCACGTAATGCGGCAAATGCTGCCACACCATCGCATTAACTTTTTCATGCTTTTCAGTCCACCAGTTTTCGCCGTCATAAAAAGCCGGAACTTCAACGCCGCCTTCGGAACAAACCCACTTCATAGAACTGTCATTCGGCGGCGTAACTTTCGCATCTCGCCATTCTTTCTGTAGCCGCTCGTTTGTAATCATCCAGTCAAAATGCGCAAGCGTGTAATAACCGTTTCTGAACCGCTCGCTGTTTTTCTTTTCCAGCTCCAGAAGCCCGCGCATCCTGTTAAGCTCTTTTTGCTGGTCAACAATCACGCTCACAAGCTGCTGTTTTTCCATCTGTTCAAGTGCCTTGTCTTCCGGCTCTTGTATAATCAAATCTTCCATGCCGTTCATTCCTTGCCCCCTGTGCCACCTTCAGAAGAAGGGCTTGAACTTCCGTTCAGCTCGCTTTCATCGTTAATTGATTCCGCGTCTATGTCCGTATAAACTGGCTCTCCGTTGTTGTTTTCGTCCACATGCGGAATAAAGCCCGTGCGCTTCATCAAAGCCCGCTCTTTTTTCTGCTGCTGCAAAACCTGTTTTAACGTCATGCCGCTGTTGCGTAACGCTTCCTTGTCAAAAGTAGAAAATCCGTTGTCAACGGCAAGCTGGCTGGCTCTGATTTCTTTTTCGCGGTCAACGCTAGGGCGGCTAAGTCCAAGCCATGTGCATTGAAGCCATGCAGAAACAACCCGCCATTTTGCAACGTCGCCGTAAGCCTGTAAGAATCCTGGCGCGTCAAGCTGCCCCTGCAAAATCGCCTGCGTGATAAAAGCGTTGTAGATATTTTGGCAAAAAGCGTCTGCGTTCTTTTTAATCTGGCGGCTAAGATAAACTTCAAATTCATTGTTCGCCTGTCTTGAAGCTGAATAATTGTTGCCAAATTTCAGCATTAAGATTTCCGGCGGAATTCCGTGCGTCCATGCAAGCCCGGAAATAATAGCTTCTTCAAAAGTGCGGTAATTCACATTAGGGCGGTTTGTTGCAGGGCTTACAATCTTCTGGCCCGGATCCAAATCGTCAAAGAATGTTCCCGGCTTCATTTCCCGCAAATCATCGCCAATTTTTTTATCTGGAAATGGGTTATAGTCTTTTGGTTCAGCAGGGGTAGTTCCAACCGTAGGACGTAACCGTGCCAGGCCGTCGCTAGGTCTTGCGCCTTTTGCGCTTTCCTGCGAACGCTCCACAAAGAAGGCAAGCATAGCGTTAATAACCGCAGCGCGTGTTTCTGCATCGCGATAGCGGTCAAGTTCTTTAAGCATATAAAGCGTATCAGCCAAAAACGGTTCGCCCCTGGTATCGTCAAGCAGTGTTTCACTGCCGTAAACCATCCAGCTTATAAGCCGCCCCGATTTTTCGCCCCTTGTCGGTACGCGCTCAAAATGAACATCGCCGTTAATTTCAGTGCGAATATGAAAAGCAACTTTTTTTCCGTATTTGTCAAACTCTACGCCGTGCTTAATCCAGTTGCCGCCCTTTGGCGTGTAATTATCCGGCGTTCTTATGTTATCGCCGTTTACCCACTGCCAGCGCGGTAAACCTGTTTTATTGTCAATGCGTGAAATAATGATGCCGTCACCGCATACAAGGCTTTCAAAACGAACTTGTTCCTGGAACGCTCCAAAATTCTGTTTTTTCCCCCAGTCAAAAACTGCCGGGGTAGAAGCGTATAAATCAAACTCTGTGGAAAATTTTTCTGCGTAATCAGTGGCTTTTTCTTCCTGTTCGTCTTCACTCTTTTTTGACCAGATAACAGACCCAACAGGCATAGGGGCAGCAACAAGCCCCGTGTGAATCTCATTCCAAAGTAAACGGCGGATAATACCTTTTGCATACAGGTTTTCTTTGAATAAACGCAAAGAACGCTTGCGCAGCGTCCAGTAATCAACAAAAGTAAAATCAGTAATTGGCCCGAAACTTCCTTCAAACTTTGAACCGTTCCAGGCATCCTGCGCTAAATCCATTAAATACAGGTTGTAATTATCAAGTGTCTTTTCAATCATTTAAAACCCCGGAACAATACGCCGTGCCGCGCATCCGTTCATGCCCAGCGACCGTTCAAGCTGTGCAATCTCTGCAATCAGCTTTGACCGCCAGCTCATTAAATTGCTAATATCAGTTCTTTTCACCGTCTGCCTGTCCTGCCCGGTGTCAATCGTGTATTCGGCGATTCCGTCCGCGCCTTCCGGCGAATTAAAATAAGCAATGGCCGCGTCAATCTCGCCAAGAATCAGCCTGTCGTTTGCAAGCTGTTCAGTCCATAAATCGCGGCTATCTTTGTTAAGGTATTTTTCTGCGCCCGGTAATAACATACTTTAAGCGTAATTGCTGCTGTAGAAATTCGCTATACCGAAAACAAATCTATTTTTAAGTTCTCTTATGCAATACTTTTAGTAACAGTTGTAAATCTACTGGCTGTGCTATAATAAAGAGCTATGAATAATTCAAAAGGCTTTAAGGTTGCTCGTATAATCGGAATTGTTGAAATAGTTCTTTCTTTGCTGCTGACTGTCGCAGGGGCTTTTCCTGTTGGAATCCCGCTTTTGCTAATCGGAATTTTCATTGTTGTTGGATCTAGTAAAGCTCAAAAGAAAAATCTTGAAATACAACAAACCCCGCCGCATTTTCAGCCCGAACCGCCAAAAGAAAAGGAAAACATGCTGCAACCTTCAGAACAGGAATCTGATATTGCACAGGCGGCTTATAATTCAGTCATGGAAAAGCGCGTAGATTATGCGCCGCAAACTTCAGAACAATACACCCTTATTTATAAAGATGCCGCTGGAAATGAAACCCGCCGTGTAATAGATTTGCAGGGCTTTATGTGGGAAGAAAATTTCTACATTGTCGCATACTGCCGTTTACGCAAAGCACAACGGCAGTTTTCACTAGATAGAATTGTTAGCCTTTATGATTCCAGCGGAAATGAAATTCAAAATCCAAAAGAATATTTTTTGGCACTCTACAAACAAACTCCAAAATATAAAACCGAAAATGCACTAAAAGAAAAAGCGGAACAACTGTCTTTACTTGTATTCCTTGCCCGTGCGGATGGAGCAATGCGCAAGAATGAGCGTGAAATAATTCTAAAATATCTTGATTCACAAATACAGGGCCTTGATTTGGATGCAGCGGAAAAGCGTGTAAAAACCCTGCAATGCGACTTGCGGACATTCAACCAGATATTAAAAAACGCCCAGCAATGGCCGGGCGCAGAAAAACAAATGCTGCTGTCTTGTATAAATCAAATGTATTCACTAAAGAAAACACCCGACCCGATGGAAAAAGCAGCTTTTGAGAAAATAAAAGTATCGTTATCCACTAGTTAAACATTTATAAAACTATCGTTTAAGCTACTTTTCAACAATCTTTCCACATTTAAACATAACCGCATTCTTAACATATCCAGCCGGGGTAGTTCCAGCTTCAGCGGCATTCTTTTTAATCAGCTCCATTTCTTCCGTGCTTACACGGATTTGTATTTTAAGCGACCCTGTAGGTTTTCTTCCGCTTCCAGCTCTTGCGCCGCCGCGACCATCTTTTTTAGCTTCCGCTTCCATACTTGCAAAATCCCTCTGTATAGTGTTATTATAAAACAAATGCCCCGTTGTTAATGGGTCATTTGTTTGCTTTGCGGTTCAGCCCAAAAAACTGAACCGCATTTTTTATTATATTCCATTTTAGAAAAGTGTCAATCATTTTTCAATAATTACAGCGTCATTTCTCTTAGAATCTGCCCGAACAACGCCCGCGCAAAATTAGGCGGCACGGCGTTTCCTATCTGCTTAACAACATCAACTTTCGTTCCTGTAAAAATGTAGTCTTTTGGGAATCCAGTTGCTGCCGCAAGTTCTTTAGGTTGCAGCATCCTAAAGCCTAGTTCAATTCCGTATTTATCAGTTCCAATAAGTGCGTATCTGTCTTTTGTTGTAAGTGTCGGAATCGGCTCTTTTAATGAAACTGCATGGCCATTTCCATAATACTGAATCAACATTGGCGAAACCAGGCAATGTTCCTGTTTTGTGCAGATTGTAGAAAGCGGCTCGCTTAATTTTCTGTTCCGTTGCCGGGCGGATGTTTGGCCGATAGCAGAAATAAAAGGTTCTACAAGCCCATATCTGTTTGAACAGTCCAAAGTAGGCACAGGCTCATTGATTGAATGAACTCTGTTGTTTCCTTTGTTATATCTGCATAAAAATGGTGTAATAAGCATGTGATGTGCGCCGCTACAAGAAATTGTTGAAAGCGGTTTTTCTATGCTTTCAGCTTTTGACTGACCGGACAACCTGGCAATAAAAGGAACCGCCGCGTCACCCCAGAATTCTTTTATGCCGTATTCAATACGCCGCATTGTTGCCGCTGCTAATGGCTTTTTTCTCTGGCTTATAATCTGACTAGGAATCGACCAGTCTATTATTTCCGCTGCGCTGTGCCAGTCCGGCAGAATTAAATCACCGCCTTTAACATTCGTAGGTTCCGGCCATAAAATCTGCTTGCCGCAATCTTTTCTTACAGCTTGAATAAAAAGCCGTCTTCTTGAAGTAGGCGCGCCATAATCAGCAGCGCATAAAACCTGCCAATCAACAATGTAATTCAGCGACCGCAAGCCGGAAATAAAAGCGTTAAAAGTTTTTCCCTTGCATTCTTTTATTATTTTTCCTTCTGGATCTAACGGCCCCCATGTTCTGAATTCCGGCACATTCTCAATAATAATTCTTTTTGGTCTAAGTTCTTCTGCAAATCTAAGCACTTCCCATGCTGGCGACCTCATATCTTCAGAACGCGGTTTGCCACCTCTGGCCGTTGAAAAGTGCTGACACCCAGGGCTTGCCCACATTAAATCAGTGTTTTTGCTTGCCTTCAGCGTTTGCGGCTGTATGTGTTGCACATTTTCGCAACGGTGTTCCGCAAAAGGATAATTCTTTGAATGCGTTTCAATCGCTCTTTCCCAGTGGTTAATCGCACTCATATTTACATCAAAATTATAATCATGCGCAGCTTCTATAAGTCCTGTAGATTCACCACCGCCACCACAGAACATATCAACGATGTTAAGTTTTGCCATAATTTAATAATTCTTTACACCATGATAATGAACCACGAACTTTTCATTCTCAACACAGAAGGCTTCAACATACAAAAAGCCCTTGATCCAATAATCTTTTGCCATATCAATAGCCGCATTAAAATTATCAAATTCCCTGCCAACCATTAAGCCGTTTCTATCAATGGCGCGTAATGCAATCTTATCAGACTGTTTTGCTATAAAATCTGTGCGTTCTTTCGCCATTGCCATTTCCATTATGTGAATAGTCGGAATAAATCTGTTTTTCATGTTTCTTTCCTTACCGGGGTTTCCCCCGGCTTTTTTTTATGCACTTAAAGCTGCAATGGTTCTTTTGTAATTTGCAATGCTGTCTTCAAGATTTGCGACGGTAGCAGGATAAGGGCATCCGCTTTCAAGCTCTTTCTGCAAACGCTTTTCATCATGTTTAAGCCAGCGTTTTGAATCTGCAAGTCTGCGTTTGTTGTAAGCTGCAAGTGCTTCGTTATAAAATTTGTCGCCTGGTTCAAGAACGCATCTGTCATTTTCAAAGTAATCAGACTGTCCGTCTGAATCGTTCTGAATGTCTCCAAGTTCAGCCGGAAGATCTTCATAATCACGGGCATAAATAGTAATGCACTTGTCGCTGTGTTTGATGTTATTGCCCATGCTGTAAAAGCAAGGTGTGTAACCGTTGTCGTGCTTAATTCCATTCTGTAAAATTTTAATCATTTGTTTGCTCCTTGTAAGCGATACTTTTAACCGCTTACAAGTATATAATACGATACTATTAGAAATGTGTCAAGCGTTTTTCAAAAAAAATAATAAAAAAGTTTTCAACTACTCACGTGAGTAGTTGCCATTCATTTTTTTTAGAATAAAACTGGCTGCCCGCCGTCCATATTAAAAAGATTTTGCTGTGAAGTCCATTTCTTAAACCGCTCTTCCTGCAAAAGAAAATAGTCCTCGTCCAGCTCGCAACCCACAAAATCAAAACCCATTTCATACGCCGCAATCCTGCTTGAACCGCTACCTAAATGAGTGTCTAAAATCTTGTCGCCCGGCTTTGCAAATCTGCGTAAAAGCCATGTATATAACGCAATCGGTTTTTGTGTAGGGTGAATTCTTGTTCCGTCTTCAGCTCCATTTGAACCGCATTCAAAATAGGCTGCATTTTCGTTTAAACTCGTCCATGCAAGTTCAACAGGCGCAAGCGAAAAACCTTCTGCCGGAATATTGCTTTTTCTCCATACCAAATAACAACGGCTTGCACCCAGGTTAAAATAATTTCCGCCCCAGATTATTTGTCGTTTGCTTACTCTGAAAAGCTCTTTAAAATATTCGTCATCCGGCGCAATATCCCATTGCGCAACTTTGCTTCCGTATTTTGCAGCCCATGTTCCGCCCGTGCGTCCCACTTTGATTTCTTCAGCGTTGCTAAAGATGCCCCCTGTATGGTGTTGCTTCTGCCTTTTGCTTTTTCGGCTCGTATCGGTCAAACCGTCCACCGCAAGCGGCGTGTACCCCCCCCCCATACGGCGGATCTACAATCGCCAAATCAAATTCATTGTCTGGCAACAGTTTCATTAAGTCCATGCAGTCCATGTTATAAGCAATTTGTCTTCTCATTTTTTTTTACTTTTCCCCCGGAACAAGATTCTGTTTTGCGTATCTCCAGAAAACGCCCATGTCCAAAGCCTTTAGTCCGATTTCGTTTCTGCAAATGTCATCTGCCAGAATCTCCAAAGCCGCCAAAGCATAAACGTATGTATCAAAGCCGTGGTTTGGCGCGCCGAATTTAGCCCGCCAGATTGTCTTCAACCATTGGCCCGTATTCTTGTCTATAACTTCAACTTTCTCTTCCGCTTCAAACATCTTAAAATAATCATCCTTAAAGTTTTCCGGGAAGTTCGGGAACCATGCTGGCTGCTTTTCGCCTTCATTCCATCGTAAGACGTTCATGCTGTTTGAAATTCGGTCTTTTAGTTTTCCTGTGTTTACATGGTATGCAAGTGGCAAACCTATTCGGTCAAGTGTTGCGCGGCTGAAAAGCTGGTAAGTCTCGCCACCCTTGATCCAGTCCATACCTTTTGAAGCATAAACGCCCGCCGTAAACCGTGCCACAAAGGAATAAACCCAATCCGTATAATGGCCGGAATCAACAAGCGTTATTGCAATGCGGTAGTTTAAGCCGTCTTCATCGGTAAAAATGCCGTTTTCAATAATCTGTTCCAGCTCATCCCACGGGCCGCCGAATTGCTCTGTTGCGCCCTCAATAAACTTAAAGTCAATCGTGTATGTAACGCCGTTCATTGCAAAGCCTTTTATGTCAACATACAAACCGTTTTTCTGAACATCGACCGCACACACAAGAATAAGAATCGGGCTTCCGGCTTCTTCTCGCGCCATCTTGTTTGGAATCGTGCCGCGCGCAAAACCAAAACGCCTGTGCAAAACAGCCTTTTCATATTTGATTTGTTCGTTTTGTTCCTGGAATGTAAGCCCTTGTTTAAGGTTTCGGAAAACTCTGTAGCGTTCTTTGTCTCGCACTTTGTTTGCCTTAATATCCCAGCAGCCCGCCCACTGACTTACATAGTCTTCCCAGGAAAACATTCCCGGCGGATTATACAAAGCTGTAATGTGATAGCTTTCCGTATTTGGCTGAATCGGCTTTTGGCTTGCCCGCCATTCGCCTTTAGGAACAATAGCTGCCTTGTCGTAGTTTTTCATAATGCCACCGCAATACGGGCATTTATAGCCGACAGTCTCTAAAATCGGCTCGAAGTTTTCGTTGTTCTCCCAGACAATGCCGCCTATCTGTTCTGTTTTATCTTCGTTCCATACCGCCCATTCAAGCTTCTGCATTTCGCCGCAAAACTTGCACGGAACGTAAAAGTATTTCATTGTTCCGTTTCTAAAAAGTTTTGCAATCAAGCTGCTTCTTTCTTCTGTTGGTGTTGAACCGATAAAAAGTTTGCTGCTCGTAGGGTAGGCATCCAGACGGGCAACCGCCAAATCATAAATCGAACCTTCGCCTTTTACTTTTGCCTGCATTCCGTCCGCTTCGTCCACAAGTTCAATTTTGTAGGAAAAGTTTCTGAAACGGTTTCCGCTTCCAGCTCCAACGGCGTGTAAATATCCGCCCGGATATTCCTTTTTTAATCCTGTATCACCTGTATTCTTCGCGCCAGCCGCTTTTCTTGTCTGGCTGAAAATAAGGTTTCTCAATCCGCAGTTGTCTATTGTCGGGTCAATTTTAGTGTTTACGGCATCACGGGCCATCATTTCGTCTGGCAAAACATAAAGCTGCGGCGCAGGATTTTCGCCAATGTAATACATCATTATGCTTTCAAGTAATCCCGTTGTTGCTCCAACCTGGTTTCCCTTCATAACATATACACGCCTTGTCGGGCAATCCGGCGCAAACTGGTCTACAATTTCCCTAAAATACGGAAACTTGTCATAACTGAATTTGCCCGGAAAAGGTGAAAGCGCACGGTCAATGTAGCGCACACTTTCAATGTATTCGCTCGGCTTCCTGTAGCTGCGCTGTACTGTTAATCGTGAGAACTGCTCAATTAAAAAATCCACATCGTCAAAATTGATTTTAACTTGTGCCATAACCGCCGTTACTACTCACGTGAGTAGTTAAGAATTCATTGCATCCAGAACAAGCAGGGCGTTTTTAAGATCGCGTCCGGCTTTGAAAGCTGCCACATAATGCGGCGGAATGTTTTTTGTTTCGCCTGTCTTTGGATTTCGCGCATTCTTTCTGCCGTTTCTTTTTTTTGCATAAAGCGTGCCGAATCCTCGCAGCTCTATTGTGTTGCCGTCTGCAACTTCGTTTTTCATTTTCAAAATGATATGGTCAATAATTCTGGCCGCTTCTTCACGCCCGAATTTGTCGCTGTATGAGTTGTATAAATCATCTGCCAAATCAGCCCTAACAATTTTCTTGTTCATTTTCTACCGCCTTGTTCTTATAGTCTTGTTCAATACAGGCAATGTCATGTACAAACGCCGTCAAATCCTCTTGTAACTCCGCAATCTTACGCTGTATGTCATCCGTGTCTACTTCCGGCAGAGAAGCATCAACAAAAATCTTTTGAGATTTTCCTTGCAATCCTCTGTTACACAATGCTTGTATAACAGCGTTTGTTTTTCTCTGATCAATAATCATAAATCCCCCTTTATTACGTGCCATGCAAACCGCAGGCGCATAATAAAATTCTTTTTATTGATGTAATCGCAAAATCCCCTGTAATGCCGGATTGTATCCCGTCTGTTTCTTCTGTACATTTTCTTGTTCTGGTTTTGGCTCATTCTTGAACGCTCCTTATTTATCAATTTTATTTCAGACTTCACAAAATCATTCCGCCATCTATTTCAAACAAACTCTGCTGTTCGCAAACCTGTTTGAATCTTTCTTCTTGCAATGCAAAAAAGCGTTTATCTATTTCTGTTCCGACAAAATCATAACCCATTTCGTGCGCCGCAATTCTGCTTGAACCGCTACCTAAATGAGTGTCTAAAATCTTGTCGCCCGGCTTTGCAAATCTGCGTAAAAGCCATGTATATAAATCAACTGGCTTTTGTGTAGGGTGAATTCTGTCTTGTTCACGTGCAACAGAAACAACCTTTGCCGTAATATCAAAAGAAGTCCAGGCGAATTCACACATAGCAAAACTTACTTCTTCTGAAATTCCCGGCTTTTGCCAAATGATAAAACCTTTGCAGGGTGGTAATTCAAAATAATTGCCGCCCCAGATTATTTGCTGCTTACTTACCCTAAAAAGTTCTTTGAAGTAACCCTGTAGGGGGGCAGCATCCCATTTTTGTACAACACGCTTTTTTATTTCGTATGTACTATTTTTCTTTCTTTTTCCCATATTTTCCGCAATGGTAATATACGGCGGATCTACAATAGCAAGGTCAAATGCTTTATCTGGCAGCAGCTTCATAAAATCCATGCAGTCCATGCAATACGCAATTTGTCGACGCATTATTTGCCCCCTTGTTGTTGCAGCAGTTCCAGCTTGTCATTCAAATCTGCAATAACTGCCGCAGATTCATCTTCTGTTTTGTCGTATTTGCCTTTTAAGCCGTTCAATTCAGAGATAATGTGTTCTTTGCATCCGGCAATGCAGCGTGTTAAATTGTCGCTTAAAACATTTATAACTTCCTGCCGCCTTGTTCCTTCGTCGCTGGAGAGTGCAAGAGCTATAACCTGGTCGCTTACAGCTTCCGGCACGTCCAGTAGTTTGTTCATAAGCTGGTCTACAAAGCTGAAAAGCCGTGCTACAACAAAGTCTTTGGGTATTTGCAGCATTCGTCTTTCTTGTGTTTTCTGTTCGCGTTCGTCGGCGGCTGTTAAATCTCGCAAAATTTTTGCATAGTCACCAATGCCCTTTACATCGCCGTAGTGTTTAATCAAATCACCAATCGTCATGTTCAGCATGGATGCAGCTTTGTTTTGCGCTGGCATTTGTTTTAAGTCTTCTTTTGTGTTTCGCTCCAGCAAGGGAAGGGCTGTTGCAGGGCTGTTTTGTATTTCTTCTGTTGCCTGGTTTAAAGTTCGCTCTAGTTCTTTTGCTTGCAGGGTCGCTTTTTGTTTTTTTCTATGCTTATCTAAATACGCACGGTTCAGCGGGTTATCAGTATCTAGTTTGCCGCCGCTGTTTAGTATGAGAGTACCATTTTTTATTTTCCCGCTTATGGCCATACGCGAAACGCCAGCCATCCGTGCAAATTCCGCCGCTTTTACTTCCATTACAAAAATTGTAAATGTTGACAATATAACTCGCTATACCAATGTAAACTTTTTGTAAACCTAACATAGAACATGGCACACAAAAAACAGAACGCACCCGTCGCCGAATAATTGCATATAGGTACGGGGTTTTCCCAGTACCTTTTTATTGATTTTCTTTTTGTTTGAGGTTGGTAAATATCGGTAAAATAATTAAATATTTTGTTGGTAAAGTAGTAAAAGAATTTTGGTAAGAGTTTACAAACTTTTTTCTGAAACAAAAGTTTAATGCTATGTAAAAATTTTTTATTAAGAAAACTTTACACAAGTAATATAAATTACTTTACCATTTTACTATTAAAAAACTTATAAAGTGTTATATTATATAGATTTATAAAGTAAAGTAAAATGTAAACTTTTGAAAATAAAAAAAAAGAGAAAAAAAATCATTTTTCATTTTTTTTTGATTTTTTTCTCTCTTTAGGTAGGTAAAATTTTTTTTTAAAACGAAAAACCGCCACAACGTTAATCAAAAAGTTTTTCTACAGCATCGCCAGTAGAAGCAATGTGCGCAAGCCCGTTTTCAACAGAAAATTGCGTATAATAATCAGTCATTGCAACATTGGAATGACCTACAAGTTCGCGCACCAATTCGCCGGATAGGGTTCTGCGCATTTGTGTTATGTATGTATATCTTAGCGAGTGGGGGCTTAATTTACGCCCTTTTTGTTCTATTCCAGATTTTAAGATTGCCATAGAAAAAGATTTTTCTGCCTGGTCTATTCTGATTGGTAAATTATTACAGGTAAATAAAAAATCATCATTTGTTTTATTTTGTTTTAATATATAGTTTTGAACTTGTGTTATTACGTTTTCTGGAAGTAAAACTATTCTCGCCTTTGTATCTAAAAGGGAACCTTTTTTATTAAAGTTTGTGCGCATTCCGTTTTTCTTGCAAAATCCGTCTATAACAAGAGCTTTTTTGTCAAAAATAAACTGCCGGGGGGGTTAATGCTCTTGCTTCACTTAGGCGTAATCCTGCAAAAATACAGCAGGTAAAAAATAAAAACATTGTCTCAGAATCAGTGTAAGGATTTGAGAAATTTTCTTTTAGAAAAAGCTGTTTCAACTCAACAGGGTAAAAAATATCTTTTTTCCGCGTCTTTGGCGCGAATGCCGGAAAGTTTGGACGCATTACCTTTACCCCATACCACACAGCTTCATCAAAGATTTCACCGAAAATGGAAATATACCTGGCTTTCCATGAACCAGATTTCTTTAAAGAAAACAGATAGTTCCCGACTTGATCTACTGTAATGTCGGTAATGCTATAATCGCCCCATTTTTTTATAATATGATTTATATAAATCCTTCCGTCTTTTATCGTTTCTTCCACAATAGAGCGGCCTAATTGTTCACGGCGCATAAGGTGAGGGCTTCCAGGAATATACATATTATTTGCAATGTCTTTTACAAGTGTTGATTTTTCTTTTATTGCTGGCAAAGTTGAAACAAAAGCCAACGCTTCAGCTTTTGTTTTGCAATTTTTGCAGATTTTTTGTCTTTGAATGTTACATTCTTTGTACCAGTAATAATATCTTTTTGTAGATTTCCCGTTTTTACCAACAACTGTTTTTTGGAAAATATGATATTCCATGTCGAAAACCAACCTTTTATTTACATTTCATTAACATTTTTTAGCAGCTTTTTGGCTGAATTATGCTAATTAGTAGTAATATAATAGTTTAATTATCTTTATTTTCGGCTAATAAAAACAATGTTTTAAGTCATTATTAAATAATTATGACTGTTTATAATTTTAACAAACAGGTATAAAGTTTCCGCATCGGTTTTACTGTTGCGGAAACCGTAAATCCCGGTTTACTGGCGGTTTTTCAGGTATTCAAGTACGGCGGGAACATATTGTTTGTCGGAGATGGCGATGTGCTGCAAAATCCAGTCATATAAAAACCGCACAAAATCCATCGCATCCTGAAAAGTCGCCTGGTTGAAGGTTTTTAATGTCTCTGATATTTTGTTTGTGAAACTTTTGTGCTGGCTTTTCTGCTGGTCCAGCTTGTCATAATTCACGGCGGTCAGGAGTTTTTCCTCGTCCGAGAAATGGGTGTTTATGTAATTGACTGTTTCCCGGAGCGCGTCGGAAAGAGCCTCATGCCATCCAGGTGTTGTCGCCCTGTACTTGTTTCTGATGACAGCCTGATACAGGTCATTGCATAAATTCACCAGCTGTTTGTGTTGGTTGTCAATGACAGGAATTCCAAGTTCGAATTTCTTTTCCCATTTAATGAAATCTTTGTTATCATCCATTGTTACGTGTCTTTCCATGAAACGAATTATACTTTCTTCCATGTTTTTTTTCAATAGAAAGAAATGTAACAATTTCCGGAACATAAGCCTGTACTTTATTCCGATGCTTCCATAATTTTCCGTGTTTTTTTATTATAAAACAGAAATATCCTGTATGCAAAGTTTTTTGCATACCGTGCGGTGAATGCTGTTTTTCGGAGGATGTGATGGACGCAAAAAAACTGGTGCGCGATTTTTACGAAAGGATTGTCTCCCGAAATCTGTGGGAAGAACTTCTGCACTGCATAGCGGAAAACTTCGCCTTCGTCAGCGGAGAAAATAAAATCCCTGTCGGCATGGAAGGCATGGAAGAACACCTTTTGGCTGTAAAGAAAACGTATCCCGATTATTCGATGCGCATAATCCGGCAATATGAGGACGGCGGAACGGTGATTTCGGAATTCATCATGCAGGGAACCCATTCGGGCGAATGGCTGGGAATCCCGCCCTCCCATAAAACGCTCTCATTCACCGGCGTCAATGTCGATGCAGTTTCGGAAGGGAAAATCACCGAACACGGCGGCGCGGTCAACACCTTTGAAACGCTGTTTGAGCACGGTTTAATCGCGGGTGTCCGGGATTTTCGCTGACGGAAATCCGCCGTGAATGGCGTTTGTCGCAGGGAGTGAAGCGCCGGAAATTCCGTGTTTTTTCTTTGTTCCGGTTTTTCGGGCGTGCCCCTCCGCGTGCGCTCCGGGTCGGGCTGCTGCGGGTTCCGCGCCATGAGGCGCTCCATTCCTCCGCTATCGCTCCGGAACGCGCTTCGCACGCCCTCCGCATCCCTCACGCGGGGGAGACTTTCTGCGCAAAATCCGCCGCCGGGACAGCGTGCCGGATTTACCGGTTTGCCGCGGATGCGTGGATGAGTTCGCGTATCGCTTTTTGGAGCGGTTCGTCCAGCGAGGAAAATTCCTCCATCATTTTTGAATGTTTGTCCATGTATTTAAAAAACGCTTCTCTTTTACCTTCAAGTTTTCTTTCGATTTGTTCATCCGCGCGCTTTTCTTTTTTTCCTGATTTTCCCGTGACCAAAAACTCGACGCTGACGCCCAAGACCTTCGCAATCCGGCAGGCGACATCGGCGGAAGGAACGCTGTTCCTCGCGATTCCCGTTGAAATGCTGTTTAAAGAAAAATCCGCTTTGTAGGCAAGTTCCTTTCTGGAGATGTCCCTGTACTCGCGGACTTCCTCCACGGTTTCCCAAAAACTCATGGCTCATGCTAACACAATGGTGTCCGATTCTTGTCAAAGACACAATATTGTGATAATTTTCTTTTTGACACAATTGTGTTTTTTAAAGTGTAAAACACAATTTCTATGACAACGGGGAGAAAAATGAATGCAATTTCACCGGAAAAAATCACCGCGGAAAATCTGAATGCAAGCGGAACCTCCCGCCGCATAACGGCGCTGCGTTTTCTGCTCGCCGTCCTTGTAGTGTTCATCCACAACAATTACACGGCGGAAAATATCGCGGAAAGCTTTGAAAAGCACGGTGTGTCCGTTCTGTTCAGCCAGAACGAATTCGGCCGGTGGATACAGCTTTTTGTCTCGCAGGGAATCGCCCGCTGCGCCGTCCCGCTGTTTTTTCTGTTCGCGGCGTTCTTGCAGGGCGTGAAAAATGATTCCTACGGAACGCTGCTCAGGAAAAAAACGAAGTCGCTCGCCGTGCCGTATGCGCTGTGGATGGCCGTTTATCTGTTTTACTACGGCGTACTCAAGCTCATCGTCGCCCGAATCGCACCGCAGCTTCTGGGAAATCCGGACGCAACCATGCTCACGTGGACGGCATCCGACTGGATTGCAAAACTTGTCGGCTTCGGCGAATTCAACGACCTGATTGCCACGGAGGATTACTCCCTTCCGCAGTTCGCGGTTCAGTTCTGGTTTGTGCGCGACCTCATCATTCTGACGCTCGTTTCGCCGGCGCTTGTGTTTTTAATCAGAAAGTTCCCCGCAGGATTTTTCGCCTTTACCGCCGTCGTCTATGTGCTTCCGCTTCCGGTGTGGTTTGTGCAGACGCAGGCGTTCTTTTTCTACACCGCGGGACTCTGGTGGGGCATGAGCGGATTCGATCTGTTCGCAGCGCTTGACAAAATCAAATGGAAGGAAATCCTTCCGCTTTTTGCGCTGTCTTTTGTTTTCACCCATACGCTCGGCGGCGGAACCGGCTCCGCCTATTGGCTCATGGTGCTTTTTGCCTGTGTTGTTTTTATGAAACTTTCGGCGCTGATTGCCGGCCGTCCCGGACTGTTTTCGGTGGCAGGCGCCCTCGCACCGTTTTCGT
Organism: uncultured Treponema sp.; assembly: GCA_949300145.1. GTDB lineage: Bacteria > Spirochaetota > Spirochaetia > Treponematales > Treponemataceae > Avitreponema. The sequence goes on along the minus strand of CASGDA010000006.1, from coordinate 4,724 downwards.
TTTTCGTATACGCCGCGCATATGCCCGTCGTTCTCGGCAACCTTCAAAAAATCTGGCTCCGATTTTTCCCGATGAAAAACACCTTTTTCTCGCTCTTTGAATATTTCGGCGTGACGTTGCTGACAGTTGCGGTATGCCTGGCACTGGGCGCGGCTCTGCGGAAAATATGCCCGCCCCTGTTCCGGCTGTTCAACGGCGGACGCGGGTAAGAAAGCGGCTCACCAGGTGAGCCCGCTTCGCAAAAATCAATATCCGTATTTTTTCCGCAAAAGCTTGAGGAACAGCGCGGTCATAATCACCGACATGATTTCGGCAAAAACGATGGAAGCCCATATCCCGTCGATTTGGAAAAAGAGCGGCAGCACGAGTACCGATGCGATTTGGAACACGAGGGTGCGCAAAAATGATATCGCCGCGGATACCGGTCCGTTGTTGAGCGCGGTGAAAAACGCCGAGCCGAAAATCGAAAAGCCGGAGAACAGGAACGAAAACGAAAATATTGAAAACGCGCGGAGCGTCAATGACAAAAGCGCTTCATCGTAGCCGATGAAAATGCGCGACAGCGGTTCCGCCAGCACAAACGCCGCCGCAAACATCAGCACCGCAAACACCGCGATGATACGCAGGCTCCGCTTTTTCAGCCCCCGCAGTTCCTCCAGGTTCTGCGCCCCGTACTGAAAGCTGACGACAGGCGCGCTTCCGACGGAATACCCGATGAACACCGACTGGAATATCATGCTCACGTACATTAAAACGCCGTACGCCGCAACCCCGTCTTCCCCCGCATAACGCAAAAGCTGCGCGTTGAAAAACATCGAGACAATTGATGAAGAAATATTGCTCATCAGTTCCGACGAACCGTTCGTGCAGGTTTTGAAAAGCGCCCGTCCGTCAAATTTCGTTCTGCCCAGACGCAGCAGGCTTGAGTTTTTCGAGGCGAAATACACCACGGGAATCAGTCCGCCAACGCACTGGCTGACTGCGGTGGCAACGGCCGCTCCCGCAATTCCCCACGGAACAACAATGACCAGCAGCGCGTCCAAAACGACGTTTGTCAGTCCGGCGGCGATTGTGATGAACAGGCCCAGATTGTGTTTTCCCGCCGTCGCGAACAGACACTGGAATTCGTATTGCAAAAGGAACGCGGGCAACGCGGCAAGAATGATCCGCGCGTAAGTCACGCAGTCATCGAGCATCTGTCCCTCCGCACCCAGCACCGCCGCAAACGGCCGCACAAGCGCGATTCCCGCCACGGCGATCACCACGCCGAACGCCGCGGAAACATACACAATAAGCGAAAAAATTTCCCGTGCTTTTTGCTCACGGCCTTCACCCATCGCTCTTGAAATGAGCGCGCTTCCGCCCGTCCCGAACATGAAGCCGAATGATCCGAGTATCAACAGAAACGGCATGATGAAGTTGACCGCGGTGAACTGCGTTTTCCCGGCAAAGTTGGACACAAAAAATCCGTCAACGATACTGTACACCGATGTCACAATCATCATGAGAATCGACGGGGCTGTCAGGCGCAGCAGTTTTGTATATCCGAAATGTCCTGAAAATTGAAAATTCACAGATTCCTCCCGAACCGGCGTGCCGCGGCCACTTTTTCCGGCACTGCCGCCGCCCGCACGGCATTCGCATCCTTGTTAAAGCGGCCGGAATTCCTTGAGTTTTTTCCTGATTTGCAGCAAAAAGCGTTCTTCAAAGCCGATGTATTTTTGCATATCCCTCTCGCTCCATTCCGAAAAAATCTCGTTTTCCATTTTCATGAGACGCCCCGCGGTTTTGCGGGCGAATGTTTTTCCCGCGGAAGTGAGGCGCACGGTTTTTGTTTTTCCGCTGTCGCTTTCGAGGAACAGAATGCCTTCTTTCTCAAGCTTGCGCAGCGCGGAGTTCGCCGTCTGTTTGCTCAACGCGGAACGCCGCAATATTTCCCGAAGCGGGCATCTTCCTCCGTCTCCGTTGTCGTATAGCGCATACAGAATTTTCATCACGCTGTCGCTTACTCCCAATTTGACCGCAAATCCGTGATACACCGCCTCTTTTTCGCCGAAAAGATAATTCAGCTGTTTTAAACTTCGGCCTGTGCGTTCCTCTTCTTTTTTCATAACCGCCAACCGCTCCCCCGTAAAATCGCTTCCGCCGGAACCGCATTGCCATACAACAAAGCAGATATATGCCCAATAGTACGGAATCGTACCAACATTGTATAGTACGGTTTCGTACCATTGTCAAGCGCACGGATTGTTTTTCTGAAAAAATCACACTTCTCATTCTGTCCGGTTTTTCGGGCGTGCCCCTCCGCTTGCGCTCCGGGTCGGGCTGCTGCGGGTTCCGCGCCATGAGGCGCTCCATTCCTCCGCTTCGCTCCGGAACGCGCTTCGCGCGCCCTCCGCATCCCTCACGCAGACGAATCCCGAAGCAAGATCGCAACGGCCGTGTATCCATTCGGAAGGCAGGATTCATTTTCTTTACAAAAAAATCCCTGCATAGTACAATAACGGCGTTCCCGGAAAAATGCGGATTACCGGATGTTTATCAGTGATGGGAGGTCATGCAATGGAAACGGTAAAACTCAACAACGGAATTGAAATGCCGGTTCTGGGATTGGGCGTATACAAGACGCTTGATTCCGCCGAAATGGAGACCGCCGTCAACGCCGCGCTGGAAGCGGGCTACCGCAGTTTCGACACGGCGCAAATGTACGGGAACGAGTCACTGCTCGGTCAGACACTTTTAAAAACGGGAATCCCGCGGGGAGAGGTTTTTCTGACGAGCAAAGTGGATACGGGGAATATGGGCTACCGCAAAACCCTCGAATCTTTTGAAGAAAGCCTTGAGAAACTCAGGACGGATTATCTTGATTTGTTTTTGGTCCATTGGCCCGGACAGCAGAAACCGCGCCTGCAGGAAACATGGAAGGCGATGGAAGAGCTCGTCGCCGCTAAAAAGGTGCGGGCAATCGGTGTCTGCAACTGCACGCCCCGGCACATCGAGTGGCTCACGGAAAACGGCGGAACCGTTCCGGCCGTCAATCAGGTGGAACATCATCCGCTGAACAATAATCAGACGCTGCAGAGCTGGTGTTCCGCGCGGAAGATTGTGATGGAAGCATGGGCGCCGCTGCTCCGGGGGAATTTCAATCTTCCCGAAATAACCGTGCTTGCGGAAAAATACGGGAAAACGCCGGCGCAGATCATCCTCCGCTGGGACATCCAGAGCGGTTACATCGTCATCCCGAAGTCGGTGCACCGGGAGCGCGTTTTTGAAAACACCGCCGTCTTTGATTTTACGCTCGGTGCGCAGGATATGGAAACGCTCAACCGGATGGACAGGGGACACACGACGAGTTTTGATCCGGAAACATTTGATTTTTAAGGATTTAAAGGAAAGGAGAAGATTATGGAATACAGAAAATTCGGTGACACATTTGTGCTGCGCCTTGAACCGAATGAGGAAATCTGCGGAAGCATTCTCGCCCTTGCCGAAGCGGAAAATATCGCGCTGGCGGAAATCAGCGGACTCGGCGCCGTGGATGAATTCACGGTGGGAGCTTTCAACACGGAAACGAAGGAGTACCGTTCCAACACGTTCCGCGGGATTTACGAAATCGTTTCCCTGACGGGAACCCTGACACGGAAGGACGGCGCGCCCTATCTTCACGCGCACTTTGCGGCGGGGGATTTGCAGGGGCAGGTTGTCGGCGGCCACTTGAACCGGGCGAACATAAGCGCCACCGCGGAAATTGTAATCCGCGCAATCGCCGGAACGGTGGAGAGGAAATTCAGCGAAACCATCGGGCTGAATCTTTTTTCGTTTGAAAAATAAAACAGAACGGGAGAAGAAAATGATAAAAATACGGACAATGGCCAAATTCTTACTCTGACGCGGTTCCCGGCGGGTGATCTTCTTCCTGCTGGGGCTTGTGCTGATCGTGACCAGTATGATGGCCTGGGTGCTGTAAGGAGGACGAACGATGAGCGAAAAATATCCTACCTAGCTCACCGGCCATGTGAAGGAGTGGGCACAGAAACGCCTGCCCACCGTGACATTGTGTTCTACCACTGGCAATGAACTGCTGGAGGTTTGGTACTACGGTGACCTGTTGACCTTAAACGCAGAACCACAGCTATATATTGTTCCCAGTTATTTCAGAACCACAGCTATATATTGTTCCCAGTTATTTCGCTCCCGAACTTGTGACAGCTCGTGACCCGGAGAGTGGCGAGGAATTCGTCGTCTTCGACGGCGGGCGGCATGGCTACGACAATATGTTCTGCGATGAACATGATCCATCCGAGCAGCGTGGACTACGAGGACGAAAAAGAAGACTTCGAACCGGATGAGGCGGATACTGTGGAACTGATCAACGGCGAGCGTATGCCTTGGGAACAGGTCAAGCGGGACGGCATCGACTATATCGCCCTTTACTATGTGAACGAGAAAGGAAAACCAGTCCAGATATTGGACGCAGAGCTGGCGTAAGTACAGCTATTCTATCCTTTGCTAATCCGAGGAGGTGTCCCATGACCCAAGAAGAACAGATCCGCCTCTATCGGCTGATGGAAAAGCTCAACTGGTTTTTCCATCAAGAGATGCACTACCTGGATCGGGAAACGGCGGAAAAGACTGCGCGGGAGTGTTACCCGGAGATTCGGGATTTTACATACGACATTTTATGGAACGACCTGCCTAAAGAGGTCCAGGAGCAGCTCATGAAC
>CASGDA010000005.1 GCA_949300145.1 uncultured Treponema sp. | reverse complement strand
ATCCACACAGATGCATTCCCAATCCGTAAAAGTTTGCGCAGAAATCGAGTCAAGACAGCGGCGGAGGTATTTCTCCGTGTTGTAGACGGGAACGATGATGCTTATTTTCGGATCGGACATTTTTTTCTCCTGTGGAAAACCGCAACTGAAAACAGAGGGACGGCGAGCGCCGTCCCGTAAACAAGCGCGCCCGCAATCCATCTGCCGTAAGAGTCAAGCGGAAATAAACCGGCGTGCAAAACCAGTCTGGAAGCGGTAAAAAAATACAAGCCGAAGACAAGAATCTTTAAAAAGGACGTGAAACCTGTTGTCTGCAAAATTTGTCTTGACGAATAAACAAGGCTATCACTTGTCCTGTACAAAGAAGAACAAACGAAAGCCAGAGGTACACCTATAAACCCAAAATTCAATGTGAATCCGACACTGCACACAAGGTTTACAACAGACTCCGCGACACTTCTCCACTGTGTTCTTTTGAAATGTCCCGCGGCGTTTATCAACTGGCCTCCGGGGTTGCGGATGTTTGTGAGTATTCCGCTGACTACAAACAGGAGCGCCAGATCCTGCCGCATATACTCTGCGTCCGTCATCCCCGCCGTATAAAGGCTCATGAACGGCATTATCAGGATGTACGCCATGCTGTAGAACCAGCCTACAGCCGCAAAGAACAGCGTTTCGTACCTGCCGAAAATCTGCCGCGTCCGTTCAATGTCATCCTTTACCAGCGACTCCCCGAAAAACGACTGCATCCCGTTGCTGAACGAGCCGAGCAGCAAGTTGACCGCACTGAACACCATTGCATAAACGGTGTATACGCTCGCGTCCTTCAACGAGCAGAAGAGCGTGATGATGACGAGCGGCGAGTTGTACACCACGAGAGCGCCGATTTGATGGACAAGCACATTCCTGCTCTGCCTGATAGCTTTAGTGTCCGGATCTTCATGAAAATCGAGGTGCGTGTATTTTCTGCGCACGTACAGCGAAAGAAAGACATATCTGCCCAGATATACAAGCGCGGACGCGAATTTCACCGGAAGGATGCCGCACCCCAGCCGTATCAGCACGACGGCGACAAGGGTGTTCGCAATCACGGCGAACATCTGCGCTATGGAAATCACATAGACTTTCCTGTCCGCGGTAAGGAGGACGCGGTATTTGCCGATTAAAAAGAATTCCGCGGCTCCCGTCATGCCCAGAACAAGAACCATGAGCGCAGCCTGAATCCTGTCCACCTGGCCGCCGACGGCAAGCGGGTATACAAAGGCAAGCGCAAGGACAAGAATTATAAACAGGACGCCCGAGCGGTTGTAAAACCGGGATGCGGCGGACAGGATTGAATTCCTCCCCCTGATATCGCCGTCAGCAAGAGGTTTGTACAATGCGGCGATGCTCGCTCCACCCACCCCGGCTTCCACGATATTGAGGTACGCGATGAACTGTGAGATTGAAGAGACCATTCCGTTCACGGGGGAACCGAAAGTTCTTATGATTAGGGGAGGAAGTATGAATCCGCAGATTGCCGTGACAATCTGCAGGACGAGGTTCCCCGAAACTGTATACAGGACTTCTTTTTTCCGTGGTGACAACGGGATGTGTTTCATCTTTTCATTTCGCCGGTATACCGATGCGGCCTGTTCCGCGGGCCTTTCTTCCGTCATCACCGTCTCCGCTCCGCCGTCATTGCGGGGAATGCGCCTTCCCCGCACGCCGCTTCCGCGGGGATGATTTCATCGCAGAAGTCTTCTATATATAAACCGCCGCGTGGGCCGCCGCGCTCGGCAAGCTCCCTGAGTTTTCCGCTGTAGTCCTCTTCCTCCTCCGCAAGACCCGGCGGAACCGCACCGGCAAGACGGCTCGTGGCGCACCGGTACACCAGCAGGAAACCGTATTCTGCGAGGCGCGGGCGCAGGAACTGCACCATCTGCCACGGCATCGGCCCGCACACGGTGATGTCGCCTTCGGCCCATGAGCCTCCCGCCGGACTGGTGAGGAAGTCCTTGAAATTTTCGAGGCTTTTCGGTACGCCCTTCTCGAGGCTGCAGCCGGAGACCAGAATCGCGTGGCGGGTTCCCTCATTCACGGGCATACCTCCGCGCGGATTTCCCCAAGGATCCTCCGGTTCCATTCCGTCCGCTCCCTGTCAAACAGCCAGCCGTACTTGTTGAAATACCGGACTGCGCTTTTGATATGGCACAAAAGCATTTTCCGCGAACGGTACGATTCCTTCGCATGGGCGTGGACAATCTGTGCGCCGGGAAAAAACAGCGTCTTTCCGACACGGTGCAGCCGGCGGATAAAATCGAAGTCCTCAAAATACATGAAGAACCGGTCGTCAAAGAAAATGTCGTGCGCCGTAAGTGCGGAAAGACGCAGGAACATGAAGCAGCCGGAAAGACAGGGCGGATTTATCACCGTGTCGTAGCCGGAATCCATCAGACAATAGCGCGCGTCCTTTTTTTCCTTCCATTTTTTGAAGAATCCGACCGGCGGAACAAAGCGGCGGAAAATCAAGTCGGAAGGCGAGGGGAGCAGTTTGCACAGGTATTGCGGTCGGCCGTCGGGATAAACGATTTTCGGCATGGCGGACACCGCGTCAGGGTGTTCCTCCATGAACAGGAGGAGTTTTTCCGGGGTTTCCGGCGGAAATGAGACGTCGGGATTCAGCACGATGTGGAATTCCGCCCCGCTGTCAATCGTCTCCCGGATCGCAAGGTTGTGCGACGCACCGTATCCGAGGTTCTCGTTGTGGATGTACCGGATTTTCGGCGACGCATCCCCGAGAATCCGGCGGCTGTCGTCCGGCGAATTGTCGATGATGAAAAGACGTTCAATGCAGGAGGACAGAACGCTTTCAAGGAGGCTCTGTGTCTGTTCGCGCGGTGTCTTGTAAAGGACGACTGAAGCTGTCAGCATTCCTGCTCCTTCCGAATATGAAAAATTTTCAACGGCCATATCTTTTGATTGGAAATTTCCAACAGTATAAAGTATTTTATGGATATATTCAATATATTGTGAATAAAATTGGATATTTCCATACGCTTGGGATATGAATTTCTGGGAACGTGTGGACGAACTTCTTGAGGAAAAAGAGATAAACAGGAAAACGCTCGCGGCGGAAGCAGGTTTCGATGCCTCGAACATCACCAAAGGCATAAAGAACGCGAATATTCCGGCGGCTGACACGGCGGTGAAAATCGCGGGGATTCTCAATGTCTCTGTGGAATATCTGGTGACCGGCAGCTATACGCCGTCCGCCACGGAGGACAGCATTGCGAAAAAAATGCGCCTGTTCCGGAAATACCGCGCGCTGATTTCCGGCATGGAGATGCTCAGCGAAAACAACCGGGAAGCGGTGGAACTGCTTGTGGCAAAACTCGCTTCCGCAAGTCCGAACGAAGAGAGCCGCTGAGCATCCGCCATTCCACGCGAACACAGGCGGACGGACGAAGATTTTTTCAGATTTCTTCTATATGAATAGGTTCGGTTCCTGTAATCCTGATCCGGGAGAATCCGCGGAGTATGCTGGACACCGGGCACTGCGCAACCGGCTCCCGTCCCGCTATTTTTTGTCCCCCGTCTTTGTCTTGCTTCTGAGAAAAGCGAGCTTTGTTCCGCGCAGTTTCTCCGTCAGCGACACTTTGTAGATGTGCGGATTCAGGATGCGTTTGTAGGATCCGTCCAGCTTGTCCAGGCTTTCCTCCATGTGCCTGCGGCTTTCGGCGATTGTTTTTTCCGGCTGGCAGCGTCCCCCGTTTTTCATCTTCAGTTTGAGCAGGGGCTCGGCTTCCGCCGCCGCGAACGAAAAGCTTTTCCAGTCGTTTGACGGATGGAAAAACGTCCTCGTCTCGCCCGGACATATCGTTTCGTCTTCCTCTGCAAGGATGTCCGCCTTGAATGTTCCGTCGGCGTTGTACAGGCGCCAGACCTGCTTGACGCCCGGGTTCGTCGTTTTCTCGGGATTGTCGGAGAACTTCATCGCGGGAATCAGTCCGCCGCCGCGTCCGTTTTCACTGCGGGCCGCGAGTTTGTACACGCCGGTGAATGACGCTTCGCTTCCCCCGGTCACCATGTGGGTTCCCACGCCCCACGAGTCAATCGGCGCGTGGTTGTTCACCAGGGATTCGATGATTTCCTCCGTCAGCTCATTGGACACGGTGATTTTCGCGTCCGTGAACCCCGCCCTGTCCAGTTCCTCGCGCACCTTCGCGCTCAGATACTGGATATCGCCCGAATCGAGCCTGACCGAGAAGTTGTATCCGCGCGCGGCGAGCTTTTTCCCCGATTCAATCGCGGCCTTGACCCCTGATTCGAGCGTGTTGTACGTGTCGATCAGAAAGCACGTGTTCTCGGGATATATTTCCGCGTAGGCGTCAAACGCCTCCTCCTCTCCGGGGAATGACATGACCCACGAATGCGCGATTGTGCCCATCACCGGGATGCCGAATATTTTTCCGCCCAGCGTGTTGCTCGTTCCCGCCGCTCCGCCGATGTACGCCGCGCGTGTCGCGCTCATCGCGCCGTCGCAGCCCTGCGCGCGCCGCATCCCGAATTCCATTATGGAACCTTTCTTTGTCGCCAGCCAGATGCGCGCGGTTTTTGTTGCTATCAGGCTCTGGAAATTTATCGTGTTGAGGATCAGTCCCTCAAGAATTGCGCATTCGATTACGCTTCCGTGTATGCGCAGGAGCGGTTCGTTCGGGAAGACGACGGAACCTTCCTCCATCGTCCAGATGTCGCCGGAGAATTTGAAGCCGCGCAGGAAATCCAGGAACCCGTCCTCAAAAATTCCCAGCGATTTGAGATACTCGATGTCGGACTCCGAAAAACGGAATTCTTCGATGGTGTTTATCAGCGGTTCGATGCCGGCGAAAACGGAGAACCCGCCGTTGAACGGCTGCCTCCGGAAAAACATGTCGAAAACGGAAGGCGTGTCCTTGTTTTTTTTCCAGAACCCCTGTGCCATCGTCAGTTCGTAAAAGTCCGTGAAAAGCGCGCTCGTTATCATCTGTTTTCCTCCTGCTTTATGTATGATCCTTCCGTTGTTTTTTTCCTGACTTCAAGTTTTTTGGGTATTCTGTCCTGAAGCTCCCTGACGTGTGAAATAATCCCAACTGTTCTCTGCCCGCGTATTTCATCGAAGATATTCATCGCAAGTTCCAGGCAGGTTTCGTCAAGGGAACCGAACCCCTCGTCGATGAAGACCGCTTCAAGCTGGATTCCGCCCGATCTGGCCTGAATGGAGTCCGCCAGTCCCAGGGCGAGGCTTATCGACGCCATGAAAGTTTCCCCTCCGGAAAGTGTCCCTGTCGGGCGTGTTTTGCCGGTGTGGTTGTCGAATATTTCCAGGTCGAGTCCGGTCATTGAATTGCCCTTCCTGAAACTGCTTCCCGTTTGAATCCTGTACCGGCCGCCGCTCATCCTTGCAATCCTCATGTTCGCGTATTCTGTCACTTCCTCCAGGTATTTATTCAGAATCCACGCTTCAAATTTAATATTGCGCGGATTCCTGCCCAGAAGATCATCCGCCACCTGTTTTAAAAGAGAAAGCTCATCCGTTTTTTCCCTGTGTTCTTCAACGAGGTTCTTCCAGCGCTTCATTTTTTCTTTCAAGGATACCAGCCTGATGTTGATTGATTCTGTCTCCGCCTTGTTTGATTCCAGCAACGCGTATATCCGGTTGTATTCTTCTTCCGCGGTTTTTTCATCAATAAAATTATTGTTCCCGTCAACGCCTTCTTTTTCAAGCTCTGTTTCCAGAAAGGAAATCCTGTTTTCAAGTTTCATTTTCTCCATGTCGAAGGATGATATCATGTCCGACAGGTCTTTTTTTTCTTCCGCGCTGATTACGGATTTCTCCGCTTCGTTGTAGTCGGCGAATCCCGCGTCAATATATCCTTTATGAAGGCTTCCTGTAATTTCTTCCAGCTGTTTTGAAAGTCCGGCGCACAGGGTTTCCAGTTCCTTGACCGAACCTTCATGCCTGCTTTTTTCATCATGCGCCGCCTTGTCTTTTTTCTCGAATGACAGAATCGAATCCTGCAGCCGTTCTATTTCCTTTTTGCAGAGTTCAAGTTCTTCCACGGCTTTCTCCGGCGCCGTTTCTTCCCCGGGGAAAGCCTCGTTGAACCGCGTCCTCATGTTTTTTATTTCCATCCGCAGCAGTTCAACGGAGTTTTCCGTTTCCGTGATTGTTTTTTCTTTGCGTATTTTCTCCTGCTCTAGTTCTTCTTTTTCGCCCTGCAATTCATTCATGCAGTTTAAATATTCTTTTGCCCGCGTGTATTCTTTTTCCGCTTTTTCTTTTTCCGCCGCGGCTGTATTCTTGTTTTTCTCCGCTTCTTCCTTCGTGGAAAAAACCACACCCTCTTCTTCCTGTTTTTTCAAAAATGAAACATTCCCCAGATATTCCGCTTTTATTTTCATGAGGGTTTCCCTGAGCGCCGCGGTTTCTTTTTCCGATTCCTGTTTCACTGACGTCAGCTCCGTTATCCTGTTTCCGCAGGAAAGCAGGTCGTCCGTTTTTTCCACCGCCGGGGAAGGGTGATGCAGTGAACCGCATACCGGACACGGGGTATTGTCTTTCAGCGAGGAAGCCAGAACAGCCGCCATTCCGGAATTGGCCTGCTCGTTGTATTTATTCTGAAGCCCGGCGATTTCTTCCTCAAGCGTTTTTATCTCTTCCTCTTTTTTTTCTATTATGTTGGTCAGTGTGTCCAGTTCCGTTTTTTGTTTTTCTGCTTTTTCTTTTTCCGCAAGATATGATAAAGTTGCGCCGCATTTGTGTTCTATATATTCATAGTTGGTTTCCGCTTTTGTTCTGGCTTCCGCCAGTACCGTGATTTCCGGTTTTTCCTTTGTTTTTTCATCAAGGATGGTTTTCACCCCGGACAGTTTTGTTAATGTGGCCCTCAGGCTTTCCTTCAGTTCCTGTGCTTTGCCCTCCAGTCCCGGAAGGTTTTGCTCAGCCCTGCGTAATTCCCCCGCGGTTTTTGCGGCCGCTTCTATAAGCGGCTTCCTTTGAATCAATGCGTTCAAAGTCTGTTTCTGTCCTTCAATCTTTCCGCGGATTTTTTCCAGTTCCCCGCATTCTTTTTCAGCTGCAAGAAGCAGGCGGCTTTTTTCCTTATATTTGCTTTCATTTTCTTCCAGGTTTTTTTCCGCGCTTTTGTACTGCATGATTAAACCCGCAATGGGAGCCGCCCTTTCCGCGGCTGAAAGTTTTTCCTTCCATTCCGTGTATAAATCTTTTTTATCTTTTATTTTCTCTTCGTATTCTTCTTCGGCGGCGGAAAGTTCCTGGATATTCTTCGCGATTCTTTTCGCTTTTTCCAGCAGGGCTGATTTTTCCACCAGTTGTTTCTGGTATTCGGAATCCTTCGCCCTTGAGGCTTTAAGATTTTTTTCAAGGGACTTTTTCTCGTCTTCAAAAGTTTCAGGATTGAATTCCTGCTGGAGAAGAAGGATTTGCTGCGTAAGCCCGTTGATAAACGCTTCGGCGGATTTCGCGTTTTCCCTGGCTGTTTCCGCCGCTTCCCTGTAAACCGATACAGGAAACAGTTTTGCGAGGATGTCTTTTCTTTCCTCGGAATTCTGGCGCAAAAAACGGGAAAAGTCCCCCTGCGGCAGAAGGACAATCCGTGAGAATTCATCGGCGGACAGTTTTATGAGGGACAGTATTTTTTTGTCCGTCTCATTTTTATTCGTGCATGATTCATTCCGCCAGCCGTCGGCGGTTTTTTTCGCCAGTGAAACCTCTTCGGGAACCGTCTGTATTTTTTTTGAGCGGACGCCGGTTTTCTCGTAAGGCAGCGTCCTCTTTATTTTCCATTTGTCCGCCCCAAGGGAGAAAACAAGCTCCACGCAGCTTTCTTCTTCGTTTCCCGCATACTGGCTCCTCATCTGTCTGACAAGACCTTTCCTGCTGCCCGGCGCTTCGCCGTAAAAAGCGTAGGAAACAGCGTCAAACAGTGTTGTTTTACCTGCGCCTGTTTCCCCGCAGATAAGGAAAAAATCACCCAGAGCTTTGAAATCTGCCTTGTGTTCACCGTAAAACGGCCCGAAGTTTTTCAGCAAGAGCGTTTCAGGCTTCATGTTCCCCCGCAGTCTCCTTTTGCGCGCATTGTTTGATTATACCTGAAAACAGCTCTGTTTTGTTGTTTAATTCATCCTGTTCCTGTGACGGGTATAAAAATCTTTCAAATTCCTCGAAATTCCGCACCGGGTTTGCATTTTCGTTTTCAACGGTCTTTATTTTTGCCCCTGTTTCTGTTTCGTCCCTGAAATTCTGCCTTATGCTCAAAAGATACGGGAACCTTGATTTCAGAATCTGCATGGGATTTATCTGAACCGTTTTGTCCGTCAGTTCCATTTCAAGATAGTCGCCGGAATATTGCTCATACTCCGGTGAATGGAGAAAGTCCCGGAATTCCCCCCTCAATCTGGTGACCTTTCTCAGGGGATTTATTTTCACCGGCGTTATATCCACCGGGAATCCGCTTTCTTTGGATTTAATGTCAACCTTGATGAAGAACTTGTCGCTTCCCGCTTCGTCAAAGGCATAGGCTAGGGGAGAGCCTGCGTAGTACATCCTTCCGGTGACTTTCTGGAATTTATGCAGATGTCCGAGGGCTGTGTACGAAAAATCACTGAAAAGCCGCGGGGCTATTTTTTCCGCGTTGCCTATGAATATCCTCTCCGATGAGGATTCCTGCCCGCCCTGGATGAAGCAGTGGGCAGCCAGAACCGACGGCATGTTTTTTAATTCGGCGCTTCCGAGGATTTTTTTGAAACGTCCGGCCGCTTCCTCCGCCATTTCCGCCTGCGAGAACAGGGCTTTCCCTTCGGATTCCCCGCTGTTGCCTGCGAACAGCGGCATGTCCTGAAAGTCTCCGTTTTCTCTGTTTTTGTTTTCCCGGCCGCTTGTTTTATCCTGAAGACTGCCCGGAGCCATGAAAGGAAGTAAAAAAAAAGCCACTTTTTCATCTTTTTGTGATATAATTATCGGCGTGAATGCATCTTCAGGGTTGCAGGTGATGTATATGTTCTGCCTGCGCAGAATGCTTGAGACAAATGCCAGCCGCTGGGCGGAATCATGGTTTCCCGGTATTATAAAAACAGCCAGTTCCGGGAAATTCTCCTTTGTTTCTGCCAAAAAAGAACTGAAAACTTCAACGGCTTCCGCAGGGGGGATGCTTCTGTCATAGATGTCTCCGGCAATCAAGAGGGCCCCGTAATTGTCTTTCCCCAGTTCCTCCAGCAGCTGGGAAAGTACATGGCGTTGGTCTTCCAAGAGGGAGGTGTCGTGAAAGATTTTTCCCAGATGCCAGTCACCGGTGTGAAGTAATTTCATGCCGTATACTTTAAAATGAAAGTTATGTTATGTAAAGGGTTGCCCTATGAAAAAAAATCGCCGCGGTTTGTTCTATGCGTTTGTGATGTTCCTTGTTTTAGCCCTGGCCTCGGCCTTGTTTTTCGTAATTTCGGATAAATGCACGGATCCCGTCCTGCGGCCGGTGTTGTTTGCCGCTGTTTTTATTGTCACCCTGATATTGTGCATAGACGCCCCCTATGTTTTTTTCCGGCCTGAAATAAGGTTTTCCTCCCGGTTCTCCGATGTTTTCCGCTCCGTTGCGTCCGGAAATAAAAATTCCGCGGACGGGGATATCCCGGATGGCATGAAGAATTTAATCAATGGCGTCTCCGGGGATATGTATTCTGTCGCCGACCAGATTTACAGGGATGTCCAGGCGAATATTTCCTGTGTTTCGGAGCTTTCCTCCGCCATTTCGGATACGGATTCCACTTTCACAATATTGGACGGTTTTATTTCGGACATGAATAAGGAGGTCGCGACCCTCAGGGACCAGGTTGAAACTGTGAAAGACGGACTGTCCAAGGTTGTGTCCGGTCTGAAGGACCTGGATTCCGAAGTGGAAAACCAGCGCGGGGCTGTCAGCGGTTCCGTCTCTTCCGTTGAAAAATTGATTTCCAATATGGAAAGCCTTGTATCCTCCGCTGCCGAGGATGTCCGCGAGGCGGGCGAATTGGTCCGCTCCTCCGAAAAGAGCAGGGATGTCTTTTCCGCCACCCATGAACAGATTATCGATATCGGTTCAAGGGTGACAAAAATCCAGGAAATTGTCAGTGTAATCCAGGGGATTGCCGAAAGAACGGACCTTCTTTCCCTCAACGCCGCCATTGAAGCCGCCCATGCCGGGGATCTTGGCAAGGGGTTCGCCGTTGTCGCCGAGGAAATGGCCCGCCTCGCGGAAGCCTGCGCGGAAAATTCCTCCGCCATAACGCTTTCAATTTCCGACATTGTTGAAAACATCAATTTGATGGTGTCTTCCAGCGGGGAACTTGACACCGCCTTCCTTAAAATTTCCGGCGACATATCTTCCGTTTCAAACACGATGATAAAGCTGTCCGACGGCTTGACCGAAAACAACAAAGGGAACAAGGATATCCTTGACGTGATGCAGACCCTCCGCAATATAACCGATGATGTCGCCAGAAACTCCGTCTCCATGTCCGAGGGCTCGAAGGAAATCGAGGATTCCATGCATGAGCTTGATATGGTTTCCAACCGTGTCAGCGACGGAATCGAAGCCCTGTCCATGATGATGTCCGGTTTGAAGGATGTGATTGCCGACTTCAAATCCAGAACCGAAAAAATCCGTGATGACGGCGTAAGCATGAAGGAGCGCCTTGAATCCTGCCGTTTTGCGCACGGAGACGGAAAAGACGGGTCCGCCTCAGCCGCCGCCTCTTCTGTTCCGGTACAGGAGGAAAATGATACTGTACCGGCGTATCCTTCTCCGGGAGCGGGGGAGAATCCTGAAATGCCGGAATTTGACGTTGATGCTGTTCTGGGCGCCGCCGAAGATTTCCGGAAGGATTGAAATTTTATTTACTGTACCCGGTCTTTCCGAAAAACGGCTTTTATGGTAGTATTACGGCAACAGGCCTTTCGGGCCATTTGTTTTTATGGAGGATTGAATGAATACGCAGCGCTCTTTTGTTATGCTTAAACCGGGTGTTTTGCAGCGGCGCATAGTCGGTGACATTATTTCCCGCTTTGAGAAAAAAGGGCTTAACCTTGTGGGTCTCAAGATGCTGACAATACCCCAGTCTCTTGCCCAATCCCATTACGGGGAACATTCCGGGAAAGACTTTTTTCAATCCCTGATTTCGTATATAACCGCAGGGCCCGTAGTGGCGATGGTTTTTGAAGGTGAATCCGCTGTGCCTGTAATAAGAAAGCTCTGCGGTCCGACACGTGTGGAAGAGGCCCCTCCGGGAACAATCCGCGGGGATTATACGATGCATACCGCAAAGAATATCGTTCATGCATCGGATTCCCCTGAAAGCGCTGAAAAAGAAGTGAATCTTTTTTTCCGCCCAGAGGAAATTTTTTCCTGGACAGACGGCAATTCCATGTGGTTCTAGGAGGTTCTTAGTTTTATGGGACAGACAATAGGTATCATTGGGGCGGGAGCCTGGGGAACCGCGGTGGCGGTTTCCCTTGCCCGGGCCGGCCATTCCGTTGAAATATGGGCTCTTGAGAATGATGTTTGCGAATCCATAAACCAGAAGCATGAAAACACGCGTTTTCTGCCTGGATATGCGACTCCGGAAAACCTTAGGGCTTCAAACGATATAAAGGAAGTCGCTTCCGGGAAAAGCTTTTTGATTCTCGCGAGTCCTTCCCTTTATCTGGCGAAAACCATGCAGGGGTTGCTGGATATTCCGAATATCCAGGACGGTTCAACTTATATCGGCATATTGACGAAAGGGTTTATTCCCTCGGAGACGGGGCCCCGGCTCATTGTGGAGACATTGGAGGATGTTTTGCCCGATGTATACCGCCACAATCTTGTGTATATCGCCGGCCCCAGCCATGCGGAGGAAGTCGCGATGGGAAAGGTGACGGGGCTTGTCGCCGCCAGCGAAAATCCGATGAATTCAATCCGTTTCAGGGAGGTTATGCGTTCAAAGGGTTTGATGGTCTATTCAAGTCTGGATGTCATCGGTGTACAGATTTGCGCGGCGGCGAAAAATGTTATAGCCGTCGCTTTCGGTATTCTGGATGCGATTTCCGAAAACAGCGACAGGTTCGGCGACAATACGCAGTCCCTTCTTCTTGCGGCGGGGTTGAACGAGATGCTGATCCTTGGCCGGGCCATGAATGCCTCCCATCCGGAGACCTTCACTTCCATAGCCGGGGTGGGCGACCTGGATGTAACCTGCCGCAGCAAATTCGGCAGGAACCGGCGTTTCGGCCAGGATATCATCAAAAAAGGCATTCTGGACAAATTCACCGACATCAACGATTTGATTTCGCATATTTCGGAAATCGGTTACCTTCCTGAAGGTGCCGTGGCATGCAAATATGTGCACATTATTTCGGGAATGTTTGACTTAAAAATGCCGATTTCAAACGGTTTGTTCAGGATTCTGAACAAAGAGGCCGAGCCCCTTGATTTTATTGAAAAACTTCTTGACGGAGAAATTTAATGCTTGAAAAAGTCACCTCCGCCCTCGGCGGGATTGTCCGCCGCATAAGCGGAAATGCGTCTATTTCAGAGAAAAATATTGAAGATGCTGTTGAAGAGATAAAAATAGCGCTTCTGGAATCCGATGTAAACCTCCGGGTTGTCCGCAGGTTCGTGAACTCCACAATCGAGGAGGCGAAGGGCGAGAAGGTTCTCCGTTCCGTCAATCCGGGCCAGCAGTTCGTTAAGATTGTCCATGACAAGATAGTCGCCCTTCTCGGGGACAGCAAAAAGGATTTGCAGTTGAAGGGTCCGGACACCCAGTCCGTCATATTGTTTCTCGGGCTTCAGGGTTCCGGAAAAACCACCTCTGCGGCGAAGCTGGCCGCCAGGCTACTTAAACAGGGGCGCCGTCCTGTTCTCGCCGCCTGTGACCTTGTGCGTCCGGCAGCCGTGGACCAGCTGAAGATTCTGGGAGAAAAAATCGGGGTTCCCGTATATTCGGAGCCCGGTGAAAAAAACGCCGTCAAGGTCGCGAAAAACGCCCTCAGCTTCGCTAAAAAAGGCGGATATGATGTTTTAATCACGGATACCGCCGGCCGGCTTCAAATCGATGATTCGATGATGGATGAAATCGAGGCGGTTAAGAAAGCACTGGATCCCGTCGAGACCATCCTTGTGGCCGATTCCATGACAGGCCAGAATGCTGTTGATGTGGCGAAAACCTTTGACGAGAAAATCGGGTTGACCGGTGTTATCCTCACGAAATTCGACTCCGATGCCAGGGGCGGTGCGGCTATTTCGCTGAAAAGCGTTACCGGCAAACCGATTCTTTTTATCGGAACCGGTGAAAAAATCGAGGATTTGGAGCCGTTTTACCCTGACCGTATCGCCGGCAGGATTCTCGGCATGGGTGATATTGTTTCATTGGTGGAAAAAGCCCAGGAGACAATCGACGCCGAGGAAGCCGAACGGCTTCAAAAAAAGATGGCCGGCGAGAGTTTCACCCTGCAGGATATGCTTGAGCAGCTGGAGCGTGTTTCAAAGATGGGCTCAATCCAGTCCATGCTGGATATGATTCCCGGTCTTGCAGGCCAGATAGACGAAAGCCAGGTGGATACTTCCGGTATTAAGTACCAGAAAGCGATTATCCAGTCCATGACCATGAAGGAGCGTGCCAATCATTTGATTATCGGTCCTTCCAGAAGGAAGAGAATCGCCAGGGGTTCCGGCACGTCGGTGGCGGAGGTGAACCGCCTGATAAAGCAGTTTGAGAAAACCCGCCAGACCATGCGGAAGGTCGCTAAAAACAGGGGGCTCGCGGGAAAATTTTCCGGCATGTTCGGGCAATAACAGCTATTGACTTTTTTTTCAAAGGTGTATATATTATTTCTATCATTCCCCTGTAGCTCAGTCGGCAGAGCAAGTGGCTGTTAACCACTGGGTCAGGTGTTCGAGCCACCTCGGGGGAGCTTCACGGCGCGGATATCCGCGCCGTTTTTTTATGTGCGGATTTAATTTTCAGAATTATTGTATGCTTCCATTATTCTGGAACGTATTTCCTCAACGACAGTTTCATATCTGCTTTGAATGGCTCTCTGGTGTTTTGAAAGTGCCGCCGCGTATTCCGGATCCTGGGACAGGCTGAGGGTTATGTTCTGGTTGTACCGTTTTGAAAGCTCCTCCTGTTTGGCTTTCAGTCTGGGCATGAACTGCTGTTCCAGGGCTTTATAGAGGGATTCCCTGTCATCCAGGTATTGTTTGAAGATTATCTGGCCCTGGGAAAAAAGCGAGTCCAGATCCGATCCGGGGAGTATGGCCGCAATCCCCCGCTGCCACGTGGAATTCTTCTCGATGTCTTCCGGGGTTTCAGGAAGGCGCACCGCCGCGCAGAACACGGGGACAGCACCTTCCTTGAATTTTGCTTTATCTGAAGCTTTGTAAAAGGCTTCGAGAAATTCTTCCTCATTATTTGTATCAAGAAAAACTGCGGCGGCCTTTTTTCCCTCGTTTTTCATTTGGCTGTTGGCCAGCGCGTTTTTGTCGCTTTTTATGTCGGATGTTTTTTCCATCGCAATGTCTATGGCTGAACGTATTTCTCCCATATAAAACTCCTAAGATGAATTATCTGTATTAAATATACTGCCGTCGGATAAAACAAGGCAATCCATTTCTGCGTCATGCCCTTCGAAGGGGATACCGCTGATTATTTGTTCCGGGAAACAGAAGCCCGCTGTTTTGAATTCCGAATCCCCGCCGGAGAATCTTTTCCTGAAAACCTCCAGGAACCGGTCGTAGTATCCTCCGCCACGCCCGAGCCTCTTGCCGTCCTTTGTGAAGGCGGAGCCGGGAACCAGAATCAGGGCGGGGAAGGGGAAGGTTTCCGCGGGTTTGTTTTCACAGGAGAAAAATACTTTCCCATCATCCGGTTCCGGTATTCCGAATTTGTTCGGTTTCAAATTTTCCGGATTGGATGGTGTTTCCAGAAAGTCCATGTTTTTTCCGTTTATGCGGGGCACCAAAACAGTTTTTTCAGCTTTCAGCGCTTCCTTTATAAAGACCGAGGTGTCCGGCTCACCGTATACGGAAATAAAAGCGAAAATGGTGTTGTATTCCGAAGCGAGCCGTGCCGCTGTTTTTTCCATTCCCGCCCTTTCCTGTATCCGCGCCGCCGCCCCTGCCGCCTCAAGGCATATCTCCCTCATTTTTTTGCGCAGGACACGTTTTTCATATGAGGCAGGGTTTTCACCGGGAATGCCTGCGCCGCTGTTATTCTTTGCCGCGTCCATTTTCCAGAAGTTCTTTGTACTGCTCTTTCAGGATGATTATGCAGTCTGTTTTTTTCGCCGTTCCTCTTACAATATCCTCCGCAAGAGCCATGCAGTTCGGTGCGCCGCAACAGCCGCAGTCCAGGCCCGGAAGCTGGGAGTGGATTTCTTCCATTTCTTCCATCATCGCCGCCGCTTTCTGGAAATTCGTGTCCAGAAGCAGGGCCGGCCGGGGCTCTATCTCTTCCTTTCTTACAGGTTTTTCCGAGTGAAACTGAGTGTCCCCCAAATCCTCCGGGGTGGACTCCATTTCCGACTCCCTCGATCGTATCGTGTATTCCGCAATCGCCGGATTTTCGACCGCAAGGACGCCCCCTGTACATCCGCCGGGGCAGGCCGTCAATTCCAGAAAATCTATGTTTTCAAGTTTACCGTCCTCAACGGATTCAAGTATCTTTTCGCACTGGATTAGCCCGTCAACGGAAATACGTGAATAGCGTTTACCCGAAACCGCCGCTTCCGCTTCTCCTCCCGCGCGTCCCCAGGCTATCTCGTCCTGGAATATACGGGTTTGTCCCGACTCCCTTTCCCCGGATGTTTCCGTTTTCTCCGCTCCGCCCGCGGCGTTTTTCTTGAGTGCGGACAAAAGCTGCAGATGGATGTCCTTCATACTGAAAACCCCGTCCACAATCGGTTTGTTCCCGGACATGGGGGACAGGGTTTCGGTGATTTTTCCGGGACAGGGTGATATAAAATACAGCCCGATTTTTTCCCTGGGGATTTTCCGCCCTTCCGTATCTTCAATCTTTCTGACCGCCAGTTTAGCCGCAAGCTCCGCCGGAGCGATGACGGGCGAAATATTTTTCAGCAGGGTGGGGAATCTTATGCTTATGAATTTTATTATCGTGGGGCAGCTCGCCGAAATGACCGGGTTCCCCAGTCTCAGGCTTTCCCTGGAATCCAGGATGAACCGGGTGGCCGCCGTTATGCCGGGGGTTGCCGCCGCGACGGGAAAAACATAATTAAAGCCCATGGACAGAAGGGCTTCGTGTATTTCCTTTATTGTATATTTTGACGGTACCTGACCGTAAAGGGAGGGGGCGGGAAGGGCCACCCTGTATTGGAAAAAATCTTCCCTGGGTAAATTCCTTTGGAATTCCGTGAAATTGTCTGACCTTGCTTTTTTCGCCTGGTTCGGGCACCGTCTGATGCATTCCCCGCAGTCAATGCATCTTTCCTGCAGGATGCAGGCCTTCCCGTCCCTGACCCGGATAGCCTGCACAGGACAGGTTGTTACACAGATTGTGCATCCCTTGCAGGATTCCTCCTCCAGAAGAACTGAATGAAAGCGGGAAGGGTTCATGAAGAGGTTCCTTGTATTCTTATTTTCATTGTCACTGTCGTTCCCTTACCGGGCTCGGATTCTATCCTGAAATCGTCTGAATTCCTTTTCATGTTGGGCAGGCCCATTCCAGCCCCGAATCCCATTTCCCTCGCTATTTCCGGTGCGGTGGAATAACCGTCCTGCATGGCAAGCTCTATGTTCTCTATTCCCGGGCCGTTGTCTTTCATTATGATTGTGATGGCGTCGTTTTCAATCATGACATCCGCAGTACCGCCGCCCGCATGAACCACCATATTCATCTCAGCTTCATACATCGCCACCGCTGTACGCTTTATGATTCCGGGCTCTATGCCCAGCCGTTGGAGAACCTTTTTTATTTCAGAAGAAGCTTTTCCTGCACAGGTGATGTCGTCGCCAGGAACGGTGTAGTGGTACTGCATGTGGGTCTCAGTCTATCTTACGCACACCGCCCTGGCGTACACCGGCTTCGTAGAGTTTGCCGCATGCAAGGAACATGGGGAGCTTTGTCCTGAGGAGCACAATGCCGTTTTCCCTGGCCAACGATATCATTTCCGGGCTGGGTGTTTTACCCCTGACAAAACATACAGCCTGTATGTCCATCAACATGGCGGTTCTTATAACCTGCACGTTGATGAGCCCTGTAAGGAGCAGAACCTGATCCTTGACAAAGGCCATGACATCGCTCATTAAATCCGCCCCGCATGCCGACAGAATTTCAACTCCGGAGTTTTCTGTTCCCTCGATTATTTCGGCTTCTATAGCCTGCCGTATATCATTTATATTCATGTAGAAAATGATACCACGCAAATTTGCGGCGGTAAAGAGATAAAATGCTTTCGGTTGTGTTTTTAAATTCTGGAGGCCAGGTTCCTCAGATACAAATCCGCGATGACGAGGGCTGACATCGCTTCCACAACAGGAACTATCCTCGGACACAGGCACACGTCATGGCGTCCGTGGACTTCAATTTCCGTTTCTTCCCCGGCAGTTGTTATGGTTTTTTGTATTTTTCTTATCGAGGGAACCGGTTTTACGGCGACTCTGAAAAATATTTCCGCCCCGGAGGATATCCCGCCCAGAATTCCCCCGGCGTTGTTTTCGCCGAAGGATACTTTCCCGTTTCCGCCGCATGAAAGCGGGTCATTGGATTCGCTTCCGGTCATCCGTGCGGTTTCAAATCCGGCCCCGAATTCTATCCCCCTGACGGCCCCTATCGACAGGACAGCCTGCCCCAGCAGCGCTTCAAGCTTGTCAAAAACAGGTTCCCCCAGCCCCGCCGGTATTTCCCCTGAAATCCTTGCGCTGACAATCCCTCCGGCGGAATCCCCCTCCATACGCAGCCTTTCTATCTTTTCAAGCATCAGCCCGGCGGCTTCCCTGTCAGGAGCCCTCATCCGGTTGTTTTCTATTTCGTTTTCGTCGTAGGTTTCACATTTTATTCCGGCCGCCTCTTCAGTCCAGGCTTTTATGAAAATACCCTTTTCCTTCAAAAAAGCCTTCGCCACGGCGCCAGCCGCCACTCTCGCTGAGGTTTCCCTTCCGGAGGAGCGTCCTCCGCCCCGGTAGTCGCGTATACCGTATTTTTTGAAATATGAAAAGTCGGCGTGTCCCGGGCGGAATTTTTCCGCGATGCCGGAATAATCCCTGGAATTCTGCGAAGTGTTCCTGATGAGGACTGCAATCGGGGTTCCGGTCGTGAATCCGTCAAAAACCCCTGATAAAATCTCCGCCGTGTCAGGTTCAGACCTCGGGGTCGCCGCCGGATTGTTTCCGGCGCCGGGCCGGCGGCGGTCCAGCTCTTTCTGGATGATTTTTTCATCCATGCGTAAACCTGCGGGGCATCCGTCTATTATTACCCCCAAAGCCGCGCCGTGGCTTTCCCCGAATGTGGTTATTCTGAAAACAGTTCCGAATGTATTTCCCGACACAATTCAACCCTTCTCTGGATAATATAAATTCCGGGGACGGAAAGTCAAGGACGCATTTTTTTTCAGCTTGTGCCGTTCCCGCAGCACCAGGGCCGCGACTGAAGCCGAGAGGGCAAGCGGGAAAAAGACCGCAAGCCCCATCGCTCCCGCCAATGACCGCTCCATGAATCCTGAAATGTATCCCAGGAGCGCCGGCCCCGCCCCGCAGCCTATGTCCCCCGCGAATGCGAACAGTCCGAACATTTTTGTTCCGCCCGCCGGGAAAATCACCGCGCCCTTGCTGAATGTACCCGGCCACATCACCCCTGAAAAGAAACCGCAGCCTGCGCATCCTGCAAGGGCCAAAAGCGGATGCGGTGCGAAAGAGGCGGTCAAATAGCTTGCGGCGCATCCCAGGCCGGCGGAGAAAAGCGTTATGTCGAGGTTCCCGGCGCCAGCACGTTTTGCGAACAGCAGCCTTGAAAGGCCCATCAAAAAGGCGAAGGCACACGGCCCCAGGATGTCTCCCGCTGTCTTTGAGATTTTCAAGCCTGTCTCCGCGAAGAATGAAGCCCACTGGGACATCCCCTGTTCCGAAGCCGCGGAAAAGAACATCATGCCCATGAGAATCCAGAAGGCGGAGGTCCTGAACATGGATCTGCCGGCCCATGCGTTTTTTCCTCCGGTTCCCGCGCCTGGATCCTGTTTTTCATTCAGGTTCCTGACCGGGACATTCAGGAACAGAAAGCAGGTGAACAGGGGCAGTGCGGCCCACAGCGGCGGCAGGAACCGCCAGTTTTCCGCGCCCGCGGATACGAAGTACAGGGTTGAAAGAAGGACCACCGCCATATGGCCCCAGCAGTAAAAGGAGTGGAGGAGGCTCATTTCCGCCGCCCGTTTGGATTCCTCGGCGGGAATCGCCTCGATTACGGGGCTTATGAGAACCTCTATCAATCCGCCGCCGACGGCGGTCAGGATTATCGCCCCGGCCAGACCCGCGAATGGAGGGAGCATGAACGGCAGGAAAGAGAAGGCGAGCATTCCCGCCGCCGAGAAAAGGTGCGCCGCCGCAAGAAGCGGTTTGTATCCTATCTTGTCCGCGTATTTCGCACCGAAAAGATCCACCAGAATCTGGGTGCCGAAGTTGATGGCGATGAGGAGCCCTATCATTTCCGCCTGTATCCCCAGGTCGCGTACAAATGCCGAGAAAAGGAGCGGCGGCAGATTGTTCACTGTCGCCTGTGTCACATAACCCAGGTAGCAGGCGTACTTCGTGTGTTTGAAAGTGAATGTCATTTCTGCAGGCGTGAATTTTTATGTGGCGTATTACCTGACGGCGGATGAAGGCTTATTCGTCAAAGTCATCGTAATCGAGGTCGTCGTCATCGTAATCGAAGCCGTCCTCGTCATCATCTTCATCGTCGAAGTCGTCGTCATCGTCATAGTCATCGAAGTCGTCTTCGTCTATGCCGAAATCATCCTCGTCATCGTAGTCGTCAAAGTCGCTTTCCGCATCGTCTTCAAAGTCATCGTCTTCGTAATCGTCATATGCGTCCTGAAACATGTACGCTTTCGGAGAGGATTCATTTTCCAGATCAAGCTGTGTAAACATCTATCGCATCCTGTAGGTTTTCCGGTAATCCGGACTAGATTGACTGGCGCTTACGCTTACGCGGAACGTCTATTTCAGATTAAAGAGAGACATACATTCTGTCAACATATATCTTTCATTTTTTAGCATTTTTTGGTTATGATTATGCTATGTTTAGCGGAAAAATAGAAATCAGCGCACCCTGCAAGATTAATCTTCATTTGAATGTGAAGGAACGGCGTCCGGACGGGTACCACCGTATAGAAAGCCTTTTTCATTTGATATCCTTTTCTGATTCCATATCCGTGGCGGCGGTGGACGGGACTGAAAGCCTCCGGTTGATATGCCGTGAAATGGATTTGCCGGCGGACAACACCGTTTCCCGGGCTGTAAACGCTTTCAGGAAAAAAACCGGGATAAAAACCGGCCTTGAGGTCAACCTTGTAAAAAAAGTTCCGGCCGGTGCCGGTCTTGGAGGCGGTTCATCTGACGGGGCGGCGGTCCTTTGCGGCCTCAACAGGCTTTTTTCGGCGGGTCTTTCAGCGGATGAATTAAAAGAGCTTTCGCTTGAAATAGGCAGCGACGCCCCGTTTTTTGTGGACGGCCGACCCTCATTTGTATCAGGCCGCGGTGAGTTTATCCGGCCTCTGGGGGCGGCCCGCCGGCTGCCGGGCGTCCTTTTGTGGCCCGGTGTTCATTCCGGCACCGCGGAAGCCTATGCCATGCTGGATGAATCCAGGGCGGGGAACAATGCCGTTGAACCGCAGCCAACCGCGGAGGATGTTTTTGACTTTCTGTCGCTCGAATACAGCCTTCCGCCTGATAAATGGCGTTTTTACAACAGTTTCACCCCTGTGGTTTCCGGCAGATATCCCGCCGTAAAAAAAGCGCTGGAGGATTTAAAGTCGGCCGGGGCTCTTTTTTGTGAAATGAGCGGTTCCGGTTCTTCAGTTTTCGGTATTTTCGGCTGCGGGAAGGACAGCGCAAAGGCATTCAAAATCCTTTCAGAAAAATGGAGAATGTGCTATTCGTTTTTTTTGCTTGATTTTTCAGAAATGTCGCCTCATAATTAAGAAGGAATTCGCATGCTTATTATAAAGGAGACTTGGCTATGGAAATTACCGATATCCGGATTAGAAAAGTAGCTGCGGAAGGAAAACTAAAGGCTTATGTCACCGTTACTTTTGATGACTGCTTTGTTGTTCATAATGTGAAAATCATTGAAGGTAAATCCGGTATGTTCATCGCTATGCCGAGTAGGAAAATTCGAACCGGTGATTTTAAGGATGTGGCCCATCCTATAAGTCTTGACTTTCGTACAAAAATGCAGGATAAAATACTTGCCGAGTATGAAGCCGGTCACGTCGAGGAAGCTGACCCTTCCGATGATGTGGACGAAATTTAAATCTGTTTTGTCCGGCTTTTTGGGACGTCGACAAGTGGTAAGTCAACGGGTTTTGATCCCGTCATTCCGCAGGTTCGAATCCTGCCGTCCCAGTCTTAGTTGATTGGTTTTTACGTGTTTTCTGAATTTCCATGTCCCCGCTTAAAATAAAAGCTGATTGATGTTTTTTTACTTTTATGGTATATATTCCCGTATTACGGCATGAATTGCCTGGCCGGCGTTGCCGGTTTATATTCTTGCGCGCAATACCTTCTCAAAATGATGAAGGGAGGGCCGCAACAATATACGAGGAGTCCGAAAATGGACAGAAAGATTCTTGAAGCCCGTGTCCGTACAGTCACCGGGAAAGGCGCTGCGAAGCGTATCCGCGCAGAGGGACGTATCCCTGCTGTTATTTATGATGGCGAAGGAAAGTCATCATTGATTGATATACTGGAAAGTGATTTCAACAAACTTTTTCACCAGATAACCAGAACCACCACCATCGATATAAAGCTGGATGACGGACGGGATGTGATTGCCTTTGTGAAAGACGCCCAGCATGACATTATTTCAGACCGTGTCCGCCATGTGGATTTTTACGCCGTTGATCCCGATAAAATTATCAGGACAAAAATCCGCGTTCATGTCACCGGCGCTCCGGATGCGGTCAGGCTTGGCGGTGTCCTTGAAACCGGTGTTTCTGAAATTGAAATTGAATGCCTGCCCAGGGCTCTTCCTGAAAGGATTGCAGTGGACGTCACGAAACTCGGTTTGAATGAGACTGTTTTTGTCAGCGATTTGAAGCTGGGGGACGGCGTGAAAATCCTTACCCACGGCGAGTTCCCCATCGCAAGTGTAAAGCATGTCCGTTCCAATGTATCAGCCGCAACGGAAGATGCAGCGGCCGGGGATTCGGAAGCGGCGTCTGAACCGGCTTCCGCCAAGTGAGATTCCGCCGCCAGTTTTGTTTTTGATAGTTTACAGTGCGCCACAATGCCGTGGCGCATTCTTTTTATAAGAGATATGCATCCTTTCGAGCAGATTTTCAGAGAAAACTTGAGTTTTTTTTTCCGCAGGCTGGAATCTTCCGGTGTAACGGGGGAGAGGCGTATTCTGGCCGCGGTTTCGGGCGGCGCTGACTCCGTTTTCCTGCTGAAAATGCTGGCGGATTTTTCCCGTGAATTTGATTTCCGTCTGGCGGCTGTTACCGTGGACCACCGGATCCGTCCCGCGGAGGAGAGTTCATCTGACGCTGACTTTGTGGAGGGTTTATGCGCTTCATTTTCCCCCCCTGTTTTATGTTTCCGGGTGGAGCTCGGTGAGGGAAGTGTTTCCGCGGAGGCGGAAAAAAGGGGCATGGGCATAGAAGAGGCCGCCCGGTTTTTGCGGTACAGGGCTTTTTATGAGAAAGCCTCCGGATGGGGTGCCTGCGGTATTATGACGGGACATACTTCCTCGGACCAGCTTGAAACCCTTTTGATGCGTTTTTTGCAGGGGGCGGGTTTTTCCGGTGTTTCCGGCATAAATCCGGCCAGGGACATTTTATTCCGTCCGATGCTGTCTCTTTCCGGGGAAGATGTCCGTGGTTATCTGCGTTCCGCGGGGATAAGCTGGAGGGAGGACAGTTCCAATTCGGATGACGGGTTTTTGCGGAACAGGATACGCTTGAAACTGGTTCCCGTCCTTGACCGGGAATTTCCCGGCTGGCGTAAGGCGGCTTTATGCGGGTTGGAAAAGTCATCGATGGATTTTCAGGCTCTTTCCTCCTTTCCTCTGCCAGAATGGAAAGAATTTCCGGTTCCCGTCGGCCTGTGTTTTTCCTGTACTCCGGGGCGGTATTTTTCCATGCTGCCGGCATTCAGGCTTAGGTTTTTATATCAGGGTTTTTCCCTTCTCGGAATAAAAAAAAGAATCCCCTACAGGCTGGTCAGGGGCATGATTTTCGGTTCCTCCGCTGATACGGGTTTGGACGGAGGAAATGGGATTCCTCCGGGTGAAAAATCCTTCCGCACGGGTTTTTCTGTAAGGGGAAGCGGTGTTTTCTTTGAAGTGGGGAAAAATCATATTTTTTTGGGACTCGATATTGTGCATAACCATAAAAACGGATATCTTGTATATGTGGCCGGTGCCGGAACCGTCGCCCTGCCTTTCGGGGACATTAAAATAATTGCCGTGCCGGAACAGGACGGCGGTGTGTTTTTTGAAAGATACCCGGAGAGAAACCTGCATGTACCCTTTGTAATCAGGTCGAGGCTTCCTGATGATTCCGTTACCGGGGAAGGCGGTATCCGGCACAGTTTGAAAAAGTTATTCAACGGCTGGGGAGTCCCGGGTTTTCTGCGTGATTTTGTGCCTGTTGTGGAGGAACGCGGCGTAATCCGGGCTGTATTGGGTTCATTTGCAGGTTTTTCCGATTTTTTCAGTCGGATGCAATAAACACGGCATAAACTATAGAGAGGTTTTATGGCTGATAATTTTGACAGGAATCGCGATAATAGAGATGGGAATAAATCTCCCGATAAAAAATCCGGCAGGATGGGATTTTTCTTTTTTATCTCTATTCTGGTTGTTTTCATCCTCATGATGTTCTCCGGTACAGGCAGCAGGCGCGGGACTGAATTTTCATATACTGAATTCCTTGCCAGGGTGAGGCAGGACCAGATTGAATCCGTGGTGATTTCCGGGCAGGAGAAAATACACGGGGTTTTGCGCGGCGTATACAATGACGACGGGCTTTTTTACACCCGCATTCCATATGCTGATCCTGATTTGATGCCTCTTCTGGAGGAACACAATGTCCGTATAAAAGGGGCCGCCCCGGAAATTTCTTTGTTTGACGTTATATTTCAATTTGCCCCTACGATTCTTTTTATCATCATTCTTCTTTTGGTTATAAAGCAGATGAGGGGAGGCAATTCCGCCTTTCAATTCGGCGCCAGCCGTGCCAGAAAATATGAAGGCAAGCAGAAAATAACTTTTGCGGACGTGGCCGGGCAGGAAGAAGCCAAGAATGAATTGAAAGAGGTTGTTGATTTCCTCAAAAACCCGAAAAAGTATGTGAAGATGGGAGCCCGTATCCCGAAAGGCGTTCTTCTGGTGGGTATGCCGGGAACCGGAAAAACCCTGATGGCACGCGCTGTCGCCGGGGAAGCCGGTGTTTCCTATTTTTCAATTTCCGGAAGTGATTTTGTCGAAATGTTCGTCGGTGTCGGCGCGAGCCGTGTCCGGGATCTTTTTGAACAGGCCCGTAAAAACTCGCCTTGCATTATCTTCATTGATGAGCTTGATGCTGTAGGCCGTACCCGTGGTTTGGGATACGGCGGCGGTCATGACGAAAGGGAACAGACACTGAATCAGATGCTTGTGGAGATGGACGGGTTTGAGACCAAGGACGGCATCATTGTCCTTGCCGCCACGAACCGTCCCGATGTGCTGGATCCCGCCCTCCTGCGTCCCGGAAGGTTCGACAGGCAGGTTACGGTCGCCATGCCGGATATAAAAGAAAGGGAGGCGATTCTGGGTATCCATGCGGCGAAGATTCCCGTAGGGAAGGATGTGGATTTGAAGCATTTCGCCAGGGCGACTCCCGGAATGAGCGGCGCTGATCTGGCCAACCTTGTGAATGAAGCGGCCCTTTCAGCCGCGGTGAAAAACAGGGAAACAGTTGATACCCAGGATTTTGAGGAGGCAAGGGACAAGATTCTTATGGGAGTCGCCCGTAAGTCCATCGTTATGCCGGATTCCGAGAGGAAAATGACGGCTGTCCATGAATCCGGGCATGCTCTCCTTCATTTTTATCTTGAACATGCGGATCCCCTTCATAAAGTTACAATTGTTCCCCGGGGTCAGGCTTTGGGCGTCGCTTTTTCTCTTCCTGAAAGGGATACATATTCCAGAACGAAGTCTTGGCTTGAGGACAGAATCTGTATATGCTTCGGCGGTTATGCCGCGGAAACAATTGTATACGGCGAGACTACAACAGGCACAAAGAATGATTTGAATCAGGCTACGGAGATGGCGCGGAAAATGGTCTGCCAGTTCGGTATGTCGGAGATGGTGGGGGCGGTTGCCCTGGGTTCCGAGGATGAACCCATCTATATCGGGAAGGAGATAGCCAGGCATAAGGATTATTCCGAGGAAACCGCCCGGACAATAGACACCGCCATCAAACGGATTCTTGCCGATATGAAGGACAAAGCTCTTTCCCTTTTGTCTTCCCACAGAAATGAGCTGGATCTTTTGACGGAAAAGCTTTTGGAAAAAGAAACCCTCGATAACGGGGAAATAAGGCGGCTTTTGAATTTGCCCCCTCTTCCTGATGCAAATACAGACAGCCCGCCGGATTCCGGGGAGGACGCCTCTGATGGCGAAACAGTTCTTTAAAATACCTTCTTTTGTGTTTTTAAAGATAGTCTTTTGTTTTCTTGTTCTCTTTTCCTCTTTCCGTTATTTGAATGCCCAGACCGGAACGGATGATGTGGAAAATGCTCTGGTTTATTTTGACAGGGCTTATTCTTTTTATAATTCCGGCAACCTTGAATTCGCACATACCGCTTTGGATGAGGGTATTTCCTGCTCGGATACTGTGGCCGACCTTTTTTACTTGCGGGCTCTTCTTTATACTGAAGAAAATTATCCTGCGGCTGACATCCTGAATGCCGCCTCCGGGGCTTTCGCCGGAAACCGGACCTGGTTCCGCTTTGATCCGGCGCCGGCTTCGGTGTTCACTGCCGGGCTGCTGGTGGAAACAGGCCGCTGCCAGGAAGCTCTACGTATTCTGGATACCTGGGCTTTGCATCCTTCCCCGGACGCTGATTTGTTGCGGTGCAGGATTTATTACGGGGAGGGAGCCCTTCCTGCCGCCAGAGGTTTTCTGGCTTCCTCTCTTAAGCGCTGGAGTTCCGATTACCGTTTTCCGCTTTTGTTCTTTCAGTTTGAAAGCCGGGGACTTTCCGCTGACGCTTCCGGCGGACAGGTTATGGAGACTGCGGCCGAGATTATTTCCTCATGGAATATCATCTTTAACCCGGATGTGAATCCGGAATTGTCCCTCGCCGCCCTGCCTTTCATAAAGGCCGTGGATGAGGATTCAGCCCTGATGGTTTTGCGAAGAATCTGGTATATGGACGGGAGAAAGTCCCTTCCGGATTATTGCGTCCCCAGGGCTGTGGTGGAAGCGTTTAGCGCGGGATTGATAGCCGGGGAAGAGGCGGTAGATGCCTTTTTTGAGTGCGGTGATTACGGTTTTTCCGTTTCTGATTTGTCCGGATTCTGCGCCGCCGCGGCGGATGATGAAGAGGCCTGCATAAAGACAGCGGAAAGGCTTTCAGAATATGACGGCATAATTTCGGATGACAGCAACAACGACTTGATCCCTGATTCTTTTGTTTCCTACAGGCTGGGGCGTCCCGCGTCAGCCGTTTACGATTTGAATCAGGACGGGTATCAGGATATAATTGTGGAATGCGGTTTCGGCGAGCCTGTTTCGGTTATCATGCCTTCCGGTGATATTGCGGTGGAGTATGATTCCTATCCATTTGCCTCTTCCGTTAAAAGCGGAAACACCCTCTATTCAATACGGCCGAAAGCTCTGCGGATATCCCCTGTGGAGGCGCGGCCTTTTGATTTCGGTTTCCTGACACCATCCTTTTTCTTTTTGAGCCCGGTTGACGGATTCGCTTTCCCCTCTTCCGGCAGCCTCGCCTCCGCTTCTGTCTCCAGTATGGAAACCCTGGAAGAGGAAGGCGCTGAAATATCTGTTGAAACTGTTTATGACGGGCAGGGCCGCCCCCTTCATTCCATGCAGGTTAGGGAAGGAGACGTTTTTTCAAGGACCGTGTATAAAAACGGGATTCCTTTTGAAAGTGAAAGGGACGATGACGGTGATAACTTTTTTGAGAAAAAAATATTTTATAACGGGGAAGGGGATATAATTTCAATATCGGTTGATTCTGACGGCGATAAAATTCCTGAGTATACGGAAAATTTCAACGGTGACGGTTCCCTTCATATAAGCTGGTTTGAGGACGGGCTTTCCGTGCCGTCGGTGCAGTGGACGAAAATGCGTGACGGCAGTTCATCCGCTGTGTGGCTTCATCCTGAAACTTCAATCCCTGTGACTGTTTTGTTTCAACCCGGGAACAGTCCGGCAGGTATGGATACTTTCACCGTGTCGTACAGGGGCGGTTCCAGGGAAATATTTTTTGACAGTGTTTCCGGATTCTGGTGGTTTGACAATATCCCGGAAGGAAGTTCCGGAATTGCTTCCGCAGTTAATTCCATGCTTGACAGGGAGAATTCCCCCGTTGTTGCCTTGTCTCTGGAATCGGGGAACGGGTTTGTTTATGTGGTGAAGGTAGGAGGAAAAATCTTTGCTGAATTTATACAACCAGAATGAGCGGCGTTTCCTGAATAAAATATGCAGGTGTTCTTGCTCTGTATCCTTGATTTTTGTTTTCCTCTGTTTTTTTGTATCATGCGCTTCTTCCGATTCTGACTATGAGGCTTTTGTCGATTATTCCAACGAGAGAAGCGTCCGTTACGAAATGGAACAAATCTTTTCCCTTCATGTGACTGACCCCGTGCAGGCGCTGGCGAGGGCGCGGAACCTTTTTGATAATATAGTCGAAACAAACAACCGTACCGAAAACGAGTATGCGCCGGATTTATGCGCCGAGGTTGAGGAGCTTTACAATGATTCCCTGACGGTTGTTCAGGAGAATTTCTCCTCTGCGGTTTCGGATTCAAACTGGGTTGACGCCATCCGTTTTTACCGCTCTCTGTCCGTTTTCGGTCTTGCGCCGGAAGGATGGAGCGAGGAACGTATAAAAGAAAACCAAATCAATACCTGGAAGGAAGAGGGTAACTTCACCCTTGCCGATTTGTCTTCTGTAAAACCGTCCACCCCCGAAGATGAGGCTCCGGACAGTGATGTTATTTCCACAAAAATCCCCGCGGTGGTGACCATATGGGTTGACAGGGGTCTTGCCCTGCAGCGCGGTATAGGTTATGCGGATATTGTCATCGGTTCGGGATTCTTTATTGACAAACGGGGATACCTTGTTACGAATTACCACGTTATTGCCAGCGAGGTTGATCCGGATTATGAGGGATATTCAAGGCTTTATATCAAACTGGCTGATAATCCTGACAGAAGAATACCCGCAAAGGTTGTGGGCTGGGATCCCGTGTTTGATTTGGCGCTTGTAAAAACTGAAATTGATCCGCCCGAGATTTTTCAACTCGGTTCTTCCAGGGATCTGCGTCTCGGAACCCGCATTTACGCCATCGGATCTCCGGCCGGTCTCGAACGGACATTGACATCCGGCATAGTCTCCGCACAGGGCCGGCGCCTTTTGTCGCTGGGGGACGTGCTGCAGATTGACGCCCCGATAAACCACGGGAATTCCGGCGGCCCCATAATTGACGAGGCCGGCCGTGTCCAGGCTGTGGTTTTTGCCGGCATTGAATCCTATGAAGGCTTGAATTTTGCCATACCGGTTGAGTTCCTGAAATTGATTTTGCCCCGGCTGTATTCGGGTGGAATCGTTTCCCATTCATGGCTGGGCGCCTACGGGAGAACCTTCACCCCTTCCTCCGTTTCGGACACGCCGGGGGTTTCCGCTGTTTATTGTGTTCCGGGGCTTTCTCTTTTTCAGGCCGGTGTTCCTGAAGGCGCTGTCATAACCGCTGTCAACGGAGTTTCTGTCAAAACGTTGGAAGAGCTTCAGTATTATCTTCTCAATGAGTATCCCGGCACTATTGTCAAACTTTCAGGATATCTGCCTGCATCAGATTCAGAGGATTCCTCCGTGCCGGTTGAAAATATGGAATGGTATGCTGTTCTGTACGCAAGACCTGAAAAACCCGGCGCTGTGGTAATTGAAAGGGACTTGCAGAGCCGGGCCTTCCTTCCCATGTTCGGCATGAAGCTCCAGAGAATAGGCTCAACCCGCCAATATTCGGTGGCTGACCTTATACCGGGAGCCATAGGCGATGAATCCGGATTTTCCCGGAATGATGTGGTTGAAATCCGTGACTTTCAGGCTGATTTGAAAACAGGTGTTCTATTCACCCAGCTTTACGCAAAAAGACGTAAAAGCGGTTATATGGAATCCTTTATCGGACTTGGTGCGTCTCTGGACAGCCCTTCATATTTCTAATATAGTTTGTCCATGACTGAATCCAAATACATCCGCAATTTTTGTATTGTAGCACATATTGACCACGGCAAATCAACGCTGGCCGACAGGCTTATTGAAAAAGCCGAGGTGATAGATTCCCGGAATATCCATGCCCAGATGACTGATAATATGGATATAGAAAGGGAACGGGGAATCACGATAAAAAGCCAGGCGGTGTCTATTCCTTATACGGCTGCGGACGGAAACAAGTATCTGCTTAATTTTGTTGATACGCCTGGTCATGTGGATTTTACATATGAGGTTTCCCGCGCCATCGCTTCCTGTGAGGGTGCGGTTTTGATTATCGACGCTTCCCAGGGGGTTGAATCCCAGACCCTTTCGAATATGTATCTGGCCCTTGAGCACAATCTGGAAATACTTCCGGTGCTGAATAAAATAGATCTTCCCGCCGCAGATGTTCCCGGAACGCTCAAACAGATTGAAAAGGATCTCGGGCTGGATCCTGATACAGCGGTTTGTATTTCCGCAAAAACCGGGAAAGGCATCGACGAGCTTTTTGAAGCCATTGTGAAATTCTTTCCGCCTCCTTCCGGTTCAAATGATGATAAACTTCAGGCTTTGATTTTTGATTCCCATTATGACCCGTACAGGGGTGTTGTTGTTCATGTCCGTGTTTTTTCCGGAGTGATAAAACCGGGGGACACTGTAAGGTTCATGAATTCCGAAGCGGATTATAAAGTTGAAGAGACGGGCATCTTTATCCTTAAACTGGTTCCGTCCGCCGGTCTTTTTTCCGGGGATGTGGGCTATATAATAGCCGGCATAAAAAATATAAGCGATGTCGCGGTAGGCGATACGATTACATCCGCCGTCTCCCCCTGTGATTCTCCTCTTCCCGGATTTAAACAAATCAAGCCCGTTGTTTTTTCGTCAATTTATCCGGTTGACACCAATGATTATGAGGAGCTGAAAGAATCAATAGAAAAGCTGAAGCTTAACGACGCCAGCCTGTCCTGGGAGAAGGATTCTTCCGTAGCCTTGGGACACGGATTCCGCTGCGGATTCCTCGGTCTTCTTCATCTTGAGGTTGTGCAGGAACGGCTTGAGCGTGAATTCAATCAGTCTGTTATTTTCACATCCCCTTCCGTGCGGTATAAAATTCATCTCCGCCACGGCGGTGATGTTTTCTGCGACAATCCTGCCGATTATCCTGACGAGGGGAATATTGAGTCTGCGGAGGAGCCGTATATCAAGGCTTCCATCATAACCCCTTCACAGTTTCTGGGAAATGTGATGTCTCTGTGCATAGAAAAAAGGGGAGTGCAGACAAACCTCCAGTATCTGGATGAAAAACGGGTGGAAGTCACTTATGAAATGCCTTTGGCGGAAGTTCTTTTTGATTTTTATGACAAACTGAAAAGCATCAGCCGTGGTTATGCTTCCTTTGATTATGATATCATCGGTTTTAAACCCACAGAGCTTGTGAAAATAGATATACTCATAAATTCAAAGCCTGTGGACGCTCTTTCCCAGCTGGCTTTCAAGGGGAACGCCTATCCTAAAGCCCGGCACGTGTGTGAACAGTTGAAAGAGGAAATAAGCCGCCAGCAGTTTAAAATCGCGATTCAGGGTGCTATTGGAAGCCAGATTATAGCCCGTGAAACGGTTAATCCGGTGAGGAAGGATGTTCTTGCGAAGTGTTACGGGGGAGATATAACCCGTAAGCGTAAGCTTTTGGAAAAGCAGAAAGAAGGGAAAAAACGCATGAAAATGATTGGAGACGTGGAACTTCCGCAGTCAGCCTTTCTTGCGGTCCTGCGCTCCAAAGAAGAATAAAAGAATAAAACGAATGAAGCTGTTTTTCGCTTTTATTCCGTTCCGCAGTTTCTGACGGCGATATTTATTGTTTTCAGGAAAAACTCCAGCTCTATACGCACCCTGTTTAAAAAATCCGGCCGCAGCGAAACTTTTCCGCTGAAGTCCGGGAAATGAATGTACAGGTAGTCGGCTTCCTGTATAAGAGGCAGAAGCCTTTCCTTTTCTTTTTCATCCTTTGTTTCCCCTGTCAGTATTCCCCTGATTTCCTCCAGCCGTGTTTTTTCACCTGTCAGGAAAGACATGATTTCTCTTTTGTCCGCCGCTTCTGAAAAAAGTGATTCAGCAGGCGCCTGTCTGTTCCCGCCGCCGCCGGAAAAGGCTTTGATTATTTTTTCGGCGTCTTCCTCTCCTATTGACGGAAAGTCCGCGGGAAGGCCGGTGTTCCCCAGACGGAAAAATCCCGCATTTGAAAAACGGGCCGCACATTGTTCAGCGTATCCTGCCATTGAGGGGGTTGTGTAAAATTCCCGGTTTTTCCATGCAGCTGCGGAGCAGAAGGTTTCCCCTCTTTTCTGTTCATGTGTGGATAACCTGTTTGTCCGGGAAAACAAATCCCTTATTTGAAAACTTCCTTTTGAATGGGAAAACCCCTTTCCCCAGGAAAAATCAAGGCCCGTAAAAAAAACAGGAAGATTTTCCCTGCCCATGGCTTTGATTTTTCCTGCGATGAATAAAGCGGAAAGTCCTACGGAACCGAGAGGGGGGACTTCAAAATCCACAGCCTTCAAGCCGCGGAGCCGTTTTAAAAAAGATGCGTTTGTATAGGGGGTGAAAAAAAAGCATACATGGTTTGCTCCTCCCCGTTCCCCCGGCCGGGAGGACAAATCCGCGAACACCGGTATGTTTTTACCGGCTCCGCAAAAAGCCCCGTTAATCCAAATCTGGGATTCGACTGTGACGGCGGCGTCCGGGATTATTGATGCCGCCTGGAGTGAGGGCAGCGCGGCGTCAACGGCGATGAGGAAGACGGAGAGTCTGTTTTTTTTTATGAATGGTAAGAAAGAGTCAAGTGACGGGCCCGCTCCAGCTACAATGACGGCTTTCCGTATATTTTTTCCGTTGAAGGAGCATGATCTTTTGCAAAGGTCCGCACAGTTTCTGAAAATATTTCTGGCGTAGTTTCTTCCCAGTTTTATCAATGTGATTCTGTTTTTCCAGAAAGTCGAGATATATTCCGAAATCAGGATTTCCGTTTGTTTGTAAAATTCCGGGTGCAGGATTCCGCCGGCTGAAAAATCGACCCTCATGCATCTTCTGAATGAACATACCTTCCCCATGATGTGTTCGTCTATAAATCTGATGACTTCGTGAGGGGAGGCGGCATATACCGGCTTGAACAGGGGATGGTTTTCCGTGTGGTTTTTTATGAAGAAATTGAATAAATTCCTGTCGTGTTCAACTGCAAGCACAAAAGAATTTTCCGGCAGTCTGGCTGTTAAATGCCGGATTCCGTAATCCATTACAGGGGAAACAAGAAGAATCAGTGTTCCGGGGAGGATTTCAAGTCTTTCAGCGGCTGCTTCCGGATTTTTGCCTGGATATCTGCGTGAATACAGGAAACGTCCCCGGTAAGAAACCGTAAGGCCGTTTCCCGTTTCTACTGGAATCGGTTCACTGTCAGCGGCGGAGAATTTTTCCTCCATTTTTTAACAATGCTTATCTGGAGATAAAATACCGCAGGAAAGTGGCGTCGAAATTGTCTTTATGTTTGGCACTTGAAAGATAATTGTCCGCCAAAGCATTGAGAGTCCATTCCGAAGTGAAGGGCCCGAAAGCCTGCCGGTATATTTCCACCATCTCGGAATCAGCTGCGGATTCTTCTTTCAGGGTTAAGACAACAGCCTGTCCGTCCAGCATCACCGGCTCGGAAACTTCCCCGCTTTCCAGACGGAATGCGGTTTTAAAGAACTGTTCGTTCCTTACCGCTGAGGCTATTACCGGATCCTGGGAAACCGCGGCGGATGTATTAAGAACCTGCTGGTTACCGTAATTTATGCACATGGGTGAGGTTTCATTCTTTACCAGTGACATGGCGGCAATGGTTTCGTCAAACCCTTCATCGGCGGCCTTTACCGAAAAATCACGGGCCATGGTCATGAGGTAATCCTCTATGGTTCCGCGCTCGTTTCTTTCCATGTAATCACGCACAACGCCTATTGTTTCCTGTGCCGAAAAATCAGCCGCTTCCTGAGCGCCGTCGCATCGTACAATGACGTAGGAGATGCCGGAACGGAGAGGCTCGCTTATTTCGCCTTCTTCCAGTGAAATCACCGTTTCCAAATCAGCCGCGTCAGGGAAAAGAATGTTTATGTCTTTCCTCATGTTGTTTATGATTTTACCGTCGCTGTCTGTCCTTTTCTTTGTCGAGTAGGTTGATACAGCCTCCCCGAATGTCGTTTCTCCTGAAGTAATCATGCCGTGTATTCTGGCCGCTTCCGATTCGCTGTCCAGCGTAATCATTGAAAGGTTCATCTCGGCGAACAAATCCTCATTTTCCCGGCCGAATTTTTCAACTTCCTCATCGGGATAATCAGAGATTCCGAATGATGTATAATAGAAGCTGCGCTCCGGACTGAGCATGTCCTTGATGAGGTCCGTTTCCCCCGTGGAAATTTCCATCCCGAAAAGACCTTCCGCATTCTTTATGTAATCGGTCAGATATTTCTCCACAATAATTTCCTCTGAAATCATTGCTCTTCTGGATATTTTCTCGGTTTCTGATGTCCCGTTGTAGAGGGAAGGCGAGTAATTCCCGTTTTCGTCACTGTAATAATACTGGATGAGTTTTCTGTTTATTTCCTTTTCAGAGGGGATGTAACCGGATTTTTCCATTTCATCGAGGATTGCAAGCCTTATGATGGCTGAGTTATAAGCCTGTCTCATTATGAAATACAGGTTGTTGGTGTCTACCTGCACGCCTCTTTCAGTGTATGCGGATGAAAGGCTGTCAATTTGTCTGGCGAAAAAAGAATCCTGGATATATTCAACCGGCTTTCCGTTCCATTCTCCGAAAACAATCGGCCCTGACGAAGCCCCGCCGAAGGTCGGAATAAAGACAAAAGAGACAATCGACAGCACAAGAATGAAAACTGTACCGATAAAAATGAGGCTTTTTTTGACACTTGCCATAAATTTCCTTCTTTACGATTTATGTATAATTTGCTTATTTTTAGAATAACATGCTGAAAAATTAGTGTCAACGAGCTTTTTGCCGGCGTTATTGCGTTGTGGTGTTGACATTTTTTTATTTATCTTATAGACTCTCTAATCGCTGGGGGCGTAGCGAAGCTGGTTATCGCGCCGGCCTGTCAAGCCGGAGATCGCGGGTTCAAGCCCCGTCGCTCCCGTATGGAGCTTGTAGTATACAAGCTCCTTTTTTTTATTTCGGGCAGTAGCGCAGGGGTAGCGCGCTTGGTTCGGGACCAAGAGGCCGCGGGTTCAAATCCCGCCTGCCCGAGGTTCCTCTAAGGCTTTACGGCGGTAAAGCCGACGGGATTTGAAGCGGAGCGGCTGTGCCGCGGAGCCGGGGATGGAACCCGAATTCCTCCTGCCCGGGATTCCTTTTCTTCCCTTTATTTTTTCGTGAAATCCTTTACAGTTTGTTATGAAAAAGTTTTTTGAAAACTGCTTTTTATTCGCATCGCTCTGTCTGTTTTTTCTTTGTTTCCTTGGAGCGGAAGCCGGTGCTTCCACGCCTTTCAGAGATATCCGCTGGATTCATGCTGAAAGGGCCGCTTCTTTCATGTCAACCAGACAGCAGGCGAACCAGGTTTTGATGACAGGAATAGACGGGAACAGGAGTTTTTCCCCGTATCTTTACAGACACTTCAAAGGAACTGTCCCGGGGGCGGTTCTTCTTTTCGGTTACAACATAGGCGGATCTCCGCCTCAGGTCCGCTCTTTTTTGGAGGATTGCTCCAAAGCTTTCATCCAAATAGGTTCTTCCGCACCGGTGATTTTCGCCATCGACCACGAAGGAGGGGATGTTTTCAGGACAAGGGGAGTGACAGCCTTTCTTCCTTCCGCACGGAAAGTGGCTTCTTCCATGACTACCGCTGAGGCGGAGAAGCTTTATTCTTCCGCAGGCAAAGAACTTGCGGATTTGGGGATAAAGTTCAATCTGGCTCCCGTGTTTGAATCCGATGCGGATTCCTCGTCATTTCTCGGAAGCAGAATTTTTTCCACGGATCCGCAGACAGCCGCCTCCTACGCCGCGGCGGCTGTCCGGGGGTTCCAGTCCGCCGGAGTTATGTGTGCCGTCAAGCATTTCCCGGGAAACACAGGTGAGGACCCGCATTCATCCCTGCCCGTGGTTAATGCATCTTTCCGGGAATGCGAGGATAAGTATTTCAATCCTTTCAGAATAGTCCTGGAAGAAAACCCAGCGGCGGTTCTTGTGTCCCACGCGGTGTTTTCCGCTGTTGACAGCCTGCCGTTTTGCCTTTCAAAAAAAGGGGTGACCGGGATTTTGCGTTCTTCCCTTGGTTTTACAGGTTTGGTTCTGACGGATGACATTTCGATGGACGCCCTTTCAAAAGCAGGATGGGAGGAAGATGCCGCTGCCGTCGCGGCTCTGGCGGCGGGATGTGATATGGTTATGACCTCCTCCACCGAAATAAAAAAGATTGCCGGCGCCATAGCCGCTGAAGCAGGGAAAAACGCCGAATTCGCACACAGGCTTGAGGAAGCTGCGGCCAGGGTCATTTATTTGAAAATGAAAGCCGGTATAATGGATTATCCGGGGATTTATGGGAAGGAATAATGATTTTAACGGCGGCCCGCCGGGGAAGAAAAAAAAACGTGGAAAATCGTCCGGCAGGGAATGCTTTTTTGATTTTTATGCGGAACTGTTTTCAAGTCGCTGGCCGGAGCTTTTGAAAGCCCTTACCGGGGAGGAATCCAAGCCGTCTTTTTCCGCCGGGCTTTTGAAACCCTATCACCTCAGTGCCGCAAGCATCGCCGTTGCGAAGGCCCTGCCGGTTTCCGGGAAAACCGATATTCTGGATATGTGCGCCGCTCCGGGTGGAAAAACCCTTGTCCTCGCTTCAGGAATGGATGCCGGCTCAAAACTCACCGCGAATGAATTTTCCAGGGCAAGGCGTGCGCGTTTGCGTAAGGTTCTTGATGAATACCTTCCTCCTGATAAACTTGGGAATATATCTGTTTCCGGATATGACGGCGCCCGGTGGAGCAGGTATTACAGGTTGTGCTTTGACAGTATTCTGCTGGACGCCCCGTGTTCATCGGAGAGGCATGTACTGGCCGATGAATCCAGCCTCGCCCAATGGACACCTTCCAGGGTGAGGAATCTGGCGGTAAAACAGTGGTCCCTTCTTTCCGGCGCGTGGCTCCTCCTGCGTCCCGGCGGAACCCTTGTTTATTCCACATGCGCCCTTTCACCTTTGGAAAACGGCGGAGTGGTGGACAGGCTTTTGCGTAAATACGGTAACGCTTCGGTGTCTCTTCCCGGGGAGGATTTTTTTTCGGATCCCATGCTGAATGGTATTTTCCCGGAATACAGCGGAACAGGGATCAGTATTCTGCCCGACACTTCCGGCGGCGCCGGCCCCATATTCTTTTCCGTCATAAAAAAGACCGGGGAGGATTATTCCCCTGAATAATTGTTGAATAACAGCGCGTTGCGCCCGTATTTTGAACGGCGTTTCAAGCAGTGGACGTAAAAAGGAAAAAATAGTATTCTGTAACCGGTTTATCAGAATATATTGTGCCTCAACTCAGTGTTGTGTGGAGATTTTATGGGTTTAAAAAGAACTGAAAGAAACAGCAATGACGTTTTCGCTTTTATAGATGAAGCGGAAAACAGG
Organism: uncultured Treponema sp.; assembly: GCA_949300145.1. Lineage (GTDB taxonomy): Bacteria > Spirochaetota > Spirochaetia > Treponematales > Treponemataceae > Avitreponema. The sequence goes on along the minus strand of CASGDA010000005.1, from coordinate 211,554 downwards.
CTTAATTCTATTCAGGATATAGATATTCTTCTGGAAAGTATCCTCTCCGAGTCAAGGACGGTTGTAAACGCTGACGCCGGTTCAATTTATGTTGTGGAGGACGATAACCTTGCCATAAAGTATGCCCAGAATGATACAATCCAGAAACAGATACCTCCAGGGCAAAAGATGATATTTTCCTATTTTTCCTTTCCCCTGAATGAAAAGACCATTGCAGGTTATGCCGCCGTCAACGGTTGTATCGTGAATGTTCCTGATGTTTACAAAATTCCGCCTGAAAGTCCTTATCAGTTCGGACGGCAAAGCGACGCGCTTTCCGGATACAGATCCTGCTCCAACCTTTCCATTCCGTTGAAATCCGGTTCAGGCCGTGTGCTGGGTGTGCTTCAGGTTCTGAATGCCCTTGATGAAAACGGCAATGTTGTGGCCTTCAATGGTGATGACGAGATATATCTGAGCCGTTTCGCCGCGTCCGCCGCCTTTGCCCTTGAACGGACCCTTTTGACAAGGTCCATGATTTTCCGGATGATTAAAATGGCGGAATTCAGGGATCCCAAGGAGACGGGAGCCCACGTAAACCGGGTTTCCAGTTACGCCGTTGAAATTTATGACCGCTGGGCTTATAACCACGGAATCAATCAGGAGGAAGCATCCAAATACAGGGACCTGCTGAAAATCGCCTCCATGCTCCATGATGTAGGTAAAATTGCGGTTTCGGATATAATCCTGAAAAAACCAGGCAGGCTTTCCGATGAGGAATTCAAGATTATTCAAAGCCATACCAGGGTAGGGGGGCTCCTTTTCAGCGAAAATACCTCCCCGATTGACGCCATGGCGAAGGATGTCGCTTTGTTCCACCACGAAAACTGGGACGGCTCGGGGTATCCCGGCCGGGTGGATTTGGAGACAGGCGAGCCGCTGCCTGACGCCGTTCTGTCTGACAATACTTTGAAACCCGTTGCAGGGGAGGATATCCCGCTGGCCGGACGGATAGTGGCTGTCGCGGATGTTTTTGATGCCCTGTCCTGCAAGCGTGTTTACAAAGAAAAATGGACTGAAGAGCAGGTTTTGGATGAAATACGCTCCATGAGCGGAAAAAAATTCGATCCCGAAGTCGTTACGGCTTTTTTTGAGATTCTCCCCCAGATAAGGGCCATCCAGGAACGTTATCCCGACTGATACGCAGTCAGCTGTTTTTCATCAGTTTGGACAGGGTTTTGTCGAAGGTGTCAGCAAACAGTTTTATGTCCCGGGGACTGAATTTCGAGGTGCTTTCAGGAGCCATGCCGCTGTTGTACAAATCCAGCATGAAATTCCTTATCGAAAGCCTTTCCCGGATGTTTTCCCGGGTGTAAAGGTTTCCCCTGTCATTGATGACAGCAAGCCCCTTGTCAACAAGTCTTTTCGCGAGGGGAATGTCTCTTGTCACCACAAGGTCTCCCTGAACCGCTTTTTCGGCTATGTAGTTGTCAGCCGCGTCAGGCTCTTCAGGGAGCACGACCATTTCCACATTGAATTCTTTTGAAAAGGATACCGGATGGTTCGCCGCAAAAACCGTTGGAATTGACAGCCGTCTGCCGGCCCTGCACACAATGTCCCTTACCGGTTTAGGGCAGGAATCAGCATCCACCCAAAGTTTCATCAAACAACCTGATCTATGCGCGATATCATATAAAGCGCACGCTGTTCAATTTCATTCAAGTCAACGGCCCTGACATCATCAGGATGTTTCATTTTTTCTTTAAATAACTCGTCCGTTATCAGTATGCCGGCAATTATGGCTGCTTTCAGGGGGTCAGCCTGCCCCGCCACATTTTCAACCTGGCGGAGCATTATTTTGTAATGGTTGTACAAAGCCTCAAGATATTGGGGCTTCTCGTCTGTTTGAAGAGTAAATGATGTTCCAAGAATATCGATTTGAAGAAGACCTTCGTTCTTTGCCATTCGTCAAAAAATATCCATCTGTCCGTCATTATTGTCGAAGGACTGGGGGGCTGATGGGCTTTCGGAATCTCCGTATTCATTCCGGATTTCCGGATTAAAGCCTGCGGATTCCGGATTCCCGGAAATGAATCCGGAACCGTCCCCCTGCGAGGATTCATTTTGTGAAAGAACGGAATCCTCAAAGGCGCTGAGTTTGTCAAGAGCGCTGAGGATTCCCGCTTCAATTCTACCCTGATCTTCTTTGAATGTTTGAACAATTTTTTCAAGTTCAGTCACCCTGTCTTGCAGGGATGAAAGCTGGCCGCGCAGATTTGAGTTTTCTTCTTCAAGCTGTTCCCTCTCTTCCGTCAGGGAAGTGATTCTAAGCACAGCCTTTTCTACGCGGCTTTCAAGCTGTCGTACTTGATCAATCGTAAGCATATGTTAAGCTTCCAGGGCCTTTTTGGAAACGTCCACCACTGATTTGAAAGCCACAGGATCTTCAATCGCCATATTGGAAAGGGCTTTCCTGTTGATGGCGACTCCCGCTTTTTCCAACCCCTCGATGAAACGTGAATAAGAAATCCCTTCGGCACGGACAGCCGCATTGATACGCGTAATCCAAAGGCTCCTCATGTCGCCTTTTCGGTCACGTCTTGAAACATAACCGTGTACAAGGGCCTTTACTGTCGCATCTTTCGCAGCCTTGTAATTTGTCCCCCGTCTTCCGCGGAATCCTTTTGCAAGTTTCAGTATTTTCTTGCGGTGGTTTTTTCTTTTACTTCCGTCTACTGCTCTAGGCATTTTATGTCTCCTGAATGGTTGTCGGTTTTATCCGTAAGGCAGAAGCTGCTTACGTACTTTTGCTGAATCAGCATCAGAAAGAATACCCGACTTTCTCAGGTTTCTTTTGCGCTTTGCTGATTTTTTAGTGAGAATATGGCGGAGATTCATTTTTTTGTATTTTACCTTTCCGCCTGCGGTGAAAGAGAATCTTTTCGCCGCGCACCGTTTTGACTTCATCTTTGGCATACCGCTACCTCTTTATTTTTTTGCTTTGGGAGCCAGTGTCATCGACATAAAACGCCCTTCCATGGAGGGTTGTTTTTCCACCGTAAACTCATCTCCCAGCCTTGCTAATACATTTTTAAGGACATCGAGCCCCAGTTCCGTATGTGCGAGTTCCCTTCCGCGGAAACGCACCGTTACCTTAACCTTGTCTCCTCCGGCAAGAAATTCCCGAATATGCTTTGACTTAAAATCAAGATCATGGCTGTCGATTTTAGGCTGCATTCGGATTTCTTTCAGTACCTGAAGTTTCTGTTTTTTCTTGGAGTCACGGAGCTTTTTCTCCATTTCAAAACGGTACTTGCCGTAATCCAGAATTTTGCACACGGGCGGATTCGCCTGCGGAGCAACTTCGACTAAATCAAGGTCAGCTTCCTGTGCAAGTTTAAGCGCAGCAGGAGTAGGGACGACTCCTTTCTGCTCCCCGTTTTCATCAATCAGTCTGACCTCTCGTACGCGGATTTGTCCATTCACCCGCAAACCTCTGTTGTTGTCCGCCAAAAATCCTCCTGTGTACAGATATCTGTACTTAGTCCTTAGAAAAGTTACAGCAGACACTATAGCAAAAATGTATGCGTTATGTCAACGACTTGAAAGATTCCGGTTCCACCCTCCGTATCCTTCCTGAGCCTTAATCCGGCGTTTTCCATGATACTTGCTTTTCCTTGCGGTGTCTGTTAGGCTTACTGCATGATTTACCTTGTGTTCATTATGTTTGTTTCCGGATTTTTTTTCTATGCTTTCGGAAGAAGCGCACCCTCCTTGTTTACCTCGCTTCCCGCGTTTTTTCTGGGGGCGGTCTCCGGAATTGTTCTTTCTTTCATACAATATGTTATTTACGGGATATTCGATTTCAATCCCTCCGCAGTCCTTTTGAAAGCTTTGGAGAATGTGTTTTTTGACGCTTTTTTGCCGTTGATATTCGCCGCCGTTTTGAATTGCCTTCTGTTTTCCTCCGCCATGGCGTCCGGGGAGCCCGGCGGTTTCGCCGGATGGTTCGTTCCCCAGCTTTTCGGGCTTTTTTCCATTTATATACCCTACAGCATCCTGAAAAGATATTCCCCCGCGGACGGGCTGTTCTGTTTCTTTTACAGCTTTTCCGCCGTTCTTTCGGTTTTTCTTGCCCGGGCGGCCTTCCTGGGTTCAAATACAGGCTTTGTCAGGGATACCCTGGATTTGTTTAAAGCCCTCATCCTTCCGTTTTTGTCCCTGTCATGTTTCGCTGTTCTTGCATCCTTCTGGTTTTTTGCGATTCCCGGGCCGGTGTTTGTTTTGATTTCCTCCTGCCTTCTTTTTACCGTTTTGGTTTTATCCCTTCTGCTGGGCAGGTGCAAAGAAAAGGCTTGATTTTATGCTTTTGGTCTTTACGCTTTTATTGACGCATCTCGTTTTTTTTGCTAGAATTATCCGACTTAATTAAAAGGAGTTTTGACGTGCCCTGCGGAAGAAAAAGAAAAGCACAGAAAATCGCTACGCACAAACGTAAAAAAAAGCTTAGAAGAAATCGGCACAAAAAGAAATAGCCGTCGGCTTCTGCTGGTTCCTTTATGGCAATGTTTCGCTTTGGATGTGCCTGCGACCGTAAACACTGTTTGCGGTCTTTTTTTTTATGTAACTACCGGGTCGCCCGGCGGTTGTAGTTCTGAATCCTTATCTGAATGCTGGTGGTGCATAACAGGATGAGCCGTACTATTCTATCTGAAATCAACTCCCCTGAAGATTTGAAAAAACTGTCTGCAACGGAGCTTTCTTCCCTTGCAGAGGAGATACGGAAGGAAATAATCTCCACTGTGAGCCATAACGGCGGTCATCTTTCAAGTAATTTGGGTGTAATTGAGCTTACAATAGCGTTGCACAGTGTTTTTGCCAGTCCGCAGGATTCCATCATCTGGGATGTGGGGCACCAGTGTTATACCCATAAGCTGCTTACCGGGCGTTACGGCAGATTCAGCACTATCAGGAAAAAGGGCGGGCTTTCAGGTTTTCCCCGGAGGGATGAAAGTCCGCATGATGTTTTCGGTACAGGGCATTCTTCAACTTCAATTTCAAGCGCTTACGGGCTCCTGACCGCGAGGCGTCTGCGGGGAGAAAGGGGCAAGGTCATCGCTGTCATCGGAGACGGGGCCCTGACAGGAGGCATGGCTTTTGAGGCTATATCCCATGCAGGACAGGCGGGCCGGGATTTGATAGTCATCCTTAATGATAACAAAATGTCCATAAGCCGGAATACCGGGGCTCTTTCTGAATATTTGTCGCGGCTTTCGATGCGGAAAAACTACCAGACTTTGAAATTCCATGTGGAGCGGATTGTCAGGGGATTTCCTCTTGCGGGGGAAAAACTTTACAGGCTTATCAGCAAGATGAAAAGCGGGTTGAAGAGCTTCCTCCTGACCGACAATTTTTTCATGGATCTGGGCTTTGAATATGTTGGACCTTTGGACGGGCATAAGATAGGCGAATTGAAAAAGGTTTTGTCGGATGTTAAAAATCTTGACCATCCTGTGGTCGTCCATGTGGTCACAAAGAAGGGTTTCGGCTACAGTTACGCTGAAAATGATCCTGCCTTGTTTCATGGCGTGGGGCCATTCTGCATAAGTGACGGTCAGGTGGAGAAATTCGACAGGGTGAGTTTCACCGAAGTTTTCTCGAATTTGATGTTGGAGGAAGCCTCCTCCGGGAAGAACATTGCGGCTGTCACCGCCGCAATGGCAAAAGGAACCGGACTGGCTTCTTTCGCCCACCGTTTCCCGGACCGGTTTTTTGATGTGGGAATCGCGGAGCAGCATGCCGTGACTTTCGCGGCGGGACTTGCCGCCGGCGGAATGCTTCCCGTCGTTGCCATTTACAGCACTTTTATGCAGCGGGCCGTGGACCAGGTTATACATGACGTGGCCCTCCAGTCCCTGCCTGTTGTTTTTGCGTTGGACCGTTCCGGCGCTGTTCCTGATGACGGCGAAACCCATCAGGGTATATATGACATATCTTTATTCCGGCCTGTCCCCGGCGTTTCCATTCTCGCCCCCGTGTCTGCTGAAGAAATGAAGCTTATGTTCAGATGGGCTTTTTCCCGTAACGCTCCTGTCATTATAAGATATCCGAAGTCTACATGTCCGACGGAAGTTCCGGCTTTTTCGTTTCCGATAGGGGAAGGCAGGGGCGTTTTTGCCGAGCAGGAAGGTTCAGATGCCCTGATTGTATGCACGGGCGGTATTTACGGGGAGGTTCATGAGGCCGCCAATATACTGGCGCGTAAAGACACCCCTGTGGATATTTATAACCTCAGGTTTATAAAGCCTTTGGATGAAGAATATTTCCTTGATGTCACAAAACCCTATTCTTCAATTGTAATTGTTGAGGATGGCATAAAAACCGGGGGTATAGCCGTATACCTTGAAGAACTGTTGCTTTCCGTCCGCCCTGAGTTAAACGTCAGCGCCATGGCCTTTCCGGAAAATATTTTTGATGCCGGTTGCGGAGGGCTTCCCGGCGGGGTTGGCTCAAGAAGGGAAATCCTTGCCGCAGCCTGTCTGTCTCCTGAACACATCGCGGGAGAAGTCCGCAGGCTCAGAACCCTCTCTTCAGGCGCAGGGAAACAGGCGCCCGGCTTTTTGTCTTCCGGTTTTAAGATTTGATTTTCCATGAGGAAGGTTCCTATGCTGATTGAGCTCGCCGGCGGTGCTGTGATTCCGCGTCCTTTACCGGCCTACATAATGGGCATTGTAAACGCAACCCCTGATTCATTCTGGGAAGGCAGCAGGGTTCCGTCCCTTTCATCTGTGAAGGAAAGTGCGGAATTCGCCCTCTCCCTTGTGGAAGAGGGATGCGATATTCTGGACATCGGTGCGGAATCTTCCAGACCGGGCGCGGAATATGTCGGGGAGGAAGAGGAAATTTCAAGGCTCATTCCTCTCATACAGGAAATACGCAGGTACAGTGATGTTCCTGTTTCCGTGGACACCAGGAAAGTTCCGGTGATGAAAGCCGCCGTCGAAGCCGGCGCTGATATTCTGAATGATATTTCAGCCTTGGAGGATGACGTGGAAATGGCTCCGTTCGCCGCCTCCGCAGATATACCTGTCATATTGATGCACAAGCGGGGTATTCCCAAAACCATGCAGGATTCTCCCGGGAAATATGCGGATGCGCCGGGTGAAATCCTCGGTTATCTGCTTTCCCGCGCTGATTTCGCCGCCGGATGCGGGATAAAAAAGGAAAAAATTATCCTTGACCCGGGAATAGGTTTCGGTAAACAATATGAAGATAATCTGGCTGTAATCAGGCATATCGATATTTTTGCAGGTAAAGGCTACAATGTGCTTATGGCGCTTTCGAGGAAAACCTGTATCGGTGAAATGACCGGTAGGGGAGTGGGGGACAGGCTTGCGGGAACTTTGGCTGCGGGAATGTTTTCCGTGATGCACGGCGCGTCGATTCTGCGTGTGCATGATGTGAAGGAAACAAAAGATATGCTTGCTGTCCTTCAGGAGTTGGAGAAATGATGGATTTTATCAACCAATTAAAAGTTGTTTACGATTTGATAAATCCTGCGCTTGATGTTTTTTTTCTCGCAATTCTTTTGTATTCCGTTTACGGCATACTTGTAAAAACCCAGGCGATACAGCTTTTTAAAGGCATTGTTGCCATGTTCATAATTTATGCCACTGCATTCATCATGAAGTTTGAGACGCTTCTCTGGATTCTGAATGCTTTGGCCCCGGGACTCCTGATAAGTATCGCCATTATTTTCCAGCCTGAATTACGCAAGATTTTTCTGCAGATAGGGCAGAGTGAGCTATTCAAAATAGGAAAAAGGTCAAAACGTTCTTATATCGACGCTGTTGTCGCGAGCGCGGAAAAACTTTCCAGTTACAGACGCGGGATGCTGGTCGTTTTTATACGGAAAAACACATTGAAGGATATCGTTGAATCTGAATCAGGGACGCGGCTTGATGCCAAAATTTCCTCAAGTCTGCTTGTCACGATTTTCGGCCACGATACCCCCCTGCATGACGGCGCGGTTGTGATTCACGGCGGCTGCATTCTGGCGGCCGCCTGCTATCTTCCTCTTTCCGAACAGCAGGATATCCGCAAGACATTCGGTACAAGGCACCGTGCGGCTCTCGGTATTGCGGAGCAGACTGACGCTGTCGTTGTGATTGTTTCCGAAGAAACAGGGGCAATGAGTCTCGCTTATGATTCCAAGTTGTATTATGATTTGTCTTCCGCCGAAATAACCAGGCAGCTTGAGACTCTCCTGGACGTGGGGTCTGAATCTTCCGACAATGAAGGTAAAAATGAATAGCTTTAAGAATTTCTTCAATATGCTTATCAAAAACTGGCCGGAAAAAGTAGCCTGCCTGACCCTGGCGTTGTTTATTTTTTTATTTTACAGGACAAGTAATCTTGAGGAGAGGGTTTTTTCTGTACCGCTCCAGACGGAAACTTACGGACCGTTAACCCCTGCCGCACCTTTTTTGCAGAATGTAAAGGTTTCCCTGAAAGGTGAACAAAATGAAATTTATCCTGTGCTGGAAAAAGACATTATTTCTTTCATAGATTTGTCTTCGTTTGATGAGGAAGGCGTGTACACGGTTCCTGTGAAGACAAGATTGTCCGGTACGGCTGTCGGCATAGAACCTCTGGATATGATTGTTGATCCTTCTGAAGTTACTGTCAAACTGGAACGGCGGATAAACAAAAACGTTCCCGTTTCCGTTGTATTTACAGATTTTCCGTCTGAAGGCTATGAATTTGAATCGTACGATGTGAATCCGTCTTCGCTGGAAGTGACAGGCCCTCGATCCATAGTTGAAACCATAACGGAGCTGAAAACCGAGCCGGTAAGTCTTTCCGGCTGGAATACTGATTTTGACGGAACCGCTGAAGTCTTTACGGGGAACGAATTTGTTTCTTTGGCGGGATTTTCCCGTGTCAGTTACCGGGTTAGAATCACCCAGACAACAACGGAAAGGAAATTTGAAAACATCAATTTTTCATTTTTGAATTTGAACGCTGGATTTGAAATCGAGCCCTCCCTGGAAAGCGGATCTTTGAGGATTCTTGGACCTGAGCTGGGGCTTAACTCGTGGACGCCGACGGCTGATTTGTTGTCTGTGTCCTGCAGCGATATTACAACTCCGGGTGAATATGTTCTGAAAGTGAATGCGAATGTGCCTTCCCGGTTTTCTGTTATCCAGGTTGAGCCTGAAGAGATTCTTGTTACCGTCAGGGAGAGTGCGGAATGATTTGCGGAGTCGGAATAGACGTTGTTAAAATCGACAGGATGAAAAGATGGATATCCGATGAAACCCTGCTTGAACGGTATTTTCATCCCGAAGAAATCAAAGACGTAATGAAAAAACGCAGCCACGGGCAGGAATCACTCGCCGCAAGGTTCGCGGCAAAAGAAGCTTTGGGGAAAGCGCTCGGGTGCGGACTGTGCGGGATGAGTCTGCGGAATATCAGGGTCGCCGCCGCAGAATCAGGGAAGCCGGAACTTTTGCTTTACGGTGACGCCCTTGAGGTTTTTAATGACGGCGGGGGCGGAAACATACACCTGTCTTTGACCCATGACGGCGGAATAGCGGCGGCTGTGGTTGTTATTGAGCGATATAATGCGGACGAAAATCCGCGGAAGGAAAACTGAAATTTTCCGGAGGTAAGAAGTGGTAAAAGCGTCTTCCAGCCAGCAGAAAGAGGAAAAAATATCTGCTTTGACTTATTATTCCAAAGACCAGATTGTTTGCCCGATATGTAACACCCGTTTTAAACGGGAGGAATTGAAAAGCGGCGGCGGAAGACTCATCGCCGGTGACTTGACCGATGAATTGCGCAGGTTGTATGAGCCTTCCGCGAAATATGGGGAAGTTTATCCGCTGATATATGCGATAACCGTTTGTCCCAAATGCAATTATGCGGCTTTCCCCCAGGATTTTCTTGTTTTGGATAAAGACAGCTTGAATGCCGTTTATGAAAGGATGCAGGACAGATACCAGTCTATAAAAAATTTATTCGGTTCCCTGGATTTTGTCCGGAACAGGACGTTGAAAGAAGGGGCCGCTTCTTATTATCTTGCTATCCTCTGTTATGAGCATATAAACCTGAAATTCTCGCCTACAATAAAACGCGCTTTGTGTTCCCTGCGCGCCGCGTGGCTTTTTTCGGATTTGGATAAAAAATATCCTGAGGATAATTATGCCTATGTGTCCTCATTGTTTTATCATAAGGCTTTGTTTTTTTACCGGCTGGCGGTGGAACTGGAAACCTGCGGCAAGGAGATGATAGCCAGTTTGAAATCATTCGGACCTGACTTGGATAAGAACTACGGGTTTGACGGGGTTTTGTATCTTTCGGCTCTTCTTGAGTATAAATACGGTTCCAAAGAAAACCTTGAGCTGAGAAACAAACTGTTGGCCGCCCAGCGCCGGTCGCTTGCAAAGATGTTCGGGCTCGGGCGTTCCTCAAAAAACAAGCCGGGCCCGTTGCTGGAGCATGCCAGGGCGCTTTACGACGCAATTGTGGCGGAGCTTGCGGAAAGAGGGGAAGAGGAAAGCGATTGATTGTTCCTGAAAGCCGTGATTCCCTTCGTAATATTAAATTGAAAGTTTCATATGACGGGACGAATTTCTCCGGCTGGCAGCGGCAGAGCGGGGCCGGTTTTTCCCGCACCGTTCAGAATGAAATTGAAAAAGCCCTGGAAAAAATACATAAAAAAACAATACCCCTGATTGGTTCCGGCCGTACGGATGCGGGGGTTCATGCGGTCGGTCAGGTTGCGAATTTCCATACCGATATTTTTTCCATGCCGGCTTCCAGTTTTGTTCCCGCGTTGAATTCCTGGCTGCCGCCCGATGTGAGAATACTTGAGTCCTCCGAAGTCTCCCCGGATTTTCATGCCCGCTTCGATGCAAGGGAACGTACTTACAGGTATTTCCTTTGCTGTTCTTCTTCCCTTCCTGCCCATGAATATCCCTATTGTTGGCCTCTTTTCCGCAGGCCTGACATACGGCGTCTTAACGAGATGGCATCTGTTCTTTCCGGGGAAATGGATTGTTCTGTTTTTACAGCGGCGGGAGATAAAAGTTCAACCCGGTCCCGTTTCTTTTACGGCGCCCATTTTTTTCCGGAGGGGTCCAGGATTGTTTTTGAAATTTCAGCGAACGCCTTCTTGTGGAAAATGGTGCGTTCAATTTTGGGAACGATAATTGATTTTGAAAAAAGAGGCAAAGGTCGGGAGGATTTCCTGTCCATAATAAAAAGCGGTGAAAGACGCATGGCAGGGCAGACCGCTCCCGCAAAAGGCCTTTTCCTCTGGAATGTCCGGTACTGATTTATATATAGCGTACTACATAATACTTACAGGGTCTACATCCGTTTCAAGGTATACCCCGTGCGGGGTTTTGTATGACGCTATGAAATCAGCTGAGAGTTTCAGGGTTTTTTTTATGTTTTTTGTTTTTATTAAAATATGAAAGCGGTAATTCCCCGCTATCATTGCGAGCGGACATTCCGCGGGCCCCAGCACTGCGTTCTCCTCTGTAATCAGGGTGCGCAATATGGCGGCGGCTTCCTCGGAGCTTCTTTCCGCGTCTTCAGCTTTTTTCCCCCTGAATAAAAACCTTATCAGTCTTGTGAACGGGGGAAAACCCATCATCTCCCTGTCTTCTGCTTCCTGCATATAAAACTTTTCCAGATTGCCGGAAACCGCATGTGTAATGGCGGGTGCTTCCGTATCTTTTGCCTGTATTAAAACTTTTCCGCCTGAAGAAAATCTTCCGGCCCGCCCGGACACCTGGACTAACATGGAAAATGTTCTTTCCGATGCCCTGAAGTCAGGCATCCTTAAAGTTGAGTCCGCGGAAACAACACCGACCAGATTAACGCCCGGGAAATTCAATCCTTTGGTTATCATTTGAGTTCCGAGCAGTATATCTGTTTTTCCGTTCCTGAAATCGGTGAGTATTTTTTTTAATTCACCTTTTTTTCTTACGGAGTCTGTATCCGCCCTTTGGATTGAGAAATCCGGGAAAGCTTTTTTTATTTCATTTTCCACGTATTCGGTTCCGACCCCGTGGTACATTATGTCCAGGGAACCGCATTCAGGACATACCGACGGAGGTGTTGTCTGCCAGCCGCAATAATGGCACTGCATCCTGTTTTTTGATTTGTGCCAGGTCATCGGTACAGAACAGTTTCTGCATTTTAATTCAAAACCGCAGGTTTTACACTGGAAGAAATGGGTGAAGCCCCTTCTGTTCAGGAACAAAATGGTCTGTTTCCCTTTCTGTTTGGTTTTAAAAACCGCTTCCTTCAATTCTTTCGAGAGGATTCCGTCATCTGCTTTTAAAGGTATGATTGAAACATCAGGCGGCTCTCCTCCCGACAACCGTTGTGTAAGGCGGTACGCTTTTATCCTTCCCAGTTTTATCTGGTACCATGCCTCAACCGACGGCGTCGCGCTTCCCATTACAAGGACACAGTTTGAATCGGCGCTTCTTTTCATGGCCACCTGGCGGGCATGATATCTTGGAGTGTTCCCCGATTTGTATGAACCGTCCTGCTCTTCGTCTATTATAATCAACCCCAGATTTTCCGCCGGCGCAAAAACCGCGCTGCGGGCGCCCACAATTATTTTTGCCTCTCCTCTTCTTATGCGCCTCCACTGTGCGAGTTTCTGTGCCTGGGTTAATCCTGAGTGCAGTACCGCCGCGCCTTCACCGAAGCGTGCCGCCACATCTTCCACTACCTGATGGGTGAGCGATATTTCGGGAACCAGATAAATCACGGATTTTCCACGTTCAATCATTGTCTGCGCCGCCTGGAGGAAAACCTCTGTTTTACCTGATCCGGTGATTCCCTGGAGATACAATATTTTTCCTGAATGTGTGTTTCCCTTTTCCCCCGCGGAGATGATTCCTTCGACGGCTTGTTTTTGTTCTTCTGACAGAATCCTTCCTGACTGTTTGAAACTTTCTTCTGTTGAAAAAAAATCATCAGCCAGCGGTTTTTCTTTCCTGCCGGAAGGAAGCATCGATGAAAGTGCTTCCCCGAAGGTACATAGGTAAAAGGCTGAAATCCATTGCGCCAGTTTTATTTCGGATTTTCCGAAGAAGGGCTCTTCATCAATAATACGCAGCACGTATTTCACTTCGCTTTCATTCACCGGCAGCATCTCCGGTTTTTCATTCCTTTCAGAAATGATGAACCCATAGGATTTTCTTGATCCCAGCATAACTTCGGCTCTTTTTCCTGTAAAAGTCCCGCCGTCGTCTGAAATTTCTGTTTTATACCAAAAAGAATTGTTTAACGGGATGTTGAATGCCAGTTCAAGCCAGCGGACGGAGCCATCCATCAGTTTCCTGCCCCGGGAATATGTTTGCCGCCGGCGGAATTTCTTTTCAGCTTTCCTTCCGCGAATTTCCGCTCATATTCCGGTTCGAGACTCCTGAGTTTTTCCCTGAAAAGTTTTAAGTCTTCCCATGCGGGCCGTTTAAGGTTTTCATCCCTTAAAAGCGCGCTCGGATGATATGTCGGCATCAGGGGAATACCCTTGTAGTCAAAGAAACGGCCTCTTAGTCTGTTGATCCCTTCTTTTGTTGCAAGAAGATTCTGCGCGGCGATTCTTCCGAGAACTAAAATCGCTTTCGGCTTTATGAGGTCAATCTGGGCTTTCAGGAATTCCGAACAGGCGGCCGACTCTGCGGGAAGGGGATCCCGGTTCCCCGGCGGCCTGCATTTTACGACGTTCGCGATGTACACATTTGAAAGCCTGGAAAGGGAAATCGCCTCCAGCATTTTGTCCAGCAGTTGTCCTGATCTGCCGACAAAAGGTTCCCCCCGCAAGTCTTCCTCCGCTCCAGGCCCTTCTCCGATGATAAGGACAAACGCCTGTTCGGCTCCCGCGCCTGGAACAGCGTTTTTTCTTCCCGCGTGGAGACCGCAGTTTTTACAGGCTTTCACCTTCTCTGATATTTCTTCCAGGCTTCGGAATTTTCCTGTCCCCGTTTCGCCTGTTCCGGATGCGCCGGAAATCCCTGGAGGGCTTTCCTGTATTCCGGCGTCCTTGAATTCCGGGACAGCCGAGGGAGGTTCCCCATATGCAGAGACAAAACGGTATGCCGTATCAAAAAACGAAAAAAGGGTTTCCTTTGTTTTAGCTTCCACTCTGTATAGAATAACCTTTACTTTCCGCAGTTTCAACTGCCGCCGGAAAATATTACAGGTTTTTTAATTTTTCCCTGACTTTATTTTCATTTAGAGGTCCGGGGTAAGCTTTCAGTACTTCCTCATAGAAAATTTCTGTCTTACGCCCGTGGACTTCAAGGGAAAAATTCCGCGACAATTTTAAACTGTTTTTTCCGAATTTTTTACGTTTCCCTTTGTCTTCCGTCAATTCGAGAATCCGCGTTTCCATTTCATCATCACTTGCGGTTAAAAATCCGTTTGTTTCATTGATGATTGTATCATGGTAACTCACGTCGTCCCGGACAACAACCGGGAGCTCGCATATCATTGCTTCAAGGATTGTCATGGAGTGCATTTCCGAAAGGGAAGCCGTGACGAATATATCGCTCATCCTGTAATATGTATGGAGTTGTGGCCAGCTTACAAATCCCGTGAATATTATTGAGTCCCCCATATTCGACTGGCGGACCTGGTTTCTCATGTCATTCAAAGCGGATCCGTTTCCCACAAACAGGGCTTTCACATGTTCCCTGCTTTTTTTTATCACATTCATGCATATATTGAGAAGTTCAAAAACCCTCTTTTCCTCTCCTATCCTGCCCACAAAAAGAAGGAGTGTATCGTTTTTGTCTATACCCCAGTTTTTGCGCATATTCTCCAAATCTTCTTTTGTGTCCTTCTCCCTTTCAAAGGCGGAGGTGTCGATGGCGTTGGGAATTATTGCCGAGGGAATATCGGGAAGCATCCATGGTTGTTTGAAATAATTCTGCGCTTTTTCGGAAACGTTTATTATCGCGTAAAATTTCTTGTAAAGCCGTTTCGTTATTTTCCGGACAAGTTTCACGGGTATAAGCTTCGCCATGGGAAGGTAGTATGGATAAAAATCTTCCCACATTGTATGGGTTGTGACGATCGCCGGTATATGAAGTGCCCTCGCCGTGATTTTTGCCGCGTGGGCTATGTAAAATTCAGTGTGGCTGTGGATGAGTTCTATCTTATGCTGTTTGAGGAACTTGATGATCTTTGATTTGTGGGGGAATCCTATGAATTGGTCGGTTCCCAAACCCAGCGGTATTGAAGGTGTCCTGAAAATGCAGGGGTCTCCTCCCGATTTCGTTTCTTCCAGCTTGGAATTTTCCACCGTGACAATGACAACGTGGTGCCCCATCCTTTCCAGAATATTCCGTAATTGTATGACAACGGTCACAACGCCGTTTTTGGTCGGATAGTAACAATCAGAAAACAATGCTATGTTCATGGGACTATTATACAATATAAGGGAATATTTAAGCAAATGCAAAATTATACTGGAGAATAATACAAAAATATGTTAGAATGCACATCCTATGAAGAAATTATTGGCTGAAATTTTTTTATCCGTCTGCCTGCTGGTCTTTTTCATTCCTTCCGTGTCCGGGCAGGTTGCCGCAGATCCGAATGATTATTTTTACTCCGATTTAACCGTCTGGGAAACCATGGGACTTGTGAATAACCTTCCCGCCGCCCGGCCTTATCCGATGCAGCTTGTTGAGGAAATCCTGGAGGAGGTTATAAACAGTGCGCCTGAAAGGGAGCGGCGTGTGGCACAGGCCCACTATAAACGCCTTTTCGGCAAGTCCTTCACCATCGGAGGAAAAGTTTCCGCCACTATTACGGACGATATGGACAAGCAGCTTGACATTTCAATTCTTTCCGCGGATTTCAACCATTACTTGTTTAGGGATCTCCTGTCGATAAGCGGTTCTTTTGATTTGTGGGCTGTGAATAGACTTCCTGATGAAGAACTGCTTCCAACCGGAACCTGTTCCTCCAAGGATGTTGTCGCCGATAACGCCAAGGTGGGCCCGTTTTGGATTCTGCCTTCCTTCAACTCATCCGTGGCGTTGGGAACCTCTGATTATTATCTTATCGCCGGTCTCATGCGAGGTTCTTTCGGCCCCTTCCATGAAGACGGGGTTATTGTCAGTCCAAGCGCAACCCATTCCGGGCAGATTTCCTTTGTTTTCAGAAGACCCAAGTGGACGTTCAACACGGGGTTTTACGGCCTGAGCGCCACCACAGACGCTGATTATTCAGCTTCCGTGAGCATGGATGACTTATCCTATTATCCTGAGAAATTCCTGTCTCTGCATTCTTTGGATTTCCATCCCTTTGACTGGCTTTCGGTTTCTTTTGTTGAATCCGTCATGTACGGCGGCAGGATTGAACCCATGTATATGCTTCCTTTGACCGTGTATTTCCTTAATCAGGGACTGACCGGATTCAACGACAATAGTTACATGGGCGGTATGTTTACAATTAAACCTGCCACCGGCTGGAAGATAGACGGTGTTATCTATGCGGATGATTTGAGCTTTAATGATATTGCCACATTGCAGTGGGACACAAAATGGCGTCTTGCGGGACAGCTCGGCGTTTCTTATGCGCCGAGGAAGGGAAATATCCTTTCAATGATTTCTTTTAACTATACACTTGTTACTCCGTATACTTACTCCCACAAAGAAAGTCATGACAATGACGCCTCTCTTCCTAATTACCAGAATTATCTTCATGCGGGAACTTCCATGGGCGCCGCCCTTGAGCCGAATTCAGACCGTTTTACGCTCAGGGTTAAAACCCGCCCCCTGGAATGCGTCGATGTGGATATTGTAGGCTCTCTTATAAGACACGCAAATGTAAACGAAGACATGGAATGGAAATTTATCAAAGAGTATATAACCAATCCCGGATACATTACTGACGGTACAATAGCCAACTCCTCTGATACCTCGGTCGGACACGCCAGATTTTACGACACGCCTTTTTTGACTCAGGATACAATACAGTATGTGTGGCAGGCGGGTTTTGACGTTTTATGCAGGCTGCCTGTTTTAAAGAGCGGCGGTTATATGGTTTTTAAACTCGGATACAGGTTTGAAGCCAATTTGAATAAAGGTGTGGGTGAGCGCGGGAACAATATTTACAGCTATGTGGAGGGTTCGGAAAATGCCACTGACGAGGAAATCAAGAACATAGCCGACGGGCAGCTGGCGGCATGGAGGGACAGGGTTTCCGGCACGGCGGAATTCAACAATTACATTTCCGTCGCTTTTGAATATTTCTACTGATTCTGATAATCCGGGGGGATGATTTTTTCCGGATTGTATATTTTTCCGCTCCTCATAATCTTGGGATAAACCGTTATCCCGAGATTTTTTTCCAGGGCGGCGAGTTTTCTCAGCTCGAATTCATCGCCGAAAACGACGTTTATTCCTGTCCCGCCGGCTCTGCCGGTGCGTCCCGCCCGGTGTATGAAAAAATCCCTGTCTCCCGGAACATCCAGCTGGATTACATGGGTGATTCCCTGAATATCCAGCCCCCGTGCGGTGATGTCGCTTGTAATTAAAACCGGGATTTTCCCTGAGCGGAACCGGTCGAGTATTTTTTTCTTTTCTGTTTTTTCCATCGAAGAGAAAAGCCCTTCACAGTTTATTTTTTTATACTGAAGCTTGTCCACTATGTTCCGGACCTTCGATGCTTCGGATATGAATACCAGCGCCTTTCCAGGTTTTTCCGCATTGATGAACTTCCTGAGTTCTTCCGCCTTGTTTCTGGATTCGGAAAAAAAAGCCCAGTGGGTGACCGCATTTTTCAGTATGTTTTCTTCAGGCAGAATTTCCAAATACATCTTCCTTTCCGCGCCTTTGGGAAAAAGTTCTTCCAGGGCTTTGACTTTATTTCCGTCGATGGTCGCGGAACATGCGGCGTACTGGACAGATTCAGGCAGTTCACTTATGATGTCCGCCAATTCGTTCCTTACCCCTGGCTTTAGAAGCCTGTCGATTTCATCGAATACAACGAAGGAGATCTTCTCCGCCTTCAGTTTTTTTATCCTCATCAATTCCAGGATTCTTCCCGGAGACCCGGACGCGACAAGAGGTTTCTGCTTCAACGCCTCGCACTGTCTTTTTAACGGTGAGCCCGCTATGAAGAGGGCCGCTTTCTGTTTATGCGGGCAGTTGTTCAGCAGAAACGCCGCTTCATTTTTTATCTGGGCCGCGAGTTCGTGGGTCGGGGCTATTACCAGAATACGGGTCAGATCTTTTTCATCCAGAAATTTTGTTATCGCGGGGAGAAGATAGGCGAATGTTTTTCCCGTCCCTGTTTCGGAACGGAACGCTGTGTCTCCGCCTTCAAGGAGCATGGGGATTATTTTATTCTGCACCGCCGTCGGGGTGTTTATTCCCTTTTCAGCAAGGGCGGCGCAAAGACATTCGGCAACACCTAAATCAGAAAAAAGATTCATGCTTCAGGATAGCATAAACAGATAAAAAATGCTATTATTTACCTGTATGGAAGGTCAGGTAAAAATAGGTATAAATGCCTTTGGTTGTGACCACGGGCGTTCCGGTTTCGGTTCATATTTGAAATCTTTTATAAGAAATATTTCAGACTTCGGACGTTCTTCTCTGGAAATATTCGGTCCTGAAATTGACCGCTACGTGTATACATCCGACCTTAATTCCGTACAGTATGCAGGTGTTCCTGTTTCCGATTCCCCCGCCGCCGAGAAATTATGGCATTTAATGTCCTACCAGTCTTTTGTCAGGAAAAGGGGATACAACGCCGTTGTTTTTCCAGCCGGTATATCATATTTCCCTGTTTCATTTGAAATACCTGCTGTTGTGATTATCCAGTCCCTTTTCTCTGAGGGGAAATCAGGCGGGGAGCTTCCCTCCCTTTCTTTTTTAAACAGGCAGCAGCTGAAAAAAGCCTCCAGGATTATTGCCGCGAGTAAATTCGTGCGGGATAATCTTGTGAACCTTCGGATACCCGAGTCCATGATTTCCGTGGTTTACAACGGGATTGATTCCGGCTTGTTTTTTCCGAGGGTGCAGAATGATGTGGATTCCGTTTTAATCCATCCGTTCTCAATACGCAGGCCGTATATAATTTACGCTTCCAGGATTTCTTATCCCGCAAAATGCCATGTGGAACTGATAAAAGGCTTTTCGATTTTCAAGGAGAAAACGGGGGCCCCGCACCGTCTTGTTCTTGCCGGTGCCGACGGGGAAAATGCGGACATGGTTCACCGGGAGGTGTTCCAGTCCCCGTATTCTTCGGATATCCTTCTTACGGGTTATTTCCCCCACGAGAATCTTCCCGAACTTTATTCCGCGGCTGACGCCTGTGTGTTCCCGTCCAAAAATGAAGGGGTGGGGTTCCCTGTTCTGGAGGCCATGGCCTGCGGCATTCCCGTAGCCTGCTCCAGATTCGGGGCGCTTCCTGAAGTGGCGGGCGATAACGCCGTGTTTTTCGATTCGGATAACCCGGATGAAATAGCGGAAGCCATAGCGTCCATTGTCCGCCTGAATTCCGGTGTAAACGACAAGTTCCGCGGCGAGCTCATTGAGAAAGCCGGGAAATGGGTGGCAGGCTATACCTGGGCCCGCTGTTCCATGGAAACCCTGCACATCGCCGTCGAGGCGGCCCTGGACTCCCTGTAAGGATAAGGATGAGCCGCAGCCGCAGGGAAATTTTGTCCCGGACGGTGCGGCGCTTTGTCAGGCGGATTTCTGGTCGAGTCTGAGTATTTCCGGTTTTTTGTGCTTTTCGACGACGCTTTTTGTGATGACGACTTTTTTCCGCCCTTCGATGGACGGAATTTCATACATAAGGTCAAGCATCATTTTTTCAACGATTGTTCTTAAACCGCGTGCCCCTGTATTCTGTTTTATTGCGAGATCCGCGATTGCATCCAACGCGTCTTTGTCAAAGATAAGCTCCACGTTATCCATTCCCAGGGAAGCCTGGAACTGCTTGACTATTGAATTTTTCGGCTCGACAAGGATGCGCTTCAAATCCTCTTTATTCAATTCATCAAGGGCAACTGTGATGGGAAGCCGTCCGATGAATTCAGGTATCATTCCGAACTTTGTCAAGTCATCCGGAATAAGCTGGCTGTAAAGCTCGGACAGTTTTTTGTCTTTGTGGGATTTTATGTCCGCGCCGAATCCTACCGGGTGAACCGCCACACGGCTTTCGATTTTCTTTTCCAGTCCGACGAAAGCTCCCCCGCATATGAAGAGGATGTTCGTGGTGTCGATTTTCAGCATTTCCTGGTTCGGATGTTTGCGTCCTCCCTGCGGCGGAACCGAGGCAACCGTGCCCTCTATTATTTTGAGCAGGGCTTGCTGCACACCTTCACCTGAAACATCCCTGGTGATGGAAACGTTTTCCCCTTTGCGGGCTATCTTGTCGATTTCGTCAATGTATACGATGCCCCTTTCGGCTGCGGCTATGTTCCCGTTGGCGTTTTGAATCAGTTTAAGCAGAATGTTTTCAACGTCTTCTCCGACATAACCCGCTTCGGTCAGGGTTGTCGCATCCGCGATGGCGAAAGGAACCTTCATGCGTTTGGCGATTGTCCGCGCGAGAAGGGTTTTCCCTGAACCCGTGGGGCCTATTAAAAGTACATTTGATTTTTCAATCTGCACATCATCATCCTGGGATATTTTGCTGGTGATGCGTTTGTAATGGTTGTAAATCGCAACGGAGAGGGCTTTTTTTGCCTGGTCCTGGCCTACAATATAACTGTCAAGGTATTCCTTCATCTCCTTCGGCGTGGGGATTTTTCCGGAGAACTCGGGCTCTTCTTCCGTCCTTGTTTTGTCCAACACGTCTTTACAGACATCAATGCATTCGCTGCATATATTGACGCCGGGACCTATGACCATCTTACGCTGACCGTCTTCAGGCTTTCCGCAAAAACTGCACATTGTCGTGCCGCCGATTCTATGCTTTGGCATGTTCCCTCCGCTGCATAACCTGGTCCACAATACCGTATTCCATGGCTTCCCGGGCGGACATAAAGAAGTCCCTTTCCATATCCGCCGCTATCTGGGCTTCTGTTTTCCCTGTGTGATATGCGAAATATTCTATCGTCAGTTTTTTCAGCCTGATGATTTCACGGGCCTGGATTCCTATGTCAACCGCCTGACCCTGTGCTCCTCCCCAGGGCTGGTGAATCAGCACACGGGAAGAGGGGAGTGCGGAACGTTTCCCTTTTGTCCCTCCTGCCAGCAGAATCGCCGCCATACTGGCAGCCTGCCCAAGGCAAAAAGTCTGGATATCCGAGCGGACCTGCTGCATTGTATCATAAATAGCCAGACCTGCTGTTACCGAACCTCCGGGACTGTTAATATAAAGACTGATGTCTTTTTCTGGATTTTGTGAATCAAGGAAAAGCAGCTGGGCCACCGTGGCGTCAGCGGTCAAATCCGTTATTTCCCCGTCAACGAAAATAATCCTGTCCTTCAACAGGCGGGAATAAATGTCGTAAGCCCTTTCACCGTTTCCGGTTTGTTCAATAACATAAGGTATAAAGTTACTCATTCTTTCAGACATACCTGCTGTTTATTTATCTCCCAAAAGCTCTTCAAGGCTCATTTCTTTTCCTTTCTTGACAGTGCATTTTTCCAGCAGCTGGTCGTAGAGCCTCTGTTCTTTTATATCATCTATAAGATACTCTTTTGACCTGGGATCCGCATAGTGTTTTTTTGCCTCTTCTTCTGAAACACCTGCTTTTTCCGCGATTTTTTTAATTTCAGCGTCCACGTCTTCCGGGGTCACGGAAATATCCCTGTCCTGGATCAGGGTTTCGACAATTACACGGCTTTTAAGGAGTTTCTCCGTTTCCGGTCTCCAGTTGCTGAAAGTGGTGTTTTTATCGGAACCTGTGGCCGCCATCAGTTTTTCCAGCTTAGAGGTGTCCGTCCTGAATCTGTCGGCAAGGTTTCTCCATCTTGCTTCCATTTCCACGTTCACCATGGATTCCGGAAGGTCGAAATCGTTGGCCTCGATTATTTTTTCAAGAAGGGAATTTGTCTTCATCATGGAAATTTTGTTTTCCAGTGTAAGCTGAAGGTTTCTGCGGATATCCGCCTTTAAATCATCCAGGGTTTTGTATTTTTCGCTCACATCCTGCGCCAGCTCATCATCGAGGGCGGGCAATTCATTTTTCTTGAGGGCGTCCAGGGTGATTTTGAATTTCTTTGTCTGTCCCGCGAGCCCCTGGAATTCATAATCCTCGGGATATGTTTTCTCAACGACCTTTGTCTCGCCTTTTTTCATGCCGATTACAGCTTCGTCCAGTTTGTAGGCGTCAAGACTCTTTCCGATTGTGAGGACAAAACCGTCGCGCCGGCTGTTTTCAATTTCATTTTCCCCGTCATCTGTTTCAAAGTATGTGATGGTCGCGATATCGTTGTTTTCGGCGGGCGCCCCGTCCTCTTTATCGGCGACGAGACCGTTTCTCTCGCGTATGGCTTCAAGCTCCCTGTTCATATCCTCGTCTTTCACGGATGCCTCGGGAACTTCTATCTCAAAGCCTTCAAGCTTCTTGAATTCAACTTTCGGGAAAACATCATAAACGACTGCAAAGGAAAAGTCTTTCCCGGGCTCAAAAACAGGGGTGCCGTCAAGCTCAGCCTGGGAGTAAGCCAGCGGTTTTTCGTATTTGTCCGCGGTTTCCACGGCTTTTTCAATCGCTTCGTTTATCAAATCACCCTCGGCATCGTGTTTTATGGCGTCGCCGTATTTTTGTTCCAGGATTTTTTCGGGTACCTTTCCCTTCCTGAATCCCGGAATTTGTATGGTTTTTGCATATTTTTGGAGAATCCCATGATAAAAATCTGAAACATCTTGCTGCCCGATTGTGATTTCGAGCCGTACCCGGGATTTGTCCTGCGGGGTAAATTGTTTTTTAATGTCCATAATGATTACCTCCAGATGCTGGGCCACAGTTTCGGTTTCAACCTGATGAAATTCCAGCTTTGTTTCTTTGTGTTTCTAAAAAAAAAGCGACCCGGCCTGCCCGGATCGCTTGTAAGTAAGAGCGGGAAACGGGAGTCGGACCCGCGACATCGACCTTGGCAAGGTCGCGCTCTACCACTGAGCTATTCCCGCATACTCTTTTTTTGCAACATCTTCAACAAAAGATGCTGCGAGAGAAGGGACTTGAACCCTTACGCCTAGGGCACCAGATCCTAAGTCTGGCGTGTCTGCCAATTTCACCACTCTCGCCTGTGAAGGTTCAGCCGGTGCCGGCATCCCAACGGAACAGAGAATATCACGGCTCGTAAAAACTGTCAATAGCCTGTATTTATTTATGCCCCTGATTCCTTACAGTTCAGGTACTTTTCCGGTTTCAAACCAACGGGCGATGCGTTTGTAAGCCCTTGTTATGTTTATTGTCGTCCTGGAAGCCTGCGCCTGTACCTGTGCGGAACCGGAATTTCTGTCGGGATGGTGTTTTTTCAGCAGGTTTTTCCAGGCGGTCTTGCATTCTTCAAGTGGTTCCCCCGGACGCAAGCCGAGTATGATAAAATCTTCCGCCAGTTCTTCCGGAACCGGAACCAGTTTTATCCTTTTTTTCGGCACGGCTTTTTTTTCGACGGTGTTGCCGGCATGCCTGGTTTTTTCGATTTTTATTTCATCTCCGCCGTCATCGTAATAGTAATCCTCCGCGAAAGGATCTTCATCGTTATTCAGCCTGTCCCTTAAAAATTCGCCGAGTTTTCCGTAAAAATCTTCCGTCATTTCACCCTTCGTTTTTTTTATATACTTTGCGAATTAACATAATTTTATGTTATTATATGTTATAATATGCGGAGCGGAAGTGTAAAGGTGTAATTTTACACTTGTAAATTGTTTTTTCAGTTGTATTTTGACAGAAATTCTTATATCATTTCATTCAGCATCAGGTGGAAGAGGATCAGGATGAAAATAAAGAAGCGTACTTTCGGAGTCATTTCCAACGGAAAAAAAGTCTCACTGTTTACAGTTTCAAATGGATCCATGTCGTTTTCAGCTACGGATTACGGTTGTATTATTACCTCCATTGAACTGAAATCCGGGGCGGGTAAAACCGCCGATGTTGTTTTGGGTTATTCCACTCTTGACGGATATATAAAAAACCCGCTTTTTTTCGGCGCCCTGGTCGGACGGTATGCGAACCGTATTTCGGGCGCATCCTTTTCCCTTGACGGGACAAAATATCCCCTTACGGTAAATGATAACGGCAACTGTCTTCACAGCGGAAATCCCGGCTGGCATAAGGTTGTCTGGAAGTCGGATGTCTTTAAAAAACAGGATGAGGCCGGCGTTGTTTTCACCAGAATGAGCCCCGCCGGGGAGCAGGGTTTCCCTGGAAATTGTTCGGTGCGCGTTATGTACAGTCTCAATTCGGATAACGAGATAATCATACGTTATTCGGCTGTATCGGATGCGGCGACACCCGTTAACCTGACCAACCACACATACTTTAATCTGGCGGGACATGATTCCGGTTCGATTTTGAATCACCGTATGCAGCTTTTCTGCGACAATTACGTGCCTGTTTCGGAAACAGCCATTCCGCTGGGCGGCACCGCGCCGGTGGAAGGGACTCCGTTTGATTTCCGCACCCCGAAGAAAATAGGAGATGAAATCGATATGGTTCCGGGCGGATACGACCATAACTGGGTTGTCAACGATGCGGGGCAGGATTCCCTGCGGCCGGTGGCTTCTGTTTATGAGCCGGAATCCAGGCGTTCTTTGGTTGTGAAATCAACACAGCCGGGCGTCCAGTTTTACGCGGGAAACTTTGTTAACGGTGAGCCGGGGAAAGACGGCTTTATTTATGGAAAACGAAGCGGTTTTTGCCTGGAAACCCAGCATTTTCCGGATTCTCCGAACAGGCCGGAATTCCCGGATTGTATCCTCCGTCCGGAGAACCGTTATGTGCATAAGACAATATGGAAATTTGATTTTTGATTCCGGCGTGTAACATCCGGGGCTTTTAGTAAATTTAGGAATAATTAAGAGGTGGTTATGGACGTTCAACTTCAAGAGCTTGTTGACAAAATCAAGAAAGACGGTATTGAGGCTGCCAATACTCAGGCGGATGCTATAATAAAGGAAGCTGAAGAGAAGGCTGCCGGTATACTTGCCTCCGCCAAAAAGGAAGCGGAGGATATCGTAAGGAACGGGCGGGAGTCCGCTGAAAGGGATGCTAAGGCTGCCGAGGATTCCATTAAGCAGGCCGCGCGGAATCTTCTGATTTCTTTCAGGGACGGACTCACCGCTGAGCTGGACGCGGTTATAAAGGCTGAAACCTCCGCCGCTTATGACTCCGCTGTGTTGAAGGCGGCCCTTCCCGACGTGATAAAGGCATGGGCCTCCGGAAAGAACGGGGATAATTTTGCCGTCCTTCTGCCTGAAAACCAGGTGTCCTCCATAAAGTCTTTTCTGGAGTCAGCGCTTAAAGAAAAAATCGCCGCCGGTCTGGAAATTTCTGCCGGCGCGGATATCCCCGGTGGTTTCAGGATAGCGGAAAAAGACGGTTCCGCTTATTATGATTTTTCTGCGGAAGCTGTCGCGTCAATGTTTTCTTCATATTTAAACCCAAGGGTCGCGGAATTAATGAAAGCCGCTGTAAAGGAGCTGTAAGCCTGTGGCGGGTTATTATTACCTGATGGCTCAATTGCCTTCATTGACAACCGGATCTGTGCCGGGGATTTCTTATAAGGATTTTCTTCTTCTGGCAGAAAGGTTCCTTTCTTCATCCGATGTCAGGATTCTCCGTTCAGTTTCGCTGGTTCCGCCGAGGGAAGAGGTGAAAACCGGTTCCTCCGTTGTGGACGGCTGGTTCAGGAAGGAAAGGGCTTTAAGGCTGGCTCTTGCCAGGGTGAGGGCTGGAAAGCTCAAGAGGACGGATTCCTCCGCTTTGGGCGGTATGGAAGCTTCGTCTGTGTCGGAAATGGTTTCCGCTTATCCTGAGATATCCCTCGCCGTGAAAAACGCCGCGGCCATGGAAGATCCGTTGGAAGCTGAAAGGTATCTGGATAAGGTCCGTATTTCTTTTGTGCGGGAGTTGGGGAACGGTCATTTCTTTGATTCCGAAGCGGTTTTTGCCTATGCATTTATGTTGTTGCTTTTGGAACGGGAAGAGGCCTTTTCTGTTGAATCCGGACGTTCCGCATATATGGATATTTACAATTCTATTTTGAACGTTGAAAATTCTGGCGGTTGAATTTTGGAGAATATGTTATGACTGGTACTAAAGGAAAAGTAGTTGGTGTCAACGGCAACATGGTCAGCGTGAAGTTTGACGGTATTGTCGCTTTGAACGAAGTGGGGTATGTGGAAGTCGGCGAAAAGAAGCTTAAAAGCGAAGTCATCCGTATACGCGGATCCGTTGCCCAGCTTCAGGTTTTTGAAATAACGAAGGGGATTTCCGTCGGCGACGAGGTTGTTTTCTCCGGCGATCTTCTTTCGGTTGAGCTCGGTCCCGGACTTTTGGGGCAGGTTTATGACGGATTGCAGAATCCTCTGCCTGAGTTGGCCGAGAAAGCCGGTTACTTTTTGGAAAGAGGGCTTTACCTTGATCCCCTTCCGGCGGATAAACTCTGGGAATTCACTCCCGTTGCGAAGCCCGGTGACGTTCTCGTCCGCGGTGACACAATCGGGACTGTGCCGGAAGGAAGTTTCGTCCACCGGATTATGGTTCCCTTCAATATGTACGGCTCCTATACCGTCAAATCCGTCAAACCGGCCGGCAGTTATACCATCCGGGAGACTGTGGCGGAGGTTTCTGATGAAAAAGGAAACGTCATCCCCCTTACCATGACTTTCCGCTGGCCTGTAAAGAGGGCTGTGGATTGCTATGCGGAACGCCTCAAGCCCGCGGAAACCCTTACAACAAAGGTCAGGACAATAGACACCTTCTTCCCCGTTGCGAAGGGAGGTACATACTGTATCCCCGGACCTTTCGGCGCCGGAAAAACTGTTCTCCAGCATACAACAAGCCGTAATGCGGAGGTTGACATTGTTGTCATCGCGGCCTGCGGTGAACGTGCCGGTGAGGTCGTCGAAACCCTGAAGGAATTCCCGGAATTGACGGATCCCCGTACAGGGCGTTCCCTCATGGAAAGGACGATGATAATCTGCAACACTTCGTCAATGCCTGTAGCCGCCCGTGAAGCTTCGGTATATACGGGGGTTACCCTCGCAGAATATTACCGGCAGATGGGACTCGATGTCCTCCTTCTTGCTGATTCCACCAGCCGTTGGGCGCAGGCTTTGCGTGAAATGTCCGGCCGCCTCGAGGAAATCCCCGGCGAAGAGGCTTTCCCCGCCTACCTTGAATCCTATATCGCCGCTTTTTACGAAAGGGCGGGAATTGTCCGGCTGAGGGACGGTTCCACAGGCTCCGTCACAATCGGCGGAACAGTATCCCCCGCGGGCGGAAACTTTGAGGAACCTGTCACACAGGCCACCCTGAAGGTTGTCGGTGCTTTCCACGGTCTTTCCCGTGAGCGTTCCGACGCCCGTAAATACCCCGCCATACATCCTCTGGACTCCTGGTCAAAATATTCCGGTGTAATAGACGCCGGAAAGGTCGCTTACGCGCGTTCTTTCCTCCGCAGGGGTGTGGAAGTGGAACAGATGATGAAGGTTGTAGGTGAAGAGGGAACCTCTCTTGACGATTTTGTCGTTTATCTGAAAGAGGAATTCCTGGATTCCGTTTATCTCCAGCAGAACTCTTTTGACGAGGTTGACGCCGCTGTAGGAGTGGAACGGCAGAAATATGTGTTTGATATCCTTCTGACTATTCTCGGTACATCCTTCAAGTTCGAAGACAAGGATGAGGCCCGTTCCTGGTTCAATAAAAGCCGTCAGCTTTTTATAGACTACAATTACTCTGAATGGAATTCCGATGAATTCAGAAAACTGGAGCTTCAGATAAAGTCGGCTGTTGAAGATAAAGGTGTCGGCCTGTCCGCCGAAGTTGAATCGCTTTTGAAAGAGGGCAACTGATGAATAAGGTATACAGTAAAATTGAATCCATTAACGGTTCCGTTATAACCGTCAAGGCTGACGGTGTTAAATACGGGGAACTGGCAGAAATTGAGACAGCCTTCGGGACCTCTCTTGCGGAGGTCAACAAACTTGACGGGGACACGGTTTCCCTCCAGGTTTTTACCGGCGGCCGGGGTGTTTCCACCGGAGACAACATACGTTTTCTCGGCCATCAGATGCAGGTGAGTTTTTCATCGGATTTGATGGGCCGTATTTTCAACGGTTCAGGCGAGCCGCGTGACAAGGGTCCTGCTCTTAAAGACAACCTGACGGATATCGGCGGTCCGTCTGTAAATCCTGCGAAACGTATTATGGCCCGGCGCATGATCCGTACCGGTATCCCGATGATTGATATGTTCAATACACTGGTTGTTTCCCAGAAACTTCCGATTTTTTCAAGTTCGGGTGAACCCTACAATGAATTGCTTGCAAGGATTGCCATGCAGGCGGAAGTAGACGTGATTATCCTTGGCGGCATGGGACTGAAATATGACGATTATCTTTATTTCAAGGACACTCTGGAAAACGCCGGCGCGATGAGCCGTACTGTCATGTTCATACATACTGCGGCGGATCCCACCGTTGAATGCCTCATGATACCTGATATGTGTCTTGCCGTGGCGGAACAGTTCGCCATACAGGGTAAGGATGTCCTTGTCCTTTTAAGCGATATGACGAACTTCGCCGACGCCTTGAAGGAAATCGCGATTATCCAGGAGCAGGTTCCCTCGAACCGCGGTTATCCGGGGGATCTTTACAGCCAGCTTGCGTCCCGCTATGAAAAGGCGGTTGATTTTGATGACGCCGGCTCCGTCACCATCCTTGCGGTAACGACAATGCCCGGTGACGATGTAACCCACCCCGTTCCGGATAACACCGGGTATATCACCGAGGGGCAGTTTTATCTGAAACGCGGGCGTATAGAGCCGTTCGGTTCCCTTTCCCGTCTTAAGCAGAATGTCAACGGAAAAACAAGGGATGACCACCGCGCCCTCATGGATAACATGATCAAGCTGTATTCGGCTTATAATGACACCCTGGAGAAAAAATCCATGGGCTTTATGATGTCCGACTGGGATAACAAGCTTTTGAAATACGGCGTTTTGTTTGAAAAACAGATGATGGATCTTTCTGTTAATATTCCGCTGGAAGGAGCCCTTGACGCAGGATGGAAAATTCTTTCCGAGTGCTTCAATCCGGAAGAAACCGGAATTAAGTCAGAGCTCCTGAGCAAATATTGGCCTAAGAGTTGATTCTCCAAAGAGGTTTTTTATGGCGGTAAAGCTGACAAAAAACGAACTTAAGGCACAGAAAGAAAGTCTGAAAATGTACAACAGGTATCTGCCTACACTGCAGTTGAAAAAACAGCAGCTTCAGACTGAAATCCGGGCCATCGAATCAAGAGCCAGGGATGTAAGATCCCGCAGGGACAAGCTTCATGCTGAATTTGAGGCGTGGATAGCTGTTTTCAGTGAGAAAGAAGCATTCGCCCCTGATACGGTGACTGTAAAGCAGATAAGGACTTCCACCGGAAATATCGCCGGGGTTTCCATCCCTGTGTTTGACGGCGCTGATTTTGACCGCGCCGCATACGATTTGTATGATACGCCTTTGTGGATAGACACCGCTTCTGATAAGATGGAAACCGTTTTGAGCCTCGACCTTGAGGCAGGTGTTCTGGATGAACAGGTGCGGTTGCTTCAGGCGGAATTAAGGACAACGACGCAGCGCGTCAACTTGTTTGAGAAAATAAAGATTCCGGAGACGAAGGAGAATATCAGGAAAATCAGCGTTTATCTGGGAGACCAGCAGGTTTCTGCTGTTGTCCGGGGCAAGATTTCCAAGAACAATCTGGAACGTTCCAATAAAAATCCGTCAGCCCCGGATGATTCCCGCCAGGAGGATTCAGAATGATTGTACCTATGAAGAAAATATCGCTGGTGGTTCTTGAAAACACGAGGGTTGAAGCCCTTTCCGCCCTGAGAAAACTGGGCGTGGTTCATGTGGAAAAAAGAGAGGCTTCCAGTCAGATTTTAACATCCCTTCAGGATTCCCTTCTGCGTGTTAAACAGGCGGAGACCCTCCTGTCCGAGCTCAAAGTGAAGGCTCCCGTTTCTTCTTCAAAGAATGCGGGGAGGGAGGAAACTTCGGGCATTGTGGACAAGATTCTTGAGCTGAAGGAGCAGAAGAACAGGCTTTTTGAAACTGTCACAAGACTTTCCAGAGAATTGGACCGCCTGGAGAAATGGGGTCCGGTAAATCCCGCGGATTTTGAATATCTGTCGGAGCAGGGGATTTTCCTTTTTCCCTTTGAAATGTCTTCGGAAGATTTTGCGTCCCTTGCTGATTCAGTGCGCACCATAACCCTTTCCCGGAATAAAAAGAACGTGCGGTGCGTGATTTGGAGCGATGTCAATCTTCTGCCGTATTCCCTGCCGTCTTCGGCGTTGCCTCTGGTCATGCCGGAAAAATCCACCGCTGAAATGAAGGCGGAAAAGGAAGCCGCGGAAAAGCTTTTGCCGGAAATTGACGCCCGGCTTGCGGATTTCCTGCCGTACATGAAGTCTCTGGAGGAACTTGAAAAGATATTGCTGAAAGAAATTGAATTTGAGGTTGTCCGTGCAGGTATGCCTGAAATTTCTTTCAGTGACGGGAATGAATCCGGGGATTCCGCTCCGGCGGCGGTTCCGAAACTGGCGTGGCTTTCAGGGTTTGTTCCTTGTGACAAGCTTTCCATGGTGCTCGAAGCCGCCTCTGAAAACGGATGGGCCTGTGTCGCTGATGATCCTTCCGGGGAAGACAATGTGCCTACGCTGCTTAAAAACAACAGGCTGGTAAACCTCATTTCCCCTTTGATGGATTTTCTTGGGACTGTGCCGGGGTACAGGGAAATTGATATTTCCCTGTGGTTTTTGTTTTTCTTCGGCGTGTTTTTTGCGATGATTTTCGGTGACGGCGGGTACGGGGTTCTGCTTACCGTGATTTCCATCGCCGGGATTTTGAAAACATCCGGGAAGGGAAAAAAGACCCCCACGGCTCTTTTTATGATGCTGTATCTTTCGCTGATGACGGTGGCATGGGGAACGGTTACGTGTACCTGGTTCTCTCTTCCTCCGGAGCAGCTTCCAGGCTTTTTGCGTGCCATAGCGGTTCCTGCTTTTTCTTCGGAAAATCCAGCCGCACAGGACAATATAAAGGTTTTCTGTTTTGTCCTGGCGTTGATTCAACTTTCGCTGGCCCATATTGTGTGCATTTTCAGGAATATAAAATCCCCGAAATTTCTGGGTGATTTGGGATCCCTGATGATGGTTGTGGGAATGTTTTTTGTTGTTCTGAATCTTGTGGTTGACGCTGAAAAATATCCAATTAACAATTTGGTTCTGGGTGGAATCGGAGCCGGATTTTTGTTGAATTTCATATTCACGAATTATGAGGGGAACCTGGGTAAAGGAATTTTGACCAGCCTTCAGAATATAATTTCAATGCTTCTCGGGGTGGTCAACGTATTCGGGGATATCATGAGTTACATCAGGCTTTGGGCGGTCGGACTTGCCGGAAGTGCAATAAGTTCAACTGTTAACCAGATGGCCGGTCCCATGCTTGGGGGATTTGTGATTTTTATCGGTATCCTGATTTTATTTTTCGGTCACGGATTGAATCTCATTATGAATGTTCTGTCGGTAATCGTTCACGGTGTCCGGTTGAATATTCTTGAGTTTTCAAATCATATCAGTCTGACGTGGTCAGGCTTTAAATACGAGCCGTTCTCTGAGACGGTTGGAAAATAGGAGTTCTGTTATGGATTTAAATTTCGGTCTTTTCGGAGCTGCGGCAGTTTTGGGTATTTCGGCTGTTGGTTCCGCCATCGGTCTTGCGATTGCAGGCCAGGCTACAGTCGGTGCATGGAAGCGCTGCTACATGAATAACAAGCCCGCTCCCTTCCTTGTCGTAGCCTTCGCCGGCGCGCCGTTGACGCAGACAATTTACGGGTATCTGCTGATGAATGCGATGATATCTTCCGCAAAGGATTCCTGGTATTTGCTCGGTGTGGGTCTTGTGTGCGGACTTGCAATCGCCGCTTCGGCTGTCGCCCAGGGTAAAGCAGGTGCTTCCGGTTCAGATGCTTATTGTGAGACGGGAAAGGGCTTTTCCCAGTATATTACCGTTGTAGGTCTTTGTGAAACAGTTGCTCTGTTCGTAATGGTTTTCGGATTGATTTCTGTCTGATAAAAGATAAAAGAGTTGCTGGTTTTATAGAGAGGTACATATGAAAAATTCACGGAAAAGACTTGTTGCGTCTTTGATTTTTTCATGTGCGGTAGTTATTTCATCAGTGATAATAGCCGCAGGGTTGAGCAATATTTCCCCGGACCGGAGGACGGTTTCTGTCCGGGGGCTTTGCGAGCGTGAAGTTCCGGCTGACACTGTTGTGTGGCCCATAGTTTACACTTTCGGTTCCAACAGTCTCACCGAGCTTCACTCGATAATAACTTCTGCGGCGGACAATGTCACCGCTTTTCTGGAGGACAACGGACTGTCTTCCGGGGATTACACCGTTCAGGCTCCCGTCATAACCGATTTAAGCACAGAGCGTTACGGGACGGAAGCCAAGTGGCGGTACATCTCCAGGAACACTGTTCTTGTGCGGACAAAAAAAATACAGGAGGTGAAGGATGCAGTTTCCAGATCCATCGAATTGATGGAAGACGGGATTGCTGTCACCGCCGATTACTCCAGCTCTGTGCAGTTTTTGTTCACCGGCTTGAATGATATAAAGCCCGAAATGATTGCTTCCGCCACAGAGAATGCCAGGGAAGCCGCCGAACAGTTTGCCAGGGATTCAGGCAGCCGTGTCGGGAAAATAAAAAACGCAACCCAGGGGCTTTTTTCCATTGATGATGCGGCGCCGGGACTTTCCGATATTAAAACTGTGCGTGTCGTGACTTCTGTCGAATATTATCTGGCAGACTGATTTAAAATACGTTTTCCCGTTTTATGTTCAACAGTTTGTATGGAAACATAACCGCAAAAACACCGAATCAGATTTTTCTTGACACCGGCGGTATCGAATGGGATATTTCGGTGGCGGAAAAATCTTCCGGTGCTTTTCCCCCGGCGGGGGAGTCCGCAAGGGTTTTTGTCTGGCTTTATCACAGGGAAGATGCCGTGCGTCTTTTCGGATTTGTTACCGAAGAGGAAAGAAGCCTCTTCCTTGAGCTCCAGAAGGTTGAGGGTATAGGGCCTAAGGCCGCTCTGAAAATACTGTCCGGTATTTCCGCCGGGGATTTAATCGATGCGTTGAAAAACGCTGATATTTCCAGGCTTGAGAAAATTTCAGGCATAGGCCGGAAAACAGCGCAGAAGATGCTGCTTGCTCTTCAAAACACACTTGTTACGTCAGACTCCCGATCTTCCTGTTCCGGCGGCGTTCCGGCTTGGAATGACGTGGTGGTCGCCCTTGTTAATATGGGGTATGACAGACGGCAGTGTGAGATGGTTGTCGGAAACCTTTCCTCCGGACTGAATCCTGATATGTCCCGGACGGAGCAGGAGGAACAGCTTTTCCGCCAGGCTGTTTTGGAGTTGTCTAAATGAATGAAGAAAAATCCCGGAATGCTGACTCCGGTATTTTGAGGGCGGAATTAAACCGGTACGAGGATGTCCACGAAGGCAGTCTCCGCCCTGAATTCCTGAAGGATTTTCTGGGGCAGGAGTCTTTAAAGACAAACCTTTCCGTTTTTATTGAGGCGGCAAGGGCCAGAAATGACAGCCTTGACCATCTCTTTCTGATAGGCCCTCCCGGACTGGGGAAAACCACAATAGCCCAGATTACAGCCCATGAGCTTGGCGCGGATTTTAAAGTGACAAGCGCCCCCGCCCTGGAAAAGCCGAAGGATCTGGCGGGTATCCTTTCAACGGTGACTGAGAGGACAGTTTTCTTTATCGATGAAATACACCGCTTGCGTCCGGCAATAGAGGAAATGCTGTATATCGCCATGGAGGATTTTGAGCTTGATTGGGTGATAGGACAGGGGGTCGCGGCAAGAACCGTCCGTATCCCGCTGCCTAAATTCACCCTTGTCGGGGCGACGACCCGGGCCGGTATGGTTTCCAGTCCGCTTATAAGCCGTTTCGGCATAGTGCAGAGATTCAGTTTTTATGACAGGAAATCCCTGTCGGATATAATTTTCAGATCGGCGTCGATTTTATCGGTCGGAATAGAAAAAGACGCGGCCCTGATGCTGGCCGATTGTTCCAGGGGAACGCCCCGTGTAGCCAACAGGCTTTTAAGACGGATGAGGGATTTCGCGCAGATTAACGGCAGCGGCGTGATTACGGAAAAAATAGTGCGCGAAGGTTTGCTGAAACTGGAAATTGACTCCCTCGGACTCGAACGGTACGACAGGGAGATTCTTCTTTCGATTATAAAGAATTTTTCCGGCGGTCCTGTGGGGGCGGAAACTCTGGCGATATCAATCGGGGAGTCCGTGGACACCCTGGAAGACTATTATGAACCTTATTTAATTCAGGCAGGGTTGTTGCAGCGTACTCTTCGGGGAAGGGTTGTCACAAAAAAAGCGTGGATTCATTTGGGGCTGGAAAATTTATATCAGGATAACGGTGCGCTTGAAAATGAAGACCAGCGATTTTTATTTTGACCTGCCGGAAGAACTTATAGCCCAGCGGCCTTCCGAAACCCGTGGCGCGGACAGGCTTTTGTGCTTGAACCGGGAGGTTTTTTCAAAATGGCTTTCCGGCTCAAAGGACGGATTCAATCCTGAGGATTTTAACAGCAAAAATCCTCCTCCGGGTATAGGTGATTTTCTTTTTTCTTCACTCCCTGATTTGATACCTGAAAACACCCTGATGGTTTTCAATGATTCAAAAGTGAGGAAAGCCCGCCTTTACGGTGTTTCCGTAGAAACAGGTGCCCGAGCGGAGTTCCTTCTTGTGTCGCCTTCCGCTTCCCGGTCCCGGGACAAGGATGCAGGTACTGTGTGGAAGGTTATGGCGAAACGGGCTAAACGGCGGAGAGCGGGGCAGCGGTATTTTTTTCCGGGGAATGTGACCGGAACAATCGTTGAATCGCCGGAGTTGGACGGCACCGAATTCAAGCTGATGGAATTCGATTCGGTTGTGGATGATTCCTGGCTGGACGTCAACGGCCATATCCCCCTGCCTCCGTATATCCGCAGGGAAGACAGCGCGGAAGATTCCATGCGCTATCAAACTGTTTATGCCCGTGAGACTGGCTCCATGGCCGCCCCCACCGCGGGTCTTCATTTTACAGATGAAATAATTTCCCGGCTGGATTCAAAAGGAATTTCGAGGGTTTGTGTCACTTTGCATGTTGGTTTGGGAACTTTTCTTCCTGTGCGTACTGATAATATCGAGGATCACCGTATGCATGAGGAGTGTTTTTTTGTTCCGGAAGAAACCGCGGCTTTGGTTACGGAGGCTAAACGCAGCGGGAGGCCTGTTCTGGCGGTTGGAACGACGAGCATCCGTACCCTGGAGTCCGCCTGGGATGAATCCTCCGGCAGGCTGGTTCCGGGCCATTCATCGACATCAATTTTCATATATCCGGGATATAAGTTCAAGGTGGTGGATCATGTCTTTACAAATTTCCATACACCGGAATCAACCCTTTTAATGCTTGTTTCAGCTTTTGCCGGAAGAAACGAGATACTCGCGGCTTACAACTATGCCGTCCGTGAACGTTACCGCTTTTTTTCCTACGGCGATTCCATGCTGATACTTTGACGCGGACTTCAGTTTGAAAGCATTTTGAGGGCGTTCTCAAGAAAATTGAAAAAGCATTGTCTGTTATAAGAATGATTGAGGAGATTCGCGGGAAGAAAATTTTCCGCATGGCCGATGATTGAAGTTATTTCCTTTTCTGAAAGGGGAAGGGTTTTCCCTATGACAAGATTCTCAAAGTCCCTGTTCCGGAAAAAAATGTCATTCGCCCAGGCTATGCGGAGGTCGTTCAGGATATTCTTCTGGTTTCTTACCAGAAACACAAAAAAGCCGGTATCCTTTGTAACCAGTCCTTTGCGTCCTGTTCTCTGGAAAACCGACACATCCCAATCTTCCGTGGGTATCCTGATTTTTGTTATCAGTTCCTTCCCCCTCTTCAGGTAGTTCTCCGCAAGGGCTTCTTCGTTTTGGTTGTTGGAAAAGTAACTGTTCAGGGATTCCCATCTTGCCTCCGCCCCGTACCGTATTTCGATTTTTGCGTCCAGTGCCAGAAGCGGGGCGAAGGCCGCATAGTGGAATTTCCTCTGCGCTATATTTCCGCCGATTGTTGCCAGAGCCCTTACGGACGGATTCCCTATGCTTTTGAGGGCTTTGTGGAGAATCAGCGGAATATTTTTTTCACCAAGATTGAGTATGGACCTGATTGTTACCGCCGCTCCGAATTCAATGTATCTTTCTGTTTTGTTTATTACGCTTAACTCCGGGATTCCGTTGAGTGTCAGAAGTTTTTCCGGAAGTTCAAGAACCCTTTCCATGTGGCCCTGTATGAGGCCGGTGCATCCTCCTACCGGGTGGATTCCGGGGATGTTTTTTATGCTCGCCAAAGCTTCCTGGAGTGAGTTGGAAAAAAATACAGTGGAGTCTTTTTTATTATTCATAAATATCTTTTTCTCCTGTAAGCGGCGGCTTTTTGGATACCCTGTATTAAATCATCCATGTCTGTGCATCTGCATATGATTCCGGACAGTTTTTCGCGTATGTCATTTTTTCCGGGTTTTGCGTATGCGGAAATTATTGCGTAAGCTGTAAGTATTTTTCCGGCGTTGCAGAAGCCGCACATTGTTACTCCCGCGTCTTCAAAACCTTTTTTTATATCCTGATAGTCCTCCGTTTTCTGGAAATGGGACAGGGTTATGATTTCGGAATTCCGTATCTGGAATGACGGTATGATACATGAAGAGACCGGCACCCCGTTCATAAGCACGGTGCACGCCCCGCATCTGCCTGAACAGCAGGATTCCTTTGTTTCCGTCAAATCAAACCGTTGGCGTAGAATATGTATCAGTCTGTCTCCGGCTCTCGCATCGAGATAAATCTTTTCTCCGTTTAAGATGAAGGGAATAATCATTTCTTTTCCTGTATCTCCTCTTTTTCTTCGAGACAGTTGTACACATATTCAGTGTCCACCGGCGTTTTTGATGTGTTTCTTCCGGTTATTTGTGCCAAGGCTGAGGCATAAGCGGCCGGCAGAAGGTTGTACGCGATTGTTCCCAGTCCGCTGGGTATTTCCTTTGATTCAATGAAAGCTATCTGCGGTTCAGGGATATACGAGGAAGGTATGACGTCAAAAATTATTCCGTCCTTTGCCTGGAATTTTCCGTCTTCAATGCATATATTTTCAGAAATGATTTTTGACACGGCTTCTTTTACCGTTTTTTTTACGGTATTGACTGCGGCCCGGCGGTTAAACAACCTTCCCGCCGCACATGTAATCCATATCCCCCTTATTTTTGTATCGTAATTCAATGGATCCATTTCCAATTCAACCACACATGCTCCGGAGGATGTGGATATAAAAGGATTTTTGTCCGGGTTGTTGTATATTCTGCTGTTGAGGTCTCCGTTTTTTTCAGAGCCGGTTTTTGCGGGTTTGTATGTTTTTTTCACCGTTATCGGCAGAGGCTTGCGGAAACGCTGCCTTTGTATACTGGTGCAGCACTTTGAGACCAGGGGAGCGAGAATGGCGACCTTGCTTGAAAGAGTGTCCGGACCTGTTGACGGCATATCTGTTGTGTCTGTTCCTGTGAAGCTTATCAGTTTCTTATCAACGTCAAGTGTCTCCGCCGCTATGGTACTCAGAATTTCTTTCATCGACGGGGAATAAAAACCGGTTTTTATGTGGATTTCCCCGTTTGTTTCCATGGTCATTTCAACGGAATATTGGGCTTCGTCTATGGTGGTTGTTACAAAACCGTTCCCCTGATATCCCCAGGTTAAGCCTATGCCGCGTAAAGGTCCGTCTTTTATGTCACTGCGTTTTTTGTTAAGGTTTTCGTAGGCTGTGTATTTCCGTGGAAATGCTGAGGATTCGCATATTTTTTCGACCACCGCCGGCAGTTTTCCTTCCGCAGTGTTTATTGCTTTTATTTCGGTCGGAAGCATGTTGAGTTTTTCAGCAATAAGCGACACATGGTTTTCCAGGGCAAAGAAAACCGAAGCTTCGCCGAATCCATTCATGGCACCCATGGGAGGAAGATTCGTTTTTATTGCCCTGATGTTTATTTTATGGTTCTCGATATTATACAACCCGGTAGTTGTTATGGATGTCCGCGCAATGATTTCGGAAATGAACGGACTGTAGCTTCCTATGTTTAATGATACGTCCGCTTCCAAGGCTTTTATTTTTCCTTCCGGAGTGACAGCTGTTTTATATTCGATTTTTGCCGGAGAGGATTTCAGTGTGTAAAGGAAATCCTCCTTTCTGGAAAAAACAATTTTAACCGGTTTCCTGCACAGGAATGATGCGATGGCTGTCTGTGCGGCGATGAGGGAGGGCTGCCATATTTTTCCGTCAAGGGTTTCGCCGATTTCTGTGGGCGCTACAATGATTTTTTCAAGAGGATGGTTGACGACCATGGACACAGTTTTCCGCACGTGGAACGGCCATTGGGTCGCCGTATAAATTTCCAGGTAATCTTTTTTAGGCCGGACGACGGCACCGGGAGTTTCCGCGTAAAAGTGATCCTGTGCCGCAATCTCCATGCAGGATTCAACAATCGTAAGCCCGTTTTTGTTTTTTCCGTCCGGAACAGCTTCTTCTGATGTACCCTCCTGTGTTTTTGCCTTTCTTCTGCGTCCGGCGCCTTTTGCCCTGAGGAATTTTCCGCAGTCGCCCTTTTCTTCAATATGCTGGATATACGGAAGAGGCTCGTCCGGTTTTTGTTTCTTTTCCAGGACATCCTGAAAATCCGCGGCGACCAAAGGCTCCGTTTGGATTTCAACCTTTTCCGCTAAGTCCGCGGCTATTTCATATTCCGGGCCAACAAGAATTCCCAGAGGTTCCCCGAGATAATTTATTTCCTCAGGCGCAAAAACAGGAATCGACGTTCCGTTTATTTCCAGGAAATTCTCTCCGGGAATGTCAGCGGCAGTGTAAAGAAAATAGCCGCCGGGCATTTCCGGCGGGGTTATGCTTATCAATTTTCCGTGGCGAACCGGAGAACGCACCAATATGCCGTAATATTGACCGGGAAATTTCAAATCGCTGAAAAAGATATGTTCCTGTTCGTCCATAAAAAACCTTCCCGGAGCTAAGACTTCCTGTAATATTTTGCGCCTATTTTTGTTACTCTGTCAATAACGTATTGAATTTCTTCTTCGTTCATGCCTGGCCAGAATGGAAGGGATATTGTTGTGTCGGCTTTTTCAGCGGCATTCGGAAAATCCGAGCGTGAAAGCCCGTAGCGTTTTTTTATGAATGTGAAATCAAAATGTGGAATAAAGTGGACTGAAATACCCAGCCCCTCCCTCTGAAGTTCCCTTGCAAAATCATCCCTCGTCACGTTAAGTTTTTCCGGTTTTATTCTCAAAAGATACAGATGCCATGCGTTTCCGGGAGAATCCGGAGGGATCCGCAGAAAGTCGAAGCCGGAGAAAGCCTCATTGAATTTATCCGCGATTTTTTTTCTCTGCTGCAGAAACAAGTCCGCTTTCTTCAGCTGGATGCGCCCTATCGCGGCGAGAATATCCGGCATATTGCATTTCCATCCGGCGCAGGTCACATCGTATTTCCAGGAAGCTTCTTTCTCCGTGTACCTGTTCCAGACCGCCCTGTCGATACCGTTGGACCGCAGTTTTTTTATCAATTCGGATTTCTCCCGGTCTTTCAGCGTAATCATGCCGCCTTCGCCTGTCGTAATGGTTTTTGTGGCATAGAATGAAAAAACGGCTGCGTCCGCCAGTGTACCCGCGAAGCCTGCCGGGCTTTTTGCCGGGAACGCGTGGGCCGCGTCTTCAATTACAGCGGCGTTGTTTTTCTCAGCACATGCATTTATATCTTCCATCGCGCATAAATTCCCCGCCACGTGTACCGGTATGACAGTCCGGATGTTTTTTTCCTTTTTGAACACATCTTCCAGTCTGTTCGGGTCGATATTATATGAATCTTTTTCAATGTCGCAGTAAACCACCTCCGCGCCTAGATGCAGAGACGATGTTGCGGTTGAAATGAAAGTGTAGGGGGTTGTGGCGGTTTTTGTTCCGCTGCGGGTTCCGAAAGCTTCCAGCGCAAGAAGAAGTCCGGAGGAAGCGCTGTTTACAGCCAGAGCTTCCCGCGTACCTATGAAACCCGCGAATTCTTTTTCAAAGGCCAGCGCCTCTTTCCCCGTCGTCAGCCAGCCTGAGTGGATGACATCCAAAACGGCTCTTTCTTCTTCACCGGAAAAAGACGGCTTGAAAAAAGGTATGAAAAGTTTATCTTTTGTTTCCGGTTCCATCTGATGTTTCCCTGTAAAATTCATCAAGGGAAGGAACTGCTTCCCTGAGATACGAAATCAGTATGTCTTTATTCCTGTATACTTCCGGATTTCCGGCGGAATATTTGCATACGGCTGACAGTTTTTCCAGAAGTTCCCCGGTTTTTACATCATCGTCTTCCGCTTCCTCCGCTGTTTGTTTCTGCCTGAGTTTGAAAATCTTGGGGAACCCCGTTTTTACCGGCTCCTCGTTTTCGTCCCACAGCGGTTCCGAAAGTCTTTCCCCCGGTCTCTTCCTCGTGATTTCGATTTTTATGTCTTTCCCGGGTTCATAACCGCTGAACCTTATAAGGAGGGCGGCGATGTCTATTATTTTCAGAGGCTGCCCCATGTCCAGCAGATATGAAGATCCGTTTTCGCCCACACCTCCTGTTTTTAAAACAAGGGAGCAGGCTTCCGGAATTGTCATGAAGTAACGTTCCATTTCAGGGTCTGTGACTGTGACCGGCCCGCCTTTTTTTATCTGGCTCAGGAAAAGCGGGAGAATCGAACCCCTTGAACCGAGTACATTTCCGAACCTTACGAACATATACGCATGGCTTCCTTTGGCGGCCGGAAAGTCCTCCGTTTTTTTCGCGGCCTGAAGGGTCAGTTTTTCGCAGATGAATTTTGAAGCCCCGTAAACGGAGACAGGTTTTACCGCCTTGTCCGTGGAAATAAGCACGAACCTCGGAACCCCGGACTCAAGGCAGGCGTCCAGAAGATTTTTTGTTCCGAAAACATTGTTTCCCACCGCCGCAACAGGATTTTCCTCCATCATCGGCACGTGTTTATACGCCGCCGCGTGGAAAACAACATCACAGTGCAGTTTCGGCATTATGTTGTGTATATAGTCCCTGTCCTGTAAATCACCGATTACGGGGACTATAGTCGCCTTTTCCCCGACCCCTCCCTCCTGAAGAAGCCTTAATTCCCTGTCTATCTGGTAAATTGAATTTTCACCGTGTCCGAAAAGATAAAGCCGTTCCGCCCCTCCGGAAAGAAGCTGTCTGGCTATTTCCCCTCCGATGGAGCCGCCCGCACCTGTTATCAGAACCCTCTTGCCCCGCAGATAGGCCAGACTTTCCTTCAGGTTTATGGCGACCGGGGCCCGGCCGAGAATATCCTGAGGGTCTATTTCCCTTGTCTGAATCAGGTGGGCGGGGCCTTCCACTATCTGGGCTATATTGGGCAGAAGTTTTATTTTATTGAATCCTGCGTCCCTCAGGTTTCCGTATATATTCCTCAGCCTTTCAGGCGGGGCTCCCGGAATGGCGATCAAAGCCTCGTCTTTCGGCCCGATATTCATCACCCGGATTACGCTGTCCACCGGTCCCAGGACGGGAATCCCGTCAATGTTCACGCCTATTTTCGCAGGGTCGTCGTCAAGGAAGGCCGTTACGCTTCCAAAAACACCCTTGCTTTTGATTTCCGCGGCCAGCATTGTGCCGGCTATTCCCGCTCCGATTATGTAAATCTTTCTGCCCGGAACACTCTCTTTCATTTAGGCATCCTTTTTTGTTTCATTGTATTATTTCAAAACCCAGATCTATGAGAAAAGAGTTTTCATAAAAATCCAGCTTTACTTTAGCCCTTTTCTTTCTTCTGTCCACCTTTATGATGCAGCCTTCCAAACCCTTGAGAGGGCCGGAGACAACCTGAATCCTGTCGTTTTCGTCAAACCTTGCCGCGGAAATATCCGCCACGGAACCGAACGACATAAAATGCTGTATCAATTCAAGGTCTTTTCCCTCCAGATTCTCGGGCTTTCTGTTGTCCGGAAGAACCCGGCAGAATCCTGCGATGGATTTTAACATTCCGAGGAGGGCGTTGTCCATTTCACCGTATCTTAAAAATATATATCCGGGAAAAAGGGGATACAGTTTTTCCGAAAGCTGTCCGCCTTTTCTGATTACCAGCTTCCTTTTCGGGAAAAAAAGCTCCGGATTTTCTGCTGCATCAGTGTTCACCGAAAGAAGGGAGAAGGTCTTTATGAAATTTTCTTCCAGCCCTGTCAGCACCTGAATGACGTAAAAATTCATATTGTATAGAAGATATCATACCGCACTGGAAAAGAAAATACACCGGGGAAATACCTGTTTAAGTAGTTTAATGTATGAGCCGATATTGATAGGGAATACGGAGGGTTTTATGCGTATCTTTTTCCATATATTTTGCTTTTTATGCCTTTCAGGCGCTGTTTTTGCTTCCACCGTAACTGTTTCAATGGCGCAGAATAAAAATGCACCCGCCATTGCCGTTGAAATGACGCGTGTCATTGAAGATCAGATAATGAATGATTATTTTGCTTCCGGGGAAATAATTTCCAATGCGGAAATAGTCGAAAACTGCACTTCCTTTGATAATCCCATGTTCGGTGTAAACGAAGCTTCCAACGGGATGTCCGATTTTCTCCTGGCTGTTTTCCTTGAATACGGTCCGGACGAGAAGAAAATCACGGATTCCGAAGCCGTCTATGCTGAATTGAAGAAAGTGAATTGGCGCGTTGTTGACGTGCGTTCCCCTGAAGTTCTTGGCAGCGGCTCATTCCAGGTTTCCAATTCCCGGGTGCAGGAGCAG
This sequence comes from uncultured Treponema sp., assembly GCA_949300145.1. Taxonomy (GTDB): domain Bacteria; phylum Spirochaetota; class Spirochaetia; order Treponematales; family Treponemataceae; genus Avitreponema. The sequence continues at coordinate 168,424 of CASGDA010000005.1, read as the reverse complement.
AATCCCTATGAATGCGCCCGTATAATCGCAGGACTTATCAGTAAGGAAGGTTTGAAAATACAGAATGAAGTAAAGGGAGGGGACAAATGAAAAAAATCACCGTTTTGTTTGCTGTCGCAGTTCTATTGTTTTCCCAGGGAGCCGCATGGGCTGTTTGGGAGGGGAACGCCGGTGTGGGTTCCGCCGGTAATTTCCCCGGCAGCGGAATGTACGCATTGAGCGATATGTTCCCGAAAAACACTCTGGTGGACATTCAGAATCTGGAAACGGGGCTGTCCGTACGGGCTGTGGTCGTAGGTTTGTCCGGCGTTCCCGGGCTGGTCGCTTCCGTTTCTCCTGAAGTCGCGGAAAGCCTTAATATAAAAGAAGGTTCGGTAAGCCGTGTCAGGATTTCCGTGCCTTCTGACACTGAAGAAATCCCGGTCAGGGAATTCGCCTCTGAGGAATATGCTGGGAATGACGGCATAGACACTGTTGATCCCGACCTTAATCCCGAAGCCTTTGTGGCAGCGGAAACCCCCTCCCGGGAAGATCTCGCGGCTTATGCAGCCGCTACTGAAAACAACCCGTTGACGGAAGAAGAAACCGCATCAGCGGAACCTTCCGTTGAAAACGTGGAAGATCCCGCCGTTGCCGCGGAAACGCAGGCGGCGGAACCTTCCGGGGAAATTGAAGAAGAGCCGGTGATTATTGCGGAACCGGCGGCGCAGGAAAATCCTGATGTTGCGGAAGTTACGGAGGTTCCGGAAGTTGAGCCAACCGCCGAACCCCTCCCTTCTGATCCTGTAGTCGGTGATGAGCCCGCTGTTGCTGTGGTGCCTCCGCTTGAAGAGGAGACGGAAAGCGAAGTGATTCCTGAAGATGAGGTTGTAATGGAAGTGGATGAAATAGCCCTTGTTCCGGCTGAAATGAATCCTCCTCCATCTGAGCCTGCCGCTGCGGACGAAAATGTTCCTGAAGTCGAACCCATTTCTCCGCCAGTTGTTCAGGAAGACCCTGTGGAGGTTACGGAGCCTGTACCGGAAACAGCCTCTGTTCCTCCTGCCGAAGTCGAAAAGGATGAGCCTGACAGCTGGATTTCAGAATATATCCCGTCGTATATGCAGGACAATGTTCCCGATATTACCGTTAAGCTTGAGCCGGAACCGTCCGCTTCGGCTTCAGCTTCCTTGAAGAAGGGTTATTACATCCAGATAGGAAGCTATTCCAAGGATGAGAATGTCAGGAAAATACTTGATTCCTACGGCGCCAAATATCCCATTTCCTGCCTTGATTCAGGCACACCGGGGACAAAGAAAATACTTGTCGGAAATCTTGCGGCTGATGAAACCGGCGCTGTCCTGGAATTTTTCCGGAAAGAAGGTTTCAAAGACGCCTTCGTGTACGTTATAAATTAACCGGAAAATTACAGGCTTATTCGCTTTGTTAAAATAAAACCTCCGTAGGATGTACGGAGGTTTTATTTTTGTGAAAAGGATTAACTGTTAACCCTTTCCTGGTATTCATTCGTTTCCGTGTTGACCAATATTTTTTCACCCTGCTTGATAAAGAGCGGGACGCGGACTGTCAGGCCTGTTTCGGTTACAACCGGCTTTGTGGCTCCGGAAACCGTGTCTCCCCGGACATAGTTTTCACTTTCGGTTACAACGAAAATCATTTTTGCGGGTATTTTAACGTCGATGGGATTCCCTTCCCAGATGAGGATGGTGTATTCATCCCCTTCACGCAGATAAAACTTTTTGTCGCCGACTGTTTCATTTGGAACCATAATCTGGTCAAAGGATTCCGTATCCATGAATACGTAATTCTCCCCGTCGCTATACTGGAACTGTCCCTTGTGTTCATCAACAACGGCGTCTTCCACCATGTCGGATGTTTTGATTGTCTGCGACAAAACAGAGCCGTCTTTCAGGTTTTTCATTTTGACCCTTGCGAGGGCGGCTCCTTTTCCGGGATTATGGAATTCTCTTTCCACCACAAGATATGGGGAGCCTTTATTTAAAAGCACAGTTCCTTTGGCAATATCTCCGCCTCTTATCATTTTTTTTCTCCTGTTGCGTCTTGCAAGTTTCGTTTATAATACAATATCACAGCTTTTTTGGCTAGAACCCGGCGGTATTCATGGGGAAGGGCAGAACCGAATCTATTGTTTTACGGCCTGAGAGGAACATTATAAGCCTGTCCACCCCCATGGCGACCCCTGAACATGGAGGCATTCCGGCGCAGGTTTCCGCGAATTCCCTGTCCGCGGGATGTTTTACCCTCGCCCCTTCCTTTGCGGCTGTTTCCCCGTCAAAAAAGGCTTTAACCGCTTTTTTATCCCGTTCCTCGGTGTAACAGTTAGCAAGCTCAACTCCAGCCGCGTAAAGTTCCCAGCGCGCCCGGGTTTTATAGGCATTCCCGTCATCCGTTTTGTTTACCGCCGCAAGACAGGGGACAAAATCAGGATAATCCGTCAGGAATACAGGCGGCCCGGCGGATATTTCCGGTTCAACGCACTGGATGAAAATTATGTCGTATAAATCCTGAAGGGAAAAAGACGGGAATTTGTCCCGCTCCCCAAGGCCGAGATCCGCCGCCGTTTCAACCAGTTTGTTTTTTAAATCCTCCAGGAATTTGTCTCCGCTTTTTCCCATTCCTTCTTCCCTGAAAGAGACGCCCGCGTATTTTGAAAAGGCTTCATCAACCGTTATGGTTCCAAACGGCAGATTCAGCCGGGAAGGAGTGTTTTCAAGCGGGCAGAATCCTTTTTCCTCCAGGCGGCGGATAAGATAGTGAATCATTTCCACTGTGGTTTCCTTCATTTTTCCTGCGTCCGCTTCTGTTTTGTAGTATTCCAGCATGGTGAATTCCGGACTGTGAAGCCTGCCCGTGGACTCGCAGTTTCTGTAACATTTTGAAATCTGGAAAACAGAAACACCGTGGGCCGCGATGATTTTTTTCATGTAAAGCTCCGGAGACGGCAGAAGGAAGTATGGGACAGAGGCGTCTTCACCCTCTTTGAATGGTCTGATGTATTCAGTCCGGAAAACCTCAAGACAACTTTCCGGAATCAGCGCGGGGGCTAGGGCGGGAGTATCGGTTTCAAGAAAATCCCTGGAGGAAAAAAAATCCCGGATTGAAGAAATAACTTCGCTCCGGAACTTCAGCATATGTAAGTCCATGTTTTTATTTTGGGCGCTGAGAGGATCGAACTCCCGACATTCTGGGTGTAAACCAGACGCTCGTACCAGCTGAGCTAAGCGCCCTTTTGTAAAATCGTGCCCGGCACGTTCCCGTATAATAAATGAAGAAATGAAAAAGGTCAACACCTTCCACCGTGTATTATTGAATATTTCCTTCTTTAAGGGTATCATGCCGGTATATGTCAGAGTCTGGTTTTTCACAGGATTCCGGAAAAATTGTGATACACGGAGCCCGTGAACATAATTTGAAAAATGTGGATCTTGAGCTTCCGCGCGGCAAGCTGGTTGTCATTTCAGGTCTTTCAGGTTCGGGAAAAAGTTCCCTGGCTTTCGACACCCTCTTTGCTGAAGGACAGCGCAGGTATGTGGAATCCCTTTCTTCCTATGCCCGGCAGTTTTTGGGCAGAATGGATAAGCCTGATGTGGATTATATCGAGGGGCTTTCCCCAGCCATCTCCATTGAGCAGAAATCCACACACAGGAATCCCCGGTCCACGGTTGGAACCGTCACCGAAATTTACGATTATTACAGGCTTTTGTTCGCGAGAATAGGGAAGCCCCATTGCCCTTCCTGCGGGAAGGAGATATGCGAACAGAGTGTGGATCAGATTATTTCCACCGTGCTTTCGTGGGCGGATGGTTCACGCATCCAGCTTCTTGCGCCCCTGATCCGCGGAAAGAAAGGCGAGCACCAGAAAATTATCGCCGACATGAAGAAAGCGGGTTTTTCCAGAGCCCGTATCGACGGGGTTCCTGTCAGTCTGGATGAATCCATAAAACTTGACAAACAGAAAAAGCATACCATCGAGGTTATAGTTGACAGGATTGTTCTGTCGGAAGGCGTCAGGCAGCGTCTTTCCGAATCGGTGGAGACAGCCCTGTCCTGTTCCGACGGAATACTTCTTGTTATAAAACAGGAGCCCGATTCATCCGGGCCGGAAGAAGTCTTTTTTTCCCAGAAAAATGCCTGCCCTGACTGCGGTATTTCTGTCCCGGAGCTTCAGCCGAGGCTTTTTTCCTTCAACAATCCTCTCGGCGCCTGCCCTTCCTGTTCCGGACTCGGGTTCAGGCAGGAATATGATCCGGCCCTGATTATTCCCGACTGGAGCCTGTCTTTTGATGAGGGAGGAATCCTTCCCTATAATCCTGACAGCGCCTGGAACAGGGCAAGGTTTGAAGCCCTTGCAGGGAAGTACGGGTTTTCTCTTTCGGAGCCATTGTCAAAACTTACCAAAAAACAGCGGGATGTAATTTTTGAAGGTTCCGGAGAGGAGGCCATTCAGTGGACTTATGTGAACAGGGACGGGAGCCACCGGAGCAAGTACAGTCAGCCGTGGCCGGGAATCATCGCTGATATGAAGCGCCGCTACAACGAAAGTTTTTCCAATGCCCAGAAAGAAAATCTGGAACGCTATATGTCAAGCAGGGTCTGCGAGGAATGCAGGGGGAGGCGTCTCCGCCCGGAAATACTCGGCGTTACTGTCTGCGGAAAAAACATCCATGAATTAACCCTTCTTTCCGTTTCCCAGTCCATTGAGTTTTTTAAGAAAGTAAAATTCTCCAAAACCGAGAAGCGGATTTCAGAACAGATTCTGAAAGAAATAAATGCAAGGCTTTCTTTTCTGCAGAATGTGGGTTTGGATTACCTTACTTTGGAGAGGCAGGCCGCCACCCTTTCCGGAGGCGAAGCCCAGCGCATAAGGCTTGCCACCCAAATCGGTTCCGGTTTGATAGGCGTTCTGTATATTCTGGATGAACCGTCCATCGGTCTTCACCAGCGGGACAACCAAAGGCTGATAGACACCCTCCTTTACCTGCGGAATCTTGGGAATACGCTTGTTGTAGTCGAGCATGACGAGCAGACACTGCGTACCGCGGATTATATCGTGGATATGGGGCCCGGCGCCGGTGTCCACGGCGGAAGTGTGGTCGCCAGGGGAACCCCGGAAGAGGTGATGCAGGTTAAGGAAAGTCTGACAGGGCAGTATCTTGCCGGAACACTCAAAATGGATATTCCGGAAAAGAGGCGGCCGGGAAAAGGTTCCTTTATATGTCTGGAAGGTGTAAGCGAGCATAATCTGAAGAACATTGATGTGAGGATTCCTCTGGGGGCTTTCACCTGCATTACAGGTGTATCCGGGTCGGGAAAATCGACTTTAGTTTCCGATGTCCTTTACCCGGCCGCGGCGGACAGGCTCCTGGGTTCATCTTCCGCACGCCCGTCCCCGCAGGAACTGCATTTCAAGAGGATAACCGGCCTTGAGAATATTGACAAGGTTATAAATATCGACCAAAGCCCCATAGGAAGAACCCCCCGCTCAAATCCCGCAACCTATGTGGGTGTATTCAACGGAATCAGGGATCTTTATGCCAGTCTTCCGGAGTCGAAGGCAAGGGGGTATAAACCGGGACGCTTTTCGTTCAATGTTCCGGGAGGACGCTGCGAGCATTGCCGCGGCGACGGAACCCTCACCATCGAGATGAATTTTCTTCCGGATGTATATATAACCTGTGACGTATGCCGTGGAAAAAGATTCAACAGGGAAACCCTTGATGTTTTGTACAAAGGAAAAAACATAAGCGATGTCCTTGAGATGACGATTGAAGAAGCCTGTTCCTTTTTCGCCCACATTCCCCACATCGCAAGGAAAATGGAGACCCTTCTTTCCGTGGGTCTCGGATATGTCAAGCTGGGGCAGTCCGCACTTACGCTTTCGGGAGGGGAAGCCCAGCGTGTCAAGCTCGCCAACGAGCTTTCCAAGCGTTCAACTGGAAAAACCCTTTACATACTTGATGAGCCCACGACAGGGCTTCATTTTGCCGATATACGCCAGCTGATGGATGTCATACAGAGGCTTGTTGACCAGGGGAACACTGTTGTGATGATAGAACATAACCTGGATGTGATTCTTCAGGCTGACTGGATAATAGACCTGGGTCCGGAGGGAGGTGTGAATGGAGGCCGTATAGTTACGGAAGGTACTCCTGAGGATGTGTCGCGCTGCGGGTCATCATTTACGGGCATTTATATAAAGGAAATGTTGGATAGAACCGGTAAATGAATTTGCGCGCTGAAAACAGATTCCGTAAAAGTAAATCCGTTCTTCCGGGGAAATTCCTGTTTTTTCTGTTTTGTGTTTTTTTCTTTTTATCAGAAGGAGTCTTTGTTTTCTCCCAGAGTGAGGAACAGAAAAGAACCGTGACTGTTGAATCAGCCCGCTCCGTTGAATCAGAAAAAGTTATCGACGAACTTACAGGGGAAGAGAAAACCGTAACATATTTACGCGGTAATGTTGTTATTTCAATTTCTGAGGGAAGTGATGTTTCAAAGATTTCCGCGGACGAAATTATTTATGACAGAACGAGGGAAATGATGGAAGCCCGCGGGAATGTTAAATATGAACATTCCACAGGCAGCAGCGGCGGCGAAAAATTTTCCGGCGAGTCCATGCTTTTCAATGTCAAGAAGCAGCAGGGTGTGTTCCTGGACGGTGTTTTTGAACAGGATCCCGGCAAGGAAGACTCTGATCCCTTTATCATACAGTCGGAGACCACCGGACGCGACTCCAGTTCCACCATGGCTTTCAGAAACGGGATTCTTACAACCTGTGACGAGGAAGACCCACATTGGTCTATAAGGGCTTCCCGTATCTGGATGCTTCCCGGGAATGAGGTGGCGCTTTTGAATGGCATTCTGTTCATAGGGCCTCTTCCAATTTTTTATATTCCGTTTTTCTATTATCCCGGTGATGAAATGATTTTTCATCCTGTATTCGGCTACAGGAACCGGGAAGGTTTTTTTGTCCAGACAACGACATATCTTTACGGAAGGAAACCTCTGCCGGAGTCTTCTTCCGACGAGGATTCTTCGCTTTCCAATTTCATGAAGAGCAGCACCCTGAAGGAACAGGTGAGGGAAGGGCTGTTCCTGCGCAACACATCGAAAGACGCGGAGAATGTGAATCCTGATTTCTTTAAAGTGAAGGTGGACGCTTATTCTTCCCTCGGTGTCCTTACAGGTTTGGAAGGCTCTTTTACCCCGGATAATTCATATATAAGTTCCCTTTCGTTTTATGCGGACGCGGGTTTTTCCAGAACCCTTTTCCCCATCGGCTCCGAGGGTTTTTATTCACCGTATTCCGAGGACGGGAGCAGAAACAAGGATTACGGCTGGTTCATGGGGAATGATCTGCCTTTCCGCTTCAGGACAAATTTTTCCATCGATATAAACAAATCGCCGTTTTCCCTTTCGGTTTCAATGCCCCTGATTTCTGATCCGTATTTTAAAAAGGATTTTACGGACCGCTCGGAGGACTTGAATTGGATTGATTTTCTTATGAATCAGAGTGAGCTTGCGGAGGGAGACGATGACATAACCACGGAAACATCGTACACATGGAATATTTCCGGATCTGTGCGTCCCGATGTGTCTTTTCTGAATCCATGGATAACCTCCATTTCGATTTCGTCTTTCACAGGATTGGTTTCGTTTAACTCGAAGACAAACTCCGAGGTCTCCGGGGAGCTTGCGGCTTATTCCCCCGAGCGCACCTTTTTTTATCCGGAATATGTGAAGCCTTCCATAGCGTTGAATGTCGCGGGAACCCTTCTTTCTTCGGATACAGTTGTGCAGAAAAAGCAGTCCTCCGTCCAGGTTGATTTGAAGAACCTGTCCAATCCTTTCGGTCTTGATGACGGGGAAACCTCTCCGGCGGAAGGAGAAGCGGAGGAGACCTCTCTGGAGGAAGAAAAAGGGGAGGAAGCTGAAGGCGGAACGGCGGATGATTCGCTTCCGGAGCTCATGGCGGAAGAAAGCCGGAATGATGAAAAATCCGGAGACGGAAATCCGGAGGATGAAAATACCGAAGACGGAAACACGGAAGATAAAACTTCCGCCGTCGCTTCCGGTAAAAAGAAGGAAGCGCTTCCTGAAAATTTTTTCCCCTCCGTTTCCATGTCGGATAAATTCTCTTCCACCTCTTTGTCTTCCGGAGCCGGACGGAGCTCTTATTCATTGAAATGGGATTTTTCCCCGTCCTTCGCCCTTGAAAACACCTACGAGACCGTTTCCTGGGATTCCCCGGATGACATAAAATGGGATGATTTTTCCTCTGTTTTCTATCAGGTGAAAACCCCAGTGAAACTTATCGGGGATTACGCCTGGGACAAAAATTTCATATCCATTTCTTCCGATTTGAATTTTTACAATACGGTACAGGAACATCTGCACCTGTCCGAGGCGGTTTATTCAACGGAAAGCAGCAGGCAGAATGTCATGCTGACCGATTATACCAACAGCGTTTATTCTTTTGAAACGGACAATGAGGTGAAAATCCATCCATTCCATAACAATCCTGTTTTTCATCCGACATCCGTGTCCTGGAATTTTATCGCGGATCTTTTCCGCCGGGATTTTACCGGCACGGTTGATAATCCCGACTGGGATGTAAAAGGCATTGAATGGGATGATTCCTTTGTGGACACCCATTCCGCCTCGGCCACTTTCGGTGTGGATGCCTTCGGATATGAGGAAACCTTTTCCTTTACGACGAATCTTTCCCCTCGGCTTGAATCCTATGAGGGAAACCTGAATCTGTCCTGGTTTTTCGGTTCCTTCACCGCGAACGGCGAGTATTTCCAGCAGGAAAATGCTGACGAGACGACGGAATGGGAATGGGAGCCCCTCAAGGCTGTTTTATCCTGGAAGCTGCCTCTGGATTTCACTTTCAGCCAGGAATATACCCATGACATGAATGAAAATGAGCCTACGACCCTGTCTTTCAAGCTTGCCCATGACTATCTGTCCGTTTATTATACAATCAACAACGCCGTCCAGTATACCCTGAAAGAGGGGGAAGGCTGGGTAGCCGAGGGTTCTGAACCTGAGTTCAAACCTTATGCGGCGGGTTTTTCTTTTTCGAATACTTCAAAACCCCTTACGTTTAATTTCTGGAAAAACAGGGTGTCCGTCAGCGCAGGACTTTCTTCCAGCCTGGAATTCAATCTCAGGCGGAAAACTGAAAGCTCCTTTTCGTTCTCGCCGAAAATAATCGTCAGTATTTCGGATTTCCTTGATTTCAGTTTCCAGTCTACCAGCTCGAATTCCGTGATAGCCAGGTATTTCTCCGATTTGCTCGGGATTGAAGCTGATATTCCCGGGGAAAAGAACCTCTTCGTGGACTTAGTCAAATCCTTCAACTTCTGGGATATGGATGACAGGCGGAACAGCGGTTTCAAATTGAAGACTTTGGAAATGGAAATGAAACATTACCTGCATGACTGGACCGCTTCTTTGAAAGCCGTGATAACTCCCGAACTCAGGAGTGACGGCGGGAATTTCCGCTATGAATTCTCCCCGCTTATAGTCTTTTCAGTGTCCTGGAACCCTGTAAGCGATATTAAGGCGACGGTCAAGACTGAAGACGGAGAATTCTCCGTCAGCGCCGCCGGTTCATCGGATGATGATTCTGACTCTGACTCGGATTGATTTTCGTGGTGCCGGAAAAACCAGTCTAGTCTTGCAGAAATATGGCAGGCGTTGTACAATTCCATATACCGGCTACTTTATTTTCTATACGGAGGCTTTGATGGCGGAAGAATCTCAGTTTCAGCTTGTAACATTCCAGCTGGGTGAAGAACTTTATGGCGTTGATATTATGGTGGTTAAGGAAATAGTCCGCGTTCAGGAAATAAGACCAATTCCTAACGCACCTACTTATGTGGAAGGAATTTTCAATCTCCGTAGTGAAATAATTCCCATTATCAATCTGCATAAGAGGTTCCACCTCAAGAAGCCTGCGGAGCTTGAAGATGACGAGTATTCCGGTGGTTTTGTAATCCTCGACATCGAGGGTAATAAAATAGGGGTGATTATTGACCGGATTGCGAGGGTTGTGGCTGTAAAGCCGGACGACATCCAGCCTCCCCCCCAGATGATAAGCGGGATAGGAGCTGAATACATAAACGGTGTTATACGCCAGGACAACGGATATCTGATTGTCCTTGATGTCAAACGCCTCTTCAGTCCAAAAGAGCTTCAGAATCTTTCGAATTTGTAAGGGCGGTTTTGATACAATATGGAAATTCCTCTTTATAGTTCCACAATACGCCGCAGGGAGATGGACGCTGTCCTTACCTGCATGGTTTCGGAGAAAATAGGTCCCGGCGAAATAAACCGTAAATTTTCCCAGGCGGCGAAAGAATTTTTCAATATGGATACCGCCCTGCCTCTGAGAAGCGCGGACACTGCCCTCCGGTATGTTTTCCAGGCTCTGGATCTGCCAGCAGGTTCCGGCGTGATAATTTCCGCCTTGTCCCCCGCATGGTATTATAAATGCATAAAAAGGGCCGGATACGAGCCTGTAATCGCGGATGTTGATCCGGAAACAGCCCAGATGACACCGGAGTCCGTTCAAGCCGCCGCGGCCGGGGGCGGAAGGGTTCTCTTTTTGTTTGACGCCCTGGGTTTCCTGCCGGATGTCCGCGGAATTCTGTCCCTCAACATCCCCGTGGTCGAGGATATTTCCCAGAGTGCCGGAGCCTCTTACGGGGCTTCCTCCGCCGTTGACGGGGAAACGGACGGTTCCGGGGACGTGGAAAGCGCAGCTGAAAACGGTTCCGCCGGTTCAGGTCCGGATGGGCAGGTTTACACCGCCGGTTCCGGAGCTGTTTTCACCCTGCTTGGTCTGGAGGAAAGGGATTTGCTGACAGCCGGTGGAGGCGCGGTTCTTTTCGCGCCGCGCCGCCGGGAAGGAATTATCATCCGCCGCATTTTCGAGGAGGCGCCTGAAACCGACATCCTGTCGGACATGAATGCGGCCCTCGCTCTGGTTCAGCTGAAAGAAATGAAACGTAACTATGAAAACCGCCGGGATTTGTATAATATGTTCCTGTCATCAATCCAGATGGCATCTGAATCCAGGCATACCCCCATGAGGCAGAAAGGGGGAGGGGCGCCTTCTTATTATTCTTTTCCGGTGGTTGTTTCCAGCGGCGGGAAGGAAGTCCGCCAGTATGCCTCCAGGGAAGGAATAAAAACAGGCGGCGCATTCCAGAATTCCGTCGCGGCTCTTCTCGGGGAGGAGCTTGAAGGCTGTCCCCACGCAAAATCCCTGTTGATGCGCTGTGTTTTATTCCCCCTTTATCCCAGATTAGGCAGCAAAAATGCTGAAAAGATTGCAAAAGTTTTGCGTTCTTTGCCTTAATCTGATAAAATCAAGGATGAAATGCATAAGATTTGCCGTGCGATAGCTGTAGTTAACACTCTGAAAACCGAAGCCGCGCCCCTCGCCGAAAAAATTTCGGATTTTTTAAAGGCAAAAAATGTTTCCTGCGGTATATTTAAATACGGAGGAACTGAAGTTGAGGATCCGTTCCATTCCTACGATTTTGCTATAACCCTTGGAGGGGACGGTACTGTTTTGTTCGCAGCCAGATACTGCGCTCCCAGGGGAATTCCCGTTTTTCCTGTTAATCTCGGGGAATTTGGTTTCATCGCAGGTATAGGTTATGATGTATGGCGTCCGGCTTTGGAAGATTATTTTGCAGGTTTTTCCTCTATTACTGAAAGAATGCTTCTGAAGATAGAAGTTTTCAGGAATGGGTGCGGTAATCCGATTTTCAGTTCCTCCGCTTTGAATGATGCCTCGGTTTCCGCCGGCGGAATCGCGAGAATCGTGGAATTCAATGTGTCATTTATGGAAGGGTCCCGGATGTATCCTTTCGGGCTTTTCAAGGCGGACGGTATAATCGCCGCGACTCCCACCGGCTCAACGGCTTATTCCGCTGCTGCCGGCGGACCGATTCTTTCCCCTGATGTGTCCGCCTTTGTTTTGTCGCCGGTATGCGCCTTTTCCCTTTCCTCCAGACCCATTGTCCTTCCTTCTTCCGGAAGGATTTTCATAAAATTCTCCGGCGGCGGAAACGGGGGAAAAGCCCTGCTGAGTATAGACGGACAGGAAACCTTCAGCCTTGAAAAAGACGATGAAATAATAGTCTCAAGGGCGGAAAAACCTGTCCGGCTGATAGGCTGTTCCACGGAGACTTTTTATGACGCCCTCCGTTACAAACTGAATTGGTCGGGGGCTCCTTTCAATGGTTTCCATGGAACGGGAAAAAATAAAAACCCGGAGGGCGGGTCATGATAGAAGATATAAGCATAAAGGATTTCGCCCTTATAGATTCTCTTTCCCTTTCATTCGGGGAGGGTTTCACTGTGCTTACCGGCGAGACGGGCACGGGAAAATCAATCCTCATCGGCTCCATATCTTTCCTTCTCGGAGGAAAGGCGGGACCCGATGTCATACGTTCCGGTTCGGATGAAGCCCTTGTAGCCGGAACAGTCTCTGTGCCGGACAAAGGGCCCGCCGCCGAATGGCTTTCTTCCCGCGGCATTGAGCCTGATTCCGGCCGAATCCTTCTCAAAAGGAATGCCCGTTCCGGCGGCAGGTCCTCCTGCTGGATTCAGGGTGTTCCCGTGACACGGAATGAGCTCGCGGAATTCACCTCGTTTTTGGTGGATATACACGGACAGCACGACCATCAGTCGCTGCTGAAGGTTCCGGAACACAGGCGTTTTCTGGATGCCTATGCGGGAATCACAGATGAGGTCGCCGCTTTTTCCGGGTTATACGGGCAGCTTGTTTCCGCCAGACGCCGCCGGGAGGAAATGGATTCCGCCAGGCAGAACAGGGATGAAAAAATAGAACTTCTTTCGTTTGCGGTAAAGGAAATTGCCGATGCGAAAATCGAAGTTGACGAGGAAGAAAAACTTGAGGAGGAGGCTAAACGGCTTTCGCAGCATGAAAAACTGTGTTCCGCTCTGGAACAGTGTTCCGCGATGTTCGGTTCCGACTCTTCTTCCGGAGCCGCCGGCGTCTTGTCCCTGATGAAACGGGCAAAAGGTTTCATTGAGACCGCTGCGGGAATAGACTCATCCTTTTTTTCCGAAATACCCAGGCTGGAAAACGCTTTTTACGAAATCGAGGACATAAACTCAAACATAGGTAATTATCTGAATTCCACGGTTTTTGACCCGTCCCGCCTGGAAGCCGTGGAGGAGCGGCTTTCCCTTCTGTATAAGCTGAAGAAAAAATACGGACCTTCGCTCAGGGCTGTTTTGGATTATGCTGAGGAGGCTTCCCGTGAGCTTGAAGAGCTTTCCAGTCTTGAGGAAAGCCGTTCATCCGTTGACAGTGAGATCGCCTCTCTTGAGCGCCGCCTTCTGGCTGACGGAAAGCTTATTTCTGAAAAGAGGGCCGCGGCTTCCGGAAAGATGGAGGAAAGCGTGGAGGAAATACTGAAAAGTCTGGGAATGGCCGGCACAAAATTCAAGGTTTCCCTAAGTCCCAAGGAATCTTCAGAAGGCGGCGGCAAAACCGTCTCCCAGTACGGCTTTGACAACGTTGAATTCCTCATAAGCGCCAATCCCGGCGAGCCGCTCCGGCCCCTCGCGAAAATCGCTTCGGGAGGGGAACTCTCCCGTGTCATGCTGGCCTTGAAAACCGTTCTTGCGGATGCTGATTCAGCCGGCACGCTTATTTTTGATGAAATCGACACCGGCATAGGAGGGGAAGTCGCCCTCGCTGTCGGTTCATATATACACAATTTATCCCGCAGCCGGCAGATTTTATGCATCACCCATCTTGCGGGAATCGCCTGTCAGGCTGACAACCAGGTGGTTATAGAGAAAAAAACGGACGCCGCCGGAACCATTACTTCCGCCCATACTGTTTCCGGTGATGAAAGGGCTGCGGAAATATCGCGTATGCTTTCCGGCGGGGCCGGAAGCGGCGTGTCCATGGAGCATGCCCGGAAACTCCTGAATGAATATTCAGGCGGATCCAAATCAGGAGGATAATCATGGGAAAAGTTTCTGATGCATACAGGCAGCTATATAATGATAAAGCCGCTGTTTACCAGCAGCAGATTGACACTCTTTTATTGAAGGAAAAGAATGTCCTTGATTTTATATCGAAGGATCCCGACGGCGCCGCCTACAAACGCCTTCTTCTTGTTGATGAGATGCTTTTCGTCTCTACACTGTATCTGGCTAAGCATTCCCTTTCGGTGGCGGTTCTCGGTGTCAAAAATGAGGACGCCCTCAATGATGCGAGGAAAACCCTTTACAAGGCTGTGATTTATCTTGAGGAAGTTGTTTCAGATTATATTGACGCGCCGTTTTCTGATTATGAGGATAAGGTCAGTTTGATTGCCAACCTGCCGGAATCAAAGAGGTATTATCTTATCAGGAAAATGGGGCTTGCAATACAGATGATTATCGAGGCTTACGGGGATAACACCAAATGGCGGTGGACCTTCGTTGAGCTTGAGGCTCGCTTCGCCACTGTCGCGAAAAATATCCTGGATTTAAAAAAGGCCTCAAAAGACGGACTGGATCCCCATTCCGAGGATTATGACGAGACCGTCTATCATCTCAGGCTTGTGAAAAAGCTTTTGTCACAGGCCGCCGACAGGTACCGCGAAAAGTATGAGCTTTCCACGGGCCGTATCGATGACTTCCGCCTGGGTATAAATTACCTTTTGGCCCTGCGCCGCATACATATTATTTTGAATGAGAGGGAGGCGGCCGAGGAGGCGAAACGTAAAGCCGAGATATGGAAGGAAAAAATGGAAAAAGACCATAAGAAGTCGGAGTCCCAGTCTTACGGCCGCCAGAACTGAAAGGATTATCCTGAAACATGCCCGATAAAAAACTGATACTGAAAATTTTCGAAGGCTTTTTGATTGAACGGTGGAATGACCTGATAAGACCCGTTCCTCTGGTTGAGATTGACAAGGCGGCTGAAAGGGCTGTCCTGTGCTACATAATAGGAAAATTCGAGGAGGCCGCCGGGGCTGAGATTGACTGGGAAAAGATAATTTACGCCTCCCTTTTTGACCTGCTGCGGAAAATCGCCCTCTGTGACATTAAATCCCCCGTTCAGCGTGTAATACGCAATGATTATCCTGAGGAATTCAAAAAACTGAATAAGTGGGTTCTGGAACAATTTACAGATACAGCCCCTGATGTCCGGTTTTTGGAGGAATTTTCATCCCACCTGTTTGAACCTTATAATCCGGACGATATAAGCTGCCGGATTTCCCGCGCCGCGCACAAATATTCCGCCATGCGGGAGGTCGCGCTTTTAAAGACTGTCAATGAAACCCAGCGTATTTGTGAGATTGAAAGGGGCTTGAATAAGGACCTGGAAAGTTTCCTGGATTTGCGCGCCCTCCAGCTGTTGTTTACCAGGCAGAGGCTTTATGATTTTCTGCTCCAGGTTGAAAGCCTCCGTTTCCAGATGCGCTGGAACCAGACACCCAGAATTCCCCATACGAATGTTCTCGGCCATTCATACTACGTGGCGGCTTTGACCCTTCTGTTAAGCCGTGAGGCGGGAATCTCCGGAAAAAGACTTTACAACAATTTTTTCTCGGCCCTCTTTCATGATTTGCCGGAAGCTGTAACACGCGACATAATTTCTCCGGTGAAGCAGGCTACAGACACGCTCCCCGATATTGTGAAGGACGTGGAGGCGCTGTTTCTCGGAAAGGAACTTATTCCCCTGATGGACGATTGTTTCCGTGATGAGCTGATATATTTTACCGGCGATGAGTTCAAAAACCGGGTGATTGACGGCGGAAGGGTTAAACACGTGACTTTTGATGAGCTTCAGGAGCAGTACAACAAGCCGGAATTTTCCCCGGTGGACGGAAAGCTCATTCGTGTCGCTGATCATATCGCGGCTTTTATAGAGGCTGATTCCTCCATACGCTTCGGTATTTCCTCCGGCCATCTGGTTTCAGGAAGGAGGAATATACTGGAGCTTTATCCTGAAGGTACAACCGTAAACGGCATAGACGTCCACTCCCTTTTCAGGGAATTCCAGGAACCGGAGCAGTTTTCTTTGTTTTGACATATCCGTGTTGGATGTGCCGTTTCATTCAGCTCCCAGGATTGTGATTTCAACACGCCTGTTCTGCGCCCTGCCTTCCGCCGTGGAATTGTCCGCGACGGGTTTTGTTCCGCCGTATCCCGTATAGATGAATCTTTCCGCGTCTATTCCCCTGGAGGAGAGCTCTTCCGTTATTTTTTTCGCACGCCGGATGGAAAGCTCCTTTTCCCCGTCGGGTTTCCCGACGGAAGCGGTGTGGCCTTCAACAAGGAAATTCATTCCCTCCGCAAGCCGCAGGGTTTCCGCGATGGCGTCAATGCGCCATTCCTCCTCCGGAAGTATCTCGTCGCTGTCCGGTTTGAACCTGATGTCCCGGACTGAAAGCTTTATCCCCTGTTCGGTGACATCCACCGTGAAAGGCTCATCCGGAGCCTTACCGCCGGATTCCCCGGAAGAGCCCGCCGCGGAACCTGCGCCGCCGGTTCCTCCGCCGGAAGGGAGAAGCCGGTTCATCCGGTCATCCGTCTGCGGTTCCGGTTCCCGTGTTTGTCCTGGGCCGTCGGCGGAGCCTTCAAAGGTGTCGTCAATGCTTTCAGGCATGGAAATACCGGAGGCCTCCGCCGACTTTTGGGCGGCGTCGGCTATTCTGGTTATTTCCCCGGGAAGGACGCCTTTTTCCGTCATTGACGCCAGTTCCGTGAATTCGGCCGAGGAACCGCGAAGCCTTATGCTTCCTCCGTCGTTGTAAAAGAAGGTTTCGTCCAGGCGGTCCAGAATCATCATTACTACGCCTGTTTCCGCGTCAACAAGGATATCCGCGTCGTGGGTGCCGTGGGCTTCCTTTAATTCCGGATCCATGGAACGGACGGAACTGTATTTCCCGATTCTTGTGGCGTACTTTGCCTTGATTCTGTGAACCTGTCTGCCCCGGTATTCCTCCGTCCCGGAAAATGTGTATGCGACATAGACGGGCATTTCGGTCGTTTTCCCGGAATTCTTCGGGTCGATAATCCTCAGCGCCTCCGCCTCCCAGTAATCCCCGGGCTTTACCGGCTCTTCGGGGAAAGCCGGGAAATTCCTCATGCGCGGATAGCCGTTGTCTTCCGTAAAAACCAGGTTTCCCCGGTCCGTGACAGCGAATTCCGTGGGGATGATTTCATCCAGCGGAAGGGAGACGTTTTTCATGTCCCTCAGGGTTTCCTCCGTTACATAGAAAAAACCTGAAAAGACGGAACCCTCTTCATTTTCACCTTCGTATTTCATGTTCGCCCTGGTTTCCCTGTGGGTGAGGCCGGTGTATTTTCCGTTGACGTATTTTGAAAGGTTCGTCCGTTCCGTATAGGAGTATTTTCCGTTGAATCCGTATTCAAGCTTTACCGGGGACTGCGCCTGTACGTATTGGGCAGACAGAACAGGGTAGAGCAGAAAAAATATTTTTATGAATTGGATTGTAAAACTCTTATTGATTTTCATATTAAAGGTATATCATTTTTTTTCGGTTTTGTGCTATAATCCTCTGGAAATCATATGAATCGAGGTTAAAATGAGTGAAATTGATGTTTCACAGGAAGCTCTCCTATCAACTTTGATTGATATTCCCATGTTTTCCAGCTTAAGCCGGAATGATTTGGCAGATATTGTGTCCATGTGCAGGCTCTGCTCATACAAGAAAGGCGAGGATATAATCGTTGAAGGCGGAAAATCTTCCGCCCTTTACACCATCCTGTCCGGGTCGGTGGATATCATCAAGAAAGGCACTACAGATGCCAGCACTGTCAGACTCAGCACATTGAAGAACGGTTCTGTTCTGGGGGAGACCTCACTTTTTATCCAGGAACCTGCCATCGCCACTGTGAGGGCCTGCGAGGATACGATGGTCATGGTCTTTATGCAGGATACTTTCTCAAAATACATAAACACCCATCCGAAAAGCGGACTCGTATTGCTGACCTACATTATACTGGATTTGGTCAAGAAACTGGACCGGTGCAACGAGACTATTGTCTACGAAAAAGAATGCTCCGTTTCTTCCAAGGATTTGGATTCCCTCCATTCGCTTCTGCCCTTCACAATGTCGGACATAATTTCAAAGTAAGGGTTTTACCTCCTTTATTTTTTCCCGGAATATGCCGAAAATGAACTCGTATGAGGAAAAAATCTTTCTTTTTCGTTATTCTCTGCTTGGTTTTTATTGTCACGGCTGAAGATATAATCCACGTCCTCCGGAAAGGGGAGACCCTTTTCTCTTTGAGCCGCAGATACGGTGTTTCCACAGATCAGATAATGAAGGCGAACGGTATAACAAATCCGGACAAAATAAACGCGGGTACCAGCCTGAAAATTCCCGTTCCGTCAGGCTCTTCCTCCAATTACGTGGTAGAAAAGGGCGACAGCCTGTACGGTCTCGCCAGGCGTTTCGGGGTTTCCGTTTCCGAGCTTGCCTCCGCGAACGGACTTGACAGGAACGCCTCCATTAAAATAGGGGATGAGCTTGTGATTCCCTCTTCCACAGATACAGATGTCGCATCCACCTCCGGCACCGGTTCCGGAAAGGAGCGGCGGCCCGTCATCCCTGTTTCCGTTGAGGATCCGAGGAATTACGAAAACAAAAAACTTGATCCCAATATTATCTGGCCCGTGGAAGCCGAGGAGGTTGCCTATCTTACGGGTAAAATTTACGGTGTTTCCATAACCTCTTCCAAAGGTGCCGACGTCAAAAGCATCGCCTCCGGAAAGGTTTTGTCCATAGGACCTTACCGCGGTTTCGGACAGGTGGTTTTTGTCCAGTCCGGTAACGGCTATATTTACGTATACGGCGGGCTTGAGGATATAGGGGTGAGCAGCAGCGATTCCCTCGGCTTCGGCGACAAGCTGGGAAAGCTTGGGACCGACCCCCTCTCCGGGAAACCAATGCTGTATTTCATGGTTTACAAGAAGGATTTTCCGGTGGATCCCGCCACCGCACCCAGGGGTTAGGAGGCGGTTCCCCGAACCGCCTCTCCAAGGCAGAGAAGGAAAAGCTCCATGCAAACCCTTGCGTCATCCTCCGCCCGGTGGGCTGAGACGACATTTATCCCGAAACGGGCGGCGAGATTCTGCAGGCTGTAGGATTCAAGTCCCGGAAAAACCATCGCCGCAATCTGTTTTGTGTCAAGGACAGGGTTATCCGGCGGCGGTTTCCCCGCGGCGGCGAGGGCCGCATTCAAAAAGGACATGTCGAAGCCGGCGTTGTGCGCTATGAGGCAGCTTCCCCCGGCGAAGCGGATGAAGTCAGCCGCCGCTTCCGGAGCCGGAGGCTTGCCGTCCGTCATGGAGTTCATGATGCCCGTCAGCTCCGTTATTTCCTCCGGGATGGGAATCCCCGGATCTATCAGGGTTGAAAAACGCGCGGTGATTCCGTTCCTGTCAAACCTGACGGCCCCTATTTCAGTAAGGCGTCCTGAAACCGCCGAAAGCCCCGTTGTTTCCGTGTCAAAGGCCGTGAAAACGCCGCCCTCCTGCAGGAGGGCGTACAATTTGCCGGGAGACGGTGTTTCTGTCACCGGAACCTCTTTCAGCCTGCGCTGTCGATAACGGAGAGGATTTCTTTTTCGATTTTATCCCCGAATTCCTTCGCCGCCGCCCTGGCGGCAGCCGGGTTCTTTCCGGGTTCCGACGCGATATTTATATAGAATTTAATCTTAGGTTCCGTTCCGCTTGGCCTCGCGCTTACAACCGAGCCGTCCTCAAGGAAAAACTGGAGCACGTTGCTTTTCGGCAGGCTGACCGGTTCCCTGCTTTCCGGGCGGGCGGGGTCGTATTTGACCGATTCGGCTATATCGCGGATGCACACGACGGTCTTTCCGGCTATTTTTTTCAGCCCCTCTTTTCTCAGCGTCGCCATGATTTTCTTCATGGTTTCCACGCCTGTTATTCCGGGGAAGGACTTGGAAATGGCCCTGTCCTCGAAATATCCGTATTCACTGTAAAGCTCGTCGAGCCTTTCGAGGAGGGATTTTCCCTTGGAACGCCAGTAGAGCGTCATCTCGGCGCACATGGCGGCGGCGGATACTCCGTCTTTGTCCCTTACCTCGGTTTCGACGTTGTATCCGTAGCTTTCCTCGAAGCCGAATATGTAGTTTTTATCCTTTTTCTCGTCATAGGAGCGCATGCATGAGGCTATCCATTTGAAGCCGGTGAGGCATTCATCCAGGGCGACGCCGTTCGCCGCCGCCATCCTGTCCGTCATCGTGGAGGTTACGATGGAGCGCACAATCACGGGATTCGCCGGCATTGTTCCGGTTTCCTTTCTTGAGAGGATGATGTAATCCGCGAGCAGGACACCCATCTGGTTTCCGGAGATAAGCACGAATTTGCCGTCCTTTCCCGGAACGGCGCTTCCGAACCTGTCGGAGTCGGGGTCGGTGGCCATCACCACGTCGGCTTTTTCCTTTTCCGCAAGGGCGAGCGCCATTTTAAGGGCGGGGGCTTCCTCCGGGTTCGGTTTTTCCACTGTGGGGAAATCCCCGTCCGGCTCCCTCTGCTCCGGGACGGTCTTTACTTCCAGCCCCATGCTGCCGAGCACTTCCTCGACGTGCATCGCCCCGGTCCCGTGGAGGGGGGTGTAGACTATGCTGACTTCCCCGGCTTTCTCCCGGATAAGGTCGGGGCGGAAAAGCTTGGATTTCACCATCGTGTGGTATTTTACATCGATTTCACTGTCGATTAAAACGAGTTTCCCCGTCTTGATGGCTTCCTCCCGTGTGA
This sequence comes from uncultured Treponema sp., assembly GCA_949300145.1. Classification (GTDB taxonomy): domain Bacteria; phylum Spirochaetota; class Spirochaetia; order Treponematales; family Treponemataceae; genus Avitreponema. The sequence goes on along the minus strand of CASGDA010000005.1, from coordinate 147,597 downwards.
TTGTCTTCACGTCGGTGACGGCGTTCACTTCATCTATGATTCCGACGTCATGCGGCTCCGTCACCTGGGCGCCGTCATTCCAGTAAGCCTTGTATCCGTTGTACCGGGGCGGATTATGGGATGCGGTAACCACCACCCCCGTGTCGCAGCCGAGTTCCCTTACCGCAAAGGAGAGCTCCGGAGTGGGGCGCAACCCGGTGAATAAATAGGAAGTGAATCCGTTCGCGGCAAGGATAAGGGCGGTCGCCTCCGCAAAGACATCGGAATAATGCCTTGAGTCAAAGGCTATCACGGCGGAGAGCTTCCCGGCCGCGGCCTTTTCCGGCACGGCTTTTTTTATGTAATTGGCGAGTCCCTGGGTGGCGCGGTTAATCATGTAGGTGTTCATCCTGTTTGTTCCGCCGCCGATTATCCCGCGCAGTCCCCCTGTTCCGAATTCCAGCGACTGGTAGAAACGGTCCTCGAGTTCCGCGTCGTCATTCCTGTCTATCAGGGCCTGCACCTCGTTTTTGAAGAACGGGTTCTGCTCATCACGGACATAGTCCCTCGCCCGCCTGTAAATGACCTCTTTATCCATATCAACCTCCGGTATTCCTCAGATAATAGCTGAAGTATAACAGGGCGGCCCCTAAAAAGCAAGGATTGAATCAGTCCGTGCGCTCCGGCGCGTTCCTTCCCGCCTTTTCCCTTTCGTGCTCGGCCGCCGTGTGTATTATGGTTGTGACGGCGTCCGCGAGATATCCGGGAAGGATTTTTATGTCGTTTTCCAGAAGGCGCAGGCGTCTGTCCTCGGGTTTACGGGAGTCTTTCTCCCCGGTTACAAGGTATTCAACCGTGACACCCAGGACTTTCGCCAGTCTGACGGCCACGTCCGCCGGAGGCATGGAGGCCTGCACCCCCAGATACATGTCCAGGGCGCGCTTCTTGATCCCCGCCCTGAAAGCAACTTCCTTTTGGAGTAACCCCAGATATTCAATTTCCGCCCTCAGTCGGTCAGCAAAAGATGACATATACAACTGATATCATGATTACGATATCGATTTATTGACAAATCCGTTTTTACGATATAAAATCCCCTTCAGGTAGCGTTTTTACGTTATCCGGCTTCCGTCACCATGTTTCGGCTGGGGCGGGGGCTTTGTTTTTTCAGGCGGTTTTCTGGGAGGAACGTCTCCGGTGAATTATTACTGCATGGCTGTCAGGACGGGAGGTGAGGATTTTTTCCGGGAACGGGCTTCCTCACTTCTGGAGGATCCGGACACGGGGATTGACGGCAGGATTCTTGTTTTCAAGAAGCTCATGCGTACTAAAACCGGGACGATATACGAGGAGCCTTTTTTTCCGGGCTATGTGTTTTTCGAGACGCGCAGCCTTTTTTCACCGCGTTTTTCCGTCTTCCGGAAGATAAACGGGTTTTATTATTTCCTTCCGAAAGACAGCGATACGGAGCCCCTGAAGGGCTTTGACTATGAATGCGTGCAGAACCTGAAAAAATACGGGGAGACGATAGGGTTCGCCCCGGTGACGTTTGACGAGAATGACCGGATTGTGATAACCGGCGGTCCTTTCAAGGATCTCGCCGGAACAGTCGTGGCGGTGAACAGGCGGAACCACCGGGTGAATATCCGGCTGGACGTGTTCAACCGTGCGACCGTTGTCGGTCTTACATATTACGATATCAGGAAAGAGGACTGGTCCGGGGACGAGCGCCGCTTTCTTGACGGCAGGCGCTGAGGCGCGCATATGCACATCAGCCGTTATCCGGGCGGAACTTGGTTCAAGTGCGTCCGGCGCCGGCGTCCGTTCCTCTTCTGCGGCTACCCTTTTGCACAAGGGGAAAGGGCGGGGTTATGCCGGAATGGGTTTGCAATATCTTTTTTCAGCTGTTTCCAGCATATCTGTCTTTTGCCCTCATCAAGTTTGATAAGACACCGTTATCACGTTTTCCGTTAAGAACCTTAACGCTTCCAGGGAGAGACCTTTAAACACCGCGCGGAGAGGGTCCCTGACACCGTGAATCTATGGGTCGCCCGCGGCGGTGATGAGGCTTTTCGCAGAGAAAAAAAGATTCCCTTCCATAAAAAACACATAAAACATATCCCATGAACGACGACATACACCAGGACGGGGCGGACGGCACCGCGTCCCCGGAACAGTCCGCGCCCGCATACCAGGCAAGCACAAAACGGATAGCGAAGAACACGCTGATGCTGTACTTCCGGCAGATACTGATTCTTCTGGTGAGCCTGTACACGGTGCGGGCGGTGCTCGAGGCGCTGGGCGCCGAAGACTACGGCATCTACAACGTCGTTGCGGGCGTGGTGGTGTTGTTCAGCTTTGTGAATAACGCGATGGCAAGTTCCACGCAGCGGTTCCTGAACTACGCGCTGGGAGAAGGCGACGAAGAAAAAGTTCAGGATATGTACAGCGCAAGCCTTGCGGTACACGCGCTTATCGCGTTGGGTTTTGCGCTTGCGGCGGAAACTGCCGGGCTGTGGTTTGTGCATACAAGGCTCAATATTCCCGAAGCGCGTAAAGCCGCAGCGGAGCTGGTGTACCAGTGCACGGTAGCGACGACGGTGTTCAATATCATACGGGTGCCGTATCATGCGGTAATTATCGCGTATGAACGGATGAGTTTTTTTGCGGGCTTGAGCATAGTGGAAGCTGCGCTCAAGCTTGCAGTGGTGTTTGTGCTGCTGCCGGCGAAAGCGGACAAGCTGGAACTGTACGGTTTTTTGCTTGCCGTAGTGGCGCTGGTAATTCTCGGGTGTTACAAGGCGTACTGCAACCGCACGTTTAAGCCGGCGCATTACCGGCGTGTGCGGGACAGACGGCTGGTAAAGGAGATCCTGTCGTTTTCCGGATGGAGCCTGTTCGGCGGCGCGGCGAATGTGGCGAACAGTCAGGGAACGAACATTGTGCTGAATCTGTACACGGATGTGACGGTGAACGCGGCGATGGGGATTGCCAATCAGGTGAACGCGGCGGTGTACAGCTTTGTGGGGAACTTTCAGACGGCATTCAATCCGCAGATTGTCAAAAGTTACGCATCCGGAGAGAAGTCAGATTTTTTCCGGCTGATTTACCTTACAGCGAAAACTTCGTTTTTTCTGTTATTATTCATTGTGCTTCCGCTTTACCTGAATGCGGATACTGTGCTGCGTGTCTGGCTTACGGAAATGCCTGCACATTCGGTTTCATTTGTGCGTCTGATTTTGATTTGGTCTTTAATAGAATCGTTAAACGGTTCATTGGTGATGTCGGTACAGGCGCAGGGACAGATCCGGACTTATCAGCTGATTGTCAGCGTATTCATTATGCTGAATCTTCCTGGCACATGGATTGCTTTTATGCTCGGGGCAAGCCCGGAATGGCTGCTGTATATCCGGATTCTGCTTTTGGCGGCGACCGGTATATGGCGGGTATTCTACCTGCGGAAAAAAATCGGTCTTTCTGTCCGGAAGTTTTTCAGTACCGTGTTGTTCCGCTGTGTCGCTGCAGGCGGTATGTCTTTTGTTGTCAGCTGGTATATATGGCGGTGTTTTGCGGATAATGTGACAGTACAGTTTTTTGTATCGTGCGCTGCAGCGGTTGCTGTCAGTGCGGTGTGTATCCTGTTTGTTGGTTTTTCCCGGATGGAACGGAAAACTGCCGCTGCCGCTGTCAGGCAAAGACTGGTACGGAAATAAAATCACTATGAAAAACAATATTGTGCAGGTGGAGCAGAAGAAATGCTTCGGATGCCGTTCGTGCGAACAGCGCTGTCCGCAGTCATGTATCACGATGCAGGAGAGTGAGGAAGGTTTTCTGTATCCGGCAGTTGACGGCAGCCGCTGTATAAACTGCGGGATATGCGTGAAGCATTGTCCGGCGCTGGGCGTGGGAACTAAGGAAACTTCACGGTGCATCTGCAAAGTCTGCTGGCTGAAGGATGAAAAAAAGCTTTTTGAAAGTACGTCAGGCGGAGTGTTTGCCGGTATCGCGGAACAAGTGGTTGAAGCGGGCGGCGTGGTGTTCGGTGCGGCGTATGATGAGAATCTCTGTGTCAGACAGACGGCTGCGGACACGGTTGAGGCGCTTGGCGCGCTGAAAGGTTCGAAGTATGTGGAAAGCGACACCGGCGATACGTTTGCAAGAACGAAAAAGCTGCTTGAATCGGGAAGGACAGTATTTTATACAGGAACGCCTTGTCAGATTGCAGGACTAAAAGCGTATCTGGAACGTGCGTATGACAATCTGGTGACGGCAGATTTAATCTGTCACGGCGTGCCGTCGCACAAGCTGTTTGAGAAATATCTGGAATGGAAGGGGAAAAAGACCGGCGGGAAAATCATCTATGTGGGCTTCAGGGATAAAGATGTTGGGGGATGCAGCTGTCTTGACGGGAAAATAAAGACAAAGACAAAGACAAAGACACTGTCTTCTCTTCTTGATCCGTATTATGCGTCTTTTATCCGGTGCGAAACATATAAGGAAAGCTGTTATACCTGTCCGTTCGCCCCTTTGCAGAACCGGTATGCGGATATTACTATCGGTGATTTTCATGAGCTACGCCGGATACCGGAATACCGGGACAAGCCGTTTGACATGGAAAAAGGCGTGAGTCTTGCTGTTTTTCATACGGATAAGGGTATCCGGTATTTTGAGAAAATCAGGCAGAAGTTTGAATGTTTTGATGTCCATGCTGAAGATTTTATTGACATAAAAAGCAATGTACGGGTTCCGAGCGCGAGGCCTGCGGTACGCGGGATACTGTATACCGGGATAGATGTCCTTCCCGTAAAAGAATTTTTTAAAAGATTCAAAGAAGCAAATTGTTTTTACCCGCTGTATTTTTATTCCAGACGGCTGCTGGCAAAACTGATTCCGCAGCCGGTAAAAAACAGACTGAAAGAACTGTTGAAAAAGTAAAACATGGAAACGGAAATAAAACCAAAAACAGAAAGACAGTCGAATCTGGAACTGCTGCGGATTCTTTCTATGTTCCTGATTGTTCTGGCGCATTACGAAGCGCACGGTGTTAAACATGTATCGGATCCGGCAATGAATATGTTGTGGCGTTCCGGCAGTATTGTCAACCAGTGGTTCTGTCATCTGCTGGCTCCGGGCGGCAAAATCGGGGTAGGGATTTTCTTTACTCTTACCGGTTATTTCCTGTGTACAGGTTCCTGGTCACTGCGCAAGCTGGTTAAGCTGCTTCTGACCGTTTATTTTTATGCCGTTCTTGCGTTTCTGGTTCTGACGGGGGGGGGTAATTGCAGGTGTCTTTCCGTCTGCTGCCGGGGATACAAAGCAGCTTTTAATAGCCTTTGTCCATGCGGTGATTCCGCTTACGTCTGAAGGCTGGTGGTTCGCAACGGCATATTTTCTACTTTACTTATGTATACCGCTCATTAACCGCTGCACATCGTCTTTGAACCTGAGACAGCTGTCTGTTCTGCTTGCAGTCACCTGGGTTGTCTGGTATGCATCCACGGTGTTTGAGTTCCGCTATATCGGATTGCAGCGGGCGTTTTTCTTCTATTTATTGGGTACTTGGATAAAGCGGACGGATTTTTCGCTTGGCAAAAAATGGTGTGTTCCGCTGTTTCTGGCGGCATGGGCGCTTTCCGTTTTTACTTACACCAGGAGCGGTGAACTTCAGCCTGCGGGCGGCGTGCAGGCGCTGTTTTGGGAAGTATTGTACAGCGCTGTCAATGTTGCGGTGTGCGTGCCTGCCGCTGTGATTGCGCTGTTCTGTTTTTTTAACCGCCTGAACATAAAGCACAGCCGGTTCATCAACGCCGTTTCATCGACAACGTTCGGGATTTATCTGATGCACGAATCGGTGCTGCGTGACTGTATTTGGGATGATGTGTTCCATTGCCTTGACGTGCAGTATGCTTCCCCGTTTTTTCCGCTTCTTGCGCTTGGCAGCTGCGTGCTGTTGTTCAGCGTCCTTTCCCTGCTGGACTATGCGCGGCAGCGGTTTCTGGAAAAACGGTATATGCCGGCCGTCAATATGCTGCTGAAGCGGCTGGTTCTGGCAACAAGCGGTAACTCTAAAAATAACAGATAACAGGGTAAACAGAAAGTGAAACTGGCAATCGTAAACCAGCCGCTGGCAAACAGAGGTGATGAGGCTGCACACAAGGCGTTTGTGCGGGAACTGTCAAAGGCTTTTCCGGAAAGCAGCATTGATGTAATTTTTCTGGGGATAAAAGATACTACACTTATCGACGATATCCGGGTTGAAGCAGCTAATGTATGCTACCGGGATATTCAGCGATGGAGGTTGTGGGGGCGGACACAGAAATATGCATTTCTGCTGCATATGCTGCCGCTTTCGCTTTTGCATCCGGCTCTCCGGAAATTCCGGAAGGTTCTGAAATCCTATGACGCCGTAATCTGTGCGCCCGGCGGTATCTGTATGGGCGGATTTATGAGCTGGGATCATATCTGGGAACTTGAGACGGCGCGGCGGCTGGGCAAGCCGGTGTTCTACTGGGGGCGCTCAATCGGGCCGTTTACGGACGAAGACTGCGCGCATTCGGTTTTCAAAAAGGAAAGCTCGTCCCTTCTTGCGTATTTTTCTTTCTTAAGCCTGCGCGACGATGTTTCCGTGCGCATTGCGGAAGAGTTTGGCGTGCATCCCGTGCCGGTTGTTGACTCGGCGTTCCTGGAAACGCCTGATGCGGTAATCCCGGAAGCAGTGCGGGCGCAGTTGGGGGGGCAGTATGTGGTATTTGTACCGAATGCGCTCACGTGGCATTACCGCTACCGGAATGTTCCGCAGGAGCGGATTGACCGCTTCCATCTGGACGTAATGGAGCTTCTTTCTGAAAAATACCCCGGGCATACAATCGTGATGCTGCCGCAGACGTACCGTTCCTTGATCAACGATTATGGGTATTTCAGGCGTCTGGCGGAACGCGCGGCGGGGAAACCGGTTTTAGTGATTGATGAAGATCAGAGTTCCGATGTGCAGCAAAAAATCATCGCGGACGCGCACCTTGTTGTAGGAGAGCGCTATCATTCAATCGTGTTCGCGATCAACAACCGGACGCCGTTCGTTTCGCTTAGCTATGAACACAAGATGACCGGACTTTTAGAGAAACTTGGACTGACGGAACGTTCCGTAGACGTGCAGGGAATTTTTGCGGATGAAAGCGGCGAGGCGTGCCGCCATGCGCTGGAACAGGTGCGCTCTTTGCTGGAACAGGATGTTTTCGTGCCGCCGCAGCTTGACCCGCGCGCATTTGTGCTGGAGGGATTCGACAAGCTCTGCCGGAGTATTGAAGCGTTGGTGCAGGGGAAGGCGGGATGATAAGCATTGCGATGGCAACATACAACGGCGAGAAGTACCTTGCAGAGCAACTTGATTCCATTCTTGCACAGACGGTGCAGGATTTTGAGCTGATTGTCTGCGATGATTGTTCTTCGGATTCCACTGCGGAAATACTGAGCCGCTATGCAGAAAAAGACAGCAGAATCAAAATTTTTGTCAATGAAAAGAATCTTGGATTTGTAAAGAATTTCGAAAAAGCGGTTTCGCTTTGCTCTGGAGAATATATAGCTTTAAGCGATCAGGATGACGTGTGGTTTGCCGGACATCTGGAAATTTTATTGCGGAATATTAAAGATAAAGATCTGATTTGTGGGAATGCAGTTTTATGTGATGAAAATTTAAAAACAATAAATACAGATTTGCTTTCTGTCTCGAAAATTGATTTTTTACCTGACAATAAAGATGATTGGTTTTTCTTTTTACTGCATGGTAATATTTTTCAAGGGGCTGCAAGTTTATTTAAATCCAATATTATAGAAAAAGCTCTTCCGATACCTAGTAAAGTGAAATTTCATGACAGGTGGCTTGCTCTTGTTGCTGCCAGCGAAAACGGTGTGTCTTATATAACCAAACCAATTTTATACTACCGACGACACGGAGAGAATATTACACATATCGAGAAATGGAATATTTTTCTTAGAATAAAGAATGCTCTGTTTTATGATGATTACCAAAATACAGAAATCCACATTGATATATTAAAAGCATTTGCATTGCGTTTTGGTTATCTAAGCTGTATTGATGTAGTAAAGGAATCTATTGAATTTTACGAAAGCCTTAATAATTTAAGACGTTTTATATTTTCTGGTTGGTTTTTGAAAAATTATAAGCGGATGAGGTGTTCAAGGAATTTTAGTTTAAAAATCATGCGCTTTTTTAAAAAAATTATTTTAGGGAAATAAGATTTGTTTTTAGTAATGAATAACAATATCTACAGATCTTGAGAGTTTTGCTTTTGTATAAAAACAATGATTGGTGAAAGAGTAAAAAATAAAATTATATAAGTTTTTTTATGTCAATAAAAACGCTCAAACATATAGTATTTCTTCTTTTTATTTTTTGTTCTTTTTTGCAGGTTCCGTTTAAACCGCTTTCGCATTTTATATCCGTATTTGCACTGATATTTGCGCTTTTGTCTTATAAAAAATGGATAAAGATTTTCCGGATGCCGTTGTTCTGCATTTACGGATTATATATTTCATTCTGTATTTTTCTTGTTGCTTTTAATGGGACGGTTGCTGTCGGGAGAGTTATAAGGTTTGCAGAAATTCTTCTGATGATACCCCTTTTTTTCTGTATGGACGAATCGGAAGACGGGAAATTCTATGCGAAAGCTTTTGTAAGAATTGCTTTTTTGAAAGCAATCGTACTGTTTGTGATTTACGGAATTGTCGTCCGGACAGGGACGTACAGCGCGGTACGAAGTTACAGTCGGATGATGGAGTGGGGTGACGTTTATACTCTCGGATCGGTTTTTATGACAAGGGTTCAGTTGCACGGAAATGCGTTGTTGGTTATGGCCTGTATTGTTGCCTTTTATAAAAAGGATAGGCTGATTTACAGAATTGCACTGTTGCTTGCCACTCTCATTGCGGGAAACAAAGCATTTTTAATCGGTTTGTTTTTCCTTTTTCTGTATTATGTTTTTGCCTGGTTTTTTCATGGTCGGAAAATATACAATTTCGATTTAAAAGCCTGTTTGCTTGTTGCTTGTGCGGCAGTTGCATTGCCTGTTTTATTTAACGGGATTTATTCTATTCTGGAGGAAAAAGCAGATTTTAGCAATGCAATCAGAAAAGACCAGGCGCGTGTTTTACTTTCAGGAAATATAATTACCGGAAACGGAGTGGGAAATACAATTACAGCAAAAACATTCTGGCGTGATTATACGGGTGATAATTATTTTGAACTGCAAACGTTATATATTATAAATCAAATCGGAATTATCGGATACCTGTTGTTTTTGGTTTTGACATTTGCGCTTTGTACGCAAAACCGCAGTTCATATTTTACCTGCTATATTTACTTTGTTTATCTTGCTTATACATTTTTTAATCCGTATTGTTTTGACACTTCGCACATGATAACCGGATTTTTGCTGAGATCGGTTTTTGTGCCGGAATCACAGAAACAGAAAATCACCGAATGAAGACAATCGCTGTCGTAACACTGTATTTTCCGGATGCAAGTGTGCGGGAAAATATTGCTCAGCTTTCTCTGCTTGTTGATAAAGTCGCGCTGCTGGACAATACATCGGAAGCTGATAATTCCAATCTCTTTCAAAATTGCGCAGGAGTTGAATATATTGCTTACAGGAAAAACCTCGGGCTTTCTGATGCGTTTAACCGTTATCTTTGTGGGTTGGATGAAAACTGCTATATCGTATTCTTTGATCAGGATTCATTCTGTCCCGATAATCTCATCAGTCAGCTGAAGCAAGATTATTTGTTTTGCTGTGGAAAATTAAATAAAAAAGGGGTTTTGGGCTCTGCATATTTTGAGAAAAATGCGAACCGGCTTGCCCTGCCGAAGCAGAAAAAAGAAATAGCAGACGGCATATATCAGGTAAAGTCGGTAATCACTTCCGGAATGTTTACGGAACTGGATGTATTACGGCAAGTCGGTTTTTGGAATGCGGAAATATTCCTTGATATGGCGGATTGGGATTTATGTTGGCGTGTTTTGCAGGCAAATCTCTTTTGCTGTCTTTCCCGAAACGCCGTCCTGACTCATAGACTGGGGAATGCAGTACACAGATTTTTGGGAATGGAAATTCAGGAATGGGCTGTAGTCCGTATTTACTATCAGATCAGGGACTGTCTTTGTCTTTTAAATAAGAAGTATTCGCCTTTAAAATTTAAAATCAAATTTATTTTAATGCTTACAGTTATTCGCCTTTAAAATTTAAAATCAAATTTATTTTAATGCTTACAGTGCGCCCGTTTGTGCATCTGATTATCCTGCCTGAAAAAAGAAAATATCTTCATTATTACTTCAAAGGAATTAAAGACTATAAAAACAAGGTTTTTGGTGAATTAAAAGAGGAAAAATGTGATTGAAGTAGAAAATATATCTGTTTTTGATTTGGACGGAACTTTGTGGAAGAAAAATTCGCATATTTTCATATTAAATGTATATTTTCATACTCATTTTTATACAGGGTTGCTTGCCAGAATATTTTCACGCCTGTTCCCGGTGTTGTGGCAGAAAATAATTGACAGAAAATTTGCCGAAATACCGCAATCCTTTGTATCTGATTTTGATATATCAAACTTCGGTATAGATGCTTCCATAAAAAATATCCTTGAGGAAAAGAAAAAGAATTCGACAGTTGTGATTATTTCAAATGCTCCGGAAGGGATCGTTCAAAAAGCTTCATCTTTTTTCGGTGTAGAAGGGTTTCATGCGCAGACCGGTAAAAAGCTGAATGTTTTGCAAAAACATTACAAATATAAAAATATGTTTGTTTGCACGGATAATAAAACCGATTCTGATTTGTTGGAAAGTGCAGATGAAAAGCTTTTTATCAAGAAAGAAATGTCTGCGTTTGAATTTTTCTTCCCTCTGGCTTATTCATTTAAAACCCGGTACAAAGGGTTGTCCGGTATTGCATCGTTTTTTGTGACAAGCGTTTTACCGGCGGTTGTTTATTTTCATATTTTTGTTCTTGACGGCAGTGCAATAAAAAATTTTATCTCTCTGTTTTTCTCATGGTTTATCATAAATGTGATTTATGAAGTTGGTTATATTATAAATGATGTTTATTCAATAAATAATGAGACTGAACCCACGCAGCGGCTGACAAAGCATGAATTAAAATTTTGCAAGGCTAAGATGCTTTTAGCCATGAATTGCAGATTGTTTGTTATCACAATGTCTTATGTGATATTGCTGATATTAGGATTGCCGCTGTATTTGTTTTCTTTGGCTTGCCTTTTTCTGATGATGTTCTACCTGATGCATAACAGCCTTTCAGAAAAATACAGGTTTATATCAAATTTTGGTCTTGTTGTGATTAGATTTGCCGCGCCGTTTTTTATTTTTCCGGTCGAAAAAAATCTGATCCCAATTTTAGCTCTTTTTATCACGTTGCCTTGTTTAAAGACACTTATATATTTTCTAAAGAAAAATTGCAGTAAAAGCGAATCCTTTTTGGACAACTTTCAGATTTTTTATTTTGGTTTGGTTTCCTTAATTCTGTTTGTTTCTCTGTCATTCGTTTCAGTAAGAAATTTTTTCTTGTGTCCTGCTTATTCAGTTTTTCTGCTTTTTTACAGAATTGGTGTAAAAGTTTTTAGAATGTCCACATATTCTGCAGAAGGAGGTTCCTGGCAATGACGCCTTTTACTGTTTTGCAGTCGGTATACAAAAGCGACAGTCCGGCTTTCCTTGATGAATCCTTACAGAGCATCGCGGACAACACGCTGCAGCCGGACCGTGTTGTGCTCGTCAAAGACGGCGTGCTCACGCCGGAGCTTGAATGCGTCATTGAATCGTGGCGCGGAAAACTGCCGCTTGAGGTCGTCGGCTATGAAGAAAACCGCGGGCTCGGTTATGCGCTGAACTACGGGCTGCAATTTGTGCGTACGGAGCTTGTCGCCCGTATGGACAGTGACGACATCTGTGTGCCGGCACGCTTTGAAAAGCAGGCAGCATTTATGGAGCTGCATCCGGAAATTGCCTTGCTGTCCGGTTATATCGATGAGTTTACTGATGATGAAAACACCGTGGTATCCCGGCGGTATGTTCCCGTTCAGCACACAGAAATTGTACGCTATTTAAAGAAACGTAATGCGTTTAATCATATGGCGGTGATGTTCAGAAAAGCTGCTGTGCAAGCGGCAGGCGGCTATCAGGAAGTTCCCCGTTTTGAAGATTATGACTTATGGATTCGTCTCATACAGGCAGGCTATAGGGCAGCGAATCTTGCAGAGGTATTAGTTAAAGCCCGTATCGGCAATGACATGATTGGCAGGCGGCATGGTATTTCTTATTGCCGCAAAGAGCTCTTTTTCTTAAAAAGACAATATCGCTCCCATTTCCTTTCTGCATGGGAGTACCTGTCATTGGTGCTGGTACGAGTGCCTGTCCGCCTGCTTCCGAAAAAACTGCTTAGCTATATATATCGTTATTTACGGAGCACCCCATGACCATCACGATAATCGGCGGTTCAGGCTTTTTAGGCACGCGGCTGACCAAGCGGCTCTTGGAAGCGGGACACACCGTGCGCATTGCCGATAAGCGCTGCTCGCACGCGTACCCGGAACTTTGGACACGCTGCGACATACGAAACGCGCCGGAGAAACAAGCGGAGTTTGCAGAAAGCCTCACCGATGCCGATACTGCGCCCGGAGCTGCTGCCGAGGCCGCGCGGCTCCAGCCCATGCAGCCGCTCATTGACGCGCTTCGCGGAAGCGACGCCGTCATTAACCTTGCCGCGGAACACCGAGACGACGTGACGCCCAAGACGCTTTACGACGAAGTAAACGTGGAAGGCTCGCGCCACGTGTGCGCCGCCTGTACCGCGCTCGGTATCCGCACCGTCGTGTTTACAAGCTCCGTCGCCGTGTACGGCTTTGCGCCCGCGGGCACGGACGAAAGCGGTGCGATTGCGTACTTTAACGATTACGGGCGCACGAAGTATCTGGCAGAAGGCGTGCACCGCGAGTGGCTTGCAGACAGCACCGCAAACCGCGCCGTGATTATCAGGCCGACGGTGATATTCGGCGAGCAGAACCGCGGCAACGTGTATAACCTGCTGCGCCAGATAGCGGGCGGAAAGTTCCCGATGGTCGGGAAAGGCACAAACCGCAAGAGCATGAACTATGTGGAAAACGTCGCGGCATTCATTGAGTACGAGCTGACGCACGACAGCGAACCGGGAGAGCATTTGTACAATTACTGCGACGAGCCCGCCTACGACATGAATCGTCTTGTCCTCGACGTATACAAATATCTCGGCAAACATAAAACGCGCCTCGTGCACTTTCCGTATCCGCTTGCGTATTTCGGCGGGCTGTGCTTTGATTTGCTCGGATGGATCCTTCGTAAAAAGTTCGCAATCAACTCTATCCGCGTAAAAAAGTTTTGCCAGAATACGTACTTCGTTGCGAACAACATTAAGCGCACGGATTTCACGCCGCCCGTTAAACTAGAAGATGGGTTGAAGGCGACCATCGACTATGAGTTTGTGCGAAAGGTGCAGGGACACACGTTCCGCTGCGAGTAGGGTAGACGAATAGAACTTTTGTTTCTGCGCTCCGGTTCCGAAGGGCTTTAAGCGTCCCTCACCTGGTTTGGCAAGCTGTCCTTACCTGTTCTGAAGGTCCGTAGTTGCTTATTCCAGAAGTCTGGAGTCGCCGTTCCGGAAGTCTGGAGTCGCCGTTCTGGAAGTCTGGAGTCGCCGTTCTGGAAGTCTGGAGTCGCCTGTTCTGGAAGTCTGGAGTCGCCTGTTCTGGAAGCCTGGAGTCGCCTGTTCTGGAAGCCTGGAGTCGCCTGTTCTGGAAGCCTGGAGTCGCCTGTTCTGGAACTCAGTTGTCGTCTGTTCTGGAAGTCTGGAGTCACCTATTCTGTAAAACGTAAGGCACACTGACAAAAAAAAAGCGCCGCGGGCAATGGTCATGCGGAAATTACTCAGCTGCTGTTGGACGCTGGAGCGAACGTCGACGCGCAAAGGAAAAGAGGCGGAACAGCGCTGATGTTTGCCGCGAGGTATGGTCACGCGGACGTTGTCCGTCTGCTGCTTGACGCTGGAGCGGACGTCAACGCGAAAGACGAGTGGAATGAGACAGCGTTGATGTTTGCCGCAATGAGTGGTCATGAAGACATCGTCCAGCTGCTGACCGAGGCGGGCGCGCAAAAATAGACCGCGAATCCTTCCAGCTCGATTGCGCCTCCCCGCCGTGCCCGGCCGGGCTTCCTCCTTTCTCCCTCGCTCCCAGAAAGCGGGAAGACGCGCGGCGAAAAATCTGCTAGAATGGGCGTGTCCGGACTTGTGCCATTCCGGGCAAAGGACGTCTATGCAACGCAACACATCCCGCACAATCATCCTGCTCGCGGCCGCGATCGCGCTTTTCGCGTCCACGCTGCCGTTGGGCGGCCAGGAACGCCAATCCGACACCAATGAAACGCTGCTAACTGCGGCGAAAGAAGGCAATTTGGCGCAGGTTCAAAGCGCGCTAGCCGCAGGTGCTGACGTTGATGCGCAAAATAAACGAGGCTGGACAGCGCTGATGTTTGCCGCGAGGTATGGTCACGCGGACGTTGTCCGTCTGCTGCTTGACGCTGGAGCGGACGTCAACGCGAAAACGGAAGACGGCAAAACAGCGCTGATGGATGCCGCATACGATGGTCACGCGGACGTTGTCCGTCTGCTGCTTGACGCCGGAGCGGACGTCAACGCGAAAACAGACGACGGCGACACAGCGCTGAGGTATGCCGAAGGATTTAAATATCATCCGTATAAGGAAATGGCCCAGATACTGATTGACGCTGGCGCGGATGTCAACGTGAAATATCACTTTGGCGAGACACTGCTGATGAATGCCGCAGAAAATGGCGATGCGGATGTTGTCCGGCTGCTGCTTGACGCGGGCGCGGACGTCAACGCGCAAGATGATAGATGGGGACAGACAGCGCTGATGGAAGCCGCAAACAATGGTCATGCGGACATTGCCCGGATGCTGCTTGACGCGGGCGCGGACGTCAACGCGAGAAGGAGAGACAATTTAACAGCGTTGTCAATTGCCATATCCAATGGCTATGAGGACATTTCCCAGCTGCTGATCGATGCGGGCGCGAACGTTAATGTAAAAACGGTAGACGAGGCGTATTTACACCGCTGACGCTTGCCGTTTCATTCTCTCTCCTTTCTCCCTCGCTCCCAGAAAGCGGGAAGACGCGCGGCGAAAAATCTGCTAGAATGGGCGCGTCCGGCCGGCTATGGTCATGCGGACGTTGTTCGCCTGCTGCTTGACGCGGGCGCGGATTTCAAGGAAACCGCCCTTTGTCAGCCCGGTGATGAATGGCTTTATGGAATTCCCCTGCCGTATCACCGGCTCGATTTCCGAAAACACTTTCTTTGCCGAGGCCGTCGGGTGCGACGAAATGCTGGCAAATCCGCTTTTGAAAAGCTGGTTTTTATGCAGATTTGGAATTTGATTCCGAATCTGCATTGATTCTATTCCCTCATTCCGTATAACAAAAAATTCAGCACTGCGCCTTTGCTGTGGACATTCTAAATTGAAGTCTTCATTGTAAAGTGGAATTGTATTCTTTCGGGGATACGGAAATTTTGTTCAATTTGGAGGGTTTGATATGAAAGTCAGCAAGGCATTCGCAAGTCTCCCTGAGTTTGAGAGACGGCTCATCGAGGAGGACAAGGCAGCGGCCACAGTGGTAAAGTACATTAGCGATGTGCGTATTTTTCTTTCGTGGTGCGCGGAAAATTCGGTCGGCGGAATAACTATGCCGGTGCTCCGGACGTACCGTGATTTTCTTTCCCGGCGGCGCAAAGAAAGCGGCTGCAATTCGGTGGTGATTTCATTGAACCGCTTTTTCAGAATGTTCGCTGCTTCGGAACATCTCCATCTCAGAACCGTCCGTCTGCAGCGTAGAACCAGCCTTGAGTCGGTTTTTTCCAGAGAGGATTACAAAGCCATGCTGCAAAAGGCGCGGGAAATGGGGAACGAGCGTGCCTACTGCATCATGCGGACGCTCGCCTCATCCGGGATGCGCGTGGGAGAGCTTGTGTTCGTGACTGTGGAAATCTTGTCTTCCGGAATATGTTTTGTGAGGAATAAGGGGAGGGCACGGGAAGTGTTTATTCCTCCGGCGGTATGTGCCCTTCTCAGGGAATACTGCGGCAGGAACGGAATCACATCTGGCATCGTGTTCCGCTCGAAAAAGAATTCATCGCGAATGATGGACAAAAGCGCCATCTGGCGCGATTTCAACCGGATCAGAGAGGCCCTGAAAATGCCGGTGAATTACGTCCATGCGCATAATTTCCGCCATTTTTTTGCCAAAGAGTATTACCTGAATTTCAAGAATCTGCCGGAACTAGCTGATCTTCTAGGCCACACTTCCATCGAGACGACACGGATTTACACGCGCACCACGATGGCTGAAAAGATGGCGCGCGTTTCCGCCCTGAATTTGTAGTCACCGGAAGAACAGGCCGATGTTTACCGCGGTGAACAGTACGGCGAATGTCAGGGCGAACACGTGGTCTATCCTGAAGCTTTTGGCAATCAGCTTCTGTTCCTCCGTGCTTCTCATTCCGTCGGTCTGTATCACAACGACAAAAATCATCAGTATGCATATCATCGCTGCGGAGTGGATGGAATCCAGAAGCGTGAGCGATGTCGATGACGGCACCGTCGATTCCACGACGTACTTGTTGCTCACCACCGCGAACAGCCCCGCGGAAGGCAGCGACAGGCGCGAATCGGTGTTCGGCTTCATGAAAAACGGCAGGAACGAAATGAGTATCGAAATGTACACTCCCGCCGTCAGCTTGAAGAACGTCACCCACGGATTGCTCCGTTTTATGTTCACCTCCGCGCATATGCGGGAATATTCGGAGCCTTCCGATCCTGCAAGACTGTTTCCGAAATTCGTTCC
Source organism: uncultured Treponema sp. (assembly GCA_949300145.1). Classification (GTDB taxonomy): domain Bacteria; phylum Spirochaetota; class Spirochaetia; order Treponematales; family Treponemataceae; genus Avitreponema. The sequence goes on along the minus strand of CASGDA010000005.1, from coordinate 130,643 downwards.
GTATTCCACCACGGAGTCTTTGATTTCAAAATCCGTGATGTCCCAGCCGTCAACTTCGATGATGTTCGACACGCCGGAATTTTTTTTGTCCGCGACAAAGACGACTTCACCCGTATCCCGGAAATCCTCTATTTCTATTTTCAGTGTGGCGCTGTCGAACGGGAATTTGCGCATGTTCCACTTGTACTGGCAGACCGCCTGTATTTTCTGCTGCATCCAGTGCTTTCCGTTTTCAAGCTGTTCCGAAGAATAGATGTTGCTTGAAAATGAGATGTCGTTCACCGGATCAAGGTAGCCGTTGAAGTCTGTTTCCTCTCCGTCGTAGAGCGACCACAGCCAGTAGTCGGCGCAGAATGTCTGCCCCACGTAATCGAAATTGTGCAGCCCGGTGATGTATATTCCGAGCGGATATTCGCGGGCGGAAAGGAACGGGGCGGTTAGTAAAGCGGTGATAATAAAACAGGCGTGTTTCATTCTTCTTTTTCCAAAACTCTCCGGGTGAAAGAAAATTCTTACACCCGGAGAGTTTTTATTTTTTTAAAGGCGGAAGTTTAATAGGTTCTGCAAGCCAACATAATTACGGTATACTTGTTTTTATCTGCGAATAGTCCGATTGCAGAAAGATTGGAATTGGTGTCGCGCAGAACAAATATTTCCTCGCCTTTAGAATTCCTGCTCCGGCGCAGACCGGTATTTACAATCCCGCTTCCCTGGGGAACTTTTCCGAACAGACGCATACATTCGTCGTCATTGAGTGGAAAGAATTCATTCATGGAGACAGATGGGTATTCAGGTGAAAAAGCCCCGTCTATGTAAGCTTTTGCTTCGTCAAATGTCAACGGCTGTTCCGATTTTGTGATTGTCTTGACAGAAGGATGCCCCGACCCTTTTTCTGAATTCCCGTGCGCTACAATGATAATTTTCTCTTTCATAATTTTTCCTCCAAAAAATTATTTTCACGCCCGTGCGAAAATGCGCTTTCCTATGCATTTTCCCGTTGCCACGGTGCGCGAATCTCCGAGCGGATCGTAGGCGACGCCTCCCGTTCCGTCTCCGAGGACAAAGTGGTTGTACGTTCCGTTGGTGAAAAGCAGCACTTCGTACTCGTCGTCTTTGACCCTGTATTCCGCGGATTCCTTCCTCACGGAAAACGTGAGCCCCGTCATGCTGCCGAGCACCGCGGCCGGATTCAGCATGGTCGCTTCGCCGTCCATCCATTTGCGTTCAAGCGCGTTGAGATATGCTTCCACCGCGTCGATGCGTTTTCTGCTGATGTTTTCCGCAAGGTGCACGAGCGAAAGAAAATAGCATCCGTATTCGCCGAGCGTTTTCATTGTCTTTTGCCGGCTTTCGTTTGTCTGTGCCATCGGTTCCTCCTTATTCCTTTTCTTCCGGTTCCGTGCCCGGCGTCACTGCGGCGGCGAGCACGTCCAGTATCCGGCTCAAGCCTTCGGGCGTTTCCTGTCTGCGCGCCTTTACCTGTATCTGGTATTTCGCGCTCTGGTTCGTCTCCCGTGTCTGTCCCGCGCCGGAGGAAACTTTTCCGCAGACGGTGACCGCCTGTCCCCCGTCCTCCTGTTCCGTGCTTTGTGTTTTTGCCGTCGATGTCACTTCCATCTGAAAATTGATGTCCACTTCTTCCACCGCCAGATTCGGTACGGGCACGATGGCGAGCAGCGGAGCCTGTATGAACACACTGTCCGTTTTTCCGCCATCCCGGGCCGGGCGTTGCAGGCGCATGGATAAGGTTTTCAGTCTGTCCCTTCCTCCGGGATCTTTTTCCACGCCCACTGAATGTATGAATTCAACGGTGCTCTTCGCCAAATCCAGCTGTGCGTCCGCCGCGGCCTTCAAAGGAGCTGCAATCAGATCTGCGATTGAAATGTCAGTGACTGTGTTTTGTTTTGCAGGTGTTCCGTCGTCCGCCATCTTTTACCGCTCCTTTACGCTATGCCGCGCTGGACGCATTCCCGCTTCCGGAACGAATGTCGATGGGTTCCGTGCAGGACGCGAACATATCCATCAGCTTGGCGAGACATTCCGTTGACGGCTGCTGGTTCGCTTCGACGTGAATCTGGTACTTGGCCGTCTGGTTCGTTGAGCGTGTGTTTTCCTTGCTCGTTGAAACCTTTCCGGTGACAGACGCCTTGAAACACCCGAAACCGCCTGAAGCCGTCGCCGAAGCCTCCGCGCTTGTGTTCGACTTGCTCGATTCCGCCGCGGTGACTTCCATCTGGAAATCGATTGTGACGTGATCCACAAGCAGCGCGGGCATCGGAAGGATTCCCAGCACCGGCGCCTGTATGCTCACTTCCGTCGAAGTGACGGCATCGTCCGAAATCACCGGCTTTTTGAGCTTGAACTCAAGCATCCGCGCGTCGGTAGAATTCGGCTCGGCGTATCCGACGTCGTTCACGTAATCGATCATCACGTGCGCCAGATCGCGCTGTGCCGAAACAACGGAGACCATCGGCGCACCGATGAGCTCATTCATGGGAAGACCTCCCATCATTTCCGCAATCTTTCCCATAGGGACCTCCTTGCTGTATTGTTTTTCCGGTCTCTGCAGCGGCCGGGTTACAACCGTGGGTTAAAAGCGTGTACCATGCGCTTCATTCAAAACGTGTCAGTGGTTCTTCCACGGGGAAGCGTCCATGCCTTCGACCACTTTGTAGGGGACAATCAGTTTGTTGTATTCGTCGAGGATGCGCGAAAGCCCTTCCGTTTGTTTTACCGAAGAAAATTCGAGCTTGACTTTGAGCGAATTGGAATTCGGCTCGCCCGCAAATCCGATGGAAAACACCGCGTTCCGTTCCGCCTTGGGAGGCATTTTGCGTTCCCCGTCGTTTTTGTCGTTTTTGCGGCCGGAATTTTCTTCTTCCTCCGCTGACGCCACCGTGCCGTTTTTTTGCACCGCCTTGAGCAGATCCTCCGCGTCGCTGATTCCGACCTGTTCGATTTTCGCCTCGAATTCCATCGTGAGTTTGTCCAGCACAAGCGAATTGTGGTTCGCCAGCGCGAGCACGGGAACTTCAAGGTAATTGTCTTCCGCCAGATGAAGCTCCAGGGTTTTGGGGTCCCCGTCTTCATGGAAAAAATTCCTGAGCGAGCGCAGGTTGTGCATTTCGAGCATACGCTCCGCTTCATTGACCGCGCGCTGCATTCCTTTGATTACGTCGGAAAGGTCCACCGCCGATTTTTTTTCAGGGCCGTCTTTGCCCTGTCCGTTGTTTTTGTTCCAGATAGCCATGTTCGCCTCCTTGCATTGTTATACAACAGTAGAGTGCGTAATCCGGTTCAGCATTTTTGTACGGCGGCACATTTTTGCAGGTAAAGGCGCGGGTTTTTCCGGAAGGACTGCGGCAGCGGAACGGAATGCGGGCTTTTTGTTTTTATGGGGACGGAAATTCGTTGTGTTTTTTCTTGACAACGGCAATCTAATGTTGTAGTAAAGTGCTTTTTACAGGCGGACTTCTGTTTTTTCCCGCTATTCTGCTATGTGAAGTTGCGACGGCCTGGACTGGTATTATAAAAAAATAATCGGAAACCGGCGGATTGATTATGATGAAAACCGTCCCCATGTAAGGATTAAAAGAATTGACTCCGACTCGGTTTAAGGCTAAAGTTATTTATGAAGGAAGGCTCTATTGTCTAAAGATGCCGGGTTTGAGGAAGAGCGGGGACGTGACCCTGACGAAGGCGATATTCACGGACGGCAATAAGCTGTGGGACTGGTTCAATCAGGTGAAGCTGAACACCATCAAGCGGGCCGATGTCACGGTGGCTATGCTGGACGAAAACGGCAACCCCGTCCACAGTTGGAAACTGACCGGTGTCCGGCCGAAGAAGTACACTGTGGAAGGCTTCAAGTCCGGCGGCAACAACATTCACATGGAAACCATCATCCTTGCGCATGAAGGTGTGGCACCGGCCTAAAGCGTATTCCAGGGAACATACTTTCCGCAGGTTTCGCTTGCCGGGACTGCCAGCTTTCCTCCGTATATGACGGCGGTGTTCCGCATTTGTATGCCCGCTGAATCTTTTATTTTTTTTATGTTTGAGAAAAAGCCTGCATTCATTGTCTCCGAGACTTTTATTTCGTATGCGTATAATTCGGTGCCATCCTCTTCCATGACATCAATTTCAACTCCGTTGCTGTCGCGCCAGAAATAAAGCTCTCCGGTTTTTCCGGAGAAGAACCTTTTTTTCAGGAGGTCGGATACAATCAGGTTTTCAAACAGTGCGCCCCGCATATAAAAAGATTCAATCTGTTGTGAATCGTTCAGCCCGATAAGCGAGGCCGCAAGCCCTGTGTCATAGAAGTACAGCTTGGGATTCTTTATGATACGCTTGCCGAAATTTTTGTAGTAGGGTTTGAGCCGGTAGATTATATAACTTGTTTCCAACAGGGAAATCCAGCTTTCCGCTGTTTTCCGCGTGATTCCTGCGTCTTCTGCAAGTTGGGAGACATTCAGTATCTGCCCGCACCTTCCGGCGCAGAGTTTCAGAAACCGTGTGAAGGCGGAAAAATCACTTATGTTCCGAATAAGGCGTACATCCCGTTCAACATAGGTTTGTATGTATGAAGCATAGAAATCAGCCGGTTCCATATGCTGGTCATAAATGCGGGGAAAGTTCCCTGTATACAGCATTTCATTTACCGACCGGGGAAGCATATCCGCATTCCGCAGTTCCTGAATGGAAAACGGCGCCAGCGTCAAAAGGGCGGTTCTTCCCGCAAGGCTCTGGCTGATTGACTGCATAAGAAGCAGATTGTGGCTTCCGGTAAGGACATACATTCCGCTTCGGTTTACGGAATCCACATGGGTTTGCAGATAGGAAAGCAGTTCCGGCACCTGCTGGATTTCGTCGATTATCACGTTCTGGCTGTAGGCGGAAATAAAATGGCGGGGATCTCTGCGGGCCAGTTCCCTTATATCAAGATCCTCCAGCGAAATGTATGTGTAGTCCGGAAGAAGATTTTTTAAAAGAGTGGATTTTCCGCACTGCCTGCAGCCGGTGAGTGTCACGACGGGAAATGTCTTGAGAAGTGATTCCAGTTTGCCGGTTATGGTTCTGTATACGATCATACGCCCAGTATAACAGGTTTTATGTAATTTGTATACCTGTATATACAAATTACATAAAAAATTACTATAGTAGGTAGATGATGAGCAACCTCCTGTAACAATTCCGTTCGTTCACAGGATTCTCCCGGGCAGAAATCGTATGCATGGTTTTTACCGCCCGGTGTCTGCCACTCTATTTTCTGTCGGAAAATCCAGCAGTTTCGCTGCAATGGTGACAGCGATAATCACCACCAGTGAACCGGGAATTTTCCTGCTCATTCTCGGCAGAAAAAAATAAGCACCAGCGAGATGACCGCGATTCCAGCCACATACGGATTCATGTTTTGAATGTAGCTGCATACACGGCGATTTTACCGGCGAGCCTGGTACGGGACCTGTCGTCAGTCCGAAGGAATCCCCGATTTGTGTCGTCAGAAAGGAATATCAAAAAGCAGCGGACATAAGTCTGTTTACGGCTGACCTGTATACATGTAATTATCATGTGCAGGTCAGCAAGAAAATTTATATGAAGAAAAATATAGTTTTTGTTGTTTTAAGAATCTGTTTTTCCATTCTTACAGCTTCCGCTGTTTTATTACTTCTTTTTGTATTTTTCTCCGGCTATTTGAAAAAGAACGCTCCGGTAAAATTCGGGGCCACATATATGACAATGAACAACCCCTATTTCCAGATTCTGGATGAGACAATGAAATGTCTTGTGAATGATTACGGGGATGTTTTTATATCAAGGGATCCTGCCCAGAATCAGGAAAGACAGAATCTTCAGATTCTTGACATGATTGATGAGGGGATATCCGTTCTTTTATTGAATCCCGTGGATCGGATAAAAGTGCTGCCGGCTATTGATGCCTGTCTTGAGGCTGGTGTCGCTGTTTTTATTGTTGATACGGATGTCTCTGATTCTTCCAATATTATTTCTGTTATCCAGTCTGATAATTATATGGCCGGACGGCAGTGTGCCGAAGATATGGTTCATCGTATGTCTGGCGGAGCTGACATTGTCGTTCTCTATGACACGCGAATTTCATCCACAAGACAGCGGTTTGACGGTTTTATTTCTACTGTCCGTAAACACCGTAATTTTAATATTGTGAAAGTGATTACGGATGTATCCGAAATAGAAGTGGCAACGGAAAAGTTCGGGAATTTTCTTGAGGAAGGAATGGACTTTGATGTTGTTTTTGCAAATAATGATCCAACAGCACTTGGCAGTCTTGCCGCGTTGCAGCAGAGAGGACTGGATGATAAAATATTAATTTACGGTATTGATGGTTCTCCGGATGCAAAGTCAATGATTTCAAAAGGTTTTATAACAGGAACCGCCGCCCAATATCCTGTCAAAATCGGTAAACTGACGGTGGAAACCGCATACCGTTATCTGGATGGAAAGGATGTTCCTAAGCAGATTTTAGTTGACACCGATATGATAGTTTTATGGGTCTTAGCGAATATTTTGCTTTATACTCTGAATAACCGCAGGAAAATTGTATCCATCATTGTTATTTGCGCCGGGATGTTTGTATATCTGTGTTCTGATTTCGGTTTGCTTTCAATAGTTCTTGATTTATATAGTATACATGATTATATAAATTTTTATGACGACAAAGTTAATCAAATATATCTCCTTGGGTTGTATGATTTTTTTCAGATAGGAACTATAGTCTGTTTTATAGTTTTTTGTACGACAACGCTCATATCCAAACAGGACTCGCTCCACAAAATAAATGATTTGTATCTTCAGCTGACACAGGCACACGCAAATCTTAAGACGGCAAACCACGAAATAGAGAAATATATGTTTGAACAGGTTAAGACAATTGAAATACAGGAGCGTAACAGATTGGCCCGTGAAATTCACGATACAGTTGGTCATACTCTTGCAGGTATTGTTGCGGGATTGGATGCCTGTAATACCCTTATGCAGAGTAATTCTGATAAATTCAACCAGCAGCTTAAACTTGTTACCGATATGGCAAGGGAAGGTGTCCTGGAAATACGCAGGTCTGTTAATCATCTGAGGCCGGATTTGCTCGAACGGTTGTCCCTTGAGTCCGCCATACGCCGGCTTGTGAATAACACGGAATCAGTAACCGGAATACACGTAATGTTCTCGTCAACAGTTAGGAATTTTGATCTTGATGAAGATGAAGAGCTGGCCGTCTACCGTATAATACAGGAAAGTATTACGAATGCGATAAAGCACAGCCATGCAGATACAATTGATTTAAAAATTCAAAAATCTGAAAATGCAATACGTATTTCTATTCATGATAATGGAATTGGATGTCCTGATATACATTTTGGATTCGGCTTATCACATATGCAAAGCAGAATAGAAATGCTGCACGGTGAATTAAAAGTCTGGACAGAAAACGGATTTTCGATAGAAGCTGTAATCCCTCTCAGAAAAAATCTGGAGGCGGAACAATGATAAAGGTTTTAATTGCGGATGATCAGGAACTTATGCGCCAGAGCCTTCAGATTATACTTTCAAGCCATGCTGATATTGAAGTTGTTGGTGTGGTCAAGGACGGGGAGTCCGTAATACGGTCAATTCCACATTCAAAACCTGACATTATCCTCATGGATATCAGGATGCCGAAGATGGATGGGGTGCAGTGTACAAAAATCGTAAAGGAAAAATATCCTGACATAAAAATAATTATACTTACCATGTTTGATGATGACGAATATGTATATGACGCTTTGAAATACGGTGCCAGCGGTTATCTTTTGAAGGGAATTTCCATGGAAAGTTTGAAAGAAGCGATAATTACGGTATATTCAGGTTCCGCGATGATTAATCCAGATATCACGAAAAAGATGCTTTCTTTTTTTTCGCAAATGGCAAAACAAAGGGATATTATTTCTGTTCCGGTTGAACAAGTCAGGCAGCTTAATTCAGCGGAAAGAAAGGTTATAAACGCACTTTCATACGGATACTCAAATAAAGAGATAGCTGATATTGTGAATTTATCAATGGGAACCGTCAGAAATTATATTTCTTCTATTTTTGAAAAACTGGGATTGAGGGACAGGACTCAAATCGCTATATGGGCCATACAGTCAAAGAATAATTTTTTTGAAGAAGAAGATGATGATACATAAAATAATACTATGCTTTTTTAGTATTTTTTTCTTTATTTTTTTCTCCTGCTCAGATACCGAAAAAGAAAAAGTTCTGCGTTTTGGAGTTTTTGCAGGAAGTAATTGGGATGTGGCTGTCAAGGATAGCGCGATACTATTTGACCGGGCCATAGATAAATTTGAATTGGAAAATCCTGGTGTGAAAATTACGTATAATAGCGGTATCCGTAAAGACCAGTATTCAGAATGGCTCAGTCAGCAAGTTCTTGACGGAACAGTTCCCGATGTGTTTGTAATCCTGGAATCCGATTTCACTAAACTTGTGTCTCTTGGTATTCTTGAACCGTTGGATATTTATATTTCAGGAGACGCTTCATTTGATATTGACAGATATTATAAGCTTTGTTTAAACGGAGGTAGAAGTAACGGCAAACAATATGCTCTTCCTTTTGAAACTGTTCCTGATGTCATGTGTGTGAACAAAACATTATTGGAAAAAGAGAATATTTCTGTGCCTTTGGATAATTATTCATGGCAGGACTTGTATGACATGTGCAGGCAGATTACAAAAGATAATGACGGTGACGGAATACTTGACCAGTTCGGTATATGCGGTTTCGGATGGCTTGAAGCTGTTTACTCGGATAAAATATCTTTATTTTCCCTTGACGGAAAAGAGTGTTTTTTCAATACGCCGGAAGTAGCCGCCGCTGTAAAATTCATCCAGTCGCTTGAAAATCTTAATCAAGGATATAAGGTGACACAGGATGATTTTGACAGTGGAAATGTGGCTTTTATGCCTATAAGCATAGCCGAATACCGTACTTATAAATCTTATCCGTACCAGATAAAAAAGTACTCTGAATTTCAGTGGGATGCGGTGGATATGCCGAAAACGCCAGGCGGTAAAAACAGTTCCGTTGTAAACAGTTTGATTATAGGTATGAGCCGGAACAGCAGGAACAAACAGCTTGCATGGGATTTTTTAAAAACCTTGACATATGATTCAAAGATACAGCAGTGTCTGTTTGTTGATTCCGTCGGCATCTCTCCGTTGAAAGATATCACCGAGTCCAATACCACAAGGAAAATACTTGAAAGCGTCATCAATGATAACAGCAGGCTTATTGATAACAAGCAGATAGGAAGGGCTGTTGAAAACGGATATACGGCATATAAATTTCCTCTTTATGCCGACGCAATCCAGATTGCGGACAGCGAAATAAGCAAAATTTATCAGGATAACAGGAACATTGAGGATACACTGCGTGTTGTTCAGCAACGTGTATCTAATTATATTAAATAAATTTTCATGGAGGTTTTTTATGAAGAGGTCGGAAATCAACGGAATCATCAGGTACATGGAGAACCTTGCCGCTAAGCACGGTTACATCCTTCCTCCGTTCTGTAACTGGACACCTGAAGAATGGAAGAACAAAGGCGGCGAATATGATGAAATACGGGACAATATGCTCGGATGGGATATCACTGACTTTGGTCTCGGTAATTTTGAAAAGTGCGGCTTCGCTCTTATCACACTGCGCAACGGCAACCAGCACAACCCGAAATATAAAAAGGTGTATGCGGAAAAACTTCTGATGCTGAAGGACGGGCAGTATTCCCCGATGCATTTTCACTGGTATAAAAGTGAGGACATTATAAACCGTGGCGGCGGGACACTGTTGATTACTGTTTACAATGATGACGGAAACGGCGGGCTTGCATCAACTGACGTCACTGTGAATTCTGACGGACGTTCATATGTAGTTCCCGCCGGGACGAAGGTGCGCCTGACTCCCGGTGAAAGCATAACAATCTGGCCGCATATGTATCACGAATTCAATGTGGAGAATGGAAGCGGGGATGTTCTTATCGGGGAAGTATCCCAGTGCAACGACGATAACACTGACAACCGTTTTTACGAAAAGGTCGGCAGATTTCCGGAAATAGAGGAAGACTGTCCTCCGTACAGGCTTCTGTGCAATGAATATCCGACGGCCGGATAAAGCCTGTGTAAGTTGTTACTGTTCTTCTTTTTCCAATACGGAGGCCACCCGCTGTTGTACTGTTTCAGCGTCAAAGGGTTTTCCTATAAAGTCCTTTACGTTTCTTTTTCTGGCGTTGATGACGTTCTCGAAGGTGGCTTCCGCGGTGATAAGTATCACCGGAATCGTAACATTGTTTTTCTCAAGTATATCTATCACGTCAAAGCCTTTTAAAACCGGCATTGAAATATCCAGCAGTATTAAATTTATGAGCATTTTTTTTTCAAGGATGTTGTCCAGGGCCATATAACCGTTCCCGGCTTCTATAATTTTATAATTTTTATTCAGGATGTTTTTCAGAATCCTTCGTTCTATCGCGGAGTCATCGACAATCATTATTGTCTTAAAGCCTTCAGTCATTTCTTTTCCTCCATCATATTCCTGGATTGGGATACTTCAACTTCCGAATCTGGCTTTCATTTTTGCAAGGATGTCTATGGCTTCGGATGTTTCCAGCTGTTGGGCGGGCTCGTGGTATTCAACCAGATTGTCCGGAATTTCATCCAGAAACGGGGAAGGGTGGCACTCCGTCTCGTTTCCCGCTTTCCTTCTTTTCATGCAGCTTGAAATGAAAAGTTTCCTCTGGGCGCGGGTTATCGCCACGTAAAAAAGCCGCCTTTCTTCCTCTATGTTTCCTTCCCCTTCCTCCAGGCTCCTCGCATGAGGGATAATCCCGTCTTCGGCCCCCGCTATAAACACCACTGGAAATTCCAGTCCCTTCGCCGCATGAATCGTCATCAAATTAACCTTGCCGGAATACTCGTCCTCCAGCGAATCCCTTGACATAAGGGTTATGCGGTTAAGGTAGTCAAAAAGGGATTTGTCGTAATTATCGGGATCTTTTTCCCATACTGAAATAGATGATATCAGGCTTTCTATGTTGAGGAATTTGTATCTGGCGGCTTTCTCGTTTTTCTGGTACTCCTGCACAAGGTAGCTCCAGTAATCGATTTCCTCCACCATTTTCCTGACCTTGTTCGCGAGGTCTTTCCCTGAAAGCATCTCCGCCCTGTGGTTTCTTATAAAGTCAGCGAAAGCCGAAAGATTGTCGCCGGGTTTGTCCTGGAACAGCATTTCGTTTTTCCCGGTGATTGAATTGATCGCCGTCCACACCGAGCAGTTATGCGCGTCGGCTGTGGCGGAAATCTCCGACACCGTTTTTCTTCCCAGACCTCTTCTCGGCGTGTTTATTATGCGCAGAAGGTTTATGTCGTCGTCAGGATTCGCGATTACCCTGAGGTAACTTATCACGTCCTTTATTTCCTTCCGCTGGAAGAAGCTCGTTCCTCCGGACATGGAATAGGGTATGTTCGAGTCCAGAAAAGCTTCTTCTATGGCGCGGTTCAAATTGTTTGTCCGTATGAGAACACCGAAGTCTGAAAAATTGAGCTTCTCCCTTATCCGGATTGACTGTATCATTTCCGCAATGAATTCAGCTTCCTTTTTTTCATCCTCAGGCATGAAAATCTCGACTGGTTTTCCTGAGTCGTTCCCAGACCACAGGGACTTTTTTTTGCGGTTCGTGTTGTGCGAAATAACCCCGTTCGCCGCGGCAAGGATTGTGCCTGTGGAACGGTAATTCTGCTCGAGCTTTATTTCCTTCAGTCCGGGAAAATCCCTTTCGAATTTCCTGATGTTCTCAAAATCAGCGCCCCGCCATGAATAAATCGACTGGTCGTCATCACCGACAACGCATATGTTTTTTTCCGCAAGGAAACGCATGAATTCATATTGCTGCATGCTTGTGTCCTGGAACTCATCGACCATTATGTAGCGGAAACGGTTGCGGTATGTTTCCAGTACGTCAGGATTCTCCCGGAAAAGTTTTATCGGCAGCAGGATAAGGTCGTCGAAGTCAACCGCATTGTAAAGCTGAAGCCCTTTCTGGTATTCCTCGAACAGAACCCTGTATTTGTCGTTCGCCGACTGCCATTCTTTCATCCCTGTTTTTATCGCGGAAAAAAGGTTTGACGTTTCGTATATATCAAGCGCATTCACGCTGAATCCCGTTTCCAGGGCTGTTTCCTTTATGAGCTGGGCTTTGTCACTTTCGTCATAAATACTGAAATTTTCCCGCCTGGAAAGAAGCCGCGCGTTTTCCCTTATGATTTTAACACCGAAGGAATGGAATGTGCTTACAGTCAGCGCCTGCAGCTTTTTCCCCGTCAAATCCTTGACCCTCTGTCCCATCTCGCGGGCAGCCTTGTTCGTGAATGTCAGCGCCAGTATCTGGGACTGCGGTATTCCTGAATCGAGCATGTACGCCATGCGGTGGGTTATGACCCTTGTTTTTCCTGAACCAGCGCCTGCGATTATCAGTACCGGCCCTTCTATCGTTGTGACCGCCTCATACTGCGCGGCATTCAGTTTGGATTTATAGTCAAAGGTCATGTTTTCCCCGTTTTGTAAAGTTGGAAATGTCTGTCAAAGGACTTTTGAGAGGAAATCCTTGAGGCGTTCGTTTTTCGGTGCCCCGAAAAATTCACCGGGTGTATTCTGCTCCTGTATGACGCCGCCGTCCATAAACAGCACGCGGGTTGCGACTTCACGGGCGAAGCCCATTTCATGGGTTACGACCACCATTGTCATTCCGTCGTCGGCGAGCTCTTTCATAAGCTGGAGAACCTCGCCGACCATTTCCGGGTCAAGGGCGGATGTGGGCTCGTCAAAGAGCATCACGTCTGGATTCATGGCGAGTGAGCGTACAATGGCTATCCTCTGCTTTTGTCCGCCTGAAATGCGGGAAGGGTATTCGCCCGCCTTGTCTTCAAGCCCGATTCTGGCAAGAAGCGACATCGCCCTGCTTTCGGCTTCTTCCTTTGTCTGGAGTTTGAGTGTCACGGGGGCGAGGGTTATGTTCTGCAGGATGGTCAGATGCGGGAACAGGTTGAAATGCTGGAACACCATCCCCATTTTCCTGCGTATCATGTCGATGTCCGTTTCAGGATCATTCAAAAGAGTCCCCTCAAAGAAGATTTCCCCGGAGTCTGGGATTTCCAGCCAGTTGAGGCACCTGAGAAAAGTGGATTTTCCCGAACCGGAGGGACCCACGATGACAACCTTTTCCCCTTTGTTTATTGTCTCCGTGATTCCGTTCAAAACCTGAAGATTGCCGAATCTTTTCTTTAACCCTTTAACTTCTATCACTTCTGGCCAGCCTTTTTTCAAGAATAGCGAAAATTTTCGTCAGGCCCAGGGTGAGGCACAGGTAAATCACCGCGCATGTTATCAACGGAATCCATGCGTTGTAGGTCGCGTTGCGCACCATGTCCCCGGCCTTTGTCAAATCCATTACAGCGATAAAGCTGGCAACGGAGGTTTCCTTTATCAGGACAATGAATTCGCTTGTATATGTAGGAAGAATCATCTTGACTGCCTGGGGCAGGATAATCTTGGACAGGGTCTGCTTCTTTGAAAGGCCCAGCGACCGGCCAGCCTCCATCTGCCCCTTGTCCACCCCCTGGATGCCCGCGCGGAAAATCTCCGTGCAGTAGGCTCCGGAGTTGATGCCGTAGGCGATTACCGCAACAAGGAAATTGTTAAGTCCGAGGGGTGCGAATACGACAAAATAGAAAATCATGAGCTGTGTCGCCAGAGGAATCCCCCTGATAACCGTCGTGTAAAATTCCGCGACCGCCTTCAACCAGCGGTTGCCGGATATTTTACAGAGCGCGGCGCCGGCACCCAGCGCGGTTCCTATTATAATCGCGAAAAAAGCGATGCATACGGTAACCCACAGCCCCTGAAGGATCAGGAGCCACCGGCTGCCGTATATCATCGTGTCATAAAAAGCCTGGAACACTGTTTATTTCCGGATTATGATTACTTGCTCTGATTCAAAATACGGGATGGAGAAATCCACGTTCTTTTTGCGTTCTTCGTTTACGGACATACCCGCCGCGATGAAGTCGATGGCATTCGATGCGAGGGCGGGAATAAGGCTGTCAAAGGCCATGTCCACGACCTCGAGGTTCGCGCCGCATTCTATCGCTATGAGCTGTCCCATGCTTATGTCGAATCCTACAATCGTGTTTCCGCCGACGTATTCAAAGGGAGGAAAAGCGGCGTTTGTTCCGAGCCTGATTGTTTTATCCGATTCGGGGACATCGATGACCGGAATGGTGATTTCCCCGTCCGCCGGCATGAAGGACTGGCGGAGTTTTGTGTAGTCATCCCCGTCCATCATTTTTTGGATGGCGCTGTTGATTTTCTCCAGAAGCTCCGTGTTGCCTTTTTTGACGGCGATGGCGTATTCCTCCCTTGCGAAAGAGCCTGTGAGAATCTGGAGGTCGTCGTTGCGGGCCACTATCTCCCTTGCAGGAAGTTCGTCCAGAACAACGGCGTCGATGGCTCCGTTTTTCAGGTCAAGGGCGGCGTCAATTCCGCTTTTAAATGACGAAAGCTTGACATCCTTCACGTTTTCCTGAACCCAGCTTTCTCCTGTGGTTCCGGCCTGGACGCCTATCTTCTTGCCTGCAAGGTCTTCGGCACTTTTTATGTCGACTTCCTTCTTCGCGCATGAAAAAAATGTGAAAACCGCGGCAACAAAAACCGCAACGGAAACCAGTTTTTTCATAGTTTTACTCCTGATAACGATTTACTTAGCACAGAATCATACCATATTTAAGCGTTCTGTTTCAATTATCTGGGGCGTATATTGCCCGGATGTTTGTATTTTATGTGTAATTTTATGCTTGTTTATAAGTTTGATAGAGGATATACTTATCCCAGTCTCTACAGTGGAGGGGAAATTGGCTCGGCGCGGAACGTTGGGCAGGGTTATTGTCCTGCTTATCCTTATAATTATTTTGATATGCGGCGGACTTTTATGGTTCGATTATCTGGGGATAATGCGCACAAGGCACCTTTTTGCGCCCGTTTATTCCCTTTTCGGACTCCACAACAGGCAGGGCGTTTCAACCCTTCCGACCGCACCCGGGAATCTGGACGAAGACCGGATTGCAAAGAGGCTCGAGTCAATTGACATACGCAGCCAGGAACTGGATATGCGTGAGCAGGAGCTTGACCGCAGGGAAAGGGAAATACTGCAGGTTTCCCAGGAGCTGGAGGACAGGCAGAGCACCGTGGAGGAGAGGGAACGCTCATTCTCCGAACTGATGCGCGCCACGGAGGACAGGGCCGCGAATATCCGTGTCATCGCGGGATACATGAATGGTATGCCGCCGCAGGCCGCCGTGGACAATCTGCTGGCCATGGATGACCAGGATGTGATTGACATTCTGCGGGCTGTTGAGGATGAGGCAACCGCGGCAGGGGAAGTTTCCTCCGTGGCTTACTGGTTCTCCCTGATGCCCCCGGAAAGAGCCGCCGAAATACAGCGGAAAATGACCTCAAAACCGAGATCCATCGAATAAATCTGAAAAAATAATTCAACACTTGCGCTTTTTTACTCGACAATAGAAGAAACGGACTGTTCCGCGTTTTATTCAATTTTGCGGATATCCGTTTCAGGAGGTTTGCGTAAGTGATGCTGGCGACTGATGGCTTTACCCCGTTTCCCGGTGAAATGGAGCGGATGCGTTCCTGCGGCCGTTTGTATGAGGGAAACAGCGGGAAAAGCGGACAAGCTGATGCTGAAACTGTACGAAACGGAGATTCATTCCCCGAAATGCTGGAAAGTATTCAGAACGGTGCCATGGACAAGGCTGATGAGGAAGGGAAAACTTCCCGCGTAAAGCCGGACGGGGAAACAGTGGACGTTGAAGAACGTGCCGCTTTGGAAACATTGGAAACAGAAGAAAAAACTGCCGTGAAAGAAGGGGTTGATCCCGGAGTGGAAGAGGAAAAGCCGCAGGTTTACCCGGAATATACCGGGATTCCCGTTTTTGCGGAAAAGAATTCCGTTCCCGCGGACGGTGCCGGTAAAGCCCGGCGTGGGAATCCGGAACATTCCGGTGACGGCGGAGAGCTTCTTTCAAGTCTGACGGGGGACAAAGACACCTTGGAAAAGACAGGGGATGCTCCCGGCTCCGGGCTTCCGCTGGCGGACGGGGAAAATGCTGACCGGGAAATCCCGGTGCGGAAGAATAGTTCCCCTTCCGCGGAAATTCCTGTTCCTGATTCCCCGCAGTGGTCTGACTCCGGAGAAAGGCTTTCCGTAACACGGGAGGAGCAGGCGGAAGGGCGTAAGGAGGCTGTTTTTTCCGTAATTGATTTACGGCGCAAAGCCGCTGAGGGTGCGGAAGCTGAAGTCCGGGTTCCTTTGACGGCGGATTCCGCCGGTACAGATGTGGAAATGCATATGTTCGTGTCACAGGAATTTTCGTCCGATGACCCTTCCTCGTTTCAGGACAGCGGAAGAAGCCTGGATTCCCGCGGCGACGGTTTTTCCTTCAGGACATCTTCCATGTTCAGATCCGGAGCTGAGTCTGCCGGCAACGGCGGGAACAGTGTCTACGGTTCCTTCGCCGAGAAACTTTCAGCAGAAATACGCGCGAATGCGTCTGAATTTGTTAGGGCGGGACAGATTGTCCTGCGCAACGGCAGTGAAGGGATGATACGCCTGACCCTTCATCCTGAGACTTTGGGGCCTGTGCGTATCAGTCTGGAAATGTCCGGGGATAAAAAGCTTTCAGGAAAAATCATGGTTTCTTCACAGGAAGCCTGGGATGCCTTTGAAGGAAGCATGGACAGTCTTGTCCGGTCTTTCAACGGGGAAGGCTTTGATACGGCAGGATTCGACCTTTCATGGGCCGGCGGCGGCGCGGGTTCGGAGGAAAGGAACATGGAAGGTAAAATCAGCTCTCCTTTTTACGCTTCCAGCATTCCGGATGTAATGCCCGGGGGAATATCGTCCGATAATAAAATGGCGCGCGACGGTGCGCGTGTCCGCGGCTCTTGGTATGCCGTGGATGTTTTTGCCTGATGCGGAGGTTTTGATGGATATTGGAACGTTGTTGAATACTTCGATGAGCTCTCAGGAACAAACTCTTGTCCAGCTCCAGGTTGATTCTTTCAACAAAACACTGGCTGTCAACGGAAGGACGGCCAAAACTGAACTCGGCAAGGATGATTTTCTAACTCTTCTCATCGCGCAGCTTTCTCACCAGGATCCGACGGCTCCGATGGAAGACACGCAGTTTATAGCGCAGATGGCCCAGTTTTCCAGCCTTGAACAGATGACGAACATGAGTTCAGGTTTTTCCAAACTGGCCTCTCTTCTCGGCAGTTCCGAGGCTTCTTCCGCTGTCGGCAAAACAGTGGATATTGATGCCGGCGGGAACACTGTTTCCGGTGTCATAACCGCGGCCTCGAGAGGGGAAAATCCGACTGTCCAGGTGAACGGAAACTGGTACGACTGGTCGGCGGTAAAGACTGTATACGCGGACAAAAACATTTACGGGGGTAACTGATTATGATGAGATCTCTTTATTCCGGCGTTTCCGGAATGCAAAACCACCAGACCCGCATGGATGTAATCGGAAACAATATTTCCAATGTAAATACAACCGGCTTCAAGAGGGGAAGGGTGAATTTCCATGACCTTCTTTCCCAGCAGATGAGCGGGGCTGCCCGTCCCACCGATGAAATCGGCGGTGTAAACCCGAAGGAAGTGGGACTCGGCATGAATATTGCCAGTATCGATACAATACACACCCAGGGTTCACTCCAGACAACCGGAGTCCAGACCGATGTCGCGATCCAGGGCAACGGTTTCTTTATCATGAAATCCGGGGAGAAAACATACTTCACCCGTGCCGGTAACTTCGGCGTGGACAGGGAAGGAACCCTTGTGAATCCCGCTAACGGTATGCGTGTGCAGGGATGGCAGGCCAGGGACATTGACGGACAGACCGTCCTTGATGTCTCCTCCCAGCCTGAAGACCTGGTTATTCCTGTCGGGCAGAAAATCGACGCGCGGGCCACGACTTCGGTTCAGTATGCCTGCAACCTGGACAAGAGGCTTCCTGAAATAACGGAAGGGGCAAGCGAAGCCGATGTCAGGAACGCCACCTGGCAGACTTCTTTCAATATTTATGATGAATTCGGACAGCAGCATGATTTGAACGTTTCCTTCACGAGAGTACCCGGCACCCAGAACCAATGGCAGGCCACTGTAAACGTAAACGGAGCCGATGAGACGGAAACCCGTGTCGGCCTCGGCACAACGGAAGGCACAGGAAACACCTTTGTTGTGAACTTCGACAATAACGGTATGCTTGCTTCCGTTACGGATACCCTCGGAAACGTGAGCGCGCCGGAGGGTATCATAAACATGCAGGTGTCTTTCAATGTTCCCGGCGCGAATCCGGATGCGGAAGGAAACCCCGTCCGCCAGACCTTTAACCTGAATCTCGGTGAAATCGGAAGCGTCGAAAACACCGTCACGCAGTTCGCCGAGAAAAGCTCGACAAAGGCCTATGAGCAGGACGGTTATACAATGGGGTATCTTGAGAATTTCAAGATAGACCAGTCCGGGATTATAACCGGCGTTTATTCAAACGGCGCCAACCGTACCCTCGGCCAGATCGGGCTCGCCACCTTCGCGAACCAGGGCGGTTTGGAAAAAGCGGGTGAGAACACCTACGTCGAATCCAACAACTCCGGGGCAGCGAACATCGGTGTTTCCGGTATAGCCGGAAAGGGGAAACTGATTGCCGGCGCCCTTGAAATGAGTAACGTTGATTTGACGGAGCAGTTCACCGACATGATTGTCACCCAGCGTGGTTTCCAGGCGAGTTCCAAAACCATCCAGACTTCGGACCTGATGCTGGAAACTGTTATCAACCTGAAACGCTGATAGCAGCCGGATTTAATACGGATTCAGGGATGGTTATCACGCCCTGAAATCCGTATTATGTTTTATATTTGAAACTTAAAGCAAAATAAGATAGAATGTTTTAAGGATATGCAATGATTAAAGTGACACAGCTTAACGGCAAACAGTATTGGATTAATCCTCACCAGATTGAAGCTATCGAAACCAATCCTGATGTTACTTTGTCAATGCTTTCCGGAAAAAAACTTGTTATACGCGAGACTCCGGAAGAGATTCTTGACCGTATCGTTGAATACCGTAAGCGTATAGGCGCATTCAAAAACGAGGAGTAAAACCCGGATGGATATAGCTACCTTCATTGGAATTTTCGGCGGCATGGGTTGTGTTATTTTCGGTTCTTATATGAGCGGTTCTTTGAATGGACTTCTTGACCTTCCGTCTGTTTTTGTAACCATAGGCGGTTCCTACGCCTGTCTGTTCATTACTTATCCCTTGTCCTATGCCGTGGGTATCTTCAAGGTTATGGGCCGTGTTTTTAAAACCTGGGACTTTGAGGAAAAGGCCATTGTCCAGAGACTCGTTACATTTTCCGAAAAAGCCCGCCGTGAAGGTATTCTTGCCCTGGAAGAAGAAATCCAGGATTTGGATGATGAATTCATGCGCAACGGCCTGCGCCTTGTGGTTGACGGTACGGACGGCGAGGTTATCCGCTCCCTTATGGAAAACGAGCTGAACCAGATGGAAAACCGGCACAACACATGGATATCCCTTGTAAACACCTGGGCTACTCTTGGTCCTGGTTTCGGAATGCTCGGTACGGTTATAGGTCTTATAGGAATGCTCAATAACCTTGAGGATAAAACCTCCCTCGGTCCCAATATGGCTGTCGCTCTTGTCACCACCCTGTACGGCTCTATTCTCCAGAACTGGCTTTTTGTGCCTATAGCGGGAAAACTGGGGTACCATAATTCACTGGAAGTTAAGTCAAAAGAAATGATTATAGAAGGTGTCCTTTCGATTCAAACCGGGGATAACCCCCGTATCCTGGCCCAGAAGCTGCTTACTTATCTTTCCCCGAAAGACAAGAAAGTCATTGAATCGGATGTACTTAAGGATTAAGGACAGAGTATGGGAAGAAAACAGGCCCCCAGGGCGGCGGGATCAGGATGGCTTAACACCTATGCGGACATGGTAACCCTCATGCTCTGCTTTTTTGTCATGCTTTTCAATCCGTCCGAGGTTGACATTACTGAATTGGCGGCCCTTACCGCTTCCATAAGCGGAGACCCGACCCAGGGCGGCAGATCCCTTGCGGCGGGTAGGTTGTCCGATTTAGGTAACAACATCAATTCCATGCCTTCAATGGAAAAGGGCCGTTCCCTTGGTCTTGCGGAAAAGAAAGCCGTAAGCCTTTTTGCCCCTGAAATAAAGTCGTCCAAAATAACGATAACAAGTGACGAGAGGGGGCTTGTTATAACCCTTGCCGCCGACTCCTTTTTCCGGACAGCCAGCGCGGAGCTGAATATCGATGAGACAAGGGAAACCCTTTTGAAAATCGCGGGCTTTCTTTCCGATGAGGGGCTCGCCTCCCGCCGTTTCCGCATAGAAGGGCACACTGATTCCGGCGATACGGATCCTGATGTCTGGCCCAGCAACTGGGAGCTTTCCACCGCAAGGGCCGTAAATGTCCTCCATTATCTTACGGATTTCGGTGTTGATGAAAAGCGTTTTTCAGTCGCCGGATATGCGGATACAAGGCCGTTTTATTCAAATGACACAGCCGAGGGCCGTGCATATAACAGGCGTGTTGATATAATTATTCTTGATGAAGGTCATTTTTAATGATATAATATTCGGATGATGTCGGGACTTGAATCCTTTTGGTAAGGTCCCTCTTGACAGAAAGGAAGTGTGGTATGAGCGATCAAAATGATATTGAAATGGATTCCGGCGATGCCGGCGTGTCCGACGGATCGTCAAAAGGCGGAATAGGGTTTTTACCCCAGCTTTTAAAATGGATAGCAATTTCTCTGGGCGCTCTCATTTTTATTGTGACGGTTGTGGTGATAACAGTGAATGTTATGGGCTTGACCGGCCGTTCCACCACCACGGCTCCCGTTTCTGAAGAGTATATCGGCCAGCAGGATGTTCTGGACTGGTACCAGGCGGTGAACACCATACAAACCCGTTCGGCTGATACCATTCCCGCTTCCATAATGGTGGACATAGCCCTGGGATTTACCTTCGGTGATAAATCCACTCCGGCTGAATTGTCCTCCCGCATTGTCGAGCTGAGGGATTTTCTCCGTTCGTTTTTTAACAGCAAGACGGTCGCGGAGCTCAAAAATGAAGCGAAAATCAAGATTGAAATCAGGAATTATATAAACGACAATATTTTGACGAGGACGAAAATCAGGGATGTGCGTTTCACCAGATACGACATCATTGAACAATAGTGATTTTTCGGCTATGTAAGGACGGCGATGACAGAAGTTTTATCACAGGACGAAATTGACCAGCTACTCACCGCAATAAGCGCCGGAGACACGGATACGGAGGATTTCCGCCCGACCACCGATACCCGTAAAATAAAGATTTACGATTTCAAGAGGCCTGATAAATTCTCAAAGGAACAAATCCGTACAGTTTCCATAATGCATGAAACTTTCGCCCGTCTGACAACAACGGCGCTTTCAGCCCAGTTGCGCAGCATGGCTCATGTCCATGTGGCCTCCGTCGATCAGCTTACATACGAGGAATTTATCCGTTCCATCCCCACGCCTACAACGCTTGCCGTAATAAATATGGACCCGCTGAAGGGCAACGCCATCCTGGAAATAGACCCTTCCGTGACATTTTCGATTATTGACAGGCTTTTCGGCGGTACGGGCCAGGGCGGTGCGAAGGTCCAGCGTGATTTGACTGATATCGAGCAGTCGGTCATGGAAGGTATCATCGTCCGTATTCTGGCGAACATGAGGGAGGCCTGGACCCAGGTTATCGACCTCAGGCCCAGGCTGGGGCAGATTGAAACCAATCCGCAGTTCGCCCAGATTGTTCCTCCGTCTGAAATGGTTGTCCTTGTCACCCTTGAGACCAAGGTCGGCGAGGAGGAGGGGATGATGAACTTCTGCATCCCCTATATTACGATTGAACCCATTATTTCGAAGTTGTCCAGCCAGTTCTGGTTTTCCTCCGTCAGAAGGAGTTCCACAACCCAGTATATGGGTGTGTTGAAGGAAAAGCTTTCTTCCGTGGAAATGGATGTTGTTGCTGAAATAGGGACGATAAATCTTCCTGTGCGGGATGTTCTGGCACTCCGTACAGGCGATGTAATAAAGCTTTCCAATGTCCGTGTGGGCGATCCCTTCACTTTAAGCGTTGGAAGCAGGAAGAAATTTCTCTGCCAGGCAGGAGTTATCGGGAAAAAAGTTGCTGTTCAAATTCTGAAAAAACTGGCGGAGATAGAGCAGGATGATTTTGAAGAACTATCTGTAGAAGGAGACGAATATGAGTGATGGATCCATATCACAGGATGAAATTGATGCTTTGCTGGCTGGTGTTGATATGGGCGGAATGGGAAGCGCGCCGGCTTCTTCTGCAAAGATGTTCTCTGACTCCCAGAAAGCTGCTCTTGACACTTTTTTCCAGAATATAAAGCCTTCAATCAAGTCGAACTATGATTCCATGACCGGGGGAAATGTTTCCGTTGACGGCCCTGAGATTTCCGTAAAGACCAGGGACGGAATGCTGCGGAATCTGCCGGAGATGGTTCTGACCACTGTGATTGATTTTTCAGGCGGATTGTCCGGCGACCATCTGTTCATTATGCAGCCTGAGCTCGCCCAGAAAATTGTCAGTATGGTTAATAATGAGCCGGGGGCTGAGCTTGACGACATGGCTTTCTCCGTTTTGAGCGAAACAATTTCCCAGCATGTGGGCGTGGAGGAAACCGAAATGGGGAAGGGCGGTATCGCCGGGGCCGCGAATAATCCCGCGGAGACTGTGCATGTTCCGAAAGCCATGATCCGGTTCCCGCAGCAGGATTTCGCTGTTTTCCAGTATTCCATAGGAATAGAAGGCTCCTCCTATCCTTTGTGGGAAATCATGCAGTATCAGGCCGCCGTTGATTTGGCCAGGGCTTTCGGTGCCTCTGATTCTTCCGCGGACATCGGCGCGCAGCCTTCCGCCGCTATGCAGCAGCCCGCCGGCGCCCCTGATCCCGCCGCCGCCATGAATATGGGCGGTATGAACATGGCCGGGATGAATGGGATGAACGGAATGAATATGGCCGGCATGAATATGTCAGGGATGAACATGGGCGGTATGAATATGGGCGGATTCGGAGGAAATTCCGCCTCTATGATGGGCGGATCCGTTATGCCCGGCATGAATCCCAATGTCCAGCCCGTCCAGTTCCCCAATCTTCAGAATGCCGCGATGACGCAGGAACAGGGAAACATCGGTCTCATCATGGACGTTTACATGGAGATGACCGTGGAGCTGGGCCGTACCAAGAAGGTCATAAAAGAGATTCTCGGTATGGGTGAGGGGACTATCATCGAATTGGATAAACTTGCCGGTGAGCCCGTGGATATACTTGTCAATCATAAACCTATAGCAAAAGGTGAAGTTGTCGTTATAGATGAAAATTTCGGTGTGCGTGTTACGGAAATACTTTCACCGTCGGAGCGGGTCTCTGATGTATAGGTAGATTAAAACTTACTGGGTGGGGGTTTTATGTATAATATCTCAAAAAGGGCGGTGCCGCCGCGGCTTTTCCGTCTGTGCGTTTTTTTTGCGCTTTTACCTGTGTTCGCCGGCGGGTTTTTCTATGCCCAGGACAATGTTCCTCCCGAAGGCGCCGCAGCGGATACTACTTCCGCTGAAATACGTGAAGAGGATATTTTGATTCCGCAGGGAGAAATCCCGGAACCCGGCGGGGACACCTCTTCCGAAGCATCCCCCTCAGGTTCCCTTTTAAAGCTGGTTATAATCCTTGTCCTGGTATGTGTCGGCTGTTATTTTATCCTGAGGTTCCTGAAAAAATCCTCCGCCGGTTCGACGGACGACCCTTTCCTGAAAAATGTCGCCTCAATCCCCCTCGCGCCCGGAAAGTCCGTTTCCGTTGTTACGCTGGGGGATCAGGCTTTTTTGATAGGTGTTTCTGATCATTCTGTTTCTTTGATTTCAGAGATAAAAGACGCCGAGCTTGTTGACAGAATGAATTTGAATGCCGGTCTTGCGGCGGAAAACCGCAAATCCTTCCAGGAGATTCTTTCCTCCTTTTTTCCGAAAGCCGGGAGGCGGGATGATTTTTCTTCATCAACAACCGCTGCCGCGGACTTTTTGAGGAAGAGCAGGGAAAGGATAAGGACAGGCGGCGGTGTTTCCTCTTACGGGGAAAATCCGGAGAATCCTTCCGGAAAAAACGGAGGCGCGGAATGACCGGATTTTTTCGTTTAAGGATTGCCGCCGTAATTTCCGGTATTTTGCTTTTACTGCCTTTTGAAGCGGCCGCCCAGGATTTTCCGCAGGGTTCCACCTCCGGAACGACGGAAATAAACGCGGAACGGCAGGCGGGACGTTTCCCCTTCATCAACTTTGAAATCCGCGAGCCGGAGTCATCACAGGAAGTGGCTTTCTCAGTTCAGGTACTTCTTCTTCTTACGATTCTGTCCCTCGCTCCGAGCATTCTTATTCTTACGACAAGTTTTCTGCGTGTTTCCATAGTCCTTGATTTTATAAAAAGGGCTCTTTCACTTCAGCAGGTTCCCCCCACCCAGGTGTTGAATGGAATCGCCCTTTTCCTGACATTATTCATCATGTGGCCGGTTTTTTCGGATGTTTATTCAAATGCATTCAGGCCGTTGTCCGACGGCGAGATGAATGTCGAGACAGCTTATCAGGAGGCCGCCAAGCCCATGAGGCTTTTTATGTTCCGGCAGATGTCTGACGACACCACATCCCTCCAGCTTTTTATATCCATGGCCGGATTGGAGCGTCCGAATACACTGGCTGACATTCCTACGCATGTGCTGATACCGGCTTATGTCCTCCATGAGCTTACAGTGGCTTTTAAAATAGGTATTTATCTTTACATACCGTTTATCATAATTGATATGGTTGTCGCAAGTATATTGATGTCGATGGGTATGATTATGCTTCCGCCTGTCCAGATATCAATGCCCTTTAAGCTGATTCTGTTTGTGCTTGTGGACGGATGGACGCTTTTGACCCAACAGCTTTTTGTTTCGTTCAAGTGAAAGGTATAAGGAGGCGGTGAATGTCTTTAGGTGATGTTGTTTCCCTTATGAGGGAAGGGATTATTGAACTTCTGATTATAGTTACCCCTGTTCTTGCCGCGGCGGTTGTAGTCGGGCTTATTGTTTCCATTTTACAGGCCGCCACTTCCATACAGGAACAAACCCTGACTTTTGTTCCGAAGCTGATTACCATCTTAGCCGTCCTCGCCATTTTGGGAGGATGGATGTTCTCCAGATGTGCTGAATACACCCGCCGGCTTTTCATGATGATTTCCGGGATTAACGGCTGATGGATTTAACTCCCTTTTCGGATATCCTTGCCCGGCTTCCCTTCTTTGTTCTGGTGACGGTAAGGATTCTCGCTGTCATAATGACTTCTCCCCTCCTTTCAATCCAGTCGGTGCCGCGCATCGCGAAATTCGGACTTGCCGGCTTGACCGGATTCATTGTATTCCCCAACGCGTACAATGAAGGCTGGAGCACTGATCCGTTTACGCTTTTTTTCCTCCTTTTGATTATAGGCGAGGCGTTGCTGGGGGTTTTGACGGGTCTGTTTGTGAGCATTGTTTTTTCCGCTTTCAGCTCCGCCGGACAGTTTTTTTCATATCAGATGGGTTTCGGTGCTTCCGAGGTTTATGATGCCCTGGCGCAGATTGAGAACCCTCTGCTCGGACAGTTTTTCAATCTCATGGCGATGCTCGTTTTTCTGCAGATAAACGGATTCCATGAGTTGTTTATACGGGGAATCATGCACAGCGTTCAGGGGGTGAATTGTTTTTCGCTTATTAACGGAGGTGATGCCGTTGTCCCCTTTCTTATAAAATCCCTTGCAACCCTTTTTATGTATGCGGCTGTTATTTCCCTGCCTGTAATCGGTACGCTTTTTTTGGTTCACATTACGCTGGGGCTTTTGTCAAAGGCCGCTCCGCAGATGAACCTGTTGTCGGAAGGCTTCCCCGTGACGATTCTGGTTACGTTTCTTATACTTGTTCTTATGCTTCCCCGGATGGTCAATGTTTTTATCGCCGTGATGGATCACGGGTTCTTCGTTTTCCAGAAACTTCTGGTCTCTTTGGGGGCATCCCTATGACGTTGGATTTTGATGAATTGCCTTACAGCCGCTGGACTGAAACATGCGGCCGGCGCATAGATTTACAGTGGTTCGCTTCCGCGGAGGAGGAAGGCCGCACAGAAGCCCCTTCCGAGCATAAACTGCGGAAAGCCAGGGAAGAAGGCCGTGTCGCAAAAAGTCCGGAAATAAGCGGGGCGCTGGTACTTCTTGTTCCTGTCATTGTCATCGCTTTTTCGGCGAAATATATGTTTGAGACTTTCATGGAAATGACCCGCTTTTATCTTCTGCGGGCTACGGAAGGCAGCCTGACTGATCCGGCCGTAATCGGCGCGTTTTTGCGGTATTTTGTGATTCTCGTGGCGCCCGTAGCTTTTTCCGCTGTATTCGCCGCCATAATCTCAAATTTGGTTCAAACCAGGGGATTTCTTTTCAGCATGAAGCCGCTGTCCCCGCAATTCAGCAAAATCGTTCCGAATCTGGGCAGGTTTTTCAAGCGCGCCCTTTTTTCCGCGGAGGGGTTGTTTAATCTTGCAAAATCCCTTGTGAAAATTATTGTCCTTGTGTTTATATGCTACATCTGCATACGTTCCGAACTGCCAAAAATCATAATGATACTTGAAGCCGGTCTGTTTGATTCCGTTTCATATATCGCCTCTCTTGCGCTCCGTCTGCTTTTGATTTCAGCGGTGTTTTTTCTGCTGGTTTCGATTCCTGACTATCTTTTCCAAAGGCATCAGTTTATGGAATCCCTCAAGATGTCAAAGCAGGAAGTGAAAGAAGAGTATAAGGAGCTGGAAGGTGATCCCCTTGTGAAGGGAAGGATGAAACAGCGTATGAGGGAAATGCTGGGAAGGAATATGGCTCTCAATGTTCCTAAAGCTGATGTTGTCATAACAAACCCGACCCACTACGCTGTCGCGGTTCAGTATGACCGGGCGACAATGCCCGCCCCCATGATTATAGCCAAGGGGCAGGATAATCTGGCGTTGCGTATCAAAGAGATTGCCAGGGAAAACAATGTTCCGGTGATGGAGAACAAACCTCTTGCAAGGGCTTTGTTTTCCCAGGTTAAAATAGGCGATATTATTCCTCCAGAGTATTTTCAGGCTATGGCTGTTGTTCTGTCGAAGGTTTTCGCCATGGACTCAAAGAAGAAAAACGGAGATTTTGAGGAGGTCTTGTAATATATGGCGGATGTTTTGTCCCGGGGAAAAAACAACGGGTTCGCGTCTTCTGAAGTACTGGTGGCAATATGTGCGGTTGTGATTGTGCTTATGCTGATTATTCCGCTGCCGGCTGTTCTGCTTGATTTGCTCATGTCCCTGAACCTGATTCTGAATATCATTATTCTGCTCATAGTTTTATATACCCGCCGGGCGATAGATTTTTCAGTTTTCCCTACGATTCTTCTGGTAAGTACGGTTCTCGGATTAGGACTGAATATTTCCTCCACCCGTCTTATTTTGTCCCAGGGAAGTAAATTTGAAGGGAAAATGGTACGGGCTTTCGGCAGCTTTGTTGTGGGTGCGGAGGGAACGGAAGGTCTTGTCATCGGGTTTATAATGTTCATCATATTGGTTGCGGTGCAGGCTTTCGTAATCACGAAGGGCGCTACACGTGTGTCCGAGGTCGCCGCAAGGTTTACCCTGGATGCCATGGGACCGAAACAAATGGCGGTGGAGGCTGAATATAATTCAGGCGCCATAACGGAAGAGGAAGCCCGGAAAAGAAAGCAGGAAATCCAGAAGGAAGCTGATTTTTACGGAGCCATGGACGGTGCCAGCAAATTCGTTTCCAACAATGTCAAACTGGGAATTTTCATAACCGTTATAAATCTTGTCGGAGGGTTGATTGTCGGAATGGTTTTCCACAATGAACCTTTTTCCACAGCCATTGAAACCTATGCGACTCTGACAATCGGTGACGGCCTTCTTACCCAGCTTCCTTCCCTGTTTATTTCAATTGCGACCGGTATTCTCGTTACCAGATCTGTTTCTGACGGTACATTCGGACGGGACATACAGAACCAGTTTTCCCAAAACGCATGGGTGTACTTCATCGGGGCCGGGACTCTTCTGGTGATTTCATTTCTGCCTGAGTTCCCATGGTATATCCTTATTCCGCTTGCGGCCGGGCTGGGCTATGTCGGGTTCAGATTGCAGCGCACTGAGAAAGCTTCTTTCCTGGCGGATTTGCAAAAGGCGGAAGCCGCAGAAAAAAAGGCTGCCGGCCCGGCGCCTTCCGACGCTTTGGCTGTGGATCCGCCCGATCCCATTTCCATCGAGCTCGGGTATGCGCTTATTCCGTTGGTTGACAAGGATAAGGGTGCGGAGCTTCTGGAAAGAATCACCCGGATAAGAAGGGAGGTCGCCCTTGATTTGGGGCTCAGGGTTCCGAGCATCAGAATCGTGGATAATATGAGGATTGATCCCAGCGAATACTGCGTGAAGCTGAAGGGGGTGGAGGTTGCCCGCGGAAAAATACGTATGGGCTGGTATCTGGGTATAAACCCCGGCACAGTCTCAGAGGAGCTTCCGGGAGAAAAGACAGTGGATCCCGCTTTTTCCCTTCCTGCTGTATGGATTTCCGAGGACAAGCGGTCTCTGGCTGAACAGTACGGTTACACTGTCGTGGATCCGCCTTCCATTGTCGCCACCCATTTGACGGAAATTATCAAGCGCCACGCTTCTGAAATCATCGGCAGGCAGGAAGTCCAGAATATCCTCGACAGAATCAAAAAGGATTATTCCGCCGTATGTGAGGAAGTTACCAAACTTATGGGAACAGGTGAAATCGAAAAGGTCCTCCAGGGGCTCCTGCGTGAACAGGTTTCAATCAGGAATATTGTCGCCATATTGGAGACCCTGGCGGATTTCCGGCCTGTCACAAAGGACACGTCGATTCTGGTTGAAAAAGTCAGGCAGGCTCTTGGAAGACAGATATGCCTCCAGTACGCCGGTGATGACAAGGTTCTCCGGGTTATAACGGTTGAAAACTCCCTTGTCCAGAAAATAGTTGACAGCCGTTTGGATACTGTGAACGGCCCTGTGGCCGCTCTGGAACCTGCCGTCCACCGTGCCTGGATAAAGGCGTTGACCCATACAGTTGCGGCTGTCCAGAAAGCCGGTTATACACCTGTTATCCTCTGTCCTGAGGAAGCTCGTA
Organism: uncultured Treponema sp.; assembly: GCA_949300145.1. Lineage (GTDB taxonomy): Bacteria > Spirochaetota > Spirochaetia > Treponematales > Treponemataceae > Avitreponema. Next base: position 101,178 of record CASGDA010000005.1, on the reverse strand, counting down.
TACTGATAAAGGTTTCAACCGAACGTGAAATTCCTGATTTGGTTGTGCTTTCCGTTCCGGAAATATCGGCGGATATTCAAGTTGAGGCTGTAGGCGAAATTAAATTGGAGGATTGATGTATGACAGTGTATACGGAAGAGGCTGCGACGAAAGAGGAATGTCTGTCAAAAATATATAAACGCCACGACAGGGAGCAGGTAAACATAATACGTGTTCACGAGTTAACCCGGGGAGGATTGTTCGGATTATTTAAAAGAGAAATCGTGGAAATAACTTATTCCTTTAATCCTCCGGTGTTGCCCGCGCAGCCGAAAAAAAATTACTCCTATGCAAACCCAAACCCTTATGCAGGCCAGGCCGCCGGTTTTAAAAAATACGGTGATGCCGGCAATCTTTCCGCGGAGAAAACTTCCTCTTATTCCCAGACTACATCCTTTGATGAAAACCGCAGGAAAATACTTTCCTCCGTGATTGAATCCAATCCGGAAATCAAGCAGAAGCTTTCAGTCTCTGAAATCCCTTTCCCTGCGGTCCATTCCTCCGGCCGTTCCGCGGGTTCCTCCAGGCCTGCTGTCCAGCTGGATTTAATTCCGGACTCCGACCTGGAAGCGCCTGAAACTGAAAAAAAAACGCAGCCCGCGCCGGATTCTTCGTCCGATTCAGGGACGGAAAGCAGGGAAGACATGAATTCCGTGTTGCAGGCCATACGTAAAATAGAGCGGCGGCTCGATATAGACGCACCCAACCGTGGCGGCGGTGAACATGAAAATATAAAGAGGATTATGGAACTTCTTGAAAAGAATGATTTTTCGCCTTCATATACGAATGGAATTCTGTCAAAAATACGTTCGGAATTCACGATTGAAAAACTTTCCGATTTTGACGCACTCCGGAACAAAGTTGTTTCATGGATAGGGCAGTCAATAAAAATCGCCCCCGATCATTCAGTGATGCGTCCCCATATTATGACCCTTGTAGGTCCTACAGGAGTCGGGAAAACCACGACCATCGCCAAACTGGCCGCCGCCTATATCCGTGGTTATAAAAAAGCGCCGCGCCCCCTTAATGTTCGCGTCATAACTCTCGATAATTATCGTATAGGCGCCAAACAGCATCTGGAAAAATACGGGGAGATTATGGGTGTGACCGTTTCGTCCGCTGAGACTCCCTCCGATTTGCAGAAGCTTGTGTCGTGCTATCGGGACGCGGATATAATTCTTATTGACACAGCCGGCAGAAGTCCGCGGGATTATGTTGAAATTGCAAATATGCGGACTTTTTTTGACGGGATTCACAACAGCTGTGAGATGCTTCTTACAGTCAGTGCCAGCACAAAAGTCAGCGATTTGCGGGACATTTTCCGCCAGTATGATACTTTTGCCTGTGAGGGAATTATTGTCACTAAGTTTGATGAGACTACACATGTCGGAAACATCGTGAGTGTGCTTGCGGATACCGGAATCCCGGTATCGTATATTACGACAGGTCAGGGTGTCCCGAGGGATTTTGAGCCGGCTACGGTGTTGAAGTTTCTTCTCGCGCTGGACGGTTTCTCTGTGGACCGTTTCAAGCTTGAGGAAGAATTCCCCGTTTCCGAAAACCGTTTTGAATGGAGTTGACAATGGCTGATCAGGCTGAAGAATTAAGACTTCTGATGAAAGAAAAGGAAGAAAGGACAGGAACAGGAACCTATTTCCCGGGAATAAAACCGGAAATGGAAGAAGAAACCAATGTGAGGGCGCAGCGTAAAACCCGTATAATAACAATCACGAGCGGTAAGGGTGGTGTCGGAAAGACAAATGTCGCCACCAACATGGCTATTACCTATGCGCAGATGGGGAAAAAGGTTATTGTCATTGACGCTGATTTGGGATTGGCGAATGTCAATGTCATGATGAACATAATCCCGCAATACAATCTGTATCACGTTATCCGCAAACAGAAAAAAATGTCGGAGATAATCCAGGATACAGAATACGGCATAAAACTTGTTGCAGGTGCGTCCGGCTTTTCAAAGATTGCCAACATGACGGAGGATGAGCGCAACGCATTCATAGACGAAATGTACACCCTTTCCGACGCGGACATCATTATAATTGACACAAGTGCCGGTGTATCGAAAAACGTGCTCGGGTTTGTGGCCGCCGCTGACGAGGTTGTGGTTGTCACCACTCCGGAACCCACCTCAATTACCGACGCCTACGGAATCATAAAGATAATAGCCACCGAAGTCGATAACCTCAACATCAATCTTAAGATGATTGTCAACAGGGTTTCTTCCGCCGCCGAAGGGAAACGTGTCGCCGACAGGATGATAACAATCGCAGCCCAGTTCCTAAACCTGAAACTGGAATATCTCGGGTTTATTTACAATGATCCTCTGGTGCCACAGTCTGTACTGCGCCAGAAACCATTTTCCGTACTTGACCCCAAGGGCAAGCCGACAATTTGCCTGAGACACATCGTTTCCAGGCTTGAGAAGCTTGATTTCGATTCCGGTGAGGGCTTCGGCCGTTTTATGCGGAAACTTTTCGGAAGGAAGTGGGAATAGCTGTACGCTTCCCGTCAACGCCGGCTTGTCCCGGTGTTGACATTTCCTGTATGTTTTATTACAATACAGGTATATTAAGATACTTCAGGATAAAGGAGTCGTTTTTGCGGCTCTTTTTTTGTATGCGGCAGGGAAAGGTGTGCGGTGGATTATATCGCGTTGGAGAAAACCCCCTGGTTTGAGGACTGTGACAAGCTTGCCCGTTCCCTCGGCTATGCCCTTGTTGAGCTTAAAGTTTTTAAAAGGGCGGGGAAATGGCAGGTACGTGCCGTTATAACCGGTACGGATGTTGTCGGAATTGACGACTGCGCTTCCGTCCACCGGCTCCTTCAGGCCAGACTGGAGGTTCTGCTTGGTTCCCAGGATATGTACATGGAAGTCACTTCCCCCGGAATTGAGCGTGTTTTAAAAAACGCCGGGGAATTCAAGGTTTTCACCGGACGGAAAGTCAGGATATGGTATATCCCGGTTTCCGATTGGATTGAAGGTTTGATAGTTTCTTCCGGTGAAAAGTCCGTTGTTTTGGACACCGGCGGTGAAAAGAAAGAATATTTGTATTCGGAAATATCGAAAGCCAAGCTTTCTGAAAATTCCGGCACTTGATAGAATTACATATAGCGAGGTTTTTAATGTCTACAGAAATGGCGGATGCAATACGGCAGCTTGTTCAGGAAAAAGGTATCGACGAGGCTCTTGTTCTCAAGATGATTGAAGATACTCTGAAAGCTGCTTATAAGCGAAAATTCGGCAGTAACGATAATGCGGTTATAGAATTCAATGATGACCATTCATCCGTCTCGATATATTCAAAAAAGACAATCGTTGACGGTGTTTACAATCCTTTGATAGAAATCGAGCTTGAGGAAGCCCTTGAATTGGATCCGGACTGCGAAATCGGTGACGAGCTTTTAATTGAGGTGGACCCCCGCGAATTTGACAGGATTTCAGTCCAGTCTGGAAAGCAGACCGCCCACCAGTCAATCAGGGATATCCAGAAGGATACCCTGTATTCAGACTTCAAGGACAAGGTGGGGGAGATTATAATCGGCTATTACCAGAGGGAGCGTAACGGCAATATTTATGTTGATTTGGGAAAGACCGAAGGTATACTTCCCCGCAAGTACCAGTCACCTCGTGAAGTGTATCATCTCAATGACAGGATAAAGGCTTATATTGCGGAGGTTAAGAAAACCCCGGCGGGTCTCCAGATAATTCTTTCCAGGACTGACCCCGAATTTGTGCGCAGAATCCTGGAGCTTGAAATCCCTGAAATCTACGATAAAACCGTTGAGATATATAAAATCGTCCGCGAGCCGGGTTACCGGACTAAGGTCGCGGTTTTCTCCCACCGGGAGGATGTGGATCCGGTGGGTGCCTGTGTGGGTTTGAAAGGCGTGCGTATCCAGGCCGTCATAAACGAGCTGGAAGGTGAGAAAATCGACATCCTCAAATACGATGATGATCCCCGTGTTTTCATAAAGAATGCCCTTTCCCCTGCGGAGGTTGAGGATGTTGTAATCCTTGACGCAGCGAAACGTTCCGCCTGTGCGGTGGTTTCTGAAAGCCAGTTTTCTGTGGCCGTAGGAAAGGAAGGCAGAAACGTCCGCCTTGCCAACAGGCTGGTGGACTGGAATATCGATGTTAAGACGAAGAAGGATTTTGAGGAAATGGATATTTCCGCTGAATCCCGTAAAGCCGTCGATAATTTGTTCTCAAACGATGAATACCAGGAAAATTATGTCACCGGTTTTGAATCCTTCCCTGAAGAGCTTGTTTCTCTGCTTGAAGGCGCCGGTATCCATAATTTGCATGAAGCGGCCGGATGGCACGAAGATGAATTGTATGCCCTTGAAGGTATGACCGATGAATTCAGGCAGCTTCTGCAGAACGCTTTGGCTTCCGGAAAAACTGAAACCGAAGAATCTGAGGAAGAAGAATATTACGAGTGCCCGGAATGCGGCGCCAGGATTACGATCGATATGACATCCTGTCCTAAATGCGGTATCGGTCTGAGTTTTGAATATGAGGACGAAGAGGACGGAGAATAGGAGTATATGCCAGAAGATTCCAAAAACATCCAAAAGCCAAAAGTTATTCTCAGCAAGAAATCCAAGACTGAATCTGTTCCCCCTGTTTCAAGTGAGGATATTCAGGCGGCAGACACTGTAAAAAGTGACGGGGATTCTGTGTCTGCATCAAATACGCAGGGGAATCAGGCTGTACGCAAAAAAGTTGTCGTTGTCAAGAAAAAACCTTCTTCCGACAACCGTGAAAAAGAAAGCCGGGAGGCGGCCGGTGAATCATCCGGTTCCGCCTCATCTGCGGAAAAAAATCAGGAACAGAATCAAAATCAGCCCCAGCCCCAGAATCAAGCTTCAGGGACATCCCAGCCTGAGAAAACCCAGGAAAACGTACAGCAGAGAAATGCCTATCAGAATTCCAGGAATGTTCTGGGTCCTCCCCGGCCGAACGTGAAGGCCGGTAATTTGATGGACCGTCCCCGTTTTTCAGACCGTGACAGGGATCGTGACAGACCATATCATGGTTCCCAGAACCGTTATTCTTCCGGAGGAAATAACACAGGCGGCCGGAATAATTTTTCAGGCGCCCAGGCGAGGGAGAATGCCCGTGAAGGTTCTTTCCGGGACGGACAAAAAGAGCGTCACGGCGGATATTCCTCTTCCGGTGACCGGGACAGAAAGCCGGGTTCCTGGTCGTCAGGCGGCGGCAGGGGCGGTTCTTTCGCGGGATCCCGTCCAGGCGGTTTCGGCGGACTGCCCAGAAATCCCGCCCCGATACCTGTTGACACGCGTCCCGTTTCCGGGAAAAAGGCTTTCAAGGGAAAGAAGGTTTACGGCCGGAAAGACAAGGAAGACGATTTCGAACAGAAGCTGATGCAGCAGAAGAAGAAGCAGCAGGATAAAATAAACGCAATACCAAAAGAAATCGAGATAATGGAGTCGGTTTCTGTATCCGAGCTCGCCCGTAAAATGAATCTGAAGTCTTCGGAAATCATAGCGAAGCTTATGACCATGGGCATGATGGTTACGGTGAATCAGTCCATAGATGCTGATACAGCCACCATTCTCGCCTCTGAATATGATTGCGAAGTTCATATTGTCAGTTTGTATGATGAAACTGTAATTGAAAGTGAAAGTGATGCAGGCGCGGATCTTCAGGTCCGTCCTCCCGTCGTCACCATAATGGGTCACGTTGACCACGGTAAGACAAAAACCCTTGATGCAATCCGCAGTACCCACGTGGCAGAAGGGGAATTCGGCGGCATTACGCAGCACATCGGCGCTTACATGGTGGAAACGCCGAAGGGTAAAATCACTTTCCTTGACACCCCCGGCCATGAGGCCTTTACGATGATGCGTGCCCGTGGCGCCGAGGTCACCGACATTGTTGTCCTCGTTGTCGCCGCGGATGACGGTGTGATGCCCCAGACTGTGGAAGCCATCAACCATGCCAAGGACGCCAAGGTTCCGATTATCGTGGCTGTAAACAAAATAGACAAGCCGGAAGCCAATCCCGATAAGGTGAAAACCCAGCTTTCCGAGTTGGGTTTGACCCCGGAAGATTGGGGCGGGGACACCATGTTTGTTCACATAAGCGCCCTCAAGAAAGAAGGTTTGGATGATTTGATGGAAGCCATTCTTCTTCAGGCTGAAATCCTTGAGCTTAAAGCCAATTATGAATGCAGGGCAGAGGGAAAGGTCATCGAATCCAGGATAGACCACGGGCGCGGTATTGTCGCTACAATTCTTGTGCAGCGCGGAACCCTCCGTACCGGTGACGCCTATGTGGCGGGCGTTTTCTCGGGCCGTGTGCGTGCTATTTTCAATGACCGATGTGAAAAGATAGACGAGGCGACTCCGAGTATGCCGGTGGAAATCCTCGGTTTGGAGGGTATGCCCAATGCCGGAGATCCATTCCAGGTGACGGAAAACGAGCGCTTCGCCCGCCAGATTTCTTCAAAACGGCAGGAACTCAAGCGCTTTGAAAATGCGCGCAATGTCAAGAAAGTCACCCTTGAGAATCTGTATAAAACCATTGATGACGGAGAGGTTACCGAGCTTAAGGTTATCATTAAGGGCGATGTCCAGGGTTCGGTTGAAGCCCTGAAACAGTCTCTGGAGAAACTTTCCACAAAAGAAATAAGGCTGAATGTCATACATGCTTCCGCCGGTGCGATAAACGATTCCGATGTTATGCTGGCGGCCGCTGACTCGAATGCCATCATAATCGGTTTCAATGTGCGTCCCACTCCGCAGGCCAAGGCTCTCGCCGAGCAGGAAAAGGTTGATATCCGCAAATACAATGTCATTTATAAGGCTGTGGAGGAAATAGAACTTGCCATGGAAGGAATGCTCAAGCCGGATATCAAGGAGGAAGTGATAGGTTCCGCCGAAGTCCGCGAATGCATCCGTATTTCCAAGGTCGGTGTAATCGCTGGTTCCTATGTTCTTCAGGGTGTCGTCCGCCGGTCCGCCCAGGTTAATGTAATCAGGGAAGGCATCGTGGTTCACTCCGGCAGGGTTTCTTCGCTCAGGCGTTTCAAAGATGATGTTAAAGAGGTCGCCGCCGGGTTTGAATGCGGAATCGGACTTGAGAATTACGACGGTATACAGCCGGGAGATCAGCTCGAATTCATTGAGCTGGTTGAAATAGCAAGAAAACTGAAGGACAGCGCCCGCAATGACTCCGATGATGTGGAAGACGGCGGGAAATAAAACTTATGGGCGAATTCAGGTTGAATAGGCTGGGGGAACAGATAAGGGAAGAAATATCGGCCCTTATCCTTTCCGGGAAAATAAAAGATCCCCGGGTTTCCTCTTTTCTTTCTGTCACCAGGGTTGAGGTTTCCGCCGATCTGGCTTTTGCCAAGGTTTATGTCTCAAGTTTTATGGATGTTCATGCCGCGAAAAAAGGTGTCCGGGGACTTGAGAACGCTTCGGGTTTTATTCAGTCTGTGCTGGGGAAAAAACTCCGGCTGCGTCATTTCCCGCATCTTTCGTTTATCTTTGATGAAAGCGTGAAAGAAAGCTTCGAAATGGTGAGAAAAATAGACAGTTTAATGTCTTCTTCTTTACAGGATGAGTGATACCGGAATACTGATGCCTTCTTCCATTGATTTTGCCGCCGGCAGGATTATACCTTTTGCGAAAACACGCGGCGTCACAAGTTTTTCGGCGTTGAATTCCGTAAAGGAAGCGTTGCGGCGGAACCCCTGTGTTCCGTCCGTGGAAAACGCCGCCGCCGGAAAAGCGGGAAGGGTGAAGGTCGGCCATACCGGGACACTGGATTCATTCGCGGACGGTCTTCTGGTGGTTTTGACCGGAAAACTGACGCGTCTGGCGCCCTGTATCACCGCCCTGCCGAAACGGTATAAGGCTCTTGTCCGTTTCGGCTTCCGGACTGACACACTTGACCCTTACGGGATGCTTTCCGGCCGTACTGGACTTCCATGCGTGGAAAAACTCTTTTCTGTACTGCCGGAATTTACCGGGAAAATCCTGCAGCGTCCGCCGGAATATTCCGCTTTGAAGTCCGGCGGGAAGCGTCTTTCCGATTTAGTGAGGGAAGGGGCCGATGTGCAGACGGAACCTAGGGAAATCAGTGTCTACAATCTTTCCATAGAGAAATTCTTTCTTCCGGACGGTTCCGCTGTTTCGCCTGTTTTTTACAGGGAATATTGCGGAAAACCCGTGGCGGCGGCTGTCCTGAATGTTTTCTGTTCAAAGGGCACATATATCCGGGCGTTGGCAAGGGATATCGCAGCCGCCGCCGGTTCATCGGCTTTTCTTTACGCTTTGAGACGGTTGTCGGTCGGGCCTTTTTCACTTGCGAAATCAGCCGGATGTGATTCGCTTCCCCGGTTCCGTGATTTTGTAACCCCGCGTTTATTCTCCGACAGCCTTTTCCCCTGCGATGATTCTTTATTTGTGAACGCACGGAAGCATGATAATTCAGGCGGAGACTCCTTTTATTCCTCCTGTCTGGATTTTACTCCCCGGATTGCAGGTGACTGCGGCTTACCCCCGCTTTTCCTGAAAGACGGGTTTTTCCCTGCTTTTTGCGCCGGAAAACCGGTTTCGGAGGAATGGTTTTCCCCCCTTCCGCCGGCAAATGCAGTAGGGTCTTTGCCTTCCGGTTGTAAAAGGGCTGTTTTTTACGGGGATGTTTTTGCCGGGATTGTTTCCTGTGCTGACGGGCGTTTTTCCTATGATTTTGTTGCAGGACGGCCCTGAAAATGCGTGTTTTTTCCTGGGAAGATATATGCGGTAATCCACTCTGTTTCAAGGAATTTCTGGATTCCCTTACCGGTTCTTCCGGGGAAGCATTCTCAGCCCTTACCATCGGGGATTTTGACGGCTGCCATTTAGGGCACAGGGCTCTTTTCAACAAGGTTTTCAGCGCTGTTTCCTCCAGCAACGGAGCAGGCGGAAGCCCTTTCCTTTTTCCCGGGGCGGTGACATTCAACAGGCTTTCAGGCGGTTCAGGAAAAATATCCGGAGCCGGAGTTTTCACACTGAAACAGAAACTGGATGCGCTGGAAAAGCTTGGCTTTGTTTTTACTGTGCTGATTGACTTTTCTGCTGATTTTAGTAAAATAAAAGGGACTGCGTTCTTTGAAATTTTAGCTGATAACGCCCGTATGCGGTATTTGGCTGTGGGTGAGGATTTCCGCTGCGGATTTCGGCTGGATACAGGATATTCAGAAATAAAAAATATTTCGCTGCGTCTTGGTTTTGTTTTTGATCCGCTTCCTCCTGTTTTATTTGCAGGACAAAGGATTAGTTCCACCAGGGTTCGTTCAGCCGTTCTTTCCGCTGATTTTTTTGAAGCTGAAAGGCTGCTGGGGCGTCCTTTTATATTGGATATTTCAGAAATACAGTGGCAGTTTTCCGGTTCCGCCGGCTTAAGTGCTTCTTTTTCTGGAGAAAATATCTCCGCTGTTTTCTCTGCGTCTGTCGTAATGTTTAACCAGGTTCTTCCACCCGCCGGGAGATATCTTGTTGAGCTTTTTGACGGTGAAGGGGAATTTTCCACGGATTTCATGTGTTCGGTTGATGACCGTAAAATCCGGTTGGAATGCGGGGACAATCTTCCGTTGTTGTTGACGGATAAAGCCGGTTTAATGAATGAAAAAAACGGCTGTGTTTATGCCGGTCTTAGATTTATGGCGAAGATATAGTTTACAAGGAGTAAGTATGGCACTTACAAAAGAACAGACTGAAATGTTGGTTTCAAAATTCGGTGGCAATGAGAAAGACACAGGAAACATCAATGTTCAAATTGCTATTCTCACTGAGCGTATTAAAGAGTTGACAGAGCATTGCAAGACTTTCAAAAAAGATAAGAGCGGGCAGCGCGGGCTTTTGATTCTTGTCGGTCAGCGCCGCAGACTGCTCAAATATCTCCAGAGAAAAAATCTGGAAGGTTACCGTTCTCTTATCAAGGAACTTGGTTTGCGTAAATAATCCGGCACATGTTGTCCTGCAGCGTTGTCCTTATACGGATAACGCTGTTATTTTACCAGGGCTCCTTCTGAAAAACAATTAAGGATTGAAAATAATGACTAGAATTACTTACCGTATCGGTGACCATGATTTGATACTGGAAACCGGTCGCATGGCAAAGCAGGCCAATGGTGCTGTTTATGTTCAGTATGCAGGTTCCGCGGTTATAGCCACGGTCTGCGCATCTTCTTCATCCCAGGAGGGATTGGATTATGTCCCTCTGACAGTTGACTATAATGAAAAATATTACGCCGCCGGAAAAATCCCCGGAGGATTCATCAAGCGGGAAGGACGTCCGAAAGACAAGGAGATTCTTGTTTCCCGTCTTATAGACAGGCCGATGCGTCCTCTTTTTGAGAAATCTTTCGGACGCGATATCCAGATTATCCCGACCTGCGTTTCTTCCGATATGGCGAATCCTCCTGATATTCTTGCGGTAATCGCCAGTTCCGCCGCGGTTCATATTTCCGATATTCCTTTTAACGGTCCTGTCGCCGCCGCAAGGGTCGCCTATATTGACGGGCAGTATGTGATTAACCCCACCTTCGACCAGATTGACAGGTCTGAACTGGAAATCGTTGTCGCAGGAACAGCCGATGGATTCACCATGGTGGAAGGAGGCGCCAAGGAAGTTTCCGAGGAGATTATGCTCGGTGCCCTTGAAAAAGCCCAGGAATTCATAAGCGCCATGTGCCGTCTTCAGGAGGATCTGAGGGCTCAGGCTGGAAAGGAAAAACTTCCGCTGGCTCCGTTGAATGTGGAGCTTCAGAATGAACAGGAAATACTTGCGGCGGCAATGCCACGCATGGAAGAAGCCTGTTTCGTCAAAGGCAAACATCTGCGCCATGAGGCTATAGAGGCTGTGAAGTCGGATTTACAGAATCAGTATGCGGAACAGCTTGAAGATGAAGTCCAGCTGAAACTTTTCAACGCCCTTTTTGAAGATATGGAATACAACATCCTCAGAAAGAGTATTCTTGAGAAGGGGATCCGTGTTGACGGCCGCGGTACGGAGGATATCCGTCCAATTACCTGTGAAATCGGCATTCTTCCCAGACCGCATGGTTCCGCCCTGTTTACCAGGGGTGAAACCCAGTCTCTTGCCGTTGCTACTCTTGGCACGATTCTTGACGAACAGGTTTATGATGACATTGACGGTGACCGCCGGGAACATTTCATCCTCCATTACAATTTCCCGCCATTTTCTGTGGGTGAAGTCGGAAGGATGGGGACTGGCCGCCGGGAAATAGGGCACGGCAACCTTGCCAGGCGTTCTCTTGAACCCATGGTTCCGGACAGGGAGAAATTCCCCTATACAATCCGTGTCGTCTCTGAAATTCTTGAGTCCAACGGTTCTTCTTCGATGGCTTCTGTTTGCGGCGGAACCCTGTGTATGCTCGCCGCCGGTGTCCCCATGAAAAAACCTGTCGCCGGAATTGCGATGGGGCTTATAACCGAAGGCGATAAATACGAGAAGTATGCGATTCTGTCAGATATTCTCGGCGAAGAGGATCACCTTGGCGATATGGACTTCAAGGTTGCCGGTACTGTCGATGGAATCACCGGTTTCCAGATGGACATAAAAATTGCCGGAGTTACCTCCGAAATTATGCGTAAGGCGCTGGATCAGGCTAAGCGTGGAAGGCTTCATATTCTTGGAATTATGAACAAGACAATAAACGCCCCCGCCCCCGAGATTTCCCAGTATGCGCCGCGTATTGAAACGATGCGTATCGCCGTTGATAAAATAGGCGCCCTTATCGGTCCCGGAGGAAAAACCGTTAAGGCTATTTCCGAACAGTGCCAGGTTACAATCAACACTGAAAATGACGGGACAGTAACGATTTATGGAAAAACAGCCAAGAATGCCCTGGCTGCCAAAAGCATGATAAAGGGTATTGTTGATGATCCGGAGGTCGGAAAAATTTACAACGGGGTTGTGAAGAGGATTATGGACTTCGGTGCTTTCGTTGAGATTCTTCCCGGAAAAGAAGGCCTGTGCCATATATCCAAGCTTTCCAAAACCAGGGTCGCGAATGTCACCGATGTTCTTCATGAGGGCCAGCAGATTCCTGTCAAGCTTCTTGAAATCGATAAGATGGGACGTTTGAACCTGTCTTATATCGATGCCCTCGAATCTGAAGAAAAGGCGTAAATATACGGATTATGGCTTCTGACTCCATCCGGAAAGTGAAGATTTTCTATACCGCTTCTTCGGGAACCGTTGCACCTGAATACCAGTCCGAGGAAGCGTCCGGTGCCGATATCCGTGCCAGGATTGACAGTCCGTTGACAATCGATCCTGGCAAAAGGGCGTTGATTCCCACCGGGATTTCTGTGGAAATCCCGGCCGGATATGAAATTCAACTGCGCCCCCGGTCGGGACTGGCTTTCAAGCACGGGATCACCGTTCTCAATACACCTGGAACCATAGATTCGGATTTCCGCGGTGAACTAAAAGCCCTTTTAGTAAATTTCGGCGACGAGCCTTTTACAGTGCAGGACGGAGACAGGATAGGCCAGCTTGTGGTGCAGCAGATTTTCAGGGGAGTATTTGAAAAAAAGGATGTTCTTTCCGAGACAAAGAGGGGTGAAGGCGGTTACGGTTCTACCGGAAAGTAAAATCCGGTAGATGAGTGGCGGTATGGTGATACCGCAAACACCACTGCTGAAGGGAGACGGATCTGTAAAATGAAAAAAAATCTGTTGCCCAGTAAAATTCTTTTTATTTATCTTGCGAAAGAAGTGCTTTTGTATTTTTTCGTCCTCTTTTTGTTTTTCTTTTTTATTTTTTTCGTGAACCAAATCCTGTTATTGGCGGAAGAAGTCCTCTCCAAGCATGTTCCTTTCAGGGATGTGGCTTTGTTGATTTTTTATTCCCTTCCGTCAATAGTCGCCACCTCCATGCCGTTTGCCGCCCTTGTCGGGACTTTGATGGCCGTAGGCAGGATGGTTTCGGACCGGGAATTCCTTGCCGCCAGCGCCCTCGGTTTTTCAGTCCGTTTTTTGATTTTCCCTGTTTTGATTGTTGGACTGTGTATTTCTGCTTTTTCGTTCATCACAAATGATATTTTTCTTCCGATGGGTTCTATCCGTTTTAACAGGCTCAGACGTGAAATAATCGCCTCTTCACCGGCGGTGGAACTTGAATCAAATTCAATAAAGAAAAACCAGAATTCGGTCATAGTTTCAGGTAATATTTCCGGAAAGCTTATGGACAGGATTCTCGTCATTGATGCCGGTTCATCAGGAGAAAGAAGGGTTATTTCCGCTCCGGGAACCCGCATCGCGGAGTCTTCAAACCCTGAAATTTTAGTAAGCCTTGAAATGGAAGATGCTTCTGTTTTCACTTTTAAAAGAAAAGACCCCGGTGATTATGATGTCATAAATTCGGAAATGATGTCCTATAATCTTCTTATGCGGAATATCGCGGGTTCCCGTTCCGGCACGATTACCCCCCAGGAAATGAGTTCACGGGATTTATACAGGGAATTGAAAATCAAGGAAGCGGGTGTTCCCCCTGAGCAGCGTGATACCGACAGATCCCTCAATATGTGGCGGATGGAATTCAACAAGAAATTTTCAATTCCTGTCGGCGCCTTCTTTTTTGTTCTGCTGGCATTTTCCCTTGGCATGGGCGCAAAGACCAACGGTCAGGCTGTCGGTTTTATTTCCGGTTTGATTATAGCTGTGATTTACTGGGTGCTGCTTATTGTCGGACAGACTTTAAGTCTCCGTCTCGGCTTTGACGGGGTAATTACAATGTGGCTTCCCAATACTGTTGTTTTTATTGCGGGCTTGATAACCCTGTCTTTCAGGATTTTCAAATGAATAAACTCCACATGTATTTGCTGAAACAGTTTATTCCCGTGTGCTTTGTTTCGCTTCTTTTTTTCATTTTGGTTCTGGAGCTGGTCGATTTATTTTCAAATTTGTGGCGGTATCTGGCAAATGATGTTGCTCTGTCGGATATCTGCCGTGTTTTGGTTCTTTATATTCCAAAGTGCATTTCCTACGCTATTCCCGTGGCTGTTCTCTTCGCGGCTTCGTATACAATAGGCAACATGTATGCCCGCAATGAATTGTCCGCTGTCTTTTCGGCAGGATATCCTCTTTTCGCCTTCACTTTTCCTCTCCTTGTGTTCGGGCTCATGTTGTCCGCCGGTATGTTTTTTTTCGAGGACAGGGTTGTAATTCACTCTCTTATGAAAAAAAATGAGCTTAACAGGATTTTAACCAGATCTGATTTGTCTTTGAGCAACGCGAATGTCGTTGTTATGGACGATTCCGGTAATACCGTTTACACGGCTGAATACTACCGTGACTCTGATAAAATGTTGTATGATGTTTTCATTGTGATGCGGAATACTGACGGTAACTTGTCTGCGGTTGCCCAGGCTTCTTCCGGACGCTGGAACGGGGCGGAATGGAGGTTTGACAATCTTTCTATTTTTGAGCTTGACGACAGCGGAAATCTTATTGCCGGTAAATCCGGTGATTTTGTCTTTGAAGAGCCGCCGGATTCATTCCGCAGGAATGTGACTTCTGTCGATGAACTTTCTGTGGCGGAAGCCGGAAAGCATATTGAGATGCTCCGGCGTTCCGGGCTTCCATATGCGGAGGATTTGTCAAATTACTATAAGCGTTTTTCTTTTCCTCTTACGGTTTTTATAGTCCTGTTTTTTTCCGTTTCGCTCGCCGGAAGATTCAAAAAAAACATTCTTCTTATGAGCTTGTTACTAAGTCTGGCCGTAGCGGTTTCTTATTATATACTCCAAATGGTAACCATGCTCCTTGCGAAATGGGAGTACATTCCGCCTTTGTGTGGCGCATGGCTGCCTGTTGTTGTTTTTATAGGAGCCGGCGCCGGAATTTTGAAAACCGCCAGGACATGATATGAATAAAAACGATTCGATTCTGACTGTCACACACAAAGACTCATCCTGCAGGGCAAGGTCCGGAATTATGTCCCTGCCTCATGGAAATGTAGTGACCCCCGCTTTTATGCCGGTTGGAACTAATGCCACTGTGAAAGCAATGACAAAAGACTGGCTTGATGAAATAGGCTTTGATATTATTCTTGCCAACACTTATCATTTGTACCTGCGGCCAGGTGCTGATATTATCCGTGAGGCCGGCGGTTTGCACGGTTTTTCAGGATGGAAGAAAAATTTTCTGACTGATTCCGGGGGGTTCCAGGTTTTTTCGCTCGCGTCATTCCGGAAAATCACGGCCGAAGGTGTCAGGTTCCGCAGCCACATAGACGGCTCCTCCCATTTTCTTACGCCGGAAAAAGTTGTGGCGCTTCAGTGTGCATTCAACAGTGATATCCAAATGCAACTGGATGTGTGCACCCCTTATGATGTAAGCAGAAAAAAAGCGGAACAGGCCCTTGAGATCACGATTGACTGGGGGAAACGGGCAAACAAGGCCTGGCTTGAAACCCCGGATGAATATGAGGGTAAACTTTTTCCGATAGTGCAGGGGAACTTCTTTCCTGACTTGCGAAAGGAAAGCGCCCAGGCCGCGGCTTCCCTGGGGACTCCCGGGATAGCCATAGGCGGACTTTCTGTCGGGGAGCCTCCTGAAGTGTTTTCGGAATATCTTGCCTTGACCTCCGAATATCTTCCGGAAGACAAGGTCAGATACGTGATGGGAATCGGAACCCCCGATTACATCCTTGACGCCGTTTACAACGGTATTGATATTTTTGACTGTGTGCTTCCTTCCCGCAATGCGCGTAACGGTGCCTTATTTACAAAGGACGGACAGATTGCAATCAAAAAGGAAATATACGCCCGGGATTTTTCCCCTCCTGACCCTGAGTGCCGCTGCCGTGTGTGCCGTGAATATACCCGGGCTTATTTGCGGCATCTTTATAAAAACAATGAGATTCTTGGTGCAATGCTTTCAACGTACCACAACCTGTTTTTTATGTATAATCTCATGGCGGAGGCGCGTGAAGCCATAGCAGGGAACCGCTTTGATTCTTTCCGCAAAGATTTTATCGGGAGGTATTTCCGCAATTCCAGGGGAGACAAAATCATATGAGGAATATTTTTTTGACGGCTTTTTCATTGCTTTTTTTTGTTTCGTCTTTTTTTTCCGCCGGCGCCCAGGAAATGTCCAGGGAAGATATCCTGAAATACGCGCTTGATTCCGAAGTGTCGGAGCTTATAAACACTCTGATAGAGGAAAAGAATACCGAGTATACGGAAGAATTGCATGACCTTTTTTTGCGCACAAAGAACGCCAATGTGAAGGAAAGTATTTTTAAGCTTTTTGCCGACCAGAAAAATCCTGTTCTGGAAGAACAATGCGTAGCCATCCTTCAGGATCCATATGAGGAAAGAAAATCCCTTGTCACCGCTGCCGCTGATTATGCCGGAGCGGTTCCCATTCCTTCGGCTTTACCGGCCCTTCATTCCCTTGTTGACACTGAAATTTATGATTATGCCTCCCCCGCGGTACGTGCGATAGGGAAGGCCGGTACAAAGGAGGATGCGGTTTTCCTTGCCGGACTTTTGGATATGGAATTCTTTGACGATGAAAAGCAGCGTCTGGTTTTCCGGCAGGACGTCATGGCCGCGATATCAAATCTGGACGCTTCTGACATCAGGGAGAAACTTATCTCGGTTGTGCAGAATGAGGATGAAAATGTGATGATACGTTCTTCAGCCGCTTCCGCCATAGGAAAGCTCGGCTTTGAGGATGATGTGGAGATTTTCGTTTCCCTTTTCAACGAAACGGATCCTGTTTTGCGTACCGCTGCGATTAAATCCCTCGCGAATTTTGAAACCGGAGCGGCCGGGGATATTATTCTGGAAGGTTTCAAAGATTCCTATTATAAGGTCAGGCTGGAGGCATTGTCCGCCGCAGAAGATATGGATTTAAAGGAAGCCGTCCCGTATGTCATTTACAGGGCTAAAACCGATCCCGTTGAAAGTGTGAAAATGCGCAGTTATGAGGTTCTGGGAAAAATCGGCGGAAGCGACGGGGTTTCTTTTCTTACGGAGGTACTCAAAAAAGACGATGCCTCTGATAAATTCCGCGCGAAGGCCGCGGATGTTCTGTTGGAGAACAATTTTGACTCTTCTTATTCCGATGTGGCTGAGGTAGCGGAAAAAATCCTGCCGGATGAAAAGAAACGTTGGCTGTGCCATGAATTGGGTAAAAGCTTCGCGAAAATCGAAAACCAGCGAACGTCCACGATGGCTTCCATGTATCTTTCCAGCAGTGACGTGATCACCCAGAATCTTGGTCTTGATATGTATGAGCGCAACAGATATCCTTCTGTACGGGAAACAGTCCGTGAATTATCTGAAAAAGAGGGGGCGGGGGCGATTCAACGCCGTGCGCTGAAAATATTGGAGAAAGAAACCCCAGCGGCTGAAACCGGAACTCCTTCAGCCCCCGCAACCGGCGCCGGCGGTGAAAGCGGGGGTGGTTCCTCCGGTGAAGTTGTGGAATCCGGATCTCCGGCGGAATCTTCCTCGGAGGCACCTGTCCCCGAATCCCAGGATGAAAAAACCGCCGCCCCTTCAGAGACAAATATGACAGATACGGATACGGACGGAATCATGGACTTTTCATCCGCCGCCTCTGATGAAAATATGTGGAACAATTGAATTAACGTTTAATCTCTGTTTCCGGGTTGCACCGCCAAAAACACACCGGCTTTTTTATGCCTCATCATTTATTGAGTTAAGAAGCCTGTTCAATGTTACGACCGGATCCTCAAACTGCCTTACCATGAAAGTTACCGGATAGCCTTTGCTGGAAACCGCCGTTATCGGCCTGTCAATGCAGTCATTGATGACGGTTGATTTTTCATAGGGGAAATATTCCGGTTTGAGGATTGTAAGAGAACAGTTCCTTCCGGTGAAACGCACCTCTGCGAGATTAGGCGGGAATTTTACAAGGAAAATCAGGAAGGGAGAGGCTCCTCCGCCTATCGTCAGGCTTGCGCCTGTCTTCATCTGGTGGACATTCCTTTTTCCGATGTTTGTATTCTGGTTTTCCACGAAAAGGTTGAGCATAATCTTTCCGTCGCTGTCCGCAGTAAGCCCAGAGGATTTCGGCGGCAGGTTTTTGAAATAAGACTCCCTTCTGTTGGAGAAGCCGTCGGATTTGTTTCCCAGGACATTGTATTTTGCCCTGATGTCTTCTGCGTTCGCCTTTCTTTGATGCTCAAAAGATGTTGCGGCGAAAATGGTTCCTGCGGAGGAAGAGTGCCTTTTATTGTTGGAGGCGGATGCCGAGGAACCGAAAGCGGAAAGCACATCCGCTTTTGTATCAGGTTCGGTTGTGTAAGCCTTTTTGTCAGCGGCTTCTTCTTTATTTTTGTTCCGCCTGCCGGTATCGGATGCCCTTTGCTCTTCCTGTTTTGGTGTTTCGTCATACCGTCTTGCGGTGCCGCGCGCGGCCTTGTTTATTTCAGCGACGGGTTTTGTCGTTCTGTTGGATATAAACAGAATCAGGGCTATTAAGGCCGCCAAAGCTATCAAAATAAGCAGTATTGTCGAGATGATAAATCCGCGGGTTCTGAAGAAGGATTCCGCCGTCACCTCAACCAGTTCCATCCGGATAATACCCGTCTGCGGATCCACCCTCAGATTATCGGAGAATTTCAGCTCCACAGGAATTTCCAGGGATGTTCCCTCCATGGTTTCGGGTAACACAAGAGGAGCTTTCAGGGTTCCTTTTTCTCCTGCGGAAAGTTTCAAAAATACAGTCTTTTCAAGGATATTGATTGAATCAGCCAACACCTCCGTCAACTGCATATTGACTTCATAATCAGCAGGATTTTCGACTTCAATTGGAAGGGTGAAATGCCTTGCCTGCTTCCCGAGGTTTTCAGGGAATGTTATTTTCGGAAGATGAAACACCGAGTCCGTGAATTCAAGCGGTGTGTCGCTGTCCTGCGGCAGGACAGTCTGAGGGATTTCCAGTTCGTCGGTGAATTCCCTGGATATGTCGTAATAGGAATTTTCAGGTGACTGGGAAATAGGTGTGTCCGGGGTAACCGTATGAGAAGTTCTTCCCTCATCCGGACGATAAGTTCCGGCTTCGTCTCCGCCGGAAGTTCTTCCGGTACCTGCACCTGCACCGGATTGTGCCGTCCCGGCGCCATCCGCGGATGAATCACCCGTGGCGGCGGCAACGGAAACCGCGTCTTTTTGTCCGCCGGGCACCTGTCCGTCCGCCAGGTTTACGGAGTCTTCTCCGTCCCGTTTTTCGGTTACAAAATTCCCGTCCAGGGACACAATCTCCACATCCTCAGGGTAGGGGAGTTTTATATAGTATACATTCCATCCTGCGCCGCGTATTCTTCTTGCGGACTGCGCCACCTCCTCCTGCACCTGCTGCAGGGTGAAGGAAGCGTAAGGGCTGTTCTCCGGCGGATTAAAAATTCCGTCGGAAATGACAATTATTATCTTCTGTCTCTGCTGGTTCAATCCGGATATATACTGCCATGTGTATTTTAATCCGGAAAGAAAGTCGGAATTTTTGCCGAGAGGGTACAGGAGCATGAATCTGGAAACAATTCTGGATATGTCCGCTTCATTCTCTATAGGCTGCACAAGTTCCAGATTCACCCGTGAATTGAAGGAGATAAGGTGGAAAGTGTCTCCTTTACGGATGAATTTTTCAGTTATATCCGGTAGAACCCGGCTGTTTATTTGGTCAAACCAGGGAAGCAGGGTGCCGGAGGTATCCATAAGCACCACAACATCCGCATTCTGCGCCCAAAGCCCTGATCCCAGACAAAGGGATATAACTATGAATAATGTTAAAAGAACTTTTTTCATTGGATTTTGTGCTCCCAATATAACACCTAAAATTCAGCCGCCGTTATGGATTTGACCGTGTAATCACGTTCAATGTCATTTACAGAGAATTTCAGGTTGTCTCCTTTTCTGTTCCCGCAGAGTTTCAAGCCCAACGGTGACAAATAGGAAATTATACCTTTGTCGGGATTTGATTCCCATGGACCGAGAATCGTTAATGTTTCATCCTCGTTGGTAATATTATTCTGAAGGCAGACAATTGTTCCGAAGGAAATCCTGTCGGTGGATACTGTTGACGGATCAACAATCTGGGCCCTGTCGATTTCTTCCTGGTATTTTGTCACGGAATTATTCAGCATGGCCTGTCTTTCCTTGGCGGCTTTGTATTCCGAGTTTTCCCTCAAGTCACCGAGGGAAAGTGCGAAATTGAGCTCTTTCTGGTTTTCAGGTATCTCAACTTCAATCATATGACGGACTTTTTCCTGTTTTTCCACCATCATTTTGGCTGTTACAAGAAGTCCTTTCATGGAAGACGTCTTTTCTTCCACGCCGTAGAACTTGAAGTCCTTATGCTGCTCAAGGATTTTGTTTCTCAGATGCAGTTTAATGCCGGGATCCAAATCCTTCACGTCATTCACAAGGGTATAAAGCCTTGTGATGGTATCCTCGTCATTGGAAAGCATATAATTCTGCAGCAGGTTGTCCTTTCCGAACAGAATCGAGACAATCTGTCTGTTGGTTTTTCTGTTCTCCGTTGTGTTACGGTGGTTCGCGATTTCCTTGAATGTGATGTCAATAATATGAATCAGGGTTATGAGCTGTTTTTCATAGGGAATATCCAGGGATTTGAACCATTCTTCTTCCTGGGCATTCTTGAAAAACCATACCACCGCATCCCTGTAATGACGGTAATTGTCAAAGCTCAGAAGGGCGATGTCCTTCACTTTATCCTCATGCCCTTCTTTCAGGAGAGCCTCAATTATTTCCGTTGAAAGGATTTCCGGGAAAAGCTTCGCGTAGACATCGGGCCATTCCGGTATGAAATTCCTGATATGCTGGAGATAACTGCGCCTCAGATCATTGTCTTTCATCTGTGTGTAGACCAGGGCGTAATCATCAACCTCATTGAAAAGCTCGGCGAAATTGTACTGTATGCCGGGATTCAAGTGCGGATGCTTCGCCACAATTTCCTTCACCACCAGGTAGGAGGCAATTGTCTGCTCGTTGACCTGACTGAAAGCTTTCAGATAGCTGGAAAAATAGCTGAACATTTCGGAGAAATATTCTGAATCCGGGTCCGCTTTTTCCGAGAAAGTCATCAGGAGATCTATTCTGGGGAAGAAGTTCTTCTGTGCCTTGAATTCATTGTATATTTTCTCCTCAATAGAAATCGGTCTGTCCCTGACAACATATTCATCGATATTGTTGGGATTGACCCCGAACGCGGGATCTTCCTTCAGAATCGCCCTGGCTTTTGCATTCCAGTTTGTCCATTCATTCTGGGTCAAAACCGCCGGAACCAGTTCGTCCTTTATGCGCTTGTGATGACAGCAGTTGTCGTAGCTTTTGATGATGATTTTCAAAGCCCACGCCGGATCTTCCTTCACTTTCTTTGAAAGCTTTTCTTTCTTCCAAATTGATTTCAAGACCCATATGTGGTCGCGATTCAGGGTCTGGAGGGCGTTTACACCCATTTTCAGGCTCATGGTATGTCCGCGCTTTTTGGCGAAATCAATTACAAGCTCATCCCTGCCTACTTTCGCGATGCGTCCAACGCCCCAGGTGCGGTGGTATACGAAATTCCCCGTGTCAAAGGCTATGTGCTTTTCGAATTCAGAAATGGCTTCAAAAATATTACGCCATGGCTGTGTCAGGTTTGAAGCCTTGATATATTCTTCCAGCATACTGTGTCCGGCGTATTTTTCCCGGAAACATTCCGCTATTTCTTTGCGGGCCCAGCTGTCCTTGTCATCGTAGTTCAAGATGAGTTTCAGGATGTCAATCGCCGTATCCCATTTTTTTTCGTTTTTGTATACGGCGTAAAGTTCCTGAAGAACCATCGCGCTCCTGTCGCCGCCGATGTTTTTTGCGATTTTCCGCTGTACATGATAGAAAAAGTCTATTTCCTCCGGAATAACAGCCACAAGCCTGGACCATATCTCCTTTACGGAATTCGCCTGTTTCTGGTTTATGTACCGGTAAAGGGCTTTTTTATAATAATCGACGGCGGTTTCCATATCGCCGTCTTTCTCGTATTTCTCGGCAAGAAGCTTTGTTATGTCGGCTTCGTTGTAATCGACTTTTACAAGCCTTTCCCATACAGGGTAAAGCTTCTCCGTGTCATTTTCTTCCCTGTAGCAGTCCGCAAGGGTTCTCAAGGCGAACCTTGATTCCCCGAAATCCAGCATCCTCTGGCACAGATATTCCACTATCTGGGTTTTGTGGTTGTCTGTGAATATATTGACAAGTTCATTCAGCGCGGATTCGTCCAGCATCTGTTGCGAAAGGGCGCTGATACCGGAAATATAAAGGGCTATAATACTGTTTTTTGTATGGGTCAGATGTTCATCACAAAGCTTTTTCAGGTCTTCGGACATTTTTTCCTGCTGGGCTTCCCTCAGGATTCCGTCGAATTCCTTGAAGTTGGCAATGGAATAATTGCCGATGGCGGCCCTCGTCCATTTTTCCTCATTCAGCATATTTTGTACATTCTTTATCAAATCTTCCGCCATTTTCATTTCTCCTGATGCCGTTTACATTGTGTATTTTTCATATACATTTTCATCCAGCAATTTTATTTTCAACAAAATCTCGTTGATTTTTGTCTTGTCATCATCGGTATTGACATAATGGTCAATCAACCAAAAGTAGTGGTTTATCAATCTTGGAACAAGCAGGGACGCCCTTTCCACAGGAGCGCTTTTCAGTTCGTTCTCAAGCCAGAAAACACTCTGCTTGAGCTTCCCGAATTCCAAAGCGCTCAAACCCCTTTTTACGTTGAAGACCCCGTAAAGGAGCCCGTATACCGGAATCCATTCCGCAATTTCCCCGCCTTCGTATCCCATGTCCTCGACTTGTTTGACAAGCCGCTGTATAATTTCGGATTCCAGAAAATACAGCTCGATTTTCCCTGCATCCTTGAAAAAAGCCTCCCTGAAAAGCACCTTCGCAAAACGCATTTCGCCGCATAACGCATAACAGTCGGCAAGTTCCGCCAGAATAGGGGCGGAGTCCATGTTACCGTTCTTCGCCTGTTCCAACAGCCGGAGAGCCCTTTCATAATCACCCAGAGCCTTGTAACACAGCCCTATTTTCCTGTACACTTCCGGATCCTGGGAACCTCCCTCTTCCTTGTAAAGGGACTGGTAAAACCTGAGGGCTATCGAAAAGGAGCATCTTTTGAGCGCGTAAAGCACCGCATCCCGGTCTTCCCCCTTCTTCTGCATAAAAGGGATGAAAGAGCGCCATTGGGAAATTAAAAACTCCCCCTTTTCAAAAGCTGTCGCCTTTTTGTCCAGAGAGTCCAGTTTTTCCAGCCAGAAATCCACCCCTGCAAGAACGTACAGAACCTCAGGATCATCAAGATGTTGCCGCAAAATCACTGACAGTTCAGCGGATGCCTGCTCAATTTCTCCTGATTTGAGGAAATTCAACACTTGCTGCAGTAATTCATGCACAGGCTCACATATCATAAGGCTGATTATATTATACTCATTCCTTGTTTTTAGTCAATTAACAGGTTTGTATTTACAGATTTGATTCCATTTGTTACTATATAGACACAGTTATGGATACAAAATTCCTGTTGGCGCCTTCTATTTTGGCATGTGATTTCTCGGACATGGGCGGGGCTCTTTCCTTAATCGAAAAAGCCGGCGGTGATATGGTGCACATAGATGTCATGGACGGGCATTTTGTTCCTGAAATAACCATCGGTGCGCCTGTGGTGGCCGCCTTGAGAAAAAAAACAAAACTGCCATTCGATGTCCACCTCATGGTGTCAAATCCTGAGCATTTCATCCCCATGTTCGCCGAAGCGGGTGCCGATTACCTGACTTTTCATTATGAGGCGGCGGTTCATGTCCATTCGCTTATCGGTCAGATTCATGCGGCCGGCATGAAGGCGGGCATAAGTATCGTGCCTTCAACCCCTGTTTCCTTTTTGACGGAAATACTGGATATGCTGGATTTGGTTCTTGTTATGACTGTAAATCCCGGTTACGGCGGGCAGAAAATGATATATTCCTGTCTTGAAAAAATCAGGACTTTGCGGAATCTGAGGGAAAAATCAGGTTTTAAGTATATAATTTCTGTTGACGGCGGAGTGAATGGAGAGAATTTCAATCAGGTCCTTGAATTCGGCGCTGATATGATTGTCTCCGGCTCCGCTTTTTTTAACGGTTCCCTGGGGAAAAGTGTTTCATCAAGACCGGCGTCTCCGGTCTGCGGCTCTTTTTCATGTAAAAATGGATCCGGTGGAGGCAAAATTGAATAAATCAGTAAAATTTCTTTCGGTGGTGTTTTTTTTGTTTGCCGGATTGTCTCTGGCAGGAGCCGCGGACCGGGATCCCCTGCTTGAGGGTTTGGACGCCTACGCCCGCTCCGACTGGACATCCGCTGTTTCCCTTTTCCGCGAGGCTGTTAAAAAGGCCCCCGGTTCCGCCGAACCCTGGTACTGGCTCCTGATGTCTGAAATTTCCGCCGGGGAAAACAAAATGGCCCTGGAGGATATCGACAGGTTTATTCTTTCATTTTCGGAGGATAAAAGGGCGGCCGATGTCCTTTACCAGAAAGGCAGGCTTCTGTTTTTGACAAAGTCCTATGATGAGGCTGTGCAGACCCTTCATAGTTTTATAACCTCCTATCCGGACCATAAAATGGTGCCTTCCGCCTATTATTGGATTGGGGAAACCCTTTTCGCTTGCGGAAGATATGAAGAGGCAAGGAATATATATATGTATTTGGCGGATACCTGGCCGCAGAGTGTCAAAAGGGAGCCGTCCGTCTACAGGATTGCCCTGATTGATCAGGCTTCTGATGAGGACACCCTTTTATCCATGCTGAAAATAAGCCACGAAGAAGCCCTGAGGATTGTGGAGGATTACCAGCGCCGTGAACGTACTTACGAGCAGGCTGTCACTTCTTATCAAAAGAGGATATCTGACATGATGAAGGACACCCGTCTCGCCGATTTGGAGAGCGCCCTGAACGAAGAAAAGCGCAGGAACGCGGAGCTTTTGAATGAAGCCGCCAGACTGGAAGCCCAGAACGCGGATCTTCTGTCGGCTCTTGTTGTGGCTGGTGTGCCGATTCCCGAATCCGCCCGTACCGAAGAAAACGCGGCTCTGGAGTCACGGAACATGGAAATTAAAAACCAGGCTTTGGAGGATTTGAAAAAACGGGCGGAACGGGCAAGGATTATTTACAGCGCAGGAAATGGAGAGTAAAAGTGAATATTAAGGATATATTCAATTTTAGACAGATCTCCCCATATGGGTTTGTATGGGCCGCTTGCTTCCTCCTGATGTGTATTCCCGTTTTTTCAGTCACTGCAGAAAGTCAAAGGGATTTTGAAATACGCTCCGGGAATATGAAGGTTGTGTTGCATAAGGAAACCGGTACTTTCGCTTTGTATAAGCTTTCGGAAATAGGGAAGGACAAGTACGAGCCCATTTTGGACACCCGTAATTACGGTGCCGGCACGAAATTCGCCGTCAGCGCCGGCAAAAAAGTTTTCCCGCTGGAGAGAAAACTTTTCCGGTCCATAGGCTTTGAAATTTCGGACGGAGGAAGCTCCGGGGTCTTCATTTTTACCCCTTCTGACGAATTCCAGGTGAGGCAGAAATTTTACTTTTCAAAAAACACTTCCTCCGAAAATGAGGAGGTTTTTCTGATTATAGAAAATTCCGTTGAAAATACATCCGGAAAAGCAAATGATTTCTCCTGCCGGGCTCTTTTTGATACAATGCTGGGCGAAACCGGTTCTGTTTCCAATCCCGAGCATTTTATTACGGATACGGGAAGGAAAATAACGGCGGAAACCATCCTGACTCCCGGAGAGTCTGACAGGGTTCTTTTTTCCTCCAACGGAAAAAGATCCTGCGCCTTTGTTTTGGCCGGAATGGATGTCGGTAAGCCCGAATCGGTGTACATTGCGAACTGGAACAGATGTGATGCGCTTCTCACCAATACTGAAAAAGCTTCTTCCGTCTGTGTGGAGGGGCGGGCTTTCAGTACTGTGTATGCGCCCAATGATTCTGCGCTCCTTTTCACCTGGCCTGAGGTGAAGCTTGCCCACAGGGAAGTTTTTTCCGTGAAAGTCGCTCTTTCCGCGATGGATTACGGTTCCCCGCTGGATTTTATCCCTGCATCTGATGATGATTCATCTGATACTGAAAATATCGGTTTGCATGAAGAGGTTGATTTTTATTCAGGTCTTTCTTTTGAGGAAAAACGCAGCCTGTATTTGCGGGTTTCGGAACGGCTTAATCAAATAGAAGCGGGGGATTCTTCCGTGACTCCTTCTGAAATAGCTGAGCTGAATAGAATTCTGGATATTATTTTGGAAGAAGAATGAAAGAAAAACATAGGTCCTGCGTTTTTTTGACCATGGAACATGATTCTCCGGCGGTCTAGATGGCTAAAGATATACTGGAACGCGCAAAAAAGTTATTTTTCCGCAAACGTTATGGTGATGTCATTTCCCTTCTGGAACCAGTCGCACTGGATTTTGACAGTTCCACTTACAAGAATTCATTCAATTTTTATTTTATTCTGGCTCTTTCCTGCCTTTATACGGGAGATACGGGCGGTGCTTCGTCCTATTTTGACAGGGCGAGAAAAATCAGGATGCGTGATGCAGATCTTATGGTGGGACAGGCGGCCGTTTATCTTCGGCAGGGAAAGACGGCGGAAGCGTGCAGTTATTATCTTGACGCCCTGAGACAGGAACCTTCCCACCCCAAGGCGAAAAAGGCCCTTAACTTTTTGCGCTGGGCGGATGATGAGGATGTCTCCCGGCTGATTGAAAGCGGAAAAATCGTCAGGTTTTATCCCGTTCTGAAAAAATCTTCACCGCCGGTATTTTTAGGCGTTCTGACGGCGTTTTTACTGCTCGTGGCCGCGGGTTCATTCTTTATAGGCAAATCAAACCGGGTTTATTCCGAGCGGGCTGATTTGTCCTCTTTCACCCTTACTCTGGAAGAAAAGAAAAATCCCACGGAAACCGGCGGTTCCTACAGTTATATCCTGACATCCAGGCAGATTCTGGATTCCTATGAATCCATAAAATCTTATTTCAACCAATACAGGGACAATGCGGCGCAGGTTGAAATAAACCGTCTTTTAAATTCAAACGCCTCTGCTTCCGTCCGGAAAAAAGTCATGATGCTTATGGATTATTTGTCCGAGCCGGGATTCGACACGATTAAAGACAATTACTCCTATTCGCAGGTGAGGGCGGAGCCCGTCCTTTACCTTAATTGCTGGGTTGTCTGGAAGGGAATGGCAACAAATATCGTCAGGACAGACAACAGTACTGATTTCAATTTTCTTGTCGGCTATGACAGGAATTCGGATCTTGAAGGCGTTGTGAGGGTTCATTTTCCAAGGGCATTGTCTTTTGATCAGGAACAGCCTTTCGAGCTGCTTGGACAGATAAAAAAATCCGGCGGGTCTGTATTCATAAACGGGAATTCAATTTTTCAGACCGTGCATCCGGAAATCGGAAGCCAGGGAAATAAAACACAGGGGAACCTTCCTGCGGAGACAGATTGAAATTATTTGTATATAATTTATACAAAAATGAATGCACCATGCAATTTTGCTGCTATAAATTAATAATGGGAGGGGAAAGGTGGCGAAAATGATGACAGAATTAAAACAGGATGCCGACATGACCGAGAAGCTGAAGGCTCTCGAGGCGGCCCGGCTCCAGATTGAAAAACAGTTCGGACAGGGTTCTTTGATGAAACTCGGAACGAACGCCGATGTTTCAGGAATTGACGTTATTCCGTCCGGAAGTATCCTTTTGGATGAAGCTCTGGGTATCGGAGGTTATCCACGTGGAAGGATTATCGAAATTTACGGTCCGGAATCTTCCGGTAAAACCACGCTCGCTCTTCACGCTGTTGCCGAAGCCCAGAAGCTCGGAGGCATCGCGGCTTTTATAGACGCTGAGCATGCGTTGGACCCCCAGTATGCGAAAAACCTGGGCGTCAATATAGACGACTTGTGGGTTTCCCAGCCTGATACAGGTGAACAGGCCCTCGAAATTGCGGAGAGCCTTGTGCGT
This sequence comes from uncultured Treponema sp., assembly GCA_949300145.1. GTDB lineage: Bacteria > Spirochaetota > Spirochaetia > Treponematales > Treponemataceae > Avitreponema. The sequence goes on along the minus strand of CASGDA010000005.1, from coordinate 73,017 downwards.
TCCGGCGCTGTGGACATTATCATTGTTGACTCCGTCGCCGCCCTGACACCCCAGGCGGAAATAGAAGGTGACATGGGTGACTCCCATATGGGGCTTCAGGCCAGGCTTATGAGCCAGGCTTTGAGGAAACTCACCGCCATAATCGGCAAGTCGAAATGTATAATTGTATTCATAAACCAAATCCGCATGAAAATCGGCATCATGTTCGGTAACCCCGAAACGACTACCGGTGGAAATGCATTGAAATTTTACTCGTCGATAAGGCTCGAAGTACGCAAATTCGAGACAATCGATAGGGGTGAGGAAAATGCAGTGGGAAACCGCGTCCGGGTTAAGGTTGTGAAAAACAAAGTGGCTCCTCCTTTCAGGAAGGTTGAACTTGACGTGATTTTCGGAAAGGGAATTTCCGCTTATGCCAGTTTGCTGGATTGTGCCGTGAAACATGAATTGGTTGACAAGAAGGGCGCATGGTATGCTTATAAGGAAGAGAAAATAGGTCAGGGCAGGGAGAATGCAGTGAAATTCCTTGAGACAAATCCCGAGACAGCCGCCCTTCTGATGAATCAGTTGCGTGAGCAGCTGTTTCCCGGACAAAAAATAAAGAATGAAGTAAAGGATGAAAAGAAAAAAGCTTCCGTTCCCAAAGAACCGCCGGCCGCCGGAGGAGATTTGTTTTAGGTGATAACGGATAACGGGGTGAAATGTGAATGGGGATGCAGGCACTGAAGTAGTTCTTGGTTTGGGCTCGAATATGGGTGATTCCGTTGGTATTATCCGCGGTGCGTTGAAACTCATTTCATCTTTCCTCCGGGATATGCGTGTATCCTCCCTGTATATGACTGCTCCCCAGGATTATGAGGAGCAGCCTGACTTTTATAACGCGGTTGTTGCCGGCAGGTTTTTCTCCTCCCCGGAGAGCCTTCTTTCTCTTGTGCATAATGTGGAGGCTGAATTCGGCCGTGACCGGATAAACGGCATATACAAAGGTCCGAGGACTCTGGATGTTGACATAATCCTTTTCGGGGACCTGTGCTTTTCAAAAAAAGAGCCTGATTTGGAAATTCCCCACAAATCCGCGAAAAAAAGGCTTTTTGTGCTCATTCCTCTACTTGAAATTATGCCGGATGCTGCCGATCCTTTGAGCGGAGTCTTGTTCCGTAATATTGCGGAACGTTTGCCCGACCAAGGGGTTAGAAAACTGGAGGAAAAAATATGGAAATGACAGGCACCGCTACTGTTCAGGATATTTCCAACGAAAAGGCAGCTAATTTTAAGGTGAACAATTTTGAGGGTTCTCTGGATTTATTGCTTCAGATAATACGTGAAAACGGTGTTAATATTTATGATATTCCCATCGCCAGCATCACGGAGCAGTATTTGGCATATCTTGACTATATACCGGCTGATTTGGATAATTTGACTGAGTTTTATGCTTTGGCCGCCACATTGCTTTGTATAAAAAGCAGGATGCTCCTGCCGGTGGAAAAAATTGAAACGGACGGGGATGATATCGGCGACCCAAGGGAAGAACTTGTAAACCAGCTCATTGAATATCAAAAATATAAAAAGCTCTCTGATTTGATGACTGAAAAAGAGTCGGAGACGGAGTGGGTTCTGGAACGTAAGAAGCTCCAGCGTTCACTTCCATTTGAAGAAGACAATCTTTGGGAACGGGTTGACACATGGGATTTGATGAAGACTTTTTCAAGCTTGATTTCCAAATATAATGCCCAGGTTATATATGACCTCTACGAGGAAGTCTCTGTCAACGAAAAGCTCACCCTGATGAATGAATTGCTGGATGAAAAGGGAGAATGCATGTTTACGGATTTAATTATCCGTAAAGGTAATCTGATGGATATAGTCTGCGCCTTTATGGCTGTTTTGGAGGCTGTGAAATTCAGGATAGCGAGTATATGGCAAAACCGTATGTTCGGAGATATAAAGATAAAGCCATGGCAGCCGCCTTTTGTTGATGTCGATGAAGGAGTATAGTATGGAAAAAGAAACAGCTCTGGTAGAAGCTGTTCTCTATTTGGAAACCGAGCCTGTTTCGGAAGATTTTATTGCACGTGTGACAGGATTTTCCAAGGATGTTGTGCTTATTGCTTTGGAAAATCTGAAAAACCGCTGTGAAGCGGCTGATTTCGGGTTGGAACTCCTTCATATTTCCGGCGGATGGATGGTCTGCCCGAAAAAGGATTTATGGGAATCCCTTAAGGACAGATACGGTAAAAAATCGGAGGGAAGGCTTTCCCGTGCGGCTATGGAAACCTTGTCAATCATCGCTTATTCACAGCCAATAACCCGCGCGGAAATTGAGGCAATCCGCGGAGCCTCGCCTGATAATATGATAAGGCTTTTAATGGAAAGGGACCTCATAAAAGAGGTGGGGAAGAAGGATATTCCTGGAAAGCCGGTTCAATTCGGAACCACAAAAGAATTCCTGAGGCTTTTCAGGCTGAATAGTATTGCGGATTTGCCTAAACTTGATGAACCGGAGAGCGGACGCTTTGAACTCGCCCGGTAAAAAAAACGTTGTGACGGATACGGCTCAGGAAACCTGCGATGATAACAGGGAAATCAGACTGCAGGTCTTTTTAGCCCGTTGCGGGGTTGCCTCCCGCAGGGCCGGTGAGAAAATAATCCTTTCAGGCCGGGTGGAGGTGAACGGCGTTACTGTGTCTGAAATGGGATATAAAGTTTCCCCCGCTGACAAGGTTTACCTCGACGGGAAATTGCTCCGGCTGGAAAATAAAAAACGGTATGTCCTTCTGAATAAACCCGTCGGTTACGTATCTACTTTGTCGGATGAAAAAGGCCGGCCCTCGGCAGCCTCTCTCCTTGCGGATGCTTATCCCGAACGGCTTTATAATGTAGGCAGACTGGATATGTACTCCCAGGGCGCCATAATTTTTACAAATGACGGTGATTTTGCCTTAAAGACAGGCCATCCGTCTTCAGGAATAGAAAAGGAATACATCGTGGAAACCAGCCTTCCTTTCAATGAGGAAGTGATAAAGGCTTTCACATCCGGAATACGGATTGACAATGTTTTTTATAAGGCCGTCTCCGCCGAAAAACTTTCCCCGAGGAAAATAAAATTGGTTCTCGCCGAAGGGAAAAACAGGGAAATAAGGCGGGTTCTTGGATTCTTCGATATACATATAAAAAAACTGGTCCGGGTCAGGATAGGCTCTGTACGTCTGGGGGATCTTCCCCCGGGAGGCTTCAGGGACTTGACTGCGGCGGAAATAAACAGCCTTTTGGGGAAGGGGAAAATACGTGGAAAGCATGAAAATCATTGTGGCAATTGACGGCCCGGCCGGTGCCGGAAAAAGCACGATAGCTAAAAAACTGGCGGAGAAGCTAAATCTTGTTTTCATGAATACCGGCAGTTTTTACAGGGGGCTTACGCTTATGCTTTTGCGCTCCAAGGGAGCGGATGCCGCGGGCAGCGGAGGTGAAAAAGTTGACCTGAAGGACACTCAGGCTGTCATTGATTTTACGGAAACCCTGTCCTTCGAGTATTCTTCGGAAGGTTTGTCCATAAACGGGGAGAATGTTGAAAAATATCTGCGCACCGATACTGTTGAAAGCATTGTTTCCCCTGTTTCCGCCATTCCTGAGGTGAGGAGAATCCTTAATAAAAAAATACGTGCTGTTGCGGAGAAAACAGGGGTTGTATGTGAAGGCCGCGATATGACAACCGTTGTTTTCCCGGATACACCGTTCAAATTTTACCTGGACGCTTCTGTTGAAACCAGGGCTATGCGCCGTTTCGCCCAGGGAACCAGCTCTCTTTCCCTAGAGGAAATCAGGGAATCGATTGAACAGAGGGACGCCCTGGACCGCAACAAGGTTGAAGGCAGTTTAAGAATAGCTCCGGATGCTTTCTATTTGGATTCTTCCGGCTTGACGATTGATGAAGTTTGTGACATAATGCTGGCTGAAATTCTAGGAAAAGGGATATATAATGGAGCAGAAGGAAGTGGCAAAGGATGTTGAAAATGGTACCGGAGAAAACATCCAGCAGACACTCTTACAGGAGGAGTACCTTAAGACTTTCAAACCTCTTGAAGAGGGGCAGATTGTAGAAGGTACTGTCGTTCAGGTTACAAACGATCAGGTTTTTGTTGATATAGGTTATAAATCTGAAGGAAAGATACCTCTGTCGGAATTCCAAAAGGTTCCGGATGTCGGAGAAGTCATTGATGTTTTTCTTGAGAAGAAGGAAGGCCGTGGCGGCGAGGTCGTCCTTTCCAAAAGAAAGGCCGATCATAAGAGTATCTGGAAGAAGTTAAAATCTGCAATCGATAATAAAGAAGCTGTTGAAGGTAAAATAACCAGGACAGTTAAAGGCGGTTATGAAGTTGATCTTGGTGCCAATATCAAGGCCTTCCTTCCTGCCAGCCAGGCTGATATTGATAGAATTGATAATCTTGATTCTTTACTTGGAACAGTTTCCTGTTTTTATGTAGAACGTGTTGGTTCTGAGAACGGCCGGACGAATGTTGTTGTCAACAGACGTAAATATCTTGAGGAAGAATCCGAAAGAAAACGCTCTGAGTTTTTCCGTACAGCCAATGTGGGGGATGTTGTTTCCGGTGTGGTAAAAAGTTTCACCAGCTTCGGCGCATTCATCGATCTCGGAGGCTTTGACGGTCTTCTTCATATAAATGATATGAGCTGGGGCCATGTCACCAGACCACGTGATTTTGTGAAAAAAGGCTCCGAAGTGAAGGTGAAGGTTATCAACCTTGATCCTGACGGACGCCGTATCAATCTTTCCCTCAAGCATTTCACCGATGACCCGTGGCTTCGTTTTGAAGATGATTTCCATGTTAACGATATCGTTAAGGGAAAGGTCACAAAGCTGACGGATTTCGGAGCTTTCATTGAACTTAAAGAGGGGATTGAAGGTCTCGCCCACGTAAGTGAATTCAGCTGGGTGAAAAAAGTTGCCAACCCCGCCGATATGGTTAAAATCGGGGATGAAGTTGACTGCATGATTCTGGGATATGATATTGCAGCTGGACGTGTTTCTCTCGGTCTCAAGCAGGTCACTGAAAATCCCTGGGATTCTTTCGCCCAGGATTCTCCTCCCGGAACAAAACTTAAAGGCAAGGTTGTCAAGCTGACGGTTTCAGGCGCCTATATTGAATTGCCCTGTGCCTTGGACGCTTTCCTCCATGCTGATGATTATTCCTGGACACGCAAATTGAAGAATCTCTCCGGTGTTTTGAATGTGGGGGATGAAATCGATGTGGTGGTTCTTGATTTTGACAGGGAAAACAGGCGTATCCGTGTTGGTGTCAAACAGCTTTCTGATGATCCCTGGAAGGCTTTCGCTGAAGCCCATCGTCCCGGTGATTCAATCGAAGGTGAAATCACGTCTATAACAGACTTCGGGGTATTCCTGAAAGTTGACGGCGGTATAGAAGGTCTTATCAATAAGCAGAACCTTCTTGAAAACAAAGAGGATGTTTTTGAGGAAGTTGTTAAAAAATATAATACCGGAGACAAGCTTACCGTATCAATCGTTGAGATTAATCCTGAAAAGCAGAAGGTCTCTTTCTCTGTGAGGGAATACAAGAGGCGTGCTGACCGGGAAGAGATTTCACGTTATATTTCCGAAAAAGAAAGTGACGACGGTGCTTATACTCTTGGCGATATGCTGAAAAATAAATCCAACTGAGGTTGATTGTTCCTTCGCTGATGAAACGGGTTAAGGACATTCCTTCGGGAAAGATTGATACTCTCATAGAGATAGGTACGCTGATAAATTCAAAATACTCTGATATAGATGCATTGCTGACTTATATCCTTGAGTCGGCGATGCGTCTTGTTTCATGCGAATCCTCTTCAATCCTTTTTGTTGATGATTCCGGTGAGAAGCTTTTCTTTTCCGTTGCCCTGGGACCGAAAGGCGTGGAGGCTAAGAAATTCATTGTTGATATGGAAGGCAGCATAGCCGGCTGGGTTGCCATGCACAATGAGTCGGTTATCATAAACGATGTCGCCAACGATCCCCGCCACGATAAACGGGTTCAGGATTCAACCGGATACATGTCAAAGAAAATGGTCGCTGTGCCTATGCGTCTGCAGGATAAATGCATAGGTGTCATCGAGCTTATCAACAAGTCTGGTGATGCGGATTTTACCGCCGAGGATATGTATTTTTTGCAGATGCTTGCGGATCAATCCGCTGTGGCATATTCAAATGCTTCCGCCTTTATTTCTTCCCGGGATGAAATAACCGTTCTTCAGGATCAGCTGCTGGAAAAGCACGGCTACCACACTTTGGTGGCGAAAAGCCCCGTTTTGCTTGAGAAGCTTGATATTGTAAGCCGTGTGGCGGATTCTGATTCTTCCGTCCTTATTCTGGGGGAAAGCGGCGTGGGAAAAGAGCTTTTCGCTGAACAGCTCCATCTGCGTTCTTCCCGCGCTTCAGGCCCCTTTGTGCGTGTGAATTGCAATGCCCTTCCGGAATCCCTTTTGGAAAGCGAGCTTTTCGGCCATATACGCGGGGCTTTCACGGACGCCGTGTGCAACCGTAAAGGGAGGTTTGAGGCCGCTGACGGCGGGACTATTTTCCTCGATGAAATAGGGGATCTGCCGCTTTCCGTGCAGGGAAAACTTCTGCGGGTACTTCAAAGCCGTTCCTTTGAAAAAGTTGGCTCCAGCGAGACCGTTTATGTCAATGTGAGGATTGTCGCCGCCACGAACCGTGATTTGGAAAAGCTCGTTGAAGAGAAAAAATTCCGTTCCGATTTGTATTACCGGTTGAATGTCATTCCCTTGTATATACCTCCGTTGAGGGAACGTTTGGAAGATATCCCGGAGCTTGTTTCCTTTTTTATACAGAAAATCAGCAGGGAAGTTAACAAGTCTTTCCTGGGAATTTCAGAAGAAGCTGTCTCCGTCCTGCTTTCGTATTCATGGCCCGGAAATGTCCGTGAGTTGGAGAATGTGATAGAGCGGGCTTGTGTTATCGGAAAACCTCCGTACATAACGGAAGACGATCTTCTCTTGAATAACAGGGCGATACCTGATAATAGTACATATGCGGATAAAAGTTTGAAATCTGTCATTTCTCTTTTTAAAAAACATTATATACAGAAAATCCTTGAGGAGAATCAATGGAATCAAACCGCAACCGCAAAGGTTCTGGATATACAAAGAACTTATTTATCAAGAGTCATGAAAGAACTGGGAATTAAGGAGAAATAAATGGCTGTAAGAGTAAATTCTGAAAATGAAGAAAACCGTGGTTTTTCTCAAATTGTAAATGATTTTTTTCTGGCAAGGAAAACGCTTTTCCTTGGAATCCTGGCGGTTCTGTTTCTGGTTGTCATCGCCATCGCGGTTTTTACGGGAGTCAGTTATTCCAAGAGGAAAGCTGCTTATGAAAGCATAGATGCCTGCGTGAATGAATGGCTTGAGATGTATCCGGATGAAATTGATTCTGAGCGGGAATCTGAAATAATAGCCGAACTGGAAACGACTGCCGCTGGAAACAGGGGTAATTTGGCGGGAGCACGGGCCAATATGTCTGTCGCGGGGATTTACTTTTCAAAGAAGGACTGGACGAAGGCCAGGGACTTTTATGTTGCCGCCGCGGATGCTTCCGGAAAATTCTATTTGACGGGACTGGCTTATTTTAATGCAGGGGTTTGCGCTGATGAGATGGGGCTTGCGGATGAAGCTGTTGATTTCTTCAGTCAGGCGGTGAATACGGAGTCTTTCACCCAGAAGCCGCGGGCGCAGTTCAATATCGCCAGGGTCCAGGAACAGAATTCCAGGATTGAGGAAGCCCTCGCTTCTTACAATGTTATGCTTGATTTGTATCCTGATTCGGAGTGGACTGATTTGGCCCATTCCAGAATAATCGCGCTGGAGATACTTGCGGAGAAGTGAAATTCCTGACATGATTATTTATGTTTGTGACCCGGTATAAACAAAAGCATCCCTTTTTTGTATTCCCCGCTTTACCGGTTTGCCTTTTGATTTTGTTTCTCTGCGCTTGCGGAATTGACAACTACATATACCTTTATCCGGTTACGACGTATTTGAATTGGCCTGATACTAATGACGAAATCAGAAACTATTGTGCTTTCCGGACTTCGGACACGGCGAATAATAGTTCCGCCTCCGGATATTTCCAGGGTTTTGAGGTTTATTACCGTATTTACAGGAATTTGACTACTTTGGAATCTGAACGCCTGCGGATTGATTCGTATAATGAGGATGAATCAACCCAGGCGATGGCCTTTGATTATATGACTTCAACTTACAACTACAAACGCCTGGCGGGATCTCATCGGCTTTCAGAGTATCCTTTGATACCCGGGGCTTCATCCAACCGGGATGTTTACATCCGTTTGTACAACACCGTGAACAGCAGCATTACCGCCGGGATAAGGGTATATGAATCCGGCGAAAACAGTACCCTTCTTCTGGACTGCGGCATTCCCCGCAGGACTGTAGGCGGTATAACACGCAACAACGATGACTATAGTTTTAAAATTGATTATATCCAAGACAGCGATGATGATGTAAGCTGGAGTTCCACCCCCACGGAAGACGGCAGATTGTATGCCCAGTTTTATGTTGCCGCCTACGGTTATGATGAATCTTTCCAGAGCATATACAGCGAGCTTTTTTCACTCGGTTACATCACCCTTGATAAGGATTATGAAAACAGGTAATTGTCCTTTCAAATAATATTTTTCCGCCTCTAATGCCCGTTTCCATTTTTGCCGATATTGTACATGGAGTATGTATGATAAGAGGTTGGTACACCGCGGCGAGCGGAATGAATGCCCAGCAGAAAAGGCTTGATGCTGTTTCAAACAATCTGGCGAATGTCGATACGACAAGTTATAAAAGGGATATTTCTGTCAGTAAGAATTTTCCTGAGCTTTTAATCAGGCGTATGAATGACGACGGTGTGTATAAAAATCCCTTTGGTTCCGCCGATGCCGCCCCCATAATCGGAAAAATCGGGCTGGGAGTGGAATTGAACGAGCTTTTCACTGATTTTGAGCAGGGATCTTTGAAGCAGACTTCATCCGACTCGGATTTTGCTCTGGAAGGCGAGGGCTTTTTTGCCGTCCAGACACCGTCCGGCGAAAGATATACCCGCAACGGCAATTTTCATGTCGGGGTTGAGGGTTATTTGGTTACGAAAGAAGGTTATCCTGTTCTCGGTGAAAACGGAAGGATTTTTCTCCGTGACTCAGAATATACAGTGAATAAAGACGGTGAAATTTATGTCCGCCCGATTTCGGATGATGAGGCTGACTCTGTTTTATTGGACAGATTGAAGCTTGTGACTTTTGAGAATCCCAGATATATCACAAAACAGGGTTCCAGCCTGTACAAGGATTCCGCAGTTTCAGGTCCCGCGGTTCCGGCAGAGGGAGAGAAGCGTCCTGTTGTCACTCAGGGATTCATTGAAGCGTCAAACGTGAATGTTGTGAATGAAATGGTCCGGATGATAGAAATTAACAGGGCTTACGAAGCGAATCAAAAGACGATTCAGGCGGAAGATTCCATGATGTCAAAGTTATGGAATGAAGTTGTCCGTGTGGGCAGGTAATATTTTTGTTGTCAACAATCCGGATTATTGATCCGGCAGGTGCAGGAAGGGAGATATGGTAAGAAGTTTATGGACAGCGGCGACCGGTATGAATGGACAGCAGTCTAATATAGATGCTGTCGCGAACAACCTTGCGAACGTTAACACAACCGGTTTCAAAAAACAAAGGGTGGAATTTGAGGATTTGTTATATCAGACTGTCAGGACTGCCGGAACCCCCGCTACAGAAGATACTCTGACTCCTGTGGGTGTACAAATGGGGCACGGTGTCAAAGTCGCCGCCACCCAGCGTATGTTTGACCAGGGAAGCCTTCAGAATACCGGAAACGTATCCGACCTGGCGATACAGGGTGAAGGTTTCTTCCGTGTTCTTCAGTATGACGGTACATACGCTTATACCAGGGACGGTTCATTTAAAATCGATTCCCTCGGACAGCTGGTTACATCCAACGGTTTGAAAGCTCTGCCTGAAGTGACTTTTCCTGAAGGATTCAGGCCGGAAACAATAACTATAAGCCAGGACGGACGTGTTACCGTCAAAGTGTATGATTTGGACGAACCCGTTGAAGTAGGGCGGATAGAGCTTTACAGGTTCCAGAATCCTGCCGGACTTTCCGCTGTAGGGGAAAATCTTTTTAAAGCCACGCCTGCCAGCGGGGATGCAATTGCAGGCAGACCCGGTTTTGAGGGTTTCGGGAAAACGGTGCATAAATTTCTGGAAATGTCCAACGTTTCCGCTGTGAATGAAATGGTCAGCATGATTGTAGCCCAGAGGGCATATGAATTCAGTTCAAAGGCCATCCAGACAAGTGACAACATGCTGTCAACCGCGGTGAATCTGAAGCGTTGATGAATGCTGAGTGGCGGGAGGTTTTACAATGAACGGTGTCACCCTGAATTCCATAATAAATAATTATGATGCGGTCTCTGCTCTTTCCGGAGGCTCTTTGAATCTGAATCCTTCCGATGCAGCGGAAACGGCGTTTTCCCTCGGAATTTCCGGAGATTATTTACAGCCTTTTGATATTCCTTCTTCTTTGGTTTCGGAAAAGTCCCCTGTGGGAGCGGCCGCAAATTCAGGACAAACAGGTTCTGTAGACAGAACAAGCAGACTTTATGCCCAGGCGCTTGAACTTGAATCTTATTTTGTAAAGATAATGATTTCCTCCATGCGGAATACCATACAAAAATCAGGGTTTTCAGGAGAGGATAATTTCGCCTCCCGTATGTACGAGGATATGCTTTATGACCAGTTCTCCCGCACTGTCACCAAAAACGCGGGATTCGGGCTGGCGGATCAGATTTATCTGCAGCTCTCAGTGTAACCCTGTCCTGTTTTTTGCATCAGCTTTCGGTTATGGGCGCGGGCGGTACATCCGCTTTACCGATGTTTTTGACAACGTAGTCCCTGTATTTATCAGGATTCGCCCGGAACGCCACAATAGGCAGACTCTCTTCCTCTTCGGCTTTTTTTGTAGCAGTGTCAGCTTCCTCTATCATCCTTGAGGCCGGCAGGAGCCTGGAAGTACGGGTTGTTATTCCTATGCAGACTTTATTTTTCCGCTGCATTTGGGCGATAAGATCCGTAACCTCGCTGTAAAGTTTGTCAGCGGTCTGCATTGTTTCGTCCAGATTAGAGTTGGGAACAATACATGCACAGGCATTGTTTCCGTATTCAAAAATCATATCCCTGTATTTGAATGTTTCCACAAGGATGTCCGCAATACGCCTGAAAACAACATCGGTTCTGTCCAAATTGAAGATTCTGATAATAAGAAGCCCCACGTCCTGTTCAAATGAGGCGGCCCTGACAAGTTCCGCTTCCAGTCTTTCTTCAAGATACTGCTGCCACCCTAGGCCTGTTGTTTTTGAAAACAATCCCAGCGGCTGGGTATTGTTTTCCTCCTGTTGAATCTGTGGTATAACATCATTTTTGTCTGTCCCTTCGTTCTGGAGGAAGGAAGGTGCGCCGTACTCTTCTCCTGAATCGGCGGCAATATTATTTTCCGGGATGTAATCCTGGGATTCCTGTTCGAGGCTGTAATCAGGTTCCGGTTCCGGAGATGATTCAAACAGGGGTTCCCGGAAGGTTGTTTCGGAGTCCTGCCCGTTTAATGGTTCCGTTTCAAAATCGAAGCTGAAGTCATCTTCGTTCAATGGGTCGGAGGAGTCCTTGCCCTGATCAGCATATCTGCCGCTTTCAATCTGCGGTTTCCCTGTGACCAGAATCACTACGATGGAACTGATTAAGACAAGGAAAATCAGTATAAAGGAATTCCTGCTGGCATTGAAAATAACGGAAGGGGGAAGCACACGTATCGCGGCTGTTATCTGTATCGCGGGGGAGGCGTTTGCACCCATATCAATATTGGCATTGAAAATCCGTGTAAAAAATGAATCTTTCTGTATTAAAGGATCCCCGTTGGGAGAATATACAAAGACCTCTGATTCCCTCGGCCATGCGAAGATGGTTCCTGAAGGAGTTGAAATTGTCATGGCGGAGAGGGTGTTCGTTGTTCTGCATACTTCCGTCATTTTTTCGATGTAAGCATCCGTCAAAAAACCGAGGGAGTAGGAATTCTGGGAGGCTTCACGGCTCAGCCACGAAAAAGTGCGTTCCGCTTCTTCAGTTCCTCTGCTGGCTTCCGATGATACCGAAATAGAAAACCATAAAACGGCCGCCGCCAGAATTGCGAAGGCAACGGCGCTGTAAGCTGTTATCAAACCTTTGTTCATATTATATGAGTATATCCTTCAATTATGTTAAGTGCAAGATTTATTGTCATTTTAAGAATTTTTTCCCTGTTTTCCAGGGGATTTTTTTTCCTGAAGAACGCAGCGAGCGGCAGAATTGACACAAAAACACCTTTTTCATCTTTATTAAGGCTTTCATTTATCATGTTGGTGCTGTATCCTGACTCTATTTTTACCGCAAGTTTTTTCAGGGTTGAATAGAATCCCCTTAAAAAATCTTCCGGGGAAAAAGGCTGGAAGTCCTTTTCTGTCCATTTTTCCGGGGAAGTATCTAAAAGTCCGGTATTGTGCCTGTATCCGTCGAGTACAGGCGTTCTGTAAGTTATTGAGCCGTTTTTTCCCGGTGTTTTTGTTACTTCTGTCCTGAACATAAGGGCTGCATACATGGTTTCCCCCGGTAACAGTTTATACGTAGCGGAAAAAAACTGGTTTTCAAAATAAGTGCCGCGGGAGTACGGTTTGCCTTCTGTATAGGCGAAATCCGCCCCCGCTGTTTTAATCTTTGAGAAACCCAGCCGGCGTGCGGCGTCCATGGCCGACGCTGTCACCGTTCCCGCGTAGGTAGATAATTCCGGCATCGGAAAAGTTTCCGCCAGGTACTTTGCAACGGGATGGCCTCCCGCCGCAAAAATAATATGATCCCCTCTTTTTAAAGTTGTTTCCGCCGCGGCAGGGTTTCCGCAAATATCCATAATGAGGACAGGTTTTTTTGTTATTTGCCCGTTTTTTTTCCTCAGTCTGAAGTTACGCATAAAATGCCGGGCAGATGCGTGTTGGGGGTCTATGCTAACAATAAAATCAGGGACAATTCCTTCTGTAAACAATACAGGGCAGGCTGTGTCTGTGGAAAAAACATAAATTGATCCCCTCTCTTTCTTCATGGCGGCCATATCCTTTTCCAGGGAAGGTCCCGCGGCAACAATAAAAGCTGTTTTATTGTTGTCCAATGCTTTCAACGGGAAATCTGTTCGCTGCAGTTTGAAGATATTTTTGACGAAATTTGAAAGCCATATTTTCCCGAAATGGGATTGGGTCGAAAAATCTTTTGAAATGACCTGCAGGGTTTTTTCCGTTTCTTTCAGAATCCACTCCGCTTCATCCGGACAAAAATTTTTCCAGCTTTGCAGTATATCCAGTGTGAAATTTTTGAACAGGGCAGGAATATACATTCCGGACAGAATTTCAGAAAAAGCATGTTTATTCCTGTCAAACTCGATAAGTTTCACCCTGGCGTTTTTTATTACATATTCCGATTCCGGGATATTCATGAGGAAATCGATGCTTTCCTGATTTTTTTCAATGACAATGCATTCATTTTTTATATCCGAATCCAGAAAAAGTTTTATCCTTTTTCCGTCCGCAAGTCCTGCAAAAACGGCGAAAGTTTCTGAAGGAGGCCGGGGAAATAGTTTTCCGGCTTCCTTCCAGGGATCGTATAATGAATTCGCAGGTTTCCCTCCTGTAAAAACAGGAACTTTGTCTCCGGATTTAGCTTCCACAATATTTTCATAGATGCTTTGAGTTGCCAATCAGTTTTTCTCCCAGAAATTTCAAAAATTGTGAAGCTTCGCTGCATAATTCTTCTTTTTGTTTTTTTTCTCCGCCGTTACCTTCGGCAAAGGACTTTAAAACACCGATGTAATCCCTGTAGGAATAGAGTTTCAGGATTTCCGCTTCGGTTTTCCCGCTGTCAAATTCTTCAATGGAAATATCCCCGCCGATTTTTTCCGCGCAGCTGAAAAGCCATTGAATTATCTTTTCTTTCCTTTCTCTTTTGCTCATATGCAGAGAGGGAAGCGGTTCCGCCGTAATGCTCTGTGTCCCTGGAACCGTAGCTGGCTTCTTTATTCTCTGCCCGGCTTCCAGGAATGTGATTGTTTTTATTCCTCCAAGATCATCCGGAGCGCCATCTCCGGATTGTATTCTGAAAAACCGCGCTGAATTTTCTTTTCCCATGTGTTTGAACCAATCCCTGTAAATTCCCAGTGATGAACCTGTGTTGGCTTCCGCAATTTTGGACTCCAAGGTTGACAGGCGGAAACATGCGCCGGAGCTTTCCGGCGAGAAAGGATGCGGCCTGGCATGGGAAAATCCAGGTCCCGATTTTAAGTCCAGCCCTGCGGCGAAGACATCGCCCGGTGTCTTTGTTAAAAACAACATTGCGGCTGTTCCTGATACCGTTCCGTTTCTTACCGCTTTTTCAGCCCTGATACCGAACATCCCGAAGAATTCATTTTCAATTGTACTTCCGTAGTTCAACATCACGCAGGGATTTTCCTCCAGAACATTCACGGGTATATAGGCTTCCAGAGGGAATGCCGCCGGAACCGTCTTGCCTGTTAAATTAAATAACCTTCCGGCCCAATAACCTCCGTCTGTGGATATGCAGATGTCTGGATTTATTCTGTGCGACGACAGGAATTCCGAAGCCGATGAAAGGGCGCAGATAAAAAATCCGGATGATATGTTTTCAAGTATATTATCCGGAATATCCTCCAGTGAGGCGCCTGATGCCACGATAAGCGGCGGCTTTGAAATTTCCGGGAAGGGTATAATTTTTTCTGTGAGGGCCGCATTCCGTACAATATTTTTTAACCATTTCCGCCCGAAAGCCGCCCTTGTATTCATTATGTTTTGTTGAAGGCGTATATTGGATGCTATGGATTTCCATGCGTACCCGGCTGTCTCCGGCCAGAATTTTTCCGCCGGCTTCCATGGCAAAAATACTGTTAACGGAATGTATTCATCCGGGATGATATTGAAAAGGAAATGTTCCAGGGTTTCATGTCCAGGTCTCCAGCAGAAATCCCATAAAGTGTCTGTTTCATTATAGAATTCACCTTGATATCTCACAGCGCATATTTTTGCTTTGGGATACCGTTTCCTGAGTTCCTCTGCCAGAAAGGATTCCCCCGGTTCCGTAACCACAATAAATTTCGGGTTTTTAATTGAAGGTACGGCATCCAGATATCTGGATGCTTCCGCCTGGGGATTATATTTGGAATGGAGCAACGGAGCTTTTCCGGAAAAAATTTCATTCATTGGAATACCAAAACATCAAGCATTTTACCGGTAAATAATTTATCCCGGTTTCGTTCCGTATTTCCCGGTCAGCCGTCCGGCCGAACTATCCGTTGTTATGAAATACCCAAATCCGCAAAAAGCTTTTTGTAAACCTCGAAATGTTCAGACCGGGCAAATTCCTCTATTTTTTCTTCCGGAAGATTTTCAAGAAGCTGATCCATGTACGAGAGCACTGATTTTATTTCTTCTTTCAAATCTGACGGAAGGGTGTTAATGGCGGAAGCCGAAGAACCGCTGCCGGTGGTATCCACAGAGATATGCGCAGGCACTTCATCCTGCTTTTGTACCTCATTCTCCTGAACCGGTTCAATCACGGTTTCTGCCGGTTCCGCAGGGATTTCAATTTCATCCGTATCAGCGGGGACGGCATCTTCCTGCGCAACAGAGAGACCGTCCTCTTCCAGAGAATCATTCAACAAATCTTCGGTTAAATCCAAGTCTGAATTTTCTTCCTGATTCTGACTGTCCTCAGCTAAACCCTCAAGGTTTAATCCGCCGAAATCCTCTTCGGATTCAACTTCTTTGTTGAAATCTTCGATATTCATGGAGAAATCATTTAATTCAGGCTCTTGAAGCTGTTCCTTCTCAAAATCAATGCTTTCAAGTCCAGGCTCTTCCATGATAACATCATCAAAATCAGGTTCAACTTCTCCGGAACCGGAAAGATAGCCTGTTTCATCATCGAGACTGGTTATATGGGATATCTCCACATTACTGCCGCCGATGTTCGGGAAATCCATATCGATACCGGAATTTTCGGCGTCTTCATCCGTGGGAATAGAAATGTCAGAATCTACGTTCAGGAAGTCTTCCAGCGAAGTTTTCTGAAAATCTTCCGTATTATTTTCGACTTCATCAGACAGATCGAATATATCGGTTCCTTTTACTTCTTCTGCTTCTTCCGGCTCCTGCAACATCGAAACCAGTTCCGAAGAATTATCGGATTCCGGGATTTCAGAGGCAGCTTCCTCTGTTTCTGCAGTGTTCTCCTTGCCTGAATCCACTTCTTCTTCGGTAAAATCAGCGGTTATCAGGATGTTGTTTAGTTCGTCTCCTGTAAGAGCTATGGTTTCATCTGTATCATCATCGGAGAAAAAGCCGGAAGAGGAGGAAGCCTCTGTTTGCTGCGGCGGAATATCGGAGGAACGCTCTTGATGCCGTTGAATTACATCCATTTTCAGACTGGAAATTTCCTTTTTGATGGATGAAAGTTCTTCAGCTATTGTGAGCAGGATTTCATTTGCTTTGTCGTTCATTTCTTCCCCGTTGTTCTCATCTTTTTCGGCACATAAATCTTCAGGTAGATTATCGGACCTCAAATCATTTTCAAGTGCTTCCAAGTCGTCAAATGTAATATCTTTTGAATTCGAGTCACCACCAGTATATCCCTCATTTTCCAGAAAATCAATCGGTTTTTTATCAGGTCCATCCGAAAATTCCTCCTGCGGTGTTTCTCCGTTTGCGGCTTCGTCAATCTGGAGGTCGTCGAAGGAAACTTCTTCCATGACGGGCTCCGTTGTTTCCGGCTCTGTTGTAAAGTTTTCAGGCAGCGGCTCTTCAGTGAACGTTGTGGTTTCCTCCTGCGGTGTTTCTCCGCTTGAGGCGTCGTCAATCTGGAGGTCGTCGAAGGATACTTCTTCCATCACAGGCTCCGTTGTTTCCGGCTCTGTGATGAAGTCTTCAGGTATGGTTTCTCCGGTGGACTCTGCGGTCTCATCAGACGGAGCTTCTCCGTTTGCGGCTTCGTCAATCTGGAAGTCGTCAAAGGATACTTCTTCCATCACAGGCTCCGTTGTTTCCGGCTCTGTTGTAAAGTTTTCAGGCAGCGGCTCTTCAGTGAACGTTGTGG
Source organism: uncultured Treponema sp. (assembly GCA_949300145.1). Taxonomy (GTDB): domain Bacteria; phylum Spirochaetota; class Spirochaetia; order Treponematales; family Treponemataceae; genus Avitreponema. Next base: position 55,726 of record CASGDA010000005.1, on the reverse strand, counting down.
TTTCCTCCTGTGGTGTTTCTCCGCTTGAGGCGTCGTCAATCTGGAGGTCGTCGAAGGAAACTTCTTCCATCACAGGCTCCGTCATTTCCGGCTCTGTGATGAAGTCTTCAGGTATGGTTTCTCCGGTGGACTCTGCGGTTCCATCAGACGGTACTTCTCCGTTTGCGGCTTCGTCAATCTGGAGGTCGTCGAAGGAAACTTCTTCCATGACGGGCTCCGTTGTTTCCGGCTCTGTGATGAAGTCTTCAGGTATGGTTTCTCCGGTGGACTCTGCGGTCTCATCCTGCGGTGTTTCTCCGTTTGCGGCGTCGTCAAAGTCAATATCAGCCAGTATTTTATCTATTTCATTTTCTTCATCTTCTGAGTGCAAAGATGCAAGCCCCGCGGTATTGCCCAGACTGTCAGTTTTATCTTCTTCGTATAAAGAAGGATTGTCCCCGTCAAAAAGAGATACGGAGAAGTTTTCTTCTTCAAGTATCTGGGATTGGGAAGAAGCGGAAGTTTCCGATACGTCTTCCGTTACTGTGAGATTGTATTTGTCTTCTGTTTTTTCCTCTGTGCTGTTTTGGGAAACTGCTTGGGAAGGGGTATTGTCAAGTTCGCTCAGGAAATCATCAAATTCCGTCGTTTCGTAGGAATCGGTTGCGTCTATGCCGGAGGAATCGGAAACTTCTTCCTGGAATACAGGCTCTGTTTCCGGTATAGAGGCAGAGACGGAATCAATGTTATCAGCAGCGGGTTCAATGTTCTGGCTTTCATCCTGAATTGAAGCGAACATCGCGTCAAAGTCATCCAAACCGGAGACCGTAACCTCCTGTCTGGTTTCAGATACGGCAGGTGTTTTATCTCTTTTTTCTTCCCCTCCGGTTTCATCGACAAATTCAACGCCGAATTCCGAATCAAAGAATTCAGAGTGGGCTGAACCTGCTCCTGCCGAACGCAGTTTTTCTGTCTCGGCTATATATTCCTCATCAAATTCCAGGTCAAGGTTTATGGGCTCCGTTTCATCAAAAAGATCGTCTTTTTCCCTGCTGTTGTCAATTTCTCCGGATTTATTGAATGTGTCGATGAATTCATCCAAATCCAGATCCATGCTGTCGGAAACATCTGCCGTTTTCTCTGTATTGTCTGAAGATGGCTTTTCACTTTCAAAGTCGCTGAGGAAAGAGTTTATATCGATTTCTTCATCCAGTCCGATCTGCTGGATTAAGTTTTCTTCCTCCGTGCCGGCAGCGGCTGTTTTTTCATCAGTTGTCTCCGGGATCATTGTATCCTGAGGTTCTGATATATCTGATATAATCGTATCTTCCGTGCCGTCAATGTCGGAAAACCGGATGTTTTCGAATTCAATTTCGTCCGGACCGTTGTCAGAATTTCCCTCTGAGGTTAAAAATTCCTGTTCGGATTCATTTATGAAACCGTCTGAATCCGATGTTATTTCGTCAAAGTCAATGTCTTCAAATTCAAAAACAGCGGGAGCTTTATTTTTTGTGCTTTGAGGCTGGTATGATTCCTCTAATGGATTTATATCCGTATCCTGAATAATTTCTTCTTTTATAATGTCTGATTCAAAGTTATCTGAAATATCAGGATATTCCGGTTCCGGTGTTTCCGCTTTAAGTTTTTCTGTCTCAATGTCATCTGCAATGTCATCGCCGGCGGAATCAAATCCGTTCTGATTATCTTCGGTGAATACGGCGTCAATATCATCGAATGCGATGTCGTCCAGTTTCAAATCGTTTTCGCTGTATTCCGTTTCGGCTGTAGCGGATATATCTTCCGGCGGCAGTTCCTCCTGCATAAAGGAGATATCTGTATCTATATCTGCGGTGGGATTATCTGTGAAAGTTTTTTCAGGTTCAATATCTTCAATATCCGCGGGTTCCTGAAAAAATGTTTCTTCTGGTAGTGGATCTGCGGCAGCCGAAGCAGCATCGTTTTCGGTTTTTTCAGGGATAGGATGTACGGATTCTGAGTCATGTGGACCGCTTTTCACCCATACACCATACATATCGATGGGATCCGGTTCATTCTTCAAATCTGCCGGAAAAGAAGATTCACGTATTTCTTCGTTATTATAATCCGATGTCATCCACTGCTCCCGTATTAGTCAATAAATATTCACTTCTTTATCGGCATATTTAGAATATTTATAATAGTAACATATTTTTCTACAATAATAGAGTATATTTGTTTCTTTTGCATGTCAATAAAATTCAAGGAAGATGGTTTTTTAGCCGTAAATTTAGGCGATGAACAGGCTAAAAGTTATCTTCCCGGTTTTTGCCGGGGTTTTTGTTTACTGTGTTTTCAGCATACTTCTTGGTCCCAAGGGCGTATGGTCTTCCGCCCAGCTTTTGGAGGAAAGGGACCGGCTTGTTGCCCATCTTGAGGAACTGTATTCCATCAATATAGATTTGGATGCCCAGGTTAAAAACCTGACGGCGGATCCTGACACAATAGCTGTTTATGCCCATGAATTGGGCTTTGTTTCCGGAGAGGAGAAATTGATAAAGCTTGCCGGATTTTCCGGAGGCATAGACCGCAAATTATCCGCCGGATTTCCTGTTACTGTACGGAAACCGGAAGCTCTTCCTGAATGGATATGCAAAATATTCGGTTTGTCCAGCGCCGCTGTTTCCGCCATTGTATTGCGCTTGTATAAAAGGGAAAAAAGACATGGTTCTCCTAAAAAAACATGAGGATTGCATAGCTCAGGCGGCGGAAATTATCCGGTCGGGGAAACTTGCCGTAATACCTACGGATACAATTTACGGTTTTTCTACCGTTGATACAGAGGAGGGCGCCCTTCTGATTCAAAAAGCCAAAGGAAGAAGCCCGGAAAAAGCCTTCATCCGCTTAATTTCTTCTCCAGAGGAAATTAAACGGTATTCACCGGCGGAAATAAATCCGCGGCTTACCGGTTATTGGCCGGGAGCCGTCACGATCATTGTCCCTGTTTCCGGCGGCGGCACAATGGCTTTCCGGTGTCCCGGTGATATCTGGCTCAGGAAGCTTATAAAAGAAATAGGACGGCCTGTTTTTTCAACCAGCGTCAACATTTCGGGCTCTTCTCCTCTTGTCAGGGCTGAAGATATTGAAAGACAGTTCGGAGACACCGCGGATTTGATTGTTGTTGATGACGAAGCCACGGCGGGACAGAATGAAACCGGGAAACTTCCTTCCACACTGGTGGATGCTTCCGTATATCCGTACAGGATTCTCAGGCAGGGAGAGGTTTTTATTCCCGACTCGTGCCTTAGTTTCTGATCCAGGCTACTTTTTCGGTTTTTGGCTCCATTGACAGGATTGTCTGCCCGTCATGGGTTATTTGCACGGAATCTTTTTCTCCAGCCAGGATTTTTCCGTCTCCTGATATCCTGAACCGCCATTGGAGTGGAGGAGCCTGTTCCGCCGCTTTTTCCGCGACAGGATCCGGTAAATCAATGAACTGCAGCGGAGATGATTTTCCCTTTTGCACTACAATCAATTCACCGTTTTGGATTGACATGTTAATCATCAGGGAGAATCCGCTGGAAAAAACGGCCGCACCGCGTCCTCCGCGGAGAATCATTATTTTTTCAATTCCCGTTTCTCCGTTCCAGCTGCCTGTCAGGGAATCAAGGGACTGTATGTTATGCAGGGGGATGTCTTCGTATGTATTGTGAATGCCGTTTTCCGGCTTTTGTCCGTCTTCTTCCGGCTTTTGTGAGGCCGTAGCTGTACCGGCTGTTTCTTCTTTTCCGGATACAGATGTTCCGGAAAGAACCCCGGTTGAATCAAAAAGTTCCCTCACCAAAAGCCTTGTTCCGAGCATAAGCTTGTTTTGGTTTTCATAGGTGCGGGAAAGGAAACGTTCTGTTGCGGGGGAGCCTCCTATCAGCAGAAGTTCAAGCCTTATGCCTTCTGTATCAGGTGAAAGCTTTCCGGATAAAATGAAATCATAACCTGCCGTTTCTGAAGCCACCGTTCCGGAAGATACGGCTTCTTCCTTTGTTTTACCCATCAGGTTTATGGTGTAGTTCCTCTGTTCCCGCATGAAGGAAAAAAGCAGGTCGCTGACCACAACCGCGGTTGATTCGTCTATTCCGGTGTTGTCCAATTCATATACTGCCACGGACATCGGGGTTCCCGTTCCTTCCCGGGAAATCTGGGGGTTAATATTCTGTTTCCCCGGGAGCAGCAGAAAAACGAGGATAAATGCAAAAAGACCGTATGTCCGTCCTTTCATTATTTTCAGCTACCCGTCCTGTTTCTTTGAAAATTCACGCTGCAAATCCCTGTTGATATCCCTTTCCCGGATATCTGCCCGCTTGTCATAGAGTTTTTTGCCCTTGCACACCCCAAGCCTTACTTTTATTTTTCCCTTTTTCAGGTAAAATTCAAGAGGTATGAGTGTGTACCCTTTTTCCGCCGTTTTTCTCTGGAGCCGTTTTATCTCCGCTTTATGGAGCAGGAGTTTTTTCGGTCTGTCGGGATTATGCTGGAAAACGGAGGCGTGAAAGTAGGGTGATATGTGGAAATTTTTCAGCCATACTTCTCCGTCCGGCGAAATTTCAGCAAAGGAGTCGGAAAAAGATATGTTTCCGTTCCTGATTGATTTTACTTCACCGCCTTCCAGGACAATACCGCATTCCAGAGAGTCTTCTATGAGGTAGTTGAATCCTGCTTTTTTGTTTTTAGCAATGGGAAAAATTCCTTCCATGATATCATGATTATAAGTTTTCAATATAAGGCTTGTCAACGACAATACATTTATGGTAGCTTTTTATCTGGCGTACAGTATACGCGGGATTTCACCGGGGTAAATAATGGCGAAAAAATGGTATAAATCATATGTATCCAGAAAAAAAGAAAGGAAAAACATTTTTCTGGGTGTTCTGTTGTTTCTGTTTTTATGCATGGCCTTCTTTCTTATGCACCGTTTTGTTATAGGGATGTACCGGACTGAATCCTCTGTGATGAATCCAGTCCTTTCCGCCGGCGATTGTGTCATCTCCAACCCTTTTTATTTTCCTAATCCGGCGCCAGGAAGCGGGGATGTGAATTCCAAGCGGGGTGACATAGTTGTAATAAACCCTTCTTACAGTGAATCCCTGCCTTTTCCATTGAATATTGCCGAAACCGTGGTTTCTTTCGCTTCTTTCCAGCAGTTTTATCCTTTCAGATCCGGCAAATCCTGGGGAAATAAACCTGTGATACGAAGGATCGTGGGTTTTCCGGGAGATGTCCTGTATATGAAGGATTTTATTTTATATATAAAACCTGCGGGGCAGGAACATTTTTTAACCGAATTCGAGCTTATTCCCCATGAAAAGAATTACAATATCATCACATCTCCTTTACCTGAAAACTGGTCGGAGAATCTTCCTTTTTCCGGTTCATTCAAACAACTGGAGCTGAAAGAAGACGAGTTTTTTGTTTTGTGCGATAACAGGATAGCGGTGAATGATTCCAGAACCTGGGGGGTCGTTAATTCCGCTGATATCAACGGGAAGGTTGTTTTCCGGTATTGGCCGCTTCCGGATTTCGGGTCTTTATAAAAATTCTTAACTATGTATACTTCAATATACGTTCATATACCTGTGTGTATACAAAAGTGTTCATACTGTGATTTTTTCTCGGTTCCGTCCGCGTCTTTGCCTGAATGTTTTTCTTTTGATGAATTTGTTTCGGCTTTGTCCGTGGAAATCGAGGCAAAAAAAAAGCTTTACGGCGCATCAGGTTTTGACACCGTTTATATAGGGGGCGGGACTCCGAGTTTGATCCCGGAAAAAAACGCGGAAGACTTATGCAGAATAATTGATTTATCGGGCGCAAAACGGATCTGTGAATGGACCGTGGAAATGAACCCCGGCGATATAACACCGGAAAAACTTTCGGTGTGGCAGGATGGAGGCGTTTCCAGACTTTCCCTGGGAATACAGACTTTTGACAGGAAGATATTGAATGCACTCTTCCGCCGTAATTCCCCGGAGGAAAATCACCGGGCTTTGGATTTTATTTCCGGGTACTGGAAGAAGGATTTGTCCGTTGATTTTATTGCCGGACTTCCTTTCCAGACAGAAGCTTCATTGCTTGATGATTTGGGTTTAGTCATGGATTATTCTCCTTCCCATATTTCCCTGTACCAGCTTTCTGTTGAAGAAGGAACCCCGCTTGCGGAAAAAGTTGGTGCAGGCGCCATGCCTTTGCCTTCAGAGGATGAGGCGTCCGACATATGGTTTGCCGGGAAAAAATTTTTGGAGGACTCCGGGTTTATCCGTTATGAAATATCTAATTTTTCGCGCCCCGGCTTTGAATCGCGGCATAATCTGACTTACTGGCGTTTGAATTCTTTTATAGGCGCAGGCCCCGGAGCTTCCGGCACATTGGTCCGGGGAGATTCCTGTATACGCTTTGAAAATACAAAAAACATAGCGGAGTGGCTTTCCTTTTGGAAAAACTATTCCGGTTCCGTGTGTTTTTGTGGTGATTCCGGGCTTGCGCTGCCGGAGGATATTCCGATGGAAACCTGTAAAATTTCCGTGCAGGATTTTGTGCTGGAAACTATCATGATGGGAATGAGGCTTTCTTCCGGAATTGACATGAAGGTTTTCTTTGAAAGGTTCGGGACGGATATTTTCAGCTGTATCGGAAATGTTCTGGATAAATGGGCTGGACGTGGAATGATCCGAATTGAAGGCGGGAACATATTCCTGACAGAGGAAGGTTCCATGTTTTTGAACCGCTTTTTGCTTGACTGCGCGGAGGAAATTTCCGTGACGGGGCGGGTTTTGTTCCGGTGATGATTGCGGCGTGTCAGCGGAAAAAACTGTTGAGTTTTCCGTAAAGAACGCTGATTTTTTCTTTATATTCCTGAGGAAGTTTCATCCCCGATGTTTCATCCACAAGACTTTCCATGCTTGCAAGTGATTCATTGACGGCTGTGTGGAAGCCTTTTGAAACCTTAAACCAGTAGTTTCCGTTTCCGTCTGTATACAGGCAGATAAATCCGAATACATCGCTTTTCGCTTTTGCCTGGGTTACCCGCAGGATGAAGGGCAGCGATTTTATGAGCGAGTCCGCTGATTCGTATATATTGTAATTCACCTTTCTTGGCCATGATGTCTGCGGCACAGGCGTCAAATCGAGTTCCGCGGCGGCTTTTAAGATTACGTTTAATTTTAAGCCCTCGAGAATTACACCTTTGTCCATCAGGATTTTTCCGCGGAAATTTTTAAAATCATTTTGTACTGACGGATCCTTTTGTATTTGTTTTGCCAGAGGAGCCAGTTTATTGATGGGGAAAACAATGATTTTTTTCCCTTTGATTTTTTCCACCTCAAACGTAGCCCTTCCCAGCGATACTGTTCCCGTGGAGATTTGCGGTCTGTCCTGCTTCTTTTTCTGAATGGTGCGGCTTTTAGAGAAGCCTGTTTCTTCCCGTGTCAGCTTTGTTCCGGAGTCCAGTACTTTCTGCAGCCGCGGATTTATATCCGCCAGTATTTCCGGTGTAAGGGGGGAGACTGTCATCGCATACATACGGGAAGTGCGCACAATTTCACCGGCGACTATATACCTGGGATTCTGCCTGTAAATGCATGAACCGGGATGTATTTGGATCCTGTCCGCTGTAAGTGTTCTGTATGAGCCTCTTCCGTCCCGGGCGCATACGAACTGAATCATACCTACGGCAACACAGGTCAGATAATTCCGTATTGTTCCACCTGAAGTTATGGGAATTCCAGTTTCCGATACTATGAATTCAAGCTGTTCTTTTATACTTGCGATTTCCGCCAGAATACGCTCGTCAAGGAAATTGATTTTGCAGAATTTTTCCTTTTTTTTCGCCATGGAATAGAGGCGGAAGATTTTCAGGAAGGATACAAAGTCCCCGGCCGCATCCCTGAATGTGTGATGCGCCCGTCTGGCATCCATTTCTTTTCCGGGCGGAAGAAGGAACGGGCTTTGAACAGACATAAATGAAGCTGCGGTTATGATTTCCTCTATCACGTCGGGATAATTTTGGATTGCCTCCACTATCATTCTTGACAGTCTGGGAAGAAGAGGGAACCTGCACATCATTTTTCCTGTTTTTGTGAGATTCCTGCCGGAGTCAAGGGCCTCAAGAAGATTCAGCGTTTCAACCGCTCCGGTTATCCCTTCTTTTGACGGGGGAGAGATGAAATCAAAATCCTCAAAGTCAGATATCCCCAGCTCCGCCATCCTCAGTATGACTTCGGAAAGATCAGTTCTGTATATTTCTTCGGTTGTATACATCGGGCGCGTTTCAAAATCTTTGCGTCCGTAAAGTCTGTAACATATTCCCGGGCATGTTCTGCCGGCCCTGCCTTTACGCTGGTTGCAGGAAGCTTTTGAAACGGGAACTTCTATCAGGCTTGATGTATAGGTTTTCGGGTTGTAGAAATTCAACTTTGCCTGTCCCGAGTCTATCACGGAAGTTATTCCGTTGATGGTCACTGAGGTTTCGGCGATGTTGGTTGATATGACGATTTTTCTTTTGCCGTTGGGGGCCGGATCAAAAATACGCTCCTGTTCTTCTTTTCCCAGCCTTCCGTACAGCGGAAGAATATGAAGTTTCCTGCTCCAATTCTGAAGTGAAAGTTTCTCGATGCAGTTTTTTATCGCTTTTTCTCCGGGAAGAAAGGTCAGAATATCTCCTTTTTCCCCGCCGCTTACAATTCTTTCCGTTATTTCCGTTATTTTGTCCAGCACAGCCTCTTCCGCGGCGGAGGAATCGCCGGACGCCGGAACCGCCGGAGGGTCATAAACAACCGTTACCGGATATGTCTGGGTGTCGATTTTTATTACAGGGCAGTCGTCAAAATAAAGGGAAAAAATACCGGCGTTGATTGTTGCGGATGAAATGATGACCTTAAAATCGTTGCGTTCAGCGAGAATTCTTTTCAACAGACCGAGGACGAAATCTATATTCAGGCTGCGCTCGTGGGCTTCATCTACGATTATGAAGGAATATTTGCTCAGCCATGGATCCAGTTTCATTTCCTGAAGCAGTATGCCGTCGGTCATGATTTTTATGAGGGTTTTTGAATTTGTCAAATCCTCAAAGCGCATTTTATAGCCGACCAGATCAGGCATTGTTACACCCAACTGGGCGGATATGAATTCACTGACTGAAAGCGCCGCAATCCGTCTCGGCTGGGTTACACCGATTATTCCTCCCGATGTAAAGCCGGCTTCGTGCAGTATGACAGGAAGCTGGGTTGTTTTCCCCGAACCGGTCGGGCTTTCAACAACCACAACACGGTTGTCCGCCAGCATGTCAAGTATACGCTGTTTCTGACGGTATACAGGCAGCTCCTGTGGATTCAAACTCAGCATTATGTTATCCCGCTGTTAATTATTCAAATCAACAAGATCCGTTGCCCTTAGAATCCTTAACTTGGATGAAGAATCCTGGATTATGATGCCGTTGTCCGTTATTGTAATGGCCGTGTAGGGTAGTACCGCTATGGAAGAACGGGCCTGCACATTCAAATCTTTATCAAAACGGGCGAGATATGCGGTTCCGTTCCGGTTGATTACGGCGTAATAATCATTGTTTGATTTCGCCAGCATACTTTCCGCGGCAATTGTTTCGGCGCTTTCCTTTGTGACTTCCAGCGTGTATCTGTCTATAAGGACGAGTTTCACCGTGTCGTTTTTCCCTGCGACAGCCATATAGGCGTCGCCTGAATCTACAAGGGTTCTGTTCCGTATTGAATTTATAGGCGATGTTTTAAGGGTTGAGCCGTCAGATGTATTGAGGAGAAGTATTTCCGAAAGAAGCTCGGATTCATCCGTAACACGCAGTCCGGCCACCGGATTCGCGGATGTTATGGCGGCCATGCGCTCCTCGTTTTCAGAGTCTATTTCTTTCTGGGTGTCGGCGGCTATCTGCTGTCTTTCACTTTGGGCTTCCTGCTGTTTTCTGTCAGCCATTTCCTGTTCACGTTCCGCTTCCGCTGTTTTCTCGGCGGCACGTTCTTCCGCAGCTGCCTGTTCTTCCTTTATGGCGTCCGCTTCCTGCTGTTTTTTTTCAGCTTCAGCGGCGGCCTCTTCGGCGGCCTGTGCGGCTTCCTCGTCATCAGGGTTGGCTTCAGCTTCAGCGGCGGCCTCTTCGGCGGCCTGTTTCGCCTCATCGGCTTCTTTCTGTGCCTCATCGGCACGTTCCCCGGCCTGTGCGGCTTCAGCCTCCGCCTTTTCCGCTTCCCGTCTTGCTTCATCAGCCCGTTCCTGGGCTTCGTCTCCTTCCCGCTCCTTTAATTCCGTCATATCACGTCTGGTATCCTGGGGGGAACTTTCATCTGTTTTTATTGATTCAATAACCTCGTCTTCGGTGAGTGAGGTTGTGTCAACGCTGCTTAAAGTCCCCGCAAATGCAGGATCTGAAAGGGGGATGACTATCTGTGTTTTCCCGGGCCAGTCTTTGTAGGAAAGGGCGAGCCCCGCTTTATCCGCCGTCAATTCATTCATGACGACCTGCTTATATTTTCCCGAAAAGTAATCCGTATTTCCCCGGTAAACCGCGTTATATACCGTTATAAAGACTGACAGTGTGTCGGCGTCTTTTGTGGAATATCCGTATGCATGGGACAGATACGCTGAAATTATGCGCCTCAGGTTGTCTATGTGGTCAACAGAAGCGTTCCCGCCAAGAATGAAGATATCGGCATCGAAACCTTCCTTGACGGAAGTGTCCACCGCGTGGATAACGTAATATCTGGAGTCGCCGTGACCTGAATACGCGTCTCTGGGAGAAGATGAAACCGCGTCGCCCAAACCTGCTCCTATGGACACAATTTCCTGGATTGTATCTATCTGTGTGTGTGGACCTGTGTAATTTATAAATTCGATGGCAGAGGCATCCACCCTGATTTCTTCTTCATCAACTTCCAGAGGAAATATCAGGACGGCAACCGCCAGCAGGAATATTCCCGAAACCGCTAATTTTTTCATTATAAAAACCTCCGGGCTTTATGTGTCAAAAAACCACCCGGATTATTGTAAATCTATTTCAATAAATTTTCCAGCATTTGTTTCGCATATTTTTTTATTGAATTATCATAGGGGTCTTTTGTATATTCAAAAAGTATTTTCATTGCTTCCGAAGCTGTGTCTCCCGGGGAATTTTTCGCCATGGAATACAGGACGGAGCAGGCGGCCCTGTGAATCGGTGAATAATTTTTCGAGGAATGTATGATAAAAGACACGGTTTCAAATGTTTCTCTTCCTTTTTCAGGGCCTAAGGCGGCGATTCCGTACAAAATGCCAGAAACAACGGAACTGTTTTTTTCCGTTTTCAGGTTTTCCAAAAGAATGCTTCTAGCTTCTTCTGAACCCATTTCCCCGAGTATCACGGCGGCCTGGCTTCTTTCAGCTTCGGTGTACAAAACATCGGAGAAAGGGTTCCCTGTATCGTTTTTCACAATTTCGGCGAGCCTCCGGGATATTTCAATTTCCTGCGGGCCTATGTCTCCGTTTTTCATTTTTTCCCGTATGTTTTCAAAATAGGGGAAAACCGACTGGACCCCGGGTCTGTATGTGATTCCGTATTCGGATGACTTTCCGTCGAATATTCCGTAGCCTTCCTGAAGTTTTACAGTCCGGGAATCCTTCCTTGCCCCCAGTGAAAATTCCGCCAAAAAACCCCTCATCACGGTGTTTACCGGTGCGGAAATTACAAAACCGTTTTCCGTAAAAACAGGCGCCGAGATTTTTTCCGTAAAGTTACAGACCCACAGGATTTCCCCTGCAGGAGAGACGGCCGCGCATAAATTTTCCGAAGATAAGATGATTCTTTCATCATTGTCTTTTTTGTTTATGCTGAAAGACGCCCCGGAAATTTTGCGGTTCCCGGTTTGACCGTTTCCGATTATGGCGGAAGATATTATTTTTCCGTCGGTTGCATTGAAAAGCGTGATTTTTCCGTCTTCGCCTGCGTAATAAAATGTCCCTTTGTAGTTGAATACGGCGGCGGGATTCGCGGTCGGTTGGCTTTCCCACAGAATATCCGGTTGTCCGGCGTTTTTACCGGTATGCTGCGGATTCAAGTCCATTACAATGATTCTGCATGATGATTCCGATACCGGGACAAAAAACGCACAGCCTGTCCCGTAAAGTCCTGTTCCGCTTGAAGGGGTTATTCCGATTTCCGTTTCATTGAAAATATTACCCCACGGGGAAACGGGAATTATTCTGTTTCCCGAGCATATGATTACATTGCCGCTGCCGTCCTCACAGATAAAATCCGCCTTGCCGCCGTTTACAGGCCGCCTCCATTTCTGCAGGCCGTTTGAGGCCAGGCAGATGATTTCATCTTCATACAACAGAAAAATCCTTCCGTCTCTTCCTTCAAACGGAGGGATTACCGGCAGGTTTCCCTTTTTTCCGGAATAATTCCAGACCGGCATCCCGTTGGAGCTGAATACAAGCATTTCTCCGTTCCCGGAAAAAACGTGCAGTAATCCTCCGCCTGAAAGGGAAAAGAGCGGGGCCGGTTTGAACCCCAGGGGTTTCCGCCATAAGAAATTTCCTTTTTCGCTGAGGCAGGTTATGGATCTGTCAGTACCGAGTATATAAATTCTGTCTTGGAAGGTTTTTACCGGCGAAATGGCGTCTCCTCCGAGCGCCTTCGTCCAGTTTGGTTCAAGTATGCGTATGCTGTATGCCTTTGTCCCGGGAATTTCCTGCCCTGATCCGGCTTGGACAAAAAGCGCGGTTAAAAAAGAAAGGCAGAATATTTTTATTATCCGGGAAGACCCGGCCGTGAAACACCATTTCGATTTCAGCATTTTTGCTCCGTTCTGGAAAAGAATCCCAGTGTTTCAATATGATGGGTCTGGGGATAAAAATCGCATAAAAAGACTTTCTCCAGTTTCCATCCGTTTGAAATTAATTCCGCCGTATCCCGTGCAAAAGTTGAGGGTTCGCATGAAAGATACCGCAGGTTTTTTATTTTTGCGGAAAAAAGCCAGGAAAGCGTTTTCTTTCCTATTCCTGTCCTTGGAGGGTCAATTACCGCCCCGTCAAATTCCATCTTTGATTCTTCCGTTTCAGTCCATTCCCTGTCCTTCATCCTGAAAAAGAGGGCGTCGGTTTTGTTTCCCGATATATTTCTCCCCAGATTCTTTTCAGCCGCCGCGATGGACATGGCGTTTTCTTCCACCAAAAAAAGTTTTTGAAAAATATTCTCAGCCATGACGGAAAAAACTCCGCAACCGGAATAAAAATCAAGGAAAGTTTTCCCTTTTGAGGTTGAGTTGTCTGTCCCGGTATTGTCAAATCTGAAACCGGAAAGGGCTGTTGAGGCCGCTTTTTCAAAGGCGGGGATGTTGGATTGAAAAAAAGATCTGATGTCAAACGTTATTTTTTTATTGTTGATGACAATGGTGAATAAATTCTCCGTGTCAACGGGGGATTCCACGGATTTTTTACCCGCGAAGGCGAATACATTGATTCTGTCTTTGCCCGGTAAAAGTGCGGCTTTTTTTTCCAGTTCTCCGTCCGCCAGCATTTCCCTTATTTCCGGCACAGCCACCGGGCAGTCATTTACAGGTATAACCCTGTTGGAAGCTTTTCCGCATAAACCGGGTTTACCGCCGGCTGTTTTGTGGAACTGGAATCTCGATCTGTATTCAAAGGGACGGGAAGGGATGATTTCTATGACGCCGTCGTAATGACATTTGAATCTTTCAAGCAAATCCCTGAGTATTCCAGTCCTGAGCTCCTGCTGGTATCCGCTTTCCGCCATGATTAAACTGCATCCTCCGCATACACCTGCGTTTGGACATGGCGGTACAATTCTTCTGGGTGATTTTTCCAGGATTTTTACTGTTTCAGCCTCATCGTAATCCCTGCGGCTTTTCGTGATTTTTATTTCAGCGGTTTCCTCCGGAAGCAGGCCTGATATAAACACAGTTTTTCCGTCTATGTGCGCAATGCATTTTCCGCCTGTAACGATTTTTTCCCCGGTTACGTACATAAATCCATAATACCACAATAAACACGGTGCTGAAAGCATCTGTTCCGGAGTACTCCCTGATCATTGACACAGACGGCGAATATGTAGAAAATAATGGCAGTTATGCTTATCCGATACTCCCATGATAAAAAAGGTAGAACTGTAAAAAAAGCCCTGATTTACACATATAAAGACCATAAAATAAAAAGACAGCTTATAGATTCTGATGCCCTCCGCATTATCAGCCGTCTGAAAGATTTCGGTTACGATGCATATCTTGTGGGCGGCGCCGTAAGGGACTTGATTATAGGCAGGCATCCCAAAGACTTTGATATTGTGACTTCTGCGGAACCCTCCAGCATAAAAAGGATTTTCAGGAATTCGAGGGTTATCGGGAAACGTTTCAGGCTGGTGCATATTTTTTATCCTGATAAAATTTTTGAGGTGTCCACCTTCCGTTCCATAAAGGAGGGCAGTGTCGGGAATAAATTCGGCACAATGGATGAGGATGTTTTGCGGCGTGATTTCACGATAAATTCCCTTTATTATGACCCTGAAAAAGAGCAGATAATCGATTACACCGGAGGGGTCAGGGATATGCAGGCAAAACGGCTTACCCCTGTTATTCCTGTAAAGGTTATATTCAGGGAGGATCCTGTCCGTATGCTGAGGGCCCTGAAGTATTCTGTTTCTTCAGGATGCAGGATGCCGTTTTATTTGCGTCATGAGATGAAAAAATCGGCCCCCATGCTTAATACGGTTTCTCCTTCCAGGCTGACCGAGGAAATAATAAAGATTTTAAACAGCGGTAATGCCTGTAAAATCATGAAGGAGGCCGTGCATTACGATTTTTTCATGTATCTGCAGTCCGGCGCCGCGGATTTAATGGATGGATGCAGGGATTTCACCGATGCCTATGAAAAGAGCCTTGCCTCCCTTGATGAATCCGTCCTTTCCGGAAAGGCGGAGAGGCTGGGCGACAAGCTTGTTTTCCTCATCCGGGATTTTTTGAAAATGATTGCGGACTGGAAGGGGAACCCCGTGGAGGTGTACAGAAACGTTTATTCTGAATGCAGGCGCTTCATCCTCCCGATGAATCCGCCGCGCATGGAACTCGAATATGCCGTCATTAAATGTCTTGAAGAGGGCGGCATAGATGTCCGCATACGTAAAAAAAGGCGTATTCCTGCTTCCAGGAAAAAGGTTTCAGCAAAAGAGCCCGTAAAGGCGGGGATAAAGTATGAAGTGCCTGCTTCCGAAACTGAAAAAATCGCGGCTTTTTTGTAATTAAATCAGTATTTTATTTTACTTTTAGAGTCTTCAGGGGCGGGATGCGTGATTTTATCTATAATGATATGGGCATCCTCTATCAGTATCCCGGTATACCTCTCCACATTGTCAATTATAAATTCCTGCATATGGCGTATTTTTCCGATGAGCTGGGTTCCGAAAGGGACGTCCATAAGAATCACAAGCCTGTATCCGTTCGCATCGGTTTTTATTGAAAGCTTTTTTATACGCACGTTTTTATCGTATTCCTCGACGCACTGGATTACTATCTGGCTCAAAGCCGCTTCGGAAATTGTCACCTTACCGCTGTTTTTTGAAAATTCCGGCCGGACGACGGATTTTTCAAAAACCTGTTCGGATTTGCCGCCTAAAATATTCTGCTTTCTGCTGAAAAAGACTTTTACGCGGTCATAGAAAATCTGGGAGTAATTCCTTTGAACTTCCATGGACGGAACCGGAATAACATGCTTCCCTTCAACCCGTCTGGATCTCAGTGCCCTTTCTATTTCTTCAGGTGTAGCGATTTCCTCGATTTTTATTATTTTTTGCGGAGGCGGAAGCTGAAGCCTCACCGCGATTTTATTCACCATTTTTTCGGAAGTACCGAGTATAAGTATTTTTTTGAATTTCTGCTTGTAAAGGCATCTGGCGATTTCGTCCCTGTGGGTTTTCTCATCGAACAGGGCGCACCGTATGGCCCCCATGTAATTTTTTTCGCGCTTTGCGGAATGCCCCCCAAGTATTTTATCCCCGCGTATGAGAAGCCCGTCATCTATAATCAGGTCGATGCCTATCTCCTGGCTTAAAATTTTCGCATGGTAACTTTTCCCTGTTCCGCTTGCCCCTACCAAAGCGAAGACTTTTATGCCTTTGAAGAAATATGAAATTTTATTTAAGAAATTCATCCGTTAAAAGTATAAGTGCAGGACAACATATCCGCAAGGATATTTTCACCAAAAAATGTTCCGGATGCCTTTTCCAGCCTTTCCGGAAAAGGCGCGATGATTTTTTCCGGCAGATCCTCCGGTCTTTCATCGGGAAAAACAAGGCGGAAAGCGTGCAGAAAATATCCTCCCCGCAGTCCTGATTCCAGCTTCGAGCCGCCGTAACGCAGGTCACCTGAAAGGGGATGTCCCCTCATGGAAGCCTGTCTTCTTATCTGGTGTTTACATCCTGTGTGAATCCTGAAAACCGCCAGGGTTTTTCCTTCAGTGGAAGTGACGGGGAAGAAATCCGTTTCCATCATTTTTTCACCGCCTTTTTTATCCTTGAAAATATCCCGCCAAATTTCTTTTCCGCCGCATTCTCCGTCAATTATTCCCAGATAGAATTTACCTATTTTCTTTTCCCTCAGGTTTTCAGAAAACCATCTGGCTCCGTCGAGTGTTCTTGAGAAAGTTATTATCCCGGTTGTATCTTTATCCAGTCTGTGGAGAGGCCCTGTCCTGAACGAAAGGGATTCCTCCGCCTCTTTCTCACGGGGAATGACGGAACAAAGTGAATCATCTCCGTGGACAGGGATTCCCGCCGGTTTGTTTATGAATAGAAAATCCCTTGTTTTAAGTATAATTATGTTTTCCGGCTTTATATTGTGATTGCGCTGATTATGCGGAATTTCCTTCAGGGCCTGTTCCTGCCTGCAGTCTTCCGCCCTGCCTGGGCGGGAGGCTTTCGCTGTGTGTATTTCAATTTCCAGACAGGAAGATTCCCTGCACCTTGTTTCCGGCAGAATCTTCTTACCGTCTATGCGTATAAAACCCCTGCGCATGAGTTTGTATATCGCGGACAGCGGGATGTCCGGCAGAAATCTGCGCACAACCCGGTCAACCCTTCTTCCGTCATCATTTTTTGTTATTGTAACCCGCTGGAATTCCATACTGCAAGACAATTTAACACCGTAAACAGGGGTTTTCAAGCGGGCGGACGCTTTTGTCCTGCGGGCTGACTTCAATCTTGACAAAAGAAGGGTTTTGGACGAATATATTGAAGCATGGAAAGAGAGCTTGCCGGGCAACTGCAAGGCTTCATATATAATCCTCTGTTTTTATCTGCTTTAGCGAGCTGGTTTATAAGCCAGATGCTCAAAACGGTTATCTGCCTTATCACCCATTCAGTAACCAGTACAAGACAGTTCCTCGAATTGTTTTTCTGGCGGACAGGCGGTATGCCTTCTAGCCATTCCGCGCTGGTTTCTTCTGTGACGACAGCCATAGCATTTAAAAACGGTATAGCGTCCGATTTGTTTGTGTTTTCATGCTGTTTTACCCTTATTGTTGTCCGTGATGCTATGGGTGTAAGAAGAAGCAGCGGCCAGCAGGCAAAGGCTTTGAACGATCTGGGTACAAAAATTTCTGAAAGGACAAAGATCCAGTTCAAGCCTGTAAAAGAAATACAAGGACACAAGCCCGTTGAGGTTTTTGCAGGACTTCTCCTTGGTTTTTTCATAGGGGTTGCTTTTTCCACTCTCTGATTATCCGGTTTTATTTGTTTTTATATGAAAAAAAGTCGTTTGAAACTTCCCGTCCTGTTTTCTGTAGTGTTTTGTGTTTTTTCAGTCATTGCGCTTGTTTTAACCGCTGAAAAGACTTCGGAAACCCTTTGGGACGGATACAGAATCCTTTGTGTTTCCCCTCCGGACAGGGAGGAAGATTTGCTTTCAGTTCTCCATTCTGCGGGAATTGAAAATTATGTTACCCAGTCAAATTCAGCGTTTGTCCCGTGCCAGAATTTGACCCCTGTCATTTCTTTTCTCCCTGAGGCTGAAAGACAGCGGTCCCGCTGGTTTTTTAATCCGGAATATTCCCACAGAATTGTTTATATAGAAGAGTCGGGGCTGAGGTCAAATTACGGGAAAATCCTCGGAAAATTTCTGGATACGTCCGGATTTTCCTGGATTCTTGAGGAAAACAATGTATTCCTTTGGACTCCGGTTGTTCTGCTCCTTTTAGTTGTGGCTTCCGCTGTTTGTTTTTTTCCGGCTTTTCCCGCTGTTCTGGCGGCTTCCGTCTTCCCCCTGCTTTTCGCATTGACCAGGAACAGTTTCTCCGGATGGCTTTCAGCTTTCTTTTGTTTGTGCGGAATTACATCTTTTTTCGCCTCGGTTTTTCCCCGCAGGGTTGTAACAACCTTCTCCCAGCGGATGGATTTATGCAGAAAAAACTCGGTGTATTTCCTGCCGTGGTTTGCGGCGGCTTTTTTTCCTCTGTTTAACCATGGGGCGGGCTTGTTTTTTGTTTTGCTTGTTCCGGCGGGTTCCGCAGCCCTTTTGTATTTGCTGAATATATTTTTCCCCTCTGTTTTTTCGGCTGACAGTCCCTTGTTTATGTTAAGAAACAGAAAAAGGCTTCATCCTGTTTTCAAGGCGGAGGTTATGAAAAGTCCTGTCACGGGCCTTGTGTTCTCCGGAAAAAAACTGCCGGATGCCGGCGTTTTTTTATTTCAACTGGCCTGGGCTGTGGTTTTAATTCCTGCGGCTGTTTTTCTTTTCAGTGTTGACGGAAAAACAGAACATTCCGGTGTTCAAAACGAAAAAAAAACGGAACATTTTAATGAAAAAAACGAAAAAAATGCGGTTTATGCATTGTATATACCCGCTCCTGAAAGGTATACTGCCGGAACAGGGTTTTCTTCGGATACATTTAAAGAAACTGTTTCATCAGGTTTCTTTTCCGGGTTTGAGGATTCCGGCGGTAACCGTGGAAGCGCTGTATTTTCGCTTTCTGATTTTGTTGCTCTCCAATGGAATATATCAGCCTATCCATGGAGAAAATTGAATTCGCCCTTTGAAATTCCTGAGCCGGGTGACACTGTGACGGTTCCGAGGGTGATAAAAAACGGGGAGGGGGAATTCCTGTTTGAAAACGAAATCAAAGCGGAATTTAATTCGGACTTTATTATGAATATTTTTGAACACAACGCTTCTCCTCTGGAGAAAATGCTTATCCGTCAGAAAAGATTCATAAAGGCCGGATGGACGGAGATGCCAAGATGAAACATACTGTACATATAGGCCGGCGTTCTGTTTTTAACCGAAAGCCGGTGGAGATTTTTTATCCGCAGAATTCCGCGCCTTTCGCTGGCAACGCCTTTCTGCCCGGGGTTGCGGTTATCCCCCTGCGCCAGTATGACGGGGTGGCCGCCCGTTCCGTAATCCAGCCGGGTGCTTCCGTAAAAGAGGGGCAGGTTATAGCTGTCGCTAAAGACCCTGAATCCGCTGTAATTCATTCTTCCGTTCCCGGTGTTTTACGCGGATACCGGGAAATGCCCCTCGTGGATCAAACCGTGGGAACCGCCGCTGTTATACAGCTTTCAGGATCCTTTGATATTTCCGGAAAAAAAAGCGGCAGGTTTTTGTGGGAGGGGGCGTCGCCGTGGATGCTTTTAAAGTCCGTCGAAGATTTCGGGGTGGTTTCCACATTCAGTGATTTTAAGCCCCTTGCATTTTTGCTCAGGAATTTCATGACTGGTTCCGGGGATTCAAATGAATCAGGAGAAGAGGCTTCCTCCCGGCAGACTGTCCTCGCGGTCCGTATGTTTGACGGGGATCCCTCCTGCGCTGTTGACTCGTATTTGGTTGAAAACAATATTTCGGAAGTTCTGGAGGGATGCTCTATTGTAGCAAAAATCCTTGACATAAATAAGATTTGTTTTATCCACAGAAAGAAAACGTCATTCTTCGAGAACGATGTTTCGTCTTTATTTCATCATGCTTCTGTTGAAATAAAACAAACCGCGGCGAACGTTTATCCCTACGGAAACTCCATTTTATGCGCCGGAGAAGCGGCGGGAATGTTCCCCGGTACCAGGAAGAAAGATGTTTTTTGCATGGATCCCTGGACCGCTTTTTCTGTCTGTGAGTCTGTCTGCTTCAACAAACCGACATTGCAAAGGCCTGTTCTTATCGCAGGATCGGCGATAGAAAAATCCATGATTCTTAATGTGCGTATAGGTACAAGAATAGGCGACATAATCGAAGAATGCGGCGGGTTCAAATTTTCCCCCGCGAAAATAATTGTGAACGGCTTGATTGAAGGACGCGCCGTATATGACCTTGATACCCCCGTGGACAAGAATACGAAGTCCCTTCACTTTATGAGCAGGGAAGAATGCCGTCCCTATTCTGTCCACCAGTGCGTGCACTGCGGACGGTGTCTGGGAATATGCCCCCAAAAACTTGATCCTATCCGTGTGGCATATTGTGTTCAAAGGGGAAAATATTCCGGGAAAAATGATTCACTGCCGGATTGTATCTTTTGCGGAGCCTGTTCGGCGGTGTGTCCTTCCAGGATTCCTATCCATCATATCATAAGGGACGGATTAAAAGAAAATCATTCCGGAGGTGTACTTTGAAAAATACAGAATGGAATGTATCTCCGTCCCCCTTTGTTTTCGCCGGCTGCCAGCTGAGAATTTCTTCCATAGCGATAATTTTGTCGCTTGTTCCCCAGGTTTTCCTCCTGGGATATTTTAATGATATACAGGCTTTGACCGTTATTTGTGCGTCACTTGCCGGTGCTGTAGCCGCGGAGTTATGTTTTTGCCGCCCGAAAGAAGGGGACGGTTTCAAACGTTTTTCAGACGGTACGGTTTTGGTCTCCGGTCTGGTTACGGGATTCCTTCTTCCAGTGTATTTGAATCCGTTTTTGGCCGCTGTCTCTTCCTTTTTCGGAATTTTCATCGCGAGGAATTTTTTCAACGGAAAGGGGAATTCCTGGCTTAGCGCCTCCGCTTTCGCGGTTGTTTTCGCCTGTATTTCCTCTCCCTCCGTATTTCAGGCGGCTTCGGTTTCCGGCCTTTTACCCGTGCAGTCGAATTTTGATTCGGAGATAACCTGGTTTCTGAATACATATCTGCTGAGACCTTCCGGTATCAATCTTCCCGGCGGTTACGTTTCCCTTTTCTTTAATCCCGCGGCCCCTGTGACGGCTTTGAAATTCGGGGTTCTGACATTGGCGGCTTCGGTTGTTCTCATTGCATATGATGTCGTTGACTGGATTGTTCCCGTTGTTTTTATTGCGGGATACAGCGTGTTGGTTTTTTTGTTTTCCTCCACGCGTGTTTTGTCCTCGATTTTTTTCGCTTTCCCTTCAGGTGATGTGTTTTTCCATCTTTTTATGAATGGGATTTTATTCGTAGGCTTTTATTTATTGTCCGACACATCCTCCAGTCCGAGGACAAAACCCGGACGTATTTTTTCGGGTCTTATCGCAGCTTCCGCCGCATTTTTATTCTGCGGACAGGATATATTTCCTTCCGGGGCGGTATTGACCGTTTTTGTGGTGAATGTATTCAATCCTGCCATTGAATTAATTGAAAATAAAATCCTTGGAATATCTCCGGTGGAGACTCTGATATGACAAATAATATGCGCACGGAAAAAGGCAGCTTGGTATTGGAATTCCGTATATTATCGGTTTGCATTATCATTTTGGTTGTGGCCGTTGTTTTTACCGTGAATTATTTCGGTGAAAGGAAAACGGAGGAGGTTGTGAGGAATGTTGCGGATACGGTGCTTTCATCTTCTCCGGCTCCTGTTTTTGCCGGCATGAAACCGCCTGTGCTTGGAGAGCGTCTCCGTGTCAAAGGGCTGGGAAAGAATTTCGGCTATGTTTTTTCTTCAGGGAATGGAAACGGTTTGTTTTTTGTTGTCCCTGTGACTGACAATGCCGGTCCCGTGCTGTCCGTTTTTTATTTTTCCGCCGGTTCCGGAATTTCCTTCATAGGCAACTGCTGCCAGTCTTCCTTGGACAGAGCCTCCGGTTCCGATATGGAAAATGCGGGGCGGAATCTTTCCCCCGGTATTCTGAAAGGCTGGGTCCACAGGCTTGAAAATATTGCCCTGCGCATTGTAAATGGCGGACCGGGGATTTCAACAGGAGTGTCTGCAAAATGAAAAGGAATACCGTTTTTTTTATAATAGCCGCCTGTCCGGTTTTTCCGGCGCTTTCCCGTTTTTCATTCGGAATTATCCTCGCTTTGGAATTCTGCCTGCTTTTTTTAGTTCTTTTGGGTGTGAGGAAATTAATTTCACGCTGTGAAATAAAGAAAGATTTCAATATCATAATTGAAATTTCGTTTCTTTTATTGTCCGCCGCCCTTTTTTCATGTTTTCTGAAAATCACACTGTCGGTTCCGTCCGTGATACTGGATTTTTATATTTATATCATTCCGTTTTCATACATGATTTTTGACAGAATTTCCGCATATAACGGAAATGCCGGAGAAGCCTCTTCCTTTGACGGTTATCCTCCCGTTTTGATAGGATTCCTTTTCCTGTTTCTGTTCTCGTTTTTCCGTGAATTTTTGTATTTCGGGACATTATCAATTCCTGTTGCTGACGGCTTGATTTTTATGTCTGTCCTGCCGCCCTGGATTCTTGAATTCACACGTTTCTGGGGAAGTTTTCCCGGTTCCCTTATTCTTACCGGTTTCGTTTTCTGGTTTGCAAATTATATCGGTTCAAGCGGTTCCGCAGTGGAAATGTCCTGATTTCCGCTTGTTTGCATAGCTAAGGAGAAAAAATGTTTTTTTTGACTTTCCTGATGTATTTTCTGTCTGCCTCCGCCGTTTTTTCTTACGGCATAGGTATGAATTTTCTTTCGTCCGCCGGAGGATGCATTGATTTCCGGTTGTTTAAAACAATGCCAAGGCTGGTATTCACGGCTGTTTTATCCTGTGCGCTTTTGTGGTTCCCGGTTTCCATGTTTATCGCTCCCTTCGGGTTGGGTTTTGTAATCCCTGTCGCGGTGTTTTTTGTTTCCGCCGTAATTTATACCCTGCTGCCGTCCGTCTTTATTTTTGAATCCAGGGAATCCCCGCAGATTTTTGAATATTTGTTTCTTTTCGGGATTGTTTTTTTGTCCCTTTCGGAGGGAATTTCTTTCATTGATTCCCTGGTGATTTCCCTTTCATGTATGCTTTCCTTCTTTTTGTTTTTGTTCCTGGTAATATCTGTTTTGCAGAGGATTTCGGTTATTTCTGTCCCCGGTTCAAGATCCGGTTTCCCGATGTATCTGGTTTTACTGGGAATTTTCTCCATGTTCGCCTTTGTTTTCAGCATGATGTGGGGTTCCCATTCTGAATTCTTGAATTGAAAATATTTGCATAGGAAATAACTTTTTACCATTTATTTGGGTTTTTTGCTGTATAATGTATTAGATATGACAATTGGTATGGAAAAATCTGTTTCACTGTGTTTAGGAACATATTACGTCCTCGATCCCTTAGCCGACAGAGCCTCTCTGGAAAAAAGTTATTCAAACATACTGAAACCGCTTTTACATTTCCTTTGTAACCGTCAGGACATACCGTTCACATTGTACCTTTCCGGGGATGCCGTTTCCTGGCTTGACCAGCATTATCCTGAGTTTTTCGCTGTCTCCTGCGAATTAGCCGCGAAAAAAAAGCTTGATATACTCGGCGGCGGATATTTTTCCCCTTATTTTCCCTTTATCCCTTCGGCGGAGAGGGTCGCCCAGATAGAAATGCTTACGACCTCCCTCCGGAAAAAACTCGGCAGACGTCCGAGGGGGGCTTGGCTTCCCGCCAGTGCCTGGGAGCCGGCCATGATTTCCGCTCTGTCCACCTGCGGTATTGAGTATGTGCTGGTTGACAGATTCATGCTTAAATACAGCGGTTTCCCCGGCGTGGACGGGAATTCCCCTGTTTCTGTCGAAGAGAACGGAAAAACGGCGACCGCGATACCTTCGGACGCTTCCCTGAATGCTTTTATCGAAGAATATACCGAAGATGCCGGGGCGGAAATGTCTGTCCGGAAATTCTGTACCGCCCTGTTTGATTCTTTGGGGGAGGCGGAACACGGTGACATTGTTTTTTTCATAAAACCGGAGCTGATTCAAAAAGTTTTTTCAGGTGATGCCCCCTGGATACTCAGGCTGCTGGATTTCGTAAAAACCGAAAACGTACAGCTTTCTTTGGAAACCGCGGCGCAGATTGTAAAAAACACCAGGAAAGGACAGAGGTGGATGTTTCTGCCTTCGGGAATGGCTCCCATGGATATCATCAATCCCCCTGCCGGATGTGATTATGCAGCCCTGTCAAAAATACCCGTAAAACAGAACATCCTTAATTCACTTCCGGGAGCCTTTAATTTGTATTCAAAAATGATGTATGTGCATACTCTTGTGAATCAAATCCGGGGGGATAAGTCCAGACGGAATTCCGCCATGGAGGAATTATGCTCCGCCCAGAATTATCTGCTGTTCTCGCAGACTGATCCGGCGCGGAGGGCCGCGGCCCGTTCATATATATACAAAAAACTTCTGTCGGCGGAAAAAATGACAAGACAGAAAGGTATTTTCAGCGATTCCATCATTTCATTTGACTACGACTTTGACAGGCTTAACGAATATCTTTCCCAAACAGAAAAGATGAATATGTATGTTCATCTTGCGGGGGGAAAAATCTTCGAATTTGACGTTTTCAAAGCGGGGAAAAATTTCTGCGACTTTCCCCGCGAATGTGAATACGAAAAATATTTGAATTGCGGCGGCGGACTTTTCATCGATTATTTTATCAACCGGGAAAGCCTTCCGCTTGTCAGCTCCGGTCCAGCCTCTCTTCCGCAGGTTTTTTCTTCGAATTTTTACCAGGAGGCCGGGGAGGATATAAACCGTCTTGAGCTTAACCTGAAGACTTCCGGTTTTTACGGCGGTTTCAACCAGCCTGTTTCTTTGAAGAAACAGTATGCCTTTAAGAAAAACGGTGTACAGGTGCAGTTTATCCTGAAAAATGAGAGTCCCTTGAATCTTTCGGGGATTTTTATGACGGAGCTTGATTTCATCTTGTCTCCCGCCAAAAAGAAAGCCCCTTCCGTTTCCGTTTTTTCCGGTGAATCTCGCCACAGCGGTGAACCGGGGGATTTCTCATTTGAAAAGGCCGAATGGATTCTCATCTGCGATTCCGATGACCTGGCAAAATTCAAAATTGAGGCGAATGAAAACGCCGATATCATAACCTGCGCGGAGCCGTATGTTCCTTCCTCTCCTGAATCTTTTTACAAGGTGCTGAAGGTTTTCCTCCACTGGCAGGTTGATTTGAGTCCCGGCTATGAAACTGAAAAAACCGTGTTCCTTACCCTTGAGGTATGATTGAGGTATGACTTTCCGCGCAGTATTGAAAAACAGATGATTAAACGTTATTATTCATGTCTATGAATAACGAACAGAAGAAAAAACTCATTACTTCGGCCCTCCCTTATGTCAATAATGTTCCGCATCTGGGTAATTTAATCCAGGTGCTTTCCGCGGATGTTTTCGCCCGCTTCTGCCGCCTGAAAGGATATGAAACGCTTTATGTTTGCGGTACTGACGAATACGGTACAGCCACGGAAACAAAGGCCCAGGAAGAAGGTAAGACCCCGCGGGAATTGTGCGATTATTATTATAGAATACACCGTGATATTTATAATTGGTTCGGGATTTCCTTTGATATTTTCGGAAGAACCTCCACCGCCCAGCAGACTGAAGTGACCCAGCAGATGTTCCTGGATTTGCAGGAAAACGGTTTTATAAAAGAGCATACGATACAGCAGCTTTTCTGCCCGTCATGTTCAAGGTTTCTTGCGGACCGTTATGTGCGCGGGGGCTGTCCTTCCTGCGGTTATGAGGATGCCAGGGGGGATCAATGTGAATCCTGCGGAAAACTTCTGGACCCTGTTGAATTGAAGTCCCCCAGATGTTCAACCTGCGGAAGCACTCCTGAATTGAAGGAGACAAAACACCTTTACATTGATTTGCCTTCGATTCTTCCTGAATATGAATCTTGGATGAAAGAAGCCAGCGTTGCCGGTAAATGGGCGAAAAACGCCCTGCAGATGACCCAGGCATGGATCCGGGACGGTTTGCAGGAACGGGCGATAACCAGGGATTTGAAGTGGGGGATCCCTGTTCCCGTCAAGGGTTTTGAGGACAAGGTTTTTTATGTGTGGTTTGATGCTCCCATCGGATATATTTCCATCACGAAGTATCTGTCGGATGTCAGGAAATTCCCGGCGGAAAATGACTGGAAATCCTGGTGGCAGAATCCTGACAATGTGGAGCTTTTCCAGTTTATCGGGAAAGACAATATTCCGTTCCATACTGTTATCTTCCCCTCGACGCTTATAGGTTCCGGCAGGAACTGGACAAAGCTTTTCCATATGTCAAGCAGCGAGTATCTGAATTACGAAAACGGCAAATTCTCCAAGTCAAAAGGAGTAGGGGTTTTCGGTACCGATGCCAGGGATTCCGGCATACCGGCTGATATGTGGCGCTTTTACATTTTCTACAACAGACCGGAGAAATCCGACACCCAGTTCACATGGAGCGATTTCCAGGAAAAAGTAAACAGTGAATTAATCGGCAATCTCGGCAACCTCGTGAATAGAACCCTGACCTTTGTTTCCCGTTATTACGGCGGGAAAATCCCCGCCGAAGACGGCATTCTTTCTTCCAGTGAGGATGTGAAAAACATGGTGCAGGAACTGCGTTCCTCCGCGGCGGATGCAGCCTCAAAAATCCTTGCGAGTCTGGAGTGGGCTGATTTGAAAGACGCCTTCCGCATGATTTTCACGCTTTCATCGACAGGAAACAAAGCCTTCCAGGATTGCGAGCCCTGGAAAGCGAGGAATGAAAATCCTGAGAAAGCGGCCGCCCTTTTACGCGAGCTTTGTTACATTATACGTGATATTGCGGTTATGATTCATCCTTATATGCCTGATTTCGCGGACCGCATCGCTTCCTTCTTCGGCAGGAAGATTTTCTCCGGAAAAGTTTTCCCCGCTTCCATAAAAGACAGCGCTGAGATTCTTCCGGAAACGGAAGCCGCCGCTGAATCTGTTTGTCCCGCTCCCGGTGAATGTTTGTCATGGAAAGATGTCGGAACCAGGGACGGCCTTGATACAATAGTGAAGACAGAAATTATTTACAAGCCTCTTGATGACGCCGCCGTCAATTCCTACCGGGACAGATATTCCGGAACACAGAAAGAAAGGGTGAATGAAGCGGCCATGAAAAACTCCGCCGGCGCGGCTGATGAAGGGAAGAAAAAAACTGATATCCCTGCGGATGTTGTATTCAACGAAAAAATAGCCCTTAAAACAGCGAAGATAATTAAGATTGAAAAACATCCTGATGCTGAAAAACTTTACATTGAAACACTTGATGACGGTTCCGGAGAGGAGCGTATCATTGTTTCAGGGCTCGTTCCTTTCTTCAAGGAGGAAGAGCTTCTCGGAAAATCCATCATAATTGCGGATAACCTGAAACCGAGGAAAATGCGCGGTGTTGAGTCAAAAGGCATGCTTCTGGCCGGTGATTACGTTGACTCTGACGGAAAGGAAAGGGTGGAAGTGCTGGATTCTTCCTGGGCCGCACCCGGAACACCTGTGATTCTCGAAGGTTGCGATGCCCCGGCGGACAAACCCGCCGTAATCGACGCGGACACATTCTTTTCGGCCCCCATGGAAATAAAGGACTACGTTGTCCAAATCAACGGCAGGAAACTCCTGATAGACGGGAAACCGGTACGTCTGGCGCACATTGAAACCGGAAGCGTGTCCTGATACCCGCGAGATATATGGACTTTGGATTAAACATAAAAGCGGAACCGGTTTCCGGGCCGCTTCCGGAATCGTTTTCTGCGGGCAGCTTTTTGCAGGCTCCGTTTTGGGCTGAGTTCAAAGGAAAGTACGGCTGGAAGTCCTTCTTTTTCAAACTGGAAGTTTCTTCAGCCGTATTAAAACGTCCGCTTGCACTTTATTTTTTGGTTTTAGTCAGGAAATTCCTGAAATGTTTCTCTCTGGCTTATATTCCGATGGCTCCGGCCTCGGTTTGGTTTTCCGGCTGCTTTGCAACTGACGGTTTTTCCGCGGCGGATTTTTTCTCTGAATTCATTTTGAAAGCGGCCGTGGCTGTTAAACCCTTTCTTCCTCGGGACACATTTTGCATAAGACTGGATCCCGACATTGACAGGGATGTTTTCCCCGGAAAAATCCCTGCAACAATACCGGGACAGCCTCTTAAACTTTTGAAAGCCCCCTCCGATATCCAGCCGCCTGACACCGTGATTTTAAATCTGGAACAGGGTCCCGACAGTGTTTTTTCAGGCATGAAGCCTAAATGGAGGTACAATATAAGGTTGGCCGGTAAAAAAGGGGTGGAAGTTTTATGTTTCCGCGGACATGAGGCCCTGGAAACAAAAAGCGGAGATTCTTCGCCCCTGGATATTTTTTACAGGCTTTATGAGGAAACTGCGGAAAGGGACGGTATCTCTATTCACGGAAAAAACTATTACCGCTCCCTTTTTGAGGTTGCCTCTGCGGGACACTCCGGCGCGGACATCAGGCTGTACGCTGCCCGGCATGAAAATGACAATCTCGCTTCGATTATCACTGTTTTTTATAAGGGGACGGCCGTTTATTTATACGGTGCTTCCGGCGGAAAAAAGCGTGCTTTCATGCCGGCTTACGCCCTGCAATGGCAGGCAATTCAAGACGCATATTCATCCGGCTGTTGTGCCTATGACTTTTACGGAATTCCTCCCGCGGAAGATGAAAAACACCCCATGCACGGTTTGTACCGTTTCAAGACAGGTTTCGGAGGGGAAATAATCCACCGTGCCGGAAGTCTGGATGTTCCGCTGAAAAACACCTGGTACACCCTCTACCGCCTGGCTGAAAGCCTGAGGGCGTTTTGGTTTAAACGGGCCGTAAAATTCCTGAAACGGCGCTAGAACGAACTTATAGTTTGAATCTTGAATCCGGCGATACAGCAATACGCAGCAATACGGCGGCGGAAGACTGTCAAGCCAGGAATTCCTCCGAGGTCATTGTCCTCATACCCAGCTTCTTAATTTCGTTAAGGAAGTCCTCACCAAGGTTTTCAAAACCGGGCACATTGGAACTGGCGTCTGTCAATATTACAAGCTTTTCCGTTGGAATGCACGCAATGAGATCCCTTGTCGTGTTGGCGACGCAGTGGGAGAAAGCTTCCCCGGCAATCGCTATATTGTCCGCGGCTTTCAAACGCTCAATGAGCGCGAAATTCGTTCTGGACATGGGGTCAGCCGCGTCAGAGACTTCCGCCCTTATAGCGCTGTAATGCTCCGTCCTCACGTTACTGCCTTTTTCAGCATATTCCACAACGCGTCCGGGTGAGTCGCTCTCCCATTTCAACAGCTCGTCGGAAAGAGGCTTGTACACGTTATGCCCCCAGGTTCCAATAAGGCAGTGTGGAGGCCATATGCACAGGTTGTATTTTCCGAGCTTTTCAAGGGTCGCAACGTATTCCACGGCATAATTCTGGTATTTTGGAAGGGATGCCCGCATCTTTCCGCTGTTCACCAATTCCGAAGTTATAATGGTATAAGGGGCGGGATGTTTTCCATTCTCATCCACCCAGAAACTCGGATTCGCGATATGGAAAAAATGATGCGTGTCCAATGTCACGTATATTGCAGACAGTTTTTCACCTGTCCTTTGAATCATTTTCACCAGGCGTTGGCAGTCATCCACCGCTCCAGGTACTGAAAGAGCCCCCTTGGGGTCGCAAAAATCATTCTGGGGATCAATAATAAGAAGCGCATTCAACATGATAGGAATAAATTTAGCATATTTTTGTACATTGTCAAGTGTATTTAATTCATGTATACTCATTTCCATGAATTTTGAGGCTTTTATTCTTGGTTGCGGCGGAATGATGCCGCTGCCGTACAGACATTTGACTTCCGTACTGTTAAGAAGGGAAGGAGATATTTTTCTGTTTGACTGCGGAGAAGGTACGCAGGTTTCCCTCAGGAGGCTTAATCTCCGCTGGAAAAAAATAAACGCTGTTTTTATCTCTCACACACATGCGGATCATGTGACCGGACTTCCCGGGCTTTTGATGCTTTCCTCCCAGGTTGACAGGGAAGATCCGTTGTATATTTTCGGCCCTCCAAAGACAGCGGAATATGTCAATGCCAATAGAAAAATTCTAGACATGTATATAAATTATGACATAATTGTCAAAGAAATAAATCCGGCGGTACCGGACTGTGTTTTTTCAGGTGAAGATTTTGATGTTTATTCCTTTCCGTTAAAGCACACGAAGGTTTGTGTGGGATACAGTTTCGTGGAGCATTCCAGGCCCGGCGCTTTTAATCCTGAAAAGGCCCTGGAGATGAAGGTGCCCTGCGGACCCTTGTGGTCAATGCTTCAGCGGGGGGAATCCGTGGAAGCGTCTGACGGAACCACGGTAACCCCTGGACAGGTTCTGGGGCTGCCGCGCCGCGGAAGGAAATTCAGTTACGTTACAGATTCCGCGCCGCTTCCATCCATAGCGGAGGAAGTGAAGGGGGCGGATCTTTTCATCTGCGAAGGTATGTTTGAGCAGGAGCTGGCTGAAACCGCCTTTGAGAAAAAGCACATGACCGCCGCCCAGGCCGCAGAGATTGCGAAGACGGCCGGGGTGAAAAAAATGGGGCTGATTCATTACAGTCCGAGATACACGGATTCCGATTTGAAAAAACTTCTGGACGAGGCCAGGGCTGTTTTCCCCGAATCTGTTTTAACAAAGGACAGAATGGTTTTCCCGATAGAATACGAAGACTGAATAATGTTTGGCCGGATTTTTTTTGTTCCTTTGCTCTGCGTTTTTTTTTCATTTGTTTCGTTTCCCCGGGAATTGAAAAGACAAAATCCGGAGGCTTTTTTTTTAACAGGTGAATGTTTCAGGATTGCTTTTGTATTGTATTTTCTCCGGATATTTTTGCCTGCTTTATTGTGTTCCCTGTTTTTCTCAGGAGGACCCGTCTCTTTTTTTCTGCTGTCCGTTCCTTTCACCGGAACGGGTTCTTTTCTGCTTTGTTCCTGCGTTTTTTCCTGCTTCAACTTCTGTGTGACAAAAAAGGCTCTTTTTCTTTGCGCCGTTTCAGCATGCATTTTCTTTATCCCGCTGTTTTCTGTGGGCACGGTGCTTTGCTCCCTTTCATTTTTTGATTTCAGGTTTTTCTTCTGTCCCCTGTGCGCCGCATTGATTTTTTTTGCGGAAGGAAGGGAAATGCTGCGGATGGGTGTCAATTTTATTCCACCAGGCGGCGGATACGGATGCAGCGGAAAATATTTTACCGGGGAATCCGTCCGGCGTATATGTTTTCTTGTATCAGGAATATCAATATTCTGTATTTCGGTCTGTTTTCCGTTTTCCCGTGACTTCTCTCCGGAAAAAAAATATTCTCTGTCGGAATATTCGGTGGAATTATTGTCTTCAGGTTTAACTGAAAATTATTCCATAATTTACCGGCTGCAGACCGGCGTTCTTGTGCCGGTTTTATTTCCTGAAAGAACCGCCGCTTCCATTTTAATTGAATCCCAAATGCGTTCATTTGTTTATTATTCCGGAGGAAGAATTTCGGCGGAGGTTGTTAAACCTGAATTGCCGGCGGCTGAGGGGGAAAGTCCTCCTGCCTTTACAGTGCGTTCCCTGTACGATTCATATATAATCCCTCTTGTTCCTGCTCCTGAGGATTTTGAATATCATATCATCAGGCTTTTGGAGGGAAGGCGGAAATCCGTACAGGTTTTAGCTTTCGGAAACGCCATGAACGGGGCCGGCTCCTATTCGCTTTTGTCCGGTATATTGAATTCCGCAGGTTATCATGTTGAGAATATTTCCGCACCGGAAGACTTGAATCCCGGTGTTCCTCTTGTCGTTGCAGGCCTTCCTTCGTTTTTTAACGTCAACTCCGCGTCCGCCGGGCAGGAGAAAAATGAGGAGGGCACGGAAAATCTTCAGGAGGATTTTGTATCTTCGCTGGAGGATTTTCTGGACGACGGGGGAAATGCTGTGTTTTTTTCTTCCGCGATTCTTCCTGATGATTCATGGATTTTACGCAATTACAATTATGTGAAAGAAAATACGGTTTATTTTGATTTTATAAATAATTTTTTCGGAACGGAAATGTTTCAGGGTATAGTTTATGACAGGGAGTCCTGCTGCCAAATTCCACTGGTTTCCCAAGACGGCTCCTCATTTGTAAGATTTGACTATCCGTTCTGGGTTAAATTCTTTCCGATGACAGACGGGGAGGGGGACGCAGGAGAAGCAGGTGAAGCCGTTCATCCTGTTTTTTCCGGTATACGGGACTTGTGTTTTTTCTGGCCGGTGGCAGTGCGTTTTTCGCCGGGAAAAGAAGCCGGCGGCGGTTTTTCATCGTTATCCTTTCCAGGCGGGGATATTCTTTCTCCGGATAACCTGCCTTTTGATTCATCTCCTTTTTCGGAAACGGTATCGGCTCTCCAGAACGGGAATTCTTCTGATTCAGGCGCCGCGACGGCAGACAGGATTTTTTCTTCTTTTTATATAGCAGAAGGTCAAAGGGCGGCGTTTTTTGCCGACAGCATGTGTGTCTCCGATTTACAGGAAATGGCTTTTCAAAGTGAAAACGCAAGGTTTCTGGTGAACTGTGTTGACTGGCTCTGGCAGAGGGATGGAATTCTGGATTTATTGGAATCGAAAGAAGGCAGGCGGGAAAAATGAAAAGCAGCAGGCAGATTTATGTGTATATTCTGGTTGCGTTTTTATCGGTTTTCTGCGCCGTTGTTTTTCCGCTGGTATTCCGGGATCCTGTTTTTTCGCCGGGCAAAAAAGATGTTCTTGTGCAGGCCGGTGAATCCGGAGAAATTTCCGCGGTCAGAATTGAAGATGGTTTCAATATTCCTGTCGTGCTGGAAAAACACGGTTATTCATGGGTCCTTGTTTTTGACGGGAATCTTATTTATCCTGCTGATAATTTCAAAATAAATGATTTTGTTTCAGGAATTACAGAAGAGAAAAGGATTCTGCGGCCGCTTTCTTTTTATCCGGCAGACAGTGACGATGGCGGACATGATTTTCCGGTGAAAATCACAGTTTACGGGGAAAATTCAACGACGGCGGGAATCATCCGCGCGGGAAGCTCTGAGGCGGGCGGCGGATTCCGGTATGTGAAGCTTCCATCAGGAATTTTCAAAACGGAAGATTTTTTTTCTGTACCGGGACTGTCAATTGAAAGCATTGCCGCTGTAAAAAACTGGATTGACAGATCCCCATTCAGAGATGTTTTTTCCGGCCAATCACACGGAAATATACAGCACATGGTTTTCAGGGATTTTGCCCCAGGTGTGGACATGGAATCAGAGGCGGAAGGGTACGCCACATCGTTTTCCGCAAACCGCGACGCTTCAATGATAGGAAGAATTGAGGACATGATTTCAGGGATTGAATGCTCTGACATCACGAATATCCCCCTGGAAAAATTTTTTGAAATTGAATGTACAACCGGATATGACAGAAGGCTTGTGTTTTCATACGGGTTTATTTTCAGCGATGGCGGCGTATACGGGGTTGTTTCAGAATCAGGAAGAAATTGGATTGCCGGAGCTGAAACGGTTCTGGAATTATACAATGTCTGTAAATCCTCGATTCAAACAAATTTGTAGTTTATTTTGATAAAAATGCACGCCATTATCTTATCATATTATTTGTTGACGTTAAATTTTATAATCCCAGCATCTTAAAAATGAACAGAACATACATTATACGCAGTAAAATATAAAGCCGAAAGCCGGAGGAAAATAATAGTTTTACCGTTCCCCTTTTTTGCGCTTGCGGTGTTTTTATTTTTCTGTCTGTTCTTTTATTCCGGATTTGATTTCCTCTATTGTTTTCAGCGCGGCGAGCCCGTCGTCCAGCGACGAAAATATTTTTTCCTTTCCGTCAAGGAAATCCACGGCGTTTTTTACCATGTTGCTGAAATATCCCGTCTTGCCCGGAAACCGGACTGATTTGTTTTCCGCGAGCGAATAAAAGCCGGAATACAGTTTTGATTCCCTTCGCACGTACTGCGCCGCAAATCCGTTTCCGATTTTTATCCGTCCTGTGGTTCCTGTGATATCCAGATAAAAGTCAAAAAAGCGGCTTCTGCCTGAAATTTCCAGTGTAACTTGAATGCCGCAGTCCATCTGGTAGAAAGCTGAAACATTGCTGACTTTAATTCCGCCGCTTACGCTTACGCCCGTGTTTTCGTTTTCCTGTTTGGTTTCGCTCCGGAAAACGGAAACAGCGGGGTTTTTCAGTCTGTGTTCGTCACCGGCGAAAAAACCGTCCAGCAAAAAATGGACGATGTCTATCAGATGCGTGCCGTCGTGGAGCAGGCTGTAAGCCCCGGTTTCTTCCGCATCAGGCGAATAGACGGCAAGTCCTGAGCAAAGGACGGCCCTCACAGTCTGGATGTCCCCTATTTCACCGTTGTCTATGAGTTTTTTGGCAAGTCTGTAATCCGAAGCGAAACGCCTTTCGTGGTTCACGAGGATTGCGGCGCCGGATTTATCCGCGGCAGTTTTCAGGGCGCAGCCTTCCTTGACGTTGAGGGCCACGGGTTTTTCCAGGATTATGAGCCTTGTTTTTGAAGCCAAAGCCTGCAATGCCACCGGAAGATGTGAGGATTCGTTGACGGCCACAACGGTTATGTCGGGTATGTCGGAAGAAGAAAAGAAACTGTCCGTGTCAGGAAAAGTTTTTGCGCCGGGAAAGAACCTCCCCCATTTTTCCAGCCGGGATTTATCCGTGTCACAGCCGGCTGTTATCTTTATGTGTTTGTTTCCGGCCAGCGCAAATGAATGGGATGCCGGCTGTTCCCTTTTCTTGTCAAACCCCAGTGAAAATCCGATTCTTCCTGTTCCTATTATTCCGGCTGTATAAAGCACGCAAAACTCCTGGAAAAATTATAAGCTATGTAAACAAAAACATACACATTGTACATTTAGTTGGGGATTTATATCGATTCAGCCCTCAAGACGCCTCATGTTTATGCTCATGAGTATTCCGACAGCGGCCATTGCGGTCCACAGGGAAGAACCTCCGTAGGAAAGAAACAGGAGAGGAATTCCGGTTATAGGCATTATTCCCATAACCATGCCTACGTTGACCATAAAATGAAAGGCGAACATCGTTATGATTCCACAGGCTGTCAAAGCTCCGAAATTGTTTCCTGTATTTTTTATTATGGTAATTCCCCTTTTGAAGATTATTCCGTAAAGAAAGAAAACGGTTATTCCTCCTATAAAGCCCCACTCTTCGGTCAGAATGCTGAATATAAAGTCTGTGCTTTGCTGGGGCAGGAATCTGTAATGGCTCTGGGTTCCGTGTAAAAATCCACGGCCGAATAATCCTCCCGAACCGATGGCGGTAAGGGACTGGATTATATTCCAGCCGGCGCCTCTTTCGTCTATGTATGGATTAAGGAATATAATCAGGCGCATGATCTGGTATTCTTTAAGGACTTTTCCCCCTGCCAGGGATGCGATTAAAGAAGCCAGGATGATTCCGGTCACGTACGCAATCCAGTAATAATATTTTGATTTGAAAATAAAACGTCCCGCCATGGACAGGGCTAAGATAAAGGAAAGGACAATAACCGCCAGAAGTGTAATCCGGAAATCAGTGAAGACACGCATTACCGGCAGGGATCTGCCTAAAACAATATCATCCCAGTATGGCAGTATTGTAAAAACAATGGTGCAGACCCCGAACATAAAAACCATGAGGATATATCTCGTCGGGATGCCCGCCATGAAACACATGGTTAAAAATATCGGAAAAAAAACAGAACTTGTCCCCAGGTCAGGCTGGGAAAGAATTAAAAACATCGGGATAACCATGATGATCCCGGCTTTTACAAATCTGGTGAACTGTTTTTCGTTTTTTTCAGAATTGTTCAAATAATGCGCAAGGTAAAGTATATAAATGATTTTCGCGAATTCCGAAGGCTGTATTCCCAACTCCCCTATTCCTATCCAGCTTTTGGCGCCGTTAACATACCGTCCGAATATTCTGGTGTATAACAGCATGGCAATCATTATTATAAATAAAATGAAAGTTCTGTCGGCGATTCTTCTGTAATCATTCACGGAAATAAAAAGCAGAATGATAAATCCCGTCGCGGCCCATACTATTTGTTTTATATATTCAAAGGATACCGATACACCGGATGAATTTATGCCGGATGAATAAATAAAAAGTATGCCTATTGTTGTCAAGGCCAATACGGAAAAACACAGCGTAAAATCAAAGTGAGTGAATTTTTTAAATTTGAAATTAATACCAATTCCCATTTTGCTTATTCCTGTCTTCCCCTTGGTCCCACTATATACCGTAATCCGAGCGCATCAACGGCTTCATCATAATTCTGGTTGGCAAAGATACCCTGGAAAATAATATTCGTTGCATATGGAGCCCACCATTCCCATTTATTCGCGGCTTCCACGATGACAACCACAACAACAGCCTCCTCCGGAGGGGCGTTGTAAGGTCCGTAAGCCGCCAGCCATGAATGCCAGCGGTCATTGTACCCTACTTCAGCGGTTCCGGTTTTCGCCGCAATCTGCACCGCTTTGTTTCGCATGACAAGAGCCGCGGTTCCGTTGGTTATCACATTGCGCATGTCATCCCGGACAATGGAAAAAGTTTCCTTGGATATGTTGGATGTGCGGAGAACTTCAGGCGTTTTTTCCGAGACAACTTCCCCGGTCACAGGGTCCCTGACTTCTTTCAGAAGATGCGGTTTATAGATGGTTCCGCTGTTCACAACCATGGCAACCGCGTTTGCGAGCTGCAGGGGGGAAACGAGGGTGAACCCCTGCCCGATTGACATATTCATTGTGTCACCGCCAAGCCATTTTTCATGGTAACGTCTTTGTTTCCATTGCGGTGTCGGTATAAATCCGGCGGTCTGGCTCGGCAGATCTATTTCAACGGATTCTCCGAAACCGAATTCCTCGGCGTAGGATATTATTTTGTCTATCCCGAGATAGTCACGGCAGGCAATCCAGTAATAAATGTCACATGACTGGGCCAACGCGGATTTCATTTCGATGTATCCGTGTCCGCGTCCGCGTATATGGCACCTGAAAATTCGGTCACCGTATTCTATGTGGCCGGGACAGTTGATTTCTTTGTCCCTTG
Organism: uncultured Treponema sp.; assembly: GCA_949300145.1. Taxonomy (GTDB): domain Bacteria; phylum Spirochaetota; class Spirochaetia; order Treponematales; family Treponemataceae; genus Avitreponema. Next base: position 18,490 of record CASGDA010000005.1, on the reverse strand, counting down.
GAATAGCCTTTTCCTCGACCAATGCGGCGGTCATAAAAATTTTGAAAGTGGATGCAGGAGGATATCCGGCGTCAACGACACGGTTCACAAGAGGCGTATGTGGGTCATTCAACATTTTGGCGTATTCATTTGAGGAATTTGCAACGAAAAGATTCGGATCATAATACGGGTATGAAGCCATGGCAAGGATTTCTCCTGTAGCAGGCTTCAACACAACGGCCGCCCCTATCCTGTTTCCCAGGGCCTGTTCCGCCAGAATCTGTATGTTGCGGTCAATGGTTAAAACAATATTTTTTCCTGATTCAGGTTCATTTATGATTCTGTTGTTTTCAATGGATTTTCCCCTGACATCAACAACCCTGTATTCAAATCCGTCCTTTCCCCTCAAAACGGATTCATATTGTTTTTCAATCCCCGTTTTTCCTATGACGCTGTTGTTTGTGTATCCTTCGTTATAGTATATTTTCAATTCCTCGCTTGTTATGTCACCGACATATCCGAGAATATGGGAAAAAGAGCGGGTTTCAATATAATTTCTTACAGGCTTTGAATACCAGGATATTCCGGGGAGCTCGTCTATTATTTCGGCGATTTCGCTTATACTTTCGTAAGTCACATTCGACATTATTTCAATCTGCTGGAAGGAACGGCGCAGCGTTCTTGGGATTTTTGCGTAAAGCTCCGAAGATGTCATTCCCAGAATGGAAGCTGTTTTGTCGATTACATTGGGAAACTGGTCCTCAGGTATTTCTCCCGGTGTGATATTGACGGCGAATGCCTCGATGTTCAGAACCAGCGGGGTCGAACTGTTCCTGTCGTAAATTTCACCGCGGAGAGCCGTTATACGTCTGGCCCTTTGTGATATGTTTTTTGAGAGTGTCCTGTACTGTTCCCCCTTAATTACCTGGAGGGAAAATAATTTCAAGGTATACAGGATTAATATGGCAAAAATAAAAAAGGATAAAAACCGGATTCTTTTTTTGCCGTCAACAGGTGTCATTTTCTTATCTCTCTACTGTTCAAAACAAAAAGAGGTTCAAAGGCTCCGAGAATACGGAAAACCACCGGAGAACATATTGCGTTGACCGCTATTTCAAACCATAAAGGTGCGGCTGTAAGTTTATATGAAATTATTTCGGGTCCGAAGAAAAATGATATTACCCATACCAGGACAGCTTTCAGAATCGTTGCGGCGGCGGCCACGACAACAGGGACAAAGGTTTTCCCCATATTGAACGAGTCGTAGAATTTCCCAGCGATATATCCTGTTATTGTTTTTGTCATCGCATTCAATCCCACCGGCGCGGCGGAGAGAAAATCCATAATCAGCCCGGAAATGAATCCCGAAGTGCATCCAGCTACAGAACCGTTCTTTAAAGAAACGTATAAAACCGTCAGCAGAACGAGGTCAGGTATCGCCGGCAGTATGACTATATTGGAAAGAACGGCGGCTTGTAAGAGTACAAAAAAAACAGCTGTGAGGGATGACCAAAGGATAACTTTTTTCATTCTGATTCCCTGTCCATTATTACGGCGTCTTCGTTTTCTGAAGTTATATCAAGCACCAGGACTGTATCCAGTTTTGCAAAGTCCACAACCGGATTTATCAAAACCTCTATGGAATTCTCGTAATCATTTGAATTAACACCAACCACAGTTCCCACCGCAATATTTTTAGGATAATTACCGCTTTCCACGGAAGTTACGACACGTTCACCGGGTTTTATTTCTTCCCTGGCCCTTTTCTGGACATACCGCATTATCAGGGGTGAGTCAGGATCTCCCTGTCCGTTTATTAAACCGTGAAACCTGTTGTCCTCAAGTCTGGATGAAACAAAACACTGCAGGTCATACAGAGGCATAATCATGCTTGTGCTTCTTCCAACCTGGACTACTTTTCCTACAAGACCTTCGGTGGAATTCTGGAAGGAAATGACCGGCATGTTTTTTCTTATGCCGTCTTTCGCCCCCCTGTTGACCGTTATTCCCGAGTATAAATTTGAAGGATCCCGCCCGATGATTTCCGCGGGAATATTCCTGACGGTAATCGTTTCCGTGAATGAGAGGAGTTCCCGCAGCCTGTCGTTTTCCTTGCGTATTTCGGCGTTTGAACGCTGCATGATTTCGTATTCTTCCAGTTTGTCTTCAAGCTGGCGGTATTTTTCCCTCAAATCGGATAATTCCCTGACAGCGTTGAAAGATTCCGAGAAGAACGACGTGACGGAATACACCCCCCTCTGGATGCCGGACATAAAGGAAAAACCTATGCGCCTGAAATTGATTATAAAACCGCCGGAAGAAAAACAGAGGAAAATACCCGCTATCACCACGTACACAAGTAGAAGAAATAAATCCCTCTGTAATTTGAACGAAAATTTATTAGGCTTCATATTCAACGGGTTTGAGATCAGTCATTCAAATCATCGTAGATGCTTCTGCCGATGGACATATCCTTGAAAATTTCGTAGTACTCCCCTGCCCCTATTGCGACACAATTCATCGGATTTTCCGCCACAATTACAGGGACACCTGTTTCCTTGGAAATCAATTTAGGCAGACCTTTCAGCAGGGCACCTCCGCCTGTCATCACGATGCCGCGCTCCACAATATCCGCATTGAGCTCCGCGGGAGTCTGGGCAAGGGTTTTTTTGATTTCCTCCACTATCTGGGTGACAGGTGATTTCAAAGCTTCCCGGACTTCCACGGAGTCTATCTCAAGTCTTCTTGGCAACCCGGTGATGGCGTCCGTGCCCTTTATTTCAACCTTTTCGATGTTCTTCTCCGGAGAAGCGTTTCCTATCTCAATTTTGAGACGCTCCGCAGTCTGCTCACCGATTATCAGGTTATGGACGGAACGCACGTGTTTTATGATAGCCTGGTCGAATTCATCGCCGCCTATGCGGATGGCGTTTGTTACAACCATACCGCCAAGGGATATTACCGAGACTTCCGAGGTTCCTCCCCCGATGTCGCAGACCATGTTTCCGGCAGGTTCATGAATGGGGATTTTTGCGCCGATTGCAGCCGCCAGGGATTCCTCGATTACACGTACCATACGGGCTCCGGCTTTATAGGCGCTCTCTTTTACAGCCCTGTTCTCAACGTCGGTTATGCAGCTCGGAATGCCTATAACCATACGGGGTTTTATCAAACCGTGGCGCGGCAGTATCTTGGATACAAAATACCGTATCATTTTTTCCGTGGTATCCATGTCGGCGATTACGCCGTCTTTCAGGGGCCTTATGGCCATGATGTTGCCGGGAGTCTTCCACAACATGCGCTTTGCCTCTGTCCCCACCGCGACAACACGCTTTGTACCCTTCTCGACAGCCACAACGGAAGGTTCATTTACAACAATACCCTTATTCCTTACGTAAATGAGGGTGTTGCATGTACCAAGGTCAATCCCTATATCAGCAGAAAGACTTTGAAATAAGCCCATAAGTTTTATATCCTCCAACTCAAATAATATTTCAAGTTAATTATCAACCGCTTAATTTTTCCCTTGCACCCGCATGGGATGGATTCAATCTCAACGCCTTCCTCCACTGGGCCCTTGCTTTTACAACATCCCCCCGGGATTCCTGCACCAATCCGAGTCCGTAGTATGCGTCGGCGGAATCCGGGTCCTTTTCGATTATGGACTGGAATTCCGTTTCGGCTTCCTGGTAAAGTTTTTCGGACAGGAATATGTTGCCCATGGCGTTATGGCATTTCAACTTCAAAAGGTCATCCTGGGTGACCCTGAGTGTTTCCGTAAAATATTGTTTCGCCTTCATGTAATCCGGGATTTTAGCGTATGTATCCGCCAAAGTATAAAGAAGAAGGTCTGAAGGCTTGTTTGAAAGAGCCTGCGTGAAATATTCAACGGCTTTTTCATAGTCCTCCAAAAGGGACAGGGAAAGCCCGCAGAACTCCGGTATATCCTTGTAATCCGCGCCGGATTCAAGGGCATATGCCAAATATTTCAGGGAGAGGTCCGCGTAGTAAAAACCCTTGTGATAATATGCTTTTCCGAGAATATAGGCAATCTCCGGCTTTTCTTCCTCCGCGACCCTGTACCATGATTTGCGCAGGGATGTAACCGCGTCATTCAGGTAATTCCGCTCGTCATTCACGTTTATCTGTCCTGTAAAAATATAGTAGGACGAAAAACCGTGCATGGCGAGTACAGCGCCGTCAAGAGGACGGCGTGTCAGGATACGCGATGTTTTTTCATAACAGGAAACATAGTCGCCGTTGTTCCAGTCTTTGTAAACCGACGAAAGTGAAGGCAGGAAAAAATCATTCTGTTTGAGAACAAAAAGAACCGTGAAAAGTAAAACAAGGAAAATAAAAACAGCCAGAATGATAAAAACATTCCCCGTGAAAAAATGATGCCGGGAAGACAATATATATTTTTCTTTGTTCTGTTTCACAGTTTCTTCCGTTCAATAAAATAAAAAACAGAGAGCTGGTAAGCCGGGTTCTGTTCACATCCCCTTCCGGGAATGTGACGGACCATCTGTCTGGGACACACGTCGCCGTGCGTCTCCGTGCGACCAACCCGTAAAAAAGGCCGGAAACCCTTTACTGCTCGGTCTTGCTCCTGACGAGGCTTGCCGTGCCGTTCCGTTGCCGGAAACGCGGTGGGCTCTTACCCCGCCTTTTCACCCTCACCCGGATACATGTATCCGGGCAGTATATTTTCTGTGGCGCTGTCTGTCACACCGGACTTTCGCCCGCTGTGCCCGGCCGTTAGCCGGCGTCATTTCCGGAGGAGCCCGGACTTTCCTCACCTGAAGGTTTTCACCGTCAGGCGCGGTCTCAACCACTCTCTGCCAGTTTCTTAACAGGGATTAAGTATCAGCTGGTTACTTAATCTTCATAATCCATTTTCTCGCCGTCCAAATCTTCTCCGTCAATTTCATCGGCGTCTTCATCATCGTCTTCAAAATCATCCAGATCCGACAAGCTGCCGGCATCATCGTTGTTGAAGAATTCATTCTCCCCTTCCGCAGTTTCAACGTAATAAAGAATTCGGCTGCAGTACGGACAGTACACTATTTTGTCCCCTATGCGGACTTCGTTCGCAAACTGCGCGGGAAGAATCATATGGCATCCGGTGCACACATTGCCGTGGATAGCCACAATACCTACACCATGCTTGCTTTTTATTATGCGCTCAAGCTTGAATTTTGTTTCGGGATCAATACCGGGCGAAAGCCTTTCCTCGGCCTTCTTCAATTCTTCAAGCTGGGCATTGTACTTGGATATTTCATCCGAAAGCTGGCTTTTGCGCTGCTCAAGTTCCTGCTCCTGGTGCTGGATCAGGGATTCGTCCTTTTTCAGTTCCTCGTCCAAATCCTGGTACTGGCGTTCAAGCTTCTGTATTTCCTTGCGCAGGGTCTGTTCCTTTTCGGAAGCGTCTTTTATTTCCTTGTCGAGGGCCTCGTATTCTCTCTGGGTGGTGATGGTATCCATGGCTTTTTCAGCCTTTTCCCGAGAATTCTCGGCTTCAAAAAGCTCGGCCTGAAGATGCACAATGTCTTTTTTGATTTTCTGGTATTTATTGTCCTTTTCGATATATTCTTTTTTCAACCGGGCAAGCAGTTCTTCCTGGGATGACAAAACGCCGGGAGACTGCTTTATTTCAGCCTCCACATTGTTCTTTTCAGCCAGAACATCCTGCAATTCCTTAAGCTTGTCCAAAACTTCCGTCATTACCATGTCTTTTCCCCTTATTCAATGTCAGTTGTCGAGATAATCTTTGAGTTTTCTGCTCCGGCGAGGATGACGCAGCCGCCTCAATGCCTTCGCTTCTATCTGTCTTATTCTTTCACGGGTCACGTTAAAATAAAGCCCTACCTCTTCCAAAGTAAGCGAATATCCGTCTTCAAGACCGAACCTCATCCGGAGAACTTCCTGCTCCCTTGGCGGGAGAGTCGAAAGAACGCTTCCCAGCTGTTCCTGCAGAAGCTTGAAGGAAGTCTGGTTGGCGGGATTTTCAACCTCTTTGTCCTCGATGAAATCACCGAGAAGGGAATCCTCCTCCTCTCCGATAGGCGTCTCAAGGGATATGGGCTCGCGGGCCACGTTCTTAACCTGTTTTACACGGGAGACGTTCCAGCCGAGCTGCTCCGAAATCTCCTCGTCGGTTGGTTCCCGCCCGAGACGCTGCATAAGCTGTCTGGATTCCCGGACAACCTTGTTAATCTGCTCAATCATATGGACGGGCACACGGATTGTCCTTGCCTGATCCGAAATGGAGCGGGTTATAGCCTGGCGTATCCACCAGGTTGCATAGGTCGAAAATTTGTACCCTTTGCGGTATTCGAATTTTTCAACGGCCTTTATAAGACCGATGTTTCCTTCCTGAACCAGGTCGAAGAAATGAAGGCCGCGGTTTGTGTATTTTTTCGCTATGGACACGACAAGTCGGAGGTTCGCGTTTATTAGCCTGTCCTTCGCATTTTTCATCATCACGCGTCCTCGGTGTATTTCCTTTGCCATGGAAATGATTTCCTCGACAGAGCATTCAAAGTCACATTCAAGTTTCCGCAGCTTTCTGTTGAGGAGCTGTATCTGCGTATAAATTTCCTTGATGTCGTTCGCGCTTATGCCGAGTTCCTGTTCAAGCTTTATTCTTTCCCGGCTCAATGCGAGACGTTTTCCGAGATTCCTCAGAGCCCCGTAATCCGACAGGCGCAGTTCCTTTTCCTTTTTTTCCTGGCGGCGCCTGTAATCCCTGATTTTTTTCGTGGCTTCGATGAATTTGTCCGAAAACCGCTCTATTTCCTCTGTCTGGAGATCCGCCCTCTGTAAAACCGGAAGAATATTATTCCTGAAAGCGGAAAGCTCTGAATCGGACAGTATTTCAACAGTCTGTTCCCTTTCAAACAGCTTTTTCTTCAGGGCGATATACTGCTTCATGTCGGGGAGGACTTCCTTTATTGTTTCACCGTAAAGATGTTTAAGGCGGCGTTTTTCCGCCATCTCCTCATTCAGCTCTTTTTTGGTTTTATTGCTTTCATGGGGGTCAATCTTTGCAAAGGCTCTCTGGGCAATGGCGTAAAATTCCGGAATAATCATGCCGGAATTCTTTATCACTCCCTTGATGATGTTCTCCCCGTCCTCCATTTTTTTTGAAAGCTCAACTTCCTGCTCCGCTGTAAGAAGGTTTTCCCTTCCGATTTCGCGGAGATACAACCGTATGGGGTCGTCCACGGAAGAATCCTTGTCCCCCACACTTATAAATTTCTTGGGGTCGGAAGGGTCTTTTTTCTTGTCTGACTCTTCGTCGTCTTCCTGGGGAAGCTCCTCTTCCTGCAATTGAATCCGGTTCTGCTCAAGGAGTGAAAGAACCTGATCCATTTTATCGGTATTTAAAATGGACTCCGGAAGAAGCTCGTTAAGCTCATCCCAGGTCAATACTTTTTTTTCTTTTGCGTATTCAATAAGTTTTTCCACCGCTGGATCTATAGGAACTGAATCCGTCATTCGCTAAGCGTCCTTTAAATCTTTCAGTTTTTCATCAATTTCCCGGATTTGAGACATCATGTCCGGGACGTCATGCCCGCCGTAAGAGCCGTCTGAAACAGGAGCCAATCTTATCCTGGCAATGAGACCGGCTTTCTTTTTTTCCAGAACGTTCTTTTTTATCAGTTTTATACTGTCCGTTATAACTTTTTCCGCGTTTTCTGAAAATTCACCGGAAGCATACGCCTTCATTATTATAGAGCGTAAATTGTCTTCCCCGCAGCGTTCCAGAACAGCATCAAAACCGACAGAGTCGTTGCGAAAACATTCCTCCAGAATTATGAAAATATCTCTTGCAGCCGGATCCTCAAGGTCATCGGCATTGATTTCATTGCGCACCTGCGGAAAAAACTGCATATTGGAAGCTGTGGCCAGCATCGCCCTCAATTCCGCACCCGGTTTTATTTTCCGGCCTGCAACCGGCTGTTCTTTTTCCGCTGTTTCCCGGCGGAGGGGCTGGTTCCGTTTCTGAAAATCCGCAAGCAGGGCGCGACCGCTTATTCCGAAAGCCGTTGAAAACCTCGAGACGACAGACTCCATTAGCACATCCGAGTCGATGACTTCAAGATACGGAAAAACATATCCGCAAGCCTTCGCCTTACCCTCCGGTGTGCCTAAATCAAAGGAAGCGCCGGCATTCAGAATAAGATAATCAATATCAAGTATACTCATTTCTAAAACTTTTTTCAATGCTTCGGCTCCGTGATTTTTTAAAATATCAGCGGGATCCTTGCAGTCAGCGAAACCTGCCCCTTTTATATCCAGGATTCTGGTTTCCATTCCGTTTTTCCTGCAAAGGAGGATAGCTGAATATGAAGCCTTCTGCCCGGCGGCGTCCGTATCAAAGCAAAGAAAGGCTGTTTCCGCAAAGGAATGCGCGAGCCGGGCCTGTTCAGGGGTAAAGGCTGTTCCGAGGGGGGCGACCGCATTGGTGATTCCCGCCTGATGCCATGCGAGGACATCCATATAACCTTCACACAGTATTATTGATTTTTTGGCGCGTATTTCCGGCAGGGCCAGGTTGAAGCCGAAAAGGGTCTCCCCTTTTTTGTACTGGGGAAGGTCCCCGGAGTTGATGTATTTCGGTCCGTCCCCCTCAAGAATCCTGCCGCCGAATGCCACAATCCTGCCTTTCCGGTCGGCTATCGGGAAAATAAGCCTGCCGGCAAAGACACAGAGCGAAGGATACCTGCGGGAAAAAAGCCCGGAAGCCGCGAGAAAATCACCGGAATATCCTTTTGACGTTAAAAAACCGTGGAGCCAGTTCCTCTTACCTGGGGCGAATCCCAGCTTGAATTTCCTGATGGTTTCATCGTCCACCGCCCTGTTTTTCAGATACGCAAGGGCTTTTTCCCCCGCCTTGGATTCCGTGAGGAAAAAGTGGAACATCCCGGCTGTCCTGTCATAGAGGTTTATCAAAAGATCCCGGATGTTTTCCCTTCCGTCCTCTTTCCTGCTTTGTTCCGGCCCTTCATAGATTATTTCAATCCCGTTTTTTCGGGCGAGGCTCTCGACAGCCTCGGTGAAGGACAGCTTTTCCATTTCCATGACAAAGGAAATAACTGTTCCGCTGGCCCCGCATCCGAAGCAGTGGTAAACATTTTTCTCCGGCATTATATTAAAGGAAGGGGTTTTTTCGTTATGGAAGGGACAACACCCCCACCAGTTGGTGCCGCGTTTTTCCAGTCTGGTATATTCCCCGACTATTTCAACCATGTTTACCTTGGAGTTCACTTCCTCCACAGTACGGTTTGAAATTCGACTCATTTTCCGCCGGCCGCCTGTTTCAGGTAAATTTCCCTTCCTGCTTCGATATGGTCGTCGAGGGAAACGGTGAAGGTATGGGTTCCGCTTGAGTTGTCGTTCAGCCTGAAATAAAAATATTTTGTCTTCGCGGGGGAAAAGGCCGCCTGCAAAGCTGTCAGCCCCGGGTTGGATATCGGACCGGGCGGAAGCCCCGCCCAAAGATATGTGTTATAGTCATTTTCCACGGCTATATCCTGGGCTGTAAGGCGTTCGGGATGCTCCCTGCCCATTATTTCCGTTATAATGTATTCAATTGTGGCGCATGACTGGAGCCCCATGTTTATTTTGAGCCTGTTCACGAAAACCCCCGCAATAAGCGGGGCTTCCTCCTTCACGCGGTATTCCCTCTCGACAATGCTGGCGAGAATAACCTTGTCGTGGAGATCCTCCCCCCGCCCGGGGAAACCCTCCAGGGCGGCGGCTTTCTCAAAGAAGGTTGACACCATCATTCTCACCGCCCTTTCGGAGGATGTGCCGTAAGATACAAAATATGTGTCCGGGAACAGGTACCCTTCCGCGGAGGAAGCAGGTATGTTGAATTCGGAAAGAAGCGTCCGGTCTTTCGCCGCGCGGATAAAATCCTCCGCTCTGATTCCGGCTTCGGAAAACAATCCGGCGGTTTTGGAAAGGGTCAACCCTTCCGGAACGGTGATTTTAAATACGGCGATGTCACCTTCGGAAATGGTACGCAGTATTTCCGCTGTTGACGCGGACGGGGAAAGCATGTATGTCCCCGCTTTCAAAGAAAGGTTGAAAAAACGGGAATAAAAGTGTGCGAAAAGACCGGAGCGTATAAGCCGCGTGTTTTCAAGGTCCGCTGTTATCTCTTTTACGCTGCTTCCGCTTTCCACGGTGAAAAGGACACCCCCGGAAGAACCGGCGGATAAGGAATTCCCGTTTTCCGTTACAGGTTTATTCAGGTTTGAAAACGCCAGAACGGCGGCGCAGGAACCCGCAAGCAGGACGCCTGCCGCTATCAAAAACAGGGCGAAGATTTTTTTCACATTCAATTCAGATTTTCTCCGGAAAAATTTTAAACCGCAATAAGTTTACAGGAAACAATCCATGTCTTCTTTTGCCAGAATGACAGGCATATTCCCGCTGCCTTTTTCCATCCGGTACTCGGAATCCTGCCTGGCATCATGTATTTTTTTATCGGAATAAGAAGGCTCATAATGAAACAGAAACAGCTTCCCGGCGTTCCAGAAAACGGCGAAATTGACGGCGTTGGAAAATGATGAATGCCCCCATCCCTTTTTCCTCATGAATTCCCCGGTGTCGTACTGCGAGTCCAGGATAAGCATGTCGGGGCTGTCAAAGAATGATGTGTTCTCCTCCGTTTTTACGAATGAATCCTCGTCAATTTCGATGTCGGTGCAATAAATCAGGGATTTGCCCCCTTCCGTTATTCTGTAGGCGGTGCAGCCACCCGGATGCCTTACGCCGCGGTAGGTTATTTCCGACGACCCTATGGAAAAGGCTCCATTTCCTGGCGGAAGAGTCACGAATTCCACGGAAGCCCCGTTCGGATTGTCCCCGGGGAATGCATCCGGAGGGAAACACGGGGGCCTCATCTGGTTTTCAAGTATTTCCCTGCATTTTTCGCTGGTGCTGTAAAAGACAACCCTGTTTTCTTTTTTGTAAAGCTGTGAAAAAAAGGGAATCCCCTGTATGTGGTCCCAGTGAAAATGTGACAGAAGTATGTGGTAGGTTTTCGGGCGGTCCGCCATTCCGGGACGTTTAAGGGCGTTCATGGAAAAAGCCCGCAGCCCGCTGCCGGCGTCCAGAATAATGCAGTCCCCGGAGGCATTCTCGACTTCAACGCAGGACGTGTTTCCGCCGGTTGTGCCGAAAATCCAGTCCGGAAGCGATGCAAGGAACATTTCCCTGGTGTCGGCGGAACGCAGATCCGCAGGGGAAATGCGCTGGACGACGGCGGAAATCTTGTCTTTGATTTGATTAGGAGAAAGCGGTGCCGGAATCGAACCGCGGACACCCCAGAAATGAATACGCATATGTATTAAGTCTTCCTCCTGTATTTATTCTACCCCAATTTTTGAAAAATTCCATTATTTTTTCAAGATTTTTTCGATAAAAGGTTCCCGCTTTCTTTTTTCCAGCCAACCCCTTATTTCTTCGGGGGAATGCAGTTTTCCCCGGTTCATTCCGGGACAGCCGGCCGCCTGGGAATTCCACAAATCCCCGTCTTCAACAAGATATTCCCAGAACGGGAAGGAGGAGCACTGCAGGGGGCGGGCTTCGTATGCCGTACAGCCGTTGTCCCAGAGAATACAGTCATAGCCGGGTTTTTCCCTGAGGCACAGCCTTTCAACCGGGAAACCGTTTCCGGAAGGCATTTCAACCCATCTGCAGTATTTTTCGATGAAGGCGTACCTCCCAAGTCCTGACCAGTCCATGAGTCTGAGGAGGTCGTTTTCGGAAAGGCTCACTGTGCCGGGGTCATAACGGCAGCAGGCGGAACACCGGCGGCATTCAAAACGCAAGCCTTTTTCCTTTCTGCCGTCACTGTTATAGAAGAATTCACCGCACATCCGTCTATTATAACGCATTTATCCGCATTCAACAACAGTCAGCGGATATACGGTGAAATTGTTTTTCTGAATACGTTCAGTCTGATTCAAGAGCCAGAATTTAAAATCTCATAGAAAGGCCCAGGAGCGATAGTTACTCCATCTCTACCTGATTTAAAAATAATTTGGTTTTTATCTTCTAGAGCAGTTTTATAAAAGGCATCACTGCCGATAGAGATATTATTACCATTAAAAGTGACCTGTGACAGATTCGTACATAAACAAAAAGCGGCATCTCCTATTTTCGTGACGGAAGCCGGTATGGTTACAGAAGTCAAACCGCTCATTTCGAACGCGCCAGTTTCAATAGTAGTGACGGAATTCGGGATGTCTATTGAAGTCAATCCTTCATAGCCGCAAAAAGCGTTTTTTCCTATCACCTCAAGATCTTCCGGGAGAATGACCTTTGTGATGGAGGAATTTGAATAATACTCCCAAAACTCTTTATTATCTGGCGGTTCCTCAAATGTTATGGTCAAATCAAGGGTTGTCGCCTCGGATAAGTCAAGTGTGTATGTTTTGTCATTTAAGGAGTTTTCATTCTCCAGATTCTCGGAAATTATATGGAAAGAATTCTCGTTTGACACAAGGACGTCACCCTTTATTTTCAATGTATTGACACCCGAATTGATGTCTTTGAGTTTATCTATGACCTCGCCAAATTCCCTTGCATCGGAAGCTGTGTAAAACTCCCCTATGGATACAGTGCAGGGGGGGGACTGTTTTCCGTTTACGGTCAAGGAAACCGTATAGGAATAGTCAGCCGGTGTGATTTTATCTCCCGCAGTGAGGAAGAGGTTGAGTTTGTCATTGTTATTGGCGGCTGATATGTATTGAGTATCATCTGGATACGTCCAGTCAATGGACTTCAGCATGGAATAGTCTATTATCTGTTCGCCGGTTTTTTCATCGACGAGCATGATGGAAAGAGTAAGTTTTTCCACAAGCCCCAATTCGATATTTTCAACAGGAGAATCGAAACAGGCTATGCGGACGCCGATTCCCCCGCTTTCCGCTTCATCCAGACGTGAAATCATATCGCTGCAGGATGAAAACAGCAGGAAAGCGGCTGCCAGAACAAGCGGTGCGAACTTATGATTTATTGTTTTGTCAGGTTTTACCATATACGAAGTCCTTTTTTACCTGGTTTTTTGGAAACTGTACAGGAAGCCCGCCCGGAATCCGAACAGATGGAAAATCCTGCTGTCCTGTTCCGGCATCAGAGACCATACAGGGGCAGCGAAAATTTCAACCGAATCATGCTTTATGCCGGGAATGGAATAAGAGGCCAGGACGGAGAATTCAATAACCTGATCGCAGAAAACGCCTTCCGGATAGGATGAAAAACCGGATGCCGCCTGGAGGAAATGGGTTGCGACTCCATAACCTATTTCAGGTTGAATCGAAAAACCTGAGCTGCCTATCGGAAAATCATAGAAAACCCCTCCGGTGAAGCGGAGCGTGCTGAATGAAGAAATATTGCTGTCACAGGGATTCAAATACTGCCATCCGGCATGAACGGAAAATCCCAGTCTGGACAGCAGCGTGTTTTCAACCGGAAGCATGAAGCGCACATTCGCCCCGAGCCCCAGGGCAAAATCAGTATAGGAAGCTATATCGCCTGCCGGATACTGGTTTGAAATATATCCGCCGATCTTGAATTGTTTCAGTAAATTATCCGGATGCGCCCATAAGGGGCAGGCGCAAAGTGCGGCAAGAAATATAAAAATACGCAATCTTTTCATTTTTCCTCCAGGATCAATTTTAAAGATTCAGAGGCATAATATAATTTTTATATTATATGAAGAGGCGCTTATGTCAAGTTTTTGTTTGTAAAATGTTAATATTTTATTATCTGCGCCTGTCTCTTCTGCGCCTGTCTCTGGCGCGGATACTGTAAAACCGCCTTTTTTCCTCGTACATCAGCTTGTCGGCTCTTTCAAACTGTTCCAGAATATCGGTACAGGAAGATTCCCAGCATATTCCCGTGGAGACGCTTATTCCGTCCTGTTCCATGTTTTTGCAGATAAGCCTGACGCTTGACAGGAAGGTTTCCTCATCCATTTCCCGCTCGATTATCAGGAATTCGTCGCCTCCGATTCTGTAGGCTTTCCCGTCGAATATCCTGCGTATGTGGCCGGCTATCCGTAAGATAAGTTCATCTCCCGCCCTGTGGCCGAACGTGTCGTTGACTTTTTTCAGCCCGTTTAAATCAAAATAAGCCAGCCCCAGAGGAGCGTCGGAATGTGTTCCGTTTTTAAGTTTTACAACCTGATTGAATTTGTTCCGGTTGTACAAGCCTGTCATGGAATCCTCAAAGCTGAGCCGGGAAAGTGTATCCATCTGTTCCTGTATCAGCTTTCTTTGTGCGTCAATCTGCTCCCTGAGGTATTCAAATGTCTGGTGTCCGACTTTGGTGGGAAAGCCTATATCATGCTCCGCCATTTCGTAGGGATTTGAAAGATGGATATGACACAAGTCGAATTTCCCGTCTTTATAGCGGTACACCATGGTAACCCTCTGGTGCGTCCGCAGGTACATTTTCGCTGAAGGCGCCGTCGAAATCCACATCCTGCCGGTGCAGATGAAAATATCTTCGCAGGGGGTTATTACATGATACTCTTCATCGGAAATAATGCATTCAGGAATTTGACCGGAAAACTGTCTGAATATGCCGGTAATGGTTTCATATCCGACAGCATATTCATGTTCCGCGGCGCCGAACCAGGAAAGGGAGTCCCCGAGAAAGGATATAACCGCTTCGATATCGTTTTCACAGTAATGCTTGTGCATTATAAAGCTGGTCATCTCAATGACCTGCTGTTTTTTCATAACACTTTCGTAATCGGATTCCATGCCGTTACTCTTTTATCGATTTGATAAAACACCGGAACTCCGGATGTGCTGCGCTATTATAAATTACTTGTGGAGTTTTCTCCAGTACCTTGCGACACTTTTTTAAAATATACTGAAGCGTACTCCCGCCGTTATACCGAAATGTTTGCAGGAATTGCCACCCAGGGAATCCTTTGACTCCGAATAAGCATCGCTGCCCTCATATGCCGTGTAGGTTTTTCCTGAAACCACGGGCTGGATCCCCATTTCCCCCTGTATCACAAGAACGCACCGCTCCGACATCCTGCATTCCCCTGCGATGGAGGCTGTAAAGGTGAAAACCCCTGCCCCGCCCATATTCCAGTCCAGGAATTTGATGCCGCGCTGGTGGTGCGTGTCGTAACCATTTACAAACACCACGGGCTGGAGTCCCGCGCAGGTTCTCACGGTGAATCCCGGCGTGAATTTCCAGGCGGCTTCCAGCGCGACAGACACTGCCAGAATCTGCTGCCGGTAGGAGACGGCCTTCCCGGAGAATTCTTCTTTGGGGATGTCCTCTGACCATTGTTCCAGAAGAGAATTCTGCACGTACTGGGTGTATCCGTCCCGGGATTCAAAGGCTGTTGAAGCGTAGCAGGCTCCTATAAGTGGTGTCAGGGTGAGACGGTCATTAAGGAAGGAAAAACGCCATCCGCCTTCAAGTGAGACAGCCAGATGATGTTCCAGGTAATTGTCATGTTCAGAGTAATGGGTCATGTCGCCGCCGTATCCGAGCCAGTCGTAGTCCTGCATTTTTCCGCATTCCAGCGGCAATCCTCCCTCGATGGAAAATCTCAGAAACACTTTTTTTATTTCGACAGAAGTCCTCAGACCCGCCACCCATACCGGCGAAAAACTCCAGTCCAGCCGGCTTATCTGCATGTATCCGTCCGGTGCGGCTGCGGAGGTTTTTCCGGCGGCGGCGGAGAAAACGTATTCACTGACGGTGCCGGAACGGAATCCGGCGTAGGGTTCTATGTCCCACCGGAAACCGTCCGCGAAGAGGGGGAATATCCCCAGAAAGATGGATGAGGTTATCAAAAACGGAATCCGGGATATTCTCATGGTGGAAAGTCTACCAGAGGCGCGTGGTTTTGTCAAAAAAACAGCGGTGTTTCAGGAGTTTCAGGAATGGAAATATTGTTGCTGTTACACGCTGATATGGAGTATATTTATTCACAGTACTGGAGGTTTTATGAAAAGCGGGCTGAAAATTGTTCTGGCGGTTATCATTGTTATCGCCGTGATTGTGGCCGGTGGATGCCAGTTTTACGCCGGAAATTACAACAGAATGGTGGAACTTGAAGAACAGGTGTCCAACCAGTGGGCGCAGGTTCAGAATGTATACCAGAGGCGCTATGATTTGATTCCGAATCTGGTGGAAACCGTAAAAGGTTATGCGTCCCATGAATCCCAGGTAATCACGGATGTGGCGCAGGCCCGTTCCAGGGCGGGCGGAGTCATGGAATTGTCCGCCTCCGATTTGGAGGATCCGGAAAAAATCCGGCAGTTCCAGGAAGCGCAGAATTCACTCGGAGGGGCCCTCCAGCGGCTGCTTTCGATAACGGAAAACTACCCCGAATTGAAGGCGAACCAGAATTTCCTCGCCCTTCAGGATCAGCTGGAGGGGACTGAAAACCGGATTGCGGTAGAACGCGGCAGGTTTAACGACGCTGTGACGGAATACAACACTTTTATCAGGAAGTTCCCCGGCAGGATTATAGCGGGAATGAGCGGTTTTATGCCCAAGGAGAAATTCACGGCGGATTCCACAGCGCAAAGCGCTCCGGCCGTGTCGTTTGATTAGGGGAGGAGGAAGGTGCAGTGAAAAAATCAAAGATGCTCCGCCGCCTGAAGCTGCCGGAGAAGGCTCTTGAGAATATAAAGGCCGCTGTTGACAAAGCCGAGGAGCGCACAACCGGAGAAATAGCCGTGGCGGTAACCGTGGAAAGCGCCAGGTATTCAATGTACGAGCTGCTTTTCGCCGTCACCGCCGGGGCCGTTGTTTTTGCCGTTATGCTTCCCTTTGCGGAAATACTGCAGGGGATTCTGGACAGGCTTATGTGGGGCGCCCCGGTGTGGTGCCTTCCGGCTGTCTACGGATTCACCTGTTTCGGCGTTACGGCCGTCCTCTTCCTCGCGGCTAATGTTCCCGCTGTTGACAGGCTTATCATTCCCCGGCGGGTGCGCCGCCTCACGGTATACAACAGGGCGCTGCGGTATTTTGTGGAAAGCGGCGTGTACGCAACGCGCGGCCGTTCCGGCATCCTGATTTTTGTGTCCTATATGGAACGGGAGGTAAGGATTCTGGCGGACACCGGTGTCAGTGCAAGGATTCCGGGGGAAACCTGGAATTCCATCGCCTCGGATCTTGCGGAAGGTCTCGGCACGGAGAATGCGGAGGCTTCTTTTATACGGGCGGTTGAACGGTGCGGGGAAATCCTGTCGGAGCACTTCCCCGCCGGAGGGGATGATTCAGGAAACCCGGACGAGCTTCCTGATGCCCTTGTGATACTGGAGGATGATGAATGCGTTTGACGGTACGGTTTTTTGAATCCATTTTTCTGCCCGCGGTTGTTCTCCTTTTACTTTCAGTCCCCCTTGCGGACGGTACGGCCCTCGAAGTTCCTGCATGGACAGGCCCTGTTAATGATTCCGCGGGGGTCATGACAAAAGAGGAGGAAGCCGGACTTACTGATTACCTGACGAATCTCAACGACCGGACCGGCGTGCAGATGGCTGTGCTGACAATCCCCTCCCTTGAGGGTGAATCCCTGGAAGTGTTTTCCATGAAGGTCGCCGAGGCCTGGAAGCTTGGACAGGAAGACAAGGATAACGGCGCCCTCCTTTTGGTGTCTCTTGGCGACAGAAAGTTGAGAATTGAGACGGGCTACGGCCTTGAGCCGCTCCTTACCGACGCGAAATGCGGCCTTATAATCAGGAATGTGATAACGCCCCGTTTCAGGAGCGGCGACTACAGCGGAGGAATTACCGCCGGAATTGAAAACATGGCGGCAATCGCCGCCGGTGACAGTGAAGCCGTGGAAACAGCCCTTACGGACGGACAGGAAGAAGGCGTGGATGTTCAGCCTGTAATCGCTTCTTTCCTTTTTGCTGTAATTTTTATATCGATTGTTTCCATGGGTGTGACCTCCCATTTGAGGCGGTACGGCGGCTTCGGCAGGGGAAGATTCCCCGGAAACGGCCCCCGCTCTTTCCACGGTGGAGGAAGGAGCTTCGGCGGCGGTTTCCGTGGAGGCGGAGGTTTTTCCGGACGCGGCGGCGGTTTCGGCGGCGGCGGAGCTTCCGGCGGATGGTAGGAGACGGGAGTTGAGATTACGAGGCTGTCGATAAAAAATGCCGGAACCCTTTTTTCTGATGGAGAAGGTTCCGGCGGTACAGCTTTTTAACTTGATTAATACAGAAACAGAAAAAGGATATTGTCCTGCCCAAAGTGAACTTGGACTTTTTTAGGAAAGCTTATAAGGTGGTTTAAGCCTGCTGCTGTTGCAGCCAATAAGCTTTTCTGTTGATATCTGCAGTATGAAGTTTTTCTCTTCGTTCTGCAAGCCTTGATTCTTTTCTTCCTGCAAAATAATCTTCTGGAGTCAGATAAAGAAGTGCGCCGTGAAGACGCCCGTTGTTGTAAAAATCAATCCACTGTGCCATCTTTTCTTTTGCATCTTCATAACCGAAGTATG